>NZ_VOBQ01000044.1 GCF_007833165.1 Caenimonas sedimenti | reverse complement strand
GATTCTGTTGAAGAACTCGGTGGGTGGAGGCGGCGCCAAGCGATGCCGCCGGTCATGCGGCTCCCCGCCTCACGGCATGAATCCGCCCGATTCGCGCGGCACTTCGCCGCGCCGCTTCCTCATACAGCTACTGCACTTCCGATTCCCTGCTTTGGACCGAGCCAGCGGGCCATTCTTCGCAGGTTTTGCGCCGCTGCGGCCATCAGGAACTCGTCTCGGGCACCTATGAGGCCTCGCAGCCGCAGTCGATCGAGCTTCAGGATGCGTTTGAGGTGTGCGAACAGCATCTCGACCTTCTTACGGTCCTTGCGCGACTGCTCGTACCCGGGGGAGGCGCATACAGTACGTGCCACATCCCGCGCGTCTTCGTAGACGCTGCGCGGGATCTTGCGGCTCGGTGTGTTGGGGCAGCAGCGCTGCTTCAGCGCGCAGCCAGCGCAGTCGCTGTTCGTCGCCCTGTAGAGGAGCGTGTCTGCCGCAGTTGCCCGCCCCGTGGTATTCAGCTTCTTGCCGCCTGGGCAGGTGTATGCGTTCTCCTGCGCATCGAAGGTGAAGTCCGAGCGGCTGAAGGTGCCGTCGTCCCGGTTGGCCTTCTCCCACACCGGGATGTGTGGCTCGATCTGCTTTTCATTGACGATCCAGTTCAGAAGGGGCGCAGCTCCGTAGGCCGTGTCACCGACCAACCGCTTGGGCTTGAGGTGCACTTGGCGTTCGACGCGATCAATCATCGTCTTGGTGGACTGGACCTCGTCGGTGCGGTGAGCGGGAGTCGCCTCGACGTCCACGATGATCCCGGCGTCCAGGTCGATCAGGTAGTTGGTTGAGTACGCGTAGAAGGCAGGCCCACCTGGCGCAGCTGTCCATCGAGCCTCAGGATCGGTGGGCGAGATATGTCTGGGCGGACTGCCCGGCGGCCCTTCTGGGGGATCGTCCTCCGCAGGGGGATTCGCGGCATCAAGCGCCTGAAGGTACTCGCGCACAGCGCGGGTTGGCGCCTCACCCTCGGTCCAACGAGAAGCGCGGCTCGCGTCGGCCTTGATCACGCTCGCGTCGATGGCGAAGCCTTCCCCGCCTACCAACCCCTCCTTCATGCAGCGGCGCAGCACCGACTCGAACAGATGGCGGAAGGCGTCGCTCTGGCGAAAGCGCCCGTGCCGGTTCTTGGAGAAGGTGGAGTGGTCCGGCACACGTTGCTCCAGGTCGAGCCGACAGAACCAGCGATAGGCCAAGTTCAGATGGACCTCTTCACAGAGCCTGCGTTCCGAGCGGATGCCGAAGCAGTAGCCGATGACCAGCATCCGGATCATCAGTTCCGGATCGATCGAGGGACGGCCGGTGTGGCTGTAGAAGGAAGCGAGGTGCTCGCGCAGCTCGCTCAGGTCGAGGAAGAGGTCGACGCCTCGCAGCAGGTGATCTCTGGGGACATGGTCTTCAAGGTTGAACGAGTAGAACAGCCGATCCTGCGCTCCGCCTTGGCTTCCCATCATCGTCAGCACCCCCGCATTTGGTTCGCGCAAATCTAGGCGGCACCGGAGAGTTTTTCAACAGAATC
>NZ_VOBQ01000043.1 GCF_007833165.1 Caenimonas sedimenti | reverse complement strand
CGGGGTGGCAGGGCATGAAGTCGTTCGACGCGGCGCGCGTGGCGCTGGCCTTACCCGCCCGTCTGGAGGGGCTCGAGCATGAGTCCCTCTATGGCATCTGGACCACCTATTGCATCGTGCAGCAGTGCGAAGCGCGCGAAGTGCTGCTGCCGCGGCTTTTGTCACGCCGGATCTTCGGGCGCTTCACACAACCCGACAATGACGTGAACACCGTTGCGCAAGTCCTTGGCACGTCCGGGAAGCAGGTGCTGCACATGCGAGGCTGCGACATCGGCGGCGCCATCGACCACCAGGCGCAGTTGCTGCATCCGACTCTGCGCTACTGCAAGCAATGCTTGTCCCTGGGATATCACAGCATCGTTGCACAGCACGTAGCCGTCCAGCGATGCCCACTGCACGACATCCCTCTGCTCGACCTTTGCCCAGATTGCAGCAACCCCATCGATCCAAGCTTCGCGGACGCGGCATTCCACCCGTTCGAATGCCCCCTGTGCGGGGCTGCGTTGGCCAACACGATTGCGCGGGTCGCTGATTCTCAGCATGCCAGGTGGGCCGACCAGATGTTTGGACACAGGCGAGGAGTACTTGCCCTTGGGGTCGATGTGCCCCATCAGGCGAAGCGACTCTCACAACTGCCAGTTCCGCTGAAGTCGCCCTCGACTGCGGTTGCCTCACGGCACTTTCAGCGGGCGAGCGTTTGGGCGCCTGCCGCCGATCCCTCGTGGCTTGGATTCAGGGAGGAATCCGTGGTGTTGGGGCCGACTCATACGCGGGGCTTTCTGCCCATCGGGTCGGATCATCATCTCGATCGAGGTGCGCAACGCACGATGCTTTGGCTCAGGCAGCTGTGTGTAGAGCACGAGAATGCAACCTTCCGACTCATAGGTCGTCTCGGTCGCTACCCGCGGGGGCTTCGGCTCAATGCGCAAACGAGTATCGTCAGCGCGGCCCTTTACAAGCTCTATGCGTCCTATGACTTGCTGCCGGAAATGCGGCTCAGGCACGACCTGAAGGCGTGGATGGGCGACGACGAAGACGCCTACGCCTCACTCAAGGCGCCGATTCGTCATGGAGATGGCCTGAGGGAGTATCCCCAGTTCGACGCGCGCCTGCTTCAACTCGAAATGCTCGGCTTGTTCGCCAAACTCCTGGTTCGCCACGTGCACGGCACTCACCTCGACGACGTCAGCTGGCTGGATTACCCTCATCCCATCGAGTTTGCGCCAAGCTGGACCCTCCTGCGCGGTTCGCAAACCGTGACCGCGCGCGTGCGCTTTAGGGCAGCCGAGGGCGACGTCGAGCGGCTGGTCCAGCGCGTGCATCGGCATGTCCTGCGGTTCCGTCACGCTGATCCTGTGGGCGATGATCGGATGTGGCGAGACAACCACCTGGACTGCATGTGGGACGAACAGACCGCTTACGAGCCCCTGGTGCTGTCGTCCGGGACCGCGAAGCGACCGAGGATGACCCCTTGGCCTGTCAACCCGGCTGGGGGCACTCGCCCCGGAAGCGAGCAGTTAGGCAGCCTTCGCCACGACGATCCCACAGGTGACAATATCCAGCTCTGAAACTTTCGGTTCGTGCTGAGCCGAATGAGAAGGCGTATGAGGATCTCCATCGACATCGACATCGACTCTGATGTTCTGATCGACACGCGCGACGTTCAGGCGGTCCAGGACGCACTGCCGGCATTGCTCGCGGCAACGGTGGCGTTGGGCCGATTCGAGCCCAAGCTCGTGCGGTTGATGGTGGCGAATCCGACGCCTTCAATTGAGGATGTTCGCGCGATCCAGCAAGAAGCGGCCATGCTTCGCGACGGCACGCAGTGGCTGAATGCCGACCGGGTCACAAAACTTGCAACGATCGCCGCTGACAGGCCGGCACCCGAGGTCAGCCGGTGGAAGCGAGAGCGCAAGATTTTTGCGATTCGGTTTGGAGGCATTGAATACTTTCCAAGGTATGGCTTTGGTCCGGGATTCCGGCCGCTTCGCGAGATGACCACTATCCTCAGGGCGCTTCCACACGCGGATGATCTCGAGCTGGCCCGGTGGTTCGAGAA
>NZ_VOBQ01000042.1 GCF_007833165.1 Caenimonas sedimenti | reverse complement strand
CAACTACGCCACCACCTTCACCGAGAACGGTGGGGCGGTGGCGGTGGCGGACGCGGACATCGCCATCAGCGATGTGGACAACACCAACCTGGTGTCGGCCACCATCACGCTGACCAATGCGCAAGCGAGTGACGTGCTGGCGGTGGCCGGCGTGCTGCCGGGCGGCATCCTGAGCTCGATCGTGGGCAACGTGGTGACCCTGAGTGGCTCGGCGACGCTCGCGCAATACCAGGCGGCGATCCAGCAGGTCACCTTCAGCAACACCAGCGACAACCCGAACACCACGCCGCGCACCATCACGGTGGTGGTGAACGACGGGGCCGCCGCGAGCAACACGGCGACCACCACGGTGACGGTGGTGGCGGTGAACGATCCGCCGGTCAACACCGAGCCGGGGTTGCAGACGGTCAACGAGGACACGAACCTGGCGATCAGCGGGCTGAGCGTGAACGACCTGGACGGCAATCTGGCAACGACCCAGCTGACCGTAGCAAATGGCACGCTGAACATCACGCTTTCGGGCGGTGCGAGCATCAGCGCTGGCCTCAATGGCAGCGCAAGCCTGACGATTTCGGGCACCCAGGCGGATATCAATGCGACGTTGACTTCGTTGATCTATCGGGGAGTGGCCGACTACAACGGGCCTGACACTTTGACGGTGCTCTCGACCGATGCGGCCGGGCTGACAGACACCGACGTGGTCAACATCACGGTCAACCCCGTCAACGACGCCCCGGTCAACACGGTGCCTGGTGCCCAGGCGGTCAACGAAGACACCGCCCTGGCGATCGCCGGAGTCAGCGTGATCGACGTCGACGGCAACCTGGCGACCACCCAACTGACGGTGACCAACGGCAACGTGACGGTGAACTTGGCCGGTGGCGCCACCATCAGTTCCGGCCTCAACGGCAGCGGCACCCTGACGCTCTCAGGCACGCAAGCGCAGATCAATGCGGCGCTGGCCACCATCAGCTACCAGGGCAACCTCAACTACAACGGCCCGGCGACGCTGACGGTGCTGTCGACCGATGCGGCCGGGGTGCCCCTGTCAGATACCGACGTGGTCAACATCACGGTCAACCCGGTGAACGATCCGCCGGTCAACACCGTGCCGGGGTTGCAGACGGTCAACGAGGACACGAACCTGGCGATCAGCGGGCTGAGCGTGAACGACCTGGACGGCAATCTGGCAACGACCCAGCTGACCGTAGCAAATGGCACGCTGAACATCACGCTTTCGGGCGGTGCGAGCATCAGCGCTGGCCTCAATGGCAGCGCAAGCCTGACGATTTCGGGCACCCAGGCGGATATCAATGCGACGTTGACTTCGTTGATCTATCGGGGAGTGGCCGACTACAACGGGCCTGACACTTTGACGGTGCTCTCGACCGATGCGGCCGGGCTGACAGACACCGACGTCGTCAACATCACGGTCAATCCCGTCAACGATCCTCCGGTGCTGGACCTGGACGCGAACAACTCCACCGGCGCGGCGGGGGCGAACTACACGGGTGCGTACACCGAAGGTGGTGCGGCGGTGGCGATTGCCGACGTCGACAGCTCGGTGACGGACCTGGACAACGCCAACGTGGTGAGCGCGGTGATCACGCTGACCAACGCGGTGGCCGGAGACGTGCTGTCGGTGCTGGGCGTGCTGCCCGCGGGCATCGTCGCGAACCTGGTGGGCAACGTGCTGACCCTGAGCGGCTCGGCCACGCTGGCGAGCTACGAGACGGCGATCGAGCAGGTGCGGTTTGCCAACAGCGGAGACAACCCGGGCAACACGGCGCGGGTCATCAACGTGGTGGTCAACGACGGCACGGGCAACAGCAACACGGCGGTGGCCACGATCAGCGTGACGCCGTTGAACGATGCGCCGACGCTGGACCTGGACGGCAACGACTCCAGCGGGGCGGCGGGCAACAACTACGCGACCACCTTCACCGAAGGTGGGGCGGCGGTGTCGGTGGGCGACGCGGACGTGGCGATCGTCGACCCGGACAACACGAACCTGGTGTCGGCGACCATCACGCTGACCAATGCGCAGGCTGCTGACGTGCTGGCGGTGGCCGGCGTGCTGCCTGGGGGCATCCTGAGCTCGATCGTGGGCAACGTGGTGACCCTCACCGGCTCGGCGACGCTCGCGCAGTACCAGGCGGCGATTGCGCAGGTGACCTTCAGCAACACCAGCGACAACCCGAACACGACGCCGCGCACCATCACGGTGGTGGTCAACGATGGCGCTGCCAACAGCGCGGCGGCGACCACCACGGTGACGGTGGTGCCGGTCAACGATCCTC
>NZ_VOBQ01000041.1 GCF_007833165.1 Caenimonas sedimenti | reverse complement strand
TGTATGAGGAAGCGGCGCGGCGAAGTGCCGCGCGAATCGGGCGGATTCATGCCGTGAGGCGGGGAGCCGCATGACCGGCGGCATCGCTTGGCGCCGCCTCCACCCACCGAGTTCTTCAACAGAATCGACGCAAAGCAGACATCGAGGCCGGCGGAGTGTGAATCCGAGGGTGAATGTCCGTTTGAGTGGCAAAGAATTTGCCGCGACCACTCCCCCGACCGAGTCCGGCGAGCGCAACAACCCCAGCAATTGGTTGTCGGACGGCCTTCGCCACGCACAGTGCACACCTGAGCGACAGGGCCAGCGCATCAGCGACCATTCCCCGTATTCCTGCGCTTACCGCGCTTCTTGGCGGCGGCCAGAGGAGTACCTTCGGCGCCTATAGGGTTGTTCACCGCGGATGCTGCGACTGCGCTCGCCTTCCTGCCGCGTTCGGGTGACTTTGCAGCAGCAAGCGCCGAAACATTTTCCGCTTTGCCCTTTTCTGGTCGAGTAAGAAGGTCGGCAAAAGTGGTTTGAAGCGACTCCTGAGCGAGAAGCTTGCGAGCCTCATGAAGGCTGTACGTGAGCGCGCCGACCAGATCATCGAACTTGAAATCAGAAGCATCCACATACCGGTAGAGGAACGCCTCGGCGCCAAATTTAAGGAACCGGAGTTCACCACCCACTTTCTTCCCCTTCTGCGCATTCCGCAGGGTTACATCGTCGCGCTTGCCTGCCTTCATTTGTTCTTTCGCTGGCCCCGGCTTGGCTTGCCACCAAGCGGATCCACCAACTCCGCGCGGATCACGTGCCAACGTCTCGAGTTTGCCCCCCGACGAATGCGAGGCGCTGACGAAGTGGCGATACTCGCAGCGTTGAAGCTGCACACCAATCTCGACGGTGCGCGGTTCTAGGCTCCCCATTGCCGGGCGAGAAATCTGCCATGAGACAGTCAGTCCGGGAGTCGCTCGGGTCATAAAAGCTTCCCAGTTCAACGTAGGCGTGAACTCGCCGAGTTCCGCCGGAACAGGCCGATCTACCTCGGCTTCTCCCCATTGCTCGGTCACAGCCGTTCGAAGCGTGTTCGCCAACTCGGAGAACGCGAGCTTGCCCACGAGATCATGGATGCGCATGCGCCTAAACTCTTCGCGCATTAGGACGGTGTGCATTGCGCTCAGGTCTGAATGGCCTGTGGAGAATTCGTTCACCGCGAGAAGCGTGGCCTCCGCAAGAGCCACGAGCGCGGACGTGCTTTCCCGGTAATCGCGCAACAGCTGCACCAGCAGCCCGCCTGTTGCATCGCCCTTCTCGGGGAAGCACTTCACGAGTTCGCCCCAGCCGATCTTGTTCCAAGACCCTTCTCGGCCTCCATGCGTCCAGCCCAGAAGGATGCGCCGCACTGGCGCTTGAACCCTGGCAACCTCTTGCTTCTGCTCCTTCGCGGAGACGACAACCGCATCGTTGTCTGCCAGCGCCTTCATGTTTACCGACTGCCACGGAATGCCGGCGTCTTCTTCTGGTCTGGCCGGATCTTCTCCAAGCGCATTCGGTGGTGAGGGATCGTCGAACTCGAGTTTGAGGCCCTTGATCAGCTTTTGGTCATATTTGATGAGTTGCTTCCCCGTAGGCACGGATTTCAACTTCGCTTCCACCACCGCGACGCATGCGTCGTCTGAGTGCGCGCCCTTCTCCGGCGCTTGGAATGCGATCGGCCCAAGGTACCGGTTTGCGCCCTCCACCCGAGGCTCCGGAAGTATCACGAGATCCAGGTTGCTTTGCTCACGCCACGTAAGGACGCGATCAAACCGGTCGTGTCCAAATAGCAGGTTCAGAAGCGCACGCCTCGTCTGATCCAAAACAAGCTTGTCATTGCCATCCTCCGCCTCCGCGTCCAGCACATGAGACAGGAAGTTGGTGTGGAAGAGCTCCTTGGCACCTCGTGACATCGCGAATGTCGTCGAACCTCGCAACTTGTTGAGAATAGGTTTTGCCGCATTAAGAAGGCTTTCGAAGCCGCTATGGCTATCAGCTCCTGGCTTTGGTTGGTTCATTTCCTTCGTTTCCTAGTCCATTCGGGCGAGCGCGTCCAAGCACCTCCTGCGCGAATCTACTCGAAGGCAAGACTGCGGCACGCACGCCAAACCCGCATGCGCATCGGCTGCCATGGTGAGCGCCACACGCGATCGACGGATCGACGGTGATCGGCGCGCATTGCGCTCGCTGGATGATCGATTGCGGATCTGAGTGCCCGGGTTAGTCGTCGTTCGAAGCGGCTCCAGGCGGTGGCACAGGCGCGCGCGCAGGACTGTTCGACGGAATCCCAATCCGTGCGTCACCATGTCTGCTCTTGGCCGATTCTGTTGAAGAACTCGGTGGGTGGAGGCGGCGCCAAGCGATGCCGCCGGTCATGCGGCTCCCCGCCTCACGGCATGAATCCGCCCGATTCGCGCGGCACTTCGCCGCGCCGCTTCCTCATAC
>NZ_VOBQ01000040.1 GCF_007833165.1 Caenimonas sedimenti | reverse complement strand
GATTGTCTATGCGGTAATTTCTTTGCCAGTTTTACCGCGTAGCTCTCCATCGGGGTGGCCTCTAGCATCCAGGCGTGTCCTCAGGTCACCCGGCGAAACCAGACTCGAGTCTTGAGTACGCGAATCTTGCGGCTCGACTCGAAGAGGACCTGTTCGCGCGGCACGGACCCATGATCGGCGGAGCCGCATTGCATGCTGCCCTGGGATATCCGTCCGCCACCGCTTTCCGGATGGCTCTGGCCCGGGACCGAGTGCCGATCCCCGTGTTTCCCTTGGACCATCGTCGGGGGAAATTCGCGTTGGTCACGGAACTTGCCGCGTGGCTCGCCAGGCAGCGGCTCGGCCTTCCACCACAGCCGCCTGCGCGGTAGAGGAGCACCCCCATGACCGACTAGCCGTGAATTGGCCAGGCAGAAAGACGAACGCCCCAGTGCTTCGAACACTAGGGCGTCGCTCGCCGTCGCCGGCGGGTGAAGCAAAGGGATGCTTGAAAGGCACGTCCATTGTCATCGTCCTTCAGCGGGGTGTCAACGCCTCGCGCGGCCTCTCTTCTCGCCGGTTGCCTGCGGCGAGACGCGAACTCCGATGCGAGTCGCCTTGGCTCGCCGGGCCCCGCAACCCAGCAAGAAGGACATTGTGAAATGGGATACGAGCTTCCGCTACGCGAAGTGACGCGTAGTTTCAGAAATTATTTCGACACTTCGGTCAGTTGGGCCGTCCGAGAGCACAAGTACGGCGGTCTTGACGCTCGCTACAAGGGTGGCAAGCGACGTCTGGTAAGGCTGACCGATCCGTTCAGTCTGCAGCCCCTGGAGTTCGGGACGCCGTTGCGCGCCGACAACTTCCTCCTTCGCTGCCTGTGCCCGGGCGCGGTCGCCAGCGAGGTTCCCGCAGGCGGAGGGTTGCGCTATTTTCAGTTCGGCAAGCGCTGGAAGGTCCCCTGCCACCTGATCACGGAGTTCGTCGATGGGGTGCGCACGGCCGACCTTGTCCAGGACGCTTCGGGCGAAGTGCACGGCGGTGGGCCCGACTGGCAGCAGTTGCGCGAAGTCGCTGTCGCCTTCGATGTAGTGCCTTGCCTGCGTCGCGAGTCCGAGATTCGTGCCAATCCGACGCTGCTATGCAACCTCGATCGGGTCCTGCAGCACCTGCTTTGCTACAACCGAAACGACCTCGACCAGCAAGACAGGGTTTGCGCGGTCGTTCCCTCGGAAGGTCGGATCCGGGTCGAAGACGTGTACGGCGAGCTGCAATCGTCGCGAACGCCGATTCCGGCGCAGGAGGTCGATTCGGCGCTGTTCCGGCTGTACCGGGAAGGCAAGCTGCAGATCAACTTGGCGGAGGTGAGCTATGGCCCGAGCTCGACAGTTTCCCAAGCGTGATTGCCCGCGTGGCGGCGCCGGCAGCGACCATCAGGCACCGCAGGAAGATCGCGGAAAGATGCAGCCGCCGCCCCTTGGGCGCATGCAGCGCGTACTGGGCACCTCCCTGTTTGCGGCTGTGCCCCAGCTGATCATGATGGACAACGGACCGACCTATGGGGGAGACCAGCCATGGATGCTGCTGCTCACCCGTCGGTAGTCCTCGACCTGGAGGCGCGCGCCTCACAGTGCCGCGGCGGCCGCAACAACATTCCGGCGCCCTACCGGGACATGGCGACGTGGCCCGGTTTCGATGAGACGGTCCTGCCCGCGAAGGACAAGGCGCGATACCGCAGGCTGCGCGACGCGAGCAGTCTGTACCTGAAAGACAAGCCTCTGAGCGAGGTCACTGCCGTCGCGCAGATCAGCGAGCGGCGCTTCCTGAGAATCTTCGCCCGCGCATTTGAGCGGGATGCGTCCGGCGCCATCATCGGATGTCGCGCCTTCGCCAAAGGCGCGTACATCACCCCGCCCCAGCGCACGCACCTTAACCCGCCAAGCGCGGACGGCAAGGGTGGCTTCTCCGGGGCATTTCGCCTGCTCTTCAAGGAGCACCCCGAGATCGAAAACAAGCTGATTACCTATCTGAATGGTTTTGGGCTGCGCGGGCTGCGGCCGAATCGACTCATGTTCCGCGGAATCCACCGAAAGTTCGGGAAGCTTTGTGTGGAAGAGGGGATCGGGCCCAAGGAGTATCCGCTAAACACCAGCGAGAAGGGCAGGCGGGCGCTGCGCCTGTGGATCGACTCGACCTACCTGCCCAAGTACGCCTCGCGCTTCGTGCACCTCGAGCACGGCAAGGACGCGGCGGACTTGCTGCAATATGGCGAAGGCACGGGGACGGCAGATCGGGAGTACGGGGGCTACGGTGCCTGGATCATCGATGCGACAACCGTCGATCTGGAGGCTCGCTACGAACTTCCTTCTCCGATGGGCGACTGGGAAAGCCTGGACTTGCGCAGGTTTCAACAGCTTCGCTGCATTCACAAGGGGACCTCAGCCAATCTCGCGAATCGGCAGGTCTACACGCCTCAGGTTTCGGGCCACGATATCAGCATCCTGTTTTGGGACGCGGTGAATGGGCCGGAGCCGGTCGCGGAGGTGATACCAGGTGCGAAGGCCGAACCCGATGCCGGCTACCCGGCATGCGTGATTCCGGAGTTGCGATTTGCTATTCCATCGGTCGTCTATCTCGACAATGCGCTCGCCCACCTGGCCGACGTCGTCCAGCATTTGGTGGCGAATCTCTTTGGCGCGAAGGTGATTCTGGGCAGCCCCAAGACCCCTCACGAACGAGCGCAGGTGGAAAGCAAATTCAGCCTGCAGGCGCGACGGGTCGTCCACCAACTGCCAGGGACGACGGGCAGCAATCCTCGGGACCCCCGTCGCAAGACCCACGCGGTCAAGGTGGATCAGAAGGTCCGGGCGGAAGAGATCGAGCAGGTCCTGGACATCAACGCCCGCAACGAAAACGCGCTACCGGCGGCCGGCGCTCACAACGTGGCACCACTGGAGCGGCTGCGCCGCTTGCTCTCGGCAGGCGCCCTCAAGCCCAACTACCTTCCGGCGGACAAGAGAAAGGCGCACTACTTCAGCAAGCCGCATCCCGTCACCGTGAAGGTCGACACGCCGACGGGACGGCGGCCCTACGTGAACTACCTGTACCAACGCTACTCCAGCAATTCGCTGGCCAAGAGATTCGATTTGAAGGGCCAGCGCATGTGGGTTCGCCCGGACTTCCGCAACATCCGCACCGTCATGCTGTTCGACGACACGGGGCGTGAGTTCGGGCCGATCCAGGCGTTGGGGCACTGGGGAACGTTTCCCCACGACGCACGCATCCGCCGGATCTTCGGCAAGCTCAAGCGCGAGGGGGAACTTGGTCCACGCGCTGACGACCAGCCGCTGGAGGCCCTCTTCGAGCACCTGCGCAACAAGGCACCGCGCGATCCGAACGCCGCGCTCCAGCTGACGCATCTGATCCAGTACCTGCGGCGCCATGAGTTCGCCATGGGGCCGGAGATGACCCAGGGTTTCGCGGACTGGGAGGCGGCATCCAAGGCAGCCCAGTCCATCGAGATCCTGCCGCTCACGACGCTGCGCCCCTCCAACGCCGCGCCTGTGCATCCCGCAGCCGCATCGTCGACGAA
>NZ_VOBQ01000039.1 GCF_007833165.1 Caenimonas sedimenti | reverse complement strand
GACCTCTGGCCGCCCGGTCGCGCCGGCGCCGGCACCTTCGACCACGACGCCGCCGACAACGACGCCGCCGACAACGACACCACCGGCGCCCTCCACCGGTGGCCGGCCACCGCCGCCGCCGCCCGAGTCTCCGGCCGCACCGCCACTGACGCCGAGGCCGACGGTCGCCCCCGCACCTCCGCCGGTGCGCTGATTCCGCCACTTTCATCCACAGGAGCAACCATGTCACGACAACTTCACCGCATCACCGCCGCCTGCCTGCTCATGGCCGGCACGCCAGCCGCGTTTTCGCAAGGGCTGGGCGCCGCACCGACGTTCGACAAGCCGCAGTACTTCGTCAACGAGAACGCCACGCTCGCGATCAGCGGCCAGGGCACCTGCAAGAACATCGAGGTGGACTGGGGCGACGGCAGCAAGCAGGTGGTGCCCAGCTTCGACTTCGGCGCGGTATCCGGCCAGAACAAGCTGAGCGTCACGCACAAGTACGCAACCGCGAAGTCCTACTTCCTCTCGGTGAAGACCATCCCGGGCCCCACGCTTGCGGAGCAATGCGGTTCCCGCAGCGCGAGCACGGTGGTCGTGCAGGCCGGCAAGCTGACCAAGGTGTCGGCGTCCCCCACGACTCCCACGGCGGGGCAGCCGGTGGAATTGATCGTCGAAGGCGACGGCGTGTGCCCGGCCGATGCGGTGATCCGCGTGTCGCCCGCGGCTGGAGGCGCGGCGCAGACGGTCGGCGCGGTGTTCGCGAAGAACGCGCCCTGGCCAAGGAAGGTGAGTTTCGTGCCGCCTGCGGCCGGCACTTTCATCATCGGCCACTCGGTGGCGCCCGGGCAGAACATCGCCGCCTCCGTGGGCTGCTTCAGCATGCCCGCCGGCAGCGACGGCAAGTTCACGGTGCAGGCCGCGCCGGCCGGTCCATCGGTGGGACTGCAGCCCGCAGCAGGGGTGGTGGCGAACCCGGGCCGGCCCGTTGCGGCGCCCGCCGGCGGCTCGAGTCCCATCGACCAGACGGCCGGGCTGGAGATCATGAAGCCCGGCAGCGCGCCGCCCTGCACGCCGGCGGTGAACCAGGCTTCACCCGTGGCGCTCAAGCCTGGCGACAAAGTCACGCTCGCCGGCTGCTTCGGCCTGCAGCTGGGCAAGGTGCGCCTGAAAGGCGCGGCCGGCAACACCATTGCCGAGAACCTTCCGGTCGATGCCTGGTCCGATACGGCCATCGTCGCCAACGTGCCGGCGGACCTGACGGGCCTGCCGGACCAGGGCGCCTACGTGGAGGTCACCACGGCGAAGAACCAGGTGCTCAAGCGCGATGGCATGAGCTTCGTGGCGACGCGCGAGACGCGCACGATCGCGATGCATGAATTCGACACCAAGGACGTCGCCCATGGCCTGGTGCACACCGTGGCGGCCGGCCCGAACACGCCGTTCCAGGGCGGCGTCTGCCAGACCTCGGTGTGCGCGCAGCACAAGGTGCATGCGGTGCCGAGCCCGCCCTTCTTCGGCAACGACCACTTCCAGGTGAAGCTGATCAACGGCTGGGCCTACAAGTCGCACAACCTCACCGGCGAGAATTCCGGCGCCGACGTGAACTTCCTCAACTGCCCGGTGCCGTCGGGCGTCGGCCCCAAGCCGTCGCTCATGGAGACGAACACCGGCAACCCGATGTCGTTCAAGGTCAAGAACGGCTTCACGGGCTGCCTCAGCTGGACGGCGTACCGGCTGAGCGTGCAGATCACGGGGCCGAAGGGCATGCCGTTCCGTTGAGGGCTAAACTGCGCTTCCTTCCCAGGAGCGCAGCATGAAAGCCAACAGCATCCTCGACACCATCGGTCGCACCCCGCACATCCGCATCAACCGGCTGTTCGGCACCAGCCACCAGGTCTGGGTGAAATCCGAGCGGTCCAACCCGGGCGGCTCGATCAAGGACCGGATCGCGTTGGCGATGGTCGAGGACGCGGAACGCAGCGGCAAGTTGAAGCCCGGAGGCACGATCATCGAGCCGACCTCCGGCAACACCGGCATCGGCCTTGCCATGGTGGCCGCGGTCAAGGGCTACAAGCTGCTGCTGGTCATGCCCGACAGCATGTCGGTGGAGCGGCGCCGGCTCATGCTGGCCTACGGTGCCAGCTTCGACCTGACCCCGCGCGAGAAGGGCATGAAGGGCTGCATCGCGCGCGCCGAGGAACTGGCGGCGCAGACCCCCGGCGCGTGGATTCCGCAGCAGTTCGAGAACCCGGCGAACCTGGCCGTGCACGAACAGACGACGGCGCGCGAGATCCTGGAGGACTTTCCCGATGGCCTCGACTACCTGATCACCGGCGTCGGCACCGGCGGCCACATCACCGGCTGCGCCAAGGTGCTGAAGAAGGCCTGGCCCAAGCTGAAGGTCTTCGCCGTGGAGCCGGTGGCGTCGCCCGTGCTGTCCGGCGGCGCTCCGTCGCCGCACCCGATCCAGGGCATCGGCGCCGGTTTCATCCCGAAGATCATGGACACCGCGCTGCTCGACGGCATCATTCAGGTCGATGCGGAACCGGCGCGGGAGATGGCGCGGCGCGTGGCGCGCGAAGAAGGCATTCTGGTCGGCATCTCCTCGGGTGCGACCCTCGCGGCCATCGCGCAGAAGCTGGGTGAGATCCCGGCCGGCGCGACGGTGCTGGGCTTCAACTACGACACGGGTGAGCGCTACTTGTCGGTCGAAGGCTTCCTGCCGGCGCAAGCGTAGTCATGGCGAAGGCCGCGATCCTTCTGCTGGTCGCCGTGCTGGCCGGCTGCTCGGGCATGACGCCGTACCAGCGTCCCGCTTCGCCTTGCGATGCCGGCGAGTCGACGTACGAGTGCCAGATCGAGCGCTACCACAACATCAACGTCCCATGACGGCCTGACGCGTCAGCCCCGTGGCCAATGCTGCCCGCAGGCTGCCTGCCAGGCGGCCGCGCAGCGGATCGCCGCCTTTCAGGAAGCACACGAGCAGCCGCCGCTGCGCCCAGGGCTCCTGGATCGGGATGCAGGCGAGCGCAGCATCGGGCGCATGCAGGTCGACCAGGGCCTGCGGCAGCACCGTCACGCCCGCGCCCGCGCGCACCAACTCGAGCACGCCGGCCACCGTCGGATAAGTGACGCGCGCCTCGATGCGAACGCCCAGCGCGAGGGTGCGCATCAACAGGTGCGTCGACAACGCGGTCTGCTCGCCCCATAGCACCCAGGGTTGCGCGAGCGCATCCTCGAACGCGACGCTGGCACGGGCTGCCAGAGGATGCGTGCGCGGCACGATCAGCACCAACGGATCGGGGCCCAGGTCATGCGCTGCCAAGCCCCGCGTGTCGACGGCGTCAGACACCATGCCGACGTCAGCCGCGCCGGAACGCAGAGCCTGCACCGTGGCTTCGCTCGCGCTCTCCCGCACCAGCCAGAGCGGTGATGCATCGCCCGAGGCGCACAGCGGCGCCAAGGCCTGCGTCAATGGTCGCGCCAAGGCGGAACTGTTGGCCAACAGCACGACGCGGCGCGGGTGTCCGGCCTCCTCATGTATCAGGTCGCGTTCCAGGCGCTGGACCTGCTCGAAGACCAGCCGCGCATGGCGCGCCAGCACCTCGCCCGCAGACGTGAGTGACACGCCCCGCGCATGACGTTCCAGCAGCGTGACGCCGTTGCCTTCTTCCAGGCCGCGGATGCGCGCGCTGATGGCGGCGAGCGTCAAGTGCGCCCGTTCGGTCGCGGCCGTCATGCTGCCGGCCTCGCAGACGTGGAGGAAGATCTGGAGGTCGGTCCAGCTGAAGCGCATGGGCGATTATCGGCAAGGCCGCGACCCTGACCCTCAAGCAATGGTTGATGGTCCTGCGCGCCCGCCGCCGACACACTGGCGCGATGCTCCATGACCACATCCCGCATTTCTTCCTGGTCAGCGTGATCTTCTTCGGCGCCGGCATCGTCAAGGGCGTGCTCGGCATGGGGTTGCCGACCTTCGCGATGGGGCTGCTGGGCCTCCTCATGCCCGTGCCCCAGGCAGCCGGCATGCTCACGGTGCCTTCGCTGGTGACCAATCTCTGGCAAAGCCTGGTGGGCGGTCAGCTGCAGCCGTTGCTGCGGCGCTTGTGGCCTTTGCTGCTGGGTGTGGTCGCGGGTGTCTGCGCCGCGGCCTGGTTGCCGCCGGCGAATGACCAAGTGGGGCGCGTCCTGCTGGGCGCCTGCCTGCTGGTGTACGGGGGTTCAGGCCTGGCGGGCTGGCGCTTGCGAGCGCCTTCCGCCGCCGTGCAAGCCGTCGCGGGCCCTGTTGTCGGCTCCGTGACCGGCATCGTCACCGGGCTGACGGGCATGTTCGTGATCCCCGCCGTGCCCTACCTGCAGTCCGTGCAACTCGATCGCAACGAACTGGCGCAGGCCTTGGGGCTGTCGTTCACCACTTCGACGGTAGCGCTAGCGGTGCTGCTCGCCGCGCAGGGCCAGCTGGGTTGGCAGGGCTCGCTGCAGTCCCTGCTCGCACTGGCCCCCGCGCTGGCCGGCATGGCCCTGGGCCAGAAGCTGCGGCAGGATATGAACGAGGCGCTGTTCCGCCGTTGCTTCTTCGCGGGGTTGGTTGCGCTGGGAGGATGGCTGGTGGCGCGCTGACGCCGCCGCCGATCGGGCGTGCTGGGCCGAGTCCGTGAACGGACATTTTCGGCGAGGTCTGCTTTCGACCGATTCTGTTGAAGAACTCGGTGGGTGGAGGCGGCGCCAAGCGATGCCGCCGGTCATGCGGCTCCCCGCCTCACGGCATGAATCCGCCCGATTCGCGCGGCACTTCGCCGCGCCGCTTCCTCATACAG
>NZ_VOBQ01000038.1 GCF_007833165.1 Caenimonas sedimenti | reverse complement strand
ATTGAATACTTTCCAAGGTATGGCTTTGGTCCGGGATTCCGGCCGCTTCGCGAGATGACCACTATCCTCAGGGCGCTTCCACACGCGGATGATCTCGAGCTGGCCCGGTGGTTCGAGAAACCGACCGCGTTGCTCGACGGAAAGAGACCACGTGAACTGTTGGCCGTGGCCCCGGGAGAGGTGGTGGCCGCTGCGCGACGGTTGCGGCCGCCCCTGGGGTTGCTTCAGTGGCAGGCACAAGGGGCGTAGTGCGCTTGCCGAATACAGCAGCAGCTTGGTCTCGGACTGTGCGGAGGGCTGGCTGAATATGCGCCCGCGTTTATTGCTTTTTTTGACAAGGTCGCGCATTTCGGTTCAAATTTCATCACGCCGCAACCACTTTCCGACCCGCCTGTCATGCAACCCACAACCTGCTCTGCTGTCTCCGTCGCAACGCGGCGAGACCTGTGCATACGTGTAGGCGTCAAGCGGGCAGTCTTGGCGATGTCGATGCGGTTCACATACGCCAGCTCCACTAGGGTGCTGCGCCGGTCCGGCCGAAATTAGTCAGTTGCCGGCGGGGCGCAGCCCCTCTCTCCAGTCTCAATGAATCTTGTCATGCCCCCGGGCAGGCCGCTGCATCGCTGATCGACTGATCGATCCACGCGGCGACTGCCATTCTTTTTGCAGGAGCTCGTTGTGATGCAACTGTCTCTCCAACTTCTCGATTCACCTGGCCCCTCGGGTGCCTCGGATGGACGGGCTGCGTTCGTGCTCTCGGAGTTGCCGTCATGAAGCCGATTTCACCCTTCCCGGCGATGCGTCGCCCGGCGGGTCAGGCGGGCTCTCCTCAGCACTTCGCCCATCCCCAGCTTCGCCTTGCGGCAGGCGACGCAGACCTGCTGCGCAGGCAGCGGCTGTTCCGGCGAGATTTGCGCAAGCTGGTCAACTCCGAAAAGCGCGTATCCCAGACGGCCGACGAACTCGAAGCGCTCGCGCTCGGACTGCTCCGGGAAATCGACTTCATGAGTACGGACGGCGAAAGCAACCGCTGCTTCAAACTCGAACTGCTCAAGTTCTTACGCGAGTCGGTGCCGACGCCACGCCTGATGCATGCACTGTTCGTTGTTGAGCTCAAACGCGCGGAAGTTCGAATCGAGCCCCGTTTCTGGCTGCACCCGACTTCACACGTGGAGGAGCAACGCCTTCCGCAACTCTCCTATGGGGGAAGCCAGGTCGCCGGAAAGAACCCGCCCCTTTCGATTCCGAGGGAATGCTCCGCAGCTGCCGTTCAAGCTGTGGAGTTGGCTGCCCAGGCGATCGCAGAGGGCACCCTGGAGAAGTGGTCGGTTGAAGCCTGCAAGGAGGTGATTGCCATGCTGGTCATCACCTCGGTCCACGGCACGCCCCTGGGGCGCAACACCGTGATGCATCCCGCCGACAACTTGTTCTTTATCGAAGGCGTTGGGTTGTCGGTCTGGCGCGCTCTGGGCGAACACCTGCGCCATCGCGAAGAGTCCGTCCACGAGGTGTACTGGGGTTCGTGCATGCCTGCGCAGGTCCTGATGCACCTGCGTGGTCACCTTCAGAGCGCTGAGCTGGCTCCAGCCGCGCCGACCCCGGTCCCGGAGATCAATTTGGTCGAAGGGCCGGAGCCACCGGGTTTCATCCGGATCGTGCGCGAGCCCATTCCGCCCTCCACGGAAAAGTACGACCAGGAAAGCCTCCGCACCTACGAACGACTGCGCAAAGCCATGCCCGTCGCACGCATGCCGGGGCGCGAGGCCTTGGCGGAGCACTTCGCCCAAATGGAGGCCGAATTCCCCTGGGCCACGCAGGCCGTCGAACACCTGCGCCGACACCTCACCACGGCAAGTCTGCTGGGCGTGGAGGAACTGATGGTCCCGCCGACCCTTCTGGTCGGCCCGCCCGGCTCCGGCAAATCGCGCTTCGTGCGCCGGCTTGCCGAGCGCCTGGGCTTGCCCTACATGCCATTGGCCCTGGGCGGCACCAGCGACAGCAAGCTGCTAGCCGGGACCGCGCGCGGGTGGGCCACCGCAGACGCGTCACCCATCTTGCGACTCATGGTCCAGAGTCGCAGCGCCTCGCCTCTGGTTCTGCTTGACGAGGTGGACAAGATCGGCCGGCACTACAACGGCGGATCCATCGACGCGCAGCTGCTCGGACTTCTGGAGCCGGAGACGGCCAGCCGCTGGCGGGACGGGTATCTGCTGGTGAACTGCGACCTCTCTCGGGTCAACTTCTGGGCGACCGCCAACTCCCTGGCGTCCATCAGCCGGCCTCTGCTGTCTCGCATGCAGCCGCTGTACATCCCTGCGCCCGGGCGGGAGCACCTACCCAGCATCGCCGCCGGTCTTACCCGGGAGATGGAGCGGCAGTGGAAGCTGCCGCCAGGGACGCTGCCCGACCCGCCGGCGGCAATCTGTGACGCCGGCGCAGACAACGTGCGGGCCCTTCGCACGATTGTTCAACGCTACCTCGCGGACTGGGCGCGCGAGCACCGCGAGCCACAGCGGATGCATTGAAACAAGGAGAGACCATGCCCGAATTTCAATACACCGACGACCAGAGGCGCAGCCGCTACCTGGAGCGCTGCCCGCGCATCCTGCAAAACGGCCTGCCTCCGTTCGAGTTCGCCCGAGGCTGGGACGACCTGGCCATCGAGCTGCTGGTTGGCATCGATAACTTGCTGAACGATGCGGATGCGGGTGCTTTCGAGCTGCAACAGCTGAAGGAAAAATTCGGCGTCTTCGTTGTCCACTTTTGGCTGCGAGGCCAGCGTCCGCACCCGCTTTGGCCCGGTTCAAGGCTTCGGCGCGATCAAGCCTTGCGCGCCCTGGTTTCGACGGCCCGAGAAAAGTCGAAACGCACCTGCATGGCCTGTGGCACGCCGGGACTGCTGCGTGAGTCGGGCTGGATGCGGGTGAGCTGCGACCAGTGTGAACCGCGGTGGGGAAAGGCGCTGCGAGGGGAACCAGAGTGAGCCGCACCGCGCGTCTTCCGTGTCGCCCTTGCCCAAGTGGATCAAATAGACAAGCCACACGTCTCAACGCTACGTCCGCAATTCCAAGGAGTGCTCCATGAACGAATTCCCTGAAACCGCTCTTGTGAACGTCTTGGTCACCCGGTTCCCGCGCTTGTTCAAAGGCCGCCCGCCCGAGATCCCATCTCACGTACCGATCGGTTGGCTGGGCCTGGTGACAAGACTGTGCGTACAGCTCGATCTGCACCTGGGCGACGCAGAGGCGCTGCGATTCAAGGTATCTCAGATCAAGGAAAAATATGGTGCGTTGCGGTTCTATTGGGAGGTCGACGATCAGATCAGACTTACCGTGGATTTGGTGCACCCGGGTGGTCACATCCGAATGGATTCCCCAGCTAGACCTGCAGTTCCATTCCCAGCCAATGCGGTTGACGCGCTCGTCGCACAGGCTGAGGCCGAATCAGCTCGCACATGTCAAAGTTGCGGAGCTTCCGGGACGCTGCGGCAGGGCGCATGGAGCCACACGACATGTGATCCCTGCGAGCGGCGCTCCCGGTCCCAAGGGAACGCTGCTGGGGTAGGGGGCGCCGCGTCATGAACCTCCTCATCTTGAGCGATCTGCATGTTGAATTCGCGCCGTTCGTGCCCAACCCGGCAGCGGTGCAGCAGGCCAACGTGGTCATTCTGGCTGGCGACATTCACAAGGGTGTGGCGGGCTTGCACTGGGCTCATGCCTCATTTCCGGGGAAAGAGGTGATCTACGTGGCCGGCAACCACGAGTACTACGGAGGCCACTGGACAAGAACCCTGGCGGAGATGCGCTCAGCTTCCGAAGAACTCGACATTCATTTTCTGGAAAACGATGCAATCGAATTGGACGGAGTTCGCATCCTGGGCACTTCGCTGTGGGCTGACTTCCTCTATTTCGATGCCGCAATGCGCCATCGGGCCGAACTGGACTACAAAGTCGGCCTGATGGATTGCCGGCGCATCAAAGCGGATCCCGTGCCGGGCCTTCATTGGAACAGCAGCCGCCACAACCTGTCGCCGTTGCATGTACGTCTACGTTCGGAAGAAAGCCTGGCGTGGCTGACTGCGCAACTGGAGCAGGACTTTGCGGGGCCGACAGTGGTCGTGACCCACCACCTGCCGCATCGGAACTCGGTGGCGGAGCGGTACGTCGATGACGCTTTGACGCCAGGGTTCGTGACCCTGGTGCCAGAGGATGCAATCACTCGGGCCGATCTGTGGGTGCACGGCCATACGCACGACTCGGTCGACTTCGTCTTGGGGGCGCAGAGCGCAGGAGTTGATGCGCCGTCCGGAAAGGGAACCCGCGTCGTCTGCAATCCGCGAGGGTATCCCATGGGCGGAGGGAAGGATGCTGCCTTTGAGAATGCTCGGTTCATTCCTGACTTGGTCGTGGAGGTGGCATGACTAAGGATCAGGGCCACTTCATCCTTTTCCTGGACTTCGACGGCGTGCTTCATCCGGCGCAACTGGATCCGGAGCGGCCGCTGTTTTGCCGGATGGGCTCGTTGGAACATTTGATGCAGCGCATTCCGGGGCTGCGGATCGTCGTGTCATCGTCCTGGCGAGAAACACGCTCGCTGAAGGCCTTGCGCGAGCTGTTCCCTGCCAGTGTGCGGAACCGTGTCATCGGTCGCACGCCCGTTCAGGTGCCCGTGGAATTGCTGCCAACGCGCCTTTGGTCTTACGTGCGCGAAGCCGAATGTACGGCCTGGATGCGAAGACGCTCCCATCTGGTCGGAGTCCCGCCAGGCTCCGACGCGTGGATGGCATTGGACGACGAGAGTTGGCGATTCAGTCCGGATTGTGCGCATCTCGTGCTGACCGACGGGCGGGTGGGGCTGACCGACGAAGCGGTAGAGGAATTGATTGGTCGGGCCGCGGTCTTCGGTGCAAGGCCTATCGAGCCTCGACGGACTGGTGCGCCCCATCGGACAAACAGAGAAGCAGAGATGCATGGCGAACCCGGGCAATGCCTTTGGACGGTCTGGGCTGACTACTTCGCCACCGGAGAGGGCCGCACATTCTTCGGGCACATTTCGCACGCTCGCAACGAAGACGAAGCCAGAACCCAGTTTGCAAGAGCCTTCGACCCGTTTTTCCTGCAAGGTGCAGGTTCGAGCAAGGGCGTCGTGCGCAACGAAGTGACCCATCAGCTCTGGTCGGAGCAGGCGCTGAAATGGCTGGAAAGTCTGGAGCGACGCGGCAACGTGGAAGCCACTTCTCGCATCCACATCAACCTCAGCTGACTTCAGCTCAGGCGGCTCGGCTCCGACGGTCCGACGACCTTAGGGGCTGTGCGCTACGGAAGGTGAGCATTCGGCCCGTGGCCGCCCAAAAGCATCATGATCACAACCATCAGCATCAGGACGCCGATACAGGCTCCAACGACCTTGACCCATAGAGGGATGGCATAGGCGGTCCCCGAGCCGAGCGGCACTTTCCTCACGAGTCCCGCCGGCTTATAGATCGCCAGCCCGACGGCCGCCAGCAGTACAACCAATCCGGCCGCCGCGTGCAGAGTGAGGGATGTTCGAAGGCCGAGGAGATCCGAGCCGGAAAATGTTGCACTACCGGCCGCTCCGGCCAACACACTGATCGGCCCCAGCTTCAGCAGCAGCACGACGGTGGCCACTGCTGTCAGCAAAAGTTTGAAGAGCACCCAGTAGTGGCGCAGCAGTCCCCAGGCGGTGCCCAACGCTTGTGTCAGGCCCGTTGCCAGCGTGGCAAGACTCAAGGGCATGATCACCAGCCACGCCGTCACGCCCATCGCGATCGACATCGCACGCACGACCTGGTC
>NZ_VOBQ01000037.1 GCF_007833165.1 Caenimonas sedimenti | reverse complement strand
CACAACCGTCGGGCCGCGCGGGGTTATTCACAGTTGAAAGACCGTCTGAGGGTGATCAGCACGCCGAACATGGAAGTCAGAACATCCGAACAGCCTGATCAGATTGGTCGAATTCCGCAGCCAGGGACTGCGCGTTCATGCTGGCGCGCTGGGCCCCGCCCCAGTCGAAGATCGGAAGCCGGATCTCCAACTCATAACCCCTGCGATGGCTCTTCTCACCGGAGTGGTTGTCGAAGACGGTGTCGCGGCGGACCCCGGCCTCGACGTCAAACAGGCTGTTCAGGAGTGACAGGTTCTGCGATTTCCCTGCCACGTCGAGTTGCAGGCGAGCCAGCTGAACGTCGATCCGCTGCTGGAGCGCCGACGCGCTGACGCCGGCGGCGGCCTTGGGTTCCTTCGGCAGATCCGGCAGGCGATCCGGCAGCATCAGCTGCGTCGCCTGCGCGTCCGTCAACCCGAGCAAACGCACCAGTTCCTCGCGCGCGGCCGTGACCGCATGCTGCGCCGAGGCCAGCTGCGCCACTGAATCGGCATAGAAGGCCTGCTGCCGTACCCGTTGCAACTTGGTGAAGTTCCCCACCGCCTGCATACGCCTGGCCAGCTCCGCGCTAGCCTGGGCCGATCGGTTGACCTGGTCGGCGTACTGCAGCAACTGCTGAGCGGCGACGGCCCGAACCCAGGCCTGCCTGACCTGGCTCACCTGCTCGACCACGGTGCCGCTCAATTGGACCTTGGCTTGGGCGACCTGGTTGCGGGAAATCACCTGGCGCTGGGGGAGAGTGAGGAGGTCCAGCAGGCCGATCGACAGCAAGCGCCCCAGCTCCAGTTCGTCGCCGGCGCGGATGCGTTCGAACGTGAAGATGGGATTGCCGATCCGACCTGTCTGGTTGGCGGCGGCCATGTCGGCCCAGCTTTGCGCCACCAGCGCCTGCATGGACGGACTGTTCGCCAGGGCCAGTTGCACGGCGTCGTCCATGGTCAAGGGCTTGGCCAACAGCTGCTCGCTGAGCTGGCCTCGCAACTGGCGCTGCCGCTCGGTTCGACTGAGCTCCAGCTTGCCCTGGGTGAAGTCCTGAGTCGATTGATTGGCTTCCTGCAGCGCCTGATCGATGTTGACGCTCGCGCATCCAGCAAGGAGGAGCACGGCGGCGCCCACACCGGCAACTCGAAAGTTTCTGTGCATTTCTTTTCGCCCTCTAGGGTTTGGTCTGGCTGGCGGCGGGTTTCGGCGCACTCGCCGCGGGCGTGGCGTGGCCGGCATGCCCTTGTTCCCCCTGCCCTTCGGCCGCTACCTTGGCGTAGGCTCGCCAGCCGCCGATCTTGCCGACCGTGTCGTTGGCTTCCTTCCAGGGCACCATCTTGCTTTCGCTGTAGGGCTGGTAGCCCTCCAGCGCCGAGCGGTACTCGCCCGGCGCCGCCTGCGCTCGCGCAACGGGAGCGGGCGTGGCGACTGCGGACGCGGCGGCGCGCGCTGGGGGAGCCGCTGGCGTCTGGGCCGACGCTGCCAGCGTCAACAGACCCGATGAGACTGCCAGCCATCGGGCCAGCATGGGATAAAGCATGGGAACCTCGCGTTGTTCATGGGGATGTACCGCCATCGCCGAAACGGCATGGCGGACGAACGAATGCACCCACGGGGGCCGGCCAAGCCGGCGCCCCTGGATGCAATCAGGCGCGAGGTGGTTTGTCGGGGACCTGGGAAGGTCGGGCGTGAATCAGCACGAAGGGCTCGTCCAACTCAGCCTGGGGCACTGGCGCGAAGGCGACCAGCTGGGGGAACTCGGTGATGGCGACGACATTGCAGCAGGAGGCGCAGACAGCGCACTTGTGGGCAATGTCGGGCAGCTTCTTGCCGGCGCTGTCGGTGGTCTTCTTCGCCTGAACATCGCCTGCATGGCTGTGCTTGGAGTGGTCGTGCCCTGCACTGGCAGTACGACTGCTAGGCGCCAGATCCGCTTGCATCACCGCCAGTTTGCCCGGCCCATGATGCCCGCCCATTCCGCAAAACAGCATGGACGAAGCCGCCAATCCCTGCAACGGGATAGCGGCAACGATCAGCCAGGCGAGGAACAGACGGAAACGCGACATGGTCGGCGGATTCTACTGAGACTTGTCGCGCTTGTGGTCAGGGGACACGTTTACGCACACTTGCTGCGGTCTTTCGGCCGTGCGACTAGCGCGCTTCCACCCAACCGATTTCCCCGGGGACGAAGCGCATGCCGTCCGGCGTCACGGGGCTCTTCTGCCAGGCGCGCAGCTCCGCCTCGACCTGGTCCCGCGAGTTGCTCAGCCTGGGGCCTTGGACCAGCGGATAGGTGCCCGGATAGCCGCGGCTGATCCAGCTGAGCGTGCCGTCGCGCTGGGCGCCCATCACGTTCGTGCGCACTTGATCGCGAGTGAGGCCGCCGGCCTGGTGCAGCGGCAGGAAGGTCACGCCCTCCTCGGCGTTGCTGGGATGGTAGAGCTGGGTGGCGAACGACGTGGAGGCGACAGCACCCAGGCTGACGGCGAACAGAACATGGCGAAATTTCATGATGGTCTCCTAAGACTCTGGCGGACCACAGTAGCCACTGCCAGGTGAGGCAAGAGCCTTGCATCACGGAACAAAGTCTAGGAAGAGCCAGCGCACGGCAACCCAACAGATACATTACAGATTGGTTATCCGGTGCGTTGACTTGATGGACGCACCTGTCGCGGGTCCTACTCAGGCTTCACGCCCGCTTTTCTTGCGATGGCGCCCCACCGGTCGACCTCATTGCGCATGAAGCTGCGCAGCTCATCCCGGGTGGAGCCCTTCAGGTCAATGCCCAGGGTGTTGAGACGCTCGCGCGTGGCCGGGTGGTTCAGCGCGGCCACCACTTCTGCGCGCAGGCGCTCCACGATTTCGATGGGCGTCGTCGCCGGAGCGACCACGGCCCACCACTGGTTGAAGTCCATTCCCTCGATCCCGACTTCGCGCGCCGTGGGGACACCTGGCAACGCCGGCAACCGGCTCGGACCTGTGACCATCAAGGGCGAGAGCTTGCCCGCACCGTGCAGCGAGCTCCCGCTCGCCAGGGTCGCAAAATGCGCTGCCACCATTCCAGCCGCCACGTCGGTCAGCGCAGGCGCCGAGCCGCGATACGGCACCGGGATGTACTTGAAGGTGCCGCGCGAGGCCAGCACCTCGGCCGCGAGGTGGCTGCTGGAGCCGGCACCGCTATGCGCCACGGCGAGCGGCGCTTTGCCGCTCTTCGCGCGCTGGAGAAAGGCCTTCATGTCGCCCGTCTTGAATTCGCTCGGCGTTGCGAACAACACCAACGGTGAGGTTCCGACCAGGCTGACGGGGGTGAAGTCGCGCAGGAGGTCGTAGGGAAGTTTCGCCACGACGGCCGGAGCAATGGCGTGGGGCAGTTCGACCATGGTCAGGGTGTAGCCATCGGCTGGGGATTTCGCAGCGGCGTCGGTACCAATTTGGCCGGAGGCGCCGGAGCGGTTGTCGACCACCACGCTCTGGCCCAGGCTCTCGCTCATTCGCTGCGCGATGGCGCGTGCGATGGCATCGGTGCTGCCGCCCGGCGCCCAGGGCACGATCAGTCGAATCGGTTTGTCTGGGTAGGCCGCATGGGCCGCGGCGCCAAAGAACGCCAGGCAAGCGGCGACGATGAGGGATGGGAATCGGCGGAACATGGGGGAGGTCCTTTCAAACTACGAGATCGCTGCAGGATCGAACGGGTCGCGGTCGCCCTTGGCGGTCAGGACGAGCAGCACGTGGTCGGAGGCGGCGAAGCTGTGGTCTGCGAGCAGTTGGGCCGTGGCGGTCACGCCGCTGCCTGCACAGAGTTCCACCCAATAGCCCTCGCGCGCCAGGCTCGATGCGCCGCGATGCGCCCCGATGTCATCGACGACGACGGCGCCGCCACCACTGTTCCGAACGGCAAGCACCTGTTGCAGCGTGACCGTGCCGCCGGCAATAGAGAACTGCGCCGTTTCTCCGGAAAACTCGCGCTGTGCGGGCTCACCTTCCAACACCTTTGTCAGGCGCGGGAACGGCTCGACGGCCCAGAGCCGAGGCATCCGATCAATCAGGCCGGCGGCGTGCAAATCCCTGAACCCGCTGTAGACGCCCCACAGGAGATCGCCCCGCGCCGTGGGTACCAGGACATGGTCAGGAACGCACCCCTCAGCCGCGCACTCGAGGGCGACAGCACGATATCCTTCCACGCCGAACACCGGGCTGCCGACCGGGGGCAAGCAGTAGTTTGTCAGGGCGAAGGCGCCATCGTCTTCGACACGGCGGCGCACGTGTTCCCATCGCTGCGCTCCACGGTCAAAAGCGATTCGCTGGGCGCCCAGCCGCTGCAGCGCCGTCACAAAGGCCTGGGGCATGTTGCGGTAGGTCGCGACCTCGCAGCGCAGGCCCGCGGCCGCGCAGTAAGCTGCGGCCGATACCGCCGCATTCCCGCTGGAGGCCAGGACCACCGTCTCGGCTCCGGCTTCCAGTGCGCGGGAGACGGCCTGCGCGGACATGCGGTCCTTGTGCGAGCCTGTGGGATTCATGCCCTCATGCTTGACGCTGAGTCTCGCGATCCCGAGTTCGCGCGCGAGCCTGGGCAGCTCCAGGCAGGGGGTGCTGCCCTCACCCAGCGAGACGCCTTCAAGGTACGGAAGCCACTCGCCCCAGTGGAAACCGGAAGGGGACGGGCGGATAGAGGACGGCAGTTCGCTATAGACGGCCTCCAGGCTGGACGGGCGGGCCGCCGCCTCGCATGCGGGGCAGCCGCGCGGATGGTCGGCAAGCGGCAGAATCAGCGAGCAGCTGATGCACCGCAGGTGCGACAGGCGCGGGTTGCGTGTCGGCTGCAGGTAACTGGGAGAAGACGGACTTCGATTCATGCTGTTCGCGTCAGGTTTGGGTAGCGTGATGATTTGGCGCGAGTGAATCCATGACCGCCGTTGGGCGGCCCATGGGTCTACTTGGAAGGAGCCGCCTCGATCAGCTTGAGCGCCTGCTTCATGTTCTCCACAGCCTCGGTCTCCAGCGCCTCATAGACGGGCTTCTCGTGGTTGAGCTGCGCGAAGATTTCGCGGGCCTTGGCCACCTTCGCGGGGTCGTTGGTCTTGGGATTGGCCAGCGCCGCCTCCAGTCGCTTGTACTCGCTGGAGAGGAATGCGGGCTGCTCACCCAGTTCGCGCAGGCCGGAATTGGTGAGGCTGCGGATGCGCAGCAGCATCTTGATGTCGGCCTGGTCCATCTGGCCCTGGGCGCGCTCCAGCGCCAGGCGCGCCTGGATCGCCTCCTTGCTATCCAGCTTCCGCGTCGCCGCGACCTGCTGATATTTCGCGATGTCCGGGCTGAAATCGTGGGCCTGGGCGGCCGAACCCAGCGCCAGCAGGGCGGCAATCACTGTGACTCGAATGCTCATGTCCTTCTCCTCGTCTGATGGTTGAGAACATTGGCAGTCTAGGATCGGGACGATAAGATGATGGATAGATTCGTTATCAGTCAATAACTGAGGCTTATATGCGTGTCACCGAGATCGAGACCTTTCGAGCCATCATGACCAGCGGTTCTGCGCGCAAGGCGGCAGCGCTCCTTGGTGTGACGCAGCCCGCCATTAGCCAATCGCTCAAACGCCTGGAGACCGAGGCAGGCTTTGCGCTGTTCCAGCGCCTGCGCGGCAGGCTGCACCCGACGCCTGAGGCGAAGGCCTTGCTGGTGGAGGTCGAGCGCATGTTCGTCGGCCTGGGTGCCATCGAGCATCGGGTCAAGAGCCTGCGGGAATTTGGTGTCGATCAATTGCAGGTGGCCTGCTATCCCGCCTTCGGCCTTGGGTTCATGCCCCGGTGCCTGAAGCAACTGATGGCCTCTGCCGCGAAGAGCCCGCGACCCCATGTTTCACTGCAGGTTCTCAGTTCCAAGGAAGTGAAGGATCGAGTGGTTTCCGGCCTGGCTGACTTCGGGCTGATGGCCGACGAGGTCTCCGTCGACGGCTTGGAGCCGACCACATTCGCGACGTTTCCGGGCGTGGTCGTGATGAAGAAGGGGCACCCCCTTGCCAGGCACAAGCAGATCCAGCCGGAGCAGCTTGCAGAGCTGCCCTTTCTGGCGCTGAACCCGGAAGACGCATCCAGGCGCAGGTTGGACGCCAAGCTCGCCGAGCACGGCGTCACCTTGTCGGTGTCAATTCACACGCCCTACGCCGTCAGCGTTTGCGAGATGGCACTGCACGGTCTTGGCGTGGGCGTCATCAATCCCATCACGGCCCTCGACTACGCCGACCGCGGCCTGGTGGTTCGCAAGTTGAGCGTGGACGTGACGTTCTCCTGTTTCTTAGCCATCCCTGCCGGCCAGGTCTTGTCAGGCACCGCGAAAAAATTCCTGGCGATCATGAGGGCGCAGTTGCAGGCGGACAATCAGAAGCTGCGGGAGTACCTGAAGGCCGCGTGAAGTGGGTTGGCTGCAAGGCATCGCGCTGAGAAAGATGGGCAACCACGGCACCATCGATATAGTTCACGACCGCCTGACCAAGATGGATCCGCCATGACCATGTCGCCTCGCACCCGCAAGCTGATGCTCACCGCCCACATCACGAGTTCGGTTGGATGGTGCGGCGCTTTGGCCGTATTCCTGGCGCATGCCCTTGTCGGTCTGGTGAGCAAGGAAGACCAGGTCGTGCGTGCGATGTCGATCGCGATGGGCGTGACGGCGTGGCTGGTGATCATGCCCTTGAGTCTTGCCACGCTGGCAACGGGCCTGACACAAGCGTTGGGCACCGCCTGGGGACTGCTGCGCCACTACTGGGTGCTATTCAAACTTTTGCTGACAGCAGTGGCCACCGTCGTGCTGCTGCTGAAGCTGGGGCCGATCAGTGTGTTGGCCG
>NZ_VOBQ01000036.1 GCF_007833165.1 Caenimonas sedimenti | reverse complement strand
AACCTCCCCCCAGAGGGGGGAGGAGCAAGACAGAGGCAATCGGTCATGCGCTATCTGGCCCCGCCTTCGGCGGCGCCAGATCCGTCGCCAGCGACGCCAGCTCCACCGCATTCAGGTAGACCGACTCCCCCTCCACCTTCACGCTGAACTTCTGAGCGCATCCCACGTCCGGCGCCTTGGCGCAGCCGTCGTCCAGGCCGATCGTCCAGTTGTGCAGCGGGCACGCCACGCTGGTGCCGAACACGATGCCCTGCGACAGCGGGCCGCCTTTGTGCGGGCAGCGGTCCAGCAGCGCGAACACCTGCTGCGCATCATTGCGGAACACCGCCACGTCCATGCCCACCGGGCGCGCCACGCGCCGTGACCCCAGCACGGGTATCTCATCCACACGGCAGATCAGTTTCCATTCACCCATGTTCATACCTTCTCCGCTTCGAGCTTCACGAACTGCTTGGTGTCCACCGCCGCCTTGTCGTGTTCGAGCCAGGGATCCGGCTCGCCGTCCAGGCTGAACTGCAGGCGTTCCCAGAGCGCCTTGCGGCCCTCGTGGTCTTCCAGGATCTTCTTCTTCACGTAGTCGAGCCCGACGCGCGAGATGTAGTGCACCGTGCGCTCCAGGTACCAGCCTTCCTCGCGGTACAGCTGCAGGAAGGCGCCGCTGTATTCCAGTACTTCCTCGGAGGTCTTGAGCTTCACCAGGAAATGCGCCACCTCGGTCTTGATGCCGCCGTTGCCGCCGACGTAAATCTCCCAGCCGGAATCGACGCCGATCACGCCGACGTCCTTGATGCCGGACTCGGCGCAGTTGCGCGGGCAGCCGGACACGGCCAGCTTCACCTTGTGCGGCGCGTACATGCGCCAGAGTGCGCGCTCCAGGTCCTTGCCCATCTGCGTGGAATCCTGCGTGCCGAAGCGGCACCATTCGCTGCCCACGCAGGTCTTCACCGTGCGCAGCGCCTTGGCATAGGCGTGACCGGAGGGCATGCCGATGTCCTTCCAGACGTTCTGCAGGTCTTCCTTCTTGACGCCCAGCAGGTCGATGCGCTGGCCCCCCGTGACCTTGACGGTGGGGATCTTGTACTTGTCGACCGCGTCGGCGATGCGGCGCAGTTCGTCGGCGGTGGTCTCGCCGCCCCACATGCGCGGAATGACCGAGTACGTGCCGTCCTTCTGGATGTTGGCGTGGCTGCGCTCGTTGATGTAGCGCGACTGCGGATCGTCCTTGGCCTGCTTGGGCCAGGTGGACAGCAGGTAGTAGTTGATGGCGGGCCGGCAGGTGGCGCAACCGTTGGGCGTGCGCCATTCCAGGAACTGCATCGCCTCCGAAATGCTGAGCAGCTTGTTGGCCTTGATGGCGTCGCGCACGTCCTGGTGGCTGTGGTCGGTGCAGGCGCAGATCGCCTTCTTCTTCGGTGCGGCGGAGTAGTCGCCGCCCGCCGTGAACATCAGGATCTGCTCCACCAGCCCGGTGCAGGAGCCGCAGGAGGCGCTGGCCTTGGTGTGCTTCTTCACCTCGTCCAGGGTGAACAGCCCCTTCTCCTTGATGGCCTTGCAGATGGTGCCCTTGGTCACGCCGTTGCAGCCGCAGACCTCGGCTTCGTCGGGCATGCCGGCCGCCTTGCTGTGGCCCTCGTGACCGGTATCGCCGATGTTCGATTCGCCGAACATCAGCTTGTCGCGGATGTCGCCCACGTTGCGGCCTTCGCGCAGCAGCTTGAAATAGTAGCTGCCGTCGACCGTATCGCCGTACAGGCAGGCGCCCACCAGCTTGTCGTCCTTGATCACCAGCTTCTTGTAGACGCCGCCGAAGGGATCGCTCATCACGATCTCCTCCGTGCCTTCGCCGCCCATGAACTCGCCGGCGGAGAACAGGTCGATGCCGGTCACCTTCAGCTTGGTGGAAGTGAGCGAACCGGTGTAGCGCCCGATTCCGAACTGCGCCAGGTGGTTCGCCGCGACCTTGGCCTGCTCGAACAGCGGGGCCACCAGGCCGTAGGCGATGCCGCGGTGCGCCGCGCACTCGCCGACCGAGTAGATGCGGGCGTCGGTCACCGTCTGCATGGTGTCGTGCACGACGATGCCGCGGTTCACGTGCAGGCCCATGGACTCGGCCAGTTGCGTGTTGGGCCGGATGCCGACGGCCATGACGACCAGGTCGGTGTCGAGCTCGGTGCCGTCCTTGAACTTGATCGACTTGACGCGTCCTCCATCACCGGCGACGAGTTCCTGCGTCTGCGCGCCGATCATGAACTTCAGGCCGCGGTCTTCCAGCGACTTCTGCAGCAGCTTGCCCGCCACGTCGTCGAGCTGCCGCTCCATCAGCCAGGGCATCACGTGCACGACGGTCACGTCCATGCCGCGCAGCATCAGGCCGTTGGCGGCTTCCAGGCCCAGCAGGCCGCCGCCGATGACCACGGCCTTCTTGTACTTCTGCGAGGCCTCGATCATCGCGTTGGTGTCGGCGATGTCGCGGTAGGCGATGACGCCCGGCAGGTCCTTGCCCGGCACCGGCAGCATGAAGGGGTTGGAGCCGGTGCACAGCAACAGGCGGTCGTACTCGGCTTCGGTGCCATCTTCCGCGATCACGACACGCTTCACGCGATCGACCTTCACCACCTTCTTGCCGGCATGGAGCGTGATGCGGTTTTCCTCGTACCAGGCCCAGGAGTTCAGCACGATCTCGTCCAGCGTCTGCTCGCCGGCCAGGACCGGGGACAGCAGGATGCGGTTGTAGTTCGGATGCGGCTCCGCGCCGAACACTGTGATGTCGTAGAGCTCGGGGGAGTGCTTGATCAACTCCTCGAGGGTTCGGACGCCGGCCATGCCGTTGCCGATCATCACGAGTTTCATCTTCTTCATGGTTGGACTCCTGGAAAGCTTGGAGGTGTTGCGTGCAAGACCGATGCCAGCCGCGAGCGTGCAGCTACCATCGGCGCACCATGGGCCTGGATGTGGACATCGGCTGGCACAGCACGGCCGGGCCGAGAAAGAACAACGAGGACTTCGCCGCTGCCGCCGCGCCGCGGGGCGAAGCCACGCGCGGCGTCATCGCGGCGGTGGCCGACGGCGTGTCCGCCGGCGGCCGCGGCCGCGAGGCGGCGCAGACCACCGTGGTGGGGCTGCTGCAGGACTACTACGGCACGCCCGAGACCTGGGAGACCAGCGCGGCGCTGGACCGCTTGATCGGCGCGCAGAACGGCTGGCTCGCCGCCGGCAACCGGCACCGCAGCCAGGAAGGCGGCGGCGCGATGACGACGCTGACGGCCCTGGTGCTGCGCGGCCACAGCTACACGCTGGCGCACGTTGGCGATTCGCGCGCCTGGCTGCTGCGCGACGGCGCCTGCACGCAACTGACGCAGGACCACGTGTTCGACCATCCCGACCAGCGCAGCCGCCTGACGCGCGCCCTCGGGCTGGAAGACGCCGTGCGCATTGACTACGAACAGGGCGAGCTGCGCCGGGGCGATGTCTTCGTGCTCACCAGCGACGGCGTGCACGGCGTGCTGGGCCGCCAGCATGTCGCGGCCTATGCGCGCGCGGCGTTGCAGGGCGCGGCCCAGGCCGCCAGCGAAGCGCTGGTGCGCGACGCTGTCGATGCCGGCAGCCGGGACGACGCCAGCGCATTGGTGATCCACGTCCGGGAGCTGGCCGCGGCCCAGCTGGAGGACGCCCTGCTGCGCGGCCGCGTGCTGCCCGCGGCGCCGCGCCTCAAGCCGGGCGACACGCTCGACGGCTACGTCGTGGAGAGCCTGCTGGCCGACACCGGGCTGCATCGCCTCTATCGCGCCCGCGACACGGCCACTGGCGAGCCGGTGGCCCTCAAGGCCTTGCACGAATCCCGCGCCAGCGACCCGGCGGAGCGAGCCATGCTGGCGCATGAAGCCTGGCTGGGCCTGCGGCTGGCGGAACAGACGGGCGCCGCCACAGCGAGCGGCTTCGTCCGCGTGCGCGAACCGGTGGAGCCCAGCGCCTTCTATGTGGTGTTCGACTGGCACGACGGGCGCACGCTCGACCAGTTGATCCGCGAGAAGCAGCCGTTCACCATCGCGCAGATCTCCTTCGCCGCCCGCGCCGTGGCTCGCGCCCTCGGCCGCCTGCATCGCCAGGGCGTGGTCCACCGGGACATCAAGCCCGGCAACCTGCACCTGGGGGAGGACGGTGTCTGGCGTGTGCTCGACCTGGGCGTGGCGATCTCCGGGCGCGAAAGCGCCGAGCAGCGCGAACTGCACGCGGGCACGCCGAGCTACATGAATCCGGAGCAATGGGAGGAGCGCGAAGGCGGAGCGCCGGCCATCGGCCCGGCCTCGGACCTCTACGCGCTCGGCGCCACGCTCTACCAGTGGCTGACCGGCCACTTGCCCTACGGCGAGGTCGAGCCCTACCAGCTCGCGCGCTTCCGGCGCGACCCACGCGCGCCCTCGCGCTTGCGGCCTGACGTGCCCGTCTGGCTCGACCACGTGCTGCTGAAGGCCGTGGCGCGCGATCCGCGCCGCCGTTTCGAAACCGCCGAGGAACTGGTGCTGGCGCTGGAGCGCGGCGCCTCGCGCCCGCTGGCCAGCGCCGGCGGCACGCCGCTGCTCACGCGCGACCCGACGGCCATCTGGAAGGTCGCCCTGGCCGTGTCGGCCGTGCTCAACCTCCTGCTGGTGTTCTGGCTGCTGTTCCTGCCCCGGTGAACTGCGTGTCACCCGTAGGCTGGCGGTGAGCCCGCAGGCGAACCCCAGCAGCGGGGCACTTAGCTGGGGTTCGCCTGCGGGCTCACCCCAGCCTACGGTCTGCCGCGCCGCGACCCTCATGCGCGCCTCCCCTCCGGATACCCGCGCGGCGCATGCACCCGCGCCCGCCCGCCCTTTTCCGCCCAGGTCCGCGTCCAGCGGATCTGCATGTAGCGCATCACCCCGAGCACGACGAGCGAAAGTACAGCGAACAGCACGAAGCCCCAGCGGTAGCCGCCCAGGTGCTGGGCCGACAGGCCCATGCTGAAGGGCACCAGCCCTCCGCCCAGCGCGCCGATCTCGCCGATCATCGAACCCGCAACCGCCGTGGTGGTCGGCCAGCGCAGCGGCACCAGCTGGAACAGCGCGCCATTGCCCGCGCCGAGCGCGGCGAAGCACAGCATCACCAGCAGGGTCGTGGCGACGAGCGAGCCGGTCGCGAAGCTGCACGCGAAGAGGGAGACCGACACCACCAGCAGCACCAGCGTCAATGTGTTGACGCCGCCCCAGCGGTCCGAGATCCAGCCGCCGGCCACCCGCAGGGCCGCGCCCATGAAGGCCGCGAGCATCGTGAGCTGCCCCGCCTGCACCTTGCTCACGCCGAACTGGTCGAAGTAGTAGGAGGGCAGGAAGGTGGTGAGGCCGATGAAACCGCCGAAGGTGATGCTGTAGATCAGGCTGAAGACCCAGCCGTCCTTCTCGAACAGGCAGGCGATGTGCTCGCGGAACGTGGCGTGCGCATCGACGTCGTCCGGCTCCTTGGCGAACATCACCATCACGGCCATCGGGATCAGGATGGCGCAGGCGGCGACGCCGTACACCGCCTGCCACCCCAGCCAGTTGGCCAGCGGCGGTGCCACGAGCACCGAGACGGCGGTGCCCACATTGCCGGCCCCGACCAGGCCCATCGCCAGGCCCTTGTGCTGCGGCGGGAAGGAGCCGGAGCCCAGCGACAGTGCCACGCCGAAACTGGCGCCGGCGATGCCGAGCAGCACGCCCATGGCCAGCAGGTCGTTGAAGCTGTTGACGAAGAACAGGCCGAACAGCATGGCCACGGCGATCAGGCCCATCTCCACCAGCGTGGCGGGTTTGCGGCCGATGTACTGGGCCAGGATGCCCAGCGGGAAGCGCATCAGCGCGCCCGCGAAGATGGGGATGGCCAGCATCAGGCCCTTCTGCGAGGCCGTCAGGTGGTAGGCCTCGCTGATGAAGGGCGCCATCGCGCCGTTCAACACCCAGATCGCGCAGGAGAAAGCGAAATAGAGGAACGCCGCGAAGAGTGTGGGCGCGTGGCCCGCTTTCAGGAAGCTCTGGAAGCCGCTCATGTGTGTTGTCCGAACAGGGGCTCGGGCTTGACAAGGCCCGGGCCGGAAATCTGGTCCATGACAGCACACAGCGTCGTGCGCGTGACCCTGCGGAAATTGCACGGTCCGGGTGCGGCGTTACACCCGTCAGGGGCTTTGCAGCAGGATGCGTGCCAGGGCATTCACATGGCCTTGCACTATGCTTGCGCCGCAAAGTGATCTCCGTCCTCCTCGTTCACAACCCCGACCCCGACGCACCCGCGCTGGCGGCGGACTTCGCCGCCGCCGGCTTCACGGTGCTGGGCCCGGCCGCGTGCGCCCATCTGGTGCGCGAGGCCTTGCGCCAGGGCCCCAATGTGGTGGTCTGCTGGGAGCCGCGGCCGTCCGCGGCGCTGTTCGATGCGCTGCGCTCGCTGCAGGTCCAGCAACCGCTGCCGGTGCTCGTGTTCACGCAGGACAGCGGCGTGGAGCGCATGAACGAAGCCCTGACCTCCGGCGTGCATGCCTGGGTGGTGCAGGGCTACGCCAGGGAGCGCCTGCGCCCCCTGGTGCACCTGGCGCAGGCGCGCGAGGCGCACGAGCGCCAGTTGCGCGAGACGCTGGCGGACCTGACGCATCGCTTCGAGGAGCGCAAGCTGGTCGACAAGGCCAAGGGCATCCTGATGCGCGCGCGCCGGGTTTCCGAGGACGAGGCGTTCCACCTCCTGCGCACCGCTTCGATGCACGCCAACCAGCGCGTCGGCCAGGTGTCGCGGCAAGTCATCGATGCCGCGCAGGTGGCCGAGGCCATCAATCGGGCCGGGCAGCAGCGCATGCTGTCGCAACGGCTGGTCAAGCTCTACGCGCTGGCCTGCGCCCGCACGGAGGCGACCGCGGCGGCGCTGCTGATGCGCCAGTCGGCCGCGCGCATCGACGACAACCTCGCGGTGCTCGGCAAGCTGTCGGCCGCGACCTTCGGCGACCTGCTGGAGGCGGCGCAAACCGGCTGGGCGCCGCTGCGTGACCTGGTGGCCGCGCCCGCGCAGGCGGCGGTCCTGGCGCGCGTCGATGCGCTGGCCGAGGCGATGTTGGCCCAGGCCGATGCGCTGGTCGTCGCGCTGGAGACGTCCGGCCTGGCGAAGACCGTGAGCGTCATCAACGTGTCCGGGCGCCAGCGCATGCTCTCCCAGCGCATGGCCAAGCAGGCGTTGCTCGGTGCGGACGGCAAGGAAACGGCGGCCGCCTTCGAGGACGGGATGAAGGCGCTGGCGAATTCGCCGCTCGCCACGCAGGAAATCCGTGAGGGGCTGGCCAGCGCGCGTACCGCGTGGGAGCGGTTGCTGGCGGGGGCGGCGAAAGCGCACGAGGCGGCGGGCCGGAAGGAGCTGGCGGCGACGAGCGAGGAACTTCTGGAACTTTTCGATCGGCTGACGGATGCGTACCAGCACAGCATCCAGGTGCTGATGGGGTGAGTTGCTCTTCCTCCCTCCCCCTCTGGGGGAGGGAGAGCAAATTAATCCCGCCGCGACATGTCCACGCACACCAGCGCCGGCTGCCGGTTCC
>NZ_VOBQ01000035.1 GCF_007833165.1 Caenimonas sedimenti | reverse complement strand
CTGCGGGGCCCTCGCCGGGCGTGCAAAGGGGGTCAAGACGCCCAGTCTTGACCCCCTTTGCCCACCCACCGAGCATCCCCGCAGGGTCCGAACGAGAGCGCAGATATTTGTGTGAACAGGCCCTAGCGCGGCGGCGTCCTGGCGGGCCGCGACAACGTCCACAACAGTCCCAGCACCAGCAGGTTCGCCACGCCGCTGAAGCCCCCGTTCGTGAACGAAGTGTCGTAGTTGCCGCACAGGTCGTAGAACAGGCCGCCTTGCCAGCCACCCAGCGCCATGCCCAGCCAGCCGAAGAACATGGCGATGCCGATGAACAGGCCGGTGCGGCCCAGCGGCGCGTACTCGCGGGCGCACAGGATCAGCGAAGTCATGGACCCGCTGAACATCAGGCCGAAGGCGGCGGACAGGAGATACAGCTCGGTGCTGGTCTGTGCCAGCGGAAACAGCGCCGTGAAGAAGGTCTGCCCCGCCGACGCCACCATGTAGGCCTGCAGGTTGCCGAAGCGGTCGGCCAGCTTGCCGAAGCCGATGCGGCCCGCCATGCCGCACACCATCATCACGGCGAGGAGTCCGGCGGATTCGCGCGGGCCGAGCCCTCGGTCGGCGCCGAAGGTGGCCACGTGCATGATCGGCGTGGCCATGCACACGCAGCAGAACACCACGCCGACGCACAGCCAGGCCAGCATCATGTTGCGGGAAACCCGGTAGGGGCTGGCCGCAACCGCGGCAGCAGCCAGGTCGGCGGCCGCGGCGCGCGGCGGGTCGCGCAGGAAGAAGGCCAGCGGCACCATGCAAACGAGATAGATGACACCCAGTGTCGCGTAGGCAGCGCGCCAGCCCTCGATCAGCACCAGGTTGCGGGCGAGATAGGGCAGGACGCCCTGGCCCAGCGCGCCGCCTGCATTGACCAGGCCGATGGCCAGCCCGGGCCGCTTGGCCAGCCACAGCGCGGCGGCGCTGTTCAGCGGGGCCATCAGGGCGCCGATGCCGAACAGGCCCATCACCGCGTGCAGCAGGTACAGCTCGAACGTCGTCTGCATCCGCGCCAGCAGCAGCAGGGCGACGCCGGGCACGATGGCGCCGCACAGCGCGAGCCGCCGCACGGGCAGGCGGTCGGCGAAGTGCCCCATGACGATGCCGCCGATCCCGGTGCCGATGGTGGCGAAGGAATAGGCGAGCGACAGCTCGCCGCGCGACCAGCCGAATTCCGCCGCCAGCGGTGTGAGGAACACCGCCATGTTGACGATGGCGCCGAAGCCGAGCATCACCATGACGGCGCAGGTGCCGACCATCCAGCCGGCCAGGCGGTCGGGGAGGGTGGAGGCGGTGGCGGAAGCAGCCAGGCTCGTCATGGGGCGCAGCTTACGCGCGGCGCGGCGTCCGCGCTTGTCCGATCGTCCGCCATTCTTGTCCTGGCGGCTGCGGGGGGCCGCTACGCGACCAGCGGCGGCTCCGCCATCGCTTCCGCCTGCTCCTGCAGCATCAGCAGCTGGTCGCGCCAGTAGTCGGGCGTGCCGAACCAGGGGAAAGCGCGCGGGAAAGCCGGGTCATCCCAGCGGCGGGCCAGCCAGGCGCTGTAGTGGATCAGGCGCAGCGTGCGTAACGGTTCGATCAGCGCCAGTTCGCTGCGGTCGAATTCGCGCATCTGCTCGTAGCCATCCACCAGTGCGCCCAGTTGCTTCTGCCGCTGTGAACGGTCGCCCGACAGCAGCATCCACAGGTCCTGCACGGCCGGCCCGGTGCGCGCGTCGTCGAGGTCCACGAAATGCGGCCCGGCATCGGGCGTCCAGAGGATGTTGCCGGGATGGCAATCGCCGTGCAGCCGCAGCTGGCGCACGCCGGCGGCCTTGGCTTCAGCGAAGGCGGTCTCGACCATGGCGATGGCGGCATGGCAGGCCTCGGTCCACTCGCGTTCCACTTCCATCGGCACCGCGCCGTTCGCCAGCAGCCAGTCGCGCGGTTCGATGGCAAAGGTGGCCACGTCCAGCGCCGGCCGCGTCGCGAATGGCTTCGCCGCGCCGACGACATGCAGGCGGGCAAGAAAGCGGCCGATCCATTCCAGCACCTCGCCGTCGTCCAGCTCGGGCTGGCGGCCACCACGGCGCGGGCTCACGCTGAACCAGAAGTCGCCGTGGCGGTGCAAGGTGCTGCCGCCGGGCGCCAGCGGCGCGACGGCCGGCACTTCGGCCGCCGCCAGCTCGGCGGAGAAGGCGTGCTCCTCGGCGATCTGCGCTTCGGTCCAGCGCTCCGGCCGGTAGAACTTGGCGATGACGATCGCATGGCCTTCGAACGGATCTTCCAGGTGAACCTGGTAGACCCGGTTCTCATAGGAACTCAGCGCCATGAGGCGCCCATCGCCGTACAGGCCGACGCCGGCGAGCGCGTCCTGCACCGCGTCGGGCGTGAGGGTTTCGTACGGGTGGCGCGTGTCGGACATGCGGCGATTGTCGCCGCGTCCTCTCAACGCATGGTGAGGATGTGTCCGAGCGCGGGATCGGTGTCCCCCGCCTGCATGCGCTGGTAGGCGCGCTGCGCGGCCTCGGAGCCTTCATGGCGCTGCACGCGCAGCCATGGTGCGGAGGCATCCGTCACCTTGCGTTGGAAGGCGTGCCAGCCGGCCACCAGCTTCTCGCCGAGCCCGGCCGCGCCCCAGTCGGCCTGGCGCTTCTTGATTTGCGCAGGTGCGAAGAACAGGGTGGCGCGGGGACCCGCGAGGTCGCGTGCGCCGCCCAGCGCTTCCACGTGCGTACCGCCCACCGAACAGCTGAAGCGCAGCTCCGTGAAGCGCGCATGGATGGCCGCCCGCAGCTTGGCGTTGCCGGCGAAATCCACATAGACGCAAGGCGTGCCGGCGTCGATGAGGTCGAGCTCCTCATAGGCGATCACGCGGTGGTAGCACCCCAGCCGCTCGCAGAATTCCCGATTGCCCGCAGAGGTGAGCCCGATGACCTCGATGCCGGCCCGTTGGTGCAACTGGAAGGCCGTGCCGTACGCCGTCTTGCTGGAGGCGCTCGACAGGATGATCCGCTTCGCTCCGAAGAAATCGTTGTCGGCCAGGAAGTCGTCGATCAGCCAGGAAGTCGCGAACAGCGGCCGCAGCACCGCCTGCTCGTCTTCGCTTTCCGGCGTGTAGAACGGGTCGGCGCTGCAGCGCTGGTACTGGTTGTAGACCGGGTGCAATTCAGCCCGGTGCGCCGCACCATCGCTGAAGCTGCCGGCGTTGAGTTTCCGCGGCTCCAGGACCGCGCTGCTGCCCATGGGCCAATAGCCATAGAGCCGCTCGCCCACAGCCACGCCGGGGTGCAGGGACTGCACGACGGTGCCGAAGCCCCAGACCGGGATCACGCCCCAGCTTTCCTCGCCACTGGGATAGAACTGCCAGTACTGCATGGCATCGCCGAAAGCGGCATAGGTGATGTTGTTGGCGGTCAGCGAGAACGAGTCGACGCGCACGCGGATCTGGCCGTCGGCCAGCGGAGCGTCTTCACGCGTGACCAGCCGGCTGTCGGCGAGCTGGTCCCTGCGCACGAGGAGGGTGGTGGTCATGCGCCCACGCTAAACGAAAAGGCCTGCCCGTTCAACACGGGCAGGCCACATGCGCGACAGCCTGAGGCTGGTCAGGCCTGCGCGGGCTTCCTGTCGAGCCACAGCACCAGGGCCGCGGCGACGATCGCCGGGAGCGCCTGGATGAAGAAGATCTTCGGCAGCGCCGTCACTGCACCGAACACGCCGGCCACGATGACGCAGGCCAGGAAGAACAGCTTGAACGTGCGATCCCCGGTGGCCAGGCCCCAGAACAGGCCGGCCGCCAGGAAGCCGTTGTAGAGCCCCTGGTTGGCGGCCAGCGAAGCCGACGCCTGCGCGAACTCGGGCGTGAGGTTGAAGGTCGCCAGCCCCCTGGGCGTGGTCCACAGGAACATCTCGAGCACGAGGATGTAGATGTGTTCCAGCGCCACCAGGGCGACGGCCAGGCGCGGCCAGAGCTGCTTGTTCACCTCTAGACGAGGTTGATCTTGACGTCGATGTTGCCGCGGGTGGCGTTGGAGTACGGGCACACCTTGTGCGCCGTGTCGATCAGCTGCTGGGCCACTTCACGGTCCATGCCAGGCAGGCTGACGTTCAGGCGCGCGGCGATGCCGTACGCATTCGGGATCGGGCCCAGGTCGACTTCGGCATCCACGGCCACGTCGGCCGGGACCGTCAGCTTCATCTTGCCGGCCACGGCCTTCATCGCGCCGATGAAGCAGGCGGCATAGCCCGAGGCGAACAGCTGCTCGGGGTTGGTGCCCGTGCCGGCGGTGCCGGGCGAGGACAGCTGGATGTCCAGCTTGCCGTCGTCGGTCTTCGCGGTGCCGCCATCACGGCCACCCGTCACGTGGGCCTTGGCGGTGTACATCACTTTTTCGAGCTGGGTCATGGTCGTCTTCCTTGGGTTGGCTTCGCAGCGAAGCGGGGTTTGAAAGCGGGGAATGGGCTTGTCAGCCGGCCAGCCGGTCGCGCAGCTGGCGCACCTGCCGGGTGAGTTGGACGAGTTCGGACAGCGAGCACTGGCTGGCGGCCAGCACGCAGCCCGGCACCTTGTCGGCGCGCGCGCGCAGCTTGCGGCCGGCCGCGGTGAGGGTGACGTGGACGCGCCGCTCGTCCTCGACGGCGCGGATGCGGGAGATCAGGCCGGACGCTTCCAGCCGCTTGAGCAATGGCGTGAGCGTGCCGGAATCGAGCGAGAGGCGCTGGCCGAGCTCGGTGACCATCAGGCCGTCGCCTTCCCACAGCACCAGCATGACGAGGTACTGCGGGTAGGTGAGGCCCAGTTCGTCCAGCAGCGGCTTGTACAGCTTGGTCATGGCCAGCGACGCCGAATACAACGCGAAGCACAGCTGGTTGTCCAGCAGCAGCGCGGGGTTGGCGGGGGTGGCGGTGCGAGGCATGGGATGAACTATAGCGCCAAATTAAATTGTGTGCAATTTAAATTGTCACAAGAATGCATCATTCCCGCGCAGGCGGGAATCCAAGAGCTTCCATTTCAATGCATGAACGCCCTGGATCCCCGCCTGCGCGGGGATGACCGACTAACGCCCGCTGAACCGCGGCGGCCGCTTCTCGACGAACGAGCGCACGCCCTCGGCGGCGTCTTCGGTGTTGGCCAGCCGCCCTTGCACTGGCGCGAACTCGGCCATGGCGGCCAGGGGGCCTTCTTCGACGCATTTCAGCGCGTTCTGGCGCGTGGCGACCACCGCCAGCGGCGCCTGGGCCGCGATGGCTTCGGCGATGCCGATCGCCTCATCGAGCTGCCGGCCCGCCGGCACGAGCTTCTGCACGAAGTTCAGGCGCAACGCTTCGGCACTGCCGAACTCGTCGCCCGTCAGCAAGTGCAGCATCGCGTTGCCCAGGCCGGCCCGCTCGGCCATGCGCAGGGTCGCGCCGCCGGTGGCCATGATCCCGCGCTTCACTTCCAGCTGCGAGAACCGGCAGTCGTCCGCGGCCACCACGATGTCGGCGGCCAGCATCAGCTCGATGCCCAGGGTGTAGGTGATCCCCTGCACGGCAGCCACCATCGGCTTCTGGCGGCGCCGGTAGCCCGGGGTGCCCAGGTCCGTTGGTTCGACCAGGCCTTCCGGAAACGCCTTCTCGCCGCGCCGCATCAGCGGTGCCAGCATCGGGAGGTCGATGCCGCCGGTGAAGTGCGCGCCGAACGCGTGCAGCACGCCGACCCGCAGTTCGGCGTCGTCATCCAGCAGGGTGTAGGCCTCGGCCAGTTCGCGGAACATGCGCGGCGAGAAGCCGTTGCGCTTGGCCGGGCGGTTGACGCCAATCAGCAGCAGCGCGCCGCGCCGTTCGGTCACGATGTTGCCCTCGGGGGGCGCTTCAGGAAGGGCAGTCATGCCCTCGATTAAAGCGCTAAAGCAGCGAGTCGGCCGGCTGCGTGCGCACGACCACGACGTCGTCCAGGATGGAGTCGAGCAGCATCAGGTCGCGGTAGATGCCAAGGCCCAGCAACGGTGGGCCGGAGTTCTTCAGGCGCATGGTCGGGTCGCCCAGCACCCAGCGCAGGATGAACATGCGCGACTCGCGGTAGGGCCAGTGCAGCGCCAGCTCTTCCGAGAGCTGGCGGTCCTCCACCAACTGCGTGTCCTCGGTGGACGGCGCCGCCCAGGTCGGCGCGTTCTGGCCGAAACGCTGCTTGAAGGCGTCGCGCGCGATCTCCCATTCCATCTGCCGGTCGAGCACCTTGTAGAGCTCCAGCAATTCGAGGAACACCCAGGGACTGGTGTAGCGGAAATCGACCAGGTGTTGCTGCAACAGCAGCAGCGCCGCCACGTTGTCGCCGCGTTCGCGGCGGCGCTTCAGCTTGCCCTTCAACTGGTGCAGGTCGATCAGCGTCGCTTCGCGGCGCGAATTGGTTTCGCCGATGGCCGTGACGTAGATCGCCCGCGCCGCCTCCGCGGGGTCCGGGCTGTCCGGCAGGATGTCATTGAGGCCGCCGGCCGTCGTGATGATGGACGCGCCGCTCTGGTGGGCATTGGCCCAGAACACCGAATCCTTGTCCGTTTCCAGCAGGCGCCGCCGCCGGCGCTCGATCACCCAGCCGAAGCCGGCCAGCAAGGCCAGGCCGCCCGTGACCCAGGTGAGCGAATGCGGATGGAACTGCACCTGGACCTGTGGCCGCGCATCGAGGCCGTCCGTGCCGGTTTGGGCATTCGCGGCCGCGGCCACAGGTGCGGGGCGGGGCGTGGCCGGCACTTGCGTTTGCGCGTGGGCGGCAACCGGGGCCGCCACTGGCGCCGAAGACGCCGCCGCAGGCACGGGCGTGACGGGTTCCGCCCGCTCGGGCGGCACCTTCAGCAGCTCGTGGCTGGGCCGGAGGGCGAGCGTCTCCGAAGGCGGCGGCTCAGGCGTCACCACGCCTGCCTGCTCGCGCGCTTCAGCGTTCAAGCCCGCGCCCCTCCCCAAAACATCCCAGCCTTCATGGCGGCGATGTTACATGCGCTAACGAGTCTTGACTACTTTAGACTCGGCGCCGGCAGCACAGGAGACAGCCAGATGCCAGACTACGTCATCGTCGGCGGCGGATCCGCCGGTTGCGTGCTTGCCGCGCGCCTGAGCGAAGATCCTTCGGTGCAGGTCACACTGCTGGAAGCCGGCCCGCCGGACACCAGCGTGCTGATCCACTGCCCGGGTGGGCTGGCGGTGCTGGCGAAGAACGGCCAAGCCAACTGGGCGTTCCAGACCACGCCGCAGCCGGGTCTGAACGGCCGCAGCGGCTACCAGCCCCGCGGCAAGGTGCTCGGCGGCTCCAGCTCCGTGAACGCGATGATCTACGCGCGCGGGCACCGCGCCGACTACGACCATTGGGCGGCCGAAGGCAACGCCGGCTGGGGCTGGCAGGACGTGCTGCCCTACTTCAAGCGCTCGGAACACAACGAACGCGGCGCCGACGCGTTCCATGGCACGGGCGGCCCGCTGAACGTGATGGACCTGCGCAGCCCGCACCGCTTCGGGCCGGTCTTCGTCGAAGCCGGCAAGCAGGCCGGGCACGCGGAAAACCGCGACTTCAACGGCGCGGAACAGGAGGGCGTCGGGCTCTACCAGGTGACCCACAAGAACGGCGAGCGCTTCAGCGCGGCCAAGGCCTACCTGGCCCCGAACCGGCAACGCTCCAACCTGCAGGTGATCACCGGCGCGCACGCCACGCGCATCCTGTTCGAAGGCCGGCGCGCCGTGGGGGTCGAATACCGCCAGGGTGGCGAAACGAAGCAGGTGCAGGCCAACCGCGAGGTGCTGCTCAGCGCGGGCGCCCTGCTGTCGCCGCAACTCCTGCTGCTTTCCGGCATCGGTCCGCACGCGCACCTGCGTGAACATGGCATCGCCGTCGTGCACGACCTGCCGGGCGTCGGCCAGAACCTGCACGACCACGTGGACGTGGTCCAGGTCATCGATGCGCCGCACCTGAAAGACCTGTTCGGCCTGTCCGGCCGCGGCATCGTCAACATGGTCAAGGCGATCTTCGAATGGCGCAATCACCGGCGCGGCCTGCTCACGACCAACTTCGCCGAAGCCGGCGGCTTCATCAAGAGCGACCCGTCGGAGCCGTTGCCGGATCTGCAGTTGCACTTCGTCATCGGCAAGCTGGTGGATCATGGCCGCAAGACGGTGTTCGGCCACGGCTATTCGTGCCATGTGTGCCTGCTGCGCCCGCGCAGCCGGGGCAGCGTGCAGCTGCAAAGCGCCGATCCGCTGGCCGCGCCGCGGATCGACCCGAACTTCCTGGGCGACGCGGACGACGTGCGGCGCCTGGTGCGCGGCTTCCAGGCGATGCGGCACATCCTGCGGCAGCCGGCGCTGGCGGGCCAGGGCGGACGCGAACTGGCGTCCTCCGCCGGCGCGCAGAACGAACAGCAGATCGAGGCCTTCATCCGTGCCTACGCCGACACCATCTACCACCCCGTCGGCAGCTGCCGCATGGGCAACGGACCGCTGGACGTCGTGGATGCCGAACTGCGGGTGCGCGGGGTCGAAGGCCTGCGCGTGATCGACGCCTCCATCATGCCGCGCATCGTCGGCGGCAATACCAATGCGCCGACGATCATGATTGCGGAGAAGGCGGCGGACCTGGTGAAGGCCGCTGCCAAATCCTCCCGTGAAGCAGATCACGCGAAGCCCGAGCCCGTCGCGGCTTAAGGTTTGCTGAGGGTTTGCTGAGGCTTTTCTTCAGAACGCGGAGCGCGCCGCGTTCCTAGACTTCTTTCCACGGCCTTGTTGCCGGTATCCACCAGCGAAAGAAGGAAAGAAAGCCATGAACATCGTCTCGGACGACATCCAGGAAGTCACCGCCGCCCCAGCGCGCGTCGACATGTACACCGGCATCCACAAGGCGCTGCGCGCCTTCATGGCCGACACGCTGCTGGCCGTGGGCCGCATGGACTGCGATGACGCGGTCGAACTCGCACAGGTCACGCAGCGCGTGCTGGAACTGCTGGGCGCCTGTGCGTCCCACCTGCAGCACGAGAACGAGCACGTGCACGTGGCGATGGAAGTGCGCGCACCCGGCGCGAGCGATGCGATCGCGCACGAGCACCAGGACCACCTGACGCACATCACCCGCCTGGGCAACCTGGTGGCGGACCTGCGCGGCGCCGGCATCAGTGCGCGCCCCGCCGCCGCGCAGCACCTGTACCGCGAGTTGTCGCTCTTCATCGCCGACAACTTCTGGCACATGCAGGTGGAGGAGACCGCCCACAACGCCGTGCTGTGGTCGCGCTACACCGACGCGGAGCTGATCGCGATCCACGATCGCCTGGTGGCGTCCATCCCGCCCGAGGAGATGATGGCCGTCGCCCGCTGGATGGTGCCGTTCATGAACCCGGCGGAACGCCTGGTGCTGCTCGCCGACATCCGCGGCAAGGCGCCGGCGCCGGCGTTCCAGGCCATCCTGGACACCGCGCGGCCGCACCTGACGACCGCGGAGTGGGCGAAGCTGGCGCGCGGTCTGGGCCTGGCGCCGGTCGACGGATTGGTCGAGGCCTAGGTGTGAAGGTTCAATAGGTTGTTTCGGGTGTTCACCCGGAGAAGTTTTGAGAGACGGGAAATCGCCAAACCCCCAGTCAACTCTCCACGAACACCCGGATGAACACCCATAAGAATGCCCGATTGACGTACCTTCGCCGCCTCGAATTGGTCCAGGACATGACCGAGCGTGGCCTTTCAGCAT
>NZ_VOBQ01000004.1 GCF_007833165.1 Caenimonas sedimenti | reverse complement strand
AGCCGCGGCGCCGCCCGCGGCCGCCCCGGCGCGCGGCGGCGGCGCCAGTTTTGGCGGTGCCACTTTCGGCGCGCCGGCGAGGCCTGCGCCATGAGGGCCGTGGTCATGCGCGAACGCGCGGCGATGGCCGTGCTGGTCCTGCTGCTGCTGTTGCCCGTGCTGGGCACGGCGTTTTACCTGTGGAGCAAGCACCAGTGGGCCAACGGCCGGCTGGCCGAAGTCGAGCCGCGTTATGCGCGCCTGCTGGGGCTGGAGGCAAGCCAGGCCGAGCTGACGCAGGCCCAGCGCGCCGTCCAGGCCCACCTCGCCCGCTTCGCCTACCCGGCCGGCCAGGACGTCAGCCAGACCGGCGCCGATGCGCAGCAGCGCGTGCGCAACGTGGCGACGGTGGCCGGCCTCACCCTCGTGAGCAGCCAGGTGCTGCCGGCCAAGGCCGAAGGCGCCTTCGACCGCATCCCGATCACGGTCCAGCTCGAGGGCGACATGGGGGCTCTCCAGGCCGTGCTCGTGGTCCTGGCCTCCGAGAAGCCCGCCATCCATTTCGAGAGCATGAGCCTGCAGACCATTGGCGCCGTGCGGGCCGAGGTGCCGGCCCGGCTGGGCATCCAGTTCAAGCTGTTCGTCCTGAGGAAGAGGTCATGAGGAAGAGCCTCTTGCCTTTCCTCCTCGCGCCCAACCTCGCCCTGGCCGTGCTGCTGGCCTGGCTGTGGATCGGCAAGGACGGCCAGCTGCGCAACACCCACTGGGAGCCGCCGCGCGCGATCAAGCCCGATTTCTCGGGGCCGCTCGCGGGCTTGTCCCGCGCGCGCAGCGATGAAGTCGGGCAGCTGGTCGCCATGTCGGACCGCCCGCTGTTCTCGCCCACCCGCCGGCCGCCCCCGCCGCCGGCGCCGCCACCGGCACCTGACGCGCTGGCGAGCCTGCAGATCCTGGGTGTGTTCAACGGGGCCAATGGCGCCGGGGTGGTCGCGCGCGCGGACGGGCGCGTCCGCCGCGCCGCGGTGAACGAGCGTTTCGGGGACTGGACGCTGTCCAGGATCGAAGGCCGCGACGTGACCTTCACCCGCGGCACGGAAAACCGCGTCTTTTCCCTCGCGGCCGCGCGGACGGCGCCGGGCGCCATCCATGTGAAGCCGCCCGCCAACCCGCCGGCCGCCGGAACCCCGCCGCCCGCGCCGACTCAGATGACCGGCGCCCAGCGCGCCCAGGAAGAAGAGCGGGCCCGCCTGCGCTACATCAACGAGATGAACATCCGCAATGGCCTGCCCCCCGTCAATCAAAGATAACGACCACAGAGAGCGATCGCCCATGCCCGCACCCCGTTTCGCCCTCCTCGCGCTCGCGCTCGCCATGGGCGGTTCCGCGCTGGCCCAGGCGCCGGCGGTGCCGTCACCTGCGGCGCCGGCGCCCGCCGCCGCGACGCCCGGAGGCGCCTACATCCGGGGCAACGACCGGGTCGTCGCCAACCCGCGCCAGGGGCCCATCCCCGAGGGCACGGCCAACTCGTTCCGGTTCGAGGATGCGCCGATGTCGGATGTGGTGCATGTGATCATGCGCGACATCCTGCGCGCCGACTACGTCGTGCACACGCAGCTGGCGGGCAACATCACCCTCGCCACGCGCGGCGACGTGCCCGCCGACCAGGCGGTTTACATGCTCGAAACCGCGCTGCAGGCCAACGGCATCGCCATGGCGCGCGATGCCCGCGGCGTCTACCACATCGGCCGGCCCGAGGCGCTGGTGGGCATCGTCGCGGCCCCCCGGATCGCCGCCAACGGCGTGCTGCCGCCCGGCACGGGCACCGTCATCATTCCGCTGCAATACATCGGCGCCGGCGAGATGGCCGCGATCCTGCGGCCGCTGCTGCCGCCAACGGCACTGGTGCGGGTGGACCCCCTGCGCAACCTGCTGGTGCTGGCCGGCAGCCGCAGCCAGGCCGAGGGCTGGCTGGACATCGTCAGCACCTTCGACGTCGACCTGCTGAAGGGCATGTCGGTGGCCATCGTGCCCTTGAAATATGCGTCGGTGCGCGAAGTCGACGCCGCGCTGCGCTCGATGGCGGGCGGCTTGCCGGCCGCGGCGCCTCCGACGACCACCTTGCGGCCCGCCGGCCCAGGCGGCGCGACGGCAGCCAGCGCCGCGGCGGCCGCCGCGCAGGCGCAGCAGGCCGCCGAGGCGAGTTCGCTGTTCGGCGCCATTCGCGTGTTGCCGATCGAACGGATCAACAGCCTGCTGCTGGTCTCGCCGCGCGCCGCCTACCTGGAGGAGGCGCGGGCCTGGATCGAACGCCTGGACCGCCCGGGCAGCAGCGCCCTGGAGCCGCAGCTTTATATCTACCCGGTCAGGAACGGCTCGGCGAAGCACCTGGCCGAAGTGCTCAGTGGCGTCTTCGGTGGTGACAGGACGACGACGACCACCACCACCCCCAGCGTGGCGCCGGGCCTCTCCGCCACCACCGGCGGGACCGGCGGCGCCGGAGCGATCAACTCGCTCGCCGGGGCGGGCGCGAACGCGCAGCCGAACGCGCAGTCCCGGGTCGGCTCGGTGACCACGACGGCACAGGGCGCGCGCGTCATCGCCGACGAACTGAACAACGCCATCCTGATCTACGCGCTGGCCGGCGAGTACGCGAAGATCGAGGCGGCATTGCGCCGCCTGGACGTATCGCCGGTGCAGGTGCTGATCGAGGCCAGCATCGTCGAAGTGACCCTCGGGGACGACCTGCAGTACGGGCTGCAGTGGTACTTCACGGACAAGGCCCGGAGCGGGCTCAGCGGCACTGGTGCCATCAGCCAGACGGCCAGCAGCGTCCTCGGGAACATCTCGCCCACGGTGGCCCAGACGGCGGGCTTCTCGTACACGCTGCGCAATTCCCTGGGAGCCGTCCAGGCGGTGCTGAACGCCCTGGCCGAGAAGTCGCTCGTCAAGGTCATCTCCAGCCCCTCCGTCATGGTGCTGGACAACCATACGGCCGGCATCGCCGTGGGCAACCAGACGCCGATCCGCTCGTCGGAAACGGTCACCAGCGGCGGCAACATCACCCAGAGCATCACCTACAAGGACACCGGCGTGAACCTGCAGGTGACCCCCTCGGTGAGCGCGGAGAACGTGGTGACGATGGCGATCAACCAGTCCGTCACCGACGTCGGTCCGCCCGACACCGCGGCGACCGGCCAGCGCAGCTTCCTGCAGCGCCAGATCATCAGCAAGGTCGCGGTCCGCTCCGGCGAGACACTGGTGCTCGGCGGCCTGATCCGCGACAACGACGGGTCGGGCAACCGCGGCCTTCCCGTGCTGTCGGAGATCCCGGTGGTGGGGGGGCTGTTCGGCGCGCAGTCACGCAACGTCTCCCGCACCGAGCTGCTGGTGGTCATCACGCCGCGCGTGGTCCGTTCCGACCTCGACGCCCGCGACGTCGGCGCCGAGCTGCGCGAACGCATGAAAAGTTTCGAGGGCCGCGACATGCTGCGGAAGCCCTAATTCAAAACTGCCCCGGGGCGCAAGCCCCATTTCCATCACGTTCCATCCAGAAGGAGATCCGGATCCCATGACGAGTCGCAAAACAACAACACCCGGCGCGCGCTTCCTGGCGCTGGTCTTCGCCGCAGCCCTGGCGGGTTGTGCGGCCATGCCCGGCGCGGCCAGCAAGGAAGACGTCGTGCGCGCCAGGGCCGCCCAACGGGCGAATGCCTTCGCGAAGGCCGACTATGCGGGCGCATACGCGTTGTTGACGCCCAGCTATCGCAAGGCGCGCGATCTGGACGCCTACCGCCGGGCCCTGGGATCAGGTGCGGCCTGGGAGAAAGCCGAGGTCGCCGCCGTTGCCTGCACGGAACAGCGTTGCACGGTCGGCTTGAAGGTCAGCGTAAAGCCTTTGATCGCCGGTAGGTTTAACGATACGATCACCGTGCAGTTCGAGGAAACCTGGTTGCTGGAAGACGGCAATTGGTGGCTGCATCAGGCCTTGTAAAGTTCATTTCTAGAAGGGGAGACGTGCCTATCGATTGAGGTCTTCAGGTGTGTTTCTTTCAAGCAACATGCGACGCGACCCTCGGGCTTGTTGCCTTGCTACCAAAAATTGCACTGTGCTACCATTCCCCGGCGTTTTTCTTGGTAGTCACGCTTACCAAACTTTTTAACTGGAGTTCTTGATGAGAAAGAATGCTCTCGCAATGAGTATTGCCACCCTGGTGGGTGGCATGGGTTTTGTCGGCGCGGCTTCCGCGGACGTCATCGTCGGTACCGGCGCGGCGCCGACCAGCGCGGTCCTGGGTGCCACCACGGCGACCCAGCTCGTGCTGGCCGCTGGCGGCATCGGCCACCAGCTGATCACCCCCTATTTCAACGCCCAAAACGGCAACGCCACCATCATCAGCGTGACCAACACCGACACGGTGAACGGTAAAGTGATGAAGGTGCGCTTCCGCGGCGCCAGCAACTCCGACGACATTTTGGACTTCACGGTCCTGATGTCCCCCGGCGACGTGTGGAACGCCACCGTGACGGCCCCGACGACCACTGCGCCCGCGCAGATCGTCACCAGCGACAAGACCTGCACGCTGCCCCAGCTGGCAGCCGGCGTGCCGCAACAGTTCGTGACCGCCCGCCTGACCAGCAAGTCCGGCAACGACATCCCGAACAACACGCGTGAAGGTTACATCGAGATCTTCAACATGGCCGACATCCCGTCGACCCAGTCGCTGTACGACGGTTCGGCTGTCGCCAAGCAATCCAACCTGTACACGGCGATCAAGCACGTTGCTGGCACCCCGCCCTGCACGTCCACCGCCATCAACACGGCCATCCTGGACACGAACCACACCGCCGAGGCCACTGCGGCCAACCGCGGCCTGGCCACGCCCACGACCGGCCTGTTCGGCAACTGGACGATCATCAACGTGCCGCAGACGACCACCTACTCCGGTAGCATGGTCGCCGTGCGCGCGCTGACCGCCGGCAACGTCGACGGCCGTGGCAACTTCGTGGTGTTCCCGCAGAGCGCCACGCAGTACCCTGGCGTGATCAACAACGTGACGGCTGACCCGGTGCTGCGCACCGCCAACGTCTGCACGAGCCTGACCGCCGCCAACGTCTGCACCGCCGCCGCCGGCCTGCCCGCCATCCCGGCCGCGTTCTTCGACCTGCCCGACATGTCCACGCCGTACGCCGGCGCAGCCACCCCGCTGATCCAGGCTGGTACGCTGACCGCCGCCCTGGCTGTCCAGACCGTGGTGAACGAATACGCGACGGACGCGATCATCTCCGCCAAGACGGACTGGGTGTTCTCCATGCCCACCCGCCGTTACAGCGTGGCGATGGACTACTCGCCGGCCACGTCCCGCCGTCTGTACAGCCAGACGCTGGACCCGACGCTGAACCTGCCGTTCTTCCACGACAGCAACACCCGCATCAACACGGGCAACGCTCAGCAGATCTGCGTGGACGCCACGGCTCAGACGTTCTATGACCGTGAAGAGCAGACGAAGTCTTCGGGCGCCGTCTTCTCCCCGGGCAACATCAGCATCACGACGTTCTGCGGCGAAACCAGCGTCCTGAGCTTCGCTGACTCCGGCGTCTCCGTGCTGGGCGGCACCGTCGCTCGCCAGGACACCAGCTCGTCGGCCTTCACGAACGGCTGGGGCGTGGTCAACGTGCGCAGCGGCGCGACCAACCTGGGTCTGCCGGTGATGGGCGGTTCGTTCATCAAGGCGACCAACCCGCAAGTGGCTGCTGGCCAGTCCGGCACCTACGGCGTGAGCTCCGAGCACCGCTTCACGCGTTAATCGGTTCCACTCTTGTGGTAGAAAAGGCGGGTTGATCCCGCCTTTTCCTTTTGGTTTTCGAGAAATGAACGCTCAATCCTTTTTCCGCAGCATGACGCTGGCCGCCCTGGCCACGTCCCTTTGCCTCACCCTTTCCGCCGCCGGCCCCGTCGTGGCCGAAGGCCCGAACGGCCTGAAGATCACCTACGACGACCTGAACGCGGATGCGCAGCGCATCCCCGCCACGAGCCGCCATGTCGCGCTCGGCCAGCCTGACGCGGTGCAACAGGCCTCCCAGAACATCTACATCCGCCGCGTCCTGGCCGCCGAAGCCGTGCGCGATGGCCTGGACAAGGACCCGATGATCGCCGCCACGTTGCAGCTGGCGCGCGAGCGCGTCCTCTCCGACGCGCGGCTCGCCAAGATCGACGATGCCAACCGCCCGTCCGCGGAGGCCATCGAAAAATCCGCCCTCGCGCAGTACAACGCGGACCCATCCAAGTTCCGGACGACCGCCCAGGCGCGGGTCAGCCACATCCTGATCGCGGGCAACACCGACAAGGCCAAGGCCCTGGCCGAACAGGTGCTGGCCCAGGTCAAGGCCGGAGGCGACTTCGCGGCGATCGCACGCGAGAAGTCCGCCGACGTCGGCAGCGGCCAGAAGGGCGGCGACCTCGGCTGGTTCAGTCCCGGCCGCATGGTGCCCGAATTCGATGACGCCGTTGCCACGTTGAAGAAGCCGGGCGACATGACGGGTCTCGTGCAGTCCCAGTTCGGCTGGCACATCATCCGCCTCGACGCCCGCCGGGACGGAGGCATCCGCACCTATGACGAGGTGAAGGACGAGTTGCGGCAGGTGGTCGCGAACCAGCTGCAAAGCGACGTCCGCCTGAAGGAAGCGACGCGCATCGCGGGCACCATGAAGGTCGACCGGCCCGCCATCGAAGCCTTCTCGGCCCTGCACAAGAAGTAAGCGGAACTCCGCGCATGCGCACCCTGGCCCAGGAGCTGGCCGCGCTCTGGCGCAGCCGCTCCCTGGTGTGGCTGCTTGCGCGCCGCGACCTGGCCACGCGCCATGCGGCCGCGGCCGGCGGCATCATCTGGGCCTACGTCCAGCCCTTGCTGATGGTCGCCGCGTACTACCTGCTGTTCGACGTGGTGTTCTCCATGCGGGTGGGTGACGGGGCCCTCAAGAGCCGTCCGGCGGGCCAGTTCCTGATCGTCGGCGCGCTGCCGTGGATGGCCTTCTCGGACGCCGTGAGCCGCGGCATGTACAGCCTGCTGGAATCCGGCGGGCTGCTGCAGAAGAACGCCCTGCCGCCCGTGCTGTTCCCGGTGCGCGCCGTGCTGGCGAGCAGCATCGTGCATGCCCCCTTGATCCTGGCGCTGGCGATCGCGTACGCCCCCAGCCACGGCATCACGCTCCCCCTGCTGGCTCTGGTGCCGCTCCTGGCGTTGCAGCTGGTGCTCTGCGCCACGCTCGGTTACCTGCTGGCCGTGTTCGCCGCCGCGCTGCGCGACACCACGCAGGTCGTGACTTTCATGCTGTCGGTCGGCATCTTCCTGTCGCCCGTGCTGTTCCCGATCAGCATGTTCCCCGAGGGCTGGCGCTGGGTCCTCTGGCTCAATCCGATGACCCCCTTCGTGCTCGGCTACCAGGGCATCCTTCTCGACAGCCAATGGCCAGTCGCCGCCGTCTGGCTGGCCCCGCTGGCGTGGATCGCCGTCAGTGCCGCATTGCTCAACCTCGTGCTGGCGCGCAGCCGCGAACAACTGGTCGACTGGCTGTGAACGCGCCTGTCCCCCCGCGCGCCCTGGCGCCTGCTCCTGGCGCGGTGCTCGCCGTCAGCGGGCTGGGCAAGGAATACCGGCTCTACGATTCGCCGCGGCAGCGCCTCAAATCACTGCTCACGGGCGGTGCGCACCACCGCAGCCATTGGGCTTTGCGCGACGTCAATTTCGAACTGCATCGCGGCCAGTGCATGGGCCTGGTGGGCGACAACGGCGCCGGCAAGAGTTCGCTGCTGAAGCTGATCGCCGGCACACTGCAGCCGACGACCGGGGTGGTGGACCGCATCGGGCGCGTGACCGCGATCCTCGAGCTCGGTGCGGGCTTCCACCCCGACTTCAGCGGCCGCGACAACCTGCGCTTCGGCGGCAGCCTGATCGGCATCGATGCCGACGGCATGGCCCGGCTGGAAGACGAGATCATCGCGTTCTCGGAACTGGGCGCCGCCATCGACCGCCCGGTGAAGACCTATTCCTCGGGCATGGTCGTCCGGCTCGCCTTCGCCCTGGTGACTGCGGTGGAACCTGACGTCCTCATCATCGACGAAGCGCTGGCCGTGGGCGACCAGCACTTCCAGAAGAAGTGCGTGGAGCGCATCACCCAGTTCCGCGAGAACGGCTGCACCATCCTCTTCTGCTCGCACAGCCAGTACCACATCCGCCAGCTCTGCAACGTGGCCCTGTGGCTGGACGGCGGACGCATCCGCGCCATGGGTGCCACCGACGGCGTGCTGAGCGCATACGAAGCGCACGTGCGATCGCAGGACCAGGCCAGCGCGGCCGCGGATGCCGGATCCCAGGTGCCGGGGCAGCTTGCTGGTCTGGGCGCACTGCAGTCCGCCGACACGCCACCGCCGCCGCCCCAAGGTTCGCGTGGCGCCATCGTGGCGGTGAGCATCGCCGACCTCGGCGAAGGCGACCCGCCCATGCTGCGCTCACGCGACCTGAAGGTGACCGTCGACGCCAGCGTTCTCGAAGGCGAGCAGCCCCACATCGGGGTGATGCTGGAGCAATCGCACGGCGTCGGCATCACCTCCGTGGCGACCCACGTCGACGGCGCGGCGCCGGTCAGCCTGGGCAACGGGCTCTGGCGCTCCACGCTGACGTTCCCGCAGCTGCCGCTGCATTCGGGCCAGTACGTCGTGAGCGCCTACCTGTTCGACTCGAAGGGCCTGGTCGTGTACGACCAGTGGTACCAGTACCGCCACTTCCTGTTCGACTATCCGACGCCGACGCCGGGCCTGGTGCGGCTGCCGCACAGCTGGTCGTGAGCGCACGGCTGCGAGCCGAACTGCGCGACCTGTTCGAGGTCGTGCTGCTGCCCGCGCTGGCCGCGCTCCTGCCATGGCGCGTCGGTTTCCGCGTGTTGCGGCGGGTGGCGGCGCACACCTGGTTCTACGGTGAGCCCAACCGGCGCGCGCTGTCCGAAGCGCAGCGTCTCGGCTGGGTGGGCGATCCGGCCGGCTGGCTGCTGCGGCGCAACCTGACCAGCGCCGTGGACCACACCGACCACTATCTCGCACGCACGCGCAGCGACGCATGGATGGCGCGCCATCTGGACGTGGAAGGCGCATGGCCACCGCCGGGGCAAGCGTCTTTCCTCCTCACGTTCCATTGGGGCGCCGGCATGTGGGGGCTCCGGCATGCCGGCGCCTCGGGCCTGCAGGTCAACGCCCTGGTGGCTCCGGTGAACGGCGAGCATTTCCGCGGCCGCGCCATCCTGCATCGCTACATCGTGGCGCGCACGCGCTCCGTGGCGCTGGCCTTGCGCCGCCCCTTCATCGACGTGTCCGCCGGCTTCCGTGAAGTGCTGCGCGCGCTCGGCCGCAGCGAACCCGTGCTGGCGGTGATCGACGTCCCGCCGGACCAGGTGAGCACCAGCGTGCCGGTCCGGATCCTCGATCTGCCGGCGCGGCTGCCGACCGCCTTGCTGCGCCTGGCCGTCGAACGCGGGATTCCGGTCTATCTCTACACGACCGGATTCCGCCTCGACAGCGGACGGCGCTTCCTGCGCATCCGCCCGCTGGGTGTGCCGACGGAAGTCGCGGCGCTGGCCAACGCGATCGCGGGCGAACTCGATGCGCTGATCCGGGAGGATCCGCCTTCCTGGCACTTCTGGAGCGAGGCGGAACGCTACTTCCGGGAATGACTTACTTGGCGGTCCCACGGTTGCCGTTGAGCGCCGGCAATTCGAGCAGGAAGTACGAAGCGCTCGCCAGCGCCAGCGACAGCGGCGCGCAGATCAGGAACGTGGGCCACACCGCCAGGTCGAACACCGCATAGCAGGTCCAGATCAGCGGGTAATGCCACAGGTAGAGGCCGTAGCAGATGGCGCCAAGGTACAGCGACACCGGGTTCTGGAACGCGAACCGCAGGCCCCAACCCGTGGGCGTCTTCAGGAACGACATGATCAACAGCAGCGACAGCAGGACGAACAGCGGCTGCTGCCACGCGTACCACTGCATGACCGTCACGTTCACCCGCATCGCGCCGGCCACCATCACGGCGATCATGGCCCACACCAGCCACGGCCGCGCCAGCTGCTCGCAGGCCCACTGCACCGGGCGGCGGTCGAACACCAGGGCCAGCAGCGCCCCGAGCGCCAGGCTGTCGAGCCGCATGTCCGTGCCGTTGTAGGTGCGCTCCCAGGAGGCGCCGTGCAGCGCGAGCCAGCTGCGCCAGGCCATGCAGGCGACCACCACCGCTCCAAGCACGATCGACCAGAAGAGCAGGTTGACCTCGCGCGGGCCCGAGGCCCTGCCCCAGCGGGTGCTGAGCGCGAGGCCCAGTGCGAACAGGGCCGGCCAGACCAGGTAGTACTGCTCCTCGATGGACAGCGACCAGGTGTGCCCGAGGTACTTCTCGTGCGGGATCTCGAGCGCCCGCAGCCAATTGCCGTAGTAGAAGATCGTGCCCCAGACGTTGCCCAGGCGGTCGGGCCCGTGCCCGAGATAGAACACCGCAAACAGCGCGACCGGCACCACCATCGCCAGCAGGGCCGGGTACAAGCGCTTCAGGCGGCGCACGTAGAACGCGGCGAAATGAATGCGGCCGTGGCGCTGCCAGTCCTTCAGCAGCAGGCGCGTGATGAAGAAGCTGCTCATCATGAAGAACGAATCCATGAAGAGGATCGCGCCCGGCACCCACTGATAGGAGATGTGGGCCAGGAACACGCCGATGGTCATCAGCCCGCGCATGCCGTCCAGGGCCGGCCAGCGCGCCGACGACGCGCGCACCGGCGAATCGTTGGCGACCACCGCGGGGCCGACGGCGTCAGTGGGCTGGGACATCGACATGGTCCGGAGGCAGGCCGGCGAGGCGGCGTTCATGCACCAGCCGGAGGCCGCGCTCGAAGCCCCGGGTGAAGCGCTGGCTGTCGAAGAGCGGCTGCGTGCCACGGGACACGGCGAGCCGCTCGCGCAGTGCCTGCAATTCGCCGGGCCGCGTGGCGAGCTCGAACGCCTTGGCCTCATACGCGGGGAGCGAATGGGTCACCAGTTCCGGCAGGCCGACCGCGTGCAGCAGGCTCGCCGCCACGCGGCCCGCGAAGGTCTCGCCCTGCAGGGTGAGCAAGGGCAGGCCGGCCCACAGTGCGTCGCTCGCCGTCGTGTGCGCGTTGCAGGGCGCGGTGTCCAGGAACAGATCCGCCAGGGCATGCCGGGCGAGATGATCGTCGGGCTTCACCGGCCGCGCGAAGACCAGGCGCGCCGGGTCCACGCCGCGTGAGCGTGCCGCCTCGTGCAGGTTGCGCATGGCACCCGCATGGCCGGCGAACTGCCAGAGCACGCTGCCGGGCACGCGCGCAAGCAGGCGCATCCAGACGTCGAAGACTTCCGGCGTGATCTTGTAGGGGTTGTTGAAGCTGCAGAACACGAAGCCCCCCGCGGGCAGGCCCGCGTCTTCACGGCCGCCCATGGGCGGCATCAGGGCGCGGGTGTCGTCGTTCGCCTGGTAGCTGTGCGGCAGGGCCAGGATCCTTTCGCTGTAGTGCGCGCGGTGGCCGGGCGGCACCAGTGTCGCATCCGCCACCAGGTAGTCGAAGGCGGGCGAGCCCATGGTATTCGGGTAGCCCAGGTACCCGATCTGCACCGGGGCGACCCGCTCCGCGAACAGCTGGGGCCGCGCGCCCTGCGACAGCCCCTTCAGGTCGATCGCGATGTCCAGGCGCCGAGCGCGCGCGGCCTCCACCGCGGCCTGGTCGGCGAGCCCAGCCAGGTCGACGAAGTGCTCGAAGGCGGCGCGCAGGCGCCGGCGCATGGCGTCTTCCGGCGGCGCCCCCAAACAGAAGGCAGTGACTTCGAACCGCCCGCGGTCGTGGAGTTCGAAGAGCCGCGCCATCAGGAAGGCGGTCGCGTGGCCGTGGAAATCGGAGGAGAAGTAGCCAACGCGGATGCGCTCGCCCGCTCTCGCCGCGGCGAAGGCGGGGACCTCCCGCCGTGGCGGAAATTTCGCCTGCGCGTAGCGCTCGGCGCAAGCCTTCTGCAGCTGCGGGTCGCCCGATGCCGGGAACAGGCGCGCCGGCGTCACCAGGACACCGGACGCCACGGCCCGTTCCACCCGCTCGCGCAGCAGCGTGAAATCGGTCCAGTCGCAGTGCCGCATCCGCGTGTGCAAGAGGGCGTCGACCGTGAGCTCACGCGTGGGGCTGGCCTGCAGCAACTGCTGGTACAGCAGATCGGCTTCCGCCAGCTCGCCTGCATCGGCAAGCGCGCTGGCGAGGTTGGACATCGCGTCCGCATGGCCCGGTTGCAGTGCGAGCACCTGCCGGAAATCGGCGATCGCGGCGGCGGCATCATTCTGCTGTTGCCGCGCCACGCCGCGATTGAGCCACGCTTCGGCGAGGCCGGGGGCGAGGCGCAAAGCCTCGTCATAGCGACGGATGGCCTCGGTGCCGCGTCCCGCGCGGGCAAGCGCCAGCCCCAGGTTGTAGTGCGCGTCGGCCGCCTGCGGATGCGCGGCGACGGCGCGCTCCAGCACGCGGGCGGCCTCTTCCGGGCGGCCGAGCCGGATCAGGGTGCTGCCGGCGTTGATCAGGGCATCCAGCTGCGCGGGTTGCTTCTGCAGCACTTGCTCGAAGGCCTCCAGGGCCTCGGCGAAGCGCCCGGCCTGGTACAGCCAGGCGCCCCGTTCCACCCACAAGGCCTCCGGCTGCGGCCACAGCGTGGCTGCGGTTGCCAGCGACGACAGCGCATCGTCGAGGCGATCCAGTCCGCGCAGCGCCGTGGCGCGCATCCAATGCGCCTTGGCGTGGCGCGGATCGGCCCGCAGGACGCCGTCGAATGCCTCCAGCGCCGCAGGCGTGCGCTGCAGCTGCAACAGCACCAGTCCGCGGTTGAACTGGACTCCCGCATGACCGGGCGCGACGCGCAGGGCGAGTTCGAATTGCTGGAGTGCGGCCTCGGGCTGGCCCAGGCCATTGAGCGCCAGCCCCAGCATCTGCAGGGCATCGAGATGGCCCGGTTGGCGCACCAGCGCGCTGCGATAGAAACCCACCGCCTGGGCCAGCTGGCCCTGGCGATGCAAGGCCATCGCCCGCTGCAGGTCCGGATCAGCCGCGGCGGGCGTGATCATCGCGCCGCTCAGGCGACCAGCCAGTTCTTGACCCGCCGCTGCCAGCGCGCCGGGATCGCACGCGCCACCTGCCGCAGGCCGGTGGCGGAGCGCAGGCGCACCAGCGAAGCCAGGGCCAGCCGCTTCACGCCCTTGCCGCTCGCCAGCGCATGGGCGTCGCCTGGACGGCCCTGCAGCAGGATGTCGTCGGGCAGCTCACCGCCGGCCTGCGCCTGGAAGCCGCGCGTGTAGTCCTCGCTGTGCGTCCAGGCGCCCGCGCGCGGCTCGGCCGGCACCGGCTGTTCCGGTGCGTCCGGGGAACGGCCCGTCAGGAAGTGATCCACGCGGATGCGCTGGAAGAACGCGAGCCAGTCGGCCGCCGGCCGGTCCCACGGCTCCACCCACGACCAGGGCCGCCCTTCCAGGCGTTCGCCGAAGGCGCCGAGGTCGGGCGCGACGATGGGCAGGCCGGCCTGCAGGCAGGCGCTCAACGTGTAGCTGTAGGTCTCCGGCCAGAGCGCCGGGAACCAGACCAGGTCCGGCCTCAGCCCGGCCAGCAACGCGGGCAGGTCCTGCTCCTGGTACTTGCCGTGCACGATCAAGGCGGCCTGCGGCAGCGTCTTCAGGTTGCGGTAGGCATGGCCGACGAGGTGGAACTCCAGCTTCGCGCCTTCGCGCGCGGCGAGCACCGCCACGTCTTCGAGCACGTCGGCGCCCTTGATGCGGCTCAGGCCGCCGAGCACGGCGATCCTGATCGGCGCGGCCGCCGCGACAGGCGTCACCTGCGGCGCCGGCAAGGTCTCACCGGGGGCGATGTCCGTGTGCGGCGCCACCTTGGCCGGGATGCCCGGCCACATGCGCAGGAAGCGCGCCGCGACGTCATGGCTGGGCGCCAGCACGGCGCGCGTTTGCAGCAGCAGTTGGCCATACCGCTGCCGCCAGGCCGCCATCTCGTTCAGATTGGCGGCGGTGGGCGTTGACAGGCAGCGTCCGCATTCGCCACGCCCCTGTTCGCCGCAAAAGCGGTCGTCGCGGCCGGTCAGGGAAATGTTGGCGCACATCGGGAAATAGTCGTGCGTCGTGAAGTCCGAACTCACGCCGAGCTGCTGCGCCAGCGAGAACACCAGGTCGTGGTGACCGATGAGGTGGTGGTAGTGCACGTGCGCCACCCCGACCGAACGCAGCACGGCCAGCAGCGCCTCCCATTGGTCCGGCACCTTGTATTCGAGATGAAAGCCCGATCCGGGCTCGAGCAGCTCGAGCCGCACGCATTCGCCCGGCGCCGGCGACAGCGAGAAGAACACCGCCTGCCCGCGCAGGTGGGCCGCCAGCTCCTCCACATGGCGCTTGGTGCCGCCGCCCCGGTTGTGCTGGATCGCCAGCACGCAGGGCAGGCCGCTCGCCGCGACGCGGCCCAGGTCCGCCCGCATGCGCGCCTCGCGCGCCGGATCGACGGCCAGGTACTGGTGGACCCGCGTTTCGTAGGTGGGGTGCAGGCGCCGCAGCTTGTCCATGGCGTCCAGTTCGCGCTGGCTCTTGCTTTCGCCGAAGCTCACGCCGCCGGCGTGCCGCACGAACGTGTCCAGGGCGTGCAGGTTGCGCCAGCCGGCCTCGTCGGCACGGCAGCAGAAGTCGTTCTCCTCGCCGTAGCCCTTGCCGAACTCCTCGACGTCGAACAAGCCGACCTCGCGCAGGCAGTCACGCCGGATGTACATGCAGAAACCGACGCCGGTGGGGATGTCGACCGCCTCGCCGGCGTTGGCCTCGGCAAACACCCGGTCGAGCCGCGCCGTGTCCCAGCCCTCGGGCAGCGGGTTGGCTTCGCAAAAGCGCGGGTAGCTGCAGATGGTCGCGTTGTTCGAGAACGGCGTCACGGTGCCGACGCGGCTGTCGGCATAGGCCGCGCGGCGCAGGCGATCCAGCCAGTCGTTGGCGACTTCGGCGTCGCTGTTCAGGAGGACGACGTCGTTGGTGTCGTTCAGCGCCATGCCCCGGTTGACGGTGCCGACGAAGCCGAGGTTCTGTTCGTTTTCGAGCAGCGTGATCCGGCTGTCGCGGTCGGCGGCCTCGCGCAGCCACGCCGTCACTTCGGGCTCCGGGCTGGCGTCGTTCAGCACGACCAGGCGCACCGGCGTCTCGCAGCGGCTGGCCAGCACGGACTCGATGCAGCAACGCGTGTCCTCCAGGCCGCGGTACACCGGGACGATCACGTCGACCGTGCGCGCGATCGGCTCGGGGACCTTGGGTGGCTCCGCCACCGCGGGCGCCGCCGGGGCGCCGCGGCCCAGCCACCGGTCGACCGCCATCTTGGCGTGCACCAGCGGACGCGTGGCGCGGAACACGGTCGACTGTTCGATCCAGCGCAGGTGCTGCGCCAATTGGTCGAAGCGTTGCTGCAAATCCTGCAGCTCGCGCTGGGTGCCGAACTTCTGCTGCGTCAGGCGCCGTGCCTCGAGCCGGGTGTCGTTCAGGGCCGCCTGCAGGGTCTGTTCGCGCGCCGTGCGCTGGCGCAGCTCTTCCTCCTGCGCGAGCCGTGCGTGTTCGGCTTCCTGCACCTGGGCCAGCAGGGCCTGGCCCAGCCGCTCGGCGTCCTGCAACCTCGCGCGGGCATCGCCCAGATCCCCGTGCGCGGCGCGCAATTCGTCCTGGGCCGCGCGCAATTCGGCTTGCGTGGCCGCCACTTGCTCGCCACCAGAGCGCACTTGTGCTTCGAGATCGTGCTGGCGGGCCTCGAAGGCGGCCCGGGCGGCGTCCAGGGTGGAAAACGCCTGTGCCACTTCGCCCTGCCGCCGGGCCACTTCGTCGGCGAGCGGCCGCACGCTGTCGGCCAGCGCCAGGTAGTCGGCCGACATCGGCCAGCCGAGCTCCACCTCGAGAACGCCGTCGTTGCCGGCGGCCCGGGCCACCACGTCCTGCGGGATCGGCAGCTCGATCCAGGGGTCGTCGCCATGCAGCAGGATGAGGGCCCCACCCAGCGCCAGGGGCGAACGCAGCAGCATCTGCTGGCGCGGCGCCGTCTCCAGCGCGGCCAGCCCCTGCTCCTGGCACGTCCACGCCCAGACGGTTTCGCCGCCCGAGCGCAGGCGCAGGGCGAACAGGTGCAGGAAGCCGGGGCGGTCCGCCGGGTCCAGGCGCAGGCGGCGGGCCGTGCCGGGCAAGGGGAAGCGCAGCACCTGGCGATCGCGACCGATCACGCCCGCGGTGGTGAGCTTGGTTTCCTCCGAGTAGCCGGCGTCGGCGGCCCAGTACAGCTGCGCGCTGAACATCGCTTCGGCGGGCGCGGACGGCGCCAGGTCCGCTTGTACTTGGGCGTCGCCCGGCCGCGCGACCAGGATCAACTGGTAGGCGGCCGCGTCCGGCAGGGCCAGCAGGTAGCGCGACACCGCCGGGGGGAGGTTGTCGAATTGCACCCGGAACTCGGAATCCTGCAGCGGCTTTTCGATGGTCTCGATGCCCTCGACGGCCCATCCGTTGTCGGCCAGGAAGTCGCGGGCGGAGCGCCGCGTGAAGAAGCGCAGGTGGGTGCGGTCCAGCAAACCTTCCTCGCCGTACTGGAAGCCGCCCTGCATCAGCTCGGCGACCATGCCGCAGTAGCTCGCGTTCGGGATCGACACCAGCAAAGCCCCACCGGGGGCCAGCAGTTCGCGCGCCAGCGCGAGGGTCTGCTCAGGCCGCGTGAGGTGCTCCAGCACGTCGGCGCAGACGATGAAGTCGTAGTGCTCGCCGGCGAACTTCGCGGCCCATCCGGACTGCTCCAGGTTGGCCACTTCCAGGTGGCGGTAGCCGGATTTCGCGAGCTCGGCTTCCTCCGCGCTCAGCGTGACGCCGTCGCAAGTGCAGCCTTTCCCGGCGCTCAGGAAGGCGCCGAGCGAGCCGCTGCCGGTGCCGAGGTCGAGCACGCGGCTGCCGGGCGTGACATGGCCGGCGAGCACGGAGAGGGACGTGCGCTCGTCCGGCGTGATCTGGCGGCGGTAGACGTGGCTGCCGTGAGGCTCTGTCATGGTGATCGCTGTGGGCTTGGCGCGCGCCGGGCTGCCGGCGCCGGCTCAGTGCGCGTCGGCGGCGGCCGGTTGCGCTCCGTAGTGCTTGTCCATCCATTGCCGGTAGCTGCCGCTGGTGACGGACTGGACCCAGGCGTCGTTGTCCAGGTACCACTGGATGGTCTGGGCGATGCCTGCATCGAATCCGACCTCCGGCTTCCACTGGAGTTCCCGGGCGATCTTGCTGTCGTCGATGGCGTAGCGGCGGTCATGGCCGGGCCGGTCCTTGACGTGCGTGATCAGCGCGGTGTGCGACTCGCCGCCGGCGCGGGGACGCAACTGGTCGAGCGCGCGGCAGATCGTGTGCACCACTTCCAGGTTGGTGCGCTCCGAACGGCCGCCGATGTTGTAGGTCTCGCCGGGGCGCCCGGCTTCGAGCACCTGGCGCAGGGCGCTGCAGTGGTCGTCCACGTGCAGCCAGTCGCGCACCTGCCGGCCGTCGCCGTACACCGGGAGCGCTTTGCCTTGCAGGGCGTTGTGGATCATCAGCGGAATCAGCTTCTCCGGGAACTGGCGCGGGCCGTAGTTGTTGGAGCAGTTGGTGGTGAGCGTGGGCAGGCCGAAGGTGTGCTGGTAGGCGCGCACGAAATGGTCGGACGCGGCCTTGGAGGCGGAATAGGGGCTGTTCGGCTCGTAGCGGTGCGTCTCGCTGAATGCGGGCGCGTCCGCGGCGAGCGTGCCGAACACCTCGTCGGTCGAGACGTGCAGGAAGCGGAAGGCCTGCTGCGACTGGGCATCGAGCTGGCGCCAGTGCTCCAGCACGGCCTGCAGCAGCTGCAGGGTGCCGACCACATTCGTCTGGGCGAAGGCGAGGGGGCCGGAGATGGACCGGTCGACGTGGCTCTCGGCGGCGAAGTTCAGCACGGCACGCGGCTGGTGCGTCGCCAGCAGCTGCGCCACGGTGGCGGTGTCGCCGATGTCGCCGCGGCAAAACACGTAGCGCGGGTGGCTTTCCACCTCGGCCAGGTTGCCGGGGTGGCCGGCATACGTGAGCAGGTCGAGGTTCACGACGGGCTCGTCCGTGCGGGCGAGCCACTGGAGGATGAAAGCGGATCCGATGAAGCCGCATCCGCCCGTCACTAGAATCATGATGAATCCGTTTTTCTTCCGTCTTCTTGACCGCCTCGATTGTAAGTGCTCCCTTTCCCACCCCATTGCCGGGGCAGGAACGCCCGATTTCCGTCTCGGTCGTGAGCCACGGCCATGGGGAACACGTGAAGCGGCTGCTGGCGCAACTGGGCGTGCAGGCGGCCGGGGTGGTCGGACACGTCGTGCTCACGCACAACCTCCCTGCCGCCCCGCTGCCGACGCCCGAAGGAGGCTGGCCCTTCCGCTTCACCGAGGTGTTCAACGAGCGGCCGGTGGGTTTCGGCGCCAACCACAACCGCGCCTTCGGTCATTGCCAGAGTGCGTTCTTCTGCGTCTTGAACCCGGACATCGAGATCACTGAAGCGGCGACGATGCGAGCGGTGCTGGAGTGCGCACGGCAACCGGGTACCGGCTGTGCCTACCCCGAGCTTTACAACCCGGACGGCAGCCGGCAACAGAACGAACGTGAAGTGATGACACCCTGGGCACTGCTGCGGCGCCACGTGCTGCGGCGCACGGCGAGGCGTGTCGACTGGGCGAGCGGCGCCTTCCTGCTGGTGCGTGCCGACGTGTGGCGCGCATTGGGCGGCTTCGACGAGGGCTACTTCATGTATTGCGAGGACACCGATTTCTGCCTGCGGCTCCAGCTCGCGGGTTGGCGCCTGGCACGTGCCGATGCGCGGACCATGCATGCCGCGGCCTGGGGCAGCCGCCGTCCCGGGCGCCACATGGCCTGGCACGTCCGAAGTCTGCTGCGTCTGTGGACGACCCCCGCCTTTCGCCGCTACTTGAAAGCGCGACAATAGCGCCCCATGCTGTTTCTGCTCATCCTCTGCGCGGGCAGCGCCTTCCTGGCCACGGCGTACCTGGTGCGCTACGCCCGGGACCACGCGCAGAGCTATTCGGCGGAGGTCCCGCAGCGCTTCCACGTCGGCCACGTTCCCCGGCTGGGCGGCGCCGCCATGCTGCTGGGCTGCACCGTCGGCTGGCTCTGGATGGTCGCGTCCGACTGGCTCAACGTGCCCAACCAGATCCGCATGGACGAATGGGTCGGCCTGTCGCTCTGGGTGGTCACGCTGCTGCCGGTGGCGGGCGGTGTGTTCGAAGACCTCACGCAGCGCCTGCCGGCGCGCTGGCGGCTCCTGCTGACCGTGGCTTCGGCCGCCATGGCGGTGTATGCCCTGCAGCTGACGGTGCCGCGGCTGGGATTGCCCTGGATCGACGGCTTCTGGCGCGAATACGCGTGGCTGGGCCTCGGCCTGGCGGTGCTGGGCATCACGGGCCTGCCGCATGCCTTCAACCTGATCGACGGCTACAACGGGCTGGCTGGCATCGTGGCCATCATCTGCTGCTTCGCGCTGGCCTATGTGGCGCTGCAGGTCGGTGACCGGCAGCTGGCCGCCATCGTGCTCACGCTCGCGGGCGCCACGGCAGGATTCCTGGTCTGGAACTATCCACGGGGGCTCATCTTCGCCGGGGACGGCGGCGCCTACCTCTGGGGGACGGTGATCTCCATTGCCAGCGTGCTGCTGGTGCTGCGTCATCCGCTGGTCTCGCCCTGGTTCCCGATGCTGCTGCTGATCTACCCGGTGCAGGAAACCATTTTCTCGATCTACCGCAAGGCGGCCCGCGGCCAGTCGCCGGGCGTCGCCGACGCCCTGCATTTCCACCAGCTGGTGTTCCGCCGCATCGTGCGCGGGGTGTTCCATGACGACGAGGCGCGCCGCATGCTCATGCGCAACAACCGCACCTCGCCCTACCTCTGGAGCTTCAGCGTGCTCACCGTGACCCCCGCCGTGCTGTTCTGGAGCAACACGCCGATGCTGATCGCGTTCATCGTGATCTTCATCGTCACGTACCTCTGGGCCTACTTCAGCATCGTCCGGTTCAAGCTGCAGCGCTGGTTCCGACGGTAGTTCGCCTGGAAATCGCTGCGGCGACCCTTTGCGGCACAATTTGAGGCACCGCCGCCGCCCACATTCCCATGACCGACGTTTCCCAGATCGCGCCGCGCGACAAGGCCGAGATCCTCGCCCAGGCCCTGCCGTACATCCGCCGCTTCCATGGCAAGACCATGGTCATCAAGTACGGCGGCAACGCCATGACCGACCCCGAGCTGCAGGCCGACTTCGCCGAGGACGTCGTGCTGCTCAAGCTGGTGGGCATCAATCCGGTGGTGGTGCATGGCGGCGGTCCGCAGATCGAGACGGCACTCAACCGGCTGGGCAAGAAGGGCGAATTCATCCAGGGCATGCGGGTCACCGACGCCGAGACCATGGAAGTCGTCGAGTGGGTGCTGGCCGGTGAGGTGCAGCAGGACATCGTCGGCCTGATCCACCAGGCGGGCGGCAAGGCCGTCGGCCTGACCGGGCGTGATGGCGGGCTGATCCGCGCCAAGAAGCTGAAGATGGTGGACTCCAAGGACCCGACCAAGGAGCACGACGTCGGCCAGGTGGGCGACATCGTCGCGATCGACCCTTCGGTGGTGAGCGCGCTGCAGGATGACCAGTTCATCCCGGTCATCAGCCCCATCGGCTTCGGCGAGCAGAACGAGAGCTACAACATCAACGCCGACGTGGTGGCCAGCAAGCTGGCGACCATCCTGAAGGCGGAAAAACTGATCCTGCTGACCAACACGCCCGGCGTGCTGGACAAGACCGGCAAGCTGCTGACGGACCTGACGGCGCGCGAGATCGACGAGCTGTTCGCCGATGGCACCATCTCGGGCGGCATGCTGCCGAAGATCGCCGGCGCCCTGGACGCCGCCAAGAGCGGCGTCAACGCGGTCCACATCATCGACGGGCGGGTGCCTCACGCGATGCTGCTGGAAATCCTGACCGATCAAGCCTACGGGACGATGATCCGATCCCACTGACCATGCGGCTCTTACTGGTCGAAGACGACGTGATGGTGGCCAGCGGCATCAAGCTGGGGCTGTCCAACGCCGGCTATGCGGTCGATTGGGTGGGGAGCGGCGAGCGGGCCGAGGAAGTCCTGCGCACCGAGGTGTTCGACGCCGCCATCATCGACATCGGCCTGCCGCAGATGGACGGCCTGGAGTTGACGCGCCGCCTGCGCCGCCCCGAGATGGCGAGCCAGAACCTGCCGGTGCTCATCCTCACCGCGCGCGATGCGCTGCATGACCGCGTGCAGGGCCTCGACCTGGGCGCGGACGACTACATGGTCAAGCCTTTCGAGCTGCCCGAACTGCTCGCCCGGCTGCGCGCCCTGCTGCGCCGCTCACAGGCCGCGACTTCGGCGGTCCTCAGCTTCGGGCCGATCGAGCTGGACACCGCGAACCGGCGCGCCAGCGCCACCAAGGGCGGTGTCAGCCAGCCGCTCGAGCTGGGCCCGCGCGAGTGGACGGTGATGGAGTACCTGCTGATCAACGCGCCCAAGCCCGCCAGCAAGGAAAAGCTGTTGCAGGCCCTGACCGGCTGGGACAAGGAGATCACGCCGAACGCGGTGGAGGTCTACATCTCGCGCCTGCGCGGCAAGCTGGAGCCCTACGGCGTCGCCCTGCGTTCGATCCGGGGCTTCGGCTACCGGCTGGAACTGCGCGGGGCCGCCCCAGAGCCCGAGCCGGGCGGGTGATGCGGCGCGGCTGGTTCGGCGCGCGGCGCCGGGCGGGCGAAGTCCTGGGCATGACCTCCGGGCTGCGGCGGCGGCTGCTGGTCATGCTGATCGCGCCGCTGATCCTGCTGGCGGTGCTGAACGCCTGGGTCGACTACCGCTCGGCGGACAACGTGGCGCTCCAGCAGGACCAGCGCCTGCTCGCCCTGGTTCCGCTGGGGGCGGATTCCGTGATCGGCCGCGGCGAGCCGCTCCTGCTGCTGCTGGCGCCCTTGCTGGAGGAGTTCCTCACCGACCGGCCGGGCTCGGCGGAATTCGCCATCCTCGACCCCGACGGCCGCCTGCTGCACGGCAAGGAATGGCTGGCGGCGTTGCCGCCGCCCGGCAACGAGCCCGAGTTCCACAGCGAGGAGCACAACGGCGTCACCTGGCGGATCGTGCGGCAACGCCAGCCGGCGGTCGGCGGCGAGCTGATCGTGGTGCTGGCCGACGGATCGGACCCCCGCCAGCGCTGGGCCGAGGCCATCCTGTTCAAGGTCCTGCTGCCGAACCTGGTGCTGATCGCGGCGGCGGCTTTCGCGGTCCGCTGGGGCGTGGAGCGCGCCCTCAAACCGCTGTTGCTCGTGCGCGACGCCGTGGAACGCCGGTCGCCGCGCGACTTGAGCGCGCTGGACGAAGGCGCCTCGCCGGAGGAGGTGCGGCCCCTCGTGCAATCCCTCAACAGGCTGTTCGGCCTTGTCAACGCGCAGGCCGAAAGCCAACGCCGCTTCGTTGCCGACGCGGCGCACCAGCTGCGCACGCCGCTGGCCGGCCTGCAGGCCCAGGTGGAAGCCTGGGGCCAGGCGGCGAGCGCCCAACCGGGCCAGGCCAGGATCGAACTGCCGACCGAGCAGGTGCACAAGCTGCGCAGCGCGACGCGGCGCACCTCGCAGCTCGCCAATCAGCTGCTGGCTTTGTCCCGCGCGGACGCCCGCGGCATGCACGCGCAGCCCATGCACCGGGTCGACCTGAAGGCGCTTTGCGAGGCCATCCTGGAATCCCACCTGGATGCCGCCACGGCCCGCCACATCGACCTGGGCCTGGAGGCTGAACCGGCGCAGGTGATGGGCCACGAATGGCTGCTGCGGGAGATGCTGTCCAACCTGGCCGACAACGCCGTGAAGTACGGGGCGGAGGGCGGCGTCGTCACCATTCGCTGCGGCCGGCGGGACGGCCACGCCTTCCTCGAGGTCGAGGACGACGGACCCGGCGTCCCCGCTGCCGAGTTGCCGCGGATCCTCGAGCGCTTCTATCGGGTGCAGGGCTCCCCGGGCGAAGGGAACGGCCTCGGGCTGGCCATTGCCGAGGAGATCGCGCGCGTGCATCATGGGCATCTGCAGCTACAGCCGGGCGCCGGCGGGCGCGGCCTGCGGGTCAGCCTCGCATTCACCAGCTAGGCGGGCGGATTCGGGGTAAGCGCGTACTTGGCCGCAGACGCAGTTGCGGTGCAGCACAACTGCGGAATACCAGGACGGCCGGGTGTGCGAGAATCAATTGCACACAGTTCTTGCAAACCATGTCCCACGCCGAGCTCGACTCTCCCGAACCCCCTTCCGGTGGTGAGCCGGCGGCCGCGCCGCGCAAGCGGCCCAAGCCCGGCGAGCGGCGGGTGCAGATCCTGCAGGCGCTCGCGACCATGCTCGAGCAGCCCGGCGCCGAACGCATCACCACGGCTGCCTTGGCGGCCCGGCTGGAGGTGAGCGAGGCCGCGCTGTACCGCCACTTCGCCAGCAAGGCCCAGATGTTCGAGGGCCTGATCGAATTCATCGAACAGAGCGTCTTCACGCTCATCAACCAGATCGCCGAACGCGACCCGGCGGGCCAGGCCCAGGCCGGGCGCATCGTCACCATGCTCATCCAGTTCGCCGAAAAGAACCCGGGCATGACGCGCGTGATGGTGGGCGACGCCCTGGTGTTCGAAAACGAGCGCCTGCAGCAGCGCATGAACCAGTTCTTCGACAAGGTCGAGGCTTCCCTCAAGCAGTGCCTGCGCGCCACGGCGGCCGGTGAGACGGCGACGCCGACGGTCGACGCGCAGGTGCAGGCTTCGGTGCTCACCGCGTTCATCGTCGGGCGCCTGCAACGCTTCGCCCGCTCCGGATTCAAGCGCGTCCCGTCCGAACACCTCGAAGCGAGCCTCGCGCGCATCCTCTGAAGGCATGCTGAGGATCCGCCTGGCCGGCCAGGATGCGCTGCTGCATCCCTCCGGCGCCCTGTTCCTGACCGCGGAATCCACCCTGCTGGTGGCCGACGCGCACTTCGGCAAGGCCGTGAGTTTCCGCAAGCTGGGCGTGCCGGTGCCGCATGGCACCACGCTGGCGAACCTCGACCGCCTGGAGCGTGCGCTCGCCGACACGGGCGCGCACCGCGTCGTCTTCCTGGGCGACTTCCTGCATTCGCGGCGGTCCCATGCCGCCGGCACCCAGGCGCAGCTGGCGGCCTGGCGCGAACGCCATGCCGTGCTGGAGCTGGTCCTGGTGCGCGGCAACCACGACGACCGGGCCGGCGACCCGCCGGCGGGCCTGCGGTTCACGGTGGTGGACGAGCCTTTCGCGCTCGGGCCCTTCGCCTTGTGCCACCACCCGCAGCCGGCCGCCGGCCGCTATGTGCTGGCAGGCCACTGGCATCCGTGCATCAGCGTGGCCGGGCGGGCCTTCGAACGGCTGCGCCTGCCGTGCTTCTGGCTCGGCGATGACAGCGGCCAGCTGCCGCTGCAGGCGGTCGGCATCCTGCCGGCGTTCGGCAGCTTCACCGGCATGCACCGGATCGAGCCGCGTGCCGGCGACCGCATCTTCCCCATCGCGGGCGAGGTGGTGCGCGCGCTGCCGGTGCTGCCTGTGCCGTAATGCCCGGGTAGGGCGGGTCCCTACAGTCGCCGTCAAGGGCCGCTGGCGCCCCGGCAGCCGCTTTCGCCGTGCAATGGGGCATGGCGCCTCCGGTGCCGCACCCCAGGAAGGAATCCACATGAAATCGATCCGAGCAGCTTGGGCACTCGCCGCGGTGGCGGCGCTGGCCGCCCCCGCGATGGCGCAGACGGCCTCCGTCACCACCACCACGAGCGTGCAATCGTCCACCGGCATCCCGGTCAGTTCGGCCAATGGCATCCTCGTGACGCCCGGCGTGCCGATCTCCCCGCAGCCGCTGGTCCCGGGCGCCGTCATGAGCCCGGGCAGCAGCACGCAGGTGCTGGGCGCCGGCCCGAACAGCACGACGACGGTCACGACCTACTGGGTCAACGTGCCGCCGAACGTCGAAGCCGACTCGAACTTCCAGCGCTGGCGTTCCCTGAAGTAGAGCGCTAGACGGCGCCTACGGTGGCGCCTACTTTCGCGGCCGAGGCTTCGATCTCGATCCAGGTCTGGTCATCGATGGCGATGCCGGCCTGTTCGCGCTCGCGCCGGGCCTGGCGTTCGGGCTCGCCCGCGAGGCGGACGCCCGGCGCTTCGCCGCCGGCCGGGCTCTGCTTCAGCCAATCGACGAAGGCCAGCGCCTCCTGCTCGAAGCTGGCCCGCGTGCCGAGGCGCGCCGGATCGACCAGGATCGTCAGCATGCCGTTGACGACCGCGCGCGCGGTGTCGGCCGGCCGGTGCCAGGTGCCGCTGCCAGTGAGCGCGCCGCCCAACAGTTCGCAGGCGACCGCCATGCCGAAGCCCTTGTGTTCGCCGAAGGGCATCAGCGCCCCGAAGAAGCCGTTGGCCTGCGGCACGACCACCACGCCGGGGTCCGTCGTCGGCTGGCCCCGCTCGTCGATCAGGTACCCCGCATCGACGCGGCGGCCTTCGTTGTGCGCGACGCGCATCTTGCCCTGCGCCACCCGGCTGGTGGCGAAGTCGAGCACGAAGGGTTCGCGCCCCGCCAGCGGGATGCCGGCGCAGAACGGGTTGGTGCCATAGCGGCCGTCGCCGCCGCCCCAGGGCGCCACGACCGGGCGCGACAGCACGTTGACGAAGTGGATGGACACCAGGCCCTGGGCCACGGCCATCTCGGCGAAGTGGCCGATGCGGCCCAGGTGGTGCGCGTTGGCCAAGGCCATCACGCAGCTGCCCAGTTCCTTCGCGCGCGCCATGGCGAGCACCATCGCCTGCTCGCCGACGATCTGTCCGTAGCCACGCTGGCCGTCCAGCGACAGCAGCGTGGCCGCATCGAGCACGACTCTGGCTGCTGCGTTCGGCGTGAGCCCTTTTTCCAGCACCGCGTCGACATAGCGTGGCACCATGCCCACGCCGTGCGAGTCGTGCCCGCTGAGGTTGGCCAGCACCAGGTTGTCGGCCACCGTGCGGCTTTCCTCCGCGCTGCTGCCGGCCGCCTGGATGATGCGCGAGACCGCCTGCCGCAGGTGCGCCGCCGAAAAGGTCTTGGTCATGGCTTCGCCTTCACCTCACATCACCGCGCCGACTTGCCAGGGCACGAACTCGTTCTGCCCATAGCCGTGCTGTTCGCTCTTGCTCAATTCGCCCGACGCCGTCGCCAGCACCAGCCGGAAGATCCTTTCGCCCATCTCCTGCACCGAGGCCTGGCCGTCGATGATCTCGCCGCAGTTGATGTCCATGTCCTCCTCCTGCTTCTTCCACAGCGCGGAGTTGGTGGCGAGCTTGAGCGAAGGCGAGGGCGCGCAGCCGTAGGCGGAGCCGCGGCCGGTGGTGAAGCAGATCATGTTGGCGCCGCCGGCGACCTGGCCCGTGGCACTCACGGGGTCGTAGCCCGGCGTGTCCATGTAGACGAAGCCGTGCGCCGTCACCGGTTCGGCGTATTCGTACACCGCCTCCAGGTTGGTGGTGCCGCCCTTGGCGACCGCACCCAGCGACTTCTCCAGGATGGTGGTGAGGCCGCCCGCTTTGTTGCCGGGGGACGGGTTGTTGTTCATCTCGCCTTCGTTGATCTCGGTGTAATGCTCCCACCACTTGATCCTCGAGACCAGCTTCTCGCCGACTTCACGCTTCACGGCGCGCCGCGTCAGCAGGTGCTCGGCGCCGTAGATTTCGGGCGTCTCCGACAGGATGGCCGTGCCGCCGTGGGCCACCAGCAGGTCGACCGCCGCGCCAAGGGCCGGGTTGGCGCTGATGCCCGAGTAGCCGTCGGAGCCGCCGCATTGCAGGCCGATGGTGATGTGCGCCGCGCTGCAAGGCTCGCGCTTCACCGCGTTCGCCTTGGGCAACATTTCCTTGATGAGTGCGATGCCCTTCTCGACCGTCTTGCGGGTGCCGCCCGTGTCCTGGATGTTGAACACCTTGAGCGTGTCGCCCTCGCGCAGGCTGCTGTGCGCCAGCCAGGCGTTGATCTGGTTGGCCTCGCAGCCCAGGCCCACGACCAGCACGCCCCAGAAGTTCGCATGGGTCGCATAGCCCGCCAGCGTGCGTTCGAGGATCTGCATGCCCATGCCTTCGGTGGCCATGCCGCAGCCGGTGCCGTGGGTCAGCGCGACCACCCCGTCGATCATCGGGAAATCCGCCAGCGCCGCCGGGTTGGTCTGGCGTGAGAAGTGGTCCGCGATCGCACGGGCCGCGGTCGCGGAGCAGTTCACGCTGGAGAGGATGCCGATGTAGTTGCGCGTGGCGACGCGGCCGTCCTCGCGCTTGATGCCGAGGAAGGTGGCTTCCTTCTTCGGCGGTTCGGGTTTCACGTCGGCACCGAACGCATAGTCCCGCGCGAAATCGCCCTTGTCCGGCCCCATGTCGAGATTGTGCGTGTGCACGTGCTCGCCGGGTGCGATGGGCTTGCTGGCGAAGCCGATGATCTGGTTGTAGCGGCGCACGGGCTCGCCCGCCGCGATGGCCCGCGTGGCGACCTTGTGGCCAGGCGGGATCAGGCCCTTGATGGTGACGTTCTCGGCCTGGGTGCCGCCCACGAGCTGGGAGCGCGCGATCAGGACGTCGTCGGCGGGGTGGAGTCGGATGAAAGGCGTCATCTTGATCAGTTGGGGACAGAGCTGAAGATCTGTCCCGCAAGTATTAGTAAAACATTTTCGGGAGCCAGAGCACCAGCTTCGGGAAGTAGGTGATGACCAGCAGCGACCCCAGCAACGGGAACAGCCAGGGCAGGATGGCCACCGTGGTCCGTTCGACCGACAGCTTGGCCACCCGCGCCAGCACGAACAGCACCATGCCCATGGGCGGATGCAGCAGGCCGATCATCAGGTTCAGCACCATCACGAGACCGAAGTGCACGAGGTCGATGCCCAGTTGCTGGCAGATCGGCACCAGGATCGGCACCAGGATGGTGATGGCGGCGGTCGGCTCCAGGAAGCATCCCACAAACAGCATCAGCAGGTTGGCGAGCAGCAGAAAGACCCAGGCTTCCTTGGTGAAACCGAGCACCCACGAAGCGATGGCGGACGTGACGCCCGTCGCGGTGAGCATCCAGCCGAAGATGCTGGCGGCGGCCACGATGAACAGCACGGTGGCCGTGGTTTCCACGGTGTCGAGGCAGACGCGGACGAACATTTTCCAGTTGAGCGTGCGATACCAGGCGAAGCCCAGCACCATCGCCCACAGGCACGCCGCGATCGCGCCTTCGGTGGGTGTGAAGATGCCGGTGGTCATGCCGCCGATCAGCAGCACCGGCGTCATGATGGGCAGCACCGCCTGGAACTTGAAGAATTTGTCAGCGGCGAACAGGGCGACCAGGCCCCCGAACACGGTGATCTGCGCGGGGAAGCCCAGCTTGGTGATCAACACCCAGAGCAGCACCGGCCAACCGGCGACGACCAGCGTCTCGGCGAGGGCCTTGATCACGCGCGGCCATTCGAACTTGATGTCGGCGCCCCAACCGTTCTTGTGCGCGAAGTACGCCACCGTGAGCATCATGAGGATCGCCATCAGGATGCCCGGCAGGATGCCCGCCAGGAACAGCGCCCCCACGCTCACGTTGGCCATCATCCCGTAGATCACGAACGGCAGGCTGGGCGGGATGATCGGCCCCAGCGTGGCGGAGGCCGCCGTCACGCCCACCGCGAATTCCTTGCTGTAGCCATGCTCCGTCATGGCCTTGATCTCGATCGTGCCGAGGCCGGCGGCATCGGCGATCGCCGTGCCGCTCATGCCGGCGAACACCACCGAGCCGACCACGTTCACGTGGCCCAGGCCGCCCTTCAACCAGCCCACCAACGCGAGTGCGTAGTTGTAGATGCGGTTGGTGATGCCCGCGTTGTTCATCAGGTTGCCGGCCAGGATGAAGAACGGCACGGCGAGCAGCGGGAAGCTGTCGATGCCGCTCACCATGCGGTGGATCACGACGAAAGGGGGCAGGTTGCCCGTCGCCCAGATGTAGATGAGTGCAGAGCCGGCCATGGCGATGGCCACGGGAATCCCGCCGGCCATCAGTACCAGGAAAATGATCTTCAGCATTCGTGCTTCTTGTCGTTCTGGTCTTCGTTGGAATCAGCGGTCGTCCATCGAGCTCTCGGGCCGCTCCAGAACGGAATAGCCGCGCTTGCGATGGAACAGCGCAATCTGCACCGACCGGAAGGCCATGGCGGCGAAGCCGAGGAGGCAGACGCCATACACCCAGTTCATCGGCAGGTCGACCATGGTCATGCGCGAGTTGCTGCCCAGCTTCAGCATCATCATCACGGTGAGCACCGTGGCGGCAATGAAGAAGCCGATGCGCAGCAGGTCCACCGCCGTGGACATCACGCGTCCCACCGCCTTGGGCATGAACTTGTAGAAGAAATCGACCTGGATGTGGTTGTTCTTGACCACGCCGATCGTCGCGCCCGTGAACACCACCGCGATCAGCAGGTAACGGGCGATCTCCTCCGTCCAGGCGGCGGAGTTGTTCAGCACGTAACGCGTGAAGAACTGGTAGAAGACCGTGAGCCCCAGGATCCAGAAAAAGCCCAGGGCGACCCAGGCCTCCGGCTTGGTGCCGGAGAGATCCACCGCTTCGTCCTGCGCGTGGAACTCCCCGTCATCGCCCATCACCTTGGGCATGTCGTCGATCGAGTGGCTCATGGTGGCCCGGTTACTTCAGATTCACGATGCGGTCCCAGTCCTTCTTGTCGAGCTTCATCGATTCGAAGGTGATGGCCTTCAGCACGCGCTGCTGGAAGTCGTTGCGGTCGACGGTCACCACGTTGATGCCCTTCTTCTTGAACTCGTCCACCAGCTCGCCTTCGCGCTTGCGGATTTCGTTGGTCGCGTTCACGGCGGCTTCCTGCGTGATGCTGGTCAGAAGCGTCTGTTCGGCCGGCGACAGCTTCGACATCGTGCTGGGCGACACCACCGTCAGCAGCGCGTCCGAGATGTGGCCCGTCAGGATGATGTTCTTCTGCACTTCGAAGAATTTCTTGGCTTCGATGGTTGGCAACGGGTTTTCCTGCGCGTCCACGGTGCCGTTCTGCAGCGCCAGGTAGACCTCGGCGAAGGCGATCGGCGTGGGGTTCGCGCCGCAGGCCCGCGGCAGCGCCGTGTAGGCCGGCGAATCGGGCACCCGCATCTTGATGCCCTTCATCTGGTCGCAGTTGGTGAACAGCTTGTTGCTGGTCGCGTGGCGCGCGCCGTAGTAGGTGAGCGCGGTCACGGTGTTGCCCGTGGCCTGCTTGTAGCCGGCGGTCAGTTCACGGAACACGTCGCTCTTGCCGTAGGCGATGACGTGGTCGGCATCGCGGAAGGTGAACGGGTAGTAGCTGACGGCCAGCCGCGGATAGGAATTGGAGGCGAAGGAGGCGCCGGTGAGGATGATGTCGACCGTGCCGAGTTGCAGACCCTGGTTGATGTCGCTTTCCTTGCCGAGGCTGGAAGCGGGGAAGACCTGGATCTCGAACTTGCCGTTGGTGCGCTTCTTGAATTCCTCGCCGGCCCACACCGACCACTTGTGGTACGGCTCGGACGTCTCGTAGACGTGGGCCCATTTCAGCTTGGTCTGGGCATGGGCGATGCCGAAGGGCACGGCGGCCGTGGCCGCCAGCACGCAGGCGGCGGCGAGTTTGAGAGTGAAACGCTTGGTCATGCTTGTCTCCTGGTAACGGGGGGGTCTTGCTGGGCGGGGGAAGCGGAACTGTTCGCGCGGCGCCAGCTCGCGCTGAATCGGGCATGGGCCTTGTCCAGGTGGTCCTGCATGGCGGCGCGCGCGGCGGCGCCGTCATGGGCCCGGATGGCCTCATAGACATGTTCGTGTTCGGTGATGGCCTTGCGCCACGACGGCACGCTTTCGAAGTGGTCGCCGAGCTTCTCGAACAGCGGGCCTCGCCGCGCGTCCCAGAAGGTCTGCACGGTTTCCAGCAGCACGACGTTGCCGCCCGCCTGCGCGACCGCCAGGTGAAAGGCCCGGTCGCCGGCACGCGGCTGGACGCCGTTGTCGGCGTCGCGGTGCATGGAAGCGATGGCGGCTCCGATGGCATCGACCTGCTTGCGCTTGGCGTCGGTGGCGGCCATCGAGGCGATCTCCCCCTCGATCACGCGGCGCGCGCGGATCAGCTCCAGGGGGCCCCACTCGGAGGGCGGCACCTGCACCGCGTGCCCGTTCAGCTGTGAGGGGCGCTCAAGGACATAGACGCCGGAGCCGGTGCGGACCTCGACCCAGCCTTCGACTTCGAGGGCGATGAGCGCCTCGCGCACCGACGGCCGGCTCACGCCCATCTGCTTGGCCAGGTCGCGCTCCGCCGGCAGGCGGCTGCCTGCGGGGAACTCGCCGCCGCAGATGAGCGAACGCACCTGTTCCGCGATCTGGCGGTAGAGGCGTTGCGGTTCGACGGCTTGCAGGGGCATGAGAACGAAAGAAGAGGCTAGGGTTGCCGCTAATTGGCCAAGTGGTCAGGCCAATTAATATCGGCTCCACGGTCCCCCCGCGCATCCGGCAAAACCCTGGAGCGGACGCCGAAGGAGAAAAATCACATGCGATTGAAAGGCAAGACCGCCCTGGTGACCGCGGCAGGTCAGGGCATGGGGCGGGCGTGCGCGCTCGCCATGGCGGCGGAGGGCGCCCAGGTGTGGGCGACCGATGTCAACGCCAAGCTGCTGGATGGCTTCGACGGCATCGACGGGATCCGCAGCGTGGCGCTCGACGTGATGGACCGCGACGCGATCCAGCGCGTGGTCGCGGCCATGCCGGCCATCGACGTGCTGTTCAACTGCGCGGGTTATGTGCACAGCGGCACCATCCTGCAGGCCACCGACGAGGAATGGAACTTCGCGCTGAACCTCAACGTGCGCTCGCAGTTCTGGGCCATCCAGGCCGCGCTGCCCCGCATGCTGGCGAACGCGGACGGCAAGGGTGCCGGCAGCATCATCAACATGGCCAGCGTCTGCGGCAGCATCAAGGGCCTGCCCAACCGTTTCATCTACGGCACCAGCAAGGCGGCGGTCATCGGCCTCACCAAGAGCGTGGCCGCCGACTACGTTGCCAACGGCATCCGTTGCAACGCGATCTGCCCCGGCACCGTGGACACGCCGTCGCTGCACGACCGCATCAACGCGAACGCCGATCCGGTCGCCGCGCGCAAGGCCTTCATCGCGCGCCAGCCGATGGGGCGCCTGGCGCAGCCGGAAGAGATGGCGCCCCTGGTCGTGTTCCTCGCCAGCGACGAATCGGTGTTCGTCACCGGCCAGGCCTATGCGAACGACGGCGGCATGACGATATGAACCAGCTCGATTTCCAGGGACGGCATGCCGTCATCACCGGCGGCGCCACCGGGCTGGGCTATGCCATCGCGCAACGGCTGATCGCCTCCGGCGGCAGCGTGACCTTGTGGGACCGGGACGAGGCTGCCGCGGCACGCGCGGCCAAAGAACTCGGCGCGAAAGCCGGTTTCGCCGCGGTCGATGTGAGCGACGTCGCGTCCGTGCGGCAGGGCGTGCAATCGACCCTGCAAGCATCCAGGCGCATCGACGCGCTGGTCAACAGCGCCGGCATCACCGGCCCCAACACCACCGTCTGGGACTATCCCGTGGACGCCTGGAAGCAGGTGATGGACGTCAACCTGAACGGCGTGTTCTATTGCTGCCGCGAAGTGGTGCCGGCCATGCGCGAAGCCAACTACGGCCGCATCGTCAACATCGCCTCCGTGGCCGGCAAGGACGGCAACCCGAACGCCAGCGCCTACAGCGCCAGCAAGGCCGCCGTGATGGCGCTCACCAAGTCGCTGGGCAAGGAACTGGCCGCTACCGGCGTGCGCGTCAACTGCGTCACCCCGGCCGCGGTGAAGACGGCGATCTTCGACCAGATGACCGAGCAGCACATCCAGTTCATGCTGTCGAAGATCCCGATGGGCCGCTTCGGCACGCCGGAGGAAGTCGCCTCGCTGGTCGGCTGGCTGTGCACGGAGGATTGCTCGTTTTCCACCGGCGCCGTGTTTGACTTGTCCGGTGGACGTTCCACCTACTAGAACCAAGAAAGGCAACAACGATGAAACTCGTCCGCTATGGCAACCCCGGCAAGGAAAAGCCGGGCCTGATCGACCTCGACGGCAAGCTGCGCGACCTGAGCAGCGTCGTCCCCGACATCGGCCCCGCGCAACTGGGCCAGCCCGGCCTCACGCGCATCCGCAAGGCCAACCCGGCCAAGCTGCCCCTGGTGCGTGGCACGCCGCGCTTCGGCTGCCCGGTCAACGGCGTCGGCAAGTTCATCGCCATCGGCCTGAACTACGCGGACCACGCGGCCGAATCCGGCGCGCCCATCCCCAAGGAGCCGATCGTCTTCATGAAGGCGACGAGCTGCCTGCAGGGGCCGAACGACGACGTGATGCTGCCCAAGGGCTCGGTCAAGACCGACTGGGAAGTCGAACTGGCGGTGATCATCGGCACGCGCGCGCGCTATGTCGGCGCCCGGGATGCGCTGGCGTACGTGGCCGGCTACGCCGTCTGCAACGACGTGAGCGAACGCGAATACCAGCTGGAGCGCGGCCCGCAATGGGACAAGGGCAAGGGCTGCGACACGTTCGGTCCGGTGGGCCCGTGGCTGGTGACCAGCGACGAGATCACCAACGTGCAGAAGCTCGACATGTGGCTCGACCTGAACGGCAAGCGCATGCAGACCGGCAACACGAAGACCATGATCTTCAACGTCGCCAAGCTGGTGAGCTACGTCAGCCATTTCATGACGCTACTGCCGGGCGACATCATCACCACCGGCACGCCACCGGGCGTGGGGCTTGGCATGAAGCCGCCGCTCTACCTGAAGAAGGGCGACGTGATGACGCTGGGCATCGAGGGGCTCGGTGAGCAGCGGCAGGAAGTGGTGAAGTTCAAGGCTTGACGATGAGCAGCGATTGACACCGCCTGCTTCTTGCCGCCCGCGGGTCACAGCGATAGGGGACGAGCCGTAAACCGCCGTCCTCCCCTATCCTTGGCACCATGAGCAAGGCGTTCACCCGCGAGACCGACAACGACAGCGACGACCAGGACGATGGCGCCGCATTGCCGCCGCTGCCTGCCGGCGGCAAGAATTACATCACCCCAGCCGGCTACGCCCGGCTGCGCGCCGAACTGCTGCAACTGATGGACGACGAGCGCCCGAAGGTGGTCGAGGCGGTGCACTGGGCCGCCAAGAACGGCGACCGTTCCGAGAACGGCGACTACATCTACGGCAAGAAGCGGTTGCGCGAGATCGACCGCCGCATCCGCTTTCTGACCAAGCGGCTGGAGATCGCCGAAGTGACCGACCCGGCGGTGCACCACGGCCGCGACCAGGTGTTCTTCGGCGCCACGGTCACCTATGCGGAGTCCTCGGGGCAGGAGCGCACCGTCACCATCCTCGGCATCGACGAGGCCGACAGCGCGCAGGGCCAGGTGAGCTGGATCTCGCCGATCGCGCGGGCGCTGCTGAAGGGGCGCGAAGGCGACGTGGTGCGGCTCGTCACGCCAGCCGGCGCGCAGGAGGTGGAGATCCTCGAAGTGACCTACCCGGCGCCTGGTTCCTGATTGCCGGCTGGAGGCGCTGCGCCTTCATCATCGAAGAATGCGTCTGCGCGCTCAACGGAGGACGGCGGCCAGGAGCGATTCGACGACGCCCTCCAGGGGCGCGGTCCCGTCGCACACCAGCGCGGGGTTTTCCGGCGGTTCGTAGGGACTGGTGAGCCCTGTCATGTTGGGTAGTTGTCCCGCGCGGGCCTTGCGGTACAGGCCCTTGGGGTCCCGTTGTTCGCACACCGCCAGAGGCGTATCCACGTGAACTTCGAGGAAGTCATCCGGGCCGATCAGTTCCCTGGCCATTTCACGCTCCTGCCGGAAGGGCGAAATGAACGCGGTGATGACGATCAGGCCGGCGTCGAGCATCAGCTTCGCCACCTCCGCGACCCGCCTGATGTTCTCCACCCGGTCCGCATCGGTGAAACCCAGGTCTTTGCTGAGGCCCTGGCGGATGTTGTCGCCGTCGAGGATGTAGGTCCGCTTTCCCTGCGCATGCAGCGCCACTTCGAGCGCGTTGGCCAGGGTGGACTTGCCCGAGCCCGAGAGCCCGGTCAGCCAGATGATCCTGCTTCGATGGCCACTGAGCGCCTCCCGGCCCGCGCGGCCGATCGACAGCACCTGGCGGTGGACGTTCTGGGCCCGGCGCAAACTGTGCCGGATCATTCCGGCGGCGACCGTGGCGTTGCTGTACCGGTCCACCAGGATGAACCCGCCAAGCACGCGTGAGGCCTCATACGCATCGAACGCGAGCGGCCGGTCCACGGCGATGTTGCAGACACCGACTTCGTTGAGCTGGAGCTGCCGCCCTGCTTCGTGCGCCAGGGTGTTGACGTCCACCCGGTGCTTGATCGCGGTGATCGACGCCATGCCCCACTGGGTCGCGAGCTTGATCCGGTAGCTGCGGCCGGCCAGTCCTGGTTCATCGCTCATCCAGACGATCGTCGCCTCGAACTGATCGCTGGCCTCGACCGGCGCCCCCGCGGCGGACAGCACGTCGCCGCGCGATGCGTCGATGTCCTCATCGAGCACCAGCGTCACGGCGTCGCCAGCCGCCGCCGCGTCGAGCTCCGCGTCCATCGTGACGATCCGGGCGACGGCAGCGGTCTGGCCCGAAGCTGTCACGCGAATCCGGTCGCCAACGCGCACGCCGCCATGCGCGACGGTGCCCGCGAGGCCCCGGAAGTCGGCATGCGGACGGTTCACCCACTGCACGGGAAACACGAACCTGTCTCTCTGGGCAGGTTCTGGCGTGACGGTTTCCAGATAGGCCAGCAAAGTAGGCCCCGTGTACCAGGCCGTTTGCGGAGAACGCGCGGCAATGTTGTCGCCGCGCAGCGCGCAAATCGGGATGGCGACCGCCTGTTCGCATTGCAGTGCTTGCGCATAGGCGGCGAAATCGTCGCGGAGCCGCTCGAAAACGGTCCGGTCGAATCCCACCAGGTCCATCTTGTTCACGGCCAACGCAACCTGCCGGACGCCCATCAGCGAAGCCAGGTAGGCATGGCGGCGGGTCTGCGTGGTCAGGCCCTGGCGCGCGTCCACCAGCAGAATGGCGGCGTCGGCCGTCGACGCGCCTGTCACCATGTTGCGCGTGTACTGCTCGTGCCCGGGCGTGTCGGCGACGATGAACCGCCGCCGGGCCGTCCCGAAGTACCGGTAGGCCACGTCGATCGTGATCCCCTGCTCGCGTTCCGCCGCCAGGCCGTCGACGAGCAAGGCGAGATCCACCGCATCGCCCTGCGTGCCGTGGCGGCGCGAGTCGGCCTGCAGCGCCACCAACTGGTCATCCAGCACGTGGCGGGTTTCCCACAGCAGGCGCCCGATCAGCGTGCTCTTGCCATCGTCGACGCTTCCGCAGGTGATGAATCGCAGCAGTCCGGCTGTTCCCATCAGAAGTAGCCCTCCTGCTTCTTCTTTTCCATACTGCCGGCACTGTCCGTGTCGATCCTGCGGCCCTGCCGTTCCGACTGCCGGGCTTGCTGCAGTTCCGCCAGGATGTCACCCACCGTCGCCGCCTCCGATTCGATGGCTCCGCTCAACGGATAGCAGCCCAGCGTCCGGAAGCGCACCTTCCGGATCTGGATCTCTTCGCCGGGGAGCAGGCGGCACCGGTCGTCGTCCACCATCAGGATCATGTCGTCGCGCATCACCACCGCGCGCGGCTTCGCCAGATACAAGGGCACCACCGGCAGCCCCTGGTGATGGATGTACTCCCAGATGTCGATTTCCGTCCAGTTCGACAAGGGAAACACACGCGTGCTTTCGCCCGGCCCCGTCCGCGCGTTGTAAAGATGCCAGAGCTCCGGACGCTGGCGCTTGGGGTCCCACCGGTGCGTCGCCGTGCGAAACGAGAAGATGCGTTCCTTGGCGCGCGACTTTTCTTCGTCCCGGCGCGCGCCGCCGAAGATGACGTCGTACCCCTGCTGGTCGAGCGCCTGCTTGAGGCCTTCGGTCTTGGTGATGTCCGTGTGCATCGCGGAGCCGTGATCGAAAGGGTTGATGTCTCTTTCGATGGCGGCCGGATTGATGTGGACCCGCAAGTCCACGCCGGGCTGTGAGGCGACATGCTGCCGGAACAGATACATCTCCTGGAACTTCCAGCGCGTGTCGACGTGGAGCAGGGGAAACGGCAGTGGCGAGGGATGAAACGCCTTGCGCGCCAGGTGCAGCATGACGCCGCTGTCCTTGCCGATCGAATACAGCATGACCGGATTGCTGGCTTCGGCCACGGCTTCGCGCAGGATGTGGATGCTTTCGGATTCCAGCCGCCGCAAATGCGCCGGAAGCGCGCAGTCCGCGCGCGCAGGCACCTGGAGGTCCAGCACAGGCGGATACACCTGCGGCACCAGGCCGACCCCTTCGATGGTGTCCTGCGCCCGCAACCAGCGAGCCAGGGGGCCGGTGCCAAAGACCGTGATGTCCTTGCCGGCGTGCTGGCGGAAAGACACCAGGGCATCGCGGATGCTGGCGGCGTCCGGGTCTCTCGCCAAGGGCAGCCACATCCGGCCACCCCGCGCGTCATTCGCGTGCAGGCACGATGCACCGCCAGGCAACGTACCCAGCTGCGCAAACAGAACCAGCGTGCGCCTGGCCCTTGCGCGTTCCAGCGCCCAGCGCAGGACGAGCTGGTTCAGTGGCCGGCCAAGCTCGTCGGAAAGGTCTTCCGCTCGCAAGGGTGGAACGGCCAGGCCGAGCTCATGCAGGCGGCGTTCAGCGGTCCGCTTGGTGTTCGCTTGTCCCAGCCGTTGAAGATGCTCGAACACTGCCTGGACGTCCCAAACGCGCGAGTCCTCCAATCCATCTTTTGTCGCAGTTTGCAATTTAGTTGGAATTCGTGCGATAGGATGGGAAATCCTATCAGAAATTCATGAGAATTCATTCGAACCTGCAAATCAAGACTCAGCGATTGGCGTTGGCGAAGATTTCCACGTCGGCGCCATAGACCCTGGAGATCCGGCTTCGCAAGCCGCGGTCATAGAAATGCGAATAGTCCGGGAAATCCTGGAACGCGGCCTTGCCTTTGAACTGGAGCAGTTCACGAAATGGGGTGTCCCCATAGAACTTCGGGCGCCACCACCAGGTCCGGGGGTGGCGCTTCTCCTTGACGGGGACGGTCACCGAATTGAAGGTCGGCTTCGTCGCGACCCCGAACCGGCTGTTCATCTCGAGCAGGTAATCGTTCATGGATTCAAGGCGCACGACGTCGTTGACGCCCCTGTCCCAGCATGAAAGCGCCGACTGGCGGCGCCAGATGATGTGCGTGGCATCGAGGTCGATCCGCTCGAGATAGTCCACCCACTGCCGGAATGTGAATTCCTGTTTTTCGAGTCCCTGGGGCACGTCGGGCTTGACCACCTCCCACTGGGTGTCCTTGGGGTTGTTCACCACGTGCAGATAGCTGCTGACCGCGCGTTCAAACGGATCGCGCACGACCACGAACTTGTGCAGTTCCGCGTACCGGCTGTGCAAGTCGGCCCGTAGTTGCTCCAGCCTCGGCTCCAGCCACTCGTTGCGGTAGGCGGCAATCGAAAAGCCGCCGAACTTCACGCCCAGGTTCTCGAAGAACCAGCGAGTGAGCGTCGTGCTGCCGCAGCGTGGACGGAAGAACATGACAAAGCCCCGCTCCTGGTCGAGGAGCCAGTCGACGTCGCCCACGGACTGGGCCGCGCCCGGAGCCGCGGCGTTCAGGCCGGCGGCAATTGCTTCACTCATGGGTGCTCCTCCACATCGCATTGAATCCGTCCATTCGGCGGCAGGTCCATCCAGACCAGGAGATCGCCATCGTCGAGGGCGCGTGAGCGAACCCTGGCTCCCGCCGAAGTCACCGCACGCGCGCGGAGGATGACGGCGCAGCCTTCGATCGTGTTCGCACATCCACTGTGCAAGGTGAAGCCGCGGGGCTGCATTTCGATGCTCACCTGCTCGCAGTCGCTCCAATAGCTCGCCAATTCTCCCAATGTCGTCTGCAACAGTTCGCCCGAGGCTCGCCGTTCCGCCACGGACCGCAGCACGGAGTTGAAGCGGGCGGTCGCCACATACTTTCCATCGCCGTCCTGTTCGATGAAGCCGAACTGGTGCTGGTCATCCACCAGGAAGGGGTAGTAGTGCTGGTGCACCGAGATGCCCCGCTCCTGGATCAGTGCATCCAGCGCGGCGTCCGTGAAAGCCTCCAGATGCGCCTCGTGCGAGGCCCACACCAGGCCGGCAGGCAGAAACGGATGGCGCCACCAGAGCGGCGTCGGCAGGTGCTCGCCCTTGGTCGTGTGCAGGAGGTTGATGATCCGCTTGTCACGCGCCATGAAATCGGTGGACGACCACGTCCAGAAGTAGCGCACGCCCGCTTTGGCGAGAGTTTCCTGCACGGCAAAGTGCGACCAGGGCAACAGCCCCTGCCATCCGATGGACATCCGGACATCCTGGATGCCGTGATCGATCCACGTGCGGCTGCCGAAGCGGGAGTGGAACATCGCGAGCGCCTGGCCGTCGCGTTCCGGTGGAGCGGCGTCGTCCGGTGCGATGGCATGCAGGCAGATCTCATGGCCTTGCGCGTCCAATTGATCCAGCAAGGCCGCGAATTCGGGGCTGCGGCCATAGGCCAGCATCTCGCCGGCGGATGTCTGCGCATCGCTGCGTTTGACGCGGTTGAGGTACGCGCGAGGATTGTCGTGGAACACGCTCTTGGTCACGACATGGCCGAACTTCGCAAACCCCCCCACCGCACCTTCCACCTTCTCGATGTCCTCGTGCCCGAAATACGCGGCGCGATGCGATGCGAGGGTGGTCTTGTCCGCATGCTCCGTCCAGACATGGGCTGCGCGGAATCCATGAGGCACCAACGCAAGCCGCGGCGCAGGCCCAAGGCGCCCGCCCAGGTGCACGCGAAAATCATGCGTGACCTCGGCGCCTCGCTCGAATGCCGGCAGCGACATGTCCTCGAACGCCGAATGCGAATAGTCGGCCGTCAAGTTTTCCACGTGGCGGCGGAAGTGCTGGGCACTGCAATGCAGCAAGTTGAGCGCGAGCGTGGGACGGGTCTCGCATGGAGCGGTCTTCAAGATCGCTCCGCGGCCGCGCGTGAGCAACTCCACGGAGGCCAGCGAAGGGTTGCCAAGGATCATCCAGCCGTTCGACGAGTCACCAGCCCGCACGCCTTCCTTCCACAACCAGATGTCGTGCGCAGGCTGTTCCCGGCGGACATCGCGCAAAGTCCGGTTCTTGAGATAGACCTCTGCGATCGCCAGCGGACTGCGCACCAGCAGCGACAGGTTGAACAAGCGGCAAGGTTGCAGGAAGGTGGTCCTGGTCCGCACGTCCACGTGCGGGCTTGCCTGCTGCATGCGCACTTCGATGTCGATCCGGAAATGCGCCGTGCAAACGCGGTAGCCCGCGATGGCCCCCTGAGCCGTCGGTTGCAGCCAGGCGTCGCCGACGGATGTTGCCGGCAGCACGGCCGAACGCTGGAACACCACGCATCCACTGGAGTACCGCACCAGGTGCGGGGGGATGTCGCGGTCGATCGAGATCGACGTCAACCCGACGTCGACGACCCGGCAGGCCAACTGGAACGTCGGCGTGGAGGCGCCACCGTAAGGATGAAACGCCAGGACGATTTCGTCCTCGGGCGCGAGGCCGTCCACCCGGTCCAGGTGGACCTGCCGTCCGGCCCGCAGCGGCGAGCGGAGATTGAACAGCCTGCACGTGGAATAGGCGAGTTCAAGATCATCGATGACGGAGCTGCCTTGTGGCGAGACGAAACGAAATCCCGCCCCGCCTTGAAACCGAAAGTGTTCGGTCGCGAATGCTCTGGAGCTTTGAGAGCTTGCTGCTGGGCGCAATGTCATGAGTCGGATGATTCTGCCCCAACGGGCAAAGCGGTCCGACCGGGGAAGCGACCACCAGGACGGCGGCGGTGTGTCCGCCCTTGCGCCCGCGTCAACCTACTGCGCGATGCCGGGCTTGATCCGCTGCGCGTTCATCACGGAAGACGTGCGCTTCAGGTTCCGCAGCACGGATTCGAGGTGCGGGCGGTCGCGCACCGCGATCACGAACCGCAGGTCGGTGGCGTCCTGCGCGCGTTCGTCGTCCATGTCCACGTGCGTGATGTCCGCTTCGGCACTGGCCAGCGCCGCGGCCACGCGGGCCAGCGCGCCCTTGCCGTTGGTGACCGTGACCAGCACGCCGGTCTCGAATGGCCGCACCGGTTCGTCGGACCACTCGACGCCGATGAAACGTTCCGCGTCCTTGTGCTGCAGGCGGCGGCCCACCGGGCAATCTTCCGTGTGCACCACCAGGCCTTCGCCGCGGCCCAGGTAGCCGGTGATGACATCGCCGGGGACGGGGCGGCAGCACGTGGCGAACTGCACCGAGGCGTTCTCGCTGCCGTCCAGCGTGATGCCGCCTTGCGACACGTTCTCGTGCGCGGTGAAGCGCTCCCGGCTGATCAGCAAGGCATTCGGCCTCTCGCCGCGCTCGGCCAGCAGCGTCATCAGCCGCTTGGCCACGATGCTGGCGATGCGCTTGCCCAAACCCAGGTCGGTGAGCAGTTCGGTGCGGCTGCGGTTGCCGGTGAAGCGCAGCAGGCGGTCCCACACGCCATGGTATTCGTCGTTGTCCGGTGGCAGCTTCTCCAGGCCTTCGGCCCGCAGGGCCTGGGCCAGCAGCTTCTCGCCGAGCTGTTGCGACTCGGCCTGCGCCAGCGTCTTCAGGTGATGCCGGATCTTCGAGCGGGCCCGGCCCGTGCGCACGAACCCCAGCCAGGCGGGGTTCGGCGTGGACACCGGTGCGGTGACGACTTCGACCACGTCGCCGTTTTTCAGCTCGGTGCGCAGCGGCACCTGGGCGCCATTGATGCGTGCTGCCACCGTGTGGTCGCCGACGTCGCTGTGGATCGCATAGGCGAAGTCCACCACCGTGGCGCCGCGCGGCAGCGCGAGGATCTGGCTCTTGGGCGTGAAGACGTAGACCGCGTCGGGAAACAGGTCGATCTTGACGTGATCCCAGAACTCGGCGGCGTCGCGCGTCTCGTTCTGGATGTCCAGCAGCGACTGCAGCCACTTGGTGCCCAGGCGCTCGGTCGATTCGTCCTGCGGCACGCTGGCCTTGTACAACCAGTGCGCGGCCACGCCGGATTCCGCGACCAGGTGCATGGCCTCGGTGCGCAGCTGGAATTCGACGTTCACCCCCGACGGCCCCACCAGCGTGGTGTGCAGCGACTGGTAGCCGTTGATCTTCGGGATGGCGATGTGGTCCTTGAACTTGCCCGGCACCGGCTTGTACATCTGGTGCAGCAGGCCCAGCGCGGTGTAGCAGTCGGTCACGGTCGGCACGATCACGCGCAGGCCGTAGATGTCGGTCACCTGGGCGAAGCTCAGGTGCTTCTCGTCCATCTTCTTGTAGATGGAGAACAGCGTCTTCTCGCGCCCGAAGATGCGCACTGCCATGCCCGCCGTCTCGAAAGCCGCGTCGACGTCCTTCTGCACCTTCTGGATCAGGTCCCGGCGCCGGCTGCGCGCCCGCGCCACGCCCTTGCTCAGGACCGAGTAGCGCCAGGGACGCATGTAGCGGAACGACAGCTCCTGCAGTTCGCGGTAGGTCTGGTTCAGGCCCAGGCGGTGGGCGATCGGCGCGTAGATTTCCAGCGTCTCGGCCGAGATGCGGGCCCATTTCTCGCGGGGCACGTCTTCCAGCGTCCGCATGTTGTGCGTGCGGTCAGCCAGCTTGATCAGGATCACGCGCACGTCGCGCGCCATCGCCAGCAGCATCTTGCGGAACGACTCGGCCTGGTTCTCTTCGCGCGTGTTGAAGTGCAGCTTGTCGAGCTTGGTCAGCCCGTCCACGAGCTCGGCCACCGGGGCGCCGAAGCGCTCGATCAGCTCGGGCTTGGTGACGCCGCAGTCTTCGATGGCGTCGTGCAGCAGCGCGGCCATCAGCGCCTGGGCGTCGAGCTTCCACTCCGCGCATTGCGCGGCCACGGCGATGGGGTGGGTGATGTAGGGCTCGCCGCTGGCGCGGATCTGGCCCAGGTGCGCTTCGTCCGCGAAGCGGTACGCCTTGCGGACGAGGTCGATTTCAGCTGCGTCGAGGTAGTCCAACCGGGCCGTGAGCGCGGCAAAGCTCGCCGCCGCCGCGTTGGCGGCCGCCGGGCTGGGGAGGATGGGGCTGCTGGGCCGCTGGCCCTTGCCCGGGTGGAGCACCGCGCTCATTTCCCCTAATGTAGCGCGCGCCTCCGGAATGCAAGGCACGGAAACAAAAAAGCACCGCGCGGGCGGTGCTTTTCAGGGGGGGGGGCGAGGCCTCAGCCGGGCACTTTCTTCAGCATCTCCAGGCCGATCTTGCCTTCGGCGATTTCGCGCAGGGCGGTCACGCCCGGCTTGTTCTTGCTCTCGATCTTGGGCGCGTGGCCCTGGCTCAGCATGCGGGCGCGGTAGGTCGCGGCGAGCACTAGCTGGAAACGGTTGGGGATCTGCTGCAGGCAGTCTTCGACGGTGATGCGGGCCATGAAGGGGTGAACTCCGAAAAACGTGGGGCTACAGGATGGCGAGGGCCTGGAAAGTGTCGGCGCGGGCGCGGCGCTGCGACGAGAACTTCAGCCGCTGGGCATGAACGATGGTTTTCAGGTCGAAAAGCGCTCGTTCAAATAACTCGTTGATTATAACGAAATCGAACTCCCTGGCTTGGGACATCTCGGTGGCGGCGTTCTCCATCCGCAGTTCGATGACTTCGGGCGTGTCCTCGCCGCGCCGCTCGAGCCGCGAGCGCAATTCTTCCCAGCTGGGCGGCAGGATGAAGATCAGCACGGCGTTCGTGAAGATGCGCTTGATCTGCAGGGCGCCCTGGAAATCGATTTCCAGGATCACGTCCTGGCCATGCGCGATGCGTTCTTCGATTGCCTTCTTGGAGGTGCCGTAGCGGTGGCCATGCACGTGCGCCCACTCGACGAAGCTGCCGGCCAGCACCATCGCATCGAATTCCTGGGCCGAGACGAAGAAGTATTCGCGCCCGTGCTTTTCCTGGCCGCGCGGCGGCCGGGTGGTGTGCGAGACCGAAGGCTGCACCCGCGCATCGAGCTCCATCAGCGCCTTGACCAGGCTCGACTTGCCCGCCCCGCTGGGGGCGGCGACCACGAACAGGTTGCCGGGGTAGTCCATGCGGGATGCTAAGGGATGTGATTCGCCGGGTGGCGGGGGCCGGCATCTTATCAGCCGGCCTTCGGGCTCTTCCCTGAATGCTGCGATAATACGAAGTTCGTAAGACGTATGAATGTGTTACCGCGTGGCTTCTGACAACCGTCCATCTTCAACTGGTACTTCCGCGGAGCCGCAGCCCCCCGTGCCGGCGAAGGCAGAGTTGGCCACGAGCCCCGTGGATCGCGTCAGCGCCGACGTGCACGCGAGCCTGCAGGAGGCGCTCGCCACCCAGCGCTCGATCCAGAAATGGCGGGCGAGCGAGTCAGCCGGCGCCCAGCCGGCCATGATGGCTGAGCGGCCGACGACGATGCCTGCGCTGGCGCCCGCCCTGGGCGCGGAAACCGCGCTGGCCGGCGCCTCGACCGCGTTGCTTGTCGGCCTGGTGGTGTGGCGCTTGTGGGGCCGTGGGCGCACCCGCGTCAGTGGACCTGAGTGGAGCGACGCCTTCGATCCGGGGCCGGAGCCCGTCTTGGGGGACCTGGACGAGCCCGCCGGTCCGCAGGACGCGCAGCAACCGGGCATCGTCGAGCCTGGCTTCGACCCGGAGGTCGCCGCCAATGAAGTCGTGCGGGTGCGAAGGTCATTGGCCGAAAAGCGGGAAGCGCGGCTGCCATTGCGCGAAATCGAGGAAGCCATCACCTGGTGCCCGGCCGCCCCGCCGGAGCTCGAACTGGCCGTGGCGGGCGGTCCCATCGACTTCGACTTGACCACGGAACCGCCGCCGCCAGCACCGGCCGCGCCCTTGCTGCTGGAGAAGCTGCAGGCGGCACCGGAGCCCGAGCCCCGGTACGAGCCGGAGACCCTGGGGATCCAGTTCGAACTTCCGGTCGCGCCGCCGGCGCCGGCGCCGGTGGAGGAGGCCGCGCGCTGCGAAGGCATCGACTACGCCGTGACCCTGGCGCTGGCCGAAGAGACGGCCAATCTCGAGTTGTGGGCCGAAGCCCGGGAACTGGTCCACGAAGTGCTGCAAGCCGGCGAAGCCGGGCTGAGACCGCAGGCGCTGTCGTTGCTGAACCGCGTCGATGCACGAAGCTTCGGCTGAGACGCGGCCAGGCTCACTCGATGTTCTGCACCTGCTCGCGCATCTGCTCGATGAGGACCTTCATGTCCACCGAGATGCGCGTGAGTTCCAGGGCTGCGGACTTGGAACCCAGGGTATTGGCTTCACGGTGCAGTTCCTGGATCAGGAAGTCCAGCCGCTTGCCGATCTCACCGCCCTTCTTGATCAGCCGTTCGATCTCGTCGAGGTGGGCGGCCAGCCGCGTCAATTCCTCGGCGACGTCGATGCGGATCGCATAGGCGGTCGCTTCGGTGAGCGCTCGGTCCTGCGCGGCCTCGGGGGTCGCGGAGCCTTCGGCCAGGCCCATGGCCTCCTTCCAGCGCTCCAGGAAGCGCTGGCGCTGCTGCTCCACGAGCTGCGGCACCAGCGGCCTGGCCTGCTGCGCCAGTTCGCGCAACTGGCCGAGGTGGCCCAGGAGCATGGTGGCCAGGCGGGCGCCTTCGCGTTCGCGCGCCGCCAGCAAGTCCGCCAGCGCCTGCTTCGCCACGGTCTGCACGGCTTCGCCCCAATCGACGTCGACCGCGCCGTCCATCGATGCCAGGCGCAGGATTTCCGCCACGCTGAGGGCCGGGGCATCGGGCAGCCAGCCACGCACGTTGTCCTGCACGGCACCCAGCCGCTGCAGCATGCGGGGCGTTGGCTCCCGCAAATCGGCGCCAGCGGGGGCTTCGATGGCCGCGCGCACTTCGACCTTGCCGCGTTTGAGGCGGCCGGCGATCAATTCGCGCAGCGCGGGCTCGGACGCGCGCAGCTCGTCGCCGAGACGAAACGCCAGATCCAGGAAGCGGCTGTTGACCGACCGGATTTCCAGCCCGAGGCGACCCGACGGTGTTGCTTTGGCGCCTTCGTGACCCGCCGCGCCGGCCGGCGGACTGCTTTGCGCCGACGCGTAGCCGGTCATGCTGTAGACTGCCATCCAGAGGACTCTTTGCGGTTCGTTGCGGGATTTCGAGAATAACCGGGCGGCCGGCAGGCCCCTTACATTCTTCAAATTATGTCAAAGGTCAAACCGGCGCCTTTGCCGCCTGACACCGTGATCGGTGGCTATCGGGTGGTTCGCAAACTGTCTTCGGGCGGTTTCGGCGTCGTCTATCTGGCCGTCGACAACGAAGGCCAGCAGGTCGCCATCAAGGAATACCTCCCTTCCTCGCTGGCCAGCCGCGCCCCCGGCGAATTGCTGCCGCAGGTGCAGGCCGAGAAACTCTCGCTCTACCGCCTCGGCCTGAAAAGCTTCTTCGAAGAAGGCCGCTCCCTCGCGCAGATCTCGCACAGCTCCGTGGTGAGCGTGCTCAACTTCTTCCGCGAGAACGAGACCGTCTACATGGTGATGAACTACCTGGAGGGCGCCACGCTCCAGGACTTCATCATCACCGCACGCGAACTGAAAAAGCAGAAGGTCTTCCGCGAGTCGACGATCCGCTCGCTGTTCGACGAGATCCTGCGCGGCCTTCGCATCGTGCACCAGCACAAGATGCTGCACCTGGACATCAAGCCGGCCAACATCTTCATCACCGATGACAACCGTGCCGTGATGATCGATTTCGGCGCGGCGCGCGAAGTGCTGTCCAAGGAAGGCAACTTCATCCGCCCGATGTACACGCCCGGCTTCGCCGCGCCCGAGATGTACCGGCGCGATTCGTCGATGGGCCCCTGGACCGACATCTACGCCATCGGCGCCTGCATCTACGCCTGCATGCAGGGCTACCCGCCCAACGACGCGCCCCAGCGGCTCGAGAAAGACCGCCTCGCGCTGGCGCTGTCGCGGCTGCGCGGGGTGTACTCGGACAACCTGATCGAAGTGGTCGAGTGGTGCATGTCGCTCGACCCGCTGTCGCGGCCGCAATCGGTGTTCGCGCTGCAGAAGGAGCTGAGCCGCGAAGGCGAGCGCCGCTACACCAAGCTGTCGGTGGGCGAGAAGATGCGCCTGCAGTTCGACAACATGGTGACGGACACCAAGAAGAGCGTGAAGCGCGCCACCAACTTCGGTCAGGTCAAAGCGAAATGAAATTCTCGGTCTTCCAGGTCAGCCGCAAGGGCGGCCGCGAAAAGAACGAAGACCGCATGGGCTACTGCTACACGCGGGAGTCCGGCATCTTCCTGCTGGCCGACGGCATGGGCGGCCACCCCGAGGGCGAGGTCGCCGCGCAACTGGCGCTGCAGACGATCAGTGCGCTGTACCAGAAGGAAGCGCGGCCGATCGTGCGGGACGTGACCGAGTTCCTCTCGATCACGCTGATGGCGGCGCACCACCAGATCATCCGCTACGCCAGCGAAAAAGGCATGCTCGACACGCCCCGCACCACGCTGGTGGCGTGCATCGTGCAGGGCAACCACGCGACCTGGGTGCATTGCGGCGACTCGCGGCTGTACGTGGTGCGCAATGGTGAGCTGCTCACCCGCACACGCGACCACTCGTACCTGGAGCAGCAGAGCGCCGGTGTGATCCGCATGGACCGCATCAACCGCAACATCCTGTTCACCTGCCTCGGTTCGCCGACCAAGCCCGTGTTCGACGTGACGGGGCCGGTGCAACTGCAGCAGGGCGACCGCATCCTGCTGTGCTCGGACGGCCTCTGGGGCAGCCTGTCGGACGGCGACATCGTGCGCCACCTCAGCACCAAGCCTGTGGGCCAGGCGGTGCCCGACCTGGTGGAGGACGCGCTGCGCAACGGCGGTGAACACTCCGACAACGTCACGGTGATCGCGATGGAGTGGGAAACGCCCGACGTCGAGGAGTCGCACAGCGGCATCTCGACCGACAGCATCTCGGACGGCGTCTTCGCTTCCACCATCCAGGCCGGTGTGCTCGACACCCTGGTCGACGATCTCGACGATGCCGCCATCGAGCGGTCGATCGCCGAGATCAACGAAGCGATCAAGCGCTCGGCAGCGACGAAGAAGAGTTAAACGGACGATAACGTCACCGCTGTCGCGGTGCCGTCCTTCGATCTGGGACAATTCCGGTATGACCTTCCAACGCAGCGGCAACCGCGCCGCCGACCAGTTGCGCCCCGTGAAGATCACGCGCGGCTTCACCGCCCACGCCGAGGGCTCAGTGCTGATCGAGTTCGGTGGCACCCGCGTGCTCTGCACCGCCTCCGTGGAGGACAAGGTGCCGCCGCACAAACGCGGCAGCGGCGAGGGCTGGGTGACGGCCGAATACGGCATGCTGCCGCGCGCCACGCACACCCGCGGCGACCGCGAAGCGGCCAAGGGCAAGCAGAGCGGCCGCACGCAGGAGATCCAGCGGCTGATCGGCCGCTCCATGCGCGCGGTGTTCGACCTGAAGAAGCTGGGCGAACGCACCATCGTGCTGGACTGCGACGTGCTGCAGGCCGATGGCGGCACCCGCACCGCGGCGATCACCGGCGCCTATGTGGCCGCCCGTGACGCCGTGAACAAGCTGCTCGCTACGGGCAAGCTGGCGGCCACGCCGATCACGGGGCCGGTGGCGGCCATTTCGGTGGGCATCGTCAATGGCACGCCGCTGCTGGACCTGGAATACATCGAGGACGTCGCCTGCGACACGGACATGAACGTCGTGATGACCGGGGCTGGCCACTTCGTGGAAGTGCAGGGCACCGCCGAAGGCGCGGCCTTCACCCGCGCCGAGATGGACGAACTGTTGCGGCTGGCGGAGAAGGGCATCGCTGAACTGGTCGCCATGCAGGAGCAGGCGCTCAGCGCATGATCGACCGCCTGGTCCTGGCCTCCAACAACCGCGGCAAGCTCGCCGAACTGCAGGCGATGTTCGCGCCGCTCGGCATCGCGCTGGTGCCGCAGGGCGAACTGGGCGTGCCGGAAGCCGAGGAGCCGTACCGCACCTTCGTCGAGAACGCATTGGCCAAGGCCCGCAATGCCGCGCAGCACAGCGGCCTGCCGGCCATCGCCGACGACGCCGGCCTGTGCGTGGACGCCTTCGGCGGCTTGCCCGGTGTGGACACCGCGTTCTATGCCATGCAGTACGGCTACCCGAAGGGGGACGACCATAACGTGACGGCGCTGCTCGAACAAATGCGAAACGTGGCGAACCGGCGCGCCGCGCTGGTGAGCACGCTGGTGGCGCTGCGCGCGCCGGAGGATCCCGAGCCACTCATCGCGGTGGGACGGGTCGCCGGCGAGATCACGCGCGAACCGGTCGGGAACAACGGGTTCGGGTTCGACCCCGTGATGTTCCTGCCGGCTTTCGGCCAGACCTTCGCGCAGTTGCCGCCCGAAGTGAAGAACGCCAACAGCCACCGGGGCCAGGCCGCGCGCCAGATGCTGGAGCTGATCCGCGAGCGCTGGTGACATGACGGTTGCGAAGACGGTCACCGACCACCTGCGGCCCGGCACGCTGCAGCTCACGGCGCTGCCGCCCTTGTCGCTGTACGTCCACCTGCCGTGGTGCCTGCGCAAGTGCCCCTACTGCGACTTCAACTCGCATGAGATGAAATCGAGCGAGCTGCCGGAGCAGCGCTACCTCGACGCGCTCGTCGCCGACCTCGAAACCGCCGTGCCGCTGGTCTGGGGCCGCCAGGTCCACAGCATCTTCATCGGCGGCGGCACGCCCAGCTTGTTCTCGCCACAGGCGATCGAGCGCCTGCTGTCGGACATCCGCGCGCGGCTGAAGCTGGACGCGGATTGCGAAATCACGCTCGAAGCCAATCCCGGCACCTTCGAGAAGGAGCGCTTCCGCGCGTTCCGATCGGCCGGGGTCACGCGGCTGTCGGTCGGCGTCCAGAGCTTCAATGACGCCCACCTGAAGGCGCTGGGCCGCGTGCACGACAGCCGCCAGGCCATCGCCGCGCTGGAAGAGGCGGCGCTGGCCTTCGGCACCTTCAACCTCGACCTGATGTACGCCCTGCCGGGGCAGACGCTGGAGATGCTGGAGGCCGACGTGACCCAGGCGCTCGCGCTGGCCCCGCCGCACCTGTCGATCTATCACCTGACCATCGAACCCAACACGTACTTCGCCAAGTTTCCGCCGGTCACACCACCGGACGACCTGGCGTACGCGATGCTCGACCGCATCACCGAGATGACGGCGGTGCATGGCCTCGCGCGCTATGAAGTGTCCGCCTATGCCAAGACCGGGCATCGCTGCTGGCACAACCTCAACTACTGGCAGTTCGGCGACTACCTGGGCATCGGCGCCGGTGCGCACGGCAAGCTGAGTTTTCCGCACCGGGTGGTCCGGCAAGTGCGCTACCGCGATCCGAAGCTGTACATGGAGAAGGCGCTGGCCGGGGAGCCGCTGGCGCAGGAAGATGAAGTCCGGCGCGCGGACCTCCCCTTCGAGTTCATGTTGAATGCGCTGCGGCTGCGCGAGGGGTTCGCGCTGGACGATTTCCTGCACCGCACTGGGCTGCCTCTGAACGCGATCGAGCAGCCGCTGCGCGAGGCCGAGGCCAAGGGCCTCCTCACGCGCGACCTGGCGCGCGTGAGGCCCACCGAGAGGGGTTTCGACTTCCTCTCGGATCTGCAGGCGCTGTTTCTGCCGGCCTGACCGGTCAGCGGTCCCAGCGGCGGATCACCCGCCCGTCGGAACGCGAAACGAGGTAGTAGTCCGACCCGATCCGCACCCACTGGCGGTTCGCGCCGGGGTTGTTCAGCCCGCGTGCACGCCAGTCCTGCGCGTACCGGTTCGAGCGGTATTCACGCGGCACCACCGACCCCAGGCCCAGCCACTCGCCGTAGTTGCGGTAGCGCTGCTCGGCACCCGGGTTGGCACGCTGCTCGATCTGGCCGTTGAACTGGGCGCCGGACTCGGGCGGGTGCGCGCCGTACCCCGGGTACATCTGGATGCCCGTGTGGTTTTCGGCGGAGCCGCCGTTGGCGGAGCCCGGATCGGTCTGGCCCGACGCCGGGACGGCGGCGAGCGACGCTGCGGCAGCGGCGATGGCGAAGGCAATGGCTTGAGTTCTCATGGCGAGCTCCTTTGAGGCTATATGCCATTGGATGCTGCGCCCGCAAGGTGCAGTGAGGGACAAGACCCGCAAAGCTTGTGCAAACTCTTCCCGACCGCTGTAACAGGAAAGTTAGCTCGACCGCAGGCCGAGCCCGGCCCCGGGATCAGCCCGGCGATGCCGCCTGCACGCGCAGGACGCGGATCATGCGGCGGGCCGCGATCCGGCCTTCGTAGTAGCCCGGCACGACCAGCGTCTCGCTGAAGCCCAGCGATTCGTAGAAGGCCTTGGCCCCCACGTTGTCCGCGCGCAGTTCCAGGTGGATGGAGGCGATGCCGGCGACCTGGGCCGACTCCACGAGCCATTCGACCAGCGCCCGCCCGATGCCGCCGCGCTGCAGTGGAGCGCTGACGCCCAGCAGAACGAGGTGCGCACGCTCGTCACCGAACTGCATGATGGCGAAGCCCTGCACCCCATCGGCGCCGACCGCCGCCAGCGCCGTGTGCTCGCGCGAGGCGATCAGGCGGGCCATGCGGTGCTCGGTATAGCGCGGAGGCAGGCCCGCCTCGATGAGGGACCGGGTCATGGCCGCCATGGCCGGCGCATCGGAAGCGCGAGCCAGGCGGAAGGTCACGGCATCGGTAGCCATCGTGCATTGTGCCGCGCACACGTAGAATTCGCCACACCTTCCGGAAGCGTGGGAGAGTGGTTTAATCCAGCGGTCTTGAAAACCGCCGAGGCTTCGCGGCCTCCGTGAGTTCGAATCTCACCGCTTCCGCCAGGGGACGCAGACTTTGCCGTTCAGGCGTCGAGCATCCCCTTGCGCTCGATGAACGCCACCACTTCGTCCAGCCCCTGCTTCGTCTTCAGGTTGGTCATCACGAAAGGCTTGTCCTTGCGCATGCGCTTCGTGTCCGCTTCCATCACGCCTAGGTCCGCGCCGACGTAAGGCGCCAGATCGGTCTTGTTGATGACGAACAGGTCGCTCTTGGTGATGCCTGGCCCGCCCTTGCGCGGGATCTTCTCGCCCGCCGCCACGTCGATCACGTAGATGGTGAGGTCGCTCAGCTCGGGGCTGAAGGTGGCCGCGAGGTTGTCGCCGCCGGATTCGACGAACACCACATCGGCGTCCGGGAATTCACCCAGCATGCGGTCGATGGCTTCGAGGTTGATCGACGCGTCCTCGCGGATGGCGGTGTGCGGGCAGCCGCCGGTCTCCACACCCAGGATCCGCTCGGCCGGCAGGGCGCCGCTCACCGTCAGGATGCGCTGGTCCTCCTTGGTGTAGATGTCGTTGGTGATGGCGACCAGGTCGTAGCGACCGCGCATCGCCTTGCACAGCATCTCCAGCAGCGTGGTCTTGCCGGAGCCGACCGGGCCGCCGATGCCCACGCGCAGCGGCGGCAGTCTCTTGGTGCGGTTGGCGATGTGGTGCAGTGTGGAGCTCATGAGCGGAACAATCGGGAGTATTGGGTCTCGTGCTGTGCCGACAGGATGGCCAGCATCGGGGTGAAGGCCTGGCGCTCTTCCATGCCCAGCGCCAGCGCGTGGTCGACCGCCAGCGGCACTTCGGCGGCCAGGCGGCCCAGGATGCGTTGCCCGGCGCTCTGCCCCAGCGGCACCGCCTTGATGGCGGATTGCATCATGTTCTCGCCCCACCCGAAGGCAAAGGCCAGCAAGACGTGCCGCACCGGCGCGCCGGAGGCGGCCGCAGTCATGGCGAAAGCCACGGGATAGGTGAAGGTGTCCGCGCGGGCCATGCCGGCCAGGAGTTCAGGCCGCACAGCCCGCGCCCACTCGACGAGCGAGCGGCCCATCTGCTCCGTCTGCTGGCGCAGCTCGCTGGTCTCGCGGGTGGTGCGCACCCAGTCGTCCAACGCCGCCAGCGTCGGCATGTCCACGGCGCGCCAAGCCTCCACCGCCTGCGCGAGCACGGGCAGGTCGGCACGGGCCAGCGCCAGGTGCAGCTGGTCGGCGATCCAGTTCGCGGCGGAGTTTTCGTCGTGCACCAGGCCGGCTTCGACGGCCGCCTCGATGCCCTCGGAATAGGAGAAGCCACCCACCGGCAAGGCGGGCGACGCCAGCCAGATCAGCTGCAGCAGCGCCGCGTCAGTGGTCGTGGTGGGCGTGTCCATGGGCGCCATGGCCATGCGCGTGCCCGTGCGAGTCGTGCGACGCGTACGCGCCGCCCTCCGGCTCGAACGCCGCCTGCGCTTCGTTCACGATCAGGTGCATCGCACGCAGCATCTCCGCCAGCACGTGGTCGGGCTCGATCTTCAGGTGATCAGGCTTCAGCTCGATCGCGACATGGCGGTTGCCCAGGTGGTAGGCGGCGCGCAGCAGGTCGAACGGCGTGCCGTGCTCGCCGCAATGCGTGATCACCAGCACCGGCTGCGGCGCGGCGATCACCCGGATCACGGAGCCGTCCTCCGCCACCAGCACATCGCCGCCACGGACCACCGTGCCGCGCGGCAGGAACACGCCGAGCGCGCGGCCTTGGGAATCGGTGGCGTCGAAGCGGCTCTTCTGCCGCACGTCCCAATCGAGTTCGACCGTCGCCGCGCGCTTCAGCAGCACCGGCGCCAGTCCTTGCCCGGCAGGCAGGCGCTTGGAAACCTGCAGCATGAGGATGGCCTAGAAGAGGAAGTAGCGCTGCGCCATCGGCAGCACCTTGGCCGGCTCGCAGGTGAGCAAGACACCGTCCGCGCGCACCGCATAGGTCTGCGCGTCGATCTCCATCTTCGGCAGGTAGCTGTTGTGGATCAGGTGCTGCTTGCGGACTTGCCGGATGTTCTTGACGGCGCTCACCGTCTTGGCCAGGCCGTAGCGCTCCTTCAAGCCACCGGTCAGCCCGGCCTGCGACACGAAGGTGATCGAGCCGCGCGCCAGCGCGCCGCCGTAGCTGCCGAACATGGGGCGGTAGTGCACCGGTTGCGGCGTGGGGATCGAGGCATTCGGGTCCCCCATCGCCGCCATGGCGATGAAGCCGCCCTTCAGGATCAGCGCCGGCTTGACGCCGAAGAACGCCGGCTTCCAGATCACCAGGTCGGCCCACTTGCCGGCTTCGATGCTGCCGACTTCGTGCGAGATGCCGTGCGCGATGGCGGGGTTGATCGTGTACTTGGCGATGTAGCGCTTGGCGCGGAAGTTGTCGTTCTGCGCGCCGTCCTCAGGGAGCGCGCCGCGCTGCACCTTCATCTTGTGCGCGGTCTGCCAAGTGCGCAGGATCACTTCGCCCACGCGGCCCATGGCCTGCGAGTCGCTGGACATCATGCTGATCGCGCCCAGGTCGTGCAGGATGTCTTCGGCCGCGATGGTTTCCTTGCGGATGCGGCTTTCGGCGAAGGCCAGGTCTTCCGGGATGGCCGGGTCGAGGTGGTGGCACACCATCAGCATGTCCACGTGCTCGTCCAGCGTGTTCACCGTGTACGGCATCGTTGGGTTGGTGGACGAAGGCAGGAAGTTCGCCTCCCCCACCACGCGCAGGATGTCCGGGGCGTGGCCGCCGCCCGCGCCCTCGGTGTGAAACGCGCAGAGCCCACGGCCCTTGGTCGCGGCGATGGTGTTCTCGACGAAGCCGGATTCGTTCAGCGTGTCGGAGTGGATCGCGACCTGCGTGTCGGTCGCATCGGCCACATCCAGGCAGTTGCTGATGGCGGCGGGCGTCGTTCCCCAGTCTTCGTGCAGCTTCAGGCCGATCACACCCGCGTCGATCTGTTCGTGCAGCGCGGCCGGCAGGCTGGCGTTGCCTTTGCCGAGGAAACCCAGGTTCATCGGGAACGCGTCGGCTGCCTGCAGCATGCGTTCGATGTTCCAGGGCCCCGGCGTGCAGGTGGTGGCGAAGGTGCCGGTGGCGGGGCCGGTACCGCCGCCGAGCATGGTGGTGATGCCTGCGGCGAGCGCCTCCTCGATCTGCTGCGGGCAGATGAAGTGGATGTGGCTGTCGATGCCGCCGGCGGTGACGATGGCGCCTTCGCAGCTGATGATCTCGGTGCCCGGGCCGATGACGATGTCCACGCCGGGTTGCGTGTCGGGGTTGCCGGCCTTGCCGATGGCGGCGATGCGGCCGTCCTTCAGGCCGATGTCGGCCTTGACGATGCCCCAGTGGTCCACGATCAGCGCATTGGTCAGCACCGTGTCCACAGTGCCCTCGGCGCGCGTGCGCTGCGACTGCGCCATGCCGTCGCGGATCGTCTTGCCGCCGCCGAACTTCACTTCCTCGCCGTACCCGCCCGCGCGCAGCGTGTAGTCGTCCTCGACCTCGATCACCAGTTCGGTGTCGGCCAGCCGCACGCGGTCGCCCTTGGTGGGACCGAACATTTCCGCATAGGCGCGGCGGGGGATCGTGGCCATGTTCTAGATGTTCCCTTGCACCAGGCCGCGGAAGCCGTAGATCTTGCGGTCGCCGGCGTAGTCCACCAGTTCCACCGTGCGCTGCTGGCCCGGTTCGAACCGCACGGCGGTGCCCGACGCGATGTTCAGCCGCATGCCGTGCGCCGCCGTGCGATCGAACTGCAATGCGCCGTTGGTCTCGGCGAAGTGATAGTGCGAGCCGACCTGAATCGGCCGGTCCGCGGTGTTCTGCACCACCACCGTCGCCGTGCGGCGGCCGGGGTTCAGCGTGTGGTCACCGGCCGCGGGAAGCAATTCTCCGGGGATCACGGCTCAGTCCCCGCGCGAGAACCAGATCGCCACTGCCGCGAGCGCCGCGACCATCACGAAGCCCCAGGTGTCGGTGGCGTGCCAGTGCCACTCCGTGCTGGCGCCGTGGCCGCCGTGGGCATGCGCCGACGCGGTGGCCGCGCTGAAGAGGGCGAGGGTCAGGTTGCGGAGTGACATGAAGTCTTTCTCGGGAGGTTCAGACGATCGGCTGGTGCACGGTGACCAGCTTGGTCCCGTCCGGGAAGGTGGCCTCGACCTGGATCTCGGGGATCATCTCGGCGACCCCGTCCATCACGTCGGCGCGAGTCAGCACGGACCGCCCTTCGCTCATCAGCTGCGCCACGGTCTTGCCGTCCCGCGCGCCTTCCATGACGGCGGCGGAGATCAACGCCAGCGCCTCCGGGTAGTTGAGCCTGAGCCCGCGGCCCTTGCGGCGTTCCGCCAGCAGGGCGGCGGTGAACAGCAGCAGCTTGTCTTTCTCGCGGGGCGTGAGTTCCATGGCGTGGCGGATTTGTAACGGGCCATCTTAGTGCATGGCCTTCATCGCCCGATACGCCAGAAGGCGGATGGACAAACCGGCCGTGGCACGGAACCTGCGATTTCCCGGGGTGAGCCAAATCATCCCGATCGTGCCCATTCCCACCGAAGGCGCGCCCCAGCGCGTGGTGAAGGTGCGCCGGGATTACAACAACTGGGTCGCCAGCGAGACGATGGAGGACTACGCGCTGCGTTTCGCGCCGCAGCGCTTCCGCAAATGGTCGCCGTTCCGCGTCGCCAACACCGCCTTCGGCGCCGCCTCGTTCCTGATCCTGGAGGCCGTCGGCGCCACCCTGCTGGTGCAGTACGGCTTCATGAACGCCTTCTGGGCGATCCTCGTCACGGGGCTGATCATCTTCGTGGCCGGCCTGCCGATCAGCATCTACGCCGCCCGCTACGGGGTCGACATGGACCTGCTGACGCGCGGCGCCGGCTTCGGCTACATCGGCTCCACGTTGACGTCGCTGATCTACGCGTCGTTCACCTTCATCTTCTTCGCGCTGGAAGCGGCCGTCATGGCCTACGCGCTGGAACTGGCGCTGGGCATCCCCCCGAGCTGGGGCTACCTGATCTGCGCCCTGGCGGTGATCCCGCTCGTGACGCACGGCGTGTCGGCCATCAGCCGCTTGCAGGCCTGGACCCAGCCGATCTGGCTGGTGATGCTCGTGGTGCCTTTTGCCTATGTGCTGGCGCGCGATCCTGGTGCATTCAGTGGAATCACGCACTATGCCGGTGATAAGTCGGTGGGCGGCGGCTTTGAATTGCACCTGTTCGGTGCAGCCTTGACCGTGGGCATCGCGCTGATCACGCAGATGGGCGAACAGGCCGACTACCTGCGCTTCATGCCGGCGCAGACCCGGCACAACCGCCGCGCCTGGTGGATGGGCGTCCTGGTCGGCGGCCCCGGCTGGGTCGTCCTGGGCGTGATCAAGATGCTGGGCGGCGCCTGCCTGGCCTACCTGGCCATCAAGCACATGGTGCCGACCGACCGCGCGGTCGACCCGAACCAGATGTACCTGGCGGCCTACGAGTACGTGTTCCCCAACTACGGGTGGGCGGTGGCGGCCACCGCGTTGTTCGTCGTGATCTCGCAGCTGAAGATCAACGTCACCAACGCCTATGCGGGTTCGCTCGCCTGGTCCAACTTCTTCTCGCGCGTCACGCACAGCCATCCGGGCCGGGTGGTCTGGGTCGTGTTCAACACGCTCATCGCCTTCATGCTGATGGAGATGAATGTGTTCCAGGCCCTCGGGGAGGTGCTGGGCCTGTACTCCAACATCGCCATCGCCTGGATCATGGCCGTCGTGGCCGACCTCGTGGTGAACAAGCCGCTGGGCCTGTCGCCCAAGGGCATCGAATTCAAGCGCGCCTACCTGTACGACATCAATCCGGTCGGCGTCGGCGCGATGGCGCTGGCGTCGCTGCTCTCGATCGTGGCCTACCTGGGGGTGTTCGGTCCGCTGGCGCAAGCGTTCTCGGCCCTCATCGCCATGGGCGTCGCCTTCGTCGCCGCGCCGGCCATCGCGTGGGCCACCAAAGGCCGCTACTACATCGCGCGTCAGCCGGACGAGGCGGTGCACCCCACCGCGCTGAAGCGCTGCGTCATCTGCGAACGCGAATACGAGGGCCCGGACATGGCCCATTGCCCGGCCTACCAGGGCGCCATCTGTTCCCTCTGTTGCACGCTCGATGCGCGCTGCGGCGACCTCTGCAAACCGGAGGCGAGCCTGTCCGCGCAATGGTCCGCCACGCTGCGCTGGTTGTTGCCGAAGCGCATCTGGCCCTACCTGGACACCGGCCTCGGCCACTTCCTGCTGCTGATGCTGGTGGTGGCACCGCTGCTCGGCGCCTTGATCGGCTTGCTGTATCACCAGGAGACCCAGGGCGCGGCGCAGCTGCCCGAGTTCGCGGCGATGACCCAGAGTGCCTTGCGGGCGACGTTCCTGAAGGCCTATATGGCCTTGCTGGTGGTGGCGGGCATCGTGGCCTGGTGGCTGGTGCTGGCGCACAAGAGCCGGCAGGTGGCGCAGGAGGAATCGAACCGCCAGGCCCACCTGCTGATGCGCGAGATCGATTCGCACCGCCAGACCGACGAAGCGCTGCAGAAGGCGCGCATCCTGGCCGAGGCCGCCAAGCAGGCCGCGGAGCAGGCCAACCACGCCAAGAGCCGCTACATCAGCGCCATCAGCCACGAGCTGCGCACGCCGCTCAACAGCATCCTGGGCTATGCGCAGCTGATGGGCGAAGACGCCTCGATGCCGGGCCACCGCAAGCACGCCATCAACGTCATCAAGCGCGGCGGCGAACACCTGCTGTCGCTGATCGAAGGCACGCTGGACATCGCCCGCATCGAATCCGGCAAGCTCACGTTGAACGTGAAGCCGATGCGCTTTGCCGATTGCGTGGAGGAGATGGCGAGCCTGTTCGAGCTGCAGGCGTCCGCCAAGGGCCTGTCCTTTCGCTTCGAGGCCAGCGGCGCGGTGCCGGACGTGGTGCGTGCGGACGAAAAGCGCGTGCGGCAGATCCTGATCAACCTGCTCGGCAACGCGATCAAGTTCACGTCCGCGGGCCAGGTGATCTTCCGCGTCCGGTATGCGCGCGAAATGGCGCTGATCGACATCGAGGACACCGGCCCCGGCATGACCACGGAAGAACTGGACCAGATCTTCGAACCCTTCGCGCGCGGCAACACGGCCAGCCACTCGGCGCCCGGCGCCGGCCTGGGCCTCACCATCGCCAAGATGCTCACGGACCTGATGGGCGGCCAGCTGAGCGCGACCAGCACGCCGGGCCGCGGCTCGGTGTTCCGGGTCCACCTGTTCCTGCCCGAAGTCCACGCCGCTTCGGTGCCCAAAGCGCGCGCGCAACCTGTGCGCCGCGCCTATGCCGGTGCGCGCCGCAAGGTGCTGGTGGTCGACAACGAGGAAGCCGACCGCGAGCTGCTGGTGCACCTGTTGGAGCCCCTCGGCTTCGAGCTGCGCACCGCGGCCAGCGGCCACGATGCACTGGACCTCCTGGCGGCTGGCCTGCAACCGGACGCGATCCTGATGGACCTCGCGATGCCCGGCATCGATGGCTGGGAGACCATCCGCCGGGTGCGCCGGCTGGACGGCGTGGAGGCTCGCATCGCCGTGGTTTCAGCCAACGCCTTCGACAAGGGTCTGGAGAACGACGCCGGCATCCGCACCGAAGACTTCATCCTCAAGCCGGTGCGCCATAGCGAACTGCTGGATTGGCTGGAACGGCAGCTCGGCCTGCAATGGCTGGAGGAGGCACCCTTGCCGGCGCCATCCGAACCGGCGGCCTGGGTGTGGCCGCGTCCCGACCTGCTGGCGCCTTTGCAGCAAGCCGTGCAACTGGGCTACTACCGCGGCATCCTGCACCAGCTCGACGCCATCGACAATGCGCAAGCCGAGTGCGGCGCATTCACCGCCGCCATGCGCGAGCTGGCGCGGCAATTCCAGTTCGAGGCGATCGGCCGCGAGCTGGCCCGCGCATCAATGCCCACGCTGGAAGGAACCGACCGATGAACGCGACGCGGGACCCCACGGGAACCGGCACCCCGGCCTGGGGCGCGGCGCTCGACCGCGCCAACAGCGATGTGGTGCTGATCGTCGATGACGTGCCCGACAACCTCTCGGTGCTGCACGACGCGCTCGATGAATCCGGCTACACCGTGCTGGTGGCCACCAGCGGCGAAGCCGCCCTGCTGCGCGCCGCGCAGGCCCTGCCCGACATCGTGCTGCTGGACGCCATGATGCCCGGCATGGACGGCTTCGAAGTGGCCAAGCGCCTGAAGGCCGGCCGCGAGACCGCGCAGATTCCCATCATCTTCATGACAGGCCTGACCGACACCGAACACCTGGTGGCCGCGCTGGAGGCGGGCGGCGTCGACTACGTCACCAAGCCGATCAAACCCAAGGAAGTGATGGCGCGCATGGGGGTGCACTTGCAGAGCGCGCGCCTCGCGCGGCAGACGCGCAATGCGCTCGACGCTTTCGGCTACGCCAGCATCGCCGTGCGCGTGAGCGACGGCAAGCTGATGTGGCAGACGCCGCTGGCGCGCGACCTGCTGAAGGCCTACTACGGCACCTCGGCGCCCGAAACACCCGCGGCCATCCTCACCTGGCTGCGGCGTCACCTGAACGACGCGGAACGCAACATCGAGCCGCCGAAGCTGTCGGCCGAACTCGGGGCGCGCCGGCTCAGCATCCGTCTGCACCGGCAGACCGGCGACGACGACTGGCTGATCGTGATGCGCGAAGTGTCGGATGTCGCAATCATCGAGTCCATGAGCCTGGCCTTCAAGCTCACGGCGCGCGAGGCGGAGGTGCTTTACTGGGTGGTCAAGGGCAAGATCAACCGCGACATCGGCGACATCCTCGGCTCCAGCCCGGCCACGGTGAAGAAGCACCTGGAGCGCATCTTCGTGAAGCTGGGTGTGGAGACGCGCACTGCCGCCGCGGGGATGGCGATGAACCGGATCCGGCAGCTGCATCCGCATTTCGAAGGGTAGGCTTTTGGCTAGCGGATGCCGGGCGTGCGCCGCAACCATGACTCGCCCGGCCCCCGGTGCCGCGCCAACAGGCTGGCGCCGCTGATCAGCGCCGTGCCGGCCGCTACCGCCGTCCCCAGGCTCAGGGAGCGCGCCATGCTGCTGGCCAGTTCGGGCGTACGCGGCGCGGTCAGCTCCAGCCGGCGCCTCGTCATCCGGGCGCCCAGCTCCGGCAGCTGCTGAGGCAAAAGCCGCTCCGCGGCAGGCAGCAACAGCGTCTCTTCATCGGCGACGTGGTGCATGACGTGCCGCATCAGGGTGAAGAATGCGTCATCGAATTCCAGGTCCGTGACCAGCGTGTTGCGCAGCCGGGCGATCAGCCCGCGCATCTCGTCGTGCTCAGGCGTGCTCTTGCGCAGCACCTCGGTGTCGGCGACGAGCCGCAGGGCCGGATAGAAGATCTCCTCTTCCAGCTGCGCGTGGATCTCGATGGCCAGGCAGACATTGTCCGCGAGGCCCTTCTTCACCCGGGGCGAAGCGTCCATCTCGTACTGGTGGAACGCCATGAGCACATGGCTGTGGTCCAGCCGGATCATGTTGGTGATGCCAGGGGAGAGCTGGTGCAGCAGGGAAGTCATGGTGGGCTCCTGGGGTTCGCGGGTCCCTCCATTGGGGCCGGAACCGGCGGCAGGCCCTGTCGGACGGCATCGCCGGACATCCGGACAAGAAGCGGCGACTTGCGGCCCTGTTCCCCCGCCCCTCGCGCTCCGACAATTCCTTCGACTGAAAGGCACAAGAGCATGGAAAACTTCGAAACGGACTACCTGGTGATCGGCGCGGGCGCGATGGGCATGGCCTTCGCCGACTCGCTCTTCGACGAGCGCCCGGACGCGCACATCACGCTGGTGGACCGCCGCCATCGCCCGGGTGGCCACTGGAACGATGCCTACTCCTTCGTGCGGCTGCACCAGCCCTCGGCGTTCTACGGCGTGAACTCGCGCGAGCTTGCCACCGGCGCGGTGGACGAGGTGGGCACCAACCGCGGCCTGCACGAGATGGCTTCCGGCCAGGCCGTGCTGGACCATTTCGACCAGCTGCTGCGGCAGAAGCTGCTGGCTTCGGGCCGGGTGCGCTTCCTTTCGATGACGGAGCATGCGGGCATCGACGGGCAAGGGCGGCAGCTCCTCCGCTCGCTTCTCGACGGCGCGGAAATCGCCGTTTCCGTCCGCCGCAAGGTCGTGCATGCGACGCACACCGGCACCGAAGTGCCGGCCACGCATGCGCCACGCTACCAGGTGGCCGCGGGCATCCATTGCGTCCCGATCAATGCCCTGCCGCGCCTGGCCAGCCCTCACGCGCGCTACACCGTGGTGGGGTCGGGCAAGACGGGCATCGACGCCTGCCTGTGGCTGCTGCAGAACGGCACCGACCCGTCGCGCATCCGCTGGGTCATGCCGAACGACGCCTGGTTCCTGGACCGTGCCAACGTGCAGCCCGGCGCGGAGCATCTGCCCCGGTTCTTCGGGTCGCTGGCGGCGCAGTTCGAATGCGTGGCCGAAGCGGAGTCGCTGGATGACCTGTTCATGCGGCTGGAAAGCGCGGGCCAGCTGCTGCGTCTCGACCCTTCCGTCCGCCCCACCAAGTACCGCTGCGCAACCGTCACCACGCAGGAACTGGCGGAGCTCCGCCGGATCGGCAACATCCTGCGGATGGGGCGCGTGCGCTCCATCACCCCGGGCCAGCTGTCGTTGGACCAGGGAAAGGCCGATGTGCTGCCCGGCGAGCTGTTCATCGACTGCACGGCCTGCGGCATCCCGCTGCAGGCGCCGATCCCGGTGTTCGAGGATGACGCGGCGATCCACCTGCAGTACGTGCGCCAGTGCGGCCCGTCCTTCAGCGCTGCGTTCATCGCCGCCGTCGAAGCCCGGGTGGCGGGCGGTGCCGCGGAGAAGAACGCGATGTGCCGCCCGGTGCCGCATCCGCGCGACGAGGCGGGGTGGGTCACGATGCAGGCGATCACGCTGGCCAACCGGCAGGCCTGGGCGCGCCACCCGGGCCTGATGGATTGGCTGGAGAACAGCCGCCTGGACTACGCGACGCGCGCGCGGCACCAGCTGGCGCCGGAGGTGATGGAGCGGTACGTCCGCGCCGTGAAGGCGGCCGCTCCGCGCCTGCCGGCCCTCCTGGCCGCCTGCCGACCCGAATCCAGGGAGCGGGTGCCCGAGCCCGCCTGCTGAAACGCGGGTCCGCGCACGGCGGACCCGCCCGGCCGTACGCCATGCGACGTATTTCCGGAAGCTGAGCCGAATCCCAGAATCAAACCGTCCACATCGAGCCTCGAGGCGAGGTGAGGCGAGTTTCAGGTTTCTTTCCGGGGTTTTCCTTCAGCTTTCAGGAGCAAATGCAGATGCAACGTCGTTTCACCCTCAAGGCGCTCACCGCCGCGGTCGCACTGGCCGGCGCGGGCGTTTCCTTCGCCCAGTCGGGCGACACCATCAAGGTCGGCGTGCTGCACAGCCTGTCCGGCACCATGGCCATTTCCGAGACCGTCCTCAAGGACACGGTGCTCATGGCGATCGAAGAGATCAACGCCAAGGGCGGCGTGCTGGGCAAGAAGCTCGAGCCCGTGGTGGTCGATCCGGCCTCCAACTGGCCGCTGTTCGCCGAGAAGACCAAGCAGCTGCTCACGCAGGACAAGGTCGCCGTCATGTTCGGCTGCTGGACCAGTGTGTCGCGCAAGTCGGTGCTGCCGGTCGTCGAGGAACTGAACGGCCTGCTGTTCTACCCCGTGCAATACGAAGGTGAAGAGCTGTCCAAGAACGTGTTCTACACGGGTGCCGCGCCCAACCAGCAGGCCATCCCCGCCGTCGAATACCTGATGTCCAAGGAAGGCGGCGGCGCCAAGCGCTTCGTGCTGCTGGGCACCGACTACGTGTATCCCCGCACCACCAACAAGATCCTGCGCGCCTTCCTCAAGTCCAAGGGCGTGAAGGACAGCGACATCGACGAGAAGTACACCCCGTTCGGCCACAGCGACTACCAGACCATCGTCGCGGACGTGAAGAAGTTCTCCGCCGGTGGCAAGACCGCGGTGATCTCCACCATCAACGGCGACTCCAACGTGCCCTTCTACAAGGAACTGGGCAACGCCGGCCTGAAGGCCAAGGACGTCCCCGTCGTCGCCTTCTCGGTGGGCGAGGAAGAACTGCGCGGCGTGGACACCAAGCCGCTGGTGGGCCACCTGGCCGCCTGGAACTACTTCCAGTCCGTCAAGAACCCGACCAACGACGAGTTCGTGAAGAAGTGGGCCGCCTACGCCAAGGCCAAGGGCATCGCCGGCCACAAGGACAAGCCGCTCACCAACGATCCGATGGAAGCCACCTACATCGGCGTCTACATGTGGAAGCAGGCCGTCGAGAAGGCCAAGTCCACCGACGTCGACAAGGTCATCGCCGCCATGGCCGGCCAGACCTTCAAGGCACCGTCCGGCTTCACCGCCAAGATGGACGAGAAGAACCACCACCTGCACAAGCCCGTGTTCATCGGCGAAGTGAAGGCGGACGGCCAGTTCAACGTGGTCTGGAAGACGCCGGGCCCGGTGAAGGCCAAGCCCTGGTCGCCGTACATCGAAGGCAACGACAAGAAGAAAGACGAGCCGGACGGGAAGTCGAAGTCGTAAAGCCTTCCAGGCTGTCATTGCGGGCTTGACCCGCAATCCATGGTGGCATGCCCCCAATGGATGCCGGATCAAGTCCGGCATGACAGTTCGGAGGTGCTTGCGTGATGGGCGGCGTGCCGCCCATTGCACAGGTTCCTACATGCTGAAAACGATCCTCCTGCTGCTGGCGATGTGGGGCGCCACGGCCTCCCATGCACTCACCGCCGACGAAGCCAAGGCCATCGCCATCGGCGAAGCCGACGCACGCATCGAGGCGCTCACCAAGGCCGTCATCGCCGGCGACGACAAGACGGCCGCCTTCATCAAGGCGCTGTCGGAGGACGCCGTCAAGTCTTCCGGTGACAAGGTCTTCGTCATCCAGGATGGCAAGGGCTTCGACCCCGTCACCGGCGCCGAAGTGGCGCTGCCTGCCGATGCCGAAGATGTCATCAGCAACAACCGCATGCGTGGCGAACTCGACACCGCGCTCGCGGGCCTCAAGCTGTTCTCGAAGGACGACAAGCTGCGCGCCGAAGCCGTCGCCATCCTGCAGAAGGATGCCGACGAGTCCAAGCTTCCGCTGATCGAAAAGGCGCTCGCCACCGAGCAGAACCCGGCGATCAAGGCGCAACTCGAACTGGTGCGTGCCGCCGCCCTGCTGGCCAGCTCCGACAAGGCGAAGCGGCTCGATGCCGCCCGCGTGCTCACTTCCAGCCGTAGCCCCGCCACCAAGACCCTGCTGCTGGAGCGCATCGCCGCGGAGACCGAACCCGACGTGAAAGCCGCGCTGGCCGCCTCGTTGCGCGAAGTGGACGCCGGGCTGGCCTGGGGTGACCGCTTCGGCGCCATCTTCTCGGGCATCAGCCTGGGCTCCATCCTGCTGCTGGTGGCGCTGGGCCTAGCGATCACCTATGGCCTGATGGGCGTCATCAACATGGCGCACGGCGAGTTGATGATGATCGGCGCCTATGCCACCTATGTCGTGCAGGGCCTGTTCCGCCAGTACGCGCCCGGCGCCTTCGACTGGTACCTGGTCGCCGCCGTGCCCGTATCCTTCGCGGCCGCGGCCGCCATGGGCGCCATCCTCGAGCGCGGCGTCATCCGTTTCCTCTACGGCCGTCCGCTGGAAACGCTGCTGGCCACCTGGGGCATCAGCCTGATGCTGATGCAGCTGGTGCGCAGCGTCTTCGGCGCGCAGAACGTCGGCGTCGAGAACCCCAGCTGGATGAGTGGCGGCGTCGTGGTCATGGGCAACCTGCAACTGCCCTGGAACCGCATCATCATCATCGGCTTCGCCTTTGCCGTGCTGCTGGGCATGGGTTTCCTGATCTCGCGCACGCGGCTCGGGCTGTTCGTGCGCGGCGTCACCCAGAACCGGCCGATCGCGTCGTGCATGGGCGTGAACACCGCACGCGTCGACACCTACGCGTTCGCGCTCGGTTCCGGCATCGCCGGCCTGGCGGGTTGCGCGCTCAGCCAGATCGGCAACGTCGGGCCCGACCTGGGGCAGGCCTACATCGTCGACTCGTTCATGGTCGTCGTGCTGGGCGGCGTCGGGCAGCTGGCGGGCACCGTGTACGCCGCGCTCGGCCTGGGCATCCTCAACAAGTTCATCGAAGGCTGGGCCGGCGCGGTGCTGGCGAAGATCGCCGTGCTGGTGCTGATCGTGGTGTTCATCCAGAAACGCCCGCAAGGCCTGTTCGCGGTCAAGGGCCGCAGTGCGGAAGCATGACCATGGACCGCGCACCTGAATCGATCGTGCAGTCGCTGCAGTCCGGAGCCGGCATGAAACCCATGCCCGTGGTTCTGCCCCCGCGCGCCCGGGTGATGAGCCCGCGCGGCTGGACGGCGTTCCTGGTGGCCCTGGTCCTGGTGTGCGGCGTCGCGCCGCTGCTGAACCTGGTGGTCCCCCAAGGCAGCGTCTTCCACATGAGCGACTACGCGGTGGCGCTGGTCGGCAAGATCATGTGCTACGCCATCTGCGCGCTGGCCATGGACCTGATCTGGGGGTACACCGGCATCCTGTCGCTCGGCCACGGCCTCTTCTTCGCGCTCGGCGGCTATGCCATGGGCATGTACCTCATGCGCCAGATCGGCCGCGACGGCAACTACAAGAGCGACCTGCCGGATTTCATGGTCTTCCTGGACTGGAAAACGCTGCCCTGGCACTGGACCTTTTCCGACAGCTTCATCGCGACCTGCATCCTGATCGTCGCTGTGCCGGGCATCGTGGCCTTCATCTTCGGCTACTTCGCCTTCCGCTCCCGCATCAAGGGCGTCTATTTCTCCATCATCACGCAGGCGCTGACTTTCGCGGCGATGCTCCTGTTCTTCCGGAACGAGACGGGCTTCGGCGGCAACAACGGCTTCACGGACTTCAAGCGCATCCTCGGCATCGCCATCGCCACCCCGACCATGCGCATGACGCTGTTCGTGATGACCGGCCTCACGCTGCTCGGCTTCTTCCTGTTCGCCCGCTGGCTGGTCGCCAGCAAGTTCGGCCGGGTGCTGCAGGCGATCCGCGATGCAGAGTCGCGCGTCATGTTCTCGGGCTACAACCCCATCGGATTCAAGCTGACCATCTGGACCATTTCCGCCATCATGTGCGGCGTGGCCGGCGCGCTCTACGTGCCCCAGGTCGGCATCATCAACCCAGGCGAGATGAGCCCGGCGAACTCGATCGAGATCGCGATCTGGGCCGCGGTCGGCGGACGTGCCACGCTGATCGGCCCCATCATCGGCGCCTTCATCGTCAACGGCGCCAAGAGCTGGCTGACCGTCGCGGCGCCGGAGTACTGGCTGTACTTCCTGGGAATGCTGTTCATCGCCGTGACCTTGTTCCTGCCGAATGGCGTGGTCGGCCTGGCGAAGAAGCTGATGGGGAAGGCGTCATGACGCCCGACCTGATGGAAGAGGGCGCGCGCCGCGCGCAGGCGCTGCTGGCCGCGAAGCCGCAGGGCAAGACGGAATCGGGCGGCCGTGCCGCCGGCTTCTCCCGTCCGGTGGTGCACGGTGAGGTCGATGTCGCGCACGGCCGCATCCTGTACCTGGAGGACGTGAGCGTCAGCTTCGACGGCTTCAAGGCGATCAACAACCTGTCGCTGGACATCGCGCCCGGCGAACTGCGCTGCATCATCGGGCCCAACGGCGCCGGCAAGACGACGATGATGGACATCATCACGGGCAAGACGCGGCCGGATGCCGGCACCGTCTTCTTCGGCAGCACCATCGACCTGCTGCGCTACAAGGAAGCCGAGATCGCCGGCATGGGCATCGGGCGCAAGTTCCAGAAGCCCACCGTGTTCGAGCAGCTCACGGTGTTCGAGAACCTCGAACTGGCGCTCAAGACGGACAAGGGCGTGAAAGCCTCGATGTTCTTCCGGCTCGATTCGGGCGAAAGCGACCGGCTGGCGGAGATCCTGCAGACCATCCATCTGGCCGATGCGGTCGACCGGCTGGCCGGCACGCTCAGCCACGGCCAGAAGCAGTGGCTGGAGATCGGCATGCTGCTGATGCAGGACCCGAAGCTGCTGCTGCTGGACGAACCCGTGGCCGGCATGACGGACGAAGAAACAGCACGCACCGCCGAGCTTTTTCTCACGCTGAAGGGCCAGCATTCGCTGATGGTGGTGGAGCACGACATGAGCTTCATCAAGACCATCTCGGAAAAGGTCACGGTGCTGCACGAAGGCTCAGTGCTGGCGGAGGGCACCCTGGAGCAGGTTCAGAACGACGAGCGCGTCATCGAGGTCTACCTGGGCAGATGACATGCTGAGCATCAAGAACGTCAACCAGTACTACGGCGGCTCGCACATCCTGCGCGACGTCAGCGCCGAGGCGCATCTCGGCAAGGTCACGGTGGTCCTGGGCCGCAATGGCGTGGGCAAGACCACGCTGCTGAAGTCGCTGATGGGGCTGGTGCCCATCAAGACCGGCAGCATCGAATTCGACGGCAAGCCCATCCAGGGCGCCACGCCGTACCAGCGAGCCCGGGCCGGCATCGGTTTCGTGCCGCAGGGCCGGGAGATCTTCGCGCGGCTCACGGTGGAGGAAAACCTCCGCATGGGCCTCGCCTACAAATCGGGCAATACGCCCATTCCCGCCGAGCTCTTCGAGCTCTTTCCGGTGTTGAAGCAGATGATCAACCGGCGGGGCGGCGACCTGTCGGGCGGGCAGCAGCAGCAACTGGCGATCGCGCGTGCGCTTGCCGCCAAGCCGAAGCTGCTGGTGCTGGATGAGCCCACCGAGGGCATCCAGCCCAGCATCATCAAGGACATCGGCCGCGTCATCCGCATGCTGGCGGATCGCGGCGACATGGCGATCCTGCTGGTCGAGCAGTACTACGACTTCGCGCAGGAGCTGGCGGACGACTACCTGGTGATGGAGCGCGGTGTGGTCGTCGCGCGTGGCGCGGGCAAGGACATGGAAGCGCAGGGCGTGCGGCAGCTCGTCGCGATCTGACGACCGTCCACCCATGAAGAAGCCGGCCCGCAGGCCGGCTTTCCGTTGGTGCCGAGGCCTTTACTTCTGGGCCGGAGGCGTGACCGTTTCCAGCTCACGGATCAGGCCGCCGCCGGCGACGCTGCCTTCGATGTTGCCCGCGCCCATCACGCGCGCTTCGCAGGCCGCCTTGTCTTCGCCGCTGGTGAACACATTGCAGCGGGTCATGGCGTTGGCTTCCAGGCTGCCGGCCGTGTCCAGCACGCCGCGGCGCTTGTCGGCCTGGGCGTTGCGGGCCTCCTTCAGGCAGGTCTCGCGGTCCTGCTGGGTCGCGCCGCTGTTGCAAGCCTGCACTTCCTGCTGGTAGCTGCCGGAAGCGTCGATGCCGGTGGTGCCGGTGGCAACCTGGGCGGTGGCGGCCCCGACCGCCAGCAGGGCGATGGCGCCGAAGGAAATCAGGCTCTTGCGGGAATGTGCGGCCTTGTTCATGGGGTGGCTCCTTGCATTTCGGTGAATGCCTGAAGTCTGGGCGAGGGTCCGCGCGCTTGCTGCCGGAGGAGGGGTCGGCTTGGGCTCCGCTGGCCGCCCATGGCCGGGTAGGACGGCACCTTCCCGGCCTGCGCGGCCCAGGGGAATCCGTGAAAAATTGCTGCGAAAAGGCTAGAGAGCCCAGCCTCGGGGATCGTTCCCGCCCAGGTCCCAGGCGACGTCGCGCCAAGCCCGGCGGACGGATTTCAGCAGGCCGATCGCGGGCTCCACCAGGTCGGCCAGCACCCGCAAGGCCACCACCCGTGGCCCCGGGGCGGTGGCGCCCGCCGTCGGCGCGAGCGCGTGCGCGGCAATCACGTCACGAGCGGCCTCCAGCAGGCGGTCGCGGCGGGGCCGCGCGATGGGGGCGCCCGCCGTGAAGAACAGCGTGGCCAGGCAGCGGTGGCCCGCCAGGCCCAGCGGGCCGTCGAGCAATCGAGAGTCGGCGGCGGCGATCCGGCCGCGCTCCAGCCAGGCACCTTGCAGTTCCAGATGCTGCAACACCTCGCCCTGCACGAATGGTTGATTCGCCTGGGGCAAGCCGAGCGCGGCGATGTCCCAGCCCAGCAGCTCGGCGCCTGGCTCCAGGGCCAGCACCAGCCGGTTCTGCGCCAGGCAGCCGCTGTAGTAGAGGGCTTCCAGCGGCAACCATTCCACCCGCGAATCAGCCTGGCCGCGGATGTGCGCGCTTTGCACGGCCGGGCCGGCATCGCTGCGATAGAAGCGCGAGGCGCCCGGCGTGGTCACCAGCCCGTGGCTGCCCGGGCCGGCCGAGACGTCGATCTGCAAGGTGTCGCCGCCCACCAGCCCGCCCGGCGGGTGCACCAGGACGTTGTGGCAAACGGCATCGCCTTCCGGATACAGGCTTTGCAGGATGCGCAGCGGCCCGTCGTGCGCGAAGCGGGCGACGCTGCGGCCGTGCTCGGCCGTGTAGTCCAGCCGAAGTTGCGCGTGCCAGGTCAATGGTCCTGCGAGCCGCGGTGCGCCCAGGCGGTCGTGTGCTTTTCGATGTAGCTGAACAGCTCGTACATCGCCATGGCCATCACGCTGATCGCCACCAGCCCGGCGAAGGCCAGCGGCATCCGCTGCTGGCTGCCGGCCGTCTGGATCAGGTTGCCGATGCCTGAATCGCCGGCCGTCATCTCGGCCAGCACCGTACCGACGAAGGCCAGCGTGATGGCGATCTTGAGCGAGCCGTAGAAGTAGGGCATGGAGCGGGGCAGTCCCACCTTGACCAGCACGTCCCAGCGCTTCGCGCCGAGCACCCGCAGCACGTCCTCGAGTTCCGGCTCCAGGGTGGCCAGCCCGGTGGCGATGTTCACCATGATGGGGAAGAAGGAGATGAGGAAGGCGGTCAGGATGCCGGGTCCGACGCCGATGCCGAACCACACCACAAGGATCGGAACGATCGCGGCCTTGGGCACCGCGTTGAAACCCACCATCAGCGGATACACCGCCGCGTACGCCATCCGCGAGGAACCGATCAGGAAGCCCAGCATGACGCCGGCCACGATCGAGAGGCCGAAGCCCACCATCGTGACCCAGAAGGTCCCCCAGGCCGCCGCCAGCAAGGGGCCTTTGAACTCGGCGAACTGCTGCGCGATCTGCCAGGGGCTGGGGAAGATGAATTCCGGGATGCGCAGCGCCATGACGAAGATCTGCCAAAGCACCAGCAGGGCCGCGGCCAGCAGCAGCGGGGCCCAGCGTTCGAAATTGCGGTTGACCTTCATGGCGTCGCTCCGGCGGCGGCCAGCGTCGTCTTGCGCAACGCGCCGATGTGGCTGCGCAGGTCATGGACGATGTCGGTGAATTCCTTGGTGTACGTGATCTCGAGCTCGCGCGGGCGCGGCAGTTCGATGTCGCGCTTCACCACGAAGCGCCCCGGGCTCTTGCTCATGACGTAGACCTTGTCGGCCAGGAACACCGATTCGCGCAGGTCGTGGGTGACCAGGATCACGTTGAAGCGCTGCTCCGTCCAGAGATCACGCAGGATGCACCACAGCTCCTCGCGCGTGAAAGCGTCGAGCGCGCCGAACGGTTCGTCGAGGAGCAGCATCTTGGGTTCGTGGATCAGGGCGCGGCAGATGCTGGCGCGCTGCTGCATGCCACCCGACAGCTGCCAGGGAAACTTGTCCTCGTAGCCGCCCAGCCCGACCTTCTGCAGCAGCTTGCGCGCGCGCTCCACGTATTCCGGGCGCTTCGCCTTGAAGTTGCTGCGGTACGGCTCGACGATCTCGAGCGGCAGCAGCACGTTGTCCACCGTCGTGCGCCAGGGCAGCAGCGACGGCGCCTGGAAGGCCATGCCGGAGATCTTGAGCGGGCCGGTCACCGGCTGGCCATCGATCAGGATGCGGCCGCGCGACGGCATGCGCAGCCCGGTCGCCAGCTTCATGAACGTCGACTTGCCGCAGCCGGAGGGGCCGACGATGGCGATGAATTCGCCCTTGCCGACCTTCAGGTCGATGGCCTCGACGGCGAATTGGCCGGCGGCGTGCAACTCCTCGTTGTACGCCAGCCAGACATCCGAGAAGTCGATGAAAACGTCGCCGCTGGTCGCGGCGCCGGCCCCTTGCGTCTCCGTCACTTCTTGGCGGCGGGCAGGACGTTCAGCTCCGCCTTCGTCGGCAGGAAGCTGGCATTCCAGACCCCGTCCGGGTTCACTCGCGTCTTGGTGCCGAAGGCATCGGAAACCTGCGAAGCCATCAGCGCCAAACGGCCAGGCACGACCTGGCCGAAGCCTTCGGCACGCGCGTCGGGGCTGGCGATGACGGCATCGATCGACATGCGGAAGCGGCGCTTCTCGAGGTCGGTGTTGATGATGCCGTCGCGCTGCTTGACGAACTCGATCGCCGCGTCCGGATTCGCCATGGCTTCCTTGGCGCCCTTGGCGAAGGCGGTCAGGAAGGCCTTCACGGCCTGCGGGTTCTCGCGGATCATCTTGGGCGAGGCGATGATCACGTTGCCATAGAGCTTGACGCCGTGGTCGGGGTACGAGAGCGTCACGACTTCGTCCAGCTTCACGCCGCGCGCTTCCAGGTTCAGCAGCGAAGTGAACGAGAAGCCCGTGATCGCGTCGACGTCGCCGCGGGCCAGCATGGTTTCGCGCAGCGGCGGATCCATCGAGACCCAGGTCACGTTGCCGATGCCGTTGGCTTTCTGGAAGATCGGGAAGCCGCGCCGGCCGGCGTCGAACACCGGGGCGCCCAGCTTCTTGCCGGCCAGGTCGGCGGGCGTCTTGATGCCCGACTTCTTGAGGGCCATCACGGCGGCCGGGGTGTTGTTGTAGACCATCATCACGCCCACCGGCTTGTTCGGCGCGTCCGGGTTGTTGGCGTGGAATTCCATCAGGGCGGCCATGTCGGCGAAGCCCATGTCGTAGGTGCCCGTGGCCACGCGCTGCACGGCGGCGCCGGAGCCGCTGCCGGCGTCGACCGACACGTCGAGTTTGGCGTCCTTGAAGTAGCCCTTGGCCACCGGCAGCAGGAACAGGGCCGCCGGCCCTTCGAACCGCCAATCGAGCTGGAACTTGATCGGCGTGGTCTGCGCCTGCGCGCCAAAGCTGGCGGCCAGGGCGAAAGCGGTGGCGGTGGTCAGGAAGGCCCGTTTTTTCATGGAATGGCTCCGGAAGGCGGAAATTGAGACAAAGGGGTTCAAAGCAAATTCGATGCCGTCGAGCAGGCGCGCTGCCGAGCAGCAGCTATTGTCGTCGCCCGCCGCCGCCGGTCTGGAGTGGGGAAACCCCGTGAAAAATTCCGGTGGCGGTAGGGGTTGTCCGACGCGGCCACGCGCTGCAACCGGACCCGGAGGCTTTACAGGCGACTACGGTTCGCTTTTCGCCTTCCAACCATAGTGAGCAGCACCGGCCCCCCAATTACGGCTGGGACCATCAACAACACGCCGTTCGCGGCATTAGGAGTGCAATATGGGTTTTCTTATCTGGTTGATCATTGGCGGTGTCGTCGGCTGGCTGGCCAGCCTCGTGATGCGCACGGACGGCCAGCAGGGCATCCTGCTGAACGTGATCGTGGGTATCGTGGGTGCGTTCCTGGGCGGCCTGATCATCTCCCCGCTGGTTGGCGTGGGCACGATCAATGACGGCATCAGCATCGGCTCGGTGCTGGTTTCCCTGGTCGGCGCCATCATCCTGCTGGCGATCGTGAACCTGTTCCGCCGCGGCCGCGTTCGCTAAGTCGCAGTCCAGCTGACAGCAAAAAGGCCGGCGCATGCCGGCTTTTTTGCGTGGCGGCTAGCCTCGGGCCGCCGCGGCTGCCGCCAGTGCGGTCATGTTGACGACGCGCCGCACCGTGGCCGACGGCGTCAGCACATGCACCGGCGCCCGCGCGCCCAGCAGCATCGGGCCGACCGTGATGCCGTGGCCGCCGGTCATCTTCAAGACGTTGAAGAGGATGTTGGCGGAATCGAGGTTGGGGCAGATCAGCAGGTTGGCTTCGCCCGTGAGCGTGGTGTCCATCAGGCTCTCGCGCCGCACCTTCTCCGAGAGCGCTGAGTCGCCCTGCAGTTCGCCGTCGCACTCGATCTCCGGGGCCATCCGCGCGAACAGCTCGCGGGCCTTGCGCATCTTGCCGGCCGAACCGCGGCTGGACGAGCCGTAGTTGCTGTGCGAAAGAAATGCCGCCTTGGCGGGCAAGCCGAAGCGCTGGACCTGCCGCGCAGCCATGAGGGCGATGCTGGCCAGCAGTTCCGCGGACGGGTCCTCATTGACATACGTGTCGGCGATGAACAACGTGCGGTCGGGCAGCATCAGGCCGTTGAGCGTTGCGAAGCCGGGCGCATCCGGCGCCGTGCCGATGACATTGCTGACGTGCTCCAGGTGCTGGTCGAAGCGGCCCACCAGGCCGCACAGCATCGCGTCGGCGTCGCCCAGGTGGACCGAGAGCGAGCCGATCAGGGTGTTCGAGCGCCGGACCGCCGCCTTCGCGGCCTCGGGGGTGATCCCGTTGCGGCCCATCATGCGGTGATAGGTCTCCCAGTACTGGCGAAAGCGCGTGTCGCTCTCCGGGTTGACGCACTCGACGTCCTGGCCCAGCTTCATGCGCAGGCCGGCTTTGGCGATGCGCGCTTCGATGACGGCGGGCCGGCCGATCAGGATCGGCCGGGCCAGCTTCTCGTCGAGCGCGAGTTGGGCGGCGCGCAGCACGCGGTCGTCCTCGCCCTCGGCGAAGGCGACGCGCTGGCCCCCGGCGGCGCGGGCGGCCGTGAACACCGGCCGCATGATCATCCCGGTCTGATAGACGAAGCGTGTCAGGCTCTGCGAATAGGCTTCGAAGTCGGTGATGGGCCGCGTCGCCACGCCGGACTCCGCGGCCGCCTTGGCGACCGCTGGCGCGATGCGCAGGATCAGCCGCGAATCGAAGGGCGTGGGAATGATGTAGTCGGGGCCGAAGGTCAGCTCCTTGCCCGCATAGGCATTGGCGACCTCCTCGCTGATGTCGGCCTTGGCCAGTTCGGCGATCTGGCGCACGCAGGCCAGCTTCATCGCTTCGGTGATCTTGGTCGCCCCGCAGTCCAGGGCGCCCCGGAAGATGTACGGGAAGCACAGGACGTTGTTGACCTGGTTGGGGTAGTCGGATCGGCCGGTGGCGATGATGCAGTCGGGTCGCGCCGCCTTGGCAAGCTCGGGCCGGATCTCCGGCTCGGGGTTGGCCAGCGCCAGGATGATGGGCTTGGGCGCCATGGTCTTCACCATCTCCGGCGTCAGCACGCCGGCGGTGGAGCAGCCCAGGAACACGTCGCAATCCTTCACCACGTCGGCCAGGGTCCGCTTCGAGGTGTCCTGCGCGTAACGCGCCTTCGATTCGTCGTAGCCGCCCGGCCGGCCCTGGTAGATGACGCCTTTCGAGTCGACCGCGTAGATGTTGCGCTCGGACACGCCGAGCCCCACCATCAGGTCCAGGCAGGCGATGGCGGCCGCGCCCGCACCGGACGCCACGAGCTTCACCTCGCCGATCTTCTTGCCCACCAGCTCCAGCCCATTCAGCAAGGCGGCCCCCGAGATGATGGCCGTGCCGTGCTGGTCGTCGTGGAACACCGGGATGTTCAGCTTCTCGCGCAGCTTGCGCTCCACGTAGAAGCATTCGGGCGCCTTGATGTCCTCCAGGTTGATGCCGCCCACCGTGGGTTCCAGTGCCGTGATGATCTGCACCAGCTTGTCGGGATCGTTTTCCGCCAGCTCGATGTCGAACACGTCGATGCCGGCGAATTTCTTGAACAGGCAGCCCTTGCCTTCCATCACCGGCTTGCCCGCCAGCGGGCCGATGTTGCCCAGGCCGAGCACGGCGGTGCCATTGGTGATCACGGCCACCAGGTTGCCGCGCGACGTGTAGTCGGCGGCCAGCGAGGGGTCCGCCTGGATGTCGAGGCAGGGATAGGCGACGCCGGGCGAATAGGCGAGCGACAGGTCGCGCTGGTTCGACAGCGGCTTGGTCGGCGTGATGGAGATCTTGCCGCGCGTGGGCGTGCGGTGGTATTCTCGGGCCGCGTCGCGCAGGGCCCGTTCGGCTTCGCTGCTGGGTTCCTTCATGGGGTCTCCTTCGGATTCTTCTGAAGGGACCACGCTACGCCGTTCCGGGGCGGAACGGGTGCGTAGAAGTACGAGGTTGCGCAGCTTTACCGGGGCTGCACGCACCAACGCAGAGCTTGGCCGGGCTCAGTCGATCTTGATGCCCGCGGCCGCCACCACTTGCGCCCAGCGAGCCCGCTCGGCTTCGAAGAATTTGTCCTGCTCCGCCGGCGTCATGGTGACGACTTCGGCGCCCTGGCCGGCCAGGCGCGCGCGCACGTCGGCACTGCGGATGGCGGTGATCAGCGCGGCGTTGAGCTTTTGCACGACGTCGTTCGGCGTGGCCTTCGGCACCAGCACGCCCTGCCAGGTGCCGGACTCGAAGCCGGGGACGCCCTGTTCAGCGATGGTCGGGGTGTCGCCGATCAGCGGCATCCGCGTCTTCTTGGACACGCCGAGCAGCTTCAGCTTGCCGCTCTGCACGTGCGGCAGCGTGGCCAGCATGCCGTTCATGAGCACCTGGGTCTGGCCGCCCACGGTGTCCTGGATCGCCTGGATGCCGCCCTTGTAGGGCACGTATTGCCAGCGGGCGTTGACGGCACGCTCCAGCGCGACACCCGCGAGGTGCGGTGCGCTGCCGGTGGCGGTGACGGCAAAGTTCAGGTCCTTGGTCTTCGAGAGCGCGACCAGTTCCTTCAGGTTGTTGGCGGGCACGGACGGATGCACGACCAGCAGGTGCGGCGAGTAGGCCAGCATCGTCACGCCGCGCAGGTCCTGCGAGGGGTTGAATGGCAGCTTGGTGTAGACGGAGGGCGTGATCGCCAGCGCGCCCACGTCGCACAACACGAAGGTGTGGCCGTCCGCCGCCGACTTCGCGACGAAATCGGTGCCGAGGTTGCCGTTGGCGCCGGCCTTGTTTTCCACGATCACGGTCTGCTTCAGTGTGTCCTGCAGCAGGGTGCTGATGGAGCGGGCGATGATGTCGGAGGAGCCGCCGGGCGGGTAGGGCACGACGATGCGCACGGACTTGGAAGGCCAGGCGGAGGCTTGGGCGAAGGCCGCGGGCGCGGTGACTGCGGCGGCAGTGGCGCCCAGGATCTGGCGGCGGGTGAGTTTCATGGGGGTACTCCTTGGGTGGTCAGGTCGCGCCGTGGCTTTCCACGTAAAGCGCGTACAGCGAATGGCAGCTCGCCATGTAGAGCCGGTTGTTCTTGGGGCCGCCGAAGGTCAGGTTGGCGCAGCGCTCCGGCAGCTTGATGAAGCCGATGGCCTTGCCCTGCGGGTTGAACACCATCACGCCATCGAGGTCCTCGGACTTCCCGCGCAGCTGCAGCACCTTGCGGCCGTTCATGTCGACGGGCTCGGGCGCCAGGGCGCCGTTGCTGCCCCAGCCGCACCACAGGTTGCCGTCGCGGTCCACGCGGAACCCGTCCAGCGCGCCCTGGTCGGCGGCGTCGATCAGCTTGGTCTTGTTGGAGACGCTCATGCCGTCCGCGCCGACGTCGTAGCTCCAGATGCTGCGGTTCGGGGTGCCGCGCCACTCGACCACGTAGAGCTTCTTCTCGTCCGGCGAGAAGGCCAGGCCGTTCGGATTGACCAGGTCGGTGATCACCGCGGTCAGCTTGCCGTCGGGCGCGATCCGGAACACGTTGGTGTTGGCCTGCTCGCGCGGCGCGCGGGAGCCTTCCCACTCGCCGTTGATGCCGAACACCGGATCGGTGAACCAGATGCTGTCGTCGGACTTGACCACCACGTCGTTCGGGGCGTTGAGCTTCTTGCCTTCGAAACTGTCGGCCAGCACGGTGACACGGCCCATGCTCTCGTGGCGCACCACGCGGCGGGTGACCGAATGCTCGCAGGTGACGAGCCGGCCCTGGCGGTCCCGCGTGTTGCCGTTGGCATAGTTGGCGTTGGACTTGAAGACGGTGAAGGCGCCGGTCTTCTCGTCGAACTTCATGATGCGGTTGTTCGGGATGTCGCTGACCAGCACGTAGCCGCCGTCGGGAAAATAGACGGGGCCCTCGGCCCAGCGCATGCCCGAGCCGACCTGTTCCACCGTGCTGCTGTAGATGCGGTAGCGGGTGAAGCTGGGGTCCATCACCTGCACCGACGGATCGGGGTAGCGCTGGTTGGGCGTGAACGGGAACGATTGCGCCACCGCGGGCGCGCCGATCGCTGCCAGGCCGGCGCCGGCACCTGCGATCAGGAAGCGGCGGCGGTCCGCGCGTTGCTTGTATTCCATGCTTGTCTCCTTCGTTGTTGCTATTGCGATCCGAGCCGGGCGATCAGCACCGCCAGTTCTTCCACTTCCTGCGGCTTCAGGTCCGAGATCGGCGGGCGCACCGGCCCGGCCGTCTTGCCCACCACGGTGGCGCCGGCCTTCACGATGCTCACCGCGTAGCCCTCGCCCTTGTTGCGGATCGCCAGGTAAGGCAGGAAGAACTCGTCCAGCAGCCGCCCCGTGGTCACCGTGTCGCCCGCCGCATAGGCGTTGTAGAACTCGATGGCCGTGCGCGGGATGAAGTTGAAGACCGCCGACGAATAGGTCGGCACGCCCAGCGCCTTGTACGCATGGGCATAGACCTCGTGGGTGGGCATGCCGCCGATGTAGACGAAACGGTCGCCCAGCTTCTGGCGGATCGCCACGATGCGCTCGATGTCGCCCAGGCCGTCCTTGAAGCCGATCAGGTTGGGGCAGCGCTCGGCGAGTTTCACCAAAGACTCTGCCGACAGCTTGCAGGCGCCGCGGTTGTAGACGATGACCCCGATCTTCACGCTCTTGCACACCGCCTCGACATGGGCGACCAGGCCGTCCTGCGACGCTTCTGTCAGGTAATGCGGCAGCAGCAGAACGCCTTGCGCGCCGTTGCGCTCGGCTTCCTGGGCGTACTGGATCGCCAAGGTGGTGCCGCCACCTGCGCCACCGACGATGGGCACGCGGCCGCGGCAGGTGTCGGCGGCGGTCTTGATCACCTGCGCGTATTCCTGCGGCGCCAGCGAGAAGAATTCGCCGGTGCCACCGGCGGCGAACAGCACGGTGGCGCCGTAGGGCATCAGCCATTCGAGGCGCGACGCATAGCCGCGCGGTGCGAACTTCAGGTCGGCGTCGAAGTCGGTGAGCGGAAACGACAGCAGGCCCGAGGCGAGCGACTGTTTGAGTTCATTCGGCGACATGGGGCGCAGCACCTGATTGTGATACGACATCGTACAACACCGGTTTCGCCAAAGTCAACGGGGAAAGAAACTAGGGCCTGTTCACACAAATATCTGCGCTCTCGTTCGGACCCTGCGGGGATGCTCGGTGGGTGGGCAAAGGGGGTCAAGACTGGGCGTCTTGACCCCCTTTGCACGCCCGGCGAGGGCCCCGCAGGGCGCCGAACCCTTCGGGCTGCCCCGCGCCTTGCCTGCGGCCCGATGCGGGGCAGCGAGAGCACAGATATTTGTGTGAACAGGCCCTAGCGGAGTTCGGCGAGCCGGCGCCGGCGTTCGCGGCTGTTGGCGAGGTGCGTGCGCATGGCCGCGCGAGCGGCCTCCACGTCCTGCCGGCTGATGGCGTCGAAGATGCTTTCGTGCTCGCTGTTCACGCGCCGCAGGTAGGCCTGCTGCTCGGGGCTCACGCTCTGCGTCGACTCGAGGCGGGCCCGCGGGATCATCATCCCGCCCAGCGTCGTCATCAGGTCCGCGAAGTGGTGGTTCTGGGTCGCCCGGGCGATCTCCAGGTGGAACTGGAAGTCCGGGCCGACCGCGGTGCGTCCCTCATCCACCGCACTCGCGAACGCATCCAGCGCGGACCGCAGCGAAACCAGGTTCTCGGGAGTGCGGCGCGCCGCCGCCAGGGCCGCGCCTTCGGTTTCGACCCCGATGCGCAATTCCAGCACCGCAATCACGTCCTGCAGCGTGCCCAGCTGGTCGGGGGCGATGCGGAAAGTCGAACCGTCGCCCAGGCCCACCACGAAGGTGCCGACGCCGTGCTTGGTCTCGACCACGCCGGCCGCCTGCAGCCGGGAAATGGCCTCCCGGACGACCGTGCGGCTGACCCCGAACTCCTCCATGATCGCGGCCTCGGTCGGCAGCTTGGCCGCGGCGGCCAGGCGGCCGTCGCGAACGCGGTCGCTGAGCGCCTGCACCAGTTCAGCGGTGAGCGAGCGTCCCTTGCGGAGCATGGGCGGGGCAGGGAGGGCGGACATTGAGGCGCAGTTGTACTATCTCTGGCGTCAATGTACCAGAGGGTTGCCCCCGCCCGCTACTGCAGAAGGTCGAACAGGGTGCGTGCGATGACCTTGGTCGCTCGCCGCAAGTCCTCCAGCTCCAGGCGCTCGTCGGCCCGTTTCGCATGCGACTCGAGCACGGTGCGCGGCCCGGCGCCGTAGATCGCGCCGGGGATGCCTGCTTCGCCGTACAGGCGGACGTCGGTGTAAAGCGGGGTCCCCATCGCCGGGATCTCTTGCCCGAAGACCGCCTTGCCGTGCTGCTGGATCGCGGCCACCAGCGGCTGGCTGCCCGGCAGCGGCTGCAATGCGTTGGCCAGCAGCAGGCGCTTGATGTCGACGCGCACTTCGGGCGACAGGGCGGCGGCTTCCGCGATCACCGCGCGGATGTCCGCTTCGACTTCCGCCGGGTTCTCCTCGGGAATCATGCGGCGGTCGAGCCGGAACATCACCTTGCCCGGAACGACGTTGGTGTTGGTCCCGCCCTCGATGCGGCCGACGTTCAGGTAAGGATGCTTGATGCCGGCCACGTTCGAAGTGACCTGCTGGTAGCGCACGTTCTGCGCGTAGAGCCCGGCCAGGATTTTCACGGCCGCCTGCAGTGCATCGACGCCGGTGTGCGGAATGGCCGCGTGCGCCATCTTGCCGTGCACCGTCACCTCCATCTGCAGGCAGCCGTTGTGGGCCGTGACGACTTCGTAGCTGAAGCCGGCGGCGATCAGCAGGTCGGGCCGCGTCAGGCCCTTCTTCAACAGCCAGCCGGGACCCAGTTCGCCGCCGAACTCCTCGTCGTAGGTGAAGTGCAGTTCCACCCCGCCCTTCAGCGCCGCCCCCAGCGATTCGAGCGCACGCACGGCGAACGTGAAGCTCGCGAAATCGCTCTTGCTCACCGCGGCCGCGCGGCCAAAGATCTTGCCGTCCGCGACCTCGCCGCCGTATGGGTCGCGTGTCCAGCCTTCGCCAGGCGGCACCACGTCGCCGTGCGCATTCAGCGCGATGGTGGGGCCCTCGCCGTAGCGCCGCCGCACGATCAGGTTGGTGATGGACTGCAGGCCTTGCGCGTGCACCTCGGCTTCGGGCACGGCATGCTTTTCGGCCTCGAAGCCGAATCCATGCAGCAGTTCGGCCGTGCGCTCCGCATGCGGCGCGTTGTTGCCGGGTGGCGTGTCGGTGGGCACGCGCACGAGTTCCTGCAGGAAGCGCACTTCCTCGTCGAAGTGCGCGTCGATCCAGGCGTCGAGCCGGTCGTGGGAGGTCATGCGTTCTCTCTGGCCAGTTGTTCGAGCAGGTGGCTGAAGGCTTCCACCGCCAGCTGGATGTCGTCGCTGGTGGTCGATTCCAGCGGGTTGTGGCTGATGCCCGCGTTCTCGCCGCGGACGAACAGCATGGCCTGCGGCATCACTTCGTGCAGCTTCATCGCATCGTGGCCGGCGCCGCTGGGCATGCGGAACAGGTCCACGCCGAGCGCCGACACCGCGTTCTCCCAGCGCCGCTGCCACTCGGGCGCACTCGGAGCAGCGGCGGCCCGCATGGTCTGCTCGGTGCTGAAATGCAAGCCACGGCGCTCGCAGATGGCGGCGAGTTGCGCCAGCACGTCCGCCACCATGCGGTCTCGTTGCGGATCGTTGGGGGCCCGGAGGTCGAGCGTGAAGACGCAACGGCCGGGCACGACGTTGGTCGAGCCATTGGGCACCTGCAGGATGCCGATCGTCCCGACCGAATCGCCATCCTGCGAGGCCCGCTGCTCCACGTAGAGCGCCAGTTCCGCCACCGCCACGGCGGCGTCGCGCCGCCGATTCATCGGCGTGGTGCCGGCGTGGCTGGCCATGCCAATCACCTCGCACAGGTAGCGGACGCCGCCGTTGATGGAGGTGACGATGCCGAGCGGCAGGTCGATCTCGTTCAACACCGGGCCCTGCTCGATGTGCACTTCGACGAAGCCGAGGTAGCGGCCGGGGTCGCGCTTCAACTGCGCGATGGCCTCGGTGCTGGCGGGCAGCCCGGCGTGCTGCATGGCCTCGCGCATGGTCACGCCGTCGGCGTCCTTCTGCTCCAGCCAGGCCGAATTGAAGTGACCGATCAAGGCGCCGGAACCCAGGAAGGTGGCCTTGTAGCGTTGGCCCTCCTCCTCGGCGAAGGCCACGACTTCGATGCCGAACGGCAAGCGGCGGTTCGCCCGCGCCAGTTCACGCACGCAGGCCATGGGCGTGAAGATGCCGAGCCGGCCGTCGTACTTGCCGCCGTTGCGCACGGTGTCGAAATGCGAGCCGGTGAGCAATGCGCGTGCGCCAGGCGTCGTTGCCTCGTAGCGCCCGACCACGTTCCCCACCGCATCGATCGTCAAGTCATCAAACCCACACTCCCGCATCGTCTCCACGATCTGCGCCGCCGCTTGCCGGTGCGCTTCGGTGAGATAGGTGACGGTGAGCTGCCTGTTCTCCGCATAGCCTGGGTCGCTGAACTGCGCCAGCCGCTCGTGCCAGTCCCAGACCAGGTTCCCCAACGCCGGCTCGACGCCGAACTTGTCGTTCAAGCGCAGTTCGACGATGCGATGGATGTTGCGCAAGGCCTCGGCGAGTTCGAAGTCCGGGTGGTTGCCCAGGCGTCGCGCGAACGTCTCGATGATCTGCTGCCGGTTCAGCCCGGTCCCGCGCGGCCCGCGCACGGCCAGGATGAAAGGAAAGCCGAACTTGGCGTTGTAATCCGCGTTGAGCTGCTGGATCCGCGCGAACTCCTCGGGCGTGCAATCGGTGAGCCCGGCGCGGCCCTGCTCGTTCGTCGACTCGTCGGTGAGCGTCTTCGCCACCATGGCCTTGCCGGCGAGTTCAGGGTGTGCCCGGATGAGCGCCAGCTGCTGGTCGCGGCCGGCCTCGCGCACCACCGACGCCATGGCGCTCTTCAGGTGCGTGAGCGAGCGGAACGGCCGCTGCGCCAGGGCGGCCTGCGCGATCCAGGGCGAGTGTTCGTACAGGCCGTCCAGCAGTTGCGCGGCTCCGCCGAGCGTGGCGGTATTCAGTTGTTCGAGTGTCACGGGCATCTCAGCCCTCCTTGTAGGGGTGCGTAGCCCGCCAGTGGCGGGCAATGTCGATGCGGCGGCAGACCCAGACGCGGTCGTGCCTTTCGATGTGGTCCAGGAAGCGCTGCAGCGCCACGATGCGCCCGGGGCGGCCGAGCAGCCGGCAGTGCATGCCGATGCTCATCATCTTCGGCGCTTCGTCGCCTTCCGCATAGAGCACATCGAAGCTGTCGCGCAGGTACTCGAAGAATGGATCCGCATGCGAGAAGCCTTGCGGCAGCGAGAAGCGCATGTCGTTGCAGTCCAGGGTGTAGGGCACGACCAGGTGCGGGACCACCGCGCCGTCGGTCCTGCGCACCTTCATCCAGAACGGCAGGTCGTCGCCGTAGTAGTCGCTGTCGTAGGCGAAGCCGCCGTCGTCCGCCACCAGTCGCCGCGTGTTCGGGCTGTCGCGGCCGGTGTACCACCCTTCGGAGCGTTGCCCGGTCAGCTTCTCGATGATCTCCATGCCGATGCGCATGTGCTCGCGCTCGGTCGCTTCATCGACGTTCTGGTAGTGGATCCAGCGCCAGCCGTGGCAGGCGATCTCGTGGCCCAGCTCCACGAACGCCTTCGTGAGCTCGGGGTGCCGCTCCAGCGCCATGCTGACCCCGAACACGGTGAGCGGCAACCCGCGCTTCTCGAATTCACGCAGCAATCGCCAGACGCCCGTGCGCGAACCGTACTCGTAGATGCCCTCCATGCTCAGGTGCCGGTCGGGATAGGCAGCCGGGTTGAACATCTCGGAGAGGAACTGCTCGGAGCCGGCATCGCCGTGCAACACGCTGTTCTCGCCGCCCTCCTCGTAGTTGAGGACGAATTGCACGGCGATGCGGGCTGCGCCCGGCCATTGCGCGTGCGGCGGATGGCGGCCGTAGCCCACCAGGTCGCGCGGGTAGGGTGCGGTGCTGTCGTAGTTCATGTGCATCAGGCCAGCGCCTGGGCGATGTCGTTGGTGGGCACGGGGCGGTCGAAGGCCAGGCTTTCTTCCACGTGCAGCAGGTGTTCCTCCATCAGGCGCACGGCACGTTCCTCGTCGCGCGCGGCGATGGCTTTCACCAGTTCCACGTGTTCTTCCTGCGAATGCGCGGCGGCGCCGTCGCGTTGGTACATCAGCGTGATGAGCGAGCTGCGGGAAACCAGGTCACGCAGGATCTGCGCCAGCACCTCGTTGCCGGAGAGTTCGGCCATGCGCACGTGAAAGTCCCCCAGCAGCTCGACGCGCGCGGAGGCGTCGTTGCGGTCGACCGCCGCCTTTTCCCGGGCCATGTGCTCCTTCAGCGCCCTGAGCTTGGCCGACGTCGCATTGCGGACGAATTCGCGCGTCATCTCGGCTTCCAGCATGCGCCGCACGCGGAACACCTGCCGCGCCTCCTCGACGGAAGGCACCGCGACGAAGGCGCCGCGGGCCGGCTCCATCTGCACCAGCCGGTTCTGCGCCATCTGGAACAGGGCCTGCCTCACCAGGGTGCGTGACACGCCGAAGTGGTCGGCCAGCTTCTGCTCCGCGAGCTTGGTCCCGGGCTGCAACCTGTGTTCGACGATCGCGCGGGTCAGCGAATCGACGATGACACTGGTGGCGGATGGCTCCATCCGCTCATCATAGCCGTCGCCCGCAAAAGTGTATACACTTCGGTGGACAATCCGCAGGAGAAGCCCCATGGGCCTGAGCACCCACGTCCTCGACACGATGCACGGCACGCCGGCGGCCGGCATGGCGGTCGAACTGCACACGGTGCGCGGCGGCGCCGCGACGCTGGTGAAGAAGCTGGTGCTGAACGCGGATGGCCGCAACCCGGACGGGCCGCTCTACGACACGGCCAGCCTGCGGGCCGGCACGTACCGGCTGGTGTTCGAGGTCGCGGCGTACTTCCGCGGCAAAGGCGTGGAGTTGCCGGATCCACCCTTCCTGGACCGCGTCACACTGGACTTCGGTATTGCGCACACCGGGCAGCACTATCACGTGCCGCTGCTGGTGAGCCCCTGGAGCTATTCGACCTATCGGGGCTCGTAAGCCCGTGCCGTCATCCCCACGAAGGCGGGGATCCAGAGCTTCCGTCTTCGGTCAGGGTGCCCCGGATTCCCGCCTTCGCGGGAATGACGGTTGTCAATCCTGCCCTTCGGTCAAGGTATCCAGCTGGAACCGCCCGCTCTCATGCCACAACCACGTGTCCGTGTAGACCACCTTGCCCATGCGCACGGGCGCGGGGAAAGGCGCCGCATTGCGCACCGTGCGCTCGATCTCCGCGATGACTTCCGGCGCATGCTTGGGCGCGCGCATCCAGCTCAGGTTGCGCACGTTGCCGCGGCCGTCGACTTCGACTTGCAAGACCCCGATCGCATACAGCAGGGGCGGCAGGCGGCCTTTCCAGATGCGTTCCTGGTTCAGCCCGTAGAGATGGGTGGCGGCGTCGGAGCGGTAGGCGCGCGGGTTGCTGGCGCCGGACGTCCGCACGGTCTGGACGGCGGCAGGCGGCGGGGAAGATTCGGGCATGGGTTGGATCCTCGCGGGGGCCACGGTGGCGGCGCTCGTGTCCGGCGGCAGCGGCGTGGAGGTGCAGGACGCCAGCAGGGCGGCGGCGATGACGGGTGCTGCTTGGCGCAAGGTGGTGGAATGCTTCATCATGGGTCCTGGCGAGGGCTACGGATCGGGGGCTGGGGCGTAGCTCTACAACGCCCCGAGGCTCGCCATGTTGACCTTGGTAACCCTCACGATGATGTCCTTGCGATCGGATGCACTGTAAAGCATGCGGGCCCATGAAGAAGTCACACCGGGGTTGGCGGCGCAAGACGCGGTGCTGGTGACCGTGCATGCCTCGCAGGGCTCGGTGCCGCGCGAAACCGGCGCCTGGATGGCGGTGCATTCGGACCGCATCGACGGCACCATCGGCGGCGGGCACCTCGAATTCGAGGCGATCGCCGAGGCGCGGCGCCGGCTGGCCGGCGGCTCGGGCGACCCTGTCATGCGGTTCGCCCTCGGTCCCAGCCTGGGCCAGTGCTGCGGCGGCGTCGTCCAGCTCAAATTCGAACGTGCCGGTGCGGCCAAGCTGGCCGCCCGCCGGCGGGCACTCGCGGCCAGCCATGCGCCCCTGGCGCTGTTCGGCGGCGGCCACGTCGGCCGGGCGCTGGTCCGGGTGCTGGCGCCATTGCCTTTCGCCATCACCTGGATCGACAGCCGCGACGAGATCTTCCCCGCGGACACGCCGGCCGAAGTGCAGTGTGAGCACTCCGACCCGGTCCATGCGGCGGTCGACGGCCTCGCGCCCCATTCGCGCGTGCTGATCATGAGTTTCAGCCATGCGGAGGATCTCGACGTGGTGGCCGCCTGCCTGAGGCGCCTGCGCGAGCGCGGCGATCTGCTCTACGTGGGCCTGATCGGCAGCAAGACCAAGTGGGCGACTTTCCGGCACCGGCTGGAGGAGCGCGGCTTCCACAAGCAGGAACTCGCGCAGGTCACGTGCCCCATCGGGGTGCCAGGCATCCCGGGCAAGGAGCCGGAGGTGATCGCCGTCGCCGTGGCCGCACAGTTGCTGCAGATGCCGCTTTCTTGAACACGCCAAGCTGGCTACACTGGGCGGCACAGGTCGCAGCGGCTGCTCACCGGGTTCGGTCCCGGTGATTTGCGCGGCCCCATGCTGCTCAGAGCGCCCGCGGTGGTGAGCAGGTTTCCCATCGCAGAGAAGCCATGGAAAGCTATGTTCTCGACTGGGCCAACCTGCTGTTGCGATGGCTGCACGTCATCACCGCGATCGCCTGGGTCGGCTCCTCCTTCTACTTCGTCTTCCTCGATTCCAGCCTGACGCCGCCGGCCGACGCCAAGCTGCGCGAAGAGGGCGCCACCGGCGAGCTGTGGGCTGTCCACGGCGGCGGCTTCTACCACCCGGTGAAGTACGCGGTCCAGCCGCCGCAGCTGCCGCCGCACCTGCACTGGTTCTACTGGGAGAGTTATTCGACCTGGATGTCGGGCTTCGCGCTCTTCACGGTCTCGTACCTCTGGAACGCCAGCACCTACCTGATCGACAAGTCGCTGATGAACTGGTCGCCGGGCGCGGCCATCGGCGTCGCCTGCTCGTTCCTGGTCGTCTTCTGGATCCTCTACGACGTCATCTGCCAGGTCTTCAGCCACCGCAAGAACGGCGACGCGATCGTCGGCGCGCTGGTGCTGGTGCTGGTCTGCGCGGCCTCCTGGCTGGCCTGCCACTGGTTCGCCGGGCGTGCGGCTTTCCTGCTGGTGGGCGCCATGATCGCCACCGCGATGAGCGCCAACGTCTTCTTCTGGATCATCCCCGGCCAGAAGAAGGTGATCGCGTCCATCCAGGCCGGGCAGCCGGTCGACCCCGTGCATGGCCAGCGCGGCAAGCAGCGCAGCGTGCACAACACCTACTTCACGCTGCCGGTGCTGTTCGCGATGCTGTCGAACCACTACAGCTTCCTCTACACGCACAAGCTGAATTGGCTGGTGCTGATCGCGATGATGTTCGCCGGCGCCGCCATCCGCCAGTTCTTCGTCATGCGGCACGGCTGGAAGCTGGGGCGCAACCGGCACCCGGCCGGGTATGCGTTGGCGGGACTCGCGGTGATCGCCGCCGTGATCGCCTGGCTGGCGCCGGACTCCAGCGCCGTAGCCAAGGCACCGGCGGCTGCCGGCTACGCCGAGGTGAGCAAGGTGCTGGAGCAGCGCTGCCTCATGTGCCATGGCGCCCAGGTGCAGATGAAGAACGTGCGGCTGGATGCGCCCGCATCGCTGAAGCAGCATGCCCAGGCGGTCTACCAGCAGGCCGTCGTGGCGAAGACCATGCCGATGAACAACAGCACCGGCATCACCGAGGCGGAACGCGCGGTCATCGGCCAATGGTTCCAGGCCGGGGCCAAGGTCGACTAGGCCTAGTTGCCGGGGCGGCACAATCGGCCGTGGAGATGACCATGACCGCGCCCGACCCCCGCACCCAGCCGCACCGCTTCCTCGAACACCTGTACCAGGCCGCGGTGCGCCGCGCGCTGCCGCTGCACAACACCGCGGCCTTCCTGCCGCCGCCGCCCAAAGGCCGCACCCTGGTGCTCGGCGCGGGCAAGGCGGGCGGCGCCATGGCCCAGGCGGTCGAGGCGCTCTGGCCAGCGCATGCGCCTTTGTCGGGGCTGGTGGTGACCCGCTACCACCATGTGCCCCCGCGCCCCGCCGGCCTGCCGCAGCGCATCGAAGTGGTCGAAGCTTCGCACCCCGTGCCCGACGCCGCGGGGTTGCAAGCCGCGCAGCGCATCCTGGCCTTGACCCAAGGCCTGACGGCAGACGACCTCGTGCTCTGCCTCATCTCCGGGGGCGGCTCGGCCCTGCTCACGTTGCCGGCCGAAGGCCTGAGCCTGGAGGACAAGCAGCGCATCAACCGCGAATTGCTGCTGTCCGGCGCCCACATCGGCGAGATGAACTGCGTGCGCAAGCACCTGTCGCGCATCAAGGGGGGGCGGCTGGCGGCGGCCTGCGCGCCGGCGCGCGTCGTCACGCTCACCATCAGCGACGTGCCGGGCGACGACCCTTCCGTCATCGCCAGCGGGCCCACGGTGCCGGACGCGACGACTTGCGCCGACGCCATCGCCATCCTGCAGCGCTATGGCATCGCGGTGCCGGGCGCCATCATGAGCCTGCTGGAGCAAGGCGCGCTGGAGACGCCGAAGCCGGCGGATCCGCGCTTCGCCGGCCACGCGGTGCACCTGATCGCGACGCCGCAGCAGTCGCTGGAAGCGGCGGCGGCGGCGGCGCTGGCGGCCGGCGTGACGCCCCACATCCTGAGCGACGAGATGGAAGGCGAGTCGCGTGAGGTCGGCAAGGTGCACGCGGCGCTGGCGCGCGCCGTCGCGCGGCGCGGCCAGCCGTTCGCGAAGCCCTGCGTGATCCTCTCCGGCGGAGAAACGACCGTTACGGTGAAGAAGCAGCCGGAAGGCACGCCACGCGGCCGGGGCGGCCGTGCAGGTGAGTTTTGCCTGGGCCTTGCGCAGGCGTTGCAGGGCGAGCCCGGCGTCTGGGCGCTGGCCGCCGACACCGACGGCATCGACGGCGTGGAGGACAACGCCGGCGCCTGCGTCGGGCCGGAAACGCTGGCGCGCGCGCGGGCGCTCGGCATGAAGGTCGAGGAGCACCTGGACCGCAACGACGCCTACGGCTACTTCCGCCTGCTCGACGATCTCGTCATCACCGGCCCGACCCACACCAATGTGAATGATTTCCGGGCGATCCTGGTGATCTGACACCTTCCCGCGGCGCCAACGGACGAGGTAAAGTCGGGCGCTTCGCCAGGGAGCCTGCATGTCCACCGGGAAATCGTCGCCGCGATCGGGCCAAGGTCAAGACCAGGGCACGCTCGAAGCCGGCATCGAAAAGATCAACCGCATCTCGAAAGAGATGCGGGCGCTGGACGTGGCCAGCATCCAGGACCGCTGGGACACGCGGCTGGAGGTGATGCAGAAGAAGGTGAACGCCGCGCTGGCCGACATCTTCGGCATCAGCAGCCCCGAATACAAGAAGCACCAGATGGGTGCGCTGGATGCGGCGCTGGAGTCGGCCTTCGGCGACCGCTATTCCATGGACGAGTTCCAGCAGGCCGTGCGCCAGGGCGTGGACAAGGCCGTGGCGAACCTGAACGCGGTCAAGCAGTTGTTGGCGGACCGCATCGCCAACCCGGATGCAGTGGCGCCCACCGAGGCGCCCGCCCCCGCGTCCACGCCTGCGCCGACGCCTGCCCCGACCGCCGCACCGACGCCGGCCCCCACCCCGAAACCGACGCCTGCGCCGACCCCGAAGCCGACGCCCGCGCCGAAGCCGACCCTGGCCCCCACGCCGGCCCCAACACCGAAGCCGACCCCGGCCGCCACACCGGCGCCGACACCGAAGCCGACGCCGGCCCCGACGCCAAAGCCCACACCCGCTCCCACACCGGCGCCGACCCCGAGGCCGACCTCCGCCCCCACTCCCGCGCCGAAGCCGCCCGCGCCGCGGCCGGCTTCAGCCGTCCCGCCACCTCCAACGTCCTCCAAGCCCATGTCACAAGCCCCACGCATCGCCATCATCGGCCCCCTCGACGACACCGCCAGCGAGGTCTCCGGCTTCGCCGAGCAGATGGGGCTGGAGCCCGTGATCATCGGCAACCCGCCGGGCGGCGGCGCGGCCGTCTCGCTCGACAAGCTGGAGGAGTTGCGCGACCTGGACTTCGCAATCCTGCTGCCCGCCGAGAAGGCGGATGCCGCCGCCTCCCTGCTCGCGACCGGCTTCCTGCTCGCGGTGCTCGGCCGCAACCGGATCTGCTTCGTGACTGGCGACTCGGTGGGCAGCTTGCCCGAACTCGAAGGCGCGCTGAGCATCGTCATCGACGGCGAAGGGGGCATGTGGCGCCTGCTGCTTGCCCGCGAGATGCGCCGCGCCGGGCTCGAAGTCGACCTGAACCGCGCTCTCTGATCATCCGGGCGCTGCGGTGCGGCCCCGATGGACGGGCCGGCCAATTCGTGCGACAACCTGTGGCATGCCAACACAGGAGACAGCCGATGAAGAAGTTTTCGATCGCGGCGGCGCTGGCGCTGCTCGCGCCGCTCGCCGCCCTGGCCCAGGCCTGCCCCGACAAGAACGTCCTGTACTGGCAGGCCTTCCCGCCCGGCGGTGAATCGGATCTGTCGGCGCGGCACCAGCAGGTGGTGTTGAAGAAGCGCTGCCCGGCGGTCGAGACGGTCATCCAGTACAAGGCCGGCGCGGGCGGTGCGCTGATGTGGTCGCAGATGAACGCGCTGCCCGGCGACGGCCTCAACATCGTCGGGGTCAACCTGCCGCACATCGTGTTCCAGCCGCTCGAAGGCACGGTCCAGTACAAGACGCAGGACGTGACCCCGGTCTTCTGGTTCCACTACACGCCTGACCTGCTGGTGGTGCCGGCGCAGAGCGCCATCAAGAACTTCGACGACTTCGTCAAGACGGCCAAGGCCAATCCGGGCAAGCTGAGCCTGGGCGGATCGGGCCTCAACTCCGCCAACCACGCGGCGCACGAACGCCTGAACGCCGCCTTCGGGGTCAAGACGATCTACGTGCCCTTCAAGGGCACCGGCGACATGGCGACTTCGGTGCTGGGCGCGCAGGTCGACGGCGCGATGACGTACACCGTCTTCGCCATCAACAACAAGGAGCGCGTGCGCGCCCTGGCGGTGGCGATGGAGACGCGGCACCCGCTGCTGCCGGACGTGCCGACCTTCAAGGAGCTCGGGGTCGACTGGGTCGATGGCGCCTACCGCGGGATCGGCGTGCCGAAGTCGACGCCACCCGCGGAGCGCAAGCGCATGTCGGACCTTTGGCGCGCCCTCAACAACGACGCGGAAATGAAGGACCTGGCCGCGAAGAACGGCTTCGAGCTCGTCAACGTCGGCGTGGAGGAGATGGACACCTTCATGCAGAGCAAGACCAGGCTCTACACCGAAGGGGCGGCGCGGCTCGGCCTGGGCAAGAAGTAGTGGACGGCCGGGCGCCGCAGGCAAGCGACTGCGGTGTGCCCGCGAGGCTCAGGGCTTCTTGCTGATCTCGTTCAGCGCGGGCCAGGTGGCCATGCTGTCGAAGTCGACGCGCAGCTTCTGGGTGGCCAGCGGCTGGAACTTCGGATCCTTCGGTGCCGGCGGCGCGTGCCCCGTCATCTCGGCCAGGTAGTTGGTCGCCATCGCCTGCACCAGCCCCGCCACCAGGGCGGGGTTGGGCTCATGGCCCGACGACAACTTGATGGCGATTTCGCGCGCGGCGGCCAGGTGGTTCAGCGTGATCTCGACGGAGCGGTCGAACTGGAACTGGTGACTGTCAGGGGGTAGACCGGATTTCGGCAGCATGGCAAGGCCCTTGTTTCGGATGCGCGCATCCTGACCCAGCCCCGCCGCCGCGTCAACCCCGTCGACCTATTCGCACAGTGCGCGGATCGCTGGGGGAATGGGCAGCGCACGGATGCCCGGCGCGCCGTCCTCCCGGTGGCCCGCGAAGATCCGCACCTCGTCGCATTCCATGATGGCGTCCGCGCCTCGCGACACCCGGTAACGCTGAACGAAACTCTTGCCGCGCCATTCGGCCACGCTGGTGTGGATGGCCAGCGTGTCGCCGTAACTGGCCGTCTTGACGAACTTCGCGTGGGTGTCGACCAGCGGGGTGCCGATCACGCCCAGCGTCTTTTCGGTTTCGTGCCAGGGTGGCACGCCGCATTCGATGAAGAAGTGGCGCGAGGCGGCGTCGATCCAGCGGAAGAAGTTGGGAAACCAGACGATGCGCGCGGGGTCGCAGTCGCCGAACTCCACCCGCACCGTGTAGGTGACCTCGCGCGCCATCAGTCCCCCTTGATGTTGCGGGCCTTGATCAGGGCGCCGAAGCGCACGCTGTCGATCTGGGCGCGGGCCGCGAAGTCCTGCGGGCTCATGGGCACCGGGGCGGCGCCGATGGCGTTCATGCGCTCCACGAAGGCGGGGCTTCGCAGGATCTTGTTGATCTCGGTGTTGAGGCGCGAGATCACGGCGGGAGGCGTGGCTGCCGGCGCGTAGAAGCCGAACCAGGTGTCGGCGTCGAATCCTTTCAGGCCGGCTTCGTCCATGGTCGGCACGTCGGGGAACTGCGGCGAACGCTTGGGGCTGCCCACGGCCAGCAGCTTCAGCTTGCCGGCCTTGACGTGCTGCAGGCCGATGCCGGGGTCGAACATGAAATCGATCTGGCCACCCAGCAGGTCCTGCATGGCGGGGGCCGCGCCGCGGTACGGGATGTGGGTGGCGAACGTGTTGGTCTGCGACTTCATCATCTCCGCCGCCAGGTGCGGCGAGCTGCCGTTGCCGGGCGAACCGAAAGTCACCTTGCCGGGATTGGCCTTCAGGTAGGCGATGAATTCGCGCGCGTTGTTGACGGGCAGCTTCGGGTTGACCTCCAGGAACACCAGCACGCGCGCGGCGGCCGCGACCGGCACCAGGTCCTTCGAGGGGTCGAAGGTCATGCGCGGGTACAAGTGGGGATTGATGGAGACCGTGCCCCCGGAACTCATCAGCAGGGTGTAGCCGTCGCCCGGCTGCTTGGCCACGAAGTCGCCCGCGATGTTGCCGTTGGCGCCCGCGCGGTTCTCCACCACGACCGGCTGGCCCAGGGCTTCCTGCAGTGGCTGCCCCACCGCGCGGGCGATCTGGTCGGCGGCACCGCCCGGCGGGAAGCTCACGATCACGCGAACCGGCTTGTTCGGGTAGGCCTGCGCGAAAGCCGCCGGGGCCGCCAGGGCGAGCGGGGCAAAGGCACAGGCGAGCAGGGCGCGGCGCAACAGCTTGTTGTTCATGGGGTGGTCTCCTTGGTCGTCGAAAGAGGAATCATGCCTGCGCCGGCCGGCTGCAGGCCCTTGGGTTGCCGCGTCCAGCGGATGGGTTGGGCCTTGAGCGGGCGCGGCGGGGCTCCGTGTTGAACCAGGGCGGCGTCCAGCGCCTTGCCGGCGTCGTCGGCCAGCGCCGCGTTGCGGGCGGCCGCCACGGCCTGCGCCGCGGCTTCCACAGGCCCGTGGGCCAGGTGATCCAGCACATGCAGCAGGTTCTCCTTGCCGCGCTCGTTGGTGGAGCCGTAGCCCTTGATGAGCCGGCCGCACAGGGCGATCTCGTGGCCGAGCTGCCAATGCCGCTGCGTGCCCTGCACCACGCCAGCCAGCCACTTCTCGATCATCTGTTGCTCCACCGCGTAACGGCTGCCGCGCACGCGCAGCCATTTCAGGCCGGCGAGCGTGCGCAGCGCCAGCATGCCGATCACGCTGTGCGTGCCCACCTTGAGCGGCAGGGCCCAGGGCTGCTGTCCGCGCAGGATGCGCTTGCGGTCCCAGGCCAGCAGCCGCGGCGCCAGCGACGGCGGCAGCAGGGCCGCGAACTCCGGCACGCCGGGCTTGAAGTGGTCGTAGACCTTGAGCAGGTCGTCGTCGCCGGCCTTCACCTCGCGTTGCACGCGCTGCCAGCGCGAACTGCGGCTCTTCAAGTCGGCCACGCGCACGATGTCGTCGAAGGCCATCCACAGGGCCAGCCAGCGCGCCATTTCCTTGGTGGTGGCATGACCGTGCGTGGCGTCCGGGTCGGCCGCGCGCTCGGCTTCAAGCACTTGGCGCAGGCGCCGCACGTACAACTCGGCATAGGCCGTGCCCTGGTATTCGAGCATGCGCGCATAGCCCAGGTGGAACACTTCTTCCACCGGCTGCGGAAAGACGCCCACGTGGCGATGTTGCGGCGGCGAGGCCTGCGGCGCCAGCGTGCCGGGCGTCAGGGCCGGGTCGGCCAGCACCTGGGCCACGAACTCGGCTTGCTGCTTTCCCTGGCCGACGATCTCGAAAGCGCGGGCGAAGCCGCGCAGGCTGGCCTCCGCCCCCTTGCCACCGGCCTTCACGACGGCTTCATAGTCCTTGCGCTGGAACGGGAAGAGTCCACTGCCGGCGACCGCACCCAGCATCACGGCGCTCACCACGGTGCCGCTTTCGCGGGCCACGGCGGCCATGTCGAACACCTGGTGCGCCCGGCTGAAACCCTGCACCAGCTTGAGCATGTCCCCGGCGTCGGCGCGGCCGTCGCCCAGTTGCATGCGTTCCTGCGTGGTCAAGGTGCGGGCCGACGAGGTGATCACCAGCGTGCGGTCCGGCGAGCTCATGCCGTTGCCGACCTGGCGCGCCGTCTCCAGCAACTCCGACGAGACGATCGCATCGAGAGCACCCGGCACCGGGTTCAGGCTGAACACCGGGCGCTTGCCGCCCAGTTCCGCCAGCGGCACCGGGAACACCTCGATGTAATAGGTGGTGGCGCCGGTGCGCTGCGCGACGCCCGGGATGGAACTGCTCTGCGCCGCGTAGCCCGCGTGCCGCGCGACGTCGACCAGCCATTCGGTCAGCACGCCGCCGCCTTCGCCGCCCAGGGCGCAGATGAGGAGGGTGATCGGTTTCATGCGGGTTGCAGGGCGCGCACGACCGCGCCACGGATCGAGTTGAACAGACGCTCATGCCATTGGGGGTTCTGCACGACCTCGGCGCGGTAGAAGCTCGGGCACAGCGTGGCCGCATGCGCGTTCTCGCCGCACAGGCCGCAGCCCACACAGCCGTCGATGACGGTGGCGACCGGGTCCACCTTCAGCGGGTCGGGGTTGTCCTTCAACGTGAGCGTGGGGCAGCCCGAAAGGCGGATGCAGGCGTGGTCGCCGTTGCACACGTCTTCGTCCACGCCGTATTTCACCCGCACCACGCGCTTGCCTTTCTTCAGCAGGCCCGCGATCCAGGGCTTGATGCGGCGCTGGCGCTCCAGCTGGCATTCGCCCTCGGCCACGACCACCTTCAGGCCGTTGAAGTCCGACGTGAACGCCTCGGTCAGCGTCGCGCGCATCTTCGCCACTTCATAGGTGTGCACCGTGCGCAGCCACTGCACGCCCAGGCCCTGCAAGGTGGACTCGATGGTGGTGTTGGTGTGCGTCTGGCTCTTCATGCCGGCGCTGCCCATCTCCTTGAATGCACTGTCGGGCGTCGAGATGAGGTTCTGCGTGCCGGTGGCGGACGAGTAGCCGTTCTTGAAGATCAGCAGCACCGCATCGTCGTTGTTGAAGAGAGCGCTCTGTACCCCCGTCAGCAGCCCGTTGTGCCAGAAGCCGCCGTCGCCCATGATGGCCAGCGTGCGCCGCTGCATCACCGGCGACACGCCGGCGCGGCTGGCCAGGCTCATGCCGTAGCCCAGGATCGAGTGGCCCATGGAGAACGGCTCGAAGGTGCCGAAAGCATGGCAGCCGATGTCGGCCGCGATGTGCATGGGGCCGATCTGCTGCTGCACCATCTTCAGCGCGGAGAACACCGGCCGCTCCGGGCAGCCGATGCAGAAGCCGGGCGGCCGGATCGGCAACGGGGCGCTCAGCGTGCCCGCCGCATCCTGCCGCCGCTGCAGGTTGCCGGCGAGCCAGCGCTTGGCGTCTTCGGCGCCCGCCCCCGGCAGGTAGCTGGAAGCGAACTGCGTCAGGCCCGTGGCCAGCACTTCCACGCTGTACTCGCCGCCGGAAGGCAGCAGGTCCTTGCCGTGCAGCTTCGTCTGGATGTCGCGGCGGCGCAGCAGCGTCGCGATCTCCTGCTCGATGTATTCGGGCTGGCCTTCCTCCACCACCAGCACGGCCCGCTTGCCGACGCAGAATTCGCCGACCTGCTCAGGCACCAGCGGGTAGGTGACGTTCAGCACCAGCAGCGGAATGTCCGTGTTGCCGAAGGCATCGGCCAGGCCCAGCTGCTGCAAACCGCGGATCAGCGCGTTGTAGAGCCCGCCCTGCACGATGATGCCCAGGTCGGCGTGCTTGCCATCGAACAATTCGTTGAGCTTCTGCTCCACGATGTACTTGCGCGCGGCGGGAATGCGCTGGTCGCCCTTGAGCTTCTCGTGGCGGAACGTCACCGGGGGGTGCGCCAGCTTCATGTAGTCGAAGCCGGCCGGGTTCTCCATCAGCGCGCGCGTCGACACCAGGGGCGGCTGGTTGTCCCTGGTCTCGAAGCTGCCGCGCACGTGGCAGGCGCGGATGCGCAGCTCCAGGATGGCCGGCATGTTGGAGGTTTCCGAGAGGCGGAAGCCATGTTCCACCATCTTCACCATCACGCCGAGGTCCGGCCGCGGGTCCAGCAGGCACATGCTGGACTTGAGCGCATAGGCGTGGGTGCGTTCCTGGATCACTGAGGCGCCTTCGCCGTAATCCTCGCCCACGACGATGAGCGCCCCACCAATGACGCCGGGCGACGACAGGTTCGACAGCGCGTCCGCCGCGACGTTGGTGCCGACGATGGATTTCCAGGTGACCGCGCCGCGCAGCGGGTAGTGGATGGAGGCGCCCAGCATCGCGGCCGCGGACGCTTCGTTCGAGCAAGCCTCCACGTGCACACCCAGCTCGTCCATGTACGGCTTGGCCTGCACCATCACGTCGAGCAGGTGCGAAACCGGCGCGCCCTGGTAGCCGCCCACGTAGGCGACGCCCGACTGCAGGAGCGCCTTGGTGATGGCGAGGATGCCTTCCCCATGGAAGGTGTCGCCCGCGCCCAGGCGCAGCAACTCGATCTCTTTCGCGAATGAAACTTCCAAGGGGCGTCTCCAGATGAATCTGGGAGTTTCGCCGCTGCTCAGTCATTCATCAATAAAATGACATGACTAAGTGTTATGAACGCCATGCATAGTGAAGAGCTTCGCTGCCGGCCGTCACATGCCGACACCACCGATACCAATGACCGCCCCGCAGGTGGGGGGAATCGCGCGAAAGTGGGGGCATGCGCGCTGCGTCTACGCGCGTCCAAGGAGTTATCCGATGAAAGCCCTCACATTGCTTGCCCCCATCGCCGTGGTGCTTGCCGGCTGCACCACGTACCGCGTGTCCTATGTCGATCCGGTCTATGCGCCACGCCCGGTGGCGGTGGTCCCCGCGCCGGCCGTGATCGCGGCCACGCCGCTGGCGGACATCGATGGCGACGGCGTGCCGGACGTGTCCGACCGCATGCCCTACGACTCGCGTTTCCGCTGAACCCGCGCCGCGCCGCCGCCGGGGGCAACGCCCTGGGACCGCCCCGGCGGTAGCGCGATGCACATCAAGGACATCGACCTCAACCTGCTGCGGCTGTTCGACGCCGTCCATCGTACGAACAACGTCAGCCGGGCCGCCGAGCTGCTCGACCTCACGCAGCCCGCCGCCAGCCAGGGCCTGACCCGCCTGCGCGCGCTGCTGCACGATCCGCTCTTCATGCGCGCCGCCGGCGGCGTGCAACCCACGCCCAAGGCGCAGAGGCTGGCGGAACCGGTGCGGCAAGCACTGGCGATGATCGAACAGGCGCTGGGCGACGCCGGCGGCTTCGAGCCGCGCACGTCGCGGCGCAGCTTCCAGCTGCACATGAGCGATATCGGCGAAGGCCGCTTCCTGCCGGAGCTGATGACCGCCTTGCGCGAGCGCGCGCCCGGCGTGCGGGTGGAGACCCGGCCGCTGCCGCGCAGCCAGATCACCGAGGCGCTGGACACCGGCCGCATCGACTTCGCGTTCGGCTTCCTGCCGGGCGTCAAGGAGACTCAGCGCAGCCGCCTGCTGAAGGACCGCTACGTGGTGCTGCTGCGTGAAGGGCACCCCTTCACGCGGAAACGGCGCACCGGCGCGGCCCTGCTCGGGAGTTTGCGCGAACTCGAGTTCGTCACGGTCCGCTCGCACGCCGACACGCTGCGGATCGTGCAGCAGCTGCAGCTGGAAGACCGCCTGCGCCTGGTCACCGAGCACTTCATGGTGCTGCCCGCCATCGTGAAGGCCACGGATCTGGCGGCCGTGATGCCGCGCAACATCGCGCGCGGTTTCGAAGGCGGCTATGCGATCGTCGAGCCGGCTTTCCCCGAACGCGATTTCGAGGTGGCCCTGCACTGGAGCCGACGTTTCGATGCGGACCCCGGCAACCGGTGGCTGCGCGCCGTGATCGAGGAGCTGTTCAAGGAATAGGAGCCGGGTTCCCGGGCTGACGCTCAGGCGAGCGCACGCCGCTGCGCACGCCGCCGCTCGTTGCGCCAGTGCCGGTACGCGCACATCGCGTCCAGCCCGAGCTTGGTCTCCACGGCCGCGCCCAGGCCGAATTGCGCATCGAGGTTGGGCGGCACGGAGCCGTCCCAGCGCAGCATGGCCAGCGCCAGCTCGAGGCCGGCGACGTGGTGCTCGTCGGTGTCATGGCGCGGGCTGCGCCGCGCGGCCTCGCGCTGGATCTCCAGCAGCAGGCGCTTGAGGAAATCCAGTTCGGTCTTCGACAGGGTGAGGGCGTCCATGGACCCAGGTTCACCCTGGCGCCCTTCCCGCCTTGTCAGCGTGCGGCGTGAGCGCGCCTAGGAAGACGGCGTACGACCACGCGGGCCAGCCGCCCACCTCGGCTGCCGACCTATTTGGCCAGCGCTTCCAGCCGGGCAGCGGCCTCGCGCTTGCCAATGCCACGCAGCGCCGCGATCGCTGCAAGCTGGGCCGCTCGCGGGCGCGCCTTGCCGAGCTCCCACTTGTAGACCGATTGGCCGGAAACGCCGAGCAGGGCCGCGAAATCGGCCGCCGAAAGGCCGAGCTTGCGGCGCTGGGCGCCGAAGCGCTTGGCGCTGAAGCGCAGGTTCTGGCCGCCCTCGTCGTCGGCTTCAGGCGCGGCGGCGGCGCGCGCAGGCGCCTTGCCCACGCGGCGCAACTGCCGCTCCAGGGTGTCGACACGGCGGCGCAACGCCGCGATCTGGCTGCGATACTGGCTGGAAGCTTTCTTGAAGTCCTGGGTCTGGGCCTTGACTTCCTTGCGTGCGATCCTGGAAATCTCGCCCTTGAAGACGGCTGCGATATTTGGCATGAGTTGATTGGATTCGTGTGGCGCCGCTCAGCGGTCGCTTGAAACTCCCGTGGCCTATCTTAGCCGCTGTACGAAAGTAATCATCCGCCAAGCTCATCCGTTGCCGCCAACGCGCCGGAAGCACGGGTCCGGTCAGGCCCCACAATGCGCAGATAAGAACAGGAACGTCCGATGCAACCATGGAAACCGCGGTGAGCGCTGCACTGGAACTTGCCGTCATCGATGTGCGGCCCGGGGCCGCGATGGAGAGCCAGTCGGGCCTGCAGTTGCTGCGGCCGCGCATCTACGGCGCCTGGATGCAGCCCGTCGGACCGCGGCGTGTTGCCGCCATCGTCATGCATCCGGCCAGCAATTTCATGGGGCACTACCTGATCGCGCCGCTGGCTGCGCGCGGCGTCGCTTGCATGGGGCTCAATTCGCGCTACGCCGGCAACGACACCTTGCTGCTGATGGAACGCGCCATCCAGGACCTCGGGGCCGGCGTGCAGTTCCTGCGCGCGCGGGGCTACGACAAAGTCGTGCTCATCGGCAATTCCGGCGGCGCCGCCCTGGCGGCGCTGTACCAGGCGCAGGCGGAAAACCTCACGATCGAACGCATGGTCGATGGCGACGCGGCCGGGCTGTCGCCCGCGGACTTGCCGCCGGTGCAGGGCCTGGCGCTCTGCGCGGCGCATGAAGGCCGCTCCCACCTGATGCGCCACTGGATCGATCCGTCGCTCACGCACGAGCATGACGGGCTTTCGGCCGATCCGGCGCTCGACATGTATGACGCCGCCAACGCGCCCCCTTTCGATGAGGCGTTCCTCGCGCGCTTTCGTGCCGCGCAACAGGCGCGCTACCGGCGCATCGACGAGCAGGTGCGGGCGCGCCTGCACCTGCTGCGCGCGCAAACCGCGCCGGGCAGCCCGCGCGATGAAACCTTCGTCGTGTACCGCACCCATGCCGATCCGCGCTTCCTCGACCTGCGGCTGGATGCGAACGACCGCGCGGTCGGCAGCGTTTGGGGCAACGGCGCCGCCGGCGCGCGCGCCGTCAACTATGCGGCCAGCCAGATGGGCCGCATCACCTCGCTGACGGCCTGGCTGTCCCAATGGTCACCGGCCAGCCGGGGTGATGGCCCCGCCAACCTGGCGCGCACCAGCGTGCCCGTGCAGCTGTTCACCTACACCGCGGACCAGTCCACGTTCCCCAGCACGCGCGACGCCTGGCTGGCCGCGGGCGGCCCCCGCATCCACAACATCGACGTGCCCGGTGGCAACCACTACCTCGCCGGCCAGCCCGCGCTGGCGGAACAGGTCGCGGACGCGATGGCGGCGTGGATGCTGGCGTTGTGACCGGTCTCCGCATGCGGTCCCTTTTCATCGCATTCGGCCTCGCCGGCGCCGCCTGGTGCGCGGCGGCGCAGAACATCCCCTTCGTCGACGCGCACGCCCACCTCAACGATGCCGCGATGCAGCTCGAACTGATGGACCGGCATGGCGCGAGCCACGCCGTGGTCTTCTGGGGTGGACGCAGCGACAACGCGTCCGTGCTGGGTGCGGCGCGCGAGCACGCGCCGCGCCTGATCCCCTTCGCGTCCATCTCGCCGGAGCGCACCGCGTATGGGCCCCTCTGGCGGGCCGACGACACCAGACTGCTGGACGAGCTCGACGCCTTGCTCGCCACCGGCCAGTACAGGGGCATCGGTGAACTGTCGGTGGCGCACTTTCCCGCGGCTGGTTTCCCGGAGACCGACTACCCGCTGGGCGGGGCGATGATGGGCGGCATCCTCGCGCTGGCCCGCAAGCACAAGCTGCCGGTGATGCTGCACGTGGAGATCACGCGGCTGGCGGAGCTGGACGCGCTGCTGGAACGCCACCGCGAAGTGACTGTCATCTGGGCGCACGGGGGCTACACCCCGCTGTTCCTGGCGCGGCGCATGCTGGAGCGGCACCCCAACCTCGTCTACGAGCTGAGCGCGCGCACCTGGGCGCACCATCCCCGCTCGCCGGAGTACACCTTGCTGCGCGACGGCGCCGCCGTCTGGCCCGAGTGGCTGGCACTGGTGGAGGCCCAGCCCCAGCGTTTCATCGTCGGTACCGACGCCAGCGGACGCTCACGCGCCAACGATGCGATGAAGTTCGAGAGCGTGCAGAACTTCCTGCGGCAACTGAGCCCGCGCGCCCGTGAACTGGTTGGCAGGCGCAACCTGCTGCAGCTGGTCGGCTTGTGACTTCCTGTCGGCGCCGTCCTACACCGGAGTCAGACGCCGAATCCTAGGATCAGCCTCCTTGGAGGGGCCCATGCGCCGTGAATCCACCGCCAGTGTTCGTGCCAGGCTTGCCCGGTCGCCGGTCTGGACGGCGTTCCGCCACGCAGGCAGGGGATGGAGGGCCGGCGACACGCGGCCCGCGTCCACGCAGCCGGTCTCGACCCAGCCCATGTCCCCTGGCGTTGCCCCGCTGGACGGTGTCCGCGCCGTGTTCTGGCAGGCCTACCGGCACTTGTTCCCGCCGCACTCGCTGGCCGGGCAGACGCCCAACGGCAGCATCGTGATCTCGTGGTCGGTGGTGGACGATCCGCACGCCAGCCACCCGTATGCGGCACCCGTGCTGCTGCGGCTCGACGAGGGTCTGGTCGACCTGATGGCCAGCAGCGATGCGGGCCAGCGCCGGCGCATCGCGCAGACCCACGAGCCGACCTTGCGGGAAGGCTTGCGCGGCTACGACCCCTTTGCCCGCATTCCCAATGCGCGGGTCGTGAGTCTGGGCTAGGAATCCGCCATTCCTGTGACATAGGTTGCTACCTCCGTCCTAATGGATGGAATAACATGCGGCCCAAATCACTACGGGGGAGGGCGCATGGCGCGGGAACTGGAGATCAAGTACGACCAGAAGGCGGTCACGCCTTTCTGGCGCAAGCTGCCCTTCTTCTTCCTCTTTCCGTTCCGCTTCGGCCCGCTGATCTTCCTCGCGTGCATCATCACGGCCAGCGCCCTGGCCGGCCTCGCCCTCGGCAGTTTCAGCCTCATCCTCAAGGGCTTCCTGGTCTACCTCGGCCTGCGCTATGCCTTCAACGTGCTGGAGCTGTTCTCCAAGGGCCGCTTCGAAGGCGAATCGGTCGACCACCGGCTCTGGGGCCCGGAGAAGCGGCCGGCCAAGCTGGGCCTGGTCATCGCCCTCTTCATCGTCCTCGGGGCCAACATCGGCAACCTGGCGCTCGACGGCCGCGTGGCGGCTGACCCGCGGACGCAGGAGCGCTTGGTCGAGCGCTACAAGCAGGATCACGCGGAAGAAGTGGCCCAGCTCGAACGCGAGCGCGCGGCCTACCAGCAGGCGCTCGCCCGCGCGCAGGCCGAAGCGGCCGCCGCCGCGGCGCGGCCTTCATCCACCGACGAGGACGGCAACACCTTCACGGCGGCCGCCGAACCGGCGGACCTGCCGTCCGAGCCGCCGGGCGGCACGACCCGCGCCGAAATGATCGAGCGCGCGATGCCCGCCTTCGGCGACCTGCTGTGGTTCCAGCTGCAGCCGATGTGGTTCTGGCTGTTCATGGCCGTCCTGAGCCTGATGCTGCCGGCGGCGGCCATCGTGATCGCGCTGGAGGACAGCCTGCCGCGCGCCTTCAACCCGTTCAACGTCATCACGCTGGTGCAGGCCATGGGCAGCGCGTACTTCGTGCTCTGGGGCTTCTTCCTGGCGATCGCCGGCTCACGCCAGCTCGCCCTGGTCGTGGGCCAGGGCTGGCCTCCGGCCGTGCGCTTCCCGCTGGAAATGGCGGTCGCCAACTACCTCGGCCTGGTGCTCTTTGCGCTGATGGGCTATGCGCTGTACCAGTTCCACCAGGAGCTGCACCTGGACGTCGACGTCGACTTCGACGAGCACCGCGAAGCGGGCGGCGCCGAAGCGATTGCAGCGGCCGGCTCCGCACGCGCAGCCGCCGTGAAGCAGGGCGCGGTGCCGGCGGACCCCTGGGAACGCAAGGTGCACGACCTGGTGACGCAAGGCAACTTCAAGGACGCCATCGGCGAAGTGCGCGACCGCATGCGCTACGACCGCATGGATGTTCCACTGAACCAGCGGCTGCATGCGCTCTTGCTCAGGCAAGCCGACGATGCGGCCACGCTGGCGCATGGCCAGCAGTTCGTGACCGCGCTGGCGCGCGCCGGCCTGGGGCGCGAACTGGCCGAGGCGCTGCGCAAGCTGCAGGCGCTGGACGCCACCTTCCTGCCAGCGGATGGTGACGCCGTGCTGCCGGCCGCCACCGCCGCCGTGCAGCAGCGAGACTTCGCGCTGGCGACGCAGCTGCTGCGCGGCTTCGACAAGCGCTTCCCGGGTCACAAGGACACGCCGGGTGTGTACTTCCTCGGCGCCCGCCTGCTCAGCGAACAGAACCGCCAGCACGACAAGGCCGCACGCATCCTGCGGTCCGTGCTCCAGCATTTTCCCGAGCACCCGGTCGCGCCGGAGGCCAGGAACTACCTGCAGGTGCTGGAGCGGATGATGGCGAAGGCAGCCGGCACCGGCGCCACCGCCTGAGCATCGCTGCTCGCGGCGGCCGCCCGCCGCGGGCCCAGCCCATTGACGAGCTGACGGCGGCTGTTCCATACTGCCCGCGCCTTGCCGGCGAAGGTCCCCAGTCAAAAGCGGGACCGCCGGTGCGGGCAGGGGAGGACCACCTTTGGGGACGAATGAGGCATTGCCGGCAGCAGGGCCGGTCGAGCTTTTCTACAGCTATGCGCACGAGGACGAGGTGCTGCGCGAAGAGCTGCAGGGCCACCTGAAGATCCTCGAGCGTCGCGGCCTCGTCAAGGCCTGGCACGATCGCAAGATCGTGGCCGGCCAGGACTGGTCCGGCGCGATCGACGCCCACCTGCATTCCGCGGAACTCGTGCTGCTGCTCGTGAGCAGCGACTTCATCGGGTCCGACTACATCATGAGCACCGAACTCGAGGTCGCGATGCGCCGGCATGCGCAGCAGCAGGCCACGGTGGTGCCGATCATCGTCCGGCCGGTGGACCTGTCCTCCGAAGATGCGGAGGACTTCCCGTTCCTCAAGCTGCAAGGGCTGCCCACGGACCTGAAGGCCGTGACCTCGTGGAGCAACCGCGACGAGGCTTGGACCAACGTGGCGAAGGGCCTGCGCGCCGCGGTGATGGCGATCCGCGCGCGGCGTCCGCCTGCGCCGGCCGCGATGGTCCGCAACACGCGTGGCGGCGGAACATCGAACTTCGCGCACGCGCCGGCGAAGCCGGCCGCCGATGACGCCGTCCTGCAGCAACTTGTCGGCGGAGTGGTGGGCCAGGTCGTCCAGGCGCAGGAGGCGCGTGGCCAGCCACCGATGGATGCCAGCGCTGTCGACGCATTGCGGCACCAGGCCCGGGTGCTGGTCGATGTTCCCGACCAGCGGCGGATCCTCTGGGTGGACGACCAGCCGCAAGGCAACCGCCATGAAGCGGCGGCGCTCGCGAAGCTCCAGATCGAGGTGGTGCAGGTGCTCAGCACCGACGATGCGATGGACCGGTTGCAGGAAGACGCCGAGGCTTTCGACCTGGTGATCTCCGATTGGGAGCGCGCCGGTGAACCCCCCGAAGCCGGACTCCGGCTTTTCACCCGCATGCGTGATGCGGGGCTGGCGGTGCCCGTCGTCTACTACCACGGGGCGCAAGGCGGGCTGCGGCGCCAGCGGGCGGACCAGGTGCTTGCGCTCGGGGCTGCCGGTGAAGCCGTGCTGCCAGGCGAACTGCTGGCACTGGTGGCCAAGGCGCTGGGAGGCGGCTAGCCGCGCGCGTGTCCGGCCGCGACGACAAGAGCAATCAGGAGGGGCGATGGCGACGAAGAATTCCCAAGTGTTCACGTTTGTCGTGCATGGCGAAGTGCCAGCCCGGGCGCCGCAGCGTCCCAAGCGGCTCCCGCCGAAGGCGCGGCAGAAGGAATCCATCCTCGTCGGCACGCCGCGGCGGGGCGATGCAAAGCCGCATCGCGTCACGGCCCGCGAAGGTGAAGACGTCGTCGTGCTCACGCTCGCCAACGGGCCCCGCCTGGTCCTCCATCCGGCCAACGCGGCGGAGCTCTTTCGGGCGCAAGCCGATTCCGTCCAGCGCTCGCCCTCGCGGGGCAAGAGTGACGGCACCGACATCCCCGTGCCGGCGCAGCTCGCCTGGCCGGGACGTTCGGGCGCGACCGCACGCGGCACCGCCCGCAACATCCTGTCCGCGGGCGCCACGCTGCTGCAACTCGACATCGTGGAGCTGTTCAAGGACCCCGCGGTGGACCTTGCCGCCGCCGCCGTGACGCTGGCGCTGGACGGCAAGGTCGCCGAGGGGGTCTACGCCCTTTCGCCCACGAAGCGTCCAGAAGCGCTCAAGCGCAAGGCCAAGCCCATCCAGGTGCCGCCGGCCGAGGACGGCGGACCGATGCTGGTCATGCTGCATGGCACATTCGTCGACACCGACAGCACCTTCGGCAAACTGTGGACCCTGCACCCCGAGCGGGTCCGCGCGCTCTTTACCTCCTACAAGGACCGCGTCTATGCGCTCGACCATCCCACGATGGGACGCAGCCCGATCGGCAACGCGCTGACGCTGGCCAAGGCGCTGCCCGCCGGAGCGCGGCTGCACCTCGTCACCCATTCGCGCGGCGGCCTGGTGGGCGAGGCGCTGGCGCGCGCATGCGGCGGCGGCGCGCTCCGCCCGGAGGAGTTGGCCCTTTTCGCGCGGCCGGGCTACGAGACGCATGCGAAGGAGCTGAAGGAGCTCGTCAAGGTGGCCCAGGCAAAGGGCCTCCAGGTGGAGCGCATGGTGCGGGTCGCTTGCCCGTCGCGCGGCACGCTGCTGGCGTCCAGGCGCCTGGACGCCTACCTGTCCGTTCTGGAGTGGAGCCTCGAACTCGCGGGCGTCCCGCTGCTGCCTGAAATCGTGGACTTCCTCCACGAGGTCGCGCGGCGGCGCGCCCGCCCGGAGGAGTTGCCGGGACTGGAAGCGCTCATGCCGGAGAGCCCCGTCGTTGCCTGGCTCAACTCGCGACCGGATCCCATTCCTGGTGAGCTGCGGGTCGTGGCAGGCGACGTGGAAGGCGAGTCCCTGCTTTCCTGGCTGAAAACACTGGTCGCGGACGCCTACTACTGGACCGACAACGACCTGGTGGTCCAGACCCGGTCGATGTACGGCGGCATGCCGCGCAAGGCCAATTCACGCGGTGCGGCGGCCCGGTTCGTGCTTGACCGCGGGGCCAACGCCACGCACTTTGGCTACTTCTCCAACAGCAGCACGGCAACGGCGATCACCGACGCGCTGTTGCGCGATGACCCCCCGGGATTCCAGGACATCGGCATCCTGTCATGGGCCGGCGAGGAAGCCAGCGGAACACGTGCCGCGGCTGCGACGAAGCGATCGCGCGGCACCGCGCAGGAGCGCGCGGCCCGGCCCGCAGTGCTGGTCCTGCCCGGCATCGTCGGTTCCAACATCGCCCTCAAAGGCGACAGGGTGTGGCTGGGTGCGGGCTTCGTCAATGGCTTGAAGAAGATGGCGTGGGACCCGAAGACCGACCAGGACTTCTCGGCCACGACGCCGATCGGGTTCATCTACGACGATCTCATCGACCGGCTGGCCGACACACATGAAGTGCTGCCATTCGCGTACGACTGGCGTCGGCCCATGGAGGACGAGGCACGCCGCTTGGCCGCGGCCGTGGAAGGCGCGCTGGCCATCCGCGGAGCGAGCGGGCAGCCGGTGCGCATCATCGCCCATTCGATGGGGGGACTGGTCGCGCGCACGATGCAGCTGGAGGCGCCCGACACCTGGAAGCGGATGATGGCCAGGGACGGGGCCCGCCTGGTCATGCTGGGCACGCCCAACGGTGGATCGTGGGCGCCGATGCAGATCCTGTCCGGCGATGACGACTTCGGCAACACCCTGGCGGCGCTGGGTTCTCTCTTCGACAATCGCGGCGCGCGCCAGGTCATGGCAGGCATGCCCGGTTTCCTGCAGTTGCAGGCGGGGTTGCTCGACCCGGCCCTTGGCCTGGGACAGGAATCGACTTGGCGCGAGCTGGCGCGCAAGGACATCGAGTCCCTGCTGGAACGCAACCACTGGCACGAGCCCAACGCGCAAAAGGCGGTCTACCAATGGGGCGCGCCGCCGCAGAAGGTCCTGGACCGCGCTGTCGCATTGCGCACGCGGCTCGATGCGCAACTCGGATCCCTGGCAGCCGACGCCTCCAAGATCTGCCTGGTCGTCGGCACGGCGGAATTCACGCCGGCGGGCTACGTCCTGGACAACGAAGGACTCGAGTACCTCGCGGCGGTCCGCGGCGGGGATGGCCGCGTCCCCCTGGAGAGCGCCTTGCTGCCCGGCGTGAAAACGTGGCAGGTGGACGCCGCGCACGGCAAGCTGCCAGACGTCCGCTCCGCATTTCAGGGCTACGTGGACCTCCTCGTCCAAGGCAAGACCACGAACCTGGCAGCGACCGAAGCAGGGTTGCGTGACGCGGGATCCCGGGCCGCGCCCGCCTCTTCGCCCAAGGTCCGGACCCGGCCCGCGCGCGCATTCCAGGCCTGGCAGGAGCCGGCGAGCCCGTACGATGAGGTGGGCGAGGGCACGGCCGGGAGCGGACAGCATCGGCCAGGTGCCGCGCTCCAGGTGCGCGTGCTGAACGGCGATCTGCAATTCATCCGTGAGCCGCTGCTCGTGGGCCACTATCGTGCGTCGCGCCTGAGCGGAGCGGAGCGTGTCGTCGACCGGATGGTCGGCAAGGCCATGCGGCGCGCGCTGGACACCGGGCTTTACCCGGATGCCCCGGGTTCGCACCAGATCTTCGGGAATCGCCGGCCCAACCCCGAGAACCCGCTGGAGCTTGCGCGCCCGGCATCGGTGGTCGTGGTCGGCATCGGCGAGGAGGGCAAGCTGGACGCGGGGCGACTCGCGCAGGCGGTTCGCCAGGGCGTTCTCGCGTACGCCCAGCGTCTCTCCGAAGTCGAGGAGACCGCTCCGCATTTCGACCTGGCGGCAACGCTGATAGGCAGCGGCGGAACGGGGGTCACCGTCGGGTCGGCCGCCCAGGCCATCGTCAACGGAGCGCTCGATGCCATGGCCCGGATCGCGGAACAGAATGCCGAGGGGGAAGCGGGCGGCTGGCCCCAACTGGGCCAGCTGACCCTGGTGGAGTTGTACCTCGACCGGGCCACCGAAGCATGGCGCGCGCTCGGCCAACTGGAGGAGGCGGAGCCGGGCCGGTTGCGCGTGGCGCCCGAAGTGGCGATCGAACGCGGGGCGCTGCGCCGGATGCTCGACGCCGGTTACCGCGGCGCGGACTACGACTTCATCAGTGTGCTGGGAGCCAAGGGGCCAGGCGAGACGCAGTGCTTGAACTACCGCCTCGACACGACCCGTGCGCGTGCCGAAGTCACGGGCCAGCACGCGCAGGCGGCCTTGCTGAGGCAGCTGGTGAACGTGGCTTCGAACGACGCCAACACCGATCCGCAGATCGGGCGCACGCTGTTCCAGTTGCTGGTGCCCGTCGAGATCGAGGCCTACCTGGCCGGCAGCGGCGAAATGGTGATCGAGCTGGACGATCAGACGGCCGCCATCCCCTGGGAAATGCTCGACACCACGGACGCACGCCGGCCCGACCAGAAGTCTCCTTGGGCCATCCGCTCCAAACTGATCCGGAAGCTGCGCACGGACGTCTTCCGGGGCGCCGTGAACGACGCGGGGGCGGACGACAGCGTGCTGATCATCGGTGAGCCCGAGTGCGATCCTGAACGCTACCCGCCGCTGGACGGGGCCCGCCGGGAAGCCGCGGCCGTGCGTGACCGCATGGCCACCGTGCTGCCCCCTTCGTCGATTCGTGATCTCGTCGACCGCAACGATGCGAAATCCATCATCTCGGCCCTGTTCGAAAGGCCCTATCGGATCATCCACGTCGCCGGTCACGGGGAGCCCGGTCCGCAAGGGGGGGTGGTGCTGTCGGGCGCGCATACCTTCCTCGGGGCGAACGAGATCCGCGCCCTGCGCGTGGTTCCGGAGCTGGTGTTCCTCAATTGCTGCCACCTGGCGGCGCGCGATTTCCGTGGAACGCCGCGGCGGTTCGACCGGTCCGCGTTCGCGGCCAACATTTCCGACGAATTGATCCGCGCTGGCGTGCGCTGCGTCGTCGCCGCCGGCTGGGCAGTGGAAGACGATGCCGCGGAACAGTTCGCTGGCGCCTTCTATTCGGCACTGCTGGCTGGTGCGCGCTTCATGGACGCGGTAGCGCGTGCACGCGAGGCTGCCTATGCGTGCAATCCGGCAGGCAACACCTGGGCGGCGTACCAGTGCTACGGGGATCCCGAATGGACATGGCGCGCCGGGACGGGCGACGCCCAGCGGCCCACGCCGCCCCTCGCCGACGTGCTGGCAGCGGTCGCCACCCCGCCAGCACTGTGCCTGGCACTCGAGAACCTGGCGAGCGATGTCGAGTTCGGCCGCACGTCGGTGCAGACTGCAAGCGACCGCCTGCAGTACCTGGAGAAGCAGTTCGGGACGCGATGGGGTGGCATGGGCATGGTGTCCGACGCGTTCGGCGTGGCGTATGGGCGGGCCGGGGACGCGGAGTCGGCTGTCCGCTGGTACACCACCGCGGTCCAGGCGGCCGATGGGACGGCCAGCTTCCGCGCCGCCGAACAGCTCGCCAACCACATCGTGCGGGCCGCCGAGAAGCGGGGCGACGTCGCCGCCGCGCTCGACGGCATCGCGCGCCTTGAGGCGCTGGTGGCCATCCACCGGACGCGCGAGCGGGAAAGCCTGCTGGGTTCGGCCTACAAGCGGTTGACGATGATCCAAACCAAGGCCAGGCGGCGGCGCGATGCGTTGCGCGCCCTGGGACGCGCGGCGACTCACTACCACGCCGCTGAAAAACTGGCCGTTGCCCAGGGGGCGGCCGACCTGTTTTACCCGGCGAAGAACGCCTTGAGTTGCGAATTGCGCGCGGCGCTCTTTGCCGGCAAGCCGTTGACCCTGGACGCCGCGCGCGTGCAGCTGGTGCGTGGCGCGATGGAGCGCTCCGCATCCGAGGCGCCCGAGTTCTGGACGGTGGTCGGACTCACCGAACTCCTGATCCTGGAGGCGCTGGTGGAAGGCCGTCTCGCGCCGCAGCTGCAAGGTTTCCTGGCCAGCCTGCGGGACCTGAAGGATCGCGTGCCGGCACCCAACTTGTGGGACTCGGTGCTGAACGAAGGCGAGTTCACCCTGGTCCCCTACATAGGCAAGACCCGGAACGCCGCGGAGAAGCGGGCGGCCACGGATCTCTTGGGCGCGCTGCGGGAGCTGGCGGAGGCTAGGAGCGAGCCCGAAGCGCCCGCAGCAAGTTCTCGGCGGTCGCCGGCGCGTCCAGCCGGACAGCGGAACCCTCGTGGTGCGCGACCGCGTCCCGCAGCGCCTCCCAAACGCTGATCGCCAGCATGAAAGGCGGCTCGCCCACCGCCTTGCTGCCCCCCACGTTGTCTTCGCGGTTGGCTTCCGGCCAGAGCGCCACCTTGAAGTGCTCCGGCACATCGCCGGCCGCGGGGATCTTGTAGGTGCTGGGGGCGTGGGTGGTCAGCAGCCCCTGGTCGTTCCACACCAGTTGCTCCGTGGTTAGCCAGCCCATGCCCTGGATGAAGCCGCCTTCGATCTGGCCGATGTCGATGGCCGGGTTGATCGGGGTGCCCGCGTCATGGAGGATGTCGACCTTGAGCACGCGGCTTTCGCCGGTCAGCGTGTCGATGGCGACCTCGGTGCAGGCGGCGCCGTAGGCGAAGTAGAAGAACGGCCGCCCGGTCAGCGTGTGCTTGTCGTAATGGATCTTGGGCGTCTTGTAGAAGCCGTCGCTCCACAGCTGCACGCGTGAGTGGTAGGCATCGTCGACCAGCTGGTCCCAGGCGATGACGGCACCCGGCGCACTCACCTGGCCGCGCGCGAAGAGCACCTGTTCGGGCCGGCAGTTCTGCTTGTCCGCGACGTACGCGGCCAGGCGATCGCGCACCTGCCGCGCCGCGAACTGCGCGGCGCGCCCGTTCAGGTCGGTGCCGCTGGACGCCGCGGTGGCGCTTGCGTTGGGCACCTTGCTGGTGTCGGCGGCCGTCACGCGCACGCGCTCGAAAGGAACACCCAATTCGTCAGCCACGACCTGCGCCACCTTGGTGTTCAGGCCCTGGCCCATCTCGGTGCCGCCGTGGTTCACCTGCACGCTGCCGTCGGTGTACACATGCACCAGCGCCCCGGCCTGGTTGAAGAAGGTGGCGGTGAAGGAGATGCCGAACTTGACGGGCGTGATCGCCATCCCGCGCTTGATGACGGGGCTGTCGGCATTCCACTTGGCGATTTGCTGGCGCCGCGCGCGATAAGCTGAAGTCGTTTCCAGGCGCGACAGCAACGGCGCGAGGATGTTGTCCTCCACCGTCATCTGGTAGTGCGTGGTGTTGCGCTCTTCGATCCCGTACAGGTTGCGCACGCGCACATCGAGCGCGTCCAGCCCGAGGTGCCGCGCGATGTCGCCCAGGATCGCCTCGATCGCGATCATGCCCTGCGGCCCGCCGAAGCCGCGGAAGGCCGTGTGGCTCTGCGTGTTGGTCTTGCAGCGGTAAGAAACGATCTCGACGTCGCTCAGGAAGTACGCGTTGTCCGCGTGGAAGACTGCGCGGTCAGCGACCGGCCCGCTCAAGTCGGCGCTGAAGCCGCAGTTGGCCGCGAGCATGAGCTTCAGGCCGGTGATGAGGCCGTTGGCGTCGAAGCCCACCTGCCAGTCGTAGGCGAACGGGTGCCGCTTGCCCGTCACCAGAAAATCGTCGTCGCGATCCAGCCGAAGCTTCACCGGCCGCTTGAACTTGTGCGCAGCCAGCGCGGCCCAGACAGCGATGTGGCCCGCCTGCGTTTCCTTGCCGCCGAAGCCGCCCCCCATGCGCCGGCATTCGACCTTCACGGCGCTGTTCTCCAGGCCGAGGGCATGCGCGACCCAGTGCTGCACTTCTCCGGGGTGCTGGGTGCTGGAATGGATCCACCACTGGTCCTGCTCCAGCGGCAGCGCGTAGCCGACCTGGCCTTCGAGGTAGAAGTGTTCCTGGCCGCCGACTTCCAGCGAGCCCGTGAGCTGGTGGGCGGCCTGCGCGATGCCGCGCTCGGGCTCACCGCGGCGCACGGTGACGGGTGGCAGCACGAAGCTTTGCGCGGCCAATGCATCGCGCACGTCGAGAACGGCGGGCAAGGCTTCGATGTCCAGCTTTACCTGGCGCGCCGCGCGCCGCGCCTCCATGACGGTCCGCGCCACCACCAGGCCGACCACCTGGCCGATGTGCTGCACGGTGTCGATGGCGAAGATGGGTTCATCGTGCACGAAGGTCGCGAGCAAGGGGTCGCCCGGGATGTCCGCGGCCAGCACCACGCCGCGCACGCCCGGCATGGCCAGTGCTGTGCGGGCGTCCACGGCGCGCAGCTTGCCGTGCGCCACGCTGGAGAGGATGGGGGCCGCGTGGAGCGTGCCTTTGACTTCGGGAATGTCGTCGATGTAGGTGGCGGCGCCCGCCACCTGCGCCCGCGCGCTTTCATGCGGATGCGACTGGCCCGTGGCCGGCTGCGAAGCCGACCGGGCGACAAAGTTGTCGGGGGCGTTCATGCGGTGGCCTCGTCCGTCTCGTCGAGCCGGAAGCTCTCCAGGTTGATGCGCTGCTCGCCCTGGCTCTCCAGCCAGAAGCGCTGCATCAGGTTGCCCAGGACCTCGGCGCGGTAGGCCGCGGAGGCGCGCATGTCGCTGATCGGCTGGAACTGCGTTCGCAGCGCCTGCGCCGCGGCCTGCGCGGCTTGCGCCGTCCAGGGCTGGGCGCGCAGGGCGGCTTCCGCCTGCGTCGCGCGCACGGGTGTCGCGGCGACGCCGCCCGCCCCGACGCCGGCTTGCACCACCGCATCGCCGTCCAGCCGCAGGTTCACGACGAGGCACACCGCCGAGATGTCGTCGTCGAAGCGCTTGGAGATCTTGTACGCACGCAGGAACTCGCCGGGCACCGGCCGCGGCACCTGGATCCACGCCACCACTTCATCGTCGGCCAGCACGTTCTTGCGGTAGCCGGTGTAGAAGTCTTCCAGCGGCATCTGCCGGTGCCCGCGCGTGCTCATGAGCACCACATGGGCACCCAGCGCGATCAGCAGCGGCATCGAATCGCCGATGGGCGAGCCGTTGGCGACGTTCCCGCCCAGCGTCCCGGAGTTGCGCACTGGAAGCCCGGCGAAGCGGTCGGCGAAGGTCTTGAGCTGCGGCCGGTCGGCCACCAGCGCGCCGTACGCTTCGGCCAGCGTCGCCGCCGCGCCGATCGCCACGTGGTTCTCGTAGACCTCGACGCGACGCAGTTCCTCGACCTGCGTCACGTCCAGCACCTGGGGGAAGCGCTTGTGCATCTTGGTCACCCAGAGGCCGACGTCGGTGCAGCCCGCGACGATCTGCGCCTGCGGATGGGCGCTGCGTTGCGCCAGCAGCTGCGGCAAGTTGCGCGGCATCAGGTAGGCCGGGCCCCGCGCGTCGTCCGCGTAGCCATCGGCCAGCGCGGTCAATTGCAGCAGCACCTCGGTCTCATTGATGCGGGCCGGGGGCAGGTTGGCCATGCTTTGGGCGGCATCGAAGATGGGCCGGTAGCCGGTGCAACGGCACAGGTTGCCAGAGAGGTCGGCCTGCGCAGCTTCGCGCGAGATCGCTTCGCCCCGGCAGACGCGGTTCTGGTACATGCCGAACAGGCTCATCACGAAGCCGGGCGTGCAGAAGCCGCATTGCGAGCCATGGCACTGCACCATCGCTTCCTGCGCGGGATGCAGGGTGCCGTCGGGCGCGGCCAGGTCCTCGACCGTCCACAGCGCCATGCCGTCGACCGAATGCGCGAGGCGGATGCAGCTGTTGATCGCGCGGTATTGCAGCTCGCCGTGGCGGGCCTCGCCGAGGACGACGGTGCAGGCGCCGCAGTCCCCTTCGCCGCAGCCTTCCTTGGTGCCGGTACAGGCCAGGTCCTCCCGCAGCACCTCCAGCAGCGTGCGGTCGGGTGGTACATTGGCCAGACTGACCAGTTCGCCACCCCGGATGAATCGGATCGTCTTGGCTTCCATGGGTGAATTTTCCAGCGGTTTGCTCGTGAGGTTAGGGGGAGACCCTGAGGCGAGCATATGCGCGGCCGTATGACGGGGATGCAGCCAAAGGTATGAGAGACCAGGCGCTTTTCGACAAGATAGACCTCCACTTGATCAGGGTCTTGCATACCGTGCTGACTGAACGCAGCGTCTCCCGAGCGGGCGTCCGGCTGGGCATGCACCAGCCGGCCGTGTCCTCCGCGCTCAAGCGCCTGCGCGAACTCGCCGGGGACCCCCTGCTGGTGCGCTCGGGCGCCGGCATGGTGCCCACCGACGCCGGGCTGCGCATGATCGAACCCAGCGCAAGCATCCTCCGTGCCGCCGAAATGCTGTTCTCCGAGGCCCGCGGCTTCGAGCCGCAGACGTCGAACATCACCTTTCGCGTCGCGGCCGCCGACTACCTCGACCCGCTCTTCCTGCCGAGGCTCGTCTCCCAGATCAAGCAGCTGGCGCCCCAGTCGCAGGTGGAGATCCATCCGCTCTCGGCCGATTCCGACTACCAGGCCCGCCTGGCCCAGGGCGACGTCGACGTGGTGGTGGGCAACTGGCTGAAACCGCCGGGCGAACTGCACATGGGCCAGCTGCTGGCCGACCAGATCGTCTGCCTGGTGGCCAACGACCACCCGGCCGCCAAGCGCGGGTGGACGCAGGAAAGTTGGCTCGAGTGCGAGCACGTCGCGCCCACGCCCACGCATCCGGGCGGCCGCGGCGTGATCGACGAACACCTGGAAGAGCTGGGCTTGCGCCGCAACATCACGGCCCGCTGCCCGCATTTCGGCGTGATCCCGCAGATGGTGGCATCGAGCTTGCTGGTACTCACCACGGGCCGGCAATTCTGCGACCGGTTCACCGACCGGTTGCCGGTCAAGATCCTCGAATGCCCCGTCGACTTCCCGCAATTGCTCTACTACCAGCTCTGGCATGAACGTACGCATACCTCGGTCTCGGCGCGCTGGCTGCGCGAGCGCGTGAAAGCCGTGGCCGCCGGATTGGCCCAGGAACGATGAGCGCCCCCCGCCTGCAGCTGGCGCACATCACCAAGCGCTATCCCGCCGTCGTGGCCAACGGCGACGTCTCATTGACGGTGCAGCCCGGGGAGACGCACGCCGTGCTGGGCGAGAACGGCGCCGGCAAGTCCACGCTGATGAAGATCATCTACGGCACCGTCAAGCCCGACGAGGGCAGCGTGCTGTTCAACGGCCAGCCGGTGCACATCCGCAATCCGCAGGAGGCGCGCGCGCTGGGCATCAGCATGGTGTTCCAGCACTTCAGCCTGTTCGACACGCTCACCGTGGCCGAGAACGTCTGGCTGGGGCTGGACAAGAGCCTCACGCTGGCGCAGGTGACGCAGAGCATCACCGCGAAAGCGCGGGAGTACGGCCTCGACGTCGACCCGTCGCGCCCCGTGCACACGCTGTCGGTGGGCGAGATGCAGCGCGTCGAGATCATCCGCGCGCTGCTCACCAACCCCAAGCTGCTGATCCTCGACGAACCAACCTCGGTGCTGACGCCGCAGGCGGTCGAAAAACTCTTCGTGGTGCTGAAGATGCTGGCGGCCGAGGGCTGCAGCATCCTCTACATCAGCCACAAGCTGCACGAGATCCGTGAGCTGTGCACGGCCTGCACCGTGCTGCGTGGCGGCAAGGTCACCGGGGTCTGCGATCCACGCCAGGAAAGCAATGCGTCGCTGTCGCGCCTGATGATCGGTGCCGAACCGCCGGCGCTGGAACACCGCGAGCGCACCCCGGGCGAGGTGGTGCTGCGCGTGCAGGCCCTCACCTTGCCGCGCGAAGACCAGTTCGGGGTCGACCTCGACGCCGTCTCGCTGGATGTGCGCGCGGGCGAGGTGGTGGGCATCGCCGGCGTCTCCGGCAACGGCCAGCGCGAGTTGCTCTACGCGCTCTCGGGCGAAGACACGCGCGCGGCCGCGGACATGATCCAGGTCGATGCGCAGCCCGTGGGCAAGCTCGGTCCCACCGCACGCCGCGCGCGCGGCCTGCACTTCGTGCCGGAGGAGCGGCTGGGGCGCGGCGCGGTGCCCACCCTGGGCCTCGCGCACAACCTGCTGCTGACGCGCGGCGATGCGGTCGGCCGCGGCGGCTGGATCCGCGTGAAGGATTTGCGGGCGCAGGCCGAGAGCATCATCGCCCGCTTCAACGTCAAGGCCGGCGGCCCGAACGCGGCCGCCAAGTCGCTCTCTGGCGGCAACCTGCAGAAGTTCATCGTGGGCCGCGAGATCGATGCCAACCCCAAGCTGCTGATCATTTCGCAGCCGACCTGGGGGGTGGACGTGGGCGCCGCCGCGCAGATCCGCGGCGCGATCCTCGCCTTACGGGACGCCGGCTGCGCGGTGCTGGTGGTCAGCGAGGAGCTGGAGGAACTGTTCGAGGTCTGCGATCGGCTGCATGTGGTCGCCAAGGGGCGGCTGTCGCCGTCGGTGGACAGGGCGAAAGCGACCGTGCCGCAGATCGGGGAATGGATGAGCGGGCTGTGGGGCACAGATCACGACAAGCCGCCAGCCCTCACCCCAGCCCTTTCCCAGAGGGAGAGGGAGCAAGACCAGCATGCTTAAGCTCGAGCCACGCCCGCAAGCCTCGCAGTTCTGGAGCATCGCCTCGCCGCTGCTCGCCCTGGTCATCACGGTCGTCCTCGGCACCATCCTCTTCGCCGCCTTGGGCAAGGACCCGGTCAAGGGCCTGCAGATCTTCTTCTGGGAGCCGATCAGCTCGCCCTACCGCCTGGGCGAGCTGATGGTGAAAGCCACGCCGCTGCTGCTGATCGCGCTGGGGCTGGCCGTGTGCTTCCGTTCCAACGTCTGGAACATCGGCGCCGAGGGCCAGTTCGTGATCGGCGCGCTGGCCGCCGGTGGGGTGGCGCTGCTGGCGGGCAAGGACACCAGCCGGTTCATCGTGGTGGCGATCCTGTTCGCCGGGATCCTGGGCGGCATGGCCTGGGCCGGGCTCACCGCGCTGCTGCGTGACAAGTTCAACGCCAACGAGATCCTGGTCAGCCTGATGCTGGTGTACGTGGCCACGCTGATCCTCAACTACATGGTGTTCGGGCCCTGGAAGGACCCGGGCGGCTACAACTTCCCGCAGACCAAGACCTTCGAAGCGGTGACGCAGGTGCCCAAGCTGATGAAGGGCTCGCGGGTGACCATCGGGCTGGTGCTCGCCTTGCTCGCCGCGGGCGCGCTCTGGATCTACCTGTTCCGCACCCGTGCCGGATTCGCGCAGCAGGTGGGCGGGCTGGCGCCGGCGGCGGCGCGCTATGCGGGCTTCTCGTCGCGCCGGGCCTTGTGGACGGCGCTGCTGATCTCCGGCGGGGCGGCCGGTCTGGCGGGCGGGCTGGAGGTTGCCGGTCCGATCGGCCAGTTGACGCCCTACGTACCGGCGGGCTACGGCTTCGCCGCCATCATCGTGGCCTTCGTCGGCCGGCTGCACCCGGTCGGCATGATCTTCTCGGCGATCCTCATGAGCATGTTCTACATCGGCGGTGAACTCGCCCAGTCGCGCCTGGGTCTGCCGAAATCGCTGACGGGTGTGTTCCAGGGGCTGCTGCTCTTCACCTTGCTGGCCTGCGACACGCTCATGGCGTACCGCATCCGGTTCATGCTGCGCGGAGCCAGGAGCGCCTGATGGAATCCTACGCACTCCTCTTCGCCTCCACGCTCAACGCGGGCACCGTCCTCGCGCTCGCCGCTTTGGGCTTGCTGATCAACGAAAAGGCCGGCATCGTCAACCTGGGCGCGGAGGGCATCATGCTGTGCTCCGCCATCGCCGGTTTTGCGGCCGTCATCCACTCCGGCAGTGACTGGGTCGGGTTCGCGGCTGGCATGGGCGCCGGCGCGCTGCTGGCGGCGATCTTCGGCCTGCTGGTGATCTGGCTGAACACCAACCAGTACGCCACGGGCCTGGCGCTCAGCCTGTTCGGCGCCGGCTTCTCCGCATTCGCCGGCATCAAGTACGTGCAGGAGAAGCTGCCGGAGCGGGCGAGCTATGCCTTCCCGGTGCTGGGCGACATCCCCCTCGTGGGCCCGGCGCTGTTCCGACAGCACCCCATCGTCTATCTGACGATCGCGGCGGTGGCCGGGCTGATCTGGTTCCTGTACCGGACGCGCGCGGGGCTGGTCCTGCGCTCGGTGGGTGAATCCCCGGAATCCGCCCATGCGCTCGGCTACCCGGTGCGGCGCATCCGGCTGCTGGCCGTCGTTGCCGGCGGCGCCCTGTGCGGCCTGTCGGGCGCCTACCTGGCCATCGTCTACACGCCGCTCTGGGTCGAGGGCATGGTGGCCGGCAAGGGCTGGATCGCCCTGGCGCTCACCACCTTCGCCACCTGGCGGCCGGCGCGCGTGCTGCTGGGGGCTTACCTGTTCGGCGGCGTCACCATGCTGCAGTTCCACCTGCAGGGCACCGGCGTCGATGTGCCCAGCGAATTCCTCAACATGCTGCCTTACGTCGCCACCATCGTGGTGCTGGCGCTGATCTCCCGCAATCCCGCCTGGATCCGGGTCAACATGCCGGCCTCGCTTGGAAAGCCTTTCTATCCGGGGACATAATTCCCTTTTTTCCGCCACCTCCACTTCCCGACAGAAGGAATCCTCCATGACCGACCTGAAGAAACGCTCGCTGATCCGCGTCGCAGCCCTGACCGCCGCGGTCGCCGGCCTGGCGGCCTGCGGCAAGCAGGAACCGCCGCCGGCCCCCGCGGCTGCCCCGGCTCCCACGCCCGTGGCCGCCCCAGCGCCCGCGCCCAAGCCGGCGCCGCTGAAGATCGCTTTCGCCTATGTCGGCCCGGTGGGTGACGGCGGCTGGACCTTCGCCCACGACAACGGCCGCAAGGCGATCGAGAAGGAATTCGGCGACAAGATCGTCACCAGCTTCGTCGAGAAGGTGCCCGAGTCGGCCGACGCCGAGCGCGTGATCCGCGACATGGTGGGCCAGGGCAACAAGCTGATCTTCGGCACGACCTTCGGCTACATGGAGCCGATGCTGAAAGTGGCCGGCGACAGCAAGGACGTGAAGTTCGAGCACGCCACCGGCTACAAGACCTCCGAGAACCTGCGCACCTACGACAGCCGCACCTACGAAGGCGCGTACATGGCCGGCGTGATCGCCGGCAAGATGACCAAGACCAACACGCTCGGCGTGGTGGGCTCGATCCCGATTCCCGAAGTCGTGCGCAACATCAACAGCTTCACGCTGGGCGCGCAGTCGGTGAACCCGAAGATCAAGACCAAGGTCGTGTGGGTCGGCGACTGGTTCAATCCGCCAAAGGAAACCGAAGCGGCCACGGCCCTCATCAACGGCGGCGCCGACGTGCTGATGCAGAACACCGACTCGTCGGCCGTGCTGCAGACGGCGGAGAAGATGGGCAAGCGCGCCTTCGGCTGGGACAGCGACATGACGGCCTACGGCCCGAAGGCGCACCTGGGTTCCGCCATCATCAACTGGGCGCCGTACTACATCAAGGCCACGCGCGAAGCGCTGGAAGGCAAGTGGACGACCGGCCAGAGCTGGTGGGGCGTGAAGGAAGGCGCGATCGACATGGTCTCGGTGGCCGCCGACGTGCCGGACGACACCAAGAAGCGCATCGACGAGATCAAGGCCGGCCTGAAGGATGGCACCTTCAACATCTGGAAGGGCCCGATCGCCAACAACACCGGCAAGGAAGTCCTGGCCAAGGACGCCGTCGCCGACGACAAGTTCCTGGGCGGCATCAACTTCTACGTCAAGGGCGTGGAGGGGAAGGTGCCGGGCGGGGACAAGAAGTAAGCGCTTCGCGCGCATGACGAAGGGCCGCTTGCGCGGCCCTTTTTTTGTCTGTCGTCATCCCCGCGAAGGCGGAGGCGAGGGAAAGAATGGCTGTCATCCCAGCGAAGGCTGGGATCCAGAGGTTCCCAGACTTCCTTTTGCGCGCCACCTTAGTTGGCACCTTCGCCCCATCCCCCACCCACCCGCAGCTCATACTGTGGCGGCCTGTGCTACGCCTGCGGCTCGCTCCGGCTTCGCTGCGATGTGCGGCCTGAGGCCGGTACCGCAGGAACTGAAATCGCCGCGGGCGCGTGGGGGATGGGGCGAAGGGGGCGAGGTTGTATCACTCGGAAGGGGGTCGCGACGGGCGCCGGGGTGCTGCAAAATGGCTGGATGTCGACATTCGCGAATGGATAGATATGGAATCCACATCTATCCACAAGACTCTACCTACGGAACGTTGTGGCCACTCGTGGTCGGTTCTTTCGCGGTCTAGATGACGTTAAACCTCACGGCGGAGAGGCCATGTCTGCAAACACCAATCTTCCTCTGACGTTGGCCCAGTTGGTCGAGCGCGCGCTTGATCAGGGCGTGACCCAGGTCGAAGCCGCCGGCAGTCCGCTACACCCTCTCTTATTGGACGATACCGGCAAGTTGATGATCCTGTTCAACGAGCGTGGTGAGGATCCCATGGAGCTGGCATGCCAGGTAATCAAAGCCCAGGCCCCGGAAGCCATCCGCTGTGCACTCGCCATCGATAGTCGTATCACTCTTGCGGATGGAAAGAAGTGGGATGCAATTGTCGTGATGGCCTGTCAACGTGGGAGCGAGCAGGGCGAGGTCTGGGCACAGCGATATGTCCCCAAGGGGCTATTTCGCAAGTTCCGTGTCGAGGGCGTTCCGGAGAGAGTCGGGGCGGCCAAAGACTTCATCTCGGCAGCTCTAAGTGAGACTTAACATGGCAGTCGACACGGACGCCCAAGGGCGTCCCGCCGCTGCGCGGCTCTGGCCTATCCATGGTCGCCGGTCACTTCTACGTTAGCCGCTGAAATCAAATGCTAGGCCTATCCAAGTCCAAGGACACCCTGGGTGCCGGCTGCATGTGCGAGCCAGCAAAGAAACTGCCCGAAGTCACTCCGTTCGAGGAAGTGCAGCGCCTCACGGGGCCATACGAGCACGAAAATGTCGCTTTCGCGCGTTGCAAGGTGTGTGCGAAGGCAGCCCTCTACTACTCGGCCGACATCTACGACGACTTCTGGCAGTACTGGTGTCTCATCGACGAGGCCGAGAAAGCGGTACTCGCCGCGCCGGATGACGATGAAGAACCGCAGCGCCCAGCTCGCGCTCGTGAAATTCTCGGCCGGAAGTCGACTCTCATCAAAGGCCCGGTCCTTGGCTTCGAGTGGTGCGTCGACGGAGCGCAAGTGCTTGAGGGCCCTCCATGGTGAGCCACGGCGCGGCTAACAAGCTAGTCAACACGAACGCGGAGCTTGCTTCACTTTGATTGACGCTCTGACCTGGCTCAGAGTTGATCAATGCTGGCCTCGAAAACTGCTGCCGCCCAGCCGAAAATGGCGGTCAAGACAGCAGCGGACTATGCTCAGTTTGATGCCCCGCCCATCGGGCCGCATGCGAACATCGCAGCGAAGCCGCCACCCAAGGTGGCGTGCAAAAGGAAGATGGAAGCTCTGGATCCCCGCCTCCGCGGGGATGACACACGCTCGCTTACGCTCGCGCGGCTACTTCAACGTCGAATAGTTCAACGGCAGGAACGTATACCCCCCACTCCCATTGCTGCGCAACCTCCCCACCCCAGGGAACGACAGATGCGCCGCCCCCACCATCCACCCATTCTTCGCAGCCTCTTCATAAGCCGCCACGCGCTGCCGCATCGCCGCGGCGTTGTCGGAATCGAACTGGATGACGACGCTCGGGTCCTCGAACTGCACCGCGGCCACGTGCATCAGGTCGCCCCACAGCACCAGCTTCTCGCCCTTGCTCTCCACGGTGTAGATCGTGTGGCCGGGCGTGTGCCCGTAGGTGGACACGGCCCGCACGCCGGGGACGAGCTCGGTCGCGCCTTCGAACGGTCGCATCTTGCCGGCCTGGAGGTACGGCTTCGTGGTCAGCATGGCGCCCTGGAAGAACTGCTTGGCCGCCTCCGGCGCGGCGGCCATGTTGGCCTCGCTCAGCCAGAAGTCCGACTCTCGCTTGTCCATGCGCAGCGTTGCGTTCGGGAAGACACGCGCGTTGGTGGCCACGACACCGCCGACGTGATCGCCATGCAGGTGCGTGATGTAGATCTCGTCGACCTGCTCCGGTGTGTACCCGGCGGCGCGCAGGTTGGTGACGAGCTGGCCCACCGTTGGCCCGAACAGTTGGCCGGCGCCGGTGTCCACCAGCACCAGCTTGGAGCCGGTGTTGATCAGGAAGGCGTTCACCGACGTCTCGACCTGCTCGCCCAGGAAGCCGCGCTTGAGCGCATCGGCGATCTTCGCGCGGTCGCCGCGCAGCAGCTGCAGCACCGGCAGGCGGATCGTGCCATCGGAGATGACGGTCACTTCGATGTCGCCGACCATCATGCGGTGGAAGCCGGGCGCTTGGGTTTTCTGCATCGGCACCTGGGCGGTGGCGGGCAGGGTGGTGGCAAGCAGCGCCAGCGCGGAGGCGAAGGCGCAGGACCAATGGGCCAGTTTCTTCATCGTCTTGTTCCTCGAGACCCGGAAGTGGGCGATGCGTACTCTACTGCGCCCTGGCGCCGGCTGCAGCGGCCTCCTGTTGCCGCAGTGCGCTGATCAACTGCGAGCGCGACTTGGCGCCGAAGTGCAGCAGGATGGTCGAGACGTGGTTCTTGACCGTGCCTTCGGTCAGCTCGCTCGCATCGGCGATCTCGCGGTTCGACTTGCCCTGGAGCACCAGGCCGAGCACCTGCACCTGCCGCTGCGTGAGCCCCGCCATCGGCGTGGCCTCGTTGCGCGGCGCAGCGGGCACCGCGGCTTGGGTCGGGAACACGCCGCGTGATTCCAGGTAGGCGATCACGTCGTCCAGGTCGGCCGACTTGCGCAGGAAAGCATCGGCACCGAGCGAGATCGCCTGGTCCACGGTCGCCGGGTCCGACATGCCGGAGAGCACCGCGACGCGCGCCTTGGGGAATTTGCGCATGAACTGCGCGAGTCCCGGCAGGCCGTCGGAATCGGGCAGGTTCAGGTCCAGGAACACCAGCGCGATGCTGTCGCGGTTGAGGCCGTAGACCTCCATCGCCGACGTCAGGGAACGCACCTCGAAGACGTGCAGCTGGGTGTGCGTGGGCGCAAAGCGCGCATGCAGCAGCGCGCGCAGGCCGAGCCGCACCAGCTCGTGGTCATCGACGATCAGCACGCCGCTCTTCCTGCGCAGGCTCTGGGCGAGCAGGTAGGTGTCGGCGTCGATCTGGGTGCTGGCCATGTTGGCTCCGGATTGTGCCGGTGCGTGGCGGCCTCCACAAGGCGCCTGATCACCGGCCGGAGCCACTTTGGCAGGGCGGCGCGACGCGCGCAGGTGCCGAAAGGCAGTGACTTTCGGCATGCCCGGCATGCCTTCACCCCGTGCCGGGCGCGAGATCGCACATGACCTTGTGCAATTCCGGCGACGCCTCGCGGTCCCTAAGGTCGGGGCACCCATCGACGGAGGCTCCATGAACGAAACGCAGATCCAGGCCATCAACCGATCTTTCGCCGCCGTGCTGCCGATCAGCGACGCCGCGGCCGCCATCTTCTACCAGCGGCTGTTCGAGCTGCGGCCTGCCGTGCGGCCGCTGTTCCAGAACGACCTGCACGCGCAGGGCCGGAAACTGATGCACACCATCGGCACGGCAGTCGGCGCGGCGCGCAACCTCGACGCCCTGCGCGGGCCTTTGCAGGAATTGGCAAAGCGGCACGCGGGCTACGGCGTGCGTCCGGAACACTTCGACGACGTTGGCACGGCCTTGATCCATACGCTGGAGCAGGGCCTGGGCTCGGACTTCACCGCGGAAACGCGGCAAGCCTGGATCGCCCTGTACGGCGAAGTGGCCGGGATCATGCGACCCGCGCTCGAGCAGGCGCTGAGGCAAGCGTCCGGCCACCACGAGGCGCCGCGCCGGCCGCGGTCGCTGTTCCTCGCGTTGGCCGCATGGTTCGGCCGCCGGGCCGGGTGATGGCTTTTCGCGTCGGCCTGATGTTGACGGCCTCGGCGGTCGTCGCGCTGGGCCTGCGGACCAGCCAGGCGGCGGCGCCGGTCCTGGAAGACCCGGCTGCGCTCCGCGCGTACGCGCGCTGCCAGCGCGCCATGGCCGAAAGCACCTGCGTGGCCACGGGTGCTTCCGCGCAGACGCAGGCGAGCAGCGCGCCGGAGGCCGCCGTGGTGTTCGTCGCAGGCGCCGGCGCGGTGCCCGGTGACGTGTACCGGCAACTGGTGCGAGCCGACGGGCGCATGTGCGACCTGGTGCGGGCCGCTTGCGCACTCCAACCCCAAGGCAGCGTTTGCACCACGGCGGCCAAGCTGTGGTGACCGCGCAAGGATGAAACGAAGTGAAGACTCGACCTGATCTCTCCGGCCCGCGCCTGTTCGCCTGGCCGATCCAGCTTCTTGCGCTCGCAGTGCTGACCGCTTGCGGCGGCGGCGGCGGCGATACCGCCACGCCCTCGGTTTCCGCCGTGGCACCCCCGCCCGCACCCTTGCCGGCGCCCGCGCCGATCTCGGCGCCGGCAGCACCTCCACCCGCTCCCGCTCCGCCCGCCGTGGCTGGGCCGGCGCCAGCGCCAGCGCCTGTTTCGGCGCCCGGAGCCGCGCCGATGCCAGCGCCTGCACCTTCTCCAGTGCCTGCACCCGCTCCCGCTCCGGGGTCTGCTCCGCCACCAGCTCCTGCACCTGCGCCGGGACCTGCACCCGCACCCGCACCAGCACCCGCACCAGCACCCGCACCAGCACCCGCACCCGCACCAGCACCCGCACCCGCACCGTGCGCCGGCCAGACCCTCCACTGGACCGTCGGCGCCAACGCCTGCAGTGGTTCGGCGACGTTCGCCGCCAGCGGCGGCCTGGCTCAGCTTTTCGACAACGTCGGCCCGGCGACCGGCGCCGCGCAGTTCTCCTGCGGCAACGGCATGTGGACCGTGACCGGGACCCCATCCTGTGTCGGTGCGGCCGCGCCACCGGCACCCGCTTGCGACGACTGGTCCAATCCCGCGACCTGGGGCGGCGCACTGCCCGGCGCGGGCGCCGCGGTGGACATCCCCGTCGGCCGCTGCGTGCGCCTGGACACCAATCCGCCGGCCTTGGGCGGCCTCACGATCCGCGGCACGCTGACGTTTGCCGACACGGCACCCCGCGCGCTGACCAGCGCGTGGATCCACGTGAGCGGCGGCGCCCTCGAGATCGGCTCGGCGGCGCAGCCGTTCCAGAACAACGCGGTGATCACGCTGACCGACACGAACACCGCCACCAACGTCATCCCCGGCATGGGCACGCGCGCCCTGCTGGTGAGCAACGGTCGCCTCGCGCTGTACGGCCGGCGCCCCGCCGCCCCATGGACGAAGCTGGCCGATCATGCGGCGGGCGGCGCCACCGCGCTGCAACTCGCGCAGCCCATGGCGGATTGGGCCAGCGGCGACATGGTCGTCGTCGCGCCGACCGACTTCTACGGCATCGCGCAGACCGATCGCCGGCTGCTCGGCTCCACGTCGGCAGGCGGCTCGACGCTGCACCTGACCGGGGGCACCAGCGCGCCACGCTGGGGCCGCCTGCAGTACCCGGCGCCCGGCACACCGGCCGGCCTGTCGCTGGCTCCCGCCGGCTACGTGCCACCGGCTTCACCCGCACCGGCTGCGATCGACCAGCGTGCCGAGGTCGGCAACCTCACGCGCGGCATCGTGATCCAGGGTGCGGACGACCTTCCCTGGCAACAGCAGGGCTTCGGCGCCCACACCATGGTCATGGGTTCGGCCTCCCGCGTCGTCGTCGATGGCGTGCACTTCCGCCGCGTCGGCCAGGCCGGCCTGTCCGGCCGCTACGGCTTCCACTGGCACATGCTCAGCTACGCCAGCGGGATCGCCACCGGCGACGCCACGGGCAACGTGCTGCGCCATTCGGTGATCAGCGAGTCGCGCAACCGCTGCATCACCATCCACGGCACCAACGGCGTCGAAGTCCGCAACAACATCTGCCACGACATCCGCGGTCATGCGATCTTCCTGGAGGACGCGAACGAGCGCCGCAACGTGATCGAGGACAACCTGGTGCTGCAGGTGCGCGGCCCGCTGCCGGGCCGCGCCTTCCTGAACCACGACATTCCCAACGCCACCGGCCGCGGCGGCCCGAGCGGCATGTGGCTCACCCACCCGGACAACACCGTTCGCCGCAACGCCGTGGCGGACATCGACGGCAACGGCTACTGGCTGGCTTTCCCGCGCAACCCGATCGGCCACCCGGACAGCTTGAACGCGCAGATGCGTCCGCGGCACACGCCGTTCGGCGTGTTCGACGACAACGTCGCGCATTCGGTCAATCTCGCCGGGGTGCACTTCGACGAGCCGCCGGTGACCACGCCGCCGCACGGCGCCATCGAAGGCCTGCTGTACCAGCCGACGGCCAACACGCTGCCCGCGAGCGACACCAACCCGGTCGTCCCCTTCGCCTTGCGCCGCATCACCACCTACAAGAACCGCGAGGGCATCTGGAACCGTGTCAACGGCGCCAGCTACGAGGAATGGGTCTCGGCCGACAACACCAGCAAGTTCTTCATCGGCTCCACGGCGCTCAGCCACATCCGCCGCTCGCTCGTGGTCGGCACCAGCCTGAACAACGCCAACACCTGGCAGACGCTGGCCACTTCGGCGAATGCACCGCACGCGGCGTTCCGCGGGGTGCGCACGGTGGAGCCGCCGGCCGCGTTCGCCAGTTACCACGGCGGGGTCGCCATGCGGCAGAACACCATCATCAACTTCCCGTTCGTGGACTACCCGTTGAACACCGCCTCCGGCTCCGTGCCCACCGGCGCCTTCGCCAACGACGACTACTACCTGCGGCCGGTGGAGCGCAGCCTGGCGCAGAACCAGGCCAACGTCCTGATCAACGCCGCGCCCGGCCGGCGCTCGGTGCCGGCCTTCAACAACTTCGTCTTCGCCGGTGCCGTTGTCGACTACGAGGGCCTGTTCGGCCCGGCGGGCAACAACTGGGTGTACGACCTGCCGTTCTTCACGGCGGGCGGCGGCTGCGTGGCGGTCCCGCCGGCGGGGCAGAACGGCCAGAGCTGCAGCGGCCAGTACTTCGGCGCCGAATTCTTCGTGCTGGACCGCAACAACGACGATGCCTATCCACTCATGGCACTGGCGGTATCGCGGCGCGACCCTGCGAACCCCGACGCCGTGCTCGGCACCTGGTCGGTGGCGGGTGTCGCCCCCGCCGCCGCCGCCGGCACGCTGCTGCCTAACATGCGCCACTTCGCGATGCGCGAGAACGGCATCTTCGTGCTGACCTTCCCGGGCTACCGCAACGCCGTGAGCACCATCGCCAATGCACAGGGCCCGCTGACCGACGTGCGCATGACCATCGGCAACATGCACACGGCCGCGCAAGAGGTCGTGTTGGCGGTCGAGTTCCATGGCGCGGCGGCCAACGTGTTCGCGACGACCTTCCCCGGCTACGCCAGCGCGCCGATCACGGGGCCAATCAGCAACGGGCAGATCGCCGCCGTGCCCGCCGGCTCCACCCGGCGCTTCACGGCCCGCAACACGCGCGCGGACCTGCTGGCCCAGCCGGGCGACGCCTACTTCTACGATGCGGCAGCGCGCCTGGTGTGGATCAAGCTGCGCGGCGGGCTGGTGGATGCCTTCGTGGCCGACCCGTCGGCGTTCAGCGACGAGACGCTGTACCGGCCGTTCTACCTGCGCGTGACGCAGTGAAGGATGCTATGCCGGTTGCGGCCGGCAAGCCGAAGAGAGGGCCTCCAGCAGCCGCGGCGCGCTGACCGGCTTGAACACGGTCGGCAGGCCCGACTCGCGGACCTGCCGCAAGGCCTCGGGACCGGTCTCGCCGGTCACCATGACGGTCGCCACGTGGATGCCGTGCTCGGGCCCGAGGCTGCTCGCGAACTCCAGGCCGCTCGTGCCGCTGCCCAGGCGCCAGTCGCACAGGAATGCGTCGATGCGCCCGGCCCAGCGTGGATCCTGCAGCAAGGCAAGCGCCTGCTGGCAATCGGACGCCGTGAGCACCTCGATGCGGTGGCCGGACAGCACGCTGCGCACCGCCGCCAGGATGTCGTCCTCGTCATCCAGGACGAGCACGCAGGAGGGCAGGGCGAGCGGCGTGACGGGCGCCGCGGCCGGCAGTCGTGCCGCCGCCGGCACCGTGCTCGCGGCGAGCGCCTTGCCGGCGGGCACTTCGATGCGAAACACGCTGCCGCGCCCCGGGGTGGACTGCAGGCGGACCGGCAACCCGAGCAGCGCCGAGAGCCGGCGCACCACGGCCAGGCCGATGCCCAGGCCCTGCGAGCGGTCGCGGCCAGGATTCCCCAACTGGAAGAACTCTTCGAAGATGCGTTCGTGCTGGCCGGCCGGCACGCCCATGCCCGTGTCCCAGACCTCGATCGCCAGGCCCGCGCCGCGCGGCCGGGCGGCCACCAGCACGCCGCCGCGCGCGGTGTACTTGATGGCGTTGCTGACCAGGTTGGCCAGCATGCGCTCGAGGTGGCGTTCGTCGGTCAGCACGACGGCCGTGGTCGAGCGGAAGCGCAGGTGCAGGCCTTTCTCGTTGGCCTGCGGGGCGAACAGCGCATTCAACCGCTGGAACACGTGCTGCAACGGCACGCCGGCTTCCAGCACCTGCACGACGCCGGCGTCGAGCTTCGACACGTCCAGCATCGCGTCGAGCGATTCGCTGAGTGCGCGCACCGCGTCGAGCGAACGCGAAGCGCTCTCGTGCTGTGGCGTTCCGCGCAGGTCGTGCTCCAGCGCCGCGCTGAAGAGGGCGATGGCATGCATGGGCTGCCGCAGGTCGTGGCTGGCGGCGGCGAAGAAGCGGGATTTTTCGGTGCTGGCGAGTTCCACCACCGCCAGCTGTTCCGACAGGCGTGCGTTCAATGCCGCGTTCAGGAAGTGCGCGTGCAGCGAGTCCGCCAGCATCTGGTTGTGCTGCAGCGCGAAGCGCATGCTCAGGTAGAGATAGAGGAACGCCAGGACGGCCGCGACCCGCAGCGTGGCGCTGTCGTGCAACGCGAGCGCGATGCACAGCTGCACGATGATGGGCAGGCAGAAGGCGAGGATGGCGCCGCGCACCGGCGCCACCCAGGTCTGGCCGCCGCTGTGGATGGCCAGCACGCTCACGGTGACGAGCGCCAGCCCGGCCATGTCGTTCGCATCGAACATCACCAGTGGCGCAGCGCCCCAGATCGCGCCGTTGATGCCCAGCCGCAGCAGGTAGCCGCGCACCCAACCCGGGTCGTGCACCACCGAGGGATCGCGGAAGTAGCGGCCAACCCAGAAGGAGCGCACGAGCTGCGTGAAGTGCATGGCGCCGCCCCACACCAGCGCCCACGAATTGCCGAGCCGGAAGTACATGTACATCCACAGCACCAGGGCCATGGAGATCGCCACCACGTTGGAGTTGCGGTTGGTGCGGAAGATGAGCGAGAACTGCTCTTCCCGCACCAGCCGACGGATGCGCTGTTCTTCCTCGGCAGGGATGTCGATCGGCGCGGCCGTGATGGTCATGCGGGCTTTCTTGGTGCGCGCCAGCATAGTCGGGCTGCCACGGCCGGGCAACCCGTCGCGCCCTTTTTCGATTCTTTACCGGTGCGATGCGTCCGTGTGTCATCTCCCGGGGAGGTGCCATGCTAATTTTGCTGCGACCGATCCAGACGAGACGTCCCATGCAGATCCAGACCCTCCTTCTTCGTTGGCGCGTTGCGGCGCCATGGCTCATGGCCGCGGCCCTCGTGGCTTGCGGTGGGGGCGGCGGCAGCCCCGGCGAGAACCCACCTCCGGCCGCGCAGATCACACTGCTGGCAGGCTCCCTGCAGTCCGCGGGGACGGCGGACGGCATCGGCACGGCGGCGCAGTTCAACGGTCCTCGCGCGGCCGCGCAGGCGCCGGACGGCACCATCTTCGTGGCGGACACCGGCAACCACACCATCCGGCGCATCGCTCCGGATGGCGCGGTCTCGACGCTCGCCGGCGCCGCCGGACAGGCGGGTGCGGCCGACGGCGCCGCCACCAGCGCGCGGTTCTCGTCGCCTTCCGGCATCGTGCGCAGTGCGCAAGGCGAGCTGTTCGTTGCGGACACCGGCAATCACACCATTCGCCGGATCGCCATCGACGGAACGGTCTTCACGTTGGCGGGTTCCGCCGGGCAGCGCGGCGCCGTGGACGGCACCGGGGCGGCAGCGCGCTTCGATGCGCCGCGTTCGCTCGCCTTCCATGCGGACGGGACCCTGCTGGTGGCCGATCGCAGCGGGGCGATCCGGCGCGTCCGCACGGACGGCCAGGTCACCACCTTCGCGGGGCAATTGGGCCAGAGCGGCTTCGTCGTCGCGGATGGAACAGCGGCGCGCTTCACCATCTTGAACGGCATCGCGGTCGACGGTGCGGGCAACGTCGTGGTGTCGGAATTCGACGCCGCCGGCTCCACCTCGGTGGGACGCCTGCGCCGCTTCGATTCGCTGGCGCGTGCCCTGCCGTGGGGTGCCAGGCCGCAGGGCGTGGTGGAAGTGCCCATGCCGATGGGCATTGCCGCGCTCGGTTCCGGCGAGGTCCTCGTCGCATCGAGCGGCGTGTTCGCGCCGGTGCCGAGCGTCAACGACGTCCACAACAGCATCCTGCGCATTGACCTGGCGGGCGAGTCGCGCGTGATCGCCGGCGAGAACGGGCCGCTCGGGCGCGGCAGTGCGGATGGGCCAGGCGCGGCTGCACGGTTCAACCATCCGGAAGGCGTCGCTGTCGGCATCGGCGGGCGCATCCTCGTGGCCGATACGCAGAACCACGCGATCCGGCAGATCGACGATCGCGGCCTGGTGACCACCGTGGCCGGCGGCGCCGGCATCGGCCTGGTGGACGGGGGCGGTGCCGCCGCGCGCTTCCACGCACCGGCGAGCATCGCGGCGCTGCCGGATGGCTCCTTCCTCGTCGCGGACAGCGGCAATGCGCGCGTCCGCCGCGTGACGCGCAGCGGCCAGGTCAGCACCTTGACCTTCACCGGCGAAGCCGGCACGCCGGCGACAGGGAGCTTCCAGACCCTGGGCCGCAGCGTGACCGCGTTGGCGGCATCGCCCCAGGGCGACGTCTACGCCAGCCGCGTCTTCACCAACAGCCTCTACGACCTGGTGGAGATCGAAGGAACTGTCGTGCGTTCGCTGCTCCCGGTGTGGTCCCCGGTGCTCGCCGCCGGCCGCGATGGCTCCCTGTACTTCGCCAGCGGGGGTGGCGCCACGCTGGACCGCCTGCGGGCCGACGGCACCCGCGAGGTGCTGGCCTCCGGGTTCCAGTCCGCTGCGTTGGCGGTCAACGAGGCCGGCACGGTCTATTCCGCCGGGTTCGACCACGTGATCCGCACCGTGAGTCCGGCGGGCCAGGTGCGCGTGCTGGCCGGCGCGGCGGGCCAGGCCGGCGCGAACGATGGCGACCTGCAATCCGTGCGGTTCAACCAGCCGCGCGCCTTGACGCTGGACGCCGCAGGCCGCTTGTACGTGGCCGATGCGACGGGCATCCGCCGGATCGGGGTGGACGGCAGTGTCGAGCGCATCGTGGGCGGCGCGGGCCAGGTCGGTGCGGGGGACGATCCGCTGCTGCGCGCGGTCCGGCGGATCATGGGCTTGGCATGGCTGGACGGGGTGCTCTATGCCACCGTCGACCACGCCGTCCTGCGGATCGATGCGGCCCGCTGACGCTCAGCCGAGCCGGGGCGGCAAGGGTGGCGGGCTCTGCGGCGGCGGCGGTGCCGGCCGGCCGCTCCGCTGCTCCCAGGTGGCGGGGCGCAGCAGCACGAGAGACAGCGCCACCCGGCCGCCAGCGTGCTCGACGGCAAGCTCCAGGACCAGGTGATCCTGTTCCGGCGATTCCCAGGCCAGCGGCCGCGCCCCGCCTGCCGCATCTTCCAGGCTCGTGATGGCCGTTTCCGCGGGCAGATGGATGCGCACCGGCCCCAGGCCGCCGGGGAGATGCAAGGCGATGGCCGCGCTCGCGGCGTCATCCTCCCCCCAGGCGCCGAGCCAAAGCGCCTCCTCGGGCCAGCAGGGCACCGCCAGTGATGCGGAGTCCAGCACGACGAGCGGCGCGACGCCCCAGCTGCGCAGGCGCGCGTCGGCCCGCCAGTGCGCCAGCGCGATGCGCTGCAGCGCGATCCGCACCGCGCCGATGGCGAGCACCTCCCGATCGACGCGCCAGGCTTGCACCGTTTCCTATCCGTAGAGTTTCCTGATGGTGGCCTTGTCCCCCGTCGACAGCCGCGGCGAAGGCAGGAAGCTGCTGCCGTCGGTGGTCCAGTGCGCGGGGACGGTGTAGATCATGACCGAGACGTCGTCGAAGTCCGTGACGGCCTGGCCGGCCGCGAACTTCGCGAATACGTTGTCGTCGATGGTCCGCTTGTCCCAGTTGTTGGGTTTGTCCCCGAGTTCGGCGTAGACGGCCGGCTTGTTCCAGCTGATGCCGGCCTTCGGGTGGTTGTGTTCGTGCAGCAGGCCCAGCGCGTGGCCGAACTCGTGGATCACGACGCTGGAGAAGTCGTCCTCGGCCGTGTCCAGGGTGGCCCAGCCCAGGTTCATCGTCGGCTTGTCCGCGGCGATGTCGAGGCACTCGGTGCCGACGTACGACCAGGAGCCCGCGCGCTCCTTGAAGGCGATCCGCATGTCCGACCTCTCGCCAGCACGGGCGGGCACCATGCTGAGTTTCACACCACTCACCAGCCAGGCGCGTGCCGCCGCCAGCACCCGGTCGTGCAGGGCGGGGCTTCCTTCGAGGAAGCGGATTTTCAGTTCCGTCCCTTTCGGCCAGCACCTGTCGACTTTGGCCACCCCGCGGGTGGCCTTCTCGCTCACCCGCCTGCCGCCCGGCACGTCCCGTGCCGTGCAAACCCACTGCTTCCGGTCTGTCATGGAATTCCTCCTGAATGTCGCTGGCCGTCGGATGGCCGGCCGAAGGCGATTGCGCGGTCATCTCCGGGCCGCGTCAACCCGCATTTGAGGTACGGCTGCGTGACAATGGCACCCATGACCGCCATCCGCCCCATCCCCTCCGACCGCCTGCCCGCCCTCCTGGCCGCGATGCCGAAGGCGGAGCTGCACATCCACATCGAAGGCTCGCTCGAGCCGGAGCTGATCTTCGCACTCGCCCAGCGCAACGGCGTTGCCATTCCGTACGCCAGTGTCGAGGAACTGCGCAAGGCCTATGCCTTCACCAACCTGCAAAGCTTCCTGGACATCTACTACGCCGGGGCCAGCGTGCTGCTGAAGGAGCAGGATTTCTACGACATGACGTGGGCTTACCTGGAAAAGGCCGCGGCCGACAACGTCGTGCGCTCCGAGATCTTTTTCGACCCGCAGACCCACACCGCACGCGGGGTCGCCATGCAGACGGTCATCGACGGGCTGCATCGCGCCTGCACCGATGCGAAGGCCAAGCTCGGTGTGGATGCCGAGCTGATCCTCTGCTTCCTGCGCCACCTGAGCGAGGAAGATGCTTTCGACACGCTGGAGCAGGCCCTGCCCTTCAAGGACAAGTTCATCGGCGTCGGGCTGGACTCCAGCGAGGTGGGCCATCCGCCGGAGAAGTTCGCGCGTGTGTTCGCCAAGTGCCGTGCGCTCGGCCTGCACCTGGTGGCGCACGCTGGCGAGGAAGGACCGCCCGCCTATGTGTGGTCGGCGCTCGACGTGCTGAAGGTCGAGCGCATCGACCACGGCGTGCAGTCCCCGAAGGATCCGGAGCTGGTCAAGCGGCTGGCGAAGGACCGCATCCCGCTCACCGTGTGCCCGCTGTCCAATCTCAAGCTGTGTGTGTTCCCGCAGTTGGCCGATCACAACCTGAAGGCGCTGCTCGATGCCGGGCTGGTGGCCACCGTCAATTCGGACGACCCGGCCTACTTCGGTGGCTACATGAACGAGAACTTCCTGCAGACCTTCGCCGCCACCGGCATGACTGCGCAGCATGCGTACCAGCTGGCGCGCAACAGTTTCGAGGGGAGTTTCGCCCGGGAGGCGGACAAGCGGCGCTACATCGAAAAGCTGGACGCCGCTTTCGCGGCCGCCTGAAACGGCAGGCCGCGAGGGGCGGTAAAATCGCGAAGCCGCTGTGCCCCCAGCGGCTTTTCCGTTCCAGGGGCCATGTAGAGGACCACCATGTACAAAAACCTCGCAGCCGCGCTCGCGGCCGCCTGTTGTTTTCTTCTCCCATCCGTTTCCAACGCGCAGCAGGCCGGGCCGCTGAAGATCGGCTTCGTCCATGTCGGGCCCATCACCGACGCCGGCTGGGTGCGCCAGCACGAGGACGGCCGGCTGGCGGTGCAGGCCGCGCTTGGCACCCGCGTCAAGACGACCGCTGTCGAGAACGTGCCCGAAGGCCCGGACGCCGAGCGTGTCATCCGTGACCTGGCAGCCACCGGCCACCAGCTGATCTTCACGCCCAGCTTCGGCTACATGGAGCCCACGCTCAAGGTGGCGAAGGACTTCCCCGATGTGAAGTTCGAATCGATCACCGGCTACAAGACGGCGACCAACGTGGCCGTGGCCAACGCGCGCTATTACGAGGGCCGCTACCTGGCCGGCATCGCTGCCGGGCGCATGACGAAATCCAATGTGGCCGGCTACGTCGCCGGGTTTCCGATTCCCGAGGTGCTGCAGGGCATCAATGCCTTCACGCTCGGCATGCGTTCGGTGAACCCGAAGGCGCAGGTGAAGGTGGTGTGGCTGAACGCCTGGTTCGACCCGCCGAAGGAGCGCGATGCGGCCATGGCGCTGTTCAACCAGGATGTGGACGTCATCGCCTTCCACACCGCCTCCACGGCCGTGATGGCCGCGGCGCAGGAACGCGGCAAGCTCGCCGTGGCCTATCACTCCGACATGCGCAAGGCGGCGCCGGACGCCCAGATCGTCGCGGTGACGCACCAGTGGGGCGACTACTACACGCGGCGCGCGCGCGCCGTGCTGGACGGAAAGTGGACCAGCGGCAATGTGTGGGGCGGCGTCAAGGAAGGCATGATCCGCGTCGGCCACTTCGGGCCCAAGGTGCCGAAGGCCGTGCAAGAGGAAGTGCTGGCGCGCCAGAAGGACATCGCCGCCGGCAAGCTGCGCCCTTTCGCGGGACCGATCGCGGACAACGAGGGCAAGGCGGTCGTTTCGGCGGGGCAGGGCATGACGGACGAACAGATACTGTCCATGAACTTTCTCGTATCGGGGGTGCAGGGGAAGATTGCACAATGAAGGACCATGCAAGCCTTCCGCGCCGCCCTCCTGCGATTCGCTGACGACCGTTCGGCCCTTTACGAAGAAGACGGCCTGCTCGTGGTCGGGCCGGACGCACAGGGCCGGCCGGTGGTGCGAGCCGCCGGGGGCTACGCGGCGCTGGCGCCCAACTACCCGGGCGTCGCGATCGAGCACCTGCCAGGCCGCATCCTCGCCCCGGGCTTCATCGACCTGCATGTGCACTTCCCGCAGACGGACGTGATCGGTTCGCCGGCCGAGGGCCTGCTGCCCTGGCTGGAGAACTACACCTTCCCGCACGAGTCGCGTTTCGCCGACCACGCGTATGCCTGCGGTGTCGCATCGGTGTTCCTCGACGAGCTGCAGCGCAACGGCGTGACGACCGCGCTCACCTTCTGCACTTCGCATCCGCACTCGGTCGATGCGCTGATGGAGGAATCGCAGCGGCGCGGCCTGCGCATGATCGGCGGCAAGGTGCTGCAAGACCGGCATTCGCCCGATGGCGTGCGCGACGAAACCGAGCAGTCGCTGATCGACACCGAAGCGCTCATCCGGCGCTGGCACGGGCAGGGCCGTCTCGGCTATGCCATCACGCCGCGCTTCGCGCCGAGCTGCACCGAGGCGCAGCTGCGCGGCGCCGGCGAACTGGCGGCGCAGCACCCCGACGTCTGGATCCAGTCGCACGTGGCGGAGAACAAGGAAGAAGTGCGCTGGGCCCGCGAGCTGTTTCCGGCGGCGCGCAGCTATCTCTCGATCTACCAGGACTTCGGCCTGCTGCGCGAGCGCGCCATCTACGCGCACTGCATCCATTTCGACGACGACGACCGCGCGTTGATGCGCGACACGGGCGCGGCGGCGGCGGTCAGCCCCACCAGCAACCTTTTCCTGGGCAGCGGCTTCTTCGATTACGAGGGCGCGGACCGCATCGGCTTCAAGTACGGCCTGGCCAGCGACGTCGGCGGCGGCACCAGCTTCAGCCCGTTCCACACCATGCTGGCGGCCTACTACGTGGCACGCGAAGGGCAGACCAAGCCCGGCTTGTCGCTCAGCCCGCAGCATTTGTGGTGGCAGCACACGGCGGGCGCCGCGCAGGCGCTGGGGCTGGACGGCGTGGTCGGCAACCTGCAGCCTGGCTGCGAAGCGGATTTCGTGGTGCTGAACCCGAAGGCCACGCCACTGCTGGCACGCAAGACGGCCGCCGCGCGCGACCTGGGCGAACTGCTGTTCTCGCTGATCGTCCTGGGGGACGACCGGGTCGTGGAACGCGTGCACATCACGGGCGGCGCCACCTAGCTTCTGCGCTACGGACCCTGTATTGCTGCGCGCGGGTCAATGGGGCACACTGCCCGAGTCGCACGCGCGCGCAAGACGCACGAACGCCGCCGGAGGAATTCATGCACTTTTCGATCAGCTTCAGTCGGCGGCTCGCTACTGCTTTCGCACTCGCCACGGGCCTGTGGCAATCGCCGGCCGCGGCGGTGGAGGACCGCTTCGACGGCAACGCGCTAGACTGGTGCAAGTGGGAGGATGTGAGCACCAGTGGCACCGTGCGCCAAAACGGCGAACTGATCCTCACCAGTCAGCCCGCGCCTTCTTTCGGCAGTGCGCGTGTCTTGACGCAATACCGGCTGACTGGTGACTTCGACATGCAGGTGGACTACCGGCGCGTGGCCGGTTTCGACGCCGCGCTGGCGCCCTCCGGCCCTACCGTCTTCGACCAGTTGAACGTTGCGCTGGGTCTGCATTGGAACGAATCGCGCTTCATCCAGTTCTCCCGCTCCAAGACGTCAGGCGGCGAACAGGTGTCGGTCTACTCGAGCCTGCCTGCGCACGCCGGCCAGAATGGGACCCCGGCCGATGCCAGCGGAAGCACCGGCTCGCTGCGCTTGGTGCGCACGGGAACCCGCCTGGCCTATCTGCACGGCACCAGCGGCAACTGGACACCCGTGGGGCAGCTGGAGGTGCCGTCTACGCCCGTGTCGGCCTACCTCGCGGCAACCACCGTCGTGAGCGGGACCAGCGGGCCATCGATCAGCGCGGCATTCGACAACTTCAAGGTCAACAGCGGCGCGACCGACCAGACGGATCCGCCGGCGCTGGCGCCCTTCGCCCGCCGGTCCGACTTCCTCGTGGGCGGTGTTTCGGAGAATTGGCCGGCTTTCCGCTACCAGTCAAGTTCCAGGATCGACCCGAACCTGCTGGCGCGTTTTCGCGCCGAAGGCATGGGCTGGATCAGGGTGGGCGTGACCACGGCTTCCGTGCCCATCCTGGACGCCATGCCCCCCGGCCGCTGGAACACACTGCAGTACGACCCGGCGACCTGGGGTTCGCGAGAGTACGCGGCGGCGACGCTGCAGGATGCGGCGGCGGCCGGCATGCGGCTGTACGCCTATCTCTATTTCAGCGACCGGGCCGCCAACTGGGGCAATCAGAAAGCACCGGCCGCCTGGGCGGGCAAAAGCGTACAGGAGACGGCGCAACTGATGGAGCAGCACGCCTTCGACACCGCCTCGTACTTCAAATCGCGCGGCCTGAACGTCGAGATCTACGAGCTCGGCAACGAGACCGACCTCGGGATGGCGGGCTTCGAACCCGGAGGCCGCATCTCCGTCCCGTCTGGCGTGGATTTCGTGAACAACCATGAATGGCTGCGCGACAACGTCTGGAACATCCAGGCGGAGCTGCTCAAGGCGGCGGCGCGCGGCATCCGGCGCGCTGCGCCGCAAGCGCGCATCGCCTTGCACCCAGCGGGGGTGGAAGTCGGCGTGGGCACCGGTTTCGCACCGGCCTTCTATGCCGCCATGCGCGACTTCGGCGTCGATTACGACATCGCGGCCCTGTCCCACCCCTACGCCTATTTCGACTGGAAACTGCACCGCTATTCCACCATGTGCTGGTTCAAGCGGCTGGGCCAGATCGTGGACCGTGTGGCCAGCCCCGGCCGACCGGCGATGCTGGTGGAGGTTTCGTATCCGCACGATCCGCGCGGCCTGCGGGCCCAGCCGATGGCGGATTTCCCGTTCACTCCGGCGGGACAGTCCGGCTGGCTGCTCGCGCAGCTCGGGTTTGCCAGCCGGCACCCCGCGCTGGCCGGGTGGTTCTATTTCTATCCTGAGTTCCACCCGGCGATCGGGTCGTACGACCCTCCGCTTGACTACGGTGGCCTCATGGCGAGCTCGAGCGCGGCCCAGCCTGCGCTCAGCCAGCTGCGCGCCAACCTCGAGAGCTCGCTCGCGCCGCTGCAACCGCAAACCGGCGTCTGGGGGATCGATGCGGAACTCAACGGCCAGCCGGGACGAGGCTTCCAGCTGGCCGCCAGCGGCAACAATCTCGTCCTGAGTTTCTACGGTTACGAGCCGAATGGGGCCGCGCGCTTCTGGCTCGCTGTCGGGCCGATGGCCGACAACCTGTTCAGCGGCACGCTGCTCGCCTATGACGGTGGCACGGCCTTCGGCGACAACTACAAGCCGGCGCGGTTCTCCGGGCCGGCCGGTGCGGTGCAATTGCGCTTCACGTCTTCCACCGAAGGGGAAATCACCTTACCCGGTGAAGCGCCCAAGCGCATTTCGCGCGTGCGCTTCGGCAGTGGCGGCACGGGCAACGCCATCACGCCGCGGCGCGGCGTCTGGTCCATCGACGTGGAGACCAATGGCCAGCCCGGCCGCGGTTTCCAGCTGGACCACCAGGGCAGCACCATGGCGCTGTCCTTCTATGGCTACACGGCCTCGGGTGCCAGCCGCTTCTGGCTGGCACTGGGTTCGCTCGCCGACAACCGCTTCGGCGGCGAGCTGGAGTCGTACGACGGCGGCACCGCTTTCGCCGGCGCGTACCGCCCGGCCCAGCGTGGCGCGAGCGCCGGCCCGGTGACCCTGGTGTTCACGGGCGAGCGGACGGGCATCCTCACATTGCCTGGTGAGGCGCCCAAGGCGGTGTCGCTGCTGGAGTTCTGACCATGCCGTTCTCGCGCCAAGGCGCAAGCACCTTTCGTGGGCGCGGCTGCGCTTGCCTAGAATGTGCCCAGAGGACATCCCACAATGACGATCAAGAGCGACAAATGGATCCGGCGCATGGCCGAGCAGCACGGGCTGATCGAGCCCTTCGAGCCGCAGCAGGTGCGCCAGGTGGACGGCCGCCGCGTCATCAGCTACGGCACCTCGAGCTACGGCTACGACATCCGCTGCGCGCCCGAGTTCAAGGTCTTCACCAACATCCACAGCACGGTGGTGGATCCGAAGAACTTCGACGAGAAGAGCTTCGTCGACTTCCACGACGACGTCTGCATCATCCCGCCCAACAGCTTCGCGCTGGCCCGCACATTGGAGTACTTCCGCATCCCGCGCAACGTGCTGACGATCTGCCTCGGCAAATCGACGTATGCCCGCTGCGGCATCATCGTGAACGTGACGCCTTTCGAGCCCGAATGGGAAGGCTATGTGACGCTGGAGTTTTCGAACACGACGCCGCTGCCTGCAAAAATCTACGCGGGCGAGGGCTGCGCGCAGGTGCTGTTCTTCGAGAGCGACGAGGTCTGCGAGACCAGCTACAAGGACCGCGGTGGCAAGTACCAGGGCCAGCGCGGGGTGACGCTGCCGAAGGCCTAGTGGCCCACATCCGCCTGCTGTTGGGGCCGGCACTGTGGTGCGTGCTGCTTGCGGCCGCGGCGGCGGATCCGCAGCGCATCCAGCTTTCTGCCGATGCCGGGGAGGCACGGGTGGTCGCCAGCGCCATCCACGACTATCGCAGCGCCGCACAGGCCATCGCCGGCGTTCTGGGCAACGAGCTGCGACTGCCGGTGCCCGCGTACACGATGGAGGTGCATGCGACCCGCGCCGGCTTCGAGGCCGGGCTGGTCCAGCACCTGAAACTCACGCCGGAAAGCGCGCGCAGCACCGCCGCCTTCGCGAAGGCGGCGGTGGGCGGCCGCCGCGTGCTGGTGAACGATCCGCTGTTGTCCGCCGATCCGTGGCCCGAGCGGCTGGTGACGATTGCGCACGAGGTCGTGCACGCCAGCCAGCTCGAGCTGGCTGGCAATCGCTCGCTGGTGCGCAACCAGTGGCTCGTGGAGGGCTTCGCGGAATGGGTCGCCTTCCGCATCGTGCATGAACTGGGCGTGCGCCGGCTGCCTGAAGAGAAGGCGAAGATGCTCTCGCAGGTGCGGGGCGCGCAGGCCAAGGTCGGTCTTGCCCCGCTCGCCGACATGGACACGCTGGCGCAATGGCTGCTGGTGCGCCAGGCGCGCGGCTTCGATGCGACCTACCCCTACGCTTTCCTGGCGACCGATTTCCTCATCGAGCGCCATTCGTACGACAAGGTGCTCGCGTACTTCCGCCGGCATCGCAATTCGGCGGATTCGCAGGCGAACTTCGTGGCGGTGTTCGGCGAAACGCTGCCGGCGTTCCAGCTGGCGCTGGACGCGCACCTGGCGCGGACGCTCAATTGAGGAGGGCGGCGCGCGCCGCCGCCAGGTCCCAGCCGGCCCAGCCGCAGCTCTTGAACAACACCGGGCCGCGCGGGGCCGCATCCGGGGTGGCCAGCACGTCTGCCAGCGCCGGATAGCCGGCAACGTCCAGTCCGGCCTGCATCAGGTCACCGGCCTCGTGTTCCGCATCACGGGTGTCGACGACGATGCGGCCCGCCAAGTCGCAGTGGCGGCACAGCGCGGGGCCGAGTTCCACCATCGCGGGCGTGAAGGCGCCGACGGCGGCCAGGAACGCATCGTCACGCGGCAAGGCTTTCAGGACCACGGCGTTGGCCGGCGTGCAGGTGACCACCAGGGGGCATTCGGCCAGCGCCGCATCCGGGTCGCCGACGACGCGCGCGCGCAGCCCGAATCGACGCGCGAGGTCCGCCAAGGCGTTCGCACTGGCTCCGCTGCGTGAATGGATCAGCACTTCGCGGATGCCCAAGCACTCCGCGAACGCCTCCAGGTGGCTGCGTCCCTGCGTGCCGGCCCCGACGATGAGCAGCGGCCCGGCGGAGTTGGGTGCGAGCCGTTGCGCCGCCAGCAGGGAGACCGCCGCCGTCCGCCGTGCCGTCACCGTGGGTCCGTCGAGCACCAGCCGGCGCTCGCCGGTCTCGACGTCGAAAACCACGACGTCGCCCTGGATGGTCGGCCTGCCGGCTTTGGCATTGCCGGGGGTGAACGTGATCAATTTGGTGATCGCCACCCGGGCATCGTGCGCCGGCATCACGAAGAGGCTGCCGCCGCCGGGTAGGGGCTGCACCAGCCGCGCCGGGACGCGGACCCCGGGATCCCCCAGTACCGAGGCGATTTCGCGGACCAGGGCGGGGTAGGGCAGCCGGGCAGCCGTGGCCGCGGCGTCGAGGAGGAGGAGGTGAGACATGAAAAAGAGTGTGGCTCGTCCATACCGATTTTGTCCTACAGCGGGTCGAGCTACTTCTCGCTGGCGGGCCGGCAAGCCGGTTTCTACATTCGAATCACTCCACAAGGAACCCCGCCATGCAGTCCGCCATCGATTCGTTCGCCCCCGAAACCGGCCCGATCGCGACACGCAGCAAGTGGTTCTGGGTGGGCTGGGGCGCCGTCGCCGCCAGCCAGCTCGTCGCCTTCTGGCTCCTGTGCAACAACCAGGTCAAAGTGGCCGAAGCGCGCCGCGCCGACGCCATCGTCCAGCAGCTGGCGCTGGCCGACTGCCTGCAATACACCCCCCGCGCGACCGTGGCGAGCTGCAAGGTCCAGATGCAGGCCGCCCAGCCCACGACGGTGATCGTGCCGGCGGTGACCATGCCGGCCATGCCCAGGCCTGTCGCCGGCGCCATGACCGTGAACTACACCTTCCGCTGAGGCCGCCATGCAGACGCCGCACGCCAACCCTGTTTCATCCGAGCGCGCCGCGGGTGGCTCGCTCGAAGCTTCCGATGATTTCGCCGACGCCGGCGGGTCGCCGCGCTATTGCCCCACGGGGCTGCTGGCCAGCTTCGCCCTGCTGATGGCCGGCCATGGCCGTTGCGTCAACACCGCCATGATGCTGGGCGACCGCGAATATGCGATGTGGCAACTGGCCTGCGCCCGCGCGATGGACGACGCCGAACTTGGCGCGCTGGCAGCGCGCCTGTTCGGCTACTTCGACGACCCGCAACACTCGGCCATGCCCGTCCTCGGGACGGCCTGACGGCCTTCCGTCAACTCCGGGCGGGCGGGGCGACACCACGCAGCGCCGCCTGGAGCAGCCGCGGATCCAGCGGTTTCACCAGATGCAGGTCGAAGCCCGCCTGGCGTGACAGCTCGCGGTCCTTGTCCTGCCCATAACCGGTCAGTGCGATGAAGGTCGCGGCCGCGAATTGCTTGCGCAGCAGGCGAGCGAGCTGGTAGCCATCGATGCCGGGCAGGCCGATGTCCAGGATGAGGACGTCGGCAGCGAAGCCGTGTGCAATCTCCAACGCGGCGGTGGCGTCGCCGGCCGTACGCACGTCATGCCCTTCGATCTCCAGCAACGCCGCCAGGGTATCGGCCGCATCCGCGTTGTCGTCCACGACCATGATGCGCAAGCCGCGGCTGGACGCAGGCCCGCGCTCCGCTGGCTGCGGCGCTTGCGGCACCGCATCGGCCACCAGCGGCAGCGTGACGGTGAAGACACTGCCCTGGCCGAGGCCCTGGCTGTCCACCTTCACTTCGCCACCGTGCAGCTGCACCAGGCTCTTGACCAGGGCCAGGCCGATGCCGAGCCCACCCTGCGAGCGGTCCGGCGCGCGCTGCGCCTGGGTGAAGAGCTCGAACACATGGGGCTGGAAGGCTGGATCGATGCCGATGCCCTCGTCGCCCACGCTGATGCTCACCTGGCCCTCTGCCACGCTCACCTGCAGCTGGATCGGACTGCCCGGCGGGCTGTACTTGATGGCGTTGTTCAACAGGTTCACCAGCACCTGCACCAGCCGGATGCGGTCCCCGCGCACGTGGATGCGCTCCAGCCCCGGCGGCTGCGCCACGCTGCGGCCGGACGCTTGCAGCAGCGGCTGCATCTGCTCCAGCGCATTCGAGACGACGCCCGCCAGGTCCAGCGTGTCCATGTGCAGCGTGACCAGGCCACGGGTGACGCGGGACACGTCAAGCAGGTCGTCCACCAGCTTGGTCATGTGCCGCACCTGCCGTTCGATGACTTCGCCGGCGCGCAGCACCAGGTCCGGCGCCGCGCCGGCATGCCGCAACAATTGGGCGGCGGTGCTGATCGGCGCCAGCGGATTGCGCAGTTCATGCGCCAGCATCGCCAGGAATTCGTCCTTGCGCCGCTCACCCTCCTGCCGCACCTGTTCGGCATCGTGCAGCGGCGAGACGTCGGTGTTGGTGCCGAACCATTGCACGACCTGGCCGGTGTCGTCCCGCAAAGGCGCCACCAGCGTGAAGAAGGGACGATGCGTGCCGTCGCGGCCCCGCATCGGCACGGTCATCTGGAACGGTTCGCCGGTGGCGACGGAATGCGCCCACCGTTCGATCACGTGGGGCAGCACCTCCGGATGCGGCACGCTCTGCCAGCCGTCCCCCCGCATCTCCTCCGGCGTGGTGCCCGTGTACTCGTACCAGCGGTCGTTGTACCACTGGGGCACGCCCTCGGCGTCGGCGATCCAGGCCAGCTGCGGGATGGTGTTGGCCAGCTGGCGCAGGCGCATTTCGCTGGCCCGCAACTGGCGTTCAGCGAGGAAGCGTTCGGTCACGTCCTCGTGGATGAGCATGACCTCCAGCACGCTGCCATCGGCCGCCTTGATCGGGCGCGCCGTCGCTTCCACCCAGCGGGCCCGGCCCGGTTTCCCGATTTCGGCCGGGTCGTACCAGGCCGCCGGGATGCGCACGGGCTCGCCGGCGAACGCGCGGCGCAGGTAGGGCGTCACGCCCTTGGCCTCGAGCTGGGGATCGGCGAGCATGTCGTACTCGCTCAGCACCCACCGCAGCAGGGGATCGCCCTCCTGCGTGCCCCACAGGTCCTTCCAGGCCTGGTTCACCATCAGCGTCCGGCCCGCGGCCGACAGGAGTTGCACGCTGAACGGCGCCTGCTCGAACAGGGTCCGGAAACGCTGCTCCGGCTCGGGGGAGGAAGCGGCGTCAGCGGGCGGAACGGTCGGGGGCACCTGGGCATTGTGCCAACTCGCCCTGCCGCACGGGGGTCTTGCGGACATCGAGATGCAGTTTGCGGCCGCTGCATTCCGGCTGGCCCGGAACGGGCGCCGGAGACCTTTCAACCGCTATAGTGGTCCGGCAACCCAGGAGGCCCAGCGTGCCCGCCAGCCCACCCGCCGCCCAACGTGCCTACGACGTCATCCTGTACGGCGCCACGGGATTCGTCGGCCGCCAGACCGTCGCCTATTTCGCCCAGCACGCGGGCGGCTTGCGCTGGGCATTGGCCGGACGCTCCGCGGCCCGGCTCGAGGCCGTGCGGGCCGAATGCGGCCCCGGCGCGGCCGGCGCCGGCATCGTCGTCGCCGATGCGCAGGATGCCGCGGCCCTGGACCGGCTGGCGGCGCAGGCCCGCGTGGTGCTCAGCACGGCCGGACCGTTCGCGCTGTACGGCAGTGCGCTGGTCGCAGCCTGCGTGGTCCGCCGTACGCACTATGTCGACATCACCGGCGAAACGCCATGGGTGCGCACGCTGATTGACCAGCACCACGAGCGGGCCGCGCAGGATGGCACGCGTATCATCCCGTGCTGCGGCTTCGACTCGGTGCCTTCGGACCTGGGCGCGCTGCTGGTGGTGGAGGCCATGTGGGCCCAGCACCGCGAACCCTGCGCCAGCGTGAAGGCCTGCCATTCGATCCGCGGCGGCCTGAATGGCGGCACCCTCGCCTCGGCCATGAACATGATGGAGTCGGGCCAAGGCAAGCTGCTGGCCGACCCGTTCCTGCTCAATCCCGCCGGGACGGCGCCGGCGCGGCGGCACCCGCACGCCGACCCCATGCTGCCGCACCACGATGAAGACTTCGGCGCCTGGGTCGGTCCGTTCGCGATGGGGCCGGTGAACACGCGCGTCGTCCGCCGCAGCGCCGCGCTGCTCGGTGCGACCGGTACCAAGGCCTACGGTGAAGATTTCCGCTACCAGGAGTACCAGCGCTTCGGCCGCGGGCCCCTGGGCGCCGCGGCGGCCGGCGGCATCACCACGGCCATGACCATGGGCCTGCTCGCGCTGCGTTTCCAGCCGGCGCGCCGCGTCGGCCGCATGCTGGGCCCCGCGCCCGGCGGAGGACCGTCGGAGCGGACCATGGACGCGGGTTCGTTCCGCTGCGATCTCGTGGGCATCAGCCCCAGCGGCCATCGGGTGCAGGGGCGAATCGCGGGCGAGGGCGACCCCGGCAATCGAGCCACCACGCGCTTCGTGTGCGAGTCGGCGCTGGCGCTGGCCTTGCAGCTGGAAGAGTTGCCGGGCGGACGGCAGCGTGGCGGCTTGCTCACCCCGGCTTCGGGGCTGGGCGTGGTGCTGGCGCGGCGCCTTGCGGCCACAGGCCGGATGACGCTGGAGCCGTTGCCGGCCTGACGCCGGTTTCCGAAACTTCGCTTCCGCCAGGCGATCTGGCCGCACAAGTCGCGAATCGGCCCGACAATGCAGCCAGTTGGCACCCCATGCCGGCACGGGAACCTCCTTGTTGCCGCTCATACCGCCACCCCCTGGTTCGCGCCCAGGCCGCATCGTCGCCACCGCGTGTGTCCTCGCGATGCTCTACTTCGGCCGCGCATTCCTGGCGCCGCTCGCCCTGGCCGCCATCCTCAGCCTGCTCATTGCGCCACTCAAGCGCAAGCTGGCGCGCATCGGGCTGGGCCATACGGCGGGCGCCCTGGTCTCGGTCGTGCTGGTGGGCGCCTCCCTCGCCGCGGTGACCGCGGTGCTGGGTTCGCAACTGGTGACGGTCGCCGCTGACCTGCCCCAGTATCGGGAAGCCGTCCGCTCCAAGCTGGCGCATGCCAGGGAACTCACGGTCGGCCCGCTCGAGCAACTCGAATCGGTGCTGCGCACCGTGGTCCCGGCGGCGCACCCGGCGGCCAGCGGCAAGCAGCGCGAGCGCGGTGGCGCTGCGAGCGCCGACCCGCAGGCCCCCCCAGTCCAGAACAGGGCGCCGACGACAGCCACCGAAGCCATCAGCTGGCTCTTCTCGTGCCTTTGGGGGCCCGTGGGCCAGGCGGGGATCGTGCTGGTGCTGCTGGTCTTCATCCTGCTGGAACACGAAGGCCTGCGCGATCGCATGATCAGCCTGGCCGGCGAGGCGGAAGCCGGCCGGACGATGCGGGCCGTGGAAGATGCGGCCCAGGGCGTCTCCCGGTTCTTCGTTTCGCAGTTCGTCGTGAACGTGACCTTCGCCCTGGTGCTCGGCTCCGCGCTGTGGCTCGTGGGCGTCCCGCACGCCGCGCTGTGGGGCGCGTTGGGCGGCCTGGCGCGCTTCGTCCCCTACGTCGGCGCCTTGGCCGCGGGCGCGGTCATCGCCGCTTTTGCCGCCGCGGTCGATCCGGGCTGGTCCCTCATGTTCTGGTGCGCGGGCTTGTTCGTCGCGCTGGAAGCGGTGGTCGTGCATGTGGTGGAGCCCCGGGTCTACGGCCAGAGCAGCGGCCTGGCGCCTCTGGGTGTGATCGTCTCCGCGCTGTTCTGGGGAGCCCTCTGGGGCCCCTTGGGCCTGCTGCTGGCGACGCCGATGACGCTGTGCCTCGTGGTGGCGGGGCGCCACGTGCGCGCACTGGAGCCCATCTCCATCCTGCTGGGCGAGGCGCCCGGCCTCACCGCGGGATTGCGGTTCTACCAGCGCGCGCTCTCCGGTGAACCGGGCGAGATCGTTGCGGCTGCGCGCGTGTACCTGCAGCGCAGCAACTTCGCCCGCTATTGCGACCAGATCCTGCTGCCCGGGCTGGCCCTCGCCGCGGCCGACTTCCGGGCCGGCCGGATCGGCAGCGAGCAGCAGGACCGGATCCGCCTCACCATCGCGGCGGTCGCGGAATCCCTCAGCGCGGTCGAACGACAGGACGGCGCCAGCCGCAAGCGCCGGTCGACCTCGCTGCTGGAGGCGAACGTGGGCGCGCACCTGCACGCGCAGCGCGACCAGGGGCTCGGCCGCTGGCACGGCACGCCGCCACTGCGGGCCGCCCAGGGTGTCCTCTGCGCCGGCCTGGGAACCGCGCGCGACGACGTGCTCACGCAACTGCTGGTGCAGGCACTCCGCGACGAAGGCATCCAGGCCGCCAGCCTGTCGCTGGCCCGAAGACTCGATGCCCCGGGCGAGGGCAAGGCGGATCCCTTTTCGACGGTGTTCCTGGCCTACCCGCTCGAGGAGAGCCAGGATGACTGGCAAGCCGCCGTGGCGGACGTGCGGGCCTCGTTCCCGAAGGCCATGCTGCTGACGGTGAAGCTGCCCCTGGAGGACGGTGTCGCGGACGAAGCGCTCGTGCAAGGGAGCGTGGACCTGGTCGTCCGGTCGTTCTCGGAAGCGGTCGCGTTCGAGCTTGGGGGGCGCGTGGACGAGGTGAGCTGACCCAGCGAGCTCGTCCGCGCATGCGCGTGCCGGTGATGCGCAGCTGGTGGCGGCTTCGGCCGCTGGCTCGAACACGGCTTTACACGGGCTGCATGCGAGGCGCGGGGAAGGTCCCTAGAATCGGCCGCCATGACCAGCCCGGCGGATCGCTGCGATGAACGAGTGGCCGCCGATCCAGGCTTCCTGGCACAGGTCTACCTGCACGACGGGACCAGCTTCGCCGAGGAGCGGTCGATCCGGAGGACCGGGCAACTCGCCGGCGGCCTGCAGGAGCTGGTCTTCCCCTTGCCAGCCGGCGCCGCGGGCCTGAGGCTGGATCCGGCGGACCGCCCGGGCTTCATCGACCTGCAGGCCATCCGGTTGCTGCGCGATGGCGCAGTCACGTGGGAATGGGTAGTGGCTCGCCAGGGCTGGCGAGCGTTCGATGCTTGCTCGCGCCACCAGGTGCTGCTGCCGCTGGACCCGGGCCCGCTGCTTTCCTGCGGCGACGACCCGTGGATCGAACTGCCCTTGCCAGCCTCTTTGCTGGGCGGCCCGGCCGGGCTGGAGTTGCAGGTTGACCTGGCCTGGACCGGCGACGCAGTGCCGGAGCCCGGCCGCATGGCCCTGCAGGCGCTGGTGCGGCAACTGGAACAACATCGCTTGCTGCAAGCCGAGGCCGCGCAGACGCGGCGGATGTACTTGCACAGCAGGATGGAGGCGCGCCGGCTCGCCAGGGAGCGGGCGGCGCTGCAACGCCGGCTCGACGCCATCGACGGCGCGGCAGCACGCGTCCAGCCGCTCGCGGACACGGTCGACGTGGTGGTGCCGGTCTACCTCGACCTGGGCGAAACGCAGCGCTGCGTGGAGTCTGTGCTGGCCGCTGCCAACCGTTGTGCGTGGCGCCTCGTCATCGTCAACGACGCCAGTCCCGAGCCTGCGCTCGCCGGCTGGCTGCGGGAACTCGCCGGAAGCGACGCGCGGGTCGTGCTGCTGGAGAACCTGGAGAACCTCGGTTACGGCGGGGCGGTCAATCGCGGCATCGGTGCGAGCGAGGCCAACGACGTGATCCTGCTGAACAGCGACACCGAAGTGGCCAACGACTGGATCGATCGCCTGCGGGCCGCGGCCTACTCGGACGCCCGGGTCTTCTCGGTCACGCCGTTCTCGAACAACGCCACCATCTGCAGCTACCCCCGGATGTGCGAGGACAACGCCCTGCCCGCCGGCTGGAACGTGGCCGACCTGGACCGGGCCTTCGCCGAAGCGAACCGCAACGCCGTCCTCGACATCCCCACCGCCGTGGGCTTCTGCATGTATGTCCGCCGGGACGGCCTGCGCGACGTGGGGCTGTTCGACATGGAGCTGTTCGGCAAGGGTTACGGCGAAGAGAACGACCTGTGCCTGCGTGCGGCCGACGCCGGCTGGCGCAACCTGCATGCGCTGGACGTGTTCGTGCGGCACACGGGCGGCGTGAGTTTCGGCGCCAGCAAGAAGCCGCGCGAGGCCGAAGCCATGGTCCTGCTGCGCCAGCTCTATCCCGGCTACGAGCCGGATGTGCACGACTACATCCAGCGCGATCCGCCGGCCCAGGCGCGTGCGCGTGCCGGCGCGGCCCTGGCGGCGATGCGGGAGGAGCCCAGCGCATGACGCCGCCTCCGGCCGCGCTCCGGCCCCTGTTCCGGCCGCACTTCCGCACCGACGAAGTGCTGGCCGAAATTCGCGAGTGCCTCGAGGCAGGGTGGGCCGGCGCCGGCTTCAAGACCCTGGAGTTCGAGCGCCGCTGGTGCGAGTACACGGGATTGCCGCACGCGCATTTCCTGAACTCGGCCACCGCGGGCCTGCACGTCGCGCTGGCCGTGTTGAAGGAAGAGTGCGGCTGGCAGGACGGGGACGAGGTGATCACCACGCCGCTGACCTTCGTGAGCACCAACCACGCGATCCTCTATTGCGGCTTGCGGCCGGTGTTCGCCGACGTGGACGAGTACCTCACGCTGGATCCGGGCGATGTCGAGCGGCGCATCACGCCGCGCACGCGCGCGGTGATGTTCGTCGGCATCGGCGGCAACACCGGCCGGCTCGACGAGGTGCAGGCGCTCTGCCGCGAACGCGGCCTGCGATTGGTGCTGGACGCGTCGCACATGAGCGGCACCCGCTGGCGGGGGCGGCACGTGGGGTCGGACGTGGACGCAGCGGTCTTCAGCTTCCACGCGGTGAAGAACCTGCCCTCGTCGGACGGCGGCGTGCTGTGCATGGCCGGCGCCGGGCTCGACGCGCGGGCCAGGCGCTTCTCGTGGATGGGGATCGACCGCGACACCTTCAGCCGCCTCGGGCGCGACGGCCGGTACAACTGGGACTACGACGTCGCGAGCGTTGGCTACAAGTACCAGGGCAATTCGGTCTCGGCCGCCCTCGCGCTGGTGGGCCTGCGCTACCTGGACGAGGACAACGCCCACCGGCGCGAGCTGGCTGCCGCCTACGACGCCGTCCTCGGCGACGCGGTCGAGCGCGTGCCGCAGGCCCCGGGTTGCCTGAGTTCCCGGCACCTCTACCAGGTGCAGGTGGACGGCCGCGACCAGGTGATCGAGGCTCTCATGGCGGCCGGTGTGCAGTGCGGCGTGCACTACCGCGACAACACGCTGTTTCCCATGTATGCCGGGCCGCTGTGCCCGCAGGCCCGGCGCGCGAGCGAGCGGGTGCTGAGCCTGCCGATGCACTTGCGCATGACCGTGGACGAAGCGCGGGAGATCGGCGGCTTGCTCCTGGCGCTGGCCCGCTGAGGACCGGCTACTGCAGGAAAGCCGGCCCCGTATACGCGCCCACGGTGGCGTTGCGGTCGACGTCGGACCTGCTGAAGAAAATGTCCTTGCCGATGCGGTAGGTGTAGCCACATTGGCGGATGACGGTGCCGAAAGCCGGCACGCGAATGTCGGTGCAACGGCGCCCGTCGGCCGCCAAAGTCCACTCGCCCACCAGCTCGCTCGAGCCTGCGCCCTGCTTGTTGTGGACCATACCCACGGCGGTGCCGTCGCTGCGCAGGGTCATGAAGGCATCGGCGTCGTCGGTGCGGGCGATCGTCCGCAGATCGCCCAAGGCGCGAATCTCATCGGCGCTGAGTTTCTCCCCGCCGAAATCAAGCAGCTCGCCCAGGTTCGCCTGCGCATGGGCCGAAGCGGCGAAGAACGCCAAGGTGATGAGCTGGAGGGAACGGGTTTGCATGGCAACGCCTTGGCGGGTGGATCACTGCGGAGACTTATAGCAAGCAGCGTCTGGCCGGACAAGCAGTTTCTTCGGTCTCCAGCCTCCGGTGCTTCGAGAACATCTCGGTCCAGATCTTTCCTCTCCTGTTGCGAATCAGTCCGCGTACTCGCCGGCGTCCTTGATGACCTTGGCCCAGCGCTGCTTCTCCGCTTCGACGAACTTCCGGTGGCCGCCGGGTTCCAGGCGCTCGTCGCCCACGATCGTGAGCCCCAGGGCTTCCTGGCGCTTGACCAGCTCCGGGTCTTTCAACGCGGCGCGCAGTGCAGCGTTCAACCTGGCGATGACGGGTGCGGGCGTGCCCTTGGGCGCGTAGAGGCCGTGCCAGACCTGCACGTTGAAGTCCTTCAGGCCGGCCTCCGACAGCGTCGGCGTGTCTTTCAACGCTGCAATCGGCAGGCGGGCCAGGCTGGTCACGCCGAAGACCTTGACCTTGCCGCCCTCGATCTGCGGGACGGCGTTGGTGGCCTGCTCGCACATGAGGTCCACCTGGCCGCCGATCAGGTCGGTCATGGCCGGGCCGGTGCCCTTGTACGGCACCGTCGTGACGTTCGTCTTCAGGGCACTCTGGAACATCAAGCCGCACAGATGCGACGCGGAGCCCAGGCCGGCGTTGGCCAGGTTGACCTTGGTGCCGTTGGTCCCGATCCACTGGCGCAGCTCCGCGAAGTTCCTGGCGGCCAGGTTCGTCTTGCCGATCAGGACGGAAGGCGCCTCGTTGATCAGGCCCAGGGGCTCGAAGTCCTCGGGGACCTTGTAGGCGAGCTTCCGGTACAGCGCGGGCGCCGTTGCCATGCCGATGTGATGCACGAGCAGCGTGTAGCCGTCCGGGGCGGCGCGTGCCACCTTGGCGGAGCCGATGGTGCCCCCGGCGCCGGCGGCGTTGTCCACCACGACCGTCTGCCCCAAGGGTTTGCGCAATGCTTCCGCCAGGTCCCGCGCGATCTTGTCGCTTGGCCCGCCGGCGGCAAACGGAACCACCAGGGTCACGGGCTTGTCGGGAAATTGGGCCTGGCTCAGGGTGGCGGCGGTGGCCAGGGCCACGCCGACGAACATGCATCTCGTCGCGTTCATGCTTGACTCCTTGGGTTGTTGGTTCAATCAGGCGGACAGCGCCTGCATCTCGCGGTACAGGTCGGCCTTGCCTTCGAAGCCGATGCCGGGCAGCTCGGGCAGCGTCACGTAGCTGTTGTCGACCCGCACGCCATCAGGGAAGCCGCCGAAAGGCTGGAACAGGTCGGGGTAGGACTCGTTGCCGCCCAGCCCCAGCCCGGCGGCGATGTTCAGCGACATCTGGTGGCCGCCATGCGGGATGCAGCGGCTGGCGGACCAGCCGTGCTCCTTCAGCATGTCCAGCGTGCGCAGGTACTCGACCAATCCATAGCTGAGCGCGCAATCGAACTGCAGCCAGTCACGGTCGGGCCGCATGCCGCCGTAGCGGATCAGGTTGCGCGCGTCCTGCATCGAAAATAGGTCCTCGCCTGTTGCCATGGGATTCTTGTAGTAGTTGCGCAGCGTGGCCTGCAACTCGAAGTCGAGCGGGTCGCCCGGCTCCTCGTACCAGAACAGGTCGTACTGAGAGAGCGCCTTGGCATAGGCGATCGCGGTGTCCAGGTCGAACCGGCCGTTCGCATCCACGCACAGCTTCTGGCCGTCCTGCAGCACGCTCAGGATGGAGTCGATGCGGCGCAGGTCTTCGTCGAGCGAGGCGCCACCGATCTTCTTCTTGACCACCGTGTAGCCCCGGTCGATGTAGCTGCGCATCTCGTCCTTGAGCTTGCCGTGGTCCTGGCCGGGGTAGTAATAGCCACCGGCGGCGTAGACAAAGATCCTGCGGTTGGGCTGGCCGTTGCCGTAGCGGTCCGCCAGCAGCTGGAACAAGGGCTTGCCTTCGATCTTGGCCACCGCGTCCCACACCGCCATGTCGATGGTGCCGATCGCGACCGAACGTTCGCCGTGGCCGCCCGGCTTCTCGTTCGTGAACATCGCGTTCCAGATCTTGTGCGGATCGAGGTTGTTGCCGCTCGCATCGACCAGCGAATCGGGGCTTGCTTCCAGCACGCGGGGAATGAAGCGCTCGCGCATCAGCTTGCCCTGGCCGTAACGGCCATTCGAGTTGAAGCCGTAGCCGACGACGGGCTTGCCGTCCCGGACCACGTCGGTGACGACCGCCACGAGACTCAGCGTCATTTTGCTAAAGTCGATGTACGCGTTGCGGATGGGTGAACTGATGGGGATGGTCTTCTCGCGAATCTCGACGATCTTCATGGCAACTGCGCAGTGCTTTGGATGGAAAGCCGCATGATCGGCAGCAGCCGTTGTTGTGGCCAATGTTCTTTTTGGCTGCCTTGATGCACTGGACGAACCGCGCATGAACCTGGTCTGGCTGGACGATTTCCTCGCACTCGCGGCGACCGGCCATTTCTCGCAGGCGGCGGAGGCGCGCCACGCGTCGCAGCCCGCATTCAGCCGCCGGATTCGCGCGCTGGAAGAGTGGATCGGTGCCGACCTGTTCGACCGGAGCACGCAGCCCGCACGCCTCACCGAGACCGGCGAATGGTTTCGCGTGGTCGCGCAGGATCTGGTGTCCCGCGTGGCCCGCGTTCCGGGCGAGGCGAGGCGGGTCGCCGACGCCAGCTCGGTCACGCTGCGCATTGCAGCCACGCATGCGCTCTCGTTCACGTTCCTGCCACGGTTGCTGCGCAACCTGGAATCCACGGTGACGCTCGGGCCGGTCCAGCTCGTCTCGGACGTCCTGGCGCAGTGCGAGGCGTTGATGCTGCAGAGCAAGGTGCACTTTGTCCTCAGCCATGCGCAGCCGAAAGCGCCCGGCCTGCTCGACACGGACGCCTACCTCTCTTGCGAAGTCGGCACGGACGCGCTACTCACGGTGTCGAAGCCGGATGCCGCGGGAGCACCGATCCACTTCCTGCGCGGAAGTGAGCGGCCGGTGTCGGTCCTGCACTATGCCGAGCCTTCGGGGCTGGGGCGCATCCTGCGCGCGGTGCTCGTGCCCCGGCTCGAGGAAGTACCGACGGAGACGGTGTTCATCGCCCATCTGGCATCCGTCCTGCGGACGATGGTGCTGGACGGACGAGGGCTGGCCTGGCTGCCGCAGTCCTTGATCGTCGACGACTTGCGGGACGGCAGGCTCGTGGAAGCCGCGCCACGAGAGTGGCGCGTGCCGCTGGAGATCCGCCTGTATCGCGAGCGGCAGCTGGTGGGCCGCGCGGCGGACAAGTTCTGGCAGGCGGCGCTCGAAGCTCCGGGCGCGGCAGGGACGTCGTCGTAGCCGCTTGCGAGCTGGCTGCGGAGCCGCCGCAGCCGCTCACACGCTCAGCTGGACTTCGAGCCCATCTTCCCCTGCAGGACGGCCACCAGGTGCTGCTTGGCTTCCGCCAGCTGCGCCTTGTCCGAGTCGTGCACCTTGCGGAAGAACGCGGCGCATTCGGCGGAGCCTGCGGCTTCCGCATCCTTGATGTACTGGTCGTAGGCAAGCAAGGCCTGCGCCTTGTTCTGCATCAGCGTGATCCAGTCATAGGCGAGGTCGCTGAGGGGATGCGGGTCGCTGGATTTTTCTTGCATGGTCTGGCCTTTCGTCGTTGATGAATGGGAGCGTTCCAGCTCAGGCGTTCTGCACCGTCTCCGCCACCTCGGCGCGCCGTGTCTGGATCCGGCCGCCCAGCGTGGCCAGCTCCATGCCGGAGGCCCGGGCCTTGGCGAACATGCCCCGGCGCTCTTCCTCGATGTGGTGCAAGGTGTGCTGCTTGATCGCCTCGACCACGCCGTCGAGGTTTTCGGCCGCGGGCACGCGGGCAATGAGGTCCTTCACTTCCTGATGCTCCTTGAGCGCGTGCTCGAGCATCTCCTCATCGCCCGTGGCCCGGGCGAAGGCGGGATAGAAGATCTCTTCCTCCACCATGGTGTGCAAGGTGAGTTCCATGCAGATGACCTGCGCCAGGTCGAACTTCGCCGAGGGATCGCCCGCCGACTTGTACTCGCGGAAGAGCTCTTCCACGCGGTGATGGTCTGATTCGAGCAAGGCGATTGCGTCCTGGGCCATGTCTGTCTCCTGAGTTGGATGCGGGACGCGCTGAAGCGCACGCGCCCGAACTCATCCAACTTAGCGCGTCCGCAGCGCCATGGCTGTAGGCAGTTCTATACAATCGCGGTCGCCACGCCGGCAGCGCCGCTGCCGATGAGGTCAACCGCTGGGGGTGTTGGCAGGCCGCAAGGCGCGCTGACTGAGAGAGTCCCTTTGAACCTGATTGAGGTAATCCTCGCGCAGGGAAGCACGTTCGAAGGGCCTGCCGGCTTTCTCTTCTCGCACCGGCAGGGCGGCCCCGAACGCTCGCCGACCTGCCATCTGCATGAGTCGCAAATGGCACATCCATCGTCTTCGCATTCCCGCCTTTTTCGCGCCTCGCTGCTGGCGCTGCCGCTTCTTCTGGGCGGCGCGGCCTGGGCCCAACAGCCGCCACCGGCGGCATCCGCCGCGGCGCCGGCCGCGGACCCCGGCCGGCACATGCTGGCCGAAATCCAGGTCATCCCCCGGCCGGTCGGCACGGCAGACGACCGCTACAAGCACGTTGACGCCGCCATCGCCGTCATCCAGGCCTCGGGACTGCGCTACGAGGTGCACGGCCTGGGCACCGTGGTCGAAGGCCCGCCCGAGAAGATCTGGCCGCTGCTGCAAGCCGTCCACGAGGCCACGCTCCAGGCCGGCGCCGAGCGCACGCTGAGCATCATCAAGGTGTCCGGCGGGGCCCAGGCGGGCGGGCCGCGCGTCGAAGACCTGGTGCGCAAGTTCCGCAACTGACTTGAGGCGCGCGCGGGTTCAGTCCTCCCCGCGCCGCCACCAGTGCAGCACGCGGTGCTCGATCGCGAGCAGCGCGAGATTCAAGCTGTAGCCCAGCGCCGCGAGCAGGAAGATCGCGGCGTACATGTCGCTCGGCCGCATGGCGTACTGCATGGTCATGATGTAGTAGCCGATGCCCTGGGAGCCCGCGATCATCTCCGCGACCACGCTGACGATGAGCGCCAGCGCGAGACTCGTGCGCATGCCCGCCAGGATGAAGGGCAGGCTGGCCGGCAGCACCACCGACGTCAGCGTCCGCAGCCGGCCGACCTGGAAGGTGCGCGCGACGTCGAGGGCGGTCGGGTCCACCGCGCGCACGCCAGCCACCGTGTTCACCAGCACCGGGAAGAAGCATGCGAACGACACCGTGAACACCTTCATCGCGTGATCGATGCCCAGCAGCAGGATCAGCGGTGGCACGATGGCCGGCATCGGAATGGGACGCAGCAGCTCGACGAGCGGACGCAGCGCGGCGTCCGCGAGCGGGAGGGTTGCCATCGCGATCCCGAGCAGCACCCCCGCCGCCGAACCGATCGCGAAGCCCGCGGCCATGCGCCACAAGGTGGAGCCGAACACCTGCGCCAGCTCGCCGTTGACCAGCCCGGTCGCGACCGCCTTGAGGATTTCCGTGACAGGCGGCCAGTTGGTGCTGGCCACGCAGCACAAGGCGGTGACCTGCCAGAGCACGAGCAGGAGCACGAGCAGCAGCACGCCCCAGAACCGGTGCGGGAGGGCGCGCATGGAGTCAGGCCTCGTGCACCACGCGGCCATCCACCGCGGTCGCCAGCACGCGCGCGCCGCGCAGGGCCTCCGGGTCGCAGGTGACGGGGTCGACCGACAGCACCGTCCAGTCAGCCAGCAGGCCGGGCCGCAGCACGCCGCGCTCGTGCTCGCTGAAGCTCACGTAGGCGGCGTCCCGTGTGTAGAGCGCCAGTGCCTCCTCGCCGGACACAGCCTGCAGGCGTCCCACGGGTTCGTCGGTACCCGCGATGTGGCGGGTGCGCGCCTGCCACAGCCCCAGCAGAGGCTGGTACGGGGTGACGGGCGAGTCGGAGCCGCCGCCCACCACGACGCCGCCATCGATCCAGCTGCGCACGGGCGTGGCGGTCGCCATCAGTGCCGTGCCGAAGCGCTTCACCAGCAGCGGCCCGAAGGTGTACTGCATCGAGCACTGCGTCGCCACCGTGATGCCCATGCGCGCGGCCTCGCGGATGTTGCGCGCCTCCGGCCACAGGTAGGCGTGGATCAGACTGAAGCGCAGCGGCTTGAGCGGGATCTCCTGGTCGATCTCGGCGAACACCTCCAGCGCGATGTCGATCGCCTTGCCGCCCACCACGTGCACGCCGAGCGACCAGCCCTGCTTCGCGCAGGCCCAGGCGATCTGCCGGAACGACTCCGTCGGCGTCACCTGGATGCCGCAGTTGCAGCGCTCGTCGGGATAGGGTTCGCGCATCAGCGCCGTGCCCAGTGACGCTCCGCCGTCCAGGAAGAGCTTCACTCCACCGAGCTTGAGACGGGCGTCACCGAAGCCCGTGGTGGGCCAGGCATGGGTGATGCTGGCCAGGTTCACCTCCAGCGGCAGGCTGGAGTCCGCCAGCGGCATCACCACCGAACGGATCGTGAGCTCGCCGCGCCGCCACAGCAGCTGGTACAGCCGCATCATCTCCGGCGAGATGCCCGGGTCCATGATGCCGGTGAGGCCGGCCGCGTGGTACGCGCGCTGCATCTCGCGCAAGGCGTCGGCCTGCTCCTCCAGGGAGAGGGGCGGGACGAGGCGCGCCACCTGTTCGAACGCGGACGGCTCGAGGAGCACACCATTGGGATGCCCGTCCGGTTCGCGCTCGAAGCGGCCGCCCGGCGGATCGGGCGTTTCGCGCGCGATGCCGGCCATTTTCAATGCCAGCGTGTTGGCGACGGCCGCATGGCCCACGCGCGGCAGGTAGACCGGCCGGTCCGCGCACACGGCATCGAGTTCCTGCCGCGTCGGGTAGCGGCCCTCGCGCAGGCTTACCACATGCCAGCCGCTGCCGCTCATGATCCAGGGCTTGTCCGGGTTGCGCTGCGCATAGGCGCGCACGGCCTCTTGCACGTCGGCGATCGAGCGGGCCGGCGCGAGGTCGACCAGGCGCGTCTGGATCGCGGTCCACTGCATGTGGTTGTGCGTGTCGATCAGCCCGGGCACCACCGTGCCTTCGCCGTAGCGCACCTCGCGCGGAGCCGGGCCCAGCGCGGCCCGCGCTTCGTCAAGGGTGCCGACCGCCACGATGCGGCCGCCGCGGACCGCCAAGGCCTGGGCGCGCGGCCGGTCCCGATCCATCGTGACGATGTCCCCGGTGACCAGCACCTCTTCCTGCGTCGTCATGGGCGCCTCGGCTTCAGGCCTTGAGGGCCGTGCGGTGGAGGATGGACTTCGGGTCGAACTCCCCCTCCAGCAGGCCATTGCGCCGCATCTGGTCCACCACGGGAACCAGTGCGGCCGGGTCCACGGCCTTCTCGTACGCGGTCACCCCCAGCTTGGCGATCAACTGCGGCGGCATGCGGGTGTAGCCGGAGATGATGTTCAGGAGCTCTTCGGACTTCAGGTTCAGGTTCACCCAGTCCACCCCCTTCTGGTAGGCGCGCACCCAGCCCTCGATCACCTTGGGGTTCTGTTCGATGTAGCTCTTGCTCGCCGCATACTGCGCGGCCGGCAAGCGCTTTTGCACCTGGGTGTAGGGGTAACCGACCACCTGCATGTCGGCGGCGACACCGCCGGAGACGAAAGGCTCGACGGCGAAGGCCGCATCGGCGCGATCCCCGCGCACGGCGTCCACCATCTGCGGGAACGGCACCTCGAGGTACGTGACCGCGTCGGGGTTGCCGCCGGTCGCGCGCACCCAGGCGCGCGCATACAGCCAGATGATGTTGTTGCGGGTGTTGACCGCGATCCGCTTGCCTTCGAAGTCCTTTCCGGTCTTGAAGGGGCTGCCCTTTTTCGCGATCAGCGCCGCCTGGTCCGGCGGCGCGTCGCCCGTGGTGCTGGCCGGCGCGATGATCTGGAGGCCCAGCCCCTGCTTGGCGGCCTGGATGATCGAGACCACGTTGCTGAAGACGACTTGCACCTGTCCCGCGGCCAGCGCGGGAATGCCGGCGGCGCCGCCTTGCGTGGGCGTCGTGTCCACCTCGATGCCCTCGGCGGTGAAGTAGCCCTTGGCGATCGCGACCTGCAGCGGGGCGATGTCGATGATGGGAATGGTGCTGACCCGGACCTTGGTGACCTGGGCGCGCACGAGCGGCGTGGCCAGGCCGAGTGCGGTGGCGGCCATGGTGGCGGCGACGGTCCGCCGGCGCAGGGGGAGGTTGTTCATCGCGTCTTCTCCTGATGGGTTGTGGGGCAAGTGGATTTCCGATGACTGATTTCAGCCGGCGCGCGCGCCGGACCAGTGGATGGCGCGCCGCTCGATGCGCACGAACACCTCGTTGAGCGCATAGCCCAGCACCGCGAGGATCACGACCCAGGCGTACATGTCGACCACGCGGAACGAACGCTGCAGATCGATGATCAGGTACCCGATGCCGCCGGTGCCGGCCATCATCTCGGCGATCACCACCAACACCAGCGCGATGCCGAGGCCGATGCGCATTCCCGCGAGAACAAGCGGCATGGCCGAGGGCAGCACCACCTTCCACAGCAGCGCCGCACGCGAGTGCTGGAACGTGCGCGCGACGTCCACCAGCACCGGATCGACGCCGCGCACGCCCTGGATGGTGTTGATCAGCACCGGGAAAAACACCCCCAGCGCGACTGCCGTGATCTTCATGGTGTCGCCCAGGCCCAGGAACAGCATCAGCGGCGGCAGCAATGCGGGCTTGGGTAGCGGGCGCAGGACTTCGACGAGCGGTTCGAGCAGGCCGTGCACGGGGCGGAACCGCCCCATGAGCACGCCCAGGACGATCGCCAGCACGCAGCCGATCGCATAGGCGACCGCCAGCAAGTACATGGTGCGGCCCAGAGGTTCGAAGAGTTTGCCCGCTGTCACGACCGTGAAGACCCGTTGCGCCACGACCGTCGGCGGCGGCACCAGCACGGCGTTGACCCAGCCGCTGCGCGTGGCGAGCTCCAGCAGCAGCAACAGCGACAAGAGCACGCCCGGGCCGAGCCACGCCTGCAGCCGACGGGCTGGAGGCGCCCCGCTCATGCGCCGTGCCCCAGGAGCATCGCGAGCAGCTCGTGCCGCAGGTCCAGGTAGCGTGGTATCTGCGGCGTCTCCAGGCGGTCGCGCGGCCGTGGCAGCCCGGTCTCCAGCATGCGGACCACGCGTGCCGGCCGGGCCGAGAGCACCGCGATGCGGTCGGCCAGGAAGATCGCTTCGTCCGCATCGTGCGTGACGAGCACCGCGGTGAACCCGTGCTTCTGCCAGAGGTTCTGCACGAGCGCGTGCAGTTCGAGCCGCGTGAGCGCATCGACCGAGCTGAAAGGTTCGTCCATCAACAGCACCCGCGGCTGCGCGGCCAGGGCGCGCGCGATCGTCACGCGCTGCTGCATGCCGCCCGACAGCTGCGCCGGAAAGTGCCCGGCGAAAGCGGCGAGCCCGACCATGTCGAGGTAGGTCCGGCTGCTGTCGCGGGCCCGGGCACGGCTCATGCCAGGCCGGTGCTCCACCGCGAAGGCCACGTTGTCGAGCACGGTGCGCCAGGGGAACAGCGACTTTCCGTACTGCTGGAACAGGTAGACGATGCCCGGCGGCGGTTGCGTCACCTCCTCGCCGTGAAAACGCACGGTGCCACGGGTTGGCCTCGCCAGGCCGGCCGCGATCTGCAGCAGCGTGGACTTGCCGCAGCCGGAGGGCCCCACGACGGCCAGGAATTCGCCTTCGCGCACCTCCAACTCGATCTCCGCCAAGGCCTCGGTCTGCGCGCTGCCGCTGCCGAAGGTCTTGCCGATCCCCGACAGGGTCAGGTCAGCCGGGCTGTTCACGCGGGCATTCATGGTTGGGTGTTCGAGGTGTCCGTCTGGCGTCAACGCGCCTCTCCGGATGAGTCAATGTATACCGTTCTGAAAAATTTGTGTACATTATTTTCATGAACCTCCACGAAACCGTCCTCATGCAGCTGCGGGACCTGCTCCTGCGTGGCGAGTTCGCGCCGGGATCGCGCCTGGGCGAGCAGCAGCTGGCCGAGCGGCTGCACGCCTCGCGCACGCCGGTGCGGGCCGCTTTGGTGAGCCTGGAACAGGAAGGCCTCGTGGAGGCGAACGGAACGGTGGGCTACGTGGTGCGCCGGTTCACCGCGCAGGAGGTGGCGGATGCCATCGGGGTGCGCGGGCACCTGGAGGGCATGGCCGCCCGGCTGGTGGCCGAGCATGGGCTCAGCCGGCAGGTGGCGCGGGAGCTGCGGTCCTGCCTGGACGAAGGCGACAGCGTGATGGCGGCGAATTCACTGCGGGTGGAGGACTATGCGGGTTACGCGGCCATGAACGACCGCTTCCACGCGCTGCTGGTCGAGGCCTGCGGCAACCGGGCGCTGCAGCGCGCCATCGCCCTCAACAACAAGCTGCCCTTCGCGCCGGCCAGCGCCCTGATGCCCATGCAGGGCGCTTTCGCGCTGGACCGCGACTCGATGGTCTACGCGCACCGGCAGCATCACATGCTGTTCGATGCGCTCGAACGGGGGGAGGGCACGCGGGCGCAAGCGCTCGCCGTGGAGCACACCGAAGTCGCGCAGTTCAACTTGCGGCAGGCCCTGGAGCACCGCAACGAGAGCGAGAGCGTGTTGCCTGCGTTCAGGCTGGTGGTGGGGCGGTAGACGCTGCTCCGGCTTCTGGTTCCATCCAGTCTTCCTCGTGCCAGGCGCTTCAAACCGCCAAGGCAAACACGAAGATGCCTACCATCATGAACGCCAGGACGAACTTGGCGAGCATCCCGGCAAGCAGCCCGAGCCAGGTGGCGATGCCGACGCGCAGGGCCTGGCCGTGCTGGCGGCGGGCGATGAACTCGCCGACCGCGGCGCCCACCAGGGGCATGAACAACACGCCGACCAGGCCCATGAAGATGCCCGCCACGGTGCCCACGACGGCGCCGGCGATCGCCAGCCGGCTGGCGCCGGCGCGCTTGGCGCCGAGCATGGCGGCGACGTAATCCATCGCCCAGGCGAGCAACGCCAGCACGGCAATCGCAGCCAGCGCGACCCAGCCGACGCGCGTGAAATCGTCGATCCACGCGCCCAGCACGATTCCCGCAAAGACGAGCAAGGTGCCCGGCAGCGCCGGCAGGACGATGCCGGCGAAGCCGGCGAGGATGAGCGTGCCGCTCAGGATCCACAACAGTGTGTCGTTCACGATGCCCCTTTTCGTGGCGGTCAGGATACGCTGGCTTCCGGCGGCGGATGCCAGCGGACATGGCAACATTGCACCGCAGCCGCGCCAAGGCACAGGAAAGCCCAGCAAATGCTTCTGAACAACGTGGGCGCTGATCCGCCACGCACGATCCAGACCGATGTCCTGATCGCCGGCGGAGGCCCTTGCGGCCTGATGCTCGCCAACGAGCTCGGCCGCCGCGGCATCCAATGCCTGGTGTTGGACCCCAAGCCGGGCACCGCCTTCAATCCACAGGCCAATGCCACCCAGGCGAGAACCATGGAGCACTTCCGCCGGCTGGGTTTTGCCGACGAGATCCGCCGTCTCGGGCTGCCACCCGATCATCCAACGGACATCGTCTACATGACCCGCTACGCGCGGGACGAACTCGCTCGCATCGAGTTGCCCACCGCGGCCCAGGCCGTGGCGCGCATCAAGGCCATGGGCGGCTCCTGGAGCGCCGCCGAGCTGCCGCACCGCGTGTCCCAGAAATTCGTCGAGGCGGTCCTGCGCAAGCATGCGCAACGCTGGCCCAGCGCGGAGGTGCGGTATGGCTGGAAGCTGCGCGACTTCAGCGACAACGGGGCACGCATCGAAGCCACGGTCGAACCCGGCGGCGGCGGCACGGTCGAAACGGTGCATGCCCGCTATCTCGTGGGGGCCGACGGTGCCCGCAGCCAGGTGCGGCGGCAGCTGGGGATCGAGTGGGGCGGGACGACCGGCGCGAAGCGCCAGTTCATGGGCGGCCAGATGTTCGCGCTCTACCTGCGTTGCCCCGGATTCCACTCGGTGCTGCGCCACCCGAAGGCCTGGATGTATGTCGCGGTCAACCACGAGCGCCGCTCCTTCATGGCCTCGGTCGACGGGGTGTCCGAGTACGCTTTCCACGCCGCGGTCCAGCCCGGTGAGGACGCCGCGGACTGGACGGAAGAAGATGCGCGCCGCGTCTTCGCACAGGCGGTCGGGCAGGAGCTTCCGATCGAGATCCTGTCCATGGGGACCTGGATCGCGGGCCACGCGCTGGTGGCCGAGCGTTTCCAGCACGGACGGGTCTTTCTCGCGGGCGACGCGGCCCACCTCTTCACCCCCGCCGGCGGGCTGGGCTACAACACGGCTGTCGAGGACGCTGTGAACCTGGGGTGGAAGCTCGCCAGCGTCATCCGCGGCGCAGCGCCGTCCGCCTTGCTCGACAGCTACGAGATCGAACGCAAGCCGCTGGCCGAGCGCAACACCGGCTATGCGCGCCGCTTCGCCGATTCGATCGGCCTGTTCACGGTGACGCCCACGCTCGAAGAAGCATCGCTCCAAGGCGACGCCGAGCGTGAACGGGCTTCACGGCATCTCAACGAGCACGCGCGCCTGGAGTTCAATATTCCGGGCGTCACCTTCGGCGGCCGGTACGACGCCTCCCCGATCATCGTCGGCGACGGCTCGGTGCCGCCGCCGGATGATCCGAATTCCTATGCGGCTACGGCCTGTCCGGGCGGCCGGCCGCCCCACTCCTGGCTGGAAGACGGCAGTTCCCTGTTCGACAAGTTCCATGCCGAGTGGACCCTGCTGGCGCTCGGGCGCGAAGCGCCCCTCACCGCGCCCTTCGAGTCGTCCGCAAAGACGCTCGGGATCGACCTCCGCGTGGTCCGGCTGCCGCAGCCGGCACTGCTGGATCTGTATGAGCAGCCGCTGGCCTTGATCCGCCCGGACCAGATCGTTGCCTGGCGAGGCGCCGACGCGCGGGACGCACCCCGCATCCTGGCGCGCGCCACGGGCCGCGCTGGCTGACTCTGCCAAAGGACAGTCGTGTATAAAAGCAGGCACCCGCCGAGGATCGTCCCATGAAGCAGTCCGCCGCCGAACGTCCCGACCCAACCCCGCAGCGCAAGGCGGCCATCGCGCGCGGCGCGGCGCTCGAACACACCGGCAAGGTCCGCATCGAACCGATCCCGGACTTCGATCTCGATCGCACCATCTTCAAGACCCTCGAGGGCAAGGCCGCGCGCTACGTGATGACGACGCGGGTCGGCAGGGAGGCCCATTGGGACCCCAACGCCGCGCAGGCCGTGCAAGCCGAGTACAACGCGGCCCGCGCCGCCCACCCGCTCCCGGCGGTGAGCCCGGAGCTGATGCAGTTCCTGGTGAGCGAGTGCGACTTCGACGTGGAGCATGCCGACGGCTCCTTCCTCGACCACCTGTACTTCTGCTTCGAGTACACCGTGCAGCACTACCCAGGGCGGTCGCCCCTGGTCATGTTCCTGCACTCGATCCTGGGGACCGGCACCAACACCTTTGCGATGACGGCCGACAAGATCCCGGCACTGCGCCAGCTGATGTCGCCCGCGGACTGGACCCAGGTCGAGGCCTTCCCCTCCGTGCTGCGGCTGCTCTACGCCGGCCCGCTGCGGCGCGAGCTCCGCGACAACCTCCACCGCACCGGCGCGCTTGCCTCGATCTCGTTCCACCGTGTCATCGACAACGCGCCGATCACGATGAGCGGCGAGGACTTCTGGACCGCGCTGAACTACCAGCTGATCCACCTGGTGGACTTCCTCCCGGTCGCGAACTGGTCGGTGCACCAGAACGACACCTCGTTCATCCTCTTCCGCGACCTTTACGACCTGCTGGAGAAGGCCGGCAAGCGGGAGGCGATCGTGGGCTACACGCCAAGCCCAGTCGCGCGCAAGCTGGAGGGCGAACGGCAGGATGTGGGTGCTTGGCTCACCACGTTGATCCCGGTGAGCGTGAGCGAGCGGATGGCGGCGAAGTCGGTGGCGCGCTTTTCGGAGCGCATCGGGCACTCGCTGGACTACCGGATCACCTGGGGTTGAGCCCCTGCTGCAGGAGTCCGGCAGAGTGGACACGCGCGTGCGACACCGGCAGATGGTGGTGGGCGATGTGGAGATCTTCTATCGCGAGGCCGGGTCGCCGCACGCGCCCGTCGTCTTGCTGCCGCACGGCTATCCTTGTTCTTCGTACGAGTTCCGCAACCTCATGCCGCGGCTGGCCGACCGGTGGCGGTTGTTGGCGCCGGACTACCCGGGAGCCGGCTACAGCAGCACGCCAGACGAGTTCGACTACAGCTTCGATGGGTACGCGGCTTTCCTGGATGCGTTCGTGCGGCAACTCGGCATCGCCCGCTTCGCGCTCTACCTCCATGACTTCGGCTCGCCCATCGGCGCACGGCTGGCCATCCAGGCGCCGGAGCGGATCGCCGCCCTCATCATCCAGAACGGCGACATTCCCTATGAAGATGCGCTCGGACCGAAGTACCAGGACATCGAAAAGGGATGGTCCATGCCGCGAGATGCGATGCGCGCCAAGCTGGCCGAAACCATCAGCGAAGAGACTTTCAAGGAAGAGTTCCAGAATGCGTTGCGGCCTGAGCTCGCCGACCGGATTTCGCCCGACCTATGGAAGCTCCATTGGTCGCTGATGACGCCGAAGCGCAGAGAGATTGCGATCGACCTCATTGCCGGCTTGAAGGAAAACCGCGCCTGGTTCCCGCAGCACCGCCGGTACCTGCGTGAACACCAACCGCCCGCGCTCATCGTCTGGGGTCCGCAGGACCACTACATGCCGGAGGAATCCGCGCGCGCCTACCTCCGCGACCTGCCGCGCGCCGAACTGCATCTGCTCGACGGAGGCCACTGGCTTCTCGAGACCCACCTCGACGAGACCACGGCGCTCATCCGGGACTTCCTGGATCGGGTCCACGCCCCGTGAATTAGCCGCGCGACTAGCGATAGACCGGCACTGTTCCCGCGGCCGTGCGCCGGTCGCCCGCGGCGAGCAGCTTCGCATGCAGATCGGCAATCCGCTGTTCGCCGGTCTTCAGCGCCTGCGCCGTCGTGTGCACCGAGTAGCTGCCCAGGTGCAGCTCGTGCTGGTGGGGGACGGCCGTGCCCAGCACGAACACTGCATCTGCGTCGCCGCCGTTCCTGAGCGCGATCGCCGCCTGGCCATCCTCGAACACCGCCACTTCGCCGGCGAGCAAGGATTCCCCCGCGTCCACGGTGCCGGAGGCGACGGCCATCCAGCCCACCGTGTGCCCGGCCGGAGGCTGGTAAGTCCAGGCCTCACCAGGCCGCAGCGTGACGAGCAGGTAGTTGACGCCGCCCCATGCCGGGACCGGGCTGCGCACCCCGTCGTACTCCCCGACGATGACGTGGGCCGGCCCTGAGCGCGGCATGGCGGAAGCCTCGATGTAGCGGCTTTCCGGCTGCGAACTCTCCAGCTCCTGCGGCAACGCCAGCCAGAGCTGGAAACCCTGGACACGCGGCACGTCGGCCGGCGACATTTCCTGGCCGTGCCAGACGCCTCCGCCCGCGCGCATCCATTCGACGCCGCCATAGTCCAGCGTGCCCGAACCGGCGTCCGGATCCTCGAAATTCATCCGGCCTTGCGTCAGCACGGTCACGGTGGCGATGCCGGAGTGCGGATGGATCGGCATCCGGTTTCCGGGACCGCGCCGCAGGTCCATGTCGAAGATGTCGAGGAAGACGAAGGGCTTGAGGAATCGCCCCAGGTCCGACGGGCTCATGAGCCGCGTGATCGGCCCATGGCCCTGGCCTCGCGTGCGATGCACGACGCGGCGTTGCGTGACTTGTCCGTGGGATGCAGGTGGAGGAGTCTTGGACGTGTTCATCGAACCCATCTTGGGGCCGTTCGACGAATTGCACGAGCCCCGAAAATGCGACGGACCGTTGCCGGAGATGGAACGATCACTTCGCCGGCTTCTTCGGCGACCTGCGTGCGGCTTCCACCGCCGCGGCCTTCTCGGCGTGCTTCTCGGCCCGCGACTTGCGCGCCTTCGGCTTCGTCGTTTCATCGGCGGGATGCGCTTCCTTCCTGCTCTTCTTGCCCTTGGCTTCGGGATGATGCGTCCGCACCAGCCGGTCCAGGGCGCTCGGCCTGGGCAGCAGCGCCTGCGCCTTGCGCTTTTCGCGTTCCTCCTTGAGCGTCCGGCGCTCCTCGGTCAGTTCCGCTACGGCTTCGGCCATCCCGCTCTCCTTCGCGCGATGCAGCGCGAGGCCGTTGGCGGAAATCCGCTTCTTCATCGTTGCGGTACGGATGGGCATTGGCATTCCTTGTCGTGGCTGAAACGCCACTGTAGGCCTGGGCGGGGCGCCATGCAGCCTCAATGCAGTCTGTTACTTGCGTCGCCAGACGCCATGGCGCTCACCACCTGCTGCACGCGCTCTTCGGTCGACGTTTCCCCATCGATGCGCAAGACCGGGCAGCGCCGCCCGGCGAGCCAAGCCAGGTGCTTGGCCAGGCTTCTTCCTTCCGGCGGGCCATCGTCGTACTGGGAGGCCCACAGCAGGAACTCGGGATTGGTCCGGCCAAAGCGTGCGGTTTCGCGCTGCCGCAAGCGCTCCAACCGGATCCCGGTGGGGACGCCGAGGAACACGATCAGCCCGAAGGCGTCCTCGACTTCGCTGCCCCAGCCGAGCAGGCTGCCGGAGGCGATCGCATGACTTGCGGCGTCCAGGTCGCGGCGCAGCAACTGCAGGCGGTCCGGCGCGTCCCGCTTCTGCTGGTACGGCGGGGAGGTCGGCATCCAGTAGTAGTCGTCCAGGTCGAGATGCGCGCAGCGCAGCCGCTGCGCGAGTGCACGCCCCAACGTCGTCGTGCCGGAACCGGATGCCCCAAGGATGAGGATCTTCATGCGGCCTACAGCAGTTCCGCCCCTTCGACCAGGAACCGCACCCGCCGCACCCCCTGCCAATCGTCGGCCTCCAGCCGGAACGCCAGCAGCACGCGCGCCGGCAGCGGCTCGGTGCGGCCGAACCAGATGCCTTCGACCGCCTGGCCCTGGTGCTTGAGCTTCAGCGCCAGGTGCTTGTCGCCCACCAGCTTCTGCGACACCACTTCGACTTCCTCGCTGAAGACCGGCGGTGCGAACCCCTGGCCCCACACCTCGTGGTGCAGCGTGTCCACCAGGTCGGGGCGGCGGAACTCCGGCGCCAACGGCCCATCGGTGTGCAGGCGGCGCAGCAGCGTCGCCGCGTCCAGCCATTCCTGAGCCACCTGCGCCAAGGCCTGTTCGAACACGTCGAGATGCTCTTCCGCCACCGTGCAGCCGGCCGCCATCGCATGGCCTCCGAACCGGAGCAGCACGCCGGGGTGGCGCTTGGCGACGAGGTCGAGCGCGTCGCGCAGGTGAAAGCCGGGGATGGAACGGCCGGAGCCCTTGAGCTCGTGTTCCTTGCCAGGCGCCTGGCTCGGCGCGAAGACGAAGGCGGGCCGGTGCAGCTTGTCCTTGATGCGCGAGGCGACGATGCCGACCACGCCTTCGTGGAAGTCGGGATCGAACACGCAGATGGCGGGTGGCGGCTCCTCGCCTTCCTCGAACAGCGCCTCCACGATGGCCAGCGCCTGCTCGCGCATGTCACCCTCGATCTCGCGCCGCTCGCGGTTGATGGAGTCCAGCGTGCGTGCCAGTTCGTCGGCGCGTGCCGCGTCGTCGGTGAGCAGGCATTCGATGCCCAGTGTCATGTCGGCCAGCCGGCCGGCCGCGTTGACGCGCGGACCCAGCGCGAAGCCGAAGTCGAACGTGGTGGCGGTCTGGGTCTTGCGCGCGGCCACGGTGAACAGGCTGTTCAGGCCGCAGGGCAGCGCGCCCGCGCGGATGCGCTTCAGGCCTTGCGCGACCAGGCGGCGGTTGTTCGCATCGAGCCGGACCACATCCGCCACCGTGCCCAGCGCCACCAGCGGCAGCAGGGCGTCGAGCTTGGGCTGGGTCTGCGCGGTGAAAACGCCACGCGCGCGCAGCTCGGCGCGCAGCGCCAGCAGCACGTAGAACATGACGCCGACGCCCGCGATGGATTTGCTCTCGAATTCGCAGCCGGGCTGGTTCGGGTTGACGATGAGGGCGTCGGCGGGCAGCTCCGGGCCGGGCAGGTGATGGTCGGTCACCAGCACCTGCAGGCCCAGTGCGCGCGCGGCGGCCACGCCGGCCACGCTGGCGATGCCGTTGTCCACGGTGACGAGCAGGTCGGCGCCCTGCGCGTGCACGCGGTGCGCGATGGGCGGGGTGAGGCCGTAGCCGTCGACCACCCGGTCGGGCACCAGGTAGTTGACGTGGTGCGCGCCGAGCAGGCGCAGGCCGCGCAGGGCCACCGCGCAGGCCGTGGCGCCGTCGCAGTCGTAGTCGGCCACGATGCAGATGCGGCGTTGCGCCGCGATCGCGTCCGCCAGCAGCACGCCCGCTTCCGTCACGCCCTTCATCGAAGCCGGCGGCAGCAGGCGGCCCAGATCGTTGTCGAGCTCGTCCTTGGCGAGCACGCCGCGCGCGGCGTACAGGCGGGCCAGCAGCGGATGGATGCCGGCTTGCTCCAGCACCCAGGCGGCGCGCGGCGGGACGTCGCGGGGAATGATTTTCAAAGCGACTCCAGGATGTCGGTGAGGGCGGGCCGGCGCCACAGCGCACCCAGGCGCTGCGCGAGGCTGCGGGTGCCGGCGGCGGACCAGGTGCGGGCGCCGCGTTCGCCGCAAAGCGTGATCCGCGCAAGGGCGGCGTCCGCGAACTCCGCGTCGAGTTGTTCCCAGGCAGCGGACCAGCCGGCCCAGTCGTCACGCAGGGCGGCGCCACGCAGGGCCGTGTTCACCTGCGGTTCGTTCGACGCGATGGTGGCGGCGGGCAAGCGGCCGGTGCCGCTCACCCACATCGAATTCACAGGCAGGTGCCCCCGCGCCTGCCGCTCGTCGTTCCATGGTGCGGTGTAGAGCAGCATCTGCATTTCCTGCTGCAGCCGGCGCAGCGGCCGCGCGGCTTCGCTGCGCGGCATCCAGGGATCGATTTCGCGGCCGATCACCCGGTCCAGCGACGCGGTGGGCAGGTCTTCGAACAGCGCGCCCTGGGCCAGCCAGAGCAAGGGGCCGTGGTAGTGGAGCGTCAAGCCATCCTGCTCGAAATAGGGAGCGGCGATGGCAAGGACCGCCCGCGACCCGGTTTCGTCGAGTTGCAGTTCGCCAGGGTCGGCCATGGCCACGTGGTCGGTGCCCACACGCCAATGGCAGGGCGAGACGCGGGCCCAGCCGCCCGCGCCGTGAGGGAGGCCGGCCTGGTGGGCGTCCCACGCGGCCAGGGGCACCAGGCCATCGGCCACCGGCCAGCCGCGTGCAAGCGCCAGCGCGCGCTCATGCGGTGGAGAAAGGGATTGCGCCTCACCCGCATCGGGCGCGCCCTCGGTCCAGCGGCCGAGAAGCTGCTCCAGGCGGGGCAGCCGAAGGCGGCGGATGGCTTCCCGGCAACCCTCGGTGGGAGAGCTGGCAAAAGGGATGAGCAAGTGGACGCCGTCTGACACAGCCGTATTGTCGGGGATGCCACAATCGCGCCCAATGCGAATTCCTTACGAGCTGGTGCTGGGCTGGCGCTATACGCGCGCCGGCCGGGCCACCCGGCGCAACGGCTTCATCTCCTTCATCTCGGGCGTGTCCATGCTGGGCATCTCGCTCGGCGTGGCGGCGCTCATCATCGTCCTGTCGGTGATGAACGGCTTCCAGAAGGAGGTGCGCGACCGCATGCTCAGCGTCGTCTCGCACATCGAGATCTTCGGCCCCGGCGGCGGCATGCTGCCCGACTACAACCGCACGCTCTCCGAAGTCCGGGCGAACCCGGAAGTGATCGGCGCGGCGCCCTTCGTGGCCGCGCAGTCGCTGATGGCGCGCGGCGAGGACATGCGCGGCGCCATCGTGCGCGGCATCGAACCCAAATTGGAAGCGCAGGTGACGGACCTCGCGGCCACTTCGCAGTCCACCCTGGTGAAGCTGGTGCCGGGCCAGTTCGGCGTGGTGCTGGGCGGCGAGCTGGCGCGCAACCTCGGGGTGCGCGAGGGCGACCCGGTGACGATGATCGCGCCGGGCGGCCAGGTCACGCCGGCCGGCATCGTGCCGCGCCTGAAGCAGATGACGGTGGTGGGCACCTTCGACTCGGGCCATTTCGAATACGACAACGGGCTCGTCCTCATGCACGTGCAGGACGCGCAGCTGATGTTCCGCCTGGAAGGGCCCAGCGGCATCCGGCTGAAGCTGCGTGACCTGCACAAGGCGCGCGAAGTGGCGGCGCAGCTGAGCGGCACCATCACGGGCAGTGTCCTGCTGCGCGACTGGACCCGGCAGAACCGTACCTGGTTCGCGGCGGTCCAGCTCGAGAAGCGGATGATGTTCATCATCCTCACGCTGATCGTCGCCGTGGCGGCGTTCAACCTGGTGAGCACGCTGGTGATGACGGTCACCGACAAGCGCGCCGACATCGCCATCCTGCGCACGCTGGGCGCCAGCCCGGCCAGCATCATGGGCATCTTCGTCGTGCAGGGCGCGCTGGTCGGCGTCATCGGCACGTTGGCCGGCCTGGTGCTCGGCCTGGCGGTGGCGGTCAACATCGACGTGCTGGTGCCGGCCCTGGAAAGCGCGCTCGGTGCGAGTTTCTTGCCGAAGGACATCTACCTGATCAGCCGCATGCCCAGCGACCCGCAAGCATCCGACATCCTGCCGATCGCGATCATTTCACTGGTGCTCGCCTTTCTGGCCACCATCTACCCGAGCTGGCGCGCGAGCCGCGTGAACCCGGCGGAGGCCTTGCGCTATGAGTGAGACGGGAGCCGTTGTCCTGGCCGCGCAAGGCCTGACCAAGCGCTTCAGCGAAGGCGGCCTCGACGTCGAGGTGCTGCGCGGGATCGACCTGCAGGTGCACGCCGGCGAGACGCTGGCGATCGTCGGGGCTTCCGGTTCCGGCAAGAGCACGCTGCTGCACGTGATGGGCGGGCTCGACGCCCCCACCAGCGGAAACGTGCGTCTCATGGGACAGGAGCTGCCGCGGCTCACGCCGGCGGAGCAGGGTGCGCTGCGCAACCAGCACCTGGGCTTCGTCTACCAGTTCCATCACCTGCTGCCCGAGTTCAGCGCCCTCGACAACGTCGGCATGCCGCTGCGCATCCGCCGCGAGCCGCAGGAGGTCGTGGACCGCGCCGCGGCGGAGATGCTCGCGGCTGTCGGTTTGACGGAACGCGTGCGGCACCGTCCCGCGGAGCTGTCGGGCGGGGAGCGCCAGCGCGTGGCGATCGCTCGCGCGCTCGTCACCCACCCGGCCTGTGTGCTGGCCGACGAGCCCACCGGCAACCTGGACCGCGCTTCAGCGGACGGCGTGTTCGAACTGATGCTGCGCCTGGCGCGCGACCGCGGCACGGCGTTCGTGATGGTCACGCACGACGAGTCACTGGCCGCGCGCTGCGGGCGGGTGGTGCGCCTGGTCGCCGGGCAGCTGGCGTAAGGCGTCCGCTTCCGGGGGGCGCCGGGTGCGAGCGTCACTCGCGTGAGATGAACGCTTTCAGCACCTCGAAAGCCCCCTGCGGATCGTCGCGCCAGGCCCCATGCCCGACACCGGGGAACCGCGCGAATTGCGTCCACTGAACGGGCAGGGCCGCCACGATGTCCTCGGCATCCGCGATGGGGCACACCGGGTCTTCTTCCCCCGCCATGACGAGCACCGGGCAGCGCGCCTGCGCCAGGCCCGGCGCCAGGTCCATCGTGCGGATCTCGCCGCCGGCGAAATGGAACAGGATGTCCAGCCGCGCCTGCATGCGCGTGCCGCCCGTCGCATCCGCATTCGCGCGGGTGTTGTAGAGGCCGTGGCAGCCGTCCCAATAGGCCTGGAAGGTGCCGGTGCCGGGATTCCGCCAGAACGCTTCGGCCAGCGCACGGGCGTGGGCACCGCCGCGCCGCTCGAACATCGCCAGCTTGCGCTCGAGCACCCATTGGGCCGAGGTGCTGGAGATGACCACCTTGCCCGGATGCCCGGGATGCCGCGCGAGGTACTTCTGCGCGACCATCCCGCCGAAGGACTGGCCCAGCACGATGGGCTTCGCGATGCCCAGCGCGTCACACAGCCGGACGACGTCGTCGGCCCAGGTGTCCAGCGTCCATTCCGCCGGCGGGCGCGGGTCGCTGCGGCCGTGGCCGCGATGGTCGTAGTAGACCACTTGCGCCACATCCGCCAGTTGCGAGAACGCGGGCTTGAAGCCGCTGTGGTCGAAACCGGGACCGCCGTGCAGGCACAACAGGGTCGGTTTCTCCCGCATCGACGCTCCCTCCGGCACGAGGCCCGAGCCTTCGATGTCCACGTAGAGCCGCACGCCGCCGCCGATGTCGATCTTCATGGGCGCCATCCTGTCATATGCGGGGCTTGGGGCGGGCGGTGCAGGACAAGATTCGCAAGGGCCGCATCGACGCGAACACTTTCATCGCGCTTGATGCCTCGCCCTTGCCCGGTGCCGTGCAGATGCACGCCCACCTGTTTTCCGCGGCCGGTGGGACGCACTGCGTCGAGGTTCACGCAACCAAGGTGGCAACCTCCGAAGCGGACGCAGAAAGCTGGTTCCGCGGGTTCGCAGGTGCGAGGATCGAGGCGCGGTGACGCCCGTGAACCGTGAAGCCCTGCGGCTTGCGGCCCGTCAGAGGATCCGGTTGAACCAGAACAGCGACAGCCCGGCCGACAGCAGGGCGAGCGCGGCCGCGGCCATCGCCAGCAGGGCGGAGACTTCGGTCTCCTTCTTCTCCACCGTGAGCTTGGAGCTGAGCGTCGAATAGACCTTCTTCAGGTCGGCCGCCGTGCCCGCGTAGAAATACTCGGCTGCGGTCTTGTTCGAGATGGCTTTCAGGGTTTCCTCGTCCAGCCGCACCCGCATCGACCAGCCCTCGAACCCGATCGTTTCACCATCCACGGTGCCGATGCCGACGGTGTAGACGCGCACGCCGCGCTCGGAGGCCAGCTTCGCAGCTTCCAGCGGGTCGACGCCCGTCGTGCGCTGGCCGTCCGTCAGCATGATGATCGCGGCGGAGGAAAAGGAGCCGGGGGCGACCGGCGCGACTTCCTTCTTCTCCTTGCGGTCGGAGTCGATTGCGGTGCCGCGTGGGCGCTCGCGCCCGGTCTGCATCGCCGCGAGGTCGATGCCCTGGTCCGGGAACAGGGTGGCCAGCGAAATGACGATGGCGTTGCCGGTGGCCGTGGCGCGCTGCAGCTGGAAGCGGTCGATGGCCGTCACCAGGTCCTCGCGGTTGACCGTGGGCAGCTGCGCGACCTGGGCCGATCCGGCAAAGGCCACGATGCCCACTTTCACGTGGCGCGGCAGTTCCTGGATGAAAGCCTTGGCGGCGTTCTGCGCGGCGACCAGCCGGTTGGGTTGGACGTCGGTGGCGCGCATGCTGCCGGAGACATCCATGGCGAGGATGATGGTCTGCTGGTTGGACGGCAGTGTGACGACGGCAACCGGCCGCGCGGCGGCCAGCAGCATGGCCGCCATGGCCAGCAGGAAGAGAAGCGGGGGGATGTGCCGGCGGAACTGCCGGGTGCCCATGGCCTCTTTCACGATGGACAGCGATGCGTAACGCACGGCCAGCTTCTTCTTGCGCCGCAGCAGCAAGACGTAGAGCAGCACCAGCACCGGCAGGGCCGCCATCAGCCACAGGAATTGGGGCCAGAGGAAGTGCATTCAGGCCTCCTCGTGATTCAGGGACAACATCAACATTCTCCGTCAGGCGGCATGCTTCAGGTGGGCCGGCAGGCTGCCGGACGACAACTGGCTGCGCCGCTTGCGCATTTCGACGAACCGCACGATGGCATCGACCAGGTCGGCGTCAGTGGAAAGTTCAAGCGCGTCCACCCCGCTCTTGACCAGGGCCTCGCGCAGCTCGGATTCCCGCTGCGCGGCAATCCGGCTGAACCGCTTGCGGAAGCCGCCGTCGTGCGTGTCCACCACCACCTGCTCGCCGGTTTCCGCGTCGCGCAGCGTGAGCAGACCCAGGTCGGGCAGTTCGAGTTCCAGCGGGTCCAGCACACGCACCGCCACCACCTCGTGCCGCTGCGCCAGCTGGGCCAGCGGCTTTTCCCAGCCAGGCTCGCTGATGAAGTCGGACACGACGAACACCGTGGAGCGGCGTTTGATCAGGCTGGCGGCCGAGCCCAGCAGTTCATGCAGACGGGTCGGCCCCGAGCCGGTGGGGGCCGGGCGCGACTGGATGCTGTGCAGCAGGTGCAGCACGTGCCGGCGCCCGCTGCGGGTCGGGATGACGGCTTCGACATCGGTGCCGTAGAGCATGGCCCCCACGCGGTTGCCGTGCCGGGTGAGCAGCTTGGCCAGCACGGCGACGAATTCGGCCGAGACGTTGAGCTTGCGTTGCTCGCCCGAACCGAAATCGATGGACGGGCTCAGGTCCAGCAGGAACCAGGCGGACATCTCGCGGTCTTCGGTGAAGACGCGCACGTGCGGAACCTGCAGCCGCGCGGTGACGTTCCAGTCGATGTGGCGCACGTCGTCGTGGTGCTGGTACTCCCGCAGGTCGGCGAGGTCGAGGCCCGCCCCGCGCATCAGCGTGCGGTAGTCGCCCTGCAGGATGCCGTCGAGCCGGCGGATGACTTTCCATTCCAGGCGGCGCAGGACCGTCTCGGCGCTGGAAGGCTTCGCCCCCTCCGCTTGCGCGGACGAGGCCTCGACAGAGGCCTCGTTCTTCGTCCGTTTAGGCCACCAGCTTTTCATGCTCGAGCGGCTTGGGTGGCGGCGGGATCTTCGCCATGATCTTCTGGATCAGCGCATCGGAATTCATGCCGTCCGATAGCGCTTCGTATGACAGCACCACGCGGTGCCGGAGCACATCGGGCACCAGGTCCGTCATGTCCTCGGGCAGGGCGTAGGTGCGGCCGCGCAGCATGGCGAGTGCGCGCGCGCCTTCGGTGAGGTTGATCGTGGCGCGCGGGCTGGCGCCATAGGTGATGAACTTGGTGAGGTCCTTCATCCCGTGCCGGTCCGGCGCGCGGGTGGCGGAAACCAGCTTCACCGCGTACTGCACCAGCGACGGATCGACGTACACCTGCCGGCATTCGCGCTGCAGGGCGGCGAGCTGCTCGGTGGAGGCAACTGGCGTCACGTCCACCGCCGGGCCGGTGACGCGCTGCACGATGACGAACTCTTCCTCGTCGGTCGGGTAGTCCACCAGCACCTTCATCATGAAGCGGTCGACCTGGGCCTCGGGCAGCGGGTAGGTGCCTTCGGTCTCGATCGGGTTCTGCGTCGCCATCACCAGGAAGGGATTCGGCACCTTGTGCGTTTCGCCGGCGATGGTGACCTGCCGCTCCTGCATCACTTCCAGCAGCGCGCTCTGCACCTTGGCCGGCGCGCGGTTGATTTCGTCGGCCAGCAGCAGGTTGGCGAACACCGGGCCGAGCGAGGTGGAGAACTCGCCGTTCTTCTGGTTGAAGATGCGCGTGCCCACCAGGTCGGCCGGCACGAGGTCGGGCGTGAACTGGATGCGCTTGAACTGGCCGCGCATGGTGTTGGCCAGGGTCTTCACGGTCAGCGTCTTGGCCAGGCCGGGGACGCCTTCGACCAGCAGGTGGCCTTGCGCGAGCATGGCGACCATGACGCGTTCGAGGAAGCGGTCCTGGCCGACGACCACGCGCTTCACTTCATACAGGATCTGCTCCATCAACTGGGCGGTGGCGGTGTCGGTGCGGCTCGAGGATTCGATGGACATCTGGAGGAGAGGAAAGGGGAGGGTGAAGGGAAGACCGGCGGCTGTCAGAACGGGGGCAGCCCGGCCGCGGAGGCCGCGTTCTCGATCGGCACGGCGAAGCCGATGCCCAGGAAGGTACGCGCGGACGTCGGGTTCAGGATGGCGGTGACGATGCCGACGACCTCGCCGTCCATGGTAACCAGGGGCCCACCGGAATTGCCCGGGTTGGCGGCGGCGTCGAACTGGATCAGGTTCTTCATTTCCTGCTTGCCTTCGGGGGAGCGGAAGACGCGGCCGAGGCCGGAGACGATGCCGCCCGAGGCCGAGGGGCCGATGCCGAACGGGAAGCCGACGGCCAGCACCTTGTCGCCGGGAGCGAGATCGCTGGTTGAGCGCATGGTCGCGGCGATCATGTCGTCGGGGATCTTGCTGGCCTGCAGCACCGCCAGGTCGTTCTCAGCCTGCACGCCGGTGATGGTGGCCGTGGCCTCCAGGCCGTCATGGAACACCACCTTGATGCGGTCGGCGCCGTTGACCACGTGCAGGTTGGTCAGGATCACGCCCTTGTCGATGATGACCACGCCGGTGCCGACGCCGTTCTCGACCTCGTCGTTGGCGCCGGTGACGTCATCCTGCGCGGGGCCGAGCGGCTTCGGCTTGGGCTTGCCCGTCTTCGGATCTTTCGACTCCTTCGCCAGCTTGGCTTCTTCTTCTTTCAGGCGGCTCTTCTTCACGTAGCTGATGACGCGCACGACCGACGGCCGGATGTTGTCGTAGGCCCGCGCGTATTCGGACGGCATCACCTGCGTTTCCATCGTCTTCAGGACGGCGGCGTTGATGTGTTCCTGCGTCAGCTTGCGCTGCATCGGCTGCAGGGCCAGTGAGGCGGCGAGGGCCGCGCCCAGCAGCAGGATGGCGCTCCACATCAGCACGGGGCTGGCGAGCGCGGCCCGCAGGCGGCTGCGGCGGCTGGAGGGAGGTTTCGCCTCGGCCGGCGTGGCGGCTGGGGCCGCATCGGCGGCGGCCGCCTGCGCAGCAGCAGCCCTGGCCGGGCGGCTGGAACTGTAAAGGGCGGGCCTGCGCATCCGTGGGTCCTTCAGGAGCAATTGGCTATGGCAAACGGTAGCACGGTTTCCCGCCCTGTGCACGGCATGCGGCATCATGTGGAGCATGCCGCCATGGATCGATACGCACTGCCATCTCGATGCCGCGGAATTTCTGCCCGACGTCGATGCGGTGCGGCAACGGGCGGCCGGCGCCGGCGTGGTGCATTGCGTGATCCCCGCCGTCGCCCCGCCCAACTTCACGCAGGTGCGAGAACTCGCCCATCGGCACGGCGACAGCTACGCCCTGGGCATCCACCCGCTTTGCACCGGCGGCGCCACCGAGGCGGACCTGGAGGCGCTGGACACCGAACTCACGGCCCGGCGTGACGATCCGCGGCTGGTCGCCGTCGGCGAGATCGGCCTCGACTTCTTCGTGCCCGGGCTCGACGCGGCGCGTCAGGAACTTTTCTACCGGGAACAGCTCGCGCTGGCGCGCCGCCATGGGCTGCCGGTGCTGCTGCATGTCCGCCGGTCGGCCGACCTGTTGCTCAAACACCTCAGGCGCGTGCCGGTGACGGGCATCGCGCACGCGTTCAACGGCAGCGCGCAGCAAGCGGGCGAGTTCGTCCGCCTCGGCTTCCGGCTGGGCTTCGGCGGCGCCGCCACGTACGAACGCGCGCTGCAGATCCGCCGCCTGGCGGCGGACCTGCCGTTGTCGGCCCTGGTGCTGGAAACCGACGCGCCCGACATCCCGCCGCACTGGCTCTACCAGACGGCCGAGGCGCGCGCCGGCGGCGAGGCCCAGGGCCGCAACGAGCCGGCGCAACTGCCGCGCATCGCCGCGGAGATCGCGGGCTTGCGCCGCATGGCGCCCGGCGAATTGGCGGCGGCCACCACACGCAACGCATGCGAGGCGCTGCCCAGGCTCGCCGCGCTGCTGGCGGCCTTGGGAAGTGACGCGAACGGGGCAGGGATAATCGCGGCCCAGTGAAAGCCGCCCCCGCCCCGTCCTCCGCCCCGCTGCCCGAAGTCAACTTCTCCGACCAGGGCGACGTGCGCTCGCTGCACCTGGGCACGATCTGGATCCAGGGGTCGATGCGGCTCAGCGCGCCCTTCGACATCGAACTGGAGTACGTGCAGCGGATGATGGCGTGGCTGCTCTTCGTGGACCCCGCCAGCGTGGCGAAACGCCACGCGATGCAGCTCGGGCTGGGCGCGGCGGCCCTCACCAAGTTCTGCCACCGCAAGCTGCGGATGGCGAAGGTGACGGCGATCGAGCTCAACCCGCAGGTGGTCGCCGCCTGCCGCCTGTGGTTCAAGCTGCCGGCCGACGACGCCCGGCTGTCCGTGGTCCTCGGCGATGCCGCCGAGGTGGCGGCCCACGCGCACTGGCGCGGCCAGGTCGATGCCTTGCAGGTGGACCTGTACGACCATGAAGCCGCCGCCCCCGTGCTGGACAGCGAGCCGTTCTACCGCGACTGCCGCTCGCTCCTCACCGAGGATGGCTGCATGACGGTCAATCTCTTCGGGCGCTCGTCCAGCTACGAGCGCAGCCTGCGCCACATCCAGGGCGCCTTCGGCATCGAGGCCGTCTGGGCCTTCCGGCCGACGCGCGAAGGCAACATCATCGTGCTGGCGCTGCGGACACCCGCGCATCCGGAACGGGCCGCGCTGGTGGCGCGCGCCGAAGCGGTCGAGGCGCGCTGGGGCCTGCCGGCCCGCAAGTGGCTGCGGGTCTTCAAGCCCGCCTGATTCCGCGCCGGCCCGGCCTTGGGTAGGATGCCGCCATGAGATCCGCCGCCAAGCCGTTCGCCGCCACCGCGCCTGCCGCCCCATCGATGCGCGGCCCGCTCCACTGGCGCCACCTGGTCGAGTGGCTGAGCGAGGACGGCGTGATCTCCGCCGAGGAGGCGCGCCGCACGGTCGGCCGCTGTTCCCAGGCCGAAAGCGCCCAGCATCCGCTCGTGCGGCTGGCTGCGGTCGCCATGACGCGCGCTGCGGACGGCAAGCCGCTGGACATCGAGACGCTCACCCAGTACCTGGCGCGCCGCGCCGGCCTCGACTACCTGCGCATCGACCCGCTGAAGGTGGACGTGTCGAAGGTGGCCGACACCATGAGCGCGGGCTATGCCGAGCGCCACAAGGTGTTGCCGGTGCAGGTGACCGGCAGCACGGTGGTGATCGCGACGGCCGAGCCGTTCGTGGTGGACTGGATCGACGAGGTCGAACGCCAGTCCAAGCGCGGCGTGCGGCGCGTGGTGGCGAACCCGCAGGACATCCACCGGTTCACCGCCGAGTTCTTCTCGCTGGCCAAATCGGTCAAGGCGGCGCAGAAAAGCGGCTCCAACACCGGCGCCAGCTTCGAGCAGCTGGTGGAGCTGGGCAAAAGCAACAAGCAGCTCGACGCCAACGACCAGGGCGTGGTGCAGGTGGTGGAATGGCTGTGGCAGTACGCCTTCGACCAGCGCGCGAGCGACATCCACCTGGAGCCGCGGCGCGAGCAGGGGGTCATCCGCTTCCGGATCGACGGCGTGCTGCATCCGGTCTACCAGATGCCCATGGGCGTGCTGAACGCGATGATCGCCCGGATCAAGCTGCTGGGCCGCATGGACGTGGTGGAGCGGCGCCGTCCGCAGGACGGCCGCATCAAGACGCGCAACCCGCGCGGCGACGAAGTGGAAATGCGGCTGTCGACCCTGCCCACCGCCTTCGGCGAAAAGATGGTGATGCGGATCTTCGATCCCGACACCGCCGTCAAGGATCTCGACGCACTGGGCTTCGCGCCGCACGACGCCGAGCGCTGGGAGCGGCTGGTGGCGCGGCCGCACGGCATCGTGCTGGTGACCGGCCCGACCGGCTCCGGCAAGACGACGACGCTCTATTCCACGCTCAAGCGCATCGCCACCGAAGAGGTGAACGTGAGCACGGTGGAGGACCCGATCGAGATGATCGAGCCGGCCTTCAACCAGACCCAGGTCCAGGTGCAGCTCGACTTCGGCTTCGCCGAGGGCCTGCGCGCGCTCATGCGGCAGGACCCGGACATCATCATGGTCGGTGAAATCCGCGACCTCGCCACGGCCGACATGGCGGTGCAGGCCGCGCTCACCGGCCACCTGGTGTTCTCGACGCTGCACACCAACGACGCGCCCTCGGCCATCACGCGCCTGATGGAACTGGGCGTGCCGTCCTACCTGCTGAACGCCACGGTGGTCGGCGTGCTGGCCCAGCGACTGGTACGCACGCTGTGCAAGCAGTGCCGCGAGCCGGACGTCGACACCGCGCGCACGGCGGTGGACGACGTCGTCAAGCCCTGGAAGATCAGCGGCGACTGGAAACCTTACCGCCCGGTGGGCTGCGTGGACTGCCGCATGACCGGCTTCATGGGCCGCATGGGGCTGTACGAACTGCTCACCGTCAGCGAGGCGCTCAAGGAAAAGATCGTCCAGGAGCCCGATATCGGTGCGCTCAAGCGCCAGGCCATTGCCGACGGCATGCGGCCGCTGCGACTCGCCGGCGCGCTGCGCGTCGCCGAGGGCCTGACCACCATCCAGGAAGTGCTGACGGCAACGCCACCGCTCGACTAGCAGCCTCGGCCGCCCGGCGCTGTCGCCTCGGCAACAGCGTTCCCGGTGCCCGGCCGTAGGTGAAATCCACATCCGGCAGGGGCGGGTTTGCCCGCACAATCCGCCGGTCTGGAAATCCAATCAGGAGACAACACATGAAAATCAAGAGCCAGAAGGATTTCTTCGCCGGGCTCATGTTCCTGTTGATGGGCATCGCCTTCGGCTGGGGCGCCACCAACTACACGATCGGCGAAGGGGCCCGCATGGGCCCGGGCTACTTCCCGCTGGTGCTGGGCGTCCTGCTCGCCGCGATCGGGCTGTTCGTGATCTTCGAATCGCTGGTGGTCGAGACCGAGGACGGCGAGAAGATCGGCAGCATCGCCTGGCGTCCGCTCGGCTTCATCATCGGCGCCAACGTGATCTTCGGCATCATGATCGGCGGCATCCCCAAGATCGGCCTGCCGGCCATGGGGCTGATCGCGGGCATCTACGCGCTCACGTTCGTGGCCTCGCTGGCCGCGGACACGTTCAAGGCCAAGGAAGTGGCGATCCTCGCCACCGTGCTCGCCGTCCTCAGCTACTGCGCGTTCATCCTGCTGCTCAAGCTGCAGTTCCCGGTGTGGCCCACCTTCCTGACGCGCTAAGAACGGAACCCGCACCATGGATCTCGTTTCCAATCTCTCCATCGGGTTCGGCGTCGCGTTCACGCTGCAGAACCTGCTCTATTGCTTCATCGGCTGCCTGCTCGGCACGCTGGTCGGGGTGCTTCCGGGCATCGGCCCCGTGGCCACCATCGCCATGCTGCTGCCGGCGACCTATGCGTTGCCGCCGGTCTCCGCGCTGATCATGCTGGCCGGCATCTACTACGGCTCCCAGTACGGCGGCTCCACCACGGCCATCCTGGTCAACCTGCCCGGGGAATCGTCTTCGGTGGTGACCACGCTCGACGGCTACCAGATGGCCAGGCAGGGCCGCGCCGGGCCCGCCCTCGCGGCGGCGGGCATCGGCTCGTTCTTCGCCGGCTGCGTCGGGACCCTGATCCTCGCGGCTTTCGCCGCGCCGCTGACCGAGGTGGCCTTCAAGTTCGGCCCCGCCGAGTATTTCTCGCTGATGGTGCTGGGCCTGATCGGCGCCGTGGTCCTGGCCTCCGGCTCGCTCATCAAGGCCATCGGCATGATCATCCTGGGCCTGCTGCTGGGCCTGGTCGGCACCGACGTGAACTCCGGCGTCGCCCGCTTCTCGTTCGACATCCCGGAGCTGACCGATGGCATCGGCTTCATCGTCATCGCCATGGGCGTGTTCGGCTACGGTGAAATCATCAGCAACCTCGGCAAGCATGAGAGCGAACGCGAAGTGTTCACCGCCAAGGTCCAGGGCCTGATGCCGACCAAGGACGACTTCATGAAGATGATGCCGGCCATGCTGCGCGGCACGGCGCTCGGTTGCGGCCTGGGCATCCTGCCGGGCGGCGGCGCGCTGCTGTCCGCCTTCGCGGCCTACACCATCGAGAAGAAGATCAAGCTGAAGCCCGGCGAAATGCCGCTCGGCAAGGGCAACATCCGCGGCGTGGCGGCGCCCGAATCGGCCAACAACGCCGGCTCGCAGACCTCCTTCATCCCGCTGCTGACGCTCGGCATTCCCCCCAACGCGGTGATGGCGCTGATGGTCGGCGCGATGACCATCCACAACATCCAGCCGGGCCCGCAGGTGATGACCAGCAACCCGCAGCTGTTCTGGGGCCTGATCGCCTCGATGTGGCTCGGCAACGCGATGCTGATCATCCTGAACCTGCCGCTGATCGGCATCTGGATCAAGCTGCTGACCATTCCCTACCGCTGGCTGTTCCCGGCCATCGTGCTGTTCTGCGCCATCGGCGTGTACTCCACGAACAACAACACCTGGGACATCTGGATGGTGGCGATCTTCGGCGTCATCGGCTACCTGTTCATCAAGCTCGGTTGCGAGCCGGCCCCGCTGCTGCTGGGCCTGATCCTCGGTCCGATGATGGAAGAGAACCTGCGCCGCGCCCTGCTGCTCTCGCGCGGGGACTGGAGCGTGCTGGTCACGCGCCCGCTGTCGGCGGGGCTGCTGGCGGCCGCGGCGCTGCTGGTCATCATCGTGATGATGCCAGCCGTGAAGAACAAGCGGCAAGAAGCCTTCAAGGAAGAAGAAGCCTAGAAATAGGCCCACCCCCGAAGCGCCTGCGGCGCTTCCCCCTCAAGGGGGCGCACCCAGCGGCCCGGCAAAGCCGGTTCCGCGGGTGCCCGCGAATGGTGAAACGGCGCCTCGGGCGCCGTTTCCCGTTGGGCGACAATGGCGGGCTTCCCAGCCCCCAGCGAAGCACCGACGATGGCCCATCCCCAGGCCCACCCCCAAAGGGTGGCGCTGCACAACGAAATCCACGCCCGTCCGCCGGAGGCGATGGCCGCGCCGCTGGCCATCTCGCACATGGTCATGGTGGGCGATGCCGGCCAGCGCGAAGCCAGCCGCGCCCACATGGCGGCCCTGCTGCGCGACCACCACCTGCCGCAGCCGGACGCGCAGAGCACGCACATCCGTATGGACCTGGGCGCGTTCCGCATCCGCTGGGAACTGCACACCGAATTCGTCACCTGGACCTTCACCCGGCAGGTCGAGGCCGACGGCTTCGGCGAGCGCGAGCCGCCGACGGCGGTCGACGCCGTGCCGCAGGACTGGCTGGCCGGACTGCCCGGGCAGAGCCTGGCCGCCCTGCACCTGTGGGTGTTGCCGACCCAGGTGTTCGGCAGCGGCTCGCTGGTCAAGCACGTGCTGCGGGAGGACACCCTGGTGGGCTCCACGGTGGCCGACGGCCTGGGCGAGGTCTACACCGACTTCGCAATCCACGCCGACGGCTTCTCGCGCATGGTGCTGCTGGCCGGCTCGGTGACGCCGCGCCGGCTGGGGCGGCTGGTGCAGCAGCTGCTGGAGATCGACACGTACCGCATGGCCGCGCTGCTCGGGCTGCCGGCCGCGCGCGATGCTTCGGCCGTGCTGGGGTATGCCGAGCGCGAACTGGCGGAGCTGGCGGAATCCATCCGCGTGGCGGGCCGGCACGAGGAGCCGCAGCTGCTGGATCGGCTGACCAAGCTGGCCGGCCAAGTGGAGGGGCAGTATGCCGCCACCCATTCGCGCTTCTCCGCGAGCGCAGCCTATTTCGAGCTGATCGACCGGCGCGTGGACGACATCGCCGAATCGCGCCTGGGCGGGTTGCAGACGCTGGGTGAGTTCATCCAGCGGCGCCTCTCGCCGGCCCGCGCCACCTGCGCCTGGTCGGTGCGGCGGCAGGACGCGCTTTCGCAGCGTGTCTCGCGCATCAGCAACCTGCTGCGCACGCGGGTGGAGATCGAGCAGCAGCAAAGCAGCCAGGCGCTGCTGGCGGCCATGAACGACCGGCAGGGCCTGCAGCTGAAGATGCAGGCGACCGTGGAAGGCCTGTCGGTGGCGGCGATCACCTACTACATCGTCGGGCTCGTGAGCTACCTCGCCAAGGGGGCGCAGGCGCTCGGCTGGCCGTTCAGCCCGGAAGCCACCGCCGCCTGGGCGATCCCGCTGGTGGCGGGCGGCGTCTGGTTCTCGCTGCGGCGCCTGCACGCGCGGGTGCTGCACGCCTGATGGCGGGGCTGCCGGCCACGGGCCTGCTGCTTGCCGCGGCGGGCTCCATCACGTTCGCCGTCAAGGCCATCATCGTCAAGCTGTCCTACCGCCACGGTGTCGACCCGGTGACGCTGATCATGCTGCGCATGCTGTTCGCGCTGCCGATCTTCGTCGTGATGGCGTGGTGGGCGAGCCGCGGCAAGCCGCCGCTGACCCGGTCGGAGTGGCTGGGCGTCGCGGGCCTGGGGTTCGTCGGCTACTACCTCTCCAGCTTCCTGGACTTCGTGGGGCTGCAGTACATCACCGCCGGCCTGGAGCGCCTGATCATCTACGTCACGCCGACGGTGGTGCTGCTGCTGGGCTGGCTGCTCTATCGCAAGACCTGGACGCGGGCGCAGATGGCCGGCATGGCGGTGAGCTATGGCGGGGTGCTGCTGGTGTTCGGGCGCGAGGCCAGCCTCTCGGGCGCCAACGTGGCCCTGGGTGCGGTCCTCGTGTTCGCCAGCACCATCACCTATTCCATCTACCTGGTCTACAGCGGCGAACTGGTGCGCCGGATCGGGTCGCTGCGGCTCGTCGGACTCGCGACGACGGTGGCTTGCATCTGCTGCATCGCCCAGTTCCTGCTGCTGCGGCCCGTGGCCGTGGCGCTGGCGGTCGCGCCGGAGGTGGTCTGGTTGTCCCTTCTCAACGCGACGCTGGGGACGGCGCTGCCGGTGCTGCTGGTCATGATGGCGATCGAGCGCATCGGTGCGGCGGCCACGGCGCAGATCGGCATGATCGGCCCGCTCGCGACGATCGCGCTGGGCATCTGGCTGCTGGGCGAGCCGTTCACGCTGTGGCTCGCGGCGGGAACCGCGCTGGTGCTGGTGGGGATCTTCACCTTCACCCGCGCGCCGCCAGCCTCGAAGGGCGGCTAGCGCCGCAGGCGTTGCGCCACGCTGACCGAAGGCTTGCCAGAAAGAGCGTCGAGCCGCGTCCCCATCGCCTGCTCCAGCTGTTCCAGGCGTTGCTGGGCCGGCGGGTGGGTGGCCAGTGTCAGCGTGAACAGCTGGTTGTCCGGCGTGGCCGTGCGCAGCTGCTGGAGCGCCGACGGCAGGCCGTAGGGATCGAAGCCCGCGCGCGCCGCCAGCGCGACGCCGTTGCGGTCGGCGTCGAATTCGTCGCTCTGGTCGAGGCCGCTGGAATAGAGGTTGCGGCCCAGGGCGAGCATCTGCTGCGAGATGGCGCCGCCCACGTTGTTGCGTACCTGCGAGGCGATCAACTGCGTGAGGAGCCCTGAGCGGGCCTTGGAGCGCAGCGCCTGCAGGTGGTGCTTGCCGGTGACGTGGATGATCTCGTGCGCCAGGATCCCGGCGAGCTCCGCCTCGTCGACCCGGTCGATCAGGCCCTTGGTGACGAACACATAGCCGCCGGGCGTGGCGAACGCGTTGTAGCCGTCGTCGTTGAGCACGCCGAAGGTCCAGGGCAGTTGCGGCCGGGTGGACTGCAGGCTGATCCAGCGCCCCAGGCTGTTCACGTAGCGCTGCAGGCCCATGTCCGGGTGCAGGGGCTTGGTGCCCAGGAGCACGGCCGAGAGCTGGCGGCCGATCTCGATCTCCTTGGCTTCGTCGATCTGGTCCACCGACTCCGAAAGCAGCTGGATCAGGTCGCCCGCATTCGCGCCGCCCGTGTTGCCGCCGGGCGGGGCGAGGTTGATGACGTTCCCGCCGCTGCCGCCTCCGGGGATGGGCAGGTTCCTGAGCAGGTTGCCGAACTGCGCGAAGGCGGGGGCAGCGGCAAGGCTCGCGGCAAGCGCGACGGCAGCTGCGAGCACGGTGCGATGCAATGGGTTCATGGGGTCCTCACTGCTGTGGGTTCGAGGGATCGCCACCAGGGCCCGAAGGTGACAACACGCGGGCGGGCGCGGGCAGCGGGTCCACCGCCACCGGGCGCAGCGCGGCCCCGCCGGCGAAGGCGCGTGCATCCGATTCCGACTGGCGCAACGTTTCCATCTGGCCGACCGCGGCGGGATTCGGTGTCGCCCTCGCGAGATCCTCGGCGCCCAGGCCGCGGATGCCGGAGGCCGACGTGCTGGTGGTCGTGCTGCCGCCACCGAACAGGCCGGCCACACCGCGCAGCGGATTGGCGCTGCCATCGCTGCCAACGCGGGCGCCACCGCCGGCGGCCGGGGCCACGTCGAACAGGTGCACCCAGCCCGTCGCGCCCGCAGCGGTGCGCACCTGCACCCAGGGCCCTTGCCGCTCGGCCAGCCGCGTGAGCGGTGTCTGCGCCGGCAGGGCCGCGAGGGCGGGTGCCGTCGCGGCAGGGGATTGGCGCAGCTCGGTGGCACGCTTGGTCAAGGCCGCTTCCTGGGCGCCGGCGAGCGGCACGAGCAGAGTCAGCGTGAGGAGCGTGAACAGGCGAAGGGGCAGGGCGATGCGTATCATCCGCGGATCGTCATCTCGTTCAAAGCAGGCATTATGGACTTCGGCATCACGGGGAAGTGGGCACTAGTTTGCGGAGCCAGCAAAGGATTGGGGTTCGGTTGCGCGCAGGCGCTGGCGCGCGAGGGCGCGCATGTGCTGCTGGTGGCGCGCGGCGCCGAGGCGCTGCAGGCCGCGGTCGACCGGCTGAAGGCCGACCCGGCGGTGCCGGCCGGCACCACGGTCGAGCACGTCGCCGCCGACATCACCACGGTCGCGGGCCGGGCGGCCGTGTTCGCGCGGCGCAAGGATTTCGACATCGTCATCACCAACGCGGGCGGCCCGCCGCCCGGCGACTTCCGCGACTGGGACCGCGACGCCTGGATCAAGGCGGTGGACGGCAACATGCTGACGCCGATCGAGCTCATCAAGGCCACGGTGGACGGCATGGCCGAGCGCGGCTTCGGCCGCATCGTGAACATCACGTCGAGCGCGGTGAAGGCGCCCATCGACATCCTGGGCCTGTCGAACGGCGCGCGCAGCGGGCTGACCGGTTTCGTCGCGGGCGTCGCGCGTACCAGCAAGCTGGCCTCGCGCAACGTCACCATCAACAACCTGCTGCCGGGCGCTTTCGACACGCACCGGCTGCGTGGGACGATGGAAGGCGCTGCCAAGAAGACCGGGCAGCCGATCGAATCCATCATGGAGGCGCGCAAGAAGACGGTGCCCGCGCTGCGCTTCGGCAATGCCGACGAGTTCGGCGCGACCTGCGCGTTCCTGTGCAGCCAGCACGCGAGCTACATCACCGGGCAGAACGTCCTGATCGACGGCGGGGCGTACCCGGGCACGTACTAGTCGCGCGGGAAACCTATTTGCGTGAAGAAACCACGATCCCGCCGACGATCAGCACGAATGCGACCGCGTGGTACAGGTGGGGGCGGTCGCCCAGGAACAGCGTCGAGAACACGGCGGCGAACAGCGGCGTGAGGTTGGAGAAGAAGCCGGCGACGTTCGGGCCCACGCGCTGCACGCCCAGCCCCCAGCACCGGTAGGCCAGGATCGCAGGGCCCACGGCCACGAAGACCAGGGCGGCCGCCAATGGCCAGCCCCAGGCGATGGCCTGGCCGCCACCCGCCCATTCGCCGCCCGCGAACAGCGCCGACCAGGCCAGCCCGGGGACCACCTGCGCCATCAGGAAGGCGGCCCAGTCGCGGCGGATCTCGGGCGGGTCGTCGGGCCGGGTCAGCAGCCAGCTGTACCAGGCCCAGGCGGCGGTGGCCACGAGCACGTAGATGTCGCCCGGCACGAAGCGGACCTGGGCGAGGTGCCCCAGGTCACCGCGGGACAGCACCAGCAGGACGCCCGCCATGGACAGGACGCCACCGGCGATCTGCCGGCCGGCGATGCGCTGGCCGAAGAACAGGGCACCCATCCCCAGCATGAAGACCGGCGTGCTCGAAGCCACCAGTGTCACGTTGATCGGCGTGGAGGTCTTCAGCGCCAGGTACTGCAGCGCGTTGTAGCAGCCCACCCCCAGCAGGCCCAGCAGGGCATAGCGCCGCATGTTCGGCCACAGCGGGCTGCCGCGCCCCAGCACCCAGGCGGCCAGCGGCAGCAGGATCAGGAAGGCCAGCGCCCAGCGCAGGAAGTTCAGCGTGATGGGCGGCACCAGGCCGCTGACCATGCGGCCGACGACGGCGTTGCCCGCCCACAGCAGCGGCGGCACGGTGAGCAGCAGCGCGGTGGAAAGGGTGAGTCGCTGGTTCATGGGGAGCAGGCACTTTAGCGGGTGGCCCAATCACGGACTGAGGCGGGGCTGACGGATTCGTGGCAGGATGCCCGCCACCCCCTTCCTCACACCTTCGCGCCTAGGAGACCCTCATGAGCCGAGCCGTCCGCATCCGCCAGCCTGGCGGCCCCGATGAACTGGTGGTCGACGATGTCGAAGTGGGCCAGCCGGGCCCCGGCGAGATCCGCATCCGCCACCATGCCGTCGGGCTGAACTTCATCGATGTCTACCACCGCACCGGGCTGTACCCGCTCGCGATGCCGGCCGGCATCGGCATGGAGGCCGCCGGCGTGGTCGAGGCCGTTGGCGACGGAGTCACGCACCTGAAGGCCGGCGACCGCGCCGCCTACGCGAGCCAGCCGCCCGGCGCCTATTGCGAGGTGCGTGTCATGCCCGCCAAGACGGTCTGCAAGCTGCCCGATGCGATCGATTTCGAGACCGGCGCGGCCATGATGCTGAAGGGCCTGACCGCGCAATACCTGCTCAAGCGCACCCAGCCGCAGGGCGGCTTGAAGGAAGGCGACCACGTGCTGTTCCATGCGGCGGCCGGTGGCGTCGGCCTGATCGCCTGTCAGTGGGCCAAGGCGATGGGACTGCAGTTGATCGGCACCGCGGGCACGGACGAAAAGTGCGCACTCGCCAAGTCGCTGGGCGCCACCCACGTCATCAACTACAACCAGGAAGACTTCCTGCCGAAGGTGAAGGAGATCACCGGCGGCCGCGGCGTGAAGGTCGTCTACGACTCGGTGGGCAAGGACACGTGGGACAAATCGCTGGACTGCCTCTCACCGTTCGGGCTGATGGCGAGCTTCGGCAACGCTTCCGGCCCCGTGCCGCCCTTCGCACCGGGCATCCTTGGCGCCAAGGGCTCGCTGTATGTCACACGGCAGACGCTTTTCACCCACATCGCGACGCGCGAGGCCACGCAGCAGATGGCGGACGATCTGTTCGCGGCCGTCACCAGCGGCCAGGTGAAGATCCGCATCGACCAGCGGTATCCGCTGGAGCAGGTGCGGGAGGCGCACCGCGACCTGGAAGCGCGCAAGACGACCGGCTGCACCATTCTCACCTTGTGAATTGGGCGCGTGCGCTCCTATGATGGACGTCCACCAACCAAGGGGACCGACATGAGAACGAGGAGCAGTTGGTTGTACGCGTTCGTGCTGGCAACGGGCGTGATGGGGGTGCAGGCGCAGAGCCTGCCGGGCGATTACGTCGTCGAGGGCCGCGATTTCGACGGCAAGGCGTACACGGGCAAGCTGCGCATCACGGCGGCGGGACCCGTGTTCCGCCTGGCCTACACCGAGGACCGCACCTTGCGAGGCATGGGCATCCAGCGCGGGAACCAGCTGTTCACCGCATGGGGGCCGAACAGCAAGTGCACCGTCAGCGCACTGGAGATCAAGGCGGACGGCAACCTCGAGGGTCCCTGGGGCGACCTGGAGCGCAGCGCGCTCGGCAGCGAATCGCTGAGCAAACAGGCGGGGGCCCCGGGCCAGGTGGACGGCACCTACACCTCCAGGGGCCGCACGCCCGACGGCGAAAGCTACGACGGCGTGACGACCATCGAGGCGCGCGGGCAGGTGTTCAAGGTGAACTTCAAGGACAACGACGGCAACCAGCCGGGCGTCGCCATCCGGCAGGGCCAGTCACTGGCGGTCGCTTACGGCGGGTCGCGCTGCGGCGTCAGTGTCTACACGATCAACGCCGACGGCACGCTGGCCGGGCCTTACGCCGACCCGAGGGACAACCGGCTGGGCACCGAAACCATCCGGCGGCGTTAGGCGCCCATGCGTGGCGGGCTGGCGGCGGTTCCCCAGGCGTGGTGGCAGGCGCTGCAGTCCGAAGCCGACCAGCCGCCCGCCGCGCCGCGTGAGCCACTGCGCTGGGGCAGCGCCGAAATCGGCTCCATCGAACCGGTGCTGTCCAGGCTGGCAGCGCTGGAGTCCTGGCTGGAACGTTCGGGAGATGGCTGGGAGGTGCGCGGCGCCGACCTGAGCAGCGCCCTCGCGGCCATCGCCGTGGTGCTTCGCGATGCCGGCCTGGTGCGCGCGTGGCGCGACGAGCTGCTTGGCGTCCACGATGCGTCGGGTCATGCGGTCGGCAGGATCGAGCGCGGCGCCGTCCGCCTGCTCGGCATCTCGACGCACGCCGTCCACCTGGCCGCCTGGGCGCCGGATGGACGCTTCTGGCTGCAGCAGCGCGCGTTCGACAAACCCAACGATCCCGGCCTGTGGGACACGCTGGTGGGCGGCATGGTCCCGGCGGGCGAGAGCGGGCTCGCGGCGCTGGAGCGCGAAACCTGGGAGGAGGCCGGCTTGCGCTTCGCGCAGCTGGAAGGCCTGGCCCGCGGCGGCTCGTTTCTCACGCGCAGGCCTTCCGCCGAGGTCGCGCATGGCTATGTGGTCGAGCGTCTCGACTGGTACCGTTGCGTGCTGCCGCCAGGCACCGTGCCCGTCAACCAGGACGGGGAAGTGGCCCGGTTCGAGGGCATGGCCGCGCGGGAGGTGGCCCGCCGGCTGCAGCAGGACGAATTCACGCTGGAAGCCGCGCTGATCCTGCGTGCCGCAACGGCGGGCACTGCCTGAGTCGGGCTTTCCTACAGCAGCATGGCCTGCCAGATGGCAACCTGCGGCCACGGGCATGCGCAGAATCGGGGCACAGAAAGACTCCAGCCATGACGGTCCGAACCTACATCATCGAAGACAGCCCCACGATCCGCGACAACCTGATCGAGACCTTGCAGGATCTGGCGCAGGTCCAGACGGTCGGCACCGCCGAGACCGAGCACGAAGGCAAGCGCTGGCTCGCCCAGAACGACGGCACCTGGGACCTGGCCATCGTGGACCTGTTCCTGCGGGAGGGCAGCGGCCTGAACGTATTGGACGCGTTGCGCGAGAGGCGCCGGCCCGGCCAGCGGCTCATCGTGCTGAGCAATCACGCGACCCAGGACGTGCGCTGGCGCTGTGCGCAGCTTGGCGCCGACGCGGTGTTCGACAAGTCCACCGAGATCGAGAAGCTGGTCGCCTACTGCAACGCCTGAGAGTTGTCGTCCACCAGCACGGCCTTGAGCCGGCTCGGGGCCAGTGCCCCCGCGGAGTCGAGGATCGGGTAGGCGATGGAGCAGATGTGCGAGTTGATGCGCTTCAGGTCGCTGATCAGGTCGAGGTGCAGCGAGCTGGTTTCGATGCTCTGCACCGTGTTGTCGGTCAGTCGGATCAGGTGGGTGCCGGCATAGGTGCGTTCCAGGTCGCGGAACCGCACCTTCTCCTCCAGCAGCTTCTGCGCGTCGCGCACGGTTCCGTTGAGGAAGACGCTCATGCCCAGGCGCAGGTTGTCGATCAGCCGGGCGTGGAGCTCGCAGATCTCGGCCATGCCCGCGGCGGAGAAGCTGCGGTTCTTCTTGATCTTCTTGTCCTCGATGTCCTGCAGCACGCGCTCGATGATGTCGCCGATCTGCTCCATGTTGATCGTGAAGCTGATGATGTCCGTCCAGCGGCGGCTTTCTTCCTCGCCCAGCGCCTCGCGCGAGATCTTGGTCAGGTAGTACTTGATCGCCGAATAGAGTTCGTCGACCGTGTCGTCCATCTTGCGCAGCTCCTCGGCGAGCCGCAGGTCGTTGTCCTTGATGACGCGCAGCATGCCGACCATCATGGTCTCGACGATGTCGGCCTGGTGCAGCGCTTCGCGCGCCGCGCAGGAGATGGCCAGCGAGGGCGTCGACAGGGCCGACGGATCGAGGTGATGGGGACGGCCTGAGACCAGCGTCTTGTCCGGCTTCGGCAGCCATGCCTCCACCCGCCTGGCGACGACGGGCGTGAACGGCAGCAGCAGCAGCGCCATCAGCACGTTGAAGCTCAGGTGATACAGCACCACGACGGTCGACGGGTCTCCCAGGTAGGGCCGCACCCAGCGCAGCCACAGCCCCACGAACGGGGCGGCGATCAACACGCCGATGATCTTGAAGATGAGGTTGCCCATCGGCACGTGGCGCACTTCGACCGTGGACTTCGCAGTGGCCAGCACGCCGAGCATGCCGCTGCCCAGGTTGGCGCCGAGCACGAGGCCAAGGGCGACATCCAGCGGGATCGCACCCGAAGCGGCCAGGGTCGCGGTCAGCAGCACGATCGCGAGGCTCGAATACGCCACGACCGCCAGGAACGCGCCCACCGTGATCTCGAGCAGGATGTCGCTGGACAGGGACAGCAGCAGCGCCTTGACGGCGGGCGATTGCACCATGATCGCGGTGGACTCCGCCACGAGCCGCAGCGCCAGCAGCATCAGCCCCAGGCCGATCAGAACGCGGCCGAAACGGCCCACGGGCGTCGCCTGGCTCGAGATGAACAGCACCACGCCGACAAAGATGAAGAGCGGCGACAGCCAGGACAGGTCGAGCGAGAAGACCACCGTCATCAGGCTGGTGCCGACGTCCGCGCCCAGCATCACCGCCAGGGCGGTGGGGAGCGCGACCAGGCCCTGGCCGACGAACGAGGCGACGATCAGTGCGGTGGCGGTACTGGACTGGACGAGGGCCGTGACGCCTACCCCCGCCAGCGCGGCGGCCGGGCGGGTGTCGATGCTGCGGGCCAGCACGTGGCGCAGATTGGCGCCGAAGACCCGCAGGATGCCGGTACGAACGAGATAGGTGCCCCACACCAGCAGCGCCACGGCCGCCAGCAGGTTCAACAAATGCTTCATGTTTGAAGCATCATATCCCACCCCGTCCGGGTCTACTTGCTCTGCCGGACCCGCAGCAGCTCGTCCAGGATCAGGCAGGCGGCGCCGATCGTGATCGCGCTGTCGGCCACGTTGAAGGCGGGGAAGAACCAGCCGCCGTAGTGGACCTGGATGAAGTCCACCACGTAACCGTACAGCACGCGGTCGACCACGTTGCCGATGGCGCCGCCCAGGATGCAAGCCAGAGCGAACGCGAACATCTTCTGCTGGGAGTGCGAGCGCAGCAGCCACAGAATGAACAGCGTCGCGGCCACGCCGATGCCGGTGAACAGCCAGCGCTGCCAGCCGCCCGCGCCGGCCAGAAAGGAAAAGGCCGCGCCCGTGTTGTGCGCCCGCACGATGTTGAAGAAGGGCAACACGTAGGTCGAGTCACCCAGCTTGTAGTAGCCGAGGATCAGCACCTTGGTGAACTGGTCGGCGATCAGGATGATGAGCGCCAGCCCCAGCCAGGGCAGCATGCCGGTGCCGCTGCCGGCGGTCTTGAAGTTGCTGCGGGCCATCAGGCGTGCACCCGCGCTTCGCCGGCGCCGAACAGGTTGCTCACGCAGCGCCCGCAGATCGTGGCGTACTTCGGATCGCTGCCGACGTCGGCGCGCCAATGCCAGCACCGCTCGCACTTCACGTCCGCGCTGGGCACCGCCTGCACGGCAAGGCCATCGCCTTGCTCCAGCCGGACCGCCGAAGCGATGAAGACGAACTTGAGATCGTCTTCCAGGCTGGCCAGCAACGCGTGGTCGTCCGGCCCGGCCGTGACCACCAGGTTGGCCTGCAGCGACGAGCCGACCTGGCCCTTCTCGCGCAGCGCCTCGATCTCCTTGTTGGCGATGGCGCGGATCTCGCCCAGGCGCTTCCAGCGCGCGAGCAAGGCGGAGTCGGGCGCGCCGATCTCGGCGTACTCCTCCAGAAAGATCGAGTCGGAGTTGCCGAACAGCTTCCAGGCTTCCTCGGCGGTGAAGCTGAGGAAGGGCGCCATCCAGCGCAGCATGGCGTGCGTGATGTTCCACAGGGCCGTCTGCGCGCTGCGGCGCGCCAGCGACTTCGGCGCCGTCGTGTAAAGACGGTCCTTCAGGATGTCGAGGTAGAAGGCGCCCAGGTCTTCCGAGCAGTACACCTGCAGCTTGGCCACCACCGGGTGGAATTCGTAGACCTCGAAATGCGCGAGCACCTCGGCCTGGAATTCGGCGGCCCGGGTCAGCGCGTAGCGGTCGATCTCCAGCATCTCGGCCAGCGGCACGGCATCCTTGGCCGGGTCGAAGTCGCTGACGTTGGCCAGCAGGAAGCGCAGCGTATTGCGGATGCGGCGGTACGCGTCTACAACGCGGTCGAGGATCTTCTTGTCCCCCGCGATGTCGCCGGAGTAGTCGGAAGCGGCGACCCAGAGCCGCACGATCTCCGCGCCCAGCTTGGCGTTGACCTCCTGCGGCTCGATGCCGTTGCCGAGCGACTTGCTCATCTTGCGGCCCTGGGCATCGACCGTGAAGCCGTGCGTGAGCAGGCCGCGGTACGGCGCCCGTCCGTACATGGCCGCGGCGGTCAGCAGCGAGCTGTGGAACCAGCCGCGGTGCTGATCGTGGCCTTCCAGGTAGAGGTCGGCTTCGGGGCCGTTCTCATGGGCCGCGCCCGCGTGGGAATGCCGCAGCACAGTGGTGTGCGTGGTGCCGGAGTCGAACCACACCTCGAGGATGTCGGTGCTCTTGTTGTAGCTGGGCGCGTCGGCGGCAGCGCCGACCTTGGCCAGGATCTCCTCGGGCGAGGCCTTGCTCCAGGCCTCGATGCCGCCCGCTTCGACCATGGCTGCCGCCACGTCGAGGATCTCCATCGTCTTCGGATGCAGGTCGTGCGTGTCCTTGTGCAGGAAGAAGGGCAGCGGCACGCCCCAGCTGCGCTGGCGGCTGATGCACCAGTCGGGCCGCCCGGCGATCATGTCGCGCAGGCGCGCCTGGCCGTTCTCGGGGAAGAAGCTGGTTTCCTCGATGGCTTTCAGCGCCGTCTGGCGCAGCGTCTCGGTCGCCTTGTCCTTGGTGAACACGCCTTCGCCCGCGTCCATGCGGATGAACCACTGGGCGGCGGCGCGGTAGATCACCGGCGACTTGTGGCGCCAGCAGTGCGGGTAGCTGTGGACGATGTTCTCGGTGGCGAACACGCGTCCGGCGGCCTTCAGCGCGTCGGTGATGACGGGGACGGCCTTCCAGATGTTCTGGCCGCCGAACAGCGGGAAATCGGCCGCGTAGCTGCCGTTCGCCTGCACCGGGTTGAGAATGTCGTCGTACTGCACGCCGTGCGCGATGCAGCTGTTGAAGTCGTCCAGGCCGTAGGCGGGCGAAGAATGGACGATGCCGGTGCCGTCGTCGGCGGTGGCGTAGTCGGCCAGGTACACCGGTGACAGGCGGCGGTAGCCGGCGTCCACTTCGTACAGCGGATGGCGGAAGTTCAGGCCGCCCAGCTTCTCGCCTTTCACCGTGGCCAACACCGTGCCGTTGAGGCCGTAGCGCGTCATGCACTTTTCCACCAATGACGCGGCCAGGATCAGCTGGCCGCGCTCGGTATCGACCAGCGCGTAGTCCAGCTCCGGGTTCAGGTTCAGGGCCTGGTTGGCCGGGATGGTCCAGGCGGTGGTGGTCCAGATGACGGCGAGGACGGGCTTGCCGCTGCCGGCCGCACCAAATGCCGCCAGCACCTTCGCCGCATCATCCGCCTCGAACCCCACATCGATCGTCTGCGACTTCTTGTCCGCGTACTCGATCTCGAACTCCGCCAGCGACGAGCCGCAGTCGAAGCACCAGTAGACGGGCTTCAGTCCGCGGTAGACAAAGCCGCGCTCGATCACCCGCTTGAACGCGCGGATCTCGTCGGCCTCGTTGCCGGGGTCCATGGTGCGGTAGGGGTGGTCCCAGTCGCCCAGCACGCCCAGCCGCTTGAAGTCGGCCATCTGGATGCCGATCTGCTCGGTGGCGAAAGCGCGGCTTTTGGCCTGCATCTCGTCGCGCGGCAGGTTCCGGCCGTGCTTCTTCTCGATCGCGTTTTCGATCGGCAGGCCATGGCAGTCCCAGCCGGGGATGTAGGCCGCGTCCAGGCCCTTGAGCTGGCGCGACTTGACGATCATGTCCTTCAGGATCTTGTTGACCGCGTGGCCCATGTGGATCTGGCCGTTGGCATAGGGCGGGCCGTCGTGCAGCACGAACTTCTGGCGTCCCTGGCGCGCCACGCGCAGGCGTTTGTAGAGGCCCTGGTCTTCCCACTCCTTCACCCAGCCCGGCTCGCGCTTGGGCAGGTCGCCGCGCATGGGGAAGGGCGTGTCGGGCAGGTTGAGGGTGGCGCGGTAATCGGTCTTGTCGGTCATGGAATGCTTCTAGGTTGTCATTCCGGGCTGGACCCGGAATCCACGGTGGCGTGGTGACCACCGTGGCATGGATTGCAGATCAGGTCCGCAATGACAAGGCCGTTAAATTCGGTCGCGCGTGGTCTGGCGACGCGTCTCGGCGTGCGTGGACGCGAAGAACGCCCGGGCGGCGTCGCAGTCACGGGCGATCCCCGCCTTCAGGGCGTCGAGCCCGTCGTAGCGCAGTTCGTCGTGCAGTTTGTGCAGCAGTTCCACCCGGATGATTTTACCGTAGGCCCCCTCGGGGCCGAGGCCGGCGGGCCATTGCAGGCAATGCGTCTCCAGCAGGACCCGCCCGCCGTTCACGTCCGCGGGGTCGAGCGAAGGCCGCACGCCGAGGTTGGCCACGCCTTCCAGCGGCTTGTCGCCCAGGCCATGCACCTGCACGGCGAAGATGCCGCTGGCGGCGGGCTTCCAGTGCGAAAACCGCAGGTTGAGGGTCTTGAAGCCGAGTTCGCGCCCCAGCTTGCGGCCGTGCACCACGTGCCCGCTGATGCTGTACGGCCGCCCCAGCAACCGGGCGGCGCCAGCCATGTCGCCGCGGCCCAGCGCGTCGCGCACGGCCGAGCTGGACACGCGCAGGCCGTGCACTTCGTAGCTGTTCATCCGGGCGACATCGAAGCCCCGGCGGCTGCCCGCCGAATCGAGCATCGCGTAGTCGCCGGCACGCTTGGCACCGAAGCGGAAGTCGTCGCCCACCAGCACGTACTTCGCGCCCAGGCCTTGCACCAGCACGTCTTCGATGAAGGCCTCGGGAACCTGGCTCGAGAGACGGGAGTCGAACTTGAGCACGATGCACTGGTCCACGCCACAGCGGGCCAGCTCGGTCAGCTTGTCGCGCAGGGTCGCCACCCGCGCCGGTGCGAGCTCCGGCTTGCGGTGCAGGGCCGCGAAGTAATCCCTCGGATGAGGCTCGAACGTGAGCACGCAACTGGGCACGCCGCGGTGCCGGGCCTCGTTGTTCAGCAAGGCCAGCATCGCCTGGTGGCCGCGGTGCACGCCGTCGAAGTTGCCGATGGTCACGGCGCAGGCGGACGCGATTTGCCGGTGGTGGGGGCCTCGGAGGATGTGCATCGGGCGACGCGGTATCTTTTTGATAGCAGCCGGAAGGCGTGGCGCATGGTCCCTGGAGGAATCACCGCCGGGGAGCGCGCAACGAAAACAATGTATATTGTGCTTGAGGTTTCATCGGTTGTTCATCTCAAGTGGAACCGGCTTTGCCGGGCCACTTGAACCCCTCGGGGGCGGGCCGGGCCATTGGCCCGGACCTGGGGGGACTCTTGAAGATGGAGGCGCTGTTTGAAGGTTCTGAAGCTGTCTGCCCAGGGTCTGCCGCAGTCCTGGATTTCGCTCGAGCAGGCCGTGCTGCACTACGCCGCCGACCAGGTGCGCTGGGAGGCCGGGGCCGACGTCGCCGTTTTCCGGGGTGGGACCAACGCCGCCAGCGGCCAGCAATCCATCATCCGCGTCAACAGCATCATCGGCACCAAGGGCGTGCCGAACATCAACCCGTTCGAGCTGAAGCCGGGCCTGACCAACAGCAAGCTGTTTGCCCGCGACCGCAATGTCTGCGCCTACTGCGGCGGGGATTTCCACGAGGAAGACCTGACGCGTGAACACATCATCCCGTTCGCCCAGAACGGCCGCGACCAGTGGATGAATGTCGTCACCGCCTGCCGCGCCTGCAACCACCGCAAAGGCAGCCGGACGCCGGAGCAAGCCGGGATGACGCTGATCTATGCACCGTACGTGCCCAGCCTCTGGGAGGACTTCATCCTGCGCAACCGCCGCATCCTGGCGGACCAGATGGAGTTCCTGATGGCGCATTTGCCGAAGACGTCCCGCTTGCACGATTCTTGACCGGTGCCGCTGGGGTTCGCCTGCGGGCTCACCGCCAGCCTACGCAGCGAACCATTCGTAGTCTGGGGTGAGCCCGAAAGCGAACCCCAGCGATTTCAGTAGGTCAGTTCCAGCACCGACACATGGTTCTCCGCCAGCGGCCAGCTGCGCCCCACGACCCGCTCCCCATTGAATTCCGCCACCACCGCACGCGGCAGGCCAGTGGGCTTGATGCGTGAGGCCGAGACGCCGGCGCCATTCACGGCGCCCGGCGGCGGATTCAGGCCATCGAAGGCCATCTTGTCGCGCAACGGGTCGAGATAGCCGCGCGGCCGGTTCATGATCAGCAGCGAGGGTGCGTTCTTGTCGGCGTCCGGCACCCGCTCCGGGCGCATGTTCACGACCGTGCTGGAGCGCGGGAATGGACTGCGGTAGATGTGGGTGGTGGCGTAGCCGGGGGCGGTGAGCACGAACTCGTAGCGGGTATCACGCTGCGCCGTCATGGGGCCCCAGCGGCCGTCATCGCCGATCACTTGAGAATGCACAGCGCCGCCGCGGCGTTCCCCTGAATTCGGGTCGACCGCGAACACCTCGAGGCGAGCGCCCGGCAGCGGGAGGTTGTTTTCAGAATTGCCGCTGGCCGGATCGGTCGAGCGCAGGCCGAGGCCGGTCACGCGGCCACTCAATGCGATGCGGTCTTCCGGCACGACGTCGCGAGTGGCCGGGTCGCGGCCGGTGATGAACCGGTAGGTCGCCGCGAATGCCTGTGGCGAGAGCGCCGTTTCGCGGTGGTCCACCTTGGGCAGCACCAGGTTCGTCGCACCCCTGAGCTCCGGGCCGGCCACCGTCACCCCGGTGGCGACCCCGCGCTTGCCGACCCACAGGCCGTCGGGTTGCGCGTACTTGTCATTCGAGTCTGACCGCAGGGTGAGCCATCGCACCGGACCCGTGACTTCGTCGCCCGCCGCGTTCTTCGGCCGGTTCAGCGCCTTCAGGAACTCCCCGTGCCCTGCGAACTCGCTGTTGTCCGGCAAACCCTGAATCGGCACGGCCCAGAGGCCATGGTTCGGCGTGCCGCCGAGCACCGCATGGCTCACGGTCTTCTCGCCGCCGCCGTTCTGGATGTAATTGCGAATGATGGTGCCGCCGCGCGAAACCCCGAGCAGGACCACCTGCTTCGCGCCGGTTGCGGCCAGCACCTTGTCGACCTCCGACTTCAGCACAGCCATCTGGTCGGTGTTCGACGTCCGCCCCGGCTGCGGCTTCGTATCGTCATCGCGCGCCAGCGGGTAGGGCAGGTTGATGGCATGCAGCCGCTCGCGCGGCCAGCCGTTCGACTCGAAGCGCCAGATGACCGACTGCCAGATGGCGGCGTTGTCGCCGTTGCCGGGCACGAACACGATGGGAGGAGCTTCGGTCATGGTGGGGCCGGTGGCGCAAGCCGTCGCCAACAGCGTGGCGCTGCCCAGGACGAGGAAGTCGCGGCGAGAGGTCATGGGTGTTCAGTCTCCGGTGAAATGAAAACGCCCGCGGGCGCGGGCGTTGGAGGGTTGCGCGACGCGTCAGGCGAACACGCCCGCCGTGTCCTGCATTCTTTCGGAGACTTCGGCCAGGTGGTGCAGGGTATCCCCGTAAGTCAGCTCCAGCTGCGTGAGCTTCTTGAAATAGTGGCTCCCGATGTATTCGTCGGTGACGCCGATGCCGCCGTGCAGCTGCACCGAGTTCTGCCCGATGAAGCGCATGGACACGCCCAGCTGGTACTTGGCGCGGGCCAGCGCGCGGCGGCGCTCGTCGGCCGGCGCGTTCAGCTTGAGCGAGGCGTAGTAGCTCATGGAGCGCGCCAGTTCCAGCTGCATCTTCATGTCGGCCATCCGGTGGCGCAAGGCCTGGAACGTGGCCAGCGTCGTGCCGAACTGCTTGCGCGTGTTCATGTATTCGGCGGTCACTTCCATGGTCTTGTCCAGCACGCCCACGCCCTCCGCGCAGGCGGCGGCGATGCCGATGTCCACCGCGTGTTCGAGCGCGGCCAAGCCGTCGGCCGCCAGCAGCTGCGCAGGCGCGGCGTCGAACTTGACTTCAGCCGCGCGGGCGCCTTCCTGCGTGCCGTAGCCGCGGGTCGTCACGCCCTTGGCACTGCGCTCGACCAGGTACAGGCCGAGCTTGCCGCCGGACTTGGCGGAGACGATGAAGGCGTCCGCCTGGTCACCCGCCGGAACGATGCTCTTGGCGCCCGTGACGTTCCAGCCACTGCCCGCCGCCGTGGCCTGCGTTTCACAGGCGTCGAGGCGATAGCGCCCATGGCGTTCCTGCTGCGCGAGCACCACGAGGGCCTCGCCGGAGGCGATCTTCGGCAGCCACGCGGCGCGCAGCGCGTCGGGCGCATAGCCACCGAGCACGCCGCTGGCAATCAAGGTCTGGCCCAGCGGCTCCAGCACGATGCCGCGCCCGAGCTCCTCCATCACCACCATCGCTTCCACCGGGCCCATGGCCATGCCGCCGTGCTCCTCGGCCACGTACAGGCCGGTCAGCCCCAGCTCCGCGAGCTCGTTGTAGGCGCCGCGGTCGAAGCCGCCCGCCTTGACGGCGGCGCGCCGGCGCTCGAAGCCGTAGCTGCGGTCCACCCATTTGCGGACCGCGTCGCGCAGCTGTTCCTGGTCGTCGGAAAAGTTGAAATCCATGTTGTTCTCCTGATCAGCCCAGCACGACCTGCGCCACGATGTTGCGTTGGACTTCGTTGCTGCCGCCGTAGATGGTGGTCTTGCGCATGTTGAAGTAGCTCGAAGCCAGCGGAGCCACATGGGCCCCGCCCACGTACTCGCCCTGCCAGCCGGCTTCCATCGCCTCATGGATGAAAGGCAGGGCGAAGGGGCCCGCAGCCAGCATCATGAGCTCGGTGTAGCGCTGCTGGATCTCGCTGCCCTTGATCTTCAGCAGGCCGGCGATGTCCAGCGGGTTCTTGCCTGACCTTTCCGCGGAGAGCACGCGCAGCACCAGCATTTCGAGCGCGACGATGTCCACTTCCAGCTTGGCGACTTCGTCGCGGAAGCGCACGTCTTCATACATGCGCTCGGCCTTGGCGATCCGCTTCAGCCGCTCGAGCTCGCGCTTGGCGCGGTTGACGTCGGCGATGTTGGTGCGCTCGTGCGAGAGCAGGTGCTTGGCGTAGGTCCAGCCCTTGTTCTCCTCGCCGATCAGGTTCTCGGCCGGCACTTCGACGTTGTCGAAGAACACCTCGTTCACCTCGTGCTCGCCGTCCAGCATGATGATGGGCCGCACGGTGACACCGGGCGACTTCATGTCGATCAGCAGGAACGAGATGCCGGTTTGCGGCTTGCCTTCGGTCGAGGTGCGGACCAGGCAGAAGATCCAGTCGCCGTGCTGGGCGAGCGTGGTCCAGGTCTTCTGGCCGTTCACGATGTACTTGTCACCCTTTCGTTCGGCGCGCGTCTTCAGCGACGCCAGGTCCGAGCCCGAGCCCGGCTCGCTGTAGCCCTGGCTCCACCAGACTTCACCGCTCGCGATGCCGGGCAGGAAGCGCTTCTGCTGCTCGGGCGAGCCGAAGGCCATGATCACGGGCGCGACCATCACGGGGCCGAACGGCACGATGCGCGGCGCGCCGGCCAGCGCGGTTTCTTCCTCGAACAGGTGCTTCTGCACAGCGGACCAGCCCGGGCCCCCGAACTCCTTGGCCCAGCCGTAGCCGAGCCAGCCCTTGCGGCCGAGGATCTTCGCCCAGCGCTGCATGTCGTCGCGCGTGAGGCGCAGCGAGTTGTGCACCTTCTGCGAAATCTCCTTGGGCAGGTTTTCCTGCACCCAGGCGCGGATGTCCTCGCGGAATTTCTGTTCTTCGGGGGTGAAAGCTAGATCCATGGGGGTGTCTCCGAAAGCTCGACGATTTTAAGCACGGTCGTTCGATTTTTGATGTCCAAGTGGCGACAAGCCGAGTTCGTTCAGGACGTTTTGCAAAGCGGAACGGAGCTCGGCCACTTCGATTTCCAGCCGGGCGATCCGTTCGTCCTGGACCTCGCCGCCGGCGCTGGCCGTGCCGCCGGACGCCAGGGTCGCCGCGTCGACCGCCCCGCACAGCAGGTGCGCCCAGCGCTGCTCGCGGGCGCCGGGCGCGCGCGGCAGCAGAGTCACCAGCGGCCCGCCCTTTTCCTCGGCGCGGGACTGCAATTCATCCAGGAAGGCCTCGACCGAGGAGATGTCGGCGAAACGGTACCAGCGCTCGCTGTGGATGCGCAGTTCGGCGGCGGTCTGTGGCCCGCGCAGCATCAGCAGGCCCAGCAGCACCGCCGATTGCTCAGGCACGCCAATGCCGCGCTGGAAGTTGTGTTCCCAACGCGGCACGCGGCTGCCGCTGGACTCGAACACCAGCGTGCGTCGCTTCAGCGCGTCGAGTGCGTCCTGCGCCTGGGCCTCGGTCACGTTCATGACCGGGTCGCGGCTGGTCTTCTGGTTGCAGCCGCCCACCAGGGCATTGAGCGACAGCGGATAGCTGTCCGGAACGGTGCGCGCCTTCTCCATGAGGGTGGCCAGCACGCGGGCCTCGACGGGGTTCAGGGCTTCCATGGGGCAGGGATAATCGCGGGGCCAATGAAGAACATCGTGATCCTGATTTCCGGCGGGGGCTCCAACATGGCCGCCATTGTGCGCGCGGCGCAGCGCGACAACTGGCGCCAGCGGTACGGGGCCCAGGTGAGCGCCGTCATCAGCAACCGGCCGGATGCAGGCGGCCTCGGCATCGCCCGGGAACAGATGATCGCCACCGAGGTGGTGGACCACAAGCGCTTCGACAGCCGGGAGGCCTTCGACGAAGCGCTGGGGCGCGCGATCGACGCGCGCCAGCCGGCGCTGGTGGTGCTGGCCGGCTTCATGCGCATCCTCACGCCCGGCTTCGTCGGCCGCTACCAGGGGCGCCTGCTGAACATCCACCCGTCGCTGCTGCCGGCTTTTCCCGGGCTGAATACGCACCAGCGCGCCATCGACACCGGCTGCAGGATCGCCGGGGCCACGGTGCACCAGGTCACGGTGGAACTCGACCTCGGGCCGATCCTGGCCCAGGCCGCGGTGCCCGTGCTGCCGGACGACACGGCCGACAGCCTGGCGGCGCGGGTCAGGGCGCAAGAGCACCTGATCTACCCGCGCGCCATCGCCCAACTGCTGCCGGCGCTCTGATGCATCCGAAGGCGTTGCTGGAAGCCTGCACCGGGCTCGTGGGCGAAATGCTCAAGCTGGAGCACCCCGCGGATGCGGTCGTCGCCCGCTACTTTCGCGAAAACCGCTCGCTCGGCTCGAGGGAACGCGCCACCGCCGCCGAAACCGGCTACGCCGTCCTGCGCAAGCGGGCTTTGCTGGAGCACCTGGCCAGCTCGGGTAGCGGGCCGCGGGCGCGCCGGCTGGCCATTCTCGCGTTCGCCGGCCCGCGTGACCTCCTGCAGGGGGCGCTGAGCGCGGACGAGCAAGCCTGGCTGGCCCAGTGCGACGCCGTCGCCGCAGCCGACCTGCCGGAGCCGCTGCGGCACAACATGCCGGCCTGGCTGGCGCAAGCGCTGCAGGAGCAAGTCGGCGAGGATTTCTGGGCGCTGGTGAAGGCCTTCGACGGCACCGCCCCGCTGGATGTGCGCGTGAACGCGCTGGTAGGCAAGCGCGACGAGGTCCGCCAGGAACTGGCGGCGGCCGGCATCGAAAGCACGCCGACGCCGTATTCGCCATGGGGCTTGCGCATCGCCGGCAAGCCCTCGCTCGGCAAGCTGGATGTCTTCACTCGCGGCGCGATCGAGGTGCAGGACGAAGGCTCGCAATTGCTGGCCCTGCTGCTCGACGCCAGGCGGGGGCAGATGGTCGTCGATTTCTGCGCCGGCGCCGGCGGCAAGACGCTGGCGCTCGGCGCGGCGATGCGCGACACCGGGCGCCTCTATGCCTTCGATGTGTCGGCGCATCGCCTGGAGGCGCTCAAGCCGCGCCTGGCGCGCGCCCGGCTGACCAACGTGCATCCGGCGGCCATCGCCCACGAGCGCGACGAACGCATCGCCCGCCTGGCCGGCAAGATGGACCGCGTGATCGTGGATGCGCCGTGTTCCGGGCTGGGGACGCTCCGGCGCAACCCCGACCTGAAATGGCGGCAGACGCCGCAGGAAATCGAGGAGCTGGTCGCGAAGCAGACGGCGATCCTGGAGAGCGCGGCCCGGCTGCTCAAGCCCGGCGGGCGGCTGGTCTATGCGACTTGCAGCGTGCTCCCGCAAGAGAACGAGCAGGTCGCTGCCGCGTTCAGCCAGGCGCATCGCGATTTCCAGGCCGTGCCGGTTCAAGCGGCTCTGCAGCAGCTCAAGGCGCCGGCAGCCGCCGATCTGTGCAGCGGGGCCGAAGGCGCCTTCCTGCGGCTCTGGCCGCACCGCCATGGCACGGACGGTTTTTTTGCGGCGGCCTGGGAGCGCGCGCGGTAATTAGTCTGAGTTTTCCTGACTAGACGCAAAATCTCTGTGGAAAACCACAGGCCCGGACGGAACCCCCCGCCTTAAAATCCCTCATACCAGCAGTATTTCTACTCCCCTTACAAGAAAGAGACACTTCTCACCATGATGCTCCCCGACTGGGCCGTCCTGACTGCCGCGATCGACTGGCTTGCCAACGGCCTCCTGGACCTGTCCTGGTGGCAGATCGTGATTGCCGCGCTCGTGATGACGCACATCACCATCGCCAGCGTCACGATCTTCCTGCATCGCGCCCAGGCGCACCGCGCGATGGACCTGCACGCGATCCCGTCGCACTTCTTCCGCTTCTGGCTGTGGCTGACCACCGGCATGGTGACCAAGGAATGGGTCGCCATCCACCGCAAGCACCACGCCAAGTGCGAAACGCACGATGACCCGCACAGTCCGCAGACGCGCGGCATCGACACCGTGCTGTACCGCGGGGCTGAGCTCTACCGTGCCGAAGCCAAGAACAAGGAAACGATCGCCAAATTCGGCATCGGCACGCCGGACGACTGGATCGAGCGCAACCTGTACACCCGCTTCAGCTGGCAGGGCGTGGGCTTGATGCTCATCATCGACCTGGCGCTGTTCGGCGCGGTCGGCGCGGCCGTGTGGGCCCTGCAGATGGCGTGGATCCCGATCACCGCGGCCGGCATCATCAACGGCATCGGCCACTTCTGGGGCTACCGCAACTTCGAGGCGCCCGACGCCAGCACGAACATCTCGCCCTGGGGCCTGATCATCGGCGGCGAGGAACTGCACAACAACCATCACACGTACCCGACGTCGGCGCGCTTCTCGGTCAAGCCCTACGAGTTCGACCTCGGCTGGTTCTACATCACGCTGATGACCAAGGTCGGCTGGGCGACGGTCAAGAAGGTCCCGCCGAAGCTGGTGCTGGGCGCCATCAAGCCGGTGGCCGACGAGAAGACGCTCGAGGCCGTCATCGCCAACCGCTACGAGGTCATGGCCGGCTATGCCCGCGAGATGCGCCGCGCCTGCAAGGCGGAGATCGCCATGCTCAAGGCAAAGGGCCAGGACTTCTCCATGCTCAAGTCCGCCAAGCGCTGGATGCACCGCGACGACGACAAGGTGCCGGCCTCCGCCAAGCCGCACCTGGCCCAGGCCCGTGCCGCCCACCCGGTGCTGGACAAGATGGTCACGATGCGCGAAGAGCTGCGCCAGATGTGGATGAACACCTCCCAGTCACGCGAGCAGCTGGCGCTCGACCTGCAGGCGTGGTGCCACCGCGCCGAGGAAAGCGGCATCGACGCGCTGCGGCAGTTCTCGTACAAGCTGCGCGCTGCGCACGCCTAAGCGCCAAGCGCCCAACGGCATTCTCTAGCTGACGCACTGGATTGCTAGCTGTCCCGGTGGAAACATCGGGACATGCCGAAGAATCGAGACTACACGGGCCTGGTGCGCACCCCACCCTCTATGGCTTGGCTCATCCAAGAGGTGGCCAGGCTCAAAGGCAGGATCGACAAGATCGATAAGCTGCTCGAGGCGCTGCCGAGAGAGCGGGTTGAGCTGATGCAGGCTCTCGACGCCCTGCAGCGCGTCATTCCGTTGCACGAGGTGCCCGTTGACCCCCACCAGATCAAAGGCGTAAGCACCTCTCGGCCCAGATTGGTTGGGCATGGAGACATCCGCAAAGGCATCATGGAGTGCCTCAGACTGGCCGAGGGCGAACCCCGCTACACGCTTGAGATCGTGCTGTTCATTGCGCGGAAGAACGGGCTTGACGTGGACGCGATCGGCAAGGAGAACCTGCGCCGAGTGGTGGCCAGGCGGCTGCGTGATATGCGTGATGAAGGCTTGGTGGTGCCTCTTCACGCATCCTCAACGAACAAGCTCGGCGCCTGGAAGTTCGCTGACATGGGCTTGGCTTCCCGACGCGCTTGATTCTTCGCTACGAGCCCTGATCGAGTTGACCCGGGTCGAAGAGGATCTCAGTGGATCGGTTCTGCCCCTGCCAGTACCCGCGCCACCACACTGACGGCTTCTTCAAGGAAGCGGTCAGCAGGGTCTTGACCTGCAACGAGGGTGAGCACCGGCGCATGTCCTCACGCCATGCGACCTCGCTCGTGTAGTCGAACATGTACTTGGGCGTCACTCGGTGAGTCTGGCCGATCACCATCCGCCGAAATCGAGCAAAGTACGACTCCGCGAGGTTGTTGTTCACACCGCCTTTGGGCTTCGTGGAGAACTCTTTGCTGTGATTCACCGTCTGGTGGTCATAGAGCATCGACAACCGGCCGTAGGCGGCCAGCTCGTCGGTCATCACCTTGCTCCCCTTCTTCACGTGTCTCTGGATCAAGGGCTCCACGTGCTCCGCACTCTCTCTGGGGACCACGGCCACGATAGTGCGCACAGCCCCTTCTCCGTCCTCGCCGGCCTGGCGCATGGTCATGATGATGCGACGGTTCTTGTGGAGCACATCCTCTTCAAACGGCACGCGATCACGAGCCTGGCGCTTCGTTGAGGGCGTCTTCACCCGTGGCTTGCGGATCCGCCCTGAGACATGTGCTCCGTCGATGTGCACGACGCCCTCTAGGGGAAGAGTGCTGGTCGCCTCGATGATGCTCTCACGCAGCTTGTGTAGCAGCACGAACCCGGTTTGGTACGCCACCCCCAGCTGGCGAGCCAGCGAGCAGGCACTGATGCCCTTAACGTTGGCGCAGAAGATCAGCATCCCACGCAAGATTGACTTCAGAGGCAGCTTGCGGTCGGCGAACTTCGTCCCTGACGTGACTGAAAAAAATCGGCCGCAGGCCACGTCCTTGCACCGCCATTGCCAGCGAGTCTTGATCCAGTAGTGCTGGTCAATGTTTCCGCACTCGGGACAGACCTGGGTACCGTCGTCACCCCAACGTGCATTGACGAACCAGCTGTGGACCTGAGCCCGGTTCATCTTCTCGACGTGGGCTAGAGAGAAGTCACGCGCCGCACGCGAAAGCAGGAAGTGGCCACCCGAGCGCGCACTCTTCCCCTGCGGCGGTTCATCACCGACGTCGTTGGAAAGTTGCGTGGCATTGGCCATGGCCGCGAGTCTTCCCCTGCCTGAAGGCATCCCTCACTGACAGTGGATTCGAACAAACTCTTAGATGAGTTTTCTTTCAGTACGCGTTGCCATCGCCGATACGATCGGGCCTTTATCGTTTTTGATGCACTCGTGAGACCAGCGAAACGTTCGCCTGTGAGCGCCTTCTATGAGCGGGAAGCACGCAGGCTGATTCGCGACGTCAAGAACAAGCAAGCGAAGCCTGGGAAGCCATTCGCCTACGAGGACCTCGCTGACCTCCTGCGGCGGCAGGGCATGAAGATCTCTCGCCAGTCCTTGACCAACAAGATCACGAGAGGGACCTTCTCCCTGGCGTTCGCCATGGAAGTGCTCGCGCTACTTGGTGAGAACCGGATCGACATCCCGCCCCTGCCGGCAGCAGAGAAGGCCAAGATCCCTCGTCGCTGACGTACTGTTGTTTTATACAGCAACTTGGGGAAGGCAAGCTGCGGCGCAGCAATCCCGACCATCAAACTCGGATGCTTGTTGTTGAGCAGAGCGCGCGCAAGACGCGTCGGGCGAGTTGCGGCACCATGCGCACATGGAAGTGCTGTTCTGGGTTCTCCTCATGGTGCCCGCGGGCCTCGGCGGGGTCGCGCTCCTGGTAGAGCGTCGACGAATGCTGCTCTGACCTAGCTGCTTTACCGACCCGAGCCCCAGGTGTAGCGCCTGCCTTGGTAGGCCGGATGAACACCTTGGGAGCGCGCAGCCGCTGTAAGCGCCTTCGGCTCTGGACCGGGCTCGTGTTCGAGTGCGAGTCGCACGCCCTTCGACTCGGCGACCAGTCGAACGTAGCCCCGAATCAGGTTCTCTGAGAACTGGACCCACCCGCGCCGCGGCATCTCGAGGATGGCGCCGTGGCGTGAAGAGCGAAGACTGGTCAGGTGGGACTGGAAGGTCGTGAAGTCGAGCGGCTTTCGCTGAACGTCTTCCATGATTCGCATGTAAGACTCGTCGTAGATGCGTCGGTTGTTACGCTGTAGCTCGAAATGGTCAGCAACTGCCCAGAGCACTTCCTCATAGCTGTCGCGGTCCTTCTTTGTCGCTTGGTCGTATGCGCTTCGCAGGCGCGACTCCACGCTCGACAGTGCGTCACGGATCGCGTCCATGTAGAACTCTGAGGTGAGCTCGTGAACCACTTCCGAGTCGCGGAACGCACGCCAGCAAAGCTTCTGGCAGATCAGATGGACGTAATGCGGAAAGCCGTCCGAGATCTGTGCGATCCGTAGGCGTGGCGTGTCTTCGATCTTCAGCCCTAGAGCGCCGGAAGCGGAGTCCACGATCTCCCAGCACCCAGTGAACGTCAATGGCGGCGCGGGCAGCGCGATCTCTTCGAGGTACCGGTGCGCTGAGTTGTGCCCCTGCAGCAAGCTGTCCAGGCTCTTGCCTATCCCGCAGAACACCATCGACACGGGGACGCGGCGGTCACTGAGTTGCTTGATCAACTCGGCGAACAGGTGACGATCGTCAATTGTCGGAAGGTTCTCGAATTCGTCGACAACGATGATGCTGCGACCTTGGCGCCGCAGCGCGGCTTCGTTTACAGCAGCCGTCGCTGCATTCAGATCCAGGTTCTCGACACTCTTCGCCTTCTCGAGCTCCGAGTACGAACCTTCGAGTCCCAATGCCTTGCCACCAGCCGTGAGGGTTCTGTCTATGGAGCGAAGCTCAGAGCGCTGATCCAGCTGCGAGACGATGTCGCGCACAATCGAGGCGAAGCTGGTTCCACGTCCGCAAGCGGTGTAAACAGGCTCCCCGTGGGCAGGGTGATGCTTATAGGCTGCCGTGCGAGCAAGCGATGTCTTACCAGCGCCCCGGTCTCCGTAGATGAAGATGTGGCGCCCTGGCGAGATGATCGCTTCTTCAATTTTCTCGAGTTGCTTCTGACGGCCAACAAGGTGCTCGAAAGACTCGATAGGCGAGGACGGGCTCACGTACTCGTTCAGAGTGCGCTCGAACTCCTCCTGCGTGAACCCCTGAATCGCCATGCCATCACCTCCGGACCCTATTGTGGAGCTTCCTTGGTATTCCACTGAAGAGAGCCCCTGTTGCACGAGCAGACGCTCTGTACTGCTGGGACGTGAGCGCCTCATCTCGACGACGGTGCAAGCAATCAGTTGGTGCCTGTATTAGGATGGTGGACATGTGCACTCTGAACTTCGCGCTCATACCTCAGGCCACCTTGGCCTGAGCGGAGCACTGCGCGCCCGCTCAACGCGGGCGTAGCTCAAAGTGGTGAGAGCAGCCGCCTTATAAGCGGCAGGTTCCGGGTTCGACACCCGGCGTCCGCACCAACTACCTAATCCTTGGGGAACTGAAGGTCACCGAACAGCGGGACGGCAGCCGCACGCGCCGCCACTCAGTCCCGCAGCTTCAGCGCCTCCACGACAAGTGCGAAAGCCGGCAGAGATTGCCGACGGCTGGGGTAATACAAGTGATAGCCCGGGAACGTCGGACTCCAGTCATCAAGAACTCGCACCAGGCGGCCGGCTTCGACATGGGGCTGGATCACGTCCTCCGGCGCATAGGTCAGGGCGTGACCTTCCAGTGCGGCGGTCAGCAACTGCGCTGAGGTGTTGAAGATCACCTGGCCGGTCACCTGCACATTCACCTGCTTACCGTCCTTCTCGAACTCCCAGGCATACAGGCCTCCATGCGTCGCCAGGCGGAGGTTGCCGCAGTTGTGGGCAGTGAGATCTTCTGGAACAACTGGCTTTGCGCGCGTCGCGAAGTAAATGGGAGAACCGGCCACGGCCATCTTGATGTCAGGCGAGATTCGGACGGCGATCATGTCCTTGGCAACTTGGTCACCGATGCGGACGCCGGCGTCGAAGCGCTCGGCAACGATGTCGATCAATCCATAGCCAATGTTGATTTCCAGCGTGATGTCCGGGTAGTTGGGCAGCAACTTCGACAGCTTGGGCCAAAGAATCGTCGATGCCGCGTGGTCGTGCGTGGTGATCCGGATGGTGCCAGACGGCTTGTCCCGCAGTTCGCTGATCGCTCCCAGTTCGGCTTCAATGCCTTCGTAGTGCGGCGTCAGCTTGGAAAGGAGCCGCTCCCCTGCCTCCGTCGGTGATGCACCCCGCGTGGTGCGGGCCAAAAGCCGCATGCCCATCCGTTCTTCTAGAGCTCGCATGCTGTGACTTAGGGCCGATTGAGTCGTCCCCAACTGGGCAGCAGCGCGCGTGAAGCTCCGTTCCCGGGCAACCACGATGAATGCCGACAGGCTGTTCAGGTCGATGCGGTTAGCCATGAATCAAGTTCATATCGTTTAGCGAAGTATGGCGGGTTCTCACATGGCCGTCGCTTTCCTAAAGTACCTCCATGCCCTCACGCAGCCACCACTTCCGGTGAGTGCGGCAGAGGACACCAACCAGCCATCCAGGAGCTACGAATGCAAAAGCGCACACTCGGCAAGAACGGTCCGCAAGTCTCGGCCATCGGCCTCGGCTGCATGGGTTTGACCTTCGGCTACGGCCCAGCAACGGAAAAATCGACGGGCATCGAACTGATCCGCGCTGCCTACGAACGCGGCGTCACCTTCTTTGACAGCGCGGAGGCTTACGGCGCGGTCAACGAAGAGATGGTCGGCGAGGCTGTCGCCCCCTTCAGGGACCAGGTCGTGATCGCCACCAAGTTCGGCTTCAGGGACGGCAATGCCGCAGCCGGCCTGGACAGCACGCCTGCGCGCATCCGCATGGTGGCAGAGCAGTCTCTCAAGCGCCTGAAGACCGATCGAATCGACCTGTTCTACCAACACCGCGTCGACCCGAACGTGCCGATGGAAGACGTCGCAGGCACCGTGCGCGACCTCATCCAGGAAGGCAAGGTCAAGCATTTCGGCCTGAGCGAGGCTGGCGTCAAGGCCATCCGTGCAGCGCACGCCGTGCAGCCCGTGGCGGCATTGCAAAGCGAGTATTCGATGTTCACCCGCGAGCCGGAGGCCGAAATCCTGCCCGTCTTGGAGGAGCTCGGCATCGGCTTCGTGTGCTTCAGCCCGCTGGGCAAGGGCTTCCTGACCGGCAAGATCGACGCTGCAACCACCTTCAGTGAAGGCGACGTGCGCAAGAACCTGCCGCGCTTCGCCGATGACGCCCGCGAAGCGAACCACAACCTGGTGAACCTTATCGGTGAGGTGGCCAAGCGCAAGAACGCGACGCCGGCCCAGATCGCCTTGGCTTGGCTGCTGGCTCAAAAGCCCTGGATCACCCCCATCCCGGGCACCACCAAGCTGCACCGCCTCGAAGAAAACATCGGCGGCGCCAGCGTGGAGCTCACGCCCGCCGACCTCAAGGAACTCGCGGATGTTATGGCCAAGGTGCCTGTCAAGGGCGAGCGCTACAACGCGCAGATGATGAAGACGGTCAACCGCTGAAGTGAACACCATGACTGAACAGACTCTCAACGGGCGCGTCGCCCTTGTCACGGGCGGCACCACCGGCATTGGCTTCGGATCCGCCAAGCGCTTGCTCGAGCACGGTGCCACCGTGTACATCACGGGCCGCCGCAAGGACGTCCTTGAAGCCGCTGTCGCCAAGCTTGGCAAAGGCGCTCATGGCATCCAGGCGGACGCCACTGTCAAGGCCGACATGCAGCGTGTGGCTGACGCCATCAAGGCGGCACACGGCCAGCTCGACGTCCTGTTCGCGAACGCCGGCGGGGGTCACGCGACGCCACTGCCGGAGTTGACCGAACAGCAGATCGACAGCGAACTGTCCATCAATATCAAGGGCGTGATCCTGACGATGCAGAGCATGCTGGGTGTGCTGCGTAACGGCGCCTCGGTGGTGCTCAACGCTTCCATCACCGCCGACATGGGACTCAAGGGTTTCGGTGTCTACGCGGCGACCAAGGCGGCCGTCCGCTCGCTCGCCCGCAGCTGGACGACCGACTTGAAAAACCGCGACATCCGCGTCAACACTATCAGTCCGGGCGTGGTGCCCACCGAAGGCTATGGCAAGGAGCAGAAAATGACCGACCAGCAGGTCAAGGACTACGTCGATCGTGTCTCGACCGAGATCCCGGCCGGCCGTGTCGGCACGGTGGAGGACATCGGCGATGCCTTGGTGTTCCTCGCGTCGGACGCCAGTGGCTATGTCCGTGGCATCGACCTGGTGGTGGACGGCGGCATGACCCGCGTCTACGCGGGCAAGAACTGAGATGGTGCTGCCTTGACCGCACCAATCACCGCCGAAAAGCAGGACGAAGTTCATATCGTCTGCGAGCTGCGCTGCGCGCCTGCAAACCGGGAGCGGGTACGCGAACTCGCGCTCCGGTTCGTGGCGCCGGCGCGCGCCGAGCCAGGCTGTCTCTACTACCACCTTCACCAGAAGCTGGACGCGCCTGACACTTTCTTCATCATCGATGGCTGGGCGAATCAAGCGGCCGTCGACGCTCACGCGGGCAACGAGCATGTGGCCGAAGTGATGAAGGAGCTGCGTCCGCTTCTGATCTTCGGGCCATCGCTCACCTTCAGCACGCGTGTGAGCGATTGAGCTTGCCACGCGGCGCCTCACGCTCACGTAGCTGAACGGTTGAGAGCAGCACCTTCAAGGGGCAGGTTCTGGGTTCTCGCGAGCGGGCGCAGAATGTGCCAATGAGTAGCTCCAAAGTCGCAGTAGTGCCTGACGCCCATGCGGCCCTGTGTGAGGGCGTGCGACGTCTGTGCGCCGAGCAGGGCCGGCCGCTGCCCGAGGCGCGGCGGATGCCTGAGCGGTGGCTCACCGCTCAGGAGTGGGTCAGAGCACATGATCGAAGCCCAGTGGGGCCCCAGATCCAGAACGCGCTGGGTGAACCCGATGTCTACTAGCGCTCGAGCTGAAGCGACGGACCTGCACATAGACTCGCGAGAGGAGCGGCCCGCCTTCCTCGAGAGGCTGCCCGCGGCTGCCCCGCTGCCGGCCATTTGCACCGTTCTTAACTCTCGCGACATCCAGCGGGCCATGCAGGATCCGCCTGAGCCCCTGTGATCGTGCCCCCGACAGCAGCCCTTGGTGCAGGCGAACCAAGAGGGCGCTTTGCCGGGAAGCCTTGTTGTTGCATGCAACGCAAAGGCGGGCGTCAATGGCCGCTTTTGCGTTAAGTGCCTATCAGCATTGAATTTTTCAGGATCCTGGTGCGTCAGCTAGAGAATGCCGGCGCCCAAACAAAAGCCCCGCAGTGCGGGGCTTTTTTCTGGATCCCAGCCTGCGCTGGGATGACAGCCGTTTACTTCAACTTGGTCTCTTTGTACTCGACGTGCTTGCGCGCCTTCGGGTCGAACTTCATGATCGACATCTTCTCGGGCATCGTCTTCTTGTTCTTGCTCGTGGTGTAGAAATGGCCGGTGCCCGCGGTGGACTCCAGCTTGATCTTCTCGCGACCGCCTTTGCTTGCCATGTTCGTGCTCCTTAAGCCTGACCGCGGGCGCGCAGGTCTGCGAGCACGGAGTCGATGCCGTTTTTGTCGATGAGGCGGAGGCCGGCGTTGGAGATGCGCAGACGCACCCAGCGGTTTTCGGTCTCGACCCAGAAACGGCGATATTGCAGGTTCGGCATGAACCGGCGCTTGGTCTTGTTGTTGGCGTGGGAGACGTTGTTCCCCACCATCGGGCCTTTGCCCGTCACTTCGCAGACGCGTGCCATGGGCACTTCTCCTTGACCGCCCGTCACATCACGTGAGGGGCTCACCTCGCCCTGACGGGGGCGGTATCCGGCCAGGGCAAGCCCAGCAAAGCCCAAGATTATACCCACCCCCGAAGCGGCTGCGCCGCCTCCCCCTCAAGGGGGCGCCACCAGCAGCCCGGCAAAGCCGGTTCCGCGGTGGCCCGCGAAGGGTCAGCCCTCGTTCTGTTCTAGGAACCGCTGCGCATCCAGCGCCGCCATGCAGCCCGTCCCGGCGCTGGTGATGGCCTGGCGATAGATGTGGTCCTGCACATCGCCCGCGGCAAAGACGCCCGGCACACTGGTCATGGTGGCGAATCCCTGCAGGCCGGACTTCGTCAGGATGTAGCCGTCCTTCATCTCCAGCTGGCCCTGGAAGATCTCGGTGTTCGGCCGGTGGCCGATGGCGATGAAGCAGCCCTGCAGCATCAGGTCTTCGGTGGCGCCGGTCTGCGCATCCTTCAGCCGGACCCCTGTCACGCCCGTCGCGTCGCCCAGCACTTCATCCAGTGTCTTGAACAGCTTCAGCTCGATCTTGCCCGCGGCGACCTTCTCCTTGACCTTGTCGACCAGGATGGGCTCGGCGCGGAACTTGTCGCGGCGGTGCACCAGGTAGACCTTCTTCGCGATGTTCGAGAGGTAAAGCGCTTCCTCCACGGCGGTGTTGCCGCCGCCGATCACGGCAGTGACCTGGTCGCGGTAGAAGAAGCCGTCGCAGGTGGCACAGGCACTGACGCCCTTGCCCATGAAGGCGGTTTCGGATGGCAGGCCCAGGTATTGGGCCGACGCGCCCGTGGCGATGACCAGCGCGTCACAGGTGTAGGTGCCGCTGTCGCCCGTGAGCGTGAAGGGGCGCTTCGAGAAGTCGACCTTGTTGATGTGGTCGAAGATGATCTCCGTCTTGAAGCGCTCCGCGTGCTCCAGGAACCGCTGCATCAGTTCGGGTCCCTGGACGCCGGCGACGTCGGCCGGCCAGTTGTCGACCTCGGTCGTGGTCATCAATTGCCCGCCCTGCGCAATGCCGGTGACGAGCACCGGATTCAGGTTGGCGCGGGCTGCGTAGACGGCGGCGGTGTAGCCGGCGGGGCCGGAGCCGAGGATCAGGACTTTGGCGTGTTTGTTGGTCATGGTGAAAAACCTGTGTGGTAAAAGCCACAGGTCGGTGTACATTTCGGCCCGATTCGCGAAGTATCAACGGTGCGGGCATGCCGCATGCTTGGCACTCATCAATCGGGATGATTGTAAGAAGCCATTGGCCGCCCGCCGGGCAGGAGGGATTAGAGATATGTCGATGCTGTCCAACCTGGAGCTGATCCGCAGGGTGCCCCTGTTCGCTCTGCTGACGGCAAACCAGGCGGAGGCCGTGGCCGACGCAGTCGTCAAGCGCCGCTTCAAGCGCGGCGAAGTGATCGTGGAGCAAGGCGAGAAGTCCAACACGCTGTACATCATCCTCACCGGCCGGATCCGGGTCGTCACGTCCGACAAGCGCGGCCGCGAGGTCATCCTTGCCACCTTGAACCCCGGCGACTACATCGGCGAGATGAGCCTCATCGACAACGAACCGCACTCGGCCACCTGCCGTGCCGAGGTGCAGACCGACATGCTCACGCTGGGCCGCGCGGAGTTCGCGCGCTGCCTGCCCGAGAACAGCTCGATGGCCTACGCCATCATGAAGGGGCTGGTGCAGCGCCTGCGCCACGCCGACCGCAAGATCGAATCGCTGGCCTTGATGGACGTCTATGGCCGTGTCGCCCGAGCGCTGCTGGAATTCGCCCAGCCGGATCGCGACGGCGTCATGATCATCAAGGACCGCATTTCCCGTCAGGACATTGCCAAAATGGTCGGTGCCTCGCGCGAAATGGTCAGCCGGGTCATGAAAGACCTCGAGGACCGGGGCTTTATCGAGACCCGGGAAGACGGCTCGATGGTGGTCAAGGACAGGCTCACCACGCTCGGTTGATCCTTGTCATCCCGGGCAGAGCCTGCCCCGGACTAGATCCGGGGACCCGGGATCCATGGCGGAGCGCCAACACTTTGGAGTGCGTTGCATGGATTGCGGGTCAAGCCCGCAATGACAACCGGTAAGCTCACGCTTGCGCATGACGTATTCGCTGAACACCCTGACCGACCCGACGCCGTCCGCCGCGCGCTCCGGCGCCGCCCGCTTCGCGCACGAAACCATCCTGTTGCTGGCCGCGGTCGCCTGGGTGTTCTGGTTGCTGGCGCTCCTCAGCTATTCGCCGTTGGACCCGGCGTTCTCGACTTCGGGGGACGGCGCGGCCGTGCGCAACTTTGGCGGCCGCCTGGGCGCCTGGGTCGCCGACGGCAGCTATTTCCTGCTGGGCTACTCGGTGTGGTGGTGCCTGGCCGCGGGGCTGCGCGCCTGGGTGGCATCGCTGGCCCGCTGGATGCGAGGCGGCGAACCGACCCCGGTGCCTCCTGGCCCGGCCCGCTGGGTCCGCGGCCGTGCCGGTTTCTGGCTCGGCCTGGCCCTGCTGCTGGCGGCCAGCACCGCGTTGGAGTGGTCGCGGCTGTATCGGTTCGAGGGACGCCTGCCAGACCATGCCGGCGGCGCCCTGGGCTACCTGGTCGGTCCGGCCGGCGTCCAGTGGCTGGGCTTCGCGGGCTCCGGCCTGGTGTTCATCGCGCTGCTGATTCTTGGCGCCGCCGCGGTCTTCCGCTTTTCCTGGAGCCAGGTGGCCGAGCGCATCGGCGCGGCCATCGACGGCTTCATCGAGTCGCGCCGCGAAAAGCGCGAGATGGCGCAGGACCTGGCCTTCGGCCAGCAGGCTGCCCGCGAGCGCGAGGAGACGGTGCAGGTCGAACGCATCGAGATCGAGGAGCACCATCCGGTGCCGGTGGTGATCGAGCCGCTGATCCTCGACCTGCCGAAGAGCGAGCGGGTCGCCAAGGAAAGGCAGAAGCCCCTCTTCGTCGAACTGCCGGACAGCAAGTTGCCGCAGGTCGACCTGCTGGATGGCGCGCTGGCGCGCCAGGAGACCGTGGCGCCCGAGACGCTCGAGATGACTTCCCGCCTGATCGAGAAGAAGCTGAAGGACTTCGGTGTGGAGGTGCGGGTGGTGCTGGCGCAGCCGGGCCCGGTGATCACGCGCTATGAGATCGAGCCGGCGACGGGCGTGAAGGGCTCGCAGATCGTCGGCCTGGCGAAAGACCTGGCGCGTTCACTCAGCCTGGTGTCGATCCGTGTGATCGAAACCATTCCCGGGAAGAACTACATGGCGCTGGAGCTCCCCAACGCCAAGCGGCAGTCGATCAAGCTGTCGGAGATCCTGGGTTCGGCCCAGTACAACGAGGCCAGGTCGCAGCTCACCATGGGCCTGGGCAAGGACATCGTCGGCAACCCCGTCGTGGCCGATCTCGGCAAGATGCCGCACGTGCTGGTGGCCGGCACCACCGGCTCGGGCAAGTCGGTGGGCATCAACGCGATGATCCTCAGCGTGCTGTACAAGGCCGAGGCGCGCGACGTCCGCCTGCTGATGATCGACCCGAAGATGCTCGAAATGTCGGTGTACGAGGGAATCCCGCACCTGCTGGCGCCGGTGGTGACCGACATGCGCCAGGCCGCCAACGGCCTGAACTGGTGCGTGATGGAGATGGAGCGCCGCTACAAGCTGATGAGCAAGCTGGGCGTGCGCAACCTGGCGGGCTACAACGCCAAGATCGACGAGGCGAAGGCGAAGGAGCAGTTCATCTCCAATCCCTTCAGCCTGACGCCCGACAGCCCCGAGCCGCTGGAGCGCTTGCCCTACATCGTCGTCGTCATCGACGAACTGGCCGACCTGATGATGGTGGTCGGGAAAAAGATCGAAGAGCTGATCGCGCGGCTCGCGCAGAAGGCGCGCGCGGCCGGCATCCACCTGATCCTGGCCACGCAGCGCCCGAGCGTGGATGTGATCACGGGCCTGATCAAGGCCAACATCCCGACCCGCATTTCCTTCCAGGTGTCCAGCAAGATCGACAGCCGGACCATCCTGGACCAGATGGGCGCGGAGGCGCTGCTGGGCATGGGCGACATGCTCTACATGGCCAGCGGCACGGGGCTCCCGGTTCGCGTGCACGGCGCCTTCGTCAGCGACGAGGAAGTGCATCGCGTCGTGGCCTACCTGAAGTCGCAGGGCGAGCCGAACTACATCGAAGGCGTGCTGGAAGGCGGAACGGTTGATGGCGAGGAGGGTGCGACGGGTGGCGCCGGCGGCGAGGGCGGGGAGGGCGATCCGCTGTACGACCGCGCCGTCGAAATCGTGCTCAAGAACCAGAAGGCCAGCATTTCCCTCGTGCAAAGACACCTGGCCATCGGTTACAACAAGGCGGCCAACCTGCTGGAAGCCATGGAAAAAGCCGGGCTGGTCACCGCCATGAACGCACGGGGCCAGCGCGAGATCCTGGTCCCGGGCCGGCAGGAATAAACAGTTCGTTGCGAACTTGCCCGCTGGCAGGCCACCCAACGGACAATGTCCTGTTGGGAGAATCCATGAAGAAAACAATTGCCACTCTGCTTTTCGCCGGTGCGGCGCTGGCCGCCCACGCCGGGCCCATCGAGAGTCTGGAGAATTTCATCAAGACCGCCAAGTCGGGCCGTGCCGACTTCACGCAGGTCATCACCGCGCCCGGCCGCGACGGCCAACCCGGCAAGACCCGCACGTCCAACGGCACGTTCGAGTTCCAGCGGCCGGACCGCTTCCGCTTCGTCTACAAGAAACCGTTCGAGCAGACCATCGTGGCCGACGGCCAGACCCTCTGGCTGCACGACATCGGCTTGAACCAGGTCACCTCGCGCAAGCAGGCCCAGGTGCTGGGCACGACGCCCGCGGCGCTGATCGCCGCGTCGCCCGACTTGGCCACGCTCAAGCGCGAGTTCGAACTGGTCGCCTTGCCGGACAAGGACGGCATGCAATGGGTGCAGGCCACGCCGAAGGTGAAGGAAGGCCAGCTGACCAGCATGAAGGTGGGCTTCCGCGGCAATGACCTCGCCGCGCTGGACATCCTGGACAGCTTCGGCCAGCGCTCGGTGCTGACGTTCAACGGCATGCAGCTCAATGCCGGCGTGAGCCCGGATGCGTTCAAGTTCCAGGCGCCGCAAGGGGCGGACGTGGTGCGGGCGCCTTAAAAAGGATGTCATTCCAGCGAAGGCTGGAATCCAGGGGGCGCCTGGATCCCCCTGCCTGCGCAGGGGCAGGCTCTGCCCTTCGCAGGGATGACATCCCTTCAAATCTCCCGCGCGATCTGATCGAGCTGCTTCCGCTCGATGAATTCATCCATCCGCGACAGCAGCCGCCACCACTCCGAGCCGTCTTCGCGATAAACCCGGACGGCACCCGCGCGCACCAGGATCTTGCGCAGCTCGTCGTCGGTAAAGCCTCCGAGATGATTGCGCAGGGTCTCGAATGAGCGGTCGGTGAAGCTCTTGTGCGACAGGAAATGGCGGGCGGTCAGTTCCGCCATGAAGTCGACCTTGTTCTGCTCCTGGAGGATGCGCAGCTGGTTGCGGAACTGCTGGCGATTGAGCAGGATGCTCATAAGACCGCCGACGATCGCTCCCATCAGGGCCGAGAAGGTGTGCCAGAGCGCGTTGTCCATGGTGGGCGGAATATAAACTGCGTGGCATGAGCAGCAAGCCCCCCCTGGCCCACGCGCCGCTGGCCGAAAAGCTGCGGCCGCGCACGCTGGGGGAAGTGATCGGCCAGCAGCACCTGCTGGGCGAAGGCATGCCGCTGCGCATCGCGTTCGAATCGGGCCAGCCCCACAGCTGCATCCTGTGGGGGCCGCCGGGCACCGGCAAGACCACCATCGCACGGCTGATGGCCGACGCGTTCGACGCGCAGTTCATCACCATCAGCGCGGTGCTGGGTGGCGTGAAGGACATCCGCGAAGCCGTGGAGCAAGCCCAGCTCGCACAGGCCACCGGGCGCCGGACCATTGTCTTCGTCGACGAGGTGCACCGCTTCAACAAGAGCCAGCAGGACGCCTTCCTGCCGCATGTCGAGTCCGGGCTCTTCACGTTCATCGGCGCCACCACCGAGAACCCGTCGTTCGAGGTCAACTCCGCGCTGCTCTCGCGCGCCGCGGTGTACGTGCTGCAACCGCTTTCGGAGGACGACCTGCGGCAGATCGTCGCGCGGGCCCAGGCCATCGACGCCGTGCCGGCGATCGAAGCGGAAGCGCTGGACCGGCTCATCGCGTATGCCGACGGCGACGCGCGTCGCCTGCTCAATACCCTCGAGACCCTGGCCGTTGCAGCCACCAAGGAAAGGCGCGCGCAAATCGACGATGCGTGGCTGCTCAAGGTGCTGGGCGAGCGCATGCGCCGCTACGACAAGGGCGGCGAGCAGTTCTACGACACCATCAGCGCCCTGCACAAGTCGGTGCGTGGCTCGGACCCGGACGCCGCGCTCTACTGGCTGGTGCGCATGCTCGATGGCGGCGCCGACCCGCGCTACATGGCGCGCCGCATGATCCGCATGGCGGTGGAAGACATCGGGCTGGCCGACCCGCGCGCGCTGCGCATGGCGCTGGACGCCACCGAGGTGTACGAGCGGCTCGGCACGCCCGAAGGCGAGCTGGCGCTGGCCGAGTGCGTGATCTACCTGGCCGTGGCCCCGAAATCCAATGCGGTCTACAACGCCTACAACGAGGCGCGCACCCTCGTGCGCAAGGAGGGCACCCGCCCGGTGCCCATGCACCTGCGCAACGCACCCACGCGCCTGATGAAGGACTTGGGCTATGGCAAAGGCTACCGGTACGCGCATGACGAGGCGGACGCGTTCGCCGCGGGCGAGACCTACTTCCCCGAAGGCATGTCGCCGCCCGACTTCTATCGGCCCGTGGAGCGGGGCCTGGAAATCCGCATTGCCGATAAGTTGCGGCAGCTGCGCGAACTCAACAATCAGAAAGATTAATCCTCGCGCTGCCCCGTTGCGTGGTCTGATTTTCCAGGGTAAACCCCGGCGGGCGGGGCGTTCAGCCTGTCAGGTGGCGCTACTACAATCCCGGCCGTGAACCCGCCCATGGTTGTGCTTGGCGGGTTTTTTGCTAGATGACGAGGGCGCCTCACAAAGGCGCCTTTGTCGATAAAGAGCGGCCCAGGGTAAGCCCATGGGCTGACCCTGCCGGCCCTGAACGGCAAAGAAACGGAGAAAACCTCTATGGATATCCTGCTGCAGCAGATCATCAACGGTCTGGTTCTCGGCAGCATGTATGCCTTGGTAGCGTTGGGCTACACCATGGTGTACGGCATCATCAACCTGATCAACTTCGCCCACGGCGAAGTGCTCATGGTGGGCGCGCTCACCAGCTGGGCCATCATCACCACCGCACAGGAAGCGATGCCCGGCATGCCCGGCTGGCTGCTGCTGGCCGTGGCGCTCGTGATCTCCTGCATCGTCGCGGCGGCGCTGAACTTCGCCATCGAGAAGATCGCCTACCGGCCCTTGCGCAACAGCCCCAAGCTGGCACCGCTCATCACCGCCATCGGCATGTCGATCCTGCTGCAGACGCTGGCCATGATCATCTTCAAGCCGAACTACAAGCCGTACCCCACGCTGCTGCCGGCGGCGCCCATCCAGGTCGGCGGCGCGGTGATCACCACCACGCAGATCATGATCCTCGGGCTCACCGCGGTGTCGCTGGCGGTGCTGATGTACCTGGTGAACTACACGCGCATGGGCCGCGCGATGCGCGCCACGGCGGAGAACCCGCGCGTGGCGGCGCTGATGGGCGTCAAGCCCGACACGGTCATCTCCATGACCTTCATCATCGGCGCCGTGCTCGCCACCATCGCGGGGGTGATGTACGCCTCGAACTACGGCACGGTGCAGCACACCATGGGCTTCCTGCCCGGCCTGAAGGCCTTCACCGCGGCCGTGTTCGGCGGCATCGGCAACCTGGCCGGCGCGGTGGTGGGCGGCATCCTGCTGGGGCTGATCGAATCGATCGGATCGGGCTACCTCGGTGTGCTCACGGGCGGTGTGCTGGGCAGCCACTACTCCGACATCTTCGCCTTCATCGTGCTGATCGTGGTGCTGACGCTCCGGCCTTCCGGCCTGCTCGGCGAGCGCGTGGCCGACCGGGCTTGAGGAGCCGCACATGATGAATTTCATCAACAAGCAGAACAAGTACGTGGTCTACGCGCTCGGCGCGCTGGCCCTGGCCATCCTGCCGCTGATGCTGCAGGGCATGGGCAATTTCTGGGTGCGCATCGCGGACACGGCGTTGCTCTATGTGCTGCTGGCCCTCGGCCTGAACATCGTGGTCGGCTATGCGGGCCTGCTCGACCTGGGCTTCGTGGCCTTCTTCGCGATCGGCGCCTACATGTATGCGCTGATGGCGTCGCCGCACCTCTCCGAGGCCTTCCCATGGTTCGCTCAGATGTTCCCCAACGGGTTGCACACCTCGCTGTGGCTGGTCGTCCCCATGGCGGCGTTCATCGCGGGCATCCTCGGCGTGTTGCTGGGCGCACCCACGCTCAAGTTGCGCGGAGACTACCTGGCGATCGTCACGCTGGGCTTCGGCGAGATCATCCGGGTGTTCCTGAACAACCTGGACCACCCGGTCAACATCACGAACGGCCCCAAGGGCCTGAGCCAGATCGACTCCGTCACGCTCTTCAAGTTCGACGCCCTGGGCTTGCCCGGCATCAACCTGGGCAAGCCGATGGAGATCGGCAGCTACACGCTGAATTCGGTCACGCAGTACTACTACCTCTTCCTGGTGCTGGTGGTGTTCAGCCTGATCATCTGCCACCGGCTGGAGCTGTCGCGCATCGGCCGCGCCTGGATGGCCATCCGCGAAGACGAGATCGCCGCCAAGGCCATGGGCATCAATACGCGCAACATGAAGCTGCTGGCTTTCGGCATGGGCGCCACCTTCGGCGGCGTGTCGGGCTCCATGTTCGCGGCGTTCCAGGGCTTCGTGTCGCCGGAGTCGTTCAGCCTGATGGAGTCGGTCATGATCGTCGCCATGGTGGTGCTGGGCGGCATCGGCCACCTGCCCGGCGTCATCCTGGGCGCGGTGCTGCTGTCGGCGCTGCCGGAGGTGCTGCGCTGGGTGTCGGGCGTGCTCGACCTGCAGGCCCTCACCGGCGGCCGGCTCGACGCCTCCATCCTGCGCCAGCTGCTGATCGCGCTGGCCATGATCATCGTGATGCTGATGCGGCCGCGCGGCCTGTGGCCGACGCCGGAACACGGCAAGGCCCTGCCGCCCGCTGAGGGGAAGGCAGCATGAGCGGAGAAGTCGTCCTCCGCGTTGCGGGCATCTCCAAGCGTTTCGGCGGGCTGCAAGCCCTGTCGGACGTCGGCCTCACCATCGAGCGTGGCCAGGTCTATGGCCTGATCGGCCCGAACGGCGCCGGCAAGACCACCTTCTTCAACGTGATCACCGGCCTCTACACGCCCGACAGCGGCACCTTCGAGCTGGCCGGCAAGCCTTACCAGCCGACGGCGGTGCATGAAGTCGCCAAGGCCGGCATCGCTCGCACGTTCCAGAACATCCGCCTCTTCGCCGAGATGACGGCGCTCGAGAACGTGATGGTCGGCCGCCACATCCGCACGGGCTCGGGCCTGCTCGGCGCCATCTTCCGCACCAAGAGCTTCGTGGCCGAAGAAGCCGACATCGCCAAGCGCGCCCAGGAGCTCCTCGACTACGTCGGCATCGGCGGCTTCACCGACTACAAGGCGCGCACGCTGTCTTATGGCGACCAGCGCCGCCTGGAGATCGCCCGCGCCCTGGCCACCGACCCGCAACTGATCGCGCTGGACGAACCCGCGGCTGGCATGAACTCCACCGAGAAAGTGGTACTGCGCGAGCTGATCGACCGCATCCGTGGCGACGGCCGCACCATCCTCTTGATCGAGCACGACGTGAAGCTGGTGATGGGCCTGTGCGACCGCGTGACCGTGCTCGACTACGGCAAGCAGATCGCCGAGGGCTCGCCGTACGACGTGCAGCGCAACGAGAAGGTGATCGAGGCCTACCTGGGCCACAGCCACAAGAACACGGCGGGCCCCGGCGAGCAGGCGCCGGCCACGAGCGGAGCGGAAGAATGAGCGACACCCCCACCCTGCTGAAGGTCGGCGGCCTGAAAGTGGCCTACGGCGGCATCCAAGCCGTGAAGGGCGTGGACTTCGAGGTGCACGAGGGCGAACTGGTCACGTTGATCGGCTCCAACGGCGCCGGCAAGACGACCACGATGAAGGCCATCACCGGCCTTCTGCCGTTGAAGGACGGTGACATCCAGTACCTGGGCCAGAGCATCCGGGGCCGCGGCGCCTGGGACCTGGTGAAGCAGGGGCTGGCCATGGTGCCGGAAGGCCGCGGCGTCTTTACGCGCATGACCATCACCGAGAACCTCCAGATGGGCGCGCACATCCGCAACGACAAGGCGGACATCGCGGCGGACATGGACAAGGTGTTCGGCATCTTCCCCCGGCTGAAGGAGCGCAAGGACCAACTGGCGGGCACGATGTCCGGCGGCGAACAGCAGATGCTCGCCATGGGCCGTGCGCTCATGAGCCGGCCCAAGGTGTTGCTGCTGGACGAACCCTCGATGGGCCTGTCGCCCATCATGGTGGACAAGATCTTCGAAGTGGTTCGGGAGGTGCATGCCCAGGGCGTCACCATCCTGCTGGTCGAGCAGAACGCCAGCCGCGCCCTGGAGATCGCGGACCGGGGTTATGTGATGGAGTCCGGGCTGATCACCATGAATGGGGATGCCAAGATGATGTTGAGTGACCCGAAGGTGCGGGCGGCGTACCTGGGGGAGTAGGTTGCAATGGTGCGGCGCAGTATTTTTTGCAACTCGTAACGGGTTGCGGTATGCTGCCGTCAAGACGTTTTTTCAGTACCAATCAACTGGGGGTTAGTGACATGCGCTTTTCCAAGTATTCCTGGGCTGCGGCCGTTGTCGCCGCGCTTGCAACTGCTTCCTGTGGCGGCGGAGGCGATGAGACGCCGGTGGTCGTGGCGGCGGCAGACGTCAAAGTCGCCACGACGCAGGACACGGTCAAGGCTCTTTCCGCCACGAACTTGTCATTCCCCGCCGGCGTCCCCGCGCTCGGGACCACCGGCCCCACCGCGCTGCGGATCGTGGCCCCGGCTGGCGCCGTGACCCCGACGTTCAATCTGGACGCAAATGGCGGGACCGCTTCAGGGACCATGTCGTTCGGCTCCTGTGTTTTCACCGTTTCCACCAGCACCATCCCCTCGCTCCCGGCTGGCACAGTCGTGAGGGTGGATCCTTGCACCATCAACGTGGACACTTCTGGTGATCCTGCGGGGCAAGCCATCGCTCAACCGGTGACCTTGACCCTTGGCACGGCCACGTCGACCGAAGTGACTTTGACAGTCACTGTGAGCAGCACCGGCGCGGTGACGATCAACAACGTGAACAACGAACCTGTCAGCGCTGGCGCCGTCACGACGACGACGGCGACCGGCGGCTCTTGATTCCGTTGCGCCACGAAAAAACGCCCGGCTTGCCGGGCGTTTTTGCTGGACGATTGCGGGCGGTTCAATACCGCCACTGCAGGCCAAGACTCGTCGAGCGGACGGTGTCCCGCTCGCCGCTGGCGAACCGCAGGTCGTAGCTGTCCCATCCCAGGATGGCGGACGCGCTCGGAGAAAAATCCCAGCTGAGGCCGACGCCGTAAGAGACCCCCGCGCCTGGGTCCACACCGGCGCCCAGCACGCTGGTCGGCGCCCGCACGAAAGTCGTCCCCAGGCGGCCGTAGACACCGAACTCCGGCGCCATGCGCGCCCGGCCGACTACCCCGACGGTGGTGCCGTTCAGGCGTCCATCGCGCAGCTGCAGCGCACCCAGTTCCACGCCCACCGGCCGAGCCAGCAAGGCGCCCGAATACAGGGGGAAAGTGGACCCAGCGTCGCAAGGGAATGCAACACTCCCGCAGGGAATGCGAAAGTCAGAGCGCTTCAACTGCAAGCCAAGGTAGCCATCGCGCGCGGAAACCTGGGCGGCTGCCGCCCCGCACATGAACAGACCCAGAAGCATCGAAAGGCTGCGTGGCGCGGTCATGGCGGACTCCTGAGGTGCACTCGGATGAGCCAATGTGAACCCCGGCCGCCGGGCAGTTTGTAGGACGAGTCGTACGGGCGCTGTAGGAAGCGCGGCTCAGCCTCAATCGACCTTGGCGCCCGAGTTTTTCACAACTTTTTCATATTTGGCCAGCTCGGCCTTCATGAAGCTGCCGAACTCCTCCGGCGAGTTGGTTACGGGCTCGGCCATCAGGCCGGCGAATCGCGTTTTCGCCTCCGGCGACTGGAGCGCGGCGACGAAAGCCTGGTTCAGCTTCTGGACGATTTCGCGCGGCGTGCCCGCTGGGGCCACCAGTCCCCACCAGGTGTCGATGGCGAAGCCGTTCAGGGTGTCGGCCACAGGCGGAACATCGGGAAGGCTCGGTGAACGGGCGAGCGTCGTGACGGCGATCGCCTTCAGCTTGCCGCTGCGGATGTTGGCTGCGGCGGTGGCCAGGTTGTCGAAATTGAAGTCGACCTGGCCCGACAGCAGTGCCAGCTGGGCCGGGTTGCCGCCGTTGTAGGGGATGTGCACGACGAAGATGCCGGCGTCGCGCTTGAACATCTCGCCCGCCAGGTGGCCCGCGCTGCCATTGCCGCCGCTGCCGTAGTTCAGCTTCGCGGGGTTGGCCTTGGCGTAAGCGATGAGATCCTTCAGCGTGTTGATCTTCAGCCGCGCAGCGGTGTCCGCGTTCATCACCAGGACGTTGGGGACGCGCACCATCTGCGTGATCGGCGTGAAGTCCTTCGCCGCGTCGTATGGCATCTTCGAGAACAGCCAGGGGTTGATCGCATGCGTGGCCACCGCCGAGATGCCGATGGTCGTGCCGTCGGGCGCGGCCTTGGCCACGGCATCGGCGCCGATGTTGCCGCCGCCGCCCGGCCGATTCTCGATGATGACCGTGCCCAGGGAGTCCTTGACGCGTTCGGCGAGCAGCCGCGCCGTGACGTCGATCGGGCCGCCGGCCGCGTAGGGCACGATGATGCGAAGGGGCTTGGTCTGTGACCAGGCGGCGGGTGCGGCCAGGACGCTGGAAGCAAGAAGAAGGTGTCTGCGTTTCATGGTCCCGATATTGTCGTCATTCCCGCCTGGTAGGCTGTCATTCCCGCGAAGGCGGGAATCTAGAGCATCCTGAATTCGGGAGCCGGAAGCCCTGGATCCCCGCCTCCGCGGGGATGACAGCCATGCTCTTGCTCCCTCTCCCCTCCGGGGAGAGGGTTGGGGTGAGGGGCGCGCGCGGCACCTACTAAGCCGGATCCTTGTGCTTATCCGCCTCAGTCGTGAACGAGTCGGCGAAGAACTCCTCCGCCGGCAACCGGCAACGCTCCGTGTACTCCGCCCGCGCGGAATCGACAACGACCGGCGCGCCGCAGGCATACACCTGGTACCCGGAGAGATCGGGAAAGTCCTCCATCACGGCCTTGTGGACGAAGCCGGTGCGCCCCGTCCAGTTGTCCTCCGGCAACGCGTTGGAGATGACAGGAACGTATTTCAGCTGAGGCATCTCGGCCAGGCGATCCTGGACCCAGGCATCCATGTACAGGTCCAAGGGCCGGCGCCCGCCCCAGTACAGCGTGGCGGGCCGTTGGCTGCCGCGAAACTGCAGGTGTTCGATCAGTGCCTTGATCGGCGCGAAGCCCGTGCCCGATGCCAGCAGCACCATCGGCTTGTCGGAGTCCTCCCGCAGGTAGAAGCTGCCGAACGGCCCCTCGACCCGCAGGATTTCTTTTTCCTTCATCGCCGAGAACACATGGTCCGTGAACTTGCCGCCCGGCATGTGCCGGATGTGCAGTTCCACGCCCGGGCCGTTGTGCGGCGCGTTGCCCATCGAATAGCTGCGGCGCGCGCCGTCGCGCAGGATGAATTCGATGTATTGGCCCGCGTGGTAGCGCATCGTGTCGTTCGCGGGCAGTTGCAGCTTGACGATCATCACGTCGTGCGACACCTTCTCCAGCGAGGTCACGCGCGAAGGCATCTTCTTGATGGGGAACGCGCTTTCGTCGGTCACCTGCCGCGACTCGAGCACCACGTCGGTGCGCGGGACACCGCAGCAGGTCAGGATGAAGCCGTTGGCTTCTTCCTCCGCCGACAGGGCCTTGCTCTGGTGAGCGCCATGCACGACGGTGCCTTCGAGCTTCTTGCACTTGCAGGAGCCGCACGCGCCGTCCTTGCAACCGTAGGGCAGCCCGATGCCCTGCCGGATGGCGGCCTGCAGGATGGCCTCGCCACCGTTGGCCATGAAGCCGCGCCCGCTGGGCTGCACGGTGATCTGGAAAGGGCCGGGCGGGGCCGTGACTCCTGTCATGTGGGTATCCTCGGGCTCTTGTCGATGTCGTCGTTGCCCGGATTTTGCCCGCATTCCAGCACCCCCTCGGCGCCCTGCCCAGCCGCTTCCGGCGCTCGCGCGTCCTGATCGTCGGTTGCGGCGACGTTGGCCTGCGTGTGGCGCGCTTGCTGCCTGCCCGCGTGCGCGTGCTCGCGTTGACCTCCACGGCGGGGCGGTGCGAAACCCTGCGCGGCGCCGGAATCACGCCGTTGATGGGGAACCTGGATGATCCGCGAACGCTGGCGCGGTTGGCCGCACTTGGCACGCGGGTGGCACACCTTGCGCCACCGCCCGCCCACGCCGGACCGGCCTGGTGGCTGGACAGCCGCACGCGGCACCTGCTGCAGGCGCTCCGCCTGCGCAGCCTGCCGCAAGCCGTCGTCTATGCATCGACCTCGGGCGTCTATGGCGATTGCCAGGGTGCGCGCGTCAATGAAGGCCGCCCCGTCCAGCCGCACACCCCGCGCGCGCACAGGCGAGTCGACGCCGAGCGCCGGATCCGCCACTTCGGCCGGGCGACGGGAGTGCGGACCAGCATCCTGCGCATCCCGGGCATCTACGCGCCCGATCGCGTGGGTGGTACGCCGCGCGAACGCCTGCGCAAGGGCACGCCCGTGTTGCGGGCCGAGGACGACGTGTACACCAACCATATCCACGCCGACGACCTCGCCCGAGCCGTGGTGGCCGCGCTCTGGCGGGGGCGGCCGCAACGCGTCTACAACGTGAACGACGACACCGAGTTGAAGATGGGTGACTACTTCGACCTGGCTGCCGATCTGTACGGCCTGCCGCGGCCTCCTCGGGTTTCGCGCGACAGTGCGCGCGAGCAATTGCCGCTCATGCTATTGAGCTTCATGGGGGAGTCCCGGCGATTGGATAACTCGCGGTTGAAGCGGGAATTGCGGGGGCGCCTCAGATATCCGACGGTGGCGAGCGGTTTGGCGTGACATGGGAATTCCTGCGCCAGCAGGGAAAAGATAAATTGACCCATATTGCAATAGAATTCCCCTGCTAAACATCTCAAGGAAATCCATTGGCCACCTATTTGGAACTCAAAGCCAAAGCAGAAAAACTCTTCGCCGAAGCCGAAGAACTACGCGTCAAAGAAATCGACGCCGTCGTCAACGACATCAAGCAAAAAATAGAAACCTACGGGCTGACGCCAAAAGACCTCGGCTTTTCTTCCTCCGCTACCACCCGAGTCCGCAAGACGACGCCCAAGACCACAACGGCAGCAGCAGCCAAATACCGGGGGCCTAATGGGGAAAGTTGGTCTGGCGGCCGCGGCCGCAAGCCCAAGTGGGTGACCGAGGCGCTGGCGAAGGGCAAGAAGATCGAGGATTTTGCCGTCAAATAGCTGTCGAGCTGCTGGCCGCGGCGGGTTGCCAGCACGACGTAGTTCTCGGGTGGCGACCTGAAAGACGGCACAATCCCACAAGACGTAATTCAACGAGCGCGAAGACGCACCGGGATTTTGGATCAGTATCAATGAATATCACCATTGTTGGGACGGGCTACGTTGGGCTCGTCAGCGGAGCTTGCATCGCCGATCTGGGCAACCACGTGGTGTGCCTGGACATCGACCAGTCGAAGATTGACCTGCTGAACGCGGGCGGCGTCCCCATTTATGAAACCGGATTGCGCGAAGTCATCGAACGCAACGTCGACACCGGACGCCTGGTCTTCACGTCAGACACGCAACAGGCCATTGAACACGCTGACCTGATCTTCATTGCGGTGGGAACCCCGGCCGACGAAGATGGCAGTGCCGATCTGCAATACGTGCTGAGCGCCGCGCGCAGCATCGGCCGGTGGATGAAGCACTTCACGGTGATTGTGGAGAAATCCACCGTGCCGGTGGGCACATGCGACAAGATCGCGGAGGCCGTACGCGCGGAACTCGCCGTGCGGTTCCCCAATGCCGATCAGGCACCCGGGTTCACCATCGCGTCGAACCCGGAGTTCTTAAAGGAAGGTGCCGCGGTCGAAGACTTCAGCCGCCCAGACCGCATCGTCGTGGGCATCAGCAAAGACGAAAACGGCCAGCGTGCGCTGGCCATGCTGAGGCAGCTCTACGCGCCTTTCAACCGCAACCATGAGCGCACTCGCGTCATGGACGTCCGCAGCGCGGAGTTCACCAAATACGCCGCCAACGCCATGCTGGCCACGCGCATCAGCTTCATGAACGAACTGGCCAACTTGGCCGACCATGTGGGCGTCGACATCGAACTGGTTCGCCAGGGGATCGGCTCGGATCCGCGCATCGGCTATAGCTTCCTCTATGCCGGCACGGGCTATGGCGGCAGCTGTTTCCCCAAGGATGTTCGAGCACTGATCCGCACGGCCGAAGAGCACGGGCGTGAATTGAAGATCCTGGGAGCGGTGGAAAACGTCAATCGGGACCAGAAGCGTGTGCTGGTCGACAGGATCTTCGCGCACTTCGGCAGTGATCTGCGCGGCCGGACGATTGCCGTCTGGGGGCTGGCGTTCAAGCCGAACACCGACGACATGCGGGACGCGCCCTCACGTGTGGTGGTAGCCGCGTTGTTGCGCGCCGGGGCACGCGTGGTGGCGCACGACCCGGTCGCAGCCGAGGAGGCGCGCCGGGTGCTTGCGCTCGACTTGCACGATGTACCCGCCGCGCTCCAGCAGTTCGACATCGTCGGCAAGCCCATGGACGCGCTGCGCGGGGCGGATGCCCTGGTGATCGTGACCGAATGGAAAGCCTATCGCAGCCCGAACTGGGGCGCGCTGAAGCGGGAGATGCAGCAAGCCATCATCTTCGATGGCCGCAACCTCTACGACCCGCACCTGATGCAGAGCGAGGGCATCGCGTACCACGGCATTGGCAGGGCCGCGGCAGAGGGTAGTCCCTAGTCACGCCATCGGGCAAGCGTTCCCGAACTTGGTGCGCGGCTCCTAAAATGTTTGTCGATGGAGAAGCCCGCGCCCCGATGTCAGTGCCCCAAAAGCCAATGGCGCATGGAGCACCGGCCCGCGTGGCTCAAGCCGGTTCCCGTGCGGAAGTACGTTTGCAGCAAGTGCGGCAAAGCGCACTATCGATGGAAGTCGTGGACAAGCCCCAGTCCCAGTGGCCCTGGCACTTTCCGGCCCCGGCACAAGGCCGTCCACGGCTGGAAAGACGTGCTGTATTGGACGGCGGGAGCCCTGGCGACCTGTGCGGTCACGATCTACATCTTGTCGAGGATGGACCTGTAAGGAGCCCCCGTCATTCCCGCGGAGGCGGGAATCCAGAGCTTTCAACTAAATCCCGGCAGGCTTGCGCATGGTCTCCATGCGATCCACGGCCTTGATGGTCAACTTGCGGATTTCCGCGCCTTGCAAGACGGTGAGCTCGATCTCGTCGGTGGGGTCTGCGTGGGACCAGAGCTTCTTGTAGAAGCCCTCGAGGGTGCTGATCTTTTCCCCGTCCACGGCAAGCACGAAATCACCAGGCTTCAGGCCGGCCGTCTGCGCCGGGCTGTCCTGGTTGACGCGCACGATCTGCACACGGCCGCCTTGTTCCGTGGAGCTCAGGCCCAGCCAGGGGCGGCGGCTCACCTTGGTGGTGCCGGTCTGCTGCATTTCCGCCAGGATCGGCTTGAGCAGATCCACCGGCACGAACATGTTGCCTGGCAAGCGCCGGTTGTCGCCCAGCGCGTCGCCGACGAACAGGCTGCCGATGCCCATGAGTTCGCCACGCTGGTTGAACAGGGGCGCGCCGCTGTGGTTGCGGATGGGCGGGCTCGTGAAGAGCGCACTCTCGATGTGGTATTCCCAATAACCCGAGAAGGGGCGCTTGCTGACCAACTGGGTCATCGACACATCCGCGTCTTCGCCACCGATGGCGGCCATCATGGGCTCGCCGGTCTTTGCCTGGCTGGTTGTGCCCAGCGCCACCGGAGAGATGCCACGCAAGGGCAGCAAAGGCCGGATCAAGCCGAAGCCGGTGGCCAGGTCATAGGCGACGGCCCGTGCGGGCACGGTCTTGTCGTCTTGCGTCACGATCTGGATCGTGTCCGCCTCCAGCATCAGGTAGCCGATGGTGAGAACCAGCCCGTCTTGACCGATCACCACCCCCGAGCCACTGCGCTGCTTGCCGAGAGTTTCCGCGGAGCGCGCGCCATCGGCAGCCGTCACCTGCACACCGACGACGGCGGCATTCGCCTTGGTGAGCGAATCAATCATCCCTTGGTACGCAGGCTCGGGAGTCGCCGCCGCGGCGACGCCGGGCCATAGAAGCTGGCACGCGGCCAATGTTGCTGCAAGCAGCAAGCGGAAAGAATGTACGAAGCGCATGGCGGGCCCCTTGACGCGAGACGTTAGGATGCGCCAAAGCGGACGCCCCCGCAAGCCTGACTTGAACAATTGAAGATCCTCCTCTACGGCATCAACTACGCGCCCGAGCTCACTGGCGTCGGCAAGTACACCGGTGAAATGGCCGAATGGCTCGCGGCCCGCGGCCATCACGTGCGCGTCCTTACCGCTCCGCCGTATTACCCCGCGTGGAAAATAGGGGCGGGGTATTCGGGCAGGAAGTGGAGCCGGGAGCGCGTGAACGGCGTGGATGTCTGGCGCTGCCCTCTTTGGGTGCCAGCCAAGCTTTCGGGACTGAAGCGCCTCGTTCACCTGGCGAGCTTTGCACTGAGCAGCCTGCCCGCCTTGCTGGCGCAGTTGCGGTGGAAGCCCGATGTGACCATGGTGGTCGAGCCGCCGCTGCTCTGCGCACCCGGGGCACTCTTGCTGGCCCGACTGACGGGCGGCAAAGCGTGGCTGCATGTGCAAGACTATGAAGTGGATGCCGCATTTGCCCTCGGCCTGTTGCGTGGGAAGCGCTTGGAGCGCATCGTGCGAGCGATCGAGGGCGGCTTGATGAAGCGTTTCGACCGCGTTTCGTCCATCTCGGGGCGCATGACGGAGCTGGCGCAAAGCAAAGGGGTGCCGGCAGAGCGGGTGTTGCTCTTCGCCAATTGGGTCGACGTGGCGAGCATTCGCCCCTTGACCCGTGACAGCGACTTTCGCCGCGTGCTGGGATTGGCACCTGAGGTGCCGGTCGCCCTTTACTCCGGCAACATGGGTGCCAAACAGGGCTTAGAGGTTCTTGCTGAGACGGCCCGCAGGATGCAAGGCCACAGCCCACTGCGTTTCGTCTTCTGCGGAGACGGCGCGGGCAAAGCTGGTCTGCAGGCGCTGTGCGCGGGCTTGGCCAATGTCGACTTTCTTCCCCTCCAGCCCGTTGAACGGTTGGGCGAGCTGCTTGGGCTGGCCACCATCCACCTGCTACCTCAACGCGCCGACGCGGCCGACTTGGTGTTGCCCTCGAAGTTGACCGGCATGCTGGCCAGCGGGCGCCCGGTTCTGGTCACCGCGGCGCATGGAACTGAATTGGCGCAGGTTGTCGATGAGCGTGCCGGCTGCGGCAAGGTGGTGCCAGCCGAGGACGCGGACGCGATGATCACTGCTTTGGAGGACATGCTGCGCGACCCGGGGGCGCTGGCACGGCAGGGCGCCGCCGGCCGCGCTTTTGCCGAACAACAGATGAGCAAAGACGCGGTGCTGGCGAAACTGGAATCGGATTTTCTGGGGCTGGGGCGCCCTCAATCGCGTTTGTAGTCGTCCTGAAAGCGCACGATGTCGTCTTCCCCCAAGTAGGAGCCCGATTGCACCTCGATCAGGTGCAGCGGCAACCTGCCAGGATTTTCCAGCCGGTGCGTCCGCCCTAGAGGGATGTAGGTGCTCTGGTTCTCGGTGAGCAATTGCTCGTCGCCATTAATGGTGACCTTGGCTGTGCCGCTCACCACAATCCAGTGCTCCGCTCTGTGATGGTGCATCTGCAGTGAAAGGCGCGCCCCAGGTTGGACCATGATGCGCTTGACCTGGAAGCGCTCACCCTGGTCCACGCCCTCGTACCATCCCCACGGCCGGTGCACGCGCAGGTGCTCCAGGTGTTCGCGCCGGCCCTCCTTCTGAAGCTTGGCCACAATGTGCTTCACGTCCTGTGCCTTACTGCGGGGCATCACCAACACCGCGTCGGCTGTCTCAACCACGACCACATCGTCCATGCCGACCACTGCGACCATGCGACCCTGCGAGCGAACATAGCTGTTGCGCGTATCGTGGAGATGGATGTCTCCCTGCGTCACATTGCCCTGCGCGTCCTTCTTGCCGATCTCCCACAGCGCATCCCAAGAGCCCACATCGCTCCAGCCAAACGAAGCTGGCACCACCGCCGCCTTGCGGCTTGACTGCATCACCGCGTAGTCGATGGATTCAGAAGGGCAGGCCTCGAACTCGGCCTTGCCCGGGCGGACAAAGCCCAGGTCTTCCGTGCGTGCATCCCAAGCCTTGCGAACGGCGGCCAGGATGTCAGGCCGGTGGGCGCCCAGCTCTTCCAAGTAGCGGCCAGCCTGGAAGACAAAGATGCCGCTGTTCCAGACGTAGTTGCCCTGCGCCAAGTATTGCGCAGCGCGGGCGGCGTCGGGCTTTTCGACGAAGGAGGCGACGGCGTTGACGCCCTCCTCCTCCCCCAAAGGCCCCCCCACCTGGATGTAGCCATACCCTGTTTCGGGCGACGAAGGCGAGATCCCGAAAGTAACCAGGTATCCCGCTTGAGCTGCCCGCAACGCCCGCGCCACAGCGGCGCCGAACGCGGAAACATCGTCGATCACATGGTCTGCCGGCAAGATCAACATCAGCGCCTGCGGATCGCTCGCTGCCAAATGCAAGGCTGCCAAGGCGATGGCGGGAGCCGTGTTTCGGCCCACTGGCTCAAGGTAAGCCGCCATTGGATCGACTCCCAGCGCCGCCCATTGGTCGCGGATCAGAAACCGATGCTCACTGTTGCACACCAGCAGAGGCGCTTTCGCCGAAGTCAATCCACTGGCCCGGGCAAGAGTTGCCTGTAGCATCGTGGGCTCGCCAGCCAAGGCCAACAACTGCTTGGGATACGCCATCCGAGACAGTGGCCACAGGCGCGAACCTGTGCCTCCGGACAGCACCACCGGGTGAAACGGGAGGGGGGGCAGAAGGCTCATGCTGATAGATTCGGGTATGAAAGCTGCAGGGGATGTGAATTAGTGTGCACCGCATCATTTCTGTACGCCTGATGGGGGATAGACCGCCGTCGCAGCTAAGCTAAGATGCTTCAGAATGTTGCTAACCGTAGCATGGATTTTGCAACTCGCAAGGGCATTCAGGGATTGACAATGTATAGGGTTGACTCAGACGACCGGCTGATCGAGACGCCGCCGCAGGCAATCGCCAGGGACGTGCATGTCCGATCTATTGGTGCTTCAGGTGTGGGCAGGGTCTTGAAGCGCCTGTTGGATATCACTGGTGCAGCGCTGTTCCTCGTGCTTGGAATGCCGCTGTATCTTCTTGTGGCTCTGGGCGTGAAGCTCAGTTCGCCGGGGCCCGTGCATTATTGGCAGTATCGAGTGGGCATTGGCGGGCGGCGCTTTGCCTTCATCAAATTCCGCTCCATGGTGATGGATGGCGATGAGGTGCTGAACAGCTTTTTGGACAGTGACAGCGCTGCCAGGGCCAAGTGGGAGACGCACCAGAAGCTGGAAAGGGATCCGCGAATCACCCGATTTGGGAGTTTTATCCGCCGGACCAGTCTGGATGAATTGCCCCAATTTTGGAATGTGCTGCTCGGTGACATGAGTTTGGTAGGGCCGCGGCCGTGCATGGCGGACCAAGACAAGTACTATGGGGAGCATTGGACAACATATTGCACCATGCGACCGGGAATCACTGGGCTCTGGCAGGTGAGTGGGCGCAACACGCTAACGTATGCGGAACGGGTGCGAATGGACGTGCGCTATGTGCAGGAATGGTCGTTGTGGTTGGACCTCTGCATTCTGCTGAAGACTGTGAAAGTCGTGCTCACGGGTCACGGAGCGCACTAGCCTCAAGCTAGTTCGATCGGCCGCGTACCCAGGATGAGCGCCAAGGCGCATATCTGGAGCCCCCTAGTTGCGATGGTTCGGGCGTTGAGGTGCAGCCTAACGAGTCTGCTGCCAAGAGCCAAGAGATGTTCGGTGAACGGCAGGTCGAAACCCCCCATTTTGGCTCATCTAGTTCATTCTTGGTGCAGACCACTGAGCTATGGGCAGTTGAACTTGCTTCGAAAGTTAGAGGATCTTTGAAAGTCGATCTGCTTCGCACCAAGAGCGGGTGGCCCTTGCGCGTGAAGGCAATGCGAGCTGCATGGGAACCGTTTTCGTGGTTACTCCGTCTGCCCCTAGGTAAGCATTTTTCCGTTATTCGCGTTCTATTGCTTAGAATTTTTGGCGCAAAGATTGGTAGTCGCGTCTTGGTTCATGGGGGCGTACGCGTCTGGTGTCCATGGAATCTCCGTGTAGGTGATTTTTCCGCCATAGCTTGGGGTGTCGAAATTTATAATTTGGCTTCGGTTGAGATTGGTTCAATGACAGTCGTTTCACAGTATTCCTATCTGTGCGCGGCCACGCATGACTTCCAGTCCCCCGTTCTAGATCTCACTTGTATCCCTATAGTTATTAAGGACCAGGTTTGGATCGCAGCGAAGTCTACTGTTCTACCGGGAGTGACGATTGAGCAAGGCGTGGTCGTTGGCGCTTGCTCTGTCGTAACTCGCAACGTACCCGCGTGGACTGTCGTTGCTGGCAATCCAGCTCGTGTCCTGAGGGCTCGGGAGATGATGGTTTGACCTTGAATCGGCCGTTGTTGAGCGTCGTGGTCCCCACGATCGGAAGATGCGAGCTTCTCCGTCATACTTTGTCGGCATTGGCAGGTCAGATCCGGCCTCACCTCGATCAAGTCGAATTACTAGTGATTGACAATGCCTCGGTCGATGGGACTCGTGAATTTCTGTCGTCAGCGGGGCTGCCGGAATTTGCACGGGTTATAACCAATGGCGACCGACTATCATTGGACGACAGCTTCCTGCGCTGTATCGACCAAAGTACGGGTGAGTACATCAACATCTTCGGCGACGATGATGTGCCCTTCCCCGGGTTCATCGAGAAGGCCCTCGCCATAATACGTGGTGGCTCGCCGGGGATGGCCTATTTCAACAGGCTAATTGGTGATGAAGATCTTTCAAATTTCGGCGAACTCGCGCACGACGGATGGGGGATGGTAGATCGGACACTCTCTGCCCCGGAATTCATCCGTCGGTTTACCCACCACCCGGGATTCGTCAGTGCTCTAATATTTTCTAGAACAGTCTGGCGAGATGGCGAAGAGTTTTACAGGAAAGAATTCGACGGCTATAAATTTCTTGCGCGGGTGTATGGGGGATTGCTTGACAGGACCTGCGTTTTCATTGGAATGCCGCTTCTTGTTCAAAGACGAGGAGTGCAAATTTGGAAGAACGATTGGCCGCGGTACTGGCTTGTCAGCATGCCATCACTGTTGTTGGCGCTTGAGGCTGGCGGCAGAACGACGGATGCCGTCGCGACTTGGCGAACGACGGAAGTGTCTGTGATTCGCATTGGGATTGACTGTATTGTGGCGAAAGCATACGGGTATCGCGTTGCCGATCCATTTTGGGCTCACGCTGCAAGTTACCAGTCGCTGAGGCGTCGGGCGTTGATACGGATGCTGCAGTATCTTGTGCCCCCCTCCGTCGCCGGCTGGGTGTACTTCAGACGCGGTAAATACAAGATTAAAAAGGTCCAAAGCTGACGCCGATGGTAGCTCGCGACAAGACTTTGCCGAAGACGTCGGTGATGCGCGTAGGCCGCATGGTTCCAACTTTAGTTGAGACAGTGACGCGGCACCTTGGGTGTTGCATTAATTCGTCGGGCAACCAACAGAGAGAAAGATGACGGCGGACTCTTGGACGGTGACGCTCGCCGATGGAAAGCAATTTGCTGCATCTGGCCAGATGGTATTGCTTGAGGAAGCTCGTACGGCAGGATTGGCGCTTGAACACAGTTGTCGTACTGGTCGCTGTGGCGTTTGCAAGACCTTGCTTGTGAGAGGTGAGACGGCCGTCAGGCGAGATGAAGTGAGTCTGACCGATGCGGAACGTGAGGCAGGTTACATTCTTACGTGCTGTCGGGTTGCGGCCGGCGACTTAGTGCTGGATGGCACAGATTTAGGTGAGCTTGCCGATTTCACGCCGAAAACAATGCCAGCGCGCATTGAGGGTTTAGACCGGTTTGCGGACGATGTGATGAGCGTGCGTCTGCGTTTTCCGCCGGGGTCGGTGATCCGATACATGCCTGGGCAATATCTGGATGTTATCGGGCCGGGCGGGCTTCGCAGAAGTTACTCGATCGCGAACGCGCCACGGTCGGATGGGCGTCTCTGCTTGCACATCCGACGCGTCGAAGGTGGCGCTTTTAGCGCCTATTGGTTTGAGCACGCGAACGTCAATGACTTGCTTCGAATTCATGGCCCGCTTGGCACCTTCAGCTTGCGCAGCGACGCCAAAAGGAATCTGGTGTTTTTGGCGACGGGCACCGGCATCGCACCGGTGAAAGCCATGCTCGAAGCGCTGGCTCAGGCGGACACCACCCATATCCTCCACGTATATTGGGGTGGGCGCACGCCTGCGGACCACTACTTCGACCCTGTCCCTGCGGGCATGCCCGTTCGCTACACGAAAGTGCTTTCGCGAGCGCCGGCGTGTGGCGGCGGTCATCGCAATGGGTACGTGCAACAGGCCGTCCTAGACGACCGGATTCCCCTTGCAGATGCAACTGTGTTTGCGTGCGGCTCTGATGCAATGATCCATGCCGCCCGCGCCAAGCTCGTCGAGCACGGGTTACATCCTCGCCAGTTCCATTCCGATGCCTTTGTCAGCTCGAACTAAATTAGGAAACCGACATGAAAGCCGTCATCTTGGCTGGGGGTCTAGGCACCCGGCTCAGCGAGGAAACTGCCACACGCCCGAAGCCCATGGTGGAGATCGGCGGCCGACCCATCCTCTGGCACATTCTGAAGATGTACTCGCATCACGGCATCAATGATTTCGTCATTTGCTGCGGGTACAAGGGCTATGTGATCAAGGAATACTTTGCCAACTATTTCTTGCACATGTCCGACGTGACGTTCGACATGCGGTCGAACCGAATGGAGGTGCACCAAAAGCGGGCTGAACCGTGGAATGTCACGCTGGTTGACACGGGCGATGAGTCGATGACTGGGGGGCGCTTGCTTCGCGTGGCCAAGTACGTCAAGGACGACGAAGCGTTCTGTTTCACGTATGGAGACGGGGTAGGCGACATCGACATCACCGGCTCCATCGCTTTTCATAGGGAGCATGGCAAGGTGGCTACGATGACCGCGACCTATCCTCCGGGCCGTTTCGGCGCGATCGACATTCAAGATGGGCGGGTGATCAATTTCAAGGAGAAGCCGAGAGGCGACGGTGCTTTGGTCAACGGAGGCTTCTTCGTTCTCAACCCGCAGGTGTTGACATACATCAAGAGCGACAAGACTGTTTGGGAGCAGGAGCCGCTCAACCAGCTTGCAGAAAGTGGCGAGCTGATGGGGTTCAGACATGACGGTTTTTGGCAACCAATGGATACTCTGCGCGACAAGCATCTGTTGGAGGAGTTGTGGGCGAGCGGGCGAGCGCCGTGGAAAAAATGGAACTGAGCATGGACGCCGGATTTTGGCGTGGGCGCCGCGTGTTCCTCACTGGTCATACTGGATTCAAAGGTAGCTGGTTGAGTCTTTGGCTGCAGCAATTGGGCGCGGAAGTGCTGGGATTTGCGCTCGAACCGCCGACGACTCCCAACTTGTTCCAAGAGGCGAAGGTAGCCGAAGGAATGCAGAGCGTGGTTGGCGATGTCCGTGACGCGCAGAAAGTCCTCGCTGTGCTTCGCGCCTTCCGGCCGGAGGTCGTGATCCATATGGCCGCGCAGCCGTTGGTGCGGCTCTCCTACGAACAGCCAGCATTGACCTATGAGACGAACGTCATGGGAACGGTCAATTTGCTGGAAGCCGTTCGAGCGTCCAGCGGAGTGAGGGCCGTCGTGAATGTCACTACGGACAAGTGCTACGAGAACAAGGAATGGCTCTGGCCTTACCGCGAAGACGAGCCGATGGGCGGCCATGATCCGTATAGCAGCAGTAAAGGATGTGCAGAACTCGTGACGAGTGCGTACCGGAAGTCTTTTTTGGCAGATGCTGGGATCCTGGTTGCCTCTGCGCGTGCAGGCAATGTCATTGGCGGTGGCGATTGGGCGGCTGACCGTCTTATCCCGGACATCCTGCGTGCGTTTGAGAAGAGCCAAACTGTCATCGTCCGCAGTCCCCAGGCCACGCGCCCTTGGCAGCATGTCTTGGAGCCGCTTTCTGGCTACATGAGCCTCGCAGCACGGCTTTGCGCAGAGGACGGAGCGCAATTCGCGGAAGGGTGGAACTTCGGCCCCAAGGAGGACGATGCCAAACCCGTCAGCTGGATCGTCGATCGGATGGTGGCTGCATGGGGAGGAGGGACGTCATGGGCGCTGGACGGAAGATCTCATCCTCACGAAGCGAACTCCCTGAAATTAGACATTTCAAAGGCCAGGGCACGACTAGCTTGGCGCCCGCGGTGGACCCTGCCTGAGAGTCTTGACCAAATCGTAAGTTGGCACCGGCACTGGCTGTCCGACGGCGACCCGCGCGAGATGACCTTGCAGCAGATCGCGCGCTATTCAACGTCTTTGCAGAATTGAATCAACAACCATGAGCGTCACTCCCATTTATTTCAGTCAAAAGAACCCGGAAGCTATCCGAACGGAGATTTCCCGGCTCGTGAACCAGTACGCCGAATTGGTTCATGCGCCGCGCCCGTTCGTTCCCGGAGAGTCGCCTGTGCCCGTCTCCGGAAAGGTCATTGGGGCGCGAGAACTCCAATTGATGGTCGAGGCTAGCCTGGATGGTTGGCTCACAACCGGTCGATTCAACGCCGAATTCGAAGAGCGGCTCGCGGCGTTCATTGGCGTCAAGCACGCAATCACGGTTAACTCGGGGTCCTCCGCAAATCTAGTCGCTTTTTCGACGCTGACTTCGCCCAAGCTCGGCGAGCGAGCCATACGACCCGGAGATGAGGTAATCGGAGTCGCAGCAGGGTTCCCGACGACGGTGAACCCGATCTTGCAGTTCGGCGCCGTGCCGGTATTCGTCGATGTCGATCTCGCCACGCACAACATCGATGCCGACAAGATCGAAGCTGCGATCAGTCCGAGGACGAAAGCCATCATGCTGGCTCACAGCCTTGGAAATCCCTTCAACTTGGATGTCGTCACCGCGCTTTGCAGAAAGTACGGGCTGTGGCTGGTCGAGGATTGCTGTGATGCACTTGGCGCCACTTATGACGGCCGTTCGGTAGGGACCTTTGGCGATATCGGCACGCTCAGCTTTTACCCCGCGCATCACATCACTATGGGCGAGGGCGGCGCAGTGTTCACGAACAACGCCGAATTGAAGGTGATTGCGGAATCGTTCCGCGATTGGGGGCGAGACTGTTACTGCCCGCCTGGCAAGGACAATACTTGCAACAAGCGCTTCTGTTGGAAGCTAGGTGACTTGCCGGAAGGCTATGACCACAAGTACACATACAGTCACCTTGGCTACAACCTCAAAATTACGGATATGCAGGCCGCTTGCGCATTGGCTCAAATGGATCGGGTGGAGGATTTCATTCGTATCCGCCGCGAGAATTTCGCGTTCTTGAAGGGGCGACTCCGAACCTGTGAGGAGTTTCTTCACCTGCCTGAGGCCACGCCGAAATCCAACCCGAGCTGGTTCGGGTTTCCGGCAGTTCTAAAGGAGACGAGTGGAGTAAAGCGGGTGGATCTCCTCACATACCTTGACCAGAATCGGGTTGGTACGCGCCTGTTGTTTGCCGGGAATCTCACACGCCAGCCCTACATGCTAGGGCGTAACTACCGAATCAGCGGCGAATTGACCAACACTGACACTGTGATGAATCAGACGTTTTGGTTGGGTGTATATCCCGGTTTGAGTCGCGATCACCTCGAGTACGTCGCGGTGCGCTTGGAAGAATTCTTCGGACTCACGTTCTGAAGTCAAATACATGAAGCTCCTACTGACTGGTGGAACTGGGTTCCTAGGGAGCGCTCTGGCGCGTTACTGGGCAGTAACTGATGCCAAAATTATGTTGCTCATGCGGCGCGACAGTGACTTACGGAAAGTTGGCATTCCGATCACGAGCTCGGCTGTGCTGCGGCCCGAGAGCGACCGAGAGCTCACGGAGGGCATCCGGTCCTTCGAACCCGATGTCATTGTGCATACGGCCTGTTCTTATGGTCGCCAGGGTGAGACGTTGCAAGATGTTTTGGACGCTAATGTTCGACTCGGCCTCGCTCTAATGGATGCGAGTAGCAAGTTTTCAAACAGGGTGACGTTCCTGAACGCCGGCTCAGCACTGGAAGGGCATGTTAACTCCTACGCGCTCAGTAAGAAGCAGTTTTCCGACTGGGGCACGATGTTGGCTGGCCAGTTAGCAGGCCGCATGCAATTTGTCGATGTGGCGCTGCAGCACTTTTACGGACCCAATGATTCTCCCTCGAAGTTCACCACACACGTAATCCGCTCATGTCGTGATCAAGTTTCTGAACTTTCCCTCACTGCCGGCGAGCAGAAGCGTGACTTCATCTACATCGATGATGTTGTATCGGCCTTCGATATATTGGTGCGTGCACGCGGCGATCTGAATACTGTCGAGCGAATTGACGTGGGCACGGGGGAGGCGCCAACTGTGCGTCGTTTTGCGGAGACAGTCCGTGCCGTGACTCAATCGCAAACAAACTTGTTGTTTGGCGCACTGCCATACCGTCAGAACGAGGCCATGAATTGTCGCGCTGACACGCGTCGGATGCGAAGCTTGGGCTGGGTAGCTAGACACGGGCTAACGGAAGGGATAGCCAGAACGGTCGAACTTGAAATGAAAAAATCATGAAGCTTCTCATTACCGGCGGTTGTGGATTTCTCGGCAGCAACCTCGCCGCTCACGCGATCGAGCGTGGTGACGAGCTGGTCATCTTTGACAGTCTCTATCGCAAAGGGTCGATCGACAACCTGCGCTGGCTCCAGTCACTTGGCGAATTTCGACATGTTCATGGAGACGTCCGCAGTGCCAATGATGTGCGTCGTGTCGTCACGGAGTCGTTGCCAGATGCAGTCTTCCACCTTGCCGGTCAGGTGGCAATGACTACCTCAATCGCAAATAGTCGATACGACTTCGAAGTGAACGCATTCGGAACGTTCAATGTGCTCGAAGCTGTGCGAGACGCGGCTCCTGCAGCCGCTATCGTCTATTCATCGACAAACAAGGTGTACGGTGATCTTGAACAGTACGAGTATCAAGAAACCGCGACACGATACGAATGCACTGATCGTCCGCAAGGGTTCGATGAAGAAACCTGTCTCGATTTCCATTCTCCGTATGGATGCTCTAAAGGCGCGGCGGATCAGTACATGCTTGACTTCGCCCGGATATTTGGCCTGCGCACCATAGTATTTCGTCATTCGTCAATGTATGGCGGACGTCAGTTTGCCTCTGCCGACCAAGGATGGGTGGGATGGTTCTGCCAGAAAGCGGCCGAAGTTGCTGGAGGCGTCAGCTCGCAACCATTCACAATATCTGGGTCGGGCAAACAGGTACGGGACGTACTGCATGCGCGTGACATGGTGAGCCTCTATTTCAAGGCGATTGAACATATGGATATCGCGAAGGGTCAAGCGTTCAACATCGGCGGCGGCATCGACAAAAGTCTGTCGTTACTCGAATTGTTCTCGCTGCTGGAAGGCTTTATTGGAAAACCGCTTCAGTATGAAAAGTTGCCTCCTCGAGAGAGTGATCAGCGAGTATTTGTTGCCGACATCTCTAAGGCACGTAGGATGCTTGGTTGGAGTCCAGTCGTGACCCCGTCAGATGGCGTGCGTCAAATGCTTGAGTGGGTGGTTTTGAATGATAGTCCACGCCATTAGTAGACGTATCGACGTCGATCTACAAAACTGAAAATGGTATTTTGGCAATTTGATCAGACACGATTGGAGCCACGCGTGGAAGTAGTATTGGTGGACGCCATTTGCCGAAGGTCGGTGCATCCGGGAAAGGAATGATATTGACGGCGACACAGCGGTGTGCAGCTTTCAGCTACCATCAACCCACCCCCGGAGTACGCCACGCCGCGAATATCGGCTGCTGCAGAATCCGCCGAGCTGACCGTCTTCCTCAATCGCCTTGACAACCTCGCGCATAGTACTTCAGGTCATTCCAACTCTGCATCCCTCTGCTGGTGGCCCAGTGGAGGGAGCGATCTTGCAAGGCCAGGAACTGGCGAAGCGTGGCTGGACAGTCCATACCCTTTGCCTTGATCGACCAGGCGCCAGCGTTGACTCTCGCATTGCCGCGTCCGCTGTAGTCCAGCTTGGGCCCTCGATCGGAGCTTATGGGTTTAATTTTCGCTTGGAACCGTGGCTTCGCTTGAATGCGTCGAAGTACAGCGCCATCCTCGTGCATGGGATGTGGGGTTACCATGGGTATTGCGTTTCCAAGGTTGCACGGCGACAAGGCTTTGCCTACGCTATTTTCTTGCATGGAATGCTGGACCCTTGGTTCAAGCAGCGATACCCGTTTAAGCACCTGAAGAAGTGGCTCTACTGGCCTTGGGGTGAGTACAGGGTGATTCGCGATGCTGGGCTTGTGTTGTTCACCACGGCCGAAGAGCTGCGGCTCGCGCGAAATTCCTTTTGGCTATACAAGGTACGGGAACGATTGGTTGGATACGGGATTGCGAAGCCGATCCTCGTACCCGCCCAGCGGGACCAGTTTACCCAAGCCTTCCCGCAACTAGTAGGAAAGCGCGTGCTACTCTTCCTGTCGCGGCTGCATGAAAAAAAGGGCTGCGAGTTGTTGATCAGGTCGTTTGCGCGAGTCCGTGCAACTAATCCGCAGCTGCACCTAGTTATTGCAGGAAGCGGAAATGCCCAATACGAAGAGACGCTGAAAGATCTTGCACAAGCGTGTGGCGCTGGAAGTTCGATAACTTTCACCGGGATGTTGCTTGGCGATCTTAAATGGGGTGCGATCCAGGCTGCAGAGGTTTTTGTGTTGCCGTCCTACCAAGAGAATTTCGGGATCGCATTGGCAGAAGCATTGGTAGCGGGTGTGCCGGTGGTGACGACCAAAGGTGTCAATATCTGGCGAGAGATCGAGTCCGAGGCGGCAGGCTTGATTGGCGACGCGACTCCGCAGGGGATCGATTCACTACTGGACCGATGGCTCGCCCTGTCCGCCGCCGAGCGCAAGCAGATGGGTGAACGTGCACTGCAATGTTTTGATCGGCACTTCTACATCGAGAATGTGGCAGACAACCTGCATCATGCGTTGATGGATTGCGCAAAGGAGGCCACAGGGCCTTACACATACATAGGAAGAGCCGGCCGAAGTTTAAAGGCGTAGATTGATGGGCGCGGCCTTCGCACCAAGAGCTCGTCTTCGCGTTCCGCGCAGCGTCAAGTATGAACTGTGGGTTTTGACCGCTCCGCTTCTGTCTCGAAATCGCAATGCGCGGACGAAACGCAACAGATGAAAGCACGTTGAATAATCGAGGGCGAAAGCCTGTTCGACGAAGACGTCAATTGTGTGGAAAGCGCATGGAGTCCACTAAAGAATCCGTGAATGCTGTCCAAAAAGCGATAAGCCACTTCTCCGACCGAGTCGAGATTGCATGTCAGACTTAAGGAGCGTCTGAAACAAGTCCACCGAATCTTCCGATGCGCGTTGACTGATGCAAAGGGGCGTGGCGATGAGCCAGATAAGTCTGCGGTCGCGGACTATGCCGGCAAGGGGAAGGAGACCCGGCGCGAGGTGTTCTCGACGCGATGAATGATCCAGCGATGGAGGAGCACTGTTTAAGGTCACCGCGCTTTGCAGCTTCGCGCACCTGAGCCTGAACGAGGCAATTCCCGACGAGAAGCCATCCTGAACTTCCGACATCTGCTGGGGACTAACGACTAGGCGGAGGAGGATATATCTTCAAGGTGGTCAACGTTGCTGGAGCGCAAGGGCCTGCTGCTCAAGCGAGGCGGCATCGAGGACGCCACCACATTGCGGCGCCAAGCTCCACGAAGAACGCCGAGTGCGAACGCAACCCTGAGATGTCCAAGAGGCAATTTGCAAGGGCACATCGCAGCCGGCCGAGCGGCATTGCGAAGATGGCTGAAGCGCGAGCCATAGGCGGCGCTTCGCGCCAATCGACGGGCCTGATGCGGCCTCCAAGTGCGTTTCAGCCTTCTGTAGGTCATCTGACACTTGATTGCGTCAGTCCGATAGACTTTGAGAGAGATCGAGAAGCCTCGCCGGTGTCCACAGAAACCGCCGCAGGCAAGAACCCAAATTACCCGCCCCCTTGGTTGCCCAATGCCTCACGCCCACGTCCCTCCTCTTCTATCTATTTGTATTCCTACGTACAACCGGGAGTCACAACTTATGGCGCAGTTGAGCGCTATCGAAAAGTATGCCTCCGCCGGACTTGAAGTCGTTGTCTCTGACAATGCGTCGACAGACAATTCGTGGTCTCGATTGTCGACGTATGACGGGAATCTGAATCTGGTTGCGCATAGAAATTCTTCGAATTTGGGCGCCGGTGCAAACTGCCTAAAATCCTTAGAATGCGCAACTGGCAACTTCAGATGGCTTATAGGTGATGACAGCTCGGTCACATGGAAAATACTGCCTGAGCTCATTTCAACACTTAGTGCAGCGCAGCCCGATCTTGCATTTTTCCGAAACAAGACCAACTTGCCTTGGTTGGCCGACGTTTCCGAAGTTTCGAGCCTTGAGTTCTTATACAATAACGGCCGAAATTCGTCGGGTGATTTCCATTTTCTGGGAAACTACATATTCAGCAAACGCGTAGTAGAAGAGCAGCTAGGGGCGGCCGGAGAGGCTATTCAGTGGGAACATCCCTACGCCTTAATTGCGTTTTCCTCAATTAGAGCCGAAAGCAGCATGGCACTTCTTGATATGATGCCTTTCGACAATACTGTGCAGCCCCTCGCTTCCTACAATTACCGAGTTCTGCCCCGGTGGCGCGTGGCGAGAAGTCACATCGGCGCATGGAAAACCTCGCGGCAAGCCGTTACCAGCGACCCCAGACTTTTGGCGATGATTGATCGAGCGGAATCGAGGTACCGGTTCAGAACGATTTCTTCGGCTGTGATACGGGACCTCGCTGGGGTGGTACCCTCTGGAATCAATTCGGAGTGGCGGTTCCTGCTAACCAATCTAAAGGGGTTGAAGTTTGTGCTCGCTTGCGGCCTATATTTACTTTGGTGCCTCCGCGGGAGTGCGCTCTTAGTTTCCAGTGTCTTGTATGTGTTTTTTGCCGTCGATCGACGTAGTCGGGAAATTTTTACCTACTACTTGCCAGACATCTCATCCAAAGGGCTGTGGAAAGCGATATTTAAATCTGTCAAAGGGCGTTCAAGATCCCCGCAATTTGAAGTTTCCGCGCAATACTGATCGAGGCACGCCCGAAAAATGGATACGTGCCATTGAGGGCGGTCAGAGTGCCTATTGTTGCGTAGCCAAAGTTGGTTAAGCTCGCACGCTAATGATGCAGAACTGTCCCAAAGTCTTTGCTTTTCATTGGACTTCGTCGCATAGAATTTCCCGCGCTGCGTCCAGCAATAAAAGTGCTGGTAATGACATACATGAATACCGGTAGGCTGAGAAGATCAATCAGGTAACCCTCAAGCATGGCTCCTGTTAGTAGAGATACATGCAAGCAAAACATCATGGTAAAAATTGGCTTATATTCGGACGCCCGAGCGGTCTTCCACAACCGTATTGTCGAAACTACCGCGACGAAGACAAAAGGCACGAAGTACACCAAGCCATAATTCGCGAGTCCCCGAAGGTAGGAATTCTCGGAATAGAAAGTGACCAAACCATGTCCGAAGATGGGCTCTGAAGCGATCAGACCTAGTAAAAAACCCCATGCTTCTGAACGTGTGTCCAAGCCCACCTCCCCGCGATCAAAGGACAACAACAGGTCCGCTGGCACAATGGACAGGATCGCCGCTAGAAATATGGCAAGGGCGATAGCTACCCAAAGAAGAACTGCTAGCTTGAAGCGACTGCGACACAGGACGTAGAGGCCGACGCCGAGGCTGGTCATCAAGAGGCCAGTACGTGACCCGGTGGCGACGAGCAAATACAAACTCGCAAATATTAGCAACCAATTCGGCCAGCTCCGCCGCAATTTATCGGAATAGACTGCCGAGAATAGGACGATGGCGCAGACGGTAAGCTGCACCGCGAGGAAATTTGGATGCGCAGCAGACCCGAAGAACCGCGGATTGCCCAGCACGATGCCATAACCAAAAAGCAGCATCCCGAAGTTCAACACTATGAATATACGAGAGAACCACAATAAGCCACGAACAAGATCGTCGCCGTATCTCAGCATCCCATCACGAGCGATCATGATGTTCGTCGCCAAAACAATCATCGCAAGCAGACCCGCTCCGATCAAAATTTTTACTCCGAGCTCGATGGAGTAGAATCCGCCTCGTAGGGCGGCAGTCATTGCGGTAAGTATCAATACTAACGCGAGATCATTTCGTCGAATTCTGAATTTGGAGCCTTTGAACAGCAGGCGCAGCGTGATCGTTGCCGCTACGGTCAACCAAAGGTAAGAACTCTGCTTTAAAAGTACGACAACTGGTGGCCAAGAGATATCGCTGTACCACTCGGACAAAGCAAAATCTGCGATGTCGTTCTTAAACACCGCACCAGCCAGCAGGAAAACAAAAAAGAGCGAGTTCATATAGCAGTTGGAGCAGTAGTATAGGTCTGCAGAGTTGCAGTGAAAAAACGCAACATGCATCTCTGAGGAAAGCTCACGCGCATGCAAAATTTTTATCTATGTGGTCCTTTGCTCGAATTTAAGATGTCGCGGGAAGTCAGGAATTAATTCGTGATCGCATAAGAGTGCTCATTGAAATACAATTCAGTTGCTCCCTCTGTGGTCCATCAATATGCGATAAGCAATTAAAATGCCCATTTGTAGCATTTCGCCAATTGCCATCGCTAACGCTGGGTTGGTGTTCCAAAGTAGACAAAATACAATCGCGTTCACCATGAGTGCGACTTGTTCCATTTTGAAGATCTGTATCGCTTGACCCTTTGCATGGCTGATCTGAATGGCAATAGATGCAATGGTTTGCAATGGGGCTACGAATAGGAGAATTGTCCAATCTTCCAGTCCAGATCCAATGATCCACAATACGATTGCTGCGATCAACGTTGAAATTATGGAAAAAATAAATGGATTCCGCGTAGTACGCAAAAATTCGCCAAGTCGCAATTGGCGATTTGAATCGATTTCCCCAACCAGCAGGCCCCGAACCAAGGGTCGAAGAATAAATCCGGAAATCAGAACAATTGCAACCTGCAAATATCGTACAATGCCGAAGTTCGCGAGAGATTCCCACCCCAAGGTGGCCAAGAAGAAAATCACAACAAGCCGACCCCAAACTTGACCGTATAGTAGAGGTAGGACTATTGCGGCCGTCTCGCTAAGTGCTCGAGGCGTAGGTAAACGGTTTATTAATTTGAAGTTAGATGTTATGTGGGACCAGAATAAACTGCTGAAGACCACAACGAGCGGCAGAACACCAACTGACCAAAGGGGCATGTCGCCAATCGTTGCATAAAGCATCATTCCCAACGTGGTTGCTAGCCAAGGTAATGCAGACGCGATTGCCACGGCCACGTACGATTGGCGGGCTTCGACTATTGAAACCAAATTGGCAGAGGCCAGTACCGCTATCGCGAAACCCAAGTAGTGAAGACCTTGAAGCTCATTTGATGATTGAGAAGTCATGGTGGCAAAAAGAAGTGCCGCGACGACTGCAATCATTATCCGACATACGACAAAAGAAGATAGGCGATCAAATTCTCTATTGCCGTAATATGAGATTATTCGACCTGCCCCGAGTTCGGAAAATTGAAATCCAAATGAAAGGATGGTAGCTGCCAGCACAGCGATGCCGGCCAACTCGGAATGGCCAGTGGCTTTCGACGCCATTTGGAACAGAAACATCGAGCCTTGACCAGCTAGATACGCACCTGCGAGCGCGATGCTTGCGAACTTGGCTTTCACGAAATCAAAAAGGTCAGTAGCGACGACCTCGTCCGCGAGTAGCGCAGTATCATGGGCAATTTGGTGACGAGATCAGTGTCCGCCATAGCTAGGTTAATCCAGTGAACAATTGCATAAGGGCTTCGGCTTCCGACTTACAGTGAATGAGCCGCGTTGAACAGAAATGTGCCTCAGCTGACAAGCGTGGTCACCCAGATATGGATGTGCCCGACCGACGGTCAATGGTTGTGGGACGCCCCCTGCCTAAATCCGGACATGCATGGCTGCCGGTCAAATGGATGCGGCGCTCGACAAGAATCGTCTAGACACTACTGCCGCCTGCCTCAAAAGAGCAAGCGTTGTGAGAAGTAGCCAGAGGTGACGGGCTGAAAAACATTTTAAGCAGAAAACCAACCTCATGCATCGTCTTCTAGTCGAGTGCTTGCCTCCCTTGCCTCCGTTGCCGCGCTGCACTCCTGTAGAAACAGGTCATACTCTCGATTCATTAAAACTTGAGTCAGAAACTGGAATGGTGGACCTGGCGGTTGTAATACTTGTTCGAAATGAAGCGATTCACTTGGCGCGAGCGCTGGCGTCGGTAAGGAGTGTAGCTTCGGAAATCTTCGTAGTTGACTCGGGGTCAACAGACTCCACGGTGACCATCGCGACGAGTGCAGGGGCGCATGTCTTGAATAATGCATTCGTCAACTACGCTAAGCAGTTCCAGTGGGCGTTGGACAACGCTCCCATCACATGTTCTTGGGTGATGCGGCTGGACGCTGATGAAATCATCGAGCTTGACTTGGCGAACGAGATCGCGGAGAAATTGCCCAGTCTGCCGGCAGACGTCGTTGGCATAAATCTCGATCGCAAGCACATCTTCATGAACCGATGGGTGCGGCACGGCGGTCGCTATCCCCTACGCCTGTTGCGCATTTGGCGTCGTGGTCACGGCCGCATAGAAGACCGCTGGATGGACGAACACATGGTCGTTTGGGGTGGCCGCACTGTCCATTTCAACGGCGGCTTCGCGGACCACAATCTCAACGATCTGACTTTCTTCATTGATAAGCACAACAAATATGCTACGCGTGAGGCAATTGATGCTCTGAATCAGCGAATGCAACTATTCGCCCGCGACGACGGGCTCAACAGCCAGAGCGCGTCATGGCAGGCCTATGTTAAACGCTGGGGCAAGGAACGCGTGTACAACCGATTGCCTTTCACCGTAAGTGCCACGTTATACTTTCTCTGGCGCTACGTCTTTCAGCTGGGATTCCTGGATGGCCGCTCTGGGTTGGTGTACCACTTCTTGCAAGGGTACTGGTATCGCTTCCTGGTCGGTGCCAAGCTCATGGAACTGGAGCAGGCCGTTACCCACCTTAATGACAAGGATGAGATTCTGGCGGAGTTGTCTCGACTGACCGGGCACAAGCTCACGCGCGAGGGCTGACGCCGCCGCTGCTGCGCGCAGAGTTGTGCGCTTGCCGTTGACTTGAAATGATTAGCTGCTGTTCCAGCAATGCGCATCGGCGAATATGCGCAGTCAGGGCAACGGGGTTCTTAACCCCCATGAACTTATCGACCAGTTCGCACTTGCCCATCGAATAGGCGGTCAACGCGGCGCCTTGGCCTTCATTAAGGCTCTTCTCGGAACGCGCCATTCGCGCCGAACTGCACCCCTTGGGCTACCCCGCCGGCGCTGCCAAGCCGAGGCGAGGACCAGTTCATCGGAACGGCGAGCGCCAAGACCGTGCTGGCCGGTGAAGGTCCGTGCGCATGGAAGTTCCCTGAAAAACTGTGACGGCAGCTTCGTGCCGATTTTGATCCCCAATCACGAGCGCGCGCGCTTCCCGGACTTTGACGAATCCAACATTGCCCTGTACGCGCGTGGACTTTGCGCGAGATCCAAGCGTCCTGCGCGACACCTAATACGCCCACGCTTCTGGCGCAATTCATCGGCAACGTGACGAAGCGGTGATGGCCGAAGTCTCCACTTGACAAGCCCGACCGCTCGACCCGACATGCCCGGTGGTCTTCTTTCGGTGCCGGTCAAGATCGAGGAAGACGCTCGTTGGCAACAAGGCGATTTACCTGTTGCCTGACGGCACGCGTGGCATCCTGGTCCTGGATCGCCGCGATGGCCAAGCTCTTCAGCGGACGGCTGCGGCGGCGATGGTTCGTAGGCGCGCTGAACGCGACCCCGCCGGCCGGGTGAGGTACCTGGAGGGTATTCGGAGAGGGCACGAAGCCGGCCGCCTCGACGCGGATAGTGCCCAGCGCGGCGAAGATCATCTCGCGGTCGCCAGTCTCTGCTTCGTGAGCGTCCGCGATGTCGGTCGCTGGAAGGCACGCATCGGCTACGCCCGCGCTATGCTCATGAAGTCGACTTGTAGCCGTAGTTCCGGTATCGGTAGCGGCCGTACTTGTAGCCGTAGCTGCCGTAATGGCGGCGCGTGAGGTCCATGGCATTGAACAACACGCCCGTGACTGCCTTCCCCGACTGGGCCAAGCGCTTGCCGCTCTCGTGCAGCTCGCCCAAGTGCGTCTGTTCGGCGCGCGCCACCATCAGTAGCGTACCTACATGCGGCGCCACCGCCGCAGTGTCGGCCGCAACGAGCACAGGGGGTGTGTCAATGATGACGAGGTCGTAGTGCGGAGAGGTGGCCTGCAGCACCTGAGCCATCGCCGAACTCTGCATTAGCTCCGCAGGATTTGGGGGAATCTGGCCCGTCGGCAGAAAGTCTAGATTGGGCAACACCTGACGCCGGACCGCTTGGGAAGCGGAGATCGACCCCGCCACGAGCTCCGAGAGGCCGTCGGCTCGGGGCAGGCCGAAGTACTGGTTCAGGTAGCCCTTGCGAAGGTCCGCGTCGATCAGCAGCACCCGCTTGCCCGCCGCCGCCATGAGCGCCGCGAAGTTGGCCGCCACGAAGCTCTTGCCCACGCCAGGTGTCGGGCCGGTGATGATGATGCGGTTGTTCGGCGCCTCCAGCATGCCGAATTGCAGCGCCGTGCGCAGGCTGCGCAGACTTTCGATCGCCGGGTCATGTGGCTGGGTCAAGGCGAGCAGGTGCACACCTTTCGCCTTTTCACGCACCTTGCGGGCGAGCCCGTATTGGCCGTCACTGAGCGGAATGGTGCTGTACACGCTCAAGCCGGTATGCGCCTCGATCTCCTGCGGGTTCTTGACGCCACGGAAGAGGGCGTTGCGGCCCAGGGCGACCATGATGCCGCCCAGCAGACCCAGGACACCGGCCAGGGCGACCACAATGCTGGGTTTGGGCTTGACGGGATCTTCAGGGAGGGCGGCTTCATCGATCAGGCGCACGTTGCCTACCTTGCCTTCGCGTACCAGCTGCAGTTGCAGCGCGTTGTTGCGGAGGGACTGGTAGAGCTCGTTGTTGACTTTGACGTCGCGTTCGAGCCGGATGGCGTCTTGCTGCACGGTCGGCATCGTCTTCACACGAGCGTTCAGGCTGGCGATCTCCCGGCTGAACGCGCCGATTTGGGCGTCGATCGTGCGGACGATCGGATGCTCTGCGGTGAAGCGTGCCTCGTTTTCTCGTCGCTTCTGCTGCGCTTCCAGCAGCTTAGACTGCAGATCGGCACTGCGGTTCAGGATGACCTTGGCCTCTTCGTCCAGCGCCACCGTGCCTTGTTGGTTTCGGTATTTGTTGTACGCATCCTCGGCCGCATCGAGTTGCTTCTTGAACTGGGGCAACTGTGTTTCCAGAAAGCTGAGCGTCTTTTGCGCCTCGGCGGCCTTGCGTTCGATGTTCTGCCGCACATACTGACGGCCAATTTCGTTGAGCACTACAGTGAGCTGGACCGGATCCGTGCTTTGCATGGAAACGTCGATGACGCCAGACTGACGGCCTTTTTCCGCCAATTTCAGCTGAGCCTGCAGATGTTCAATCGCGTCGAGACGCGAACGATGGCGCAGATTGAAGTCCGCGCCGGCCTTGCCTAGCAGTTGGCTGATTGTCAGGTTGATAGGGCCCTCGGGTGTGTTCAGTACCAGTGGAACCCCAACCCTGCCTGTGGTCGGCGAGATTTCGGGGTGCGACAGCGTATACGCGCCCGCACCTTGCGAGGTCACCCGAAATCTCTCCCCCTCGAACGCCGAAGGCACCTTGAACGTCTCGATGCCGATCCTTTCTGTGCCGCTGACGTAGCCGCCGAGGCCCAGGAAACCAGGGTCGGAGAGGGTCTTGGCCCGCCGCGCCATCCAGTTGCCGATGAAGGGCACGTAGCGCGGCCTGGCGTCGATGTGCAAGGCTGTGTTGTCCACGGCCTGGCCCACGATCAGGCGTGAACGGATGATTTCAATTTCCGCAGCCGCTGGCGTCTTGACGTCAAAGAGGCTCGAGGCTTCGCCGAGAAAACTCTTCGCCGAACCCGCGGAGTCTTCCACTTGGATCAGCAAGTTCGTCTGGTAAACGGGCCTCGCGACGACGGCGTAGGCGATACCGGCTGCCAGAGCCAGCACCAGCACGCCGAGGATCAGCCAACGATTGTCGACCAGGATGTCCCAATACTCGGCCAAATTGATCTCATCATCCTCGACCATCGGCAACGCCTGAGGTTGCTGCGGCTGCGTGTTCTGCAACTGCTGGAGGTTGAGCGGTGCGTTCATAGGGTTGTCGCCATTTTCGGGGCTCGGTCAGAGTTTGCGGATGCGCTGCAGCCATTGCTGCGCGCCATCGTCGATGATCGCCAGCGCATCACGGAACGCGGCCTCACCTCGCTTGTACGGGTCGGGCACGTCCCGCTTCGCGTGCTCACCGATGCGGAAGACCTTGCCCAGGACGACAGGGTAAGCCTGCTCAAGCTCCTTCTTCTGATCCGTGTCCATGACGAGGATCAGGTCGGCCCAACGGCATACTTCCCGGTGCACCTGCATTGCTCGATGCTTGCTGATGTCTAACCCACGCGCCTGCATGAGGCGCTGCGCACCTTCATCCGCCGGCATGCCGACCATAGCAGCAGTGCCTGCGGAAGCGACGGTCGCATCGGGCAACGCATGTGCAAGCAGTGCCTGCGCCATGGGGCTGCGGCAGATGTTGCCGATGCAAACCGTCAAAATATGCTTCATTAGTTGATGAGCTGCCGACCTACGCTGAGCGTTTGCGCGGAAGGCAAAATAAGACTGATCACGCGGTTCCAGCTCACAAGTGGGACAGGATCGATATAGACCACGTCGCGCGGGCGCAACGAGAAATTGTCCGCCAAAGCCAGTGCACTGGGGGCGGATGCGTTCAAGTGGTAGATCGCCGGATTGCCTTCGGCGGTGTTACGGATCACGTAGATTTGCGCGGTGTTTGCTGTTGCAAGATTGGGGCCACCGGTTTCGCCCAGTGCTTCGTTCAAGCTCAGCTTGCCATTTCGCATCAGCAGCGCGGAGGGTCGCATGATTTCACCCATCACATAGACCTTGTTGTCTTCGCGATTGCGCACGGTCACCAAGTCGCCGTTTTTCAGCAGGATCCGGTTGGGGTTGATGCCCAATTCCTGCAGCATCATCAGGTTGACGATGGTCGTCTCGCCGTCTCGGGTCAGCGTCACGAACGACCGGTCGCCCGCAGGGGTGATCCCACCGGCGCGATTCAACGCCTCCGGCAGCGTCATGGCCACGTCGGTGAAAATCTGGGTGCCTGGGGTACGGACTTCACCATCCACATACGCACGCTGGCTGCGAAAGGATGCAATCCTGACCGTGACTTGGGGGTTCTTGATGAACTTGGCCAATCGGCTCTGAATCAACTCGGACGCTTCGATCTCCGACAACCCGGATACCTTGATGCGGCCGACGAAGGGGAAAGTGACAAGCCCCTCGGAATTCACAATGAAACCCGGGGCGGAACTGATGCCGGTGGGATCAGCCTGCTGACTGATCACGGCACCGGCGTTGGGGAGCAGCTCCGGGTGGTCATAGACGACGATGCTGATGATGTCACTGGGGCCGATCGTGTAGGGTGTGGGGTCTGCGAAAAGCCGCTTCACCCGTGCGGAAACATCGGCTGGGCGTGCCTCCATCTGCGCCTTGACCACCATTGGGGTGATCGGCGTGATGGTGCCTTGCGGCGGATTGTTCACGTCGCCTGGGACATACTGTCCCAGCGTGATGCTTGTGCGCGTCTTCGGGTCCGCATAGTCGAAGCCCGGTGCGGTGACCACGGCGCAGCCTGCCAGCCAAAGCGCTGCCGCCATAAGGATTGCACCGCGCATCACGGCGCAAAATTTCAAAATACCCATATTCTCATTGCCCCTGTCCACAGGGGAGCCTGTGGAGAACTTTAGACCAGAAGCGGGGCCATTTTGTGCCCTGCCACGGTGTGAAACAGACAAGTGTGTCCAACTTGTCACATATTCTGCACTCAGCGGGCCGCGTCGCGAATCCGCCGGGTGTTGTCTTCGAAATAGGTCAGACCCGCCCGGTCCGAATTGAATGTGGCGTCCAGGCTGGGCGTGGGCGGCAACAGGCCATGCCCGATCCGCAGGGGGTTTCCGGCAACATCCTCGCGGAATGAAGTTTCGACGGAATGAGCGAATCGGGGGGTGCCCGTCACCTGCACCAATCTCCCGGGCGACATGTCTTTGCGTGGCCCCAAGGGTAGGGATAACTCCACGCCCAAGAGGTTCCGCGCTGGCGAGTCGCCGAACTGGGTCCGCTTGTAGTACGCGCTCACGGCCACGTCGCTGAACCACTGGCGCATGCCCAGTTGGAAGCCCCGGTCGTTGTTCATGAACTGGCCGGCGGTTGCCTCCAGGTAGGTTCGGGTGGGCATCACGGCGTAACGGTAGCTGGCCAGCAGCGGTTTGGCGGTCTTGGGGCCGAACTGGTCGCGTGCATTGCCGAATTCGTGGTTGTTGAACCAGCCGGCCTGGGCGGTTAGGCGATGCAGACCCTGCCCGGGCTCCCAGCGCAGCATGCCGTGCACGCCGTCGTAGTCCATGCCGAAGCGGCCGACGCTTGCCTGGGCGGTGATGGCGCCCAAGCCAAGGCGGGACACATCGGCAGGGTTCCGCGGAGGGAACCATTGTTCCACTGGTAGGCGCACCGTCTGTACCACCGCGAGCCGCTCGACGCCGGAGCGTACCCGCCGGTTGCCGAACACGCGGGTCGCTTCGAAGTCCTCACTTTTCGCCAGGGCCACGTTGTGCCGGTACTCGACAGTGGCGCCATCCCACAACGGCAGCGCGAAGCCGATGTTGGCGCCGATGGAATAGTCATAAGCTCCGAATTCCGTGCCGATGGTCGTGCGAAGCACGGGCGCCAAGCTCACACGCAATGTTTCGCGGCTGCGGTGGGCATTGCGCACCGCCCAGGCCGCGTCCTGATGCAGCATTTCCAAGGGGCCGGTCCCCGGGGTGGAAAGCTCGCCAGCCGTGCACGAGGGGTCGGTGTTCTGGATCCATTGCAGCAGGCAGTCGGCCTGCCCGGTCACGGCGACCAGCGGAATCTGCCGTTGCGTCATCACCAGGCGGTAACCGGCGCGCGTGGGTGCCAGCGTGCGAGCGACGGTGCCCAATGCAACGCCCAGCGCATCGGCGGAGTTCCAGTTGTAGGTGGCGTTGTTCGCGCGCACCGCGATCGACCGGTCCGGCATGCGGCCGACGGAGATGTCTTCGAAGCCCTTGGCATGGAGCGCCGCCACCAGCTCGTGCAAATGCCGGTCTTCCAGGGGCGCCGCTTGGGGCAGCGCCGGGCGTGCCTGGCTCGCTGCAGTCGCGGGCCCTGACTCCACAGGGATGGACGGTGTCCGGGCTTCATAGGCGGGCAGCCTCTCCTGGCTGCCCGCCAGGGGCGGCAACGGCCCCTTGGACTGGCCCGGCAGGCTGGGCACCTTGTACAGTGGGATCGACATGCCTGCTGTGATCCAGCTGCGCTTGGTCAAGTTGGTCTCGGTCAAGCGGTGATTGCTGCCCACGTAGGCCGACCAGCCCTCCGGCAACCACTGCTGCGGTGCGAACAGGCGCACACCGGCCCAGACGTTGCTGTCGGTGTATTCCACGTGACCGCGGACCCAGGGCAGTGGCTGCCATGCGGCGCTGCCGAACACACCGTGCAAGGGCGACTTGGAGCCGGCGATGCCCGCGCCAGAGCGCCGTGCCAGCCCAGCGCTGGCTTCCAGGGGCCCCTCGTGGTAGGTCAGCACCCCATACATGCTGCGGAAGTAGGTGGCGCCGCCGCCAACGTCAACCACGCCCGCCCCAACGTGGAAGCGGTTGGCTGCGTCGATGCCGATGGCGACCTTGCCGGCGGCAGACAAATCGCGGGCCGCACCGCAGCCAGTGAAGCAGTTGCTATGGATATCGCTGGTCGCCAGCCTCAGCGTGGCTTCCATATTGGGGAGCAAGCCGAATCCGCCCACAAAGTTATGTCCGCTGGGGCTGGCCGCTATGCCCGGCAAGCTGTTGTCGTAAACGAAGCCCGCTTGACCCCAGCCCAGCAGCCGGGCATTGGGCGTCACGCCCAAACCAGTAAATCCGGCAGGCGCCAGGGTGGGCTCGACCGCCTTCGACGTCAGGGTCGCCAATCCCAACGCGATGGCCAGGAAGGCGGAAAACGTAGGCTTGGCGCGCATTTAGGGGCAGTTTTGAATGTAAGTCCGAATCTTACCGGCACTCGGGGACCAGCCCTAGCGTGGCAAGCAGCAGGGCGCTGGGCTTGTGGCGTCGAAACCATAGGAAGGCGCTGCTCCCGCTGCTCGACTGGCACCGGCCGTCAGTCATACGGCATTCGCATGCCGAATAGGTTTACCGGCCTCTTCGTTTCGGCTAACGTCTCTCATCCTTCCGGGAGAACAGAAAATGACGAAGAAGCTTATTAGGCTTGTCCTGGTGCTTGTCGGCGCCGTCGTGTTGGCGTCGTGCGGCGGTGGAGGTGACGACACGCCCGTCGTGGTGGCCTCCGCGGAAGCCGTCGCCCCGATGAATACTGAGGTGGCCGCCGCTGTCCAGTCCGAGGCTTTCGAATTCAACGCAGTGCCTGATCTGGGGACGACGGTCACCACCACCATCGCATTTACCGGCACGACGACCAGCGCAACCGGCACGGGCACAGGCGGGTCGGCGACCAACCCGGGTTTCTCGATTTCGTCGGGCGGTTTCACGGCCTCGGGCGAGACCACGTTCGGCTCGTGCATCTTCCTGATCAAGGCGTCCACATTCCCCGCAGGTCATGCGTTGTCGCTCGGGAGCCAGATCAGGATCGATCCGTGCACGCTCTCGATCATCCTCCAGAACATGCCGGCCAACAGTCAGCCGCTGTCCCGCGCGGCTACCTTGAAGCTGGCCTTGGCCATTTCGCGCGGCCGGCCGATCAATGTGAGCGTCACTTCCACGGGGCAGGTGCTGATTGGTGGGCGCGTCATTGCCACCGTCCCCGTTGCGCGTGTATCTGGCACTTAGGGGCTCGAGCGCCGCTCCCAGGCCCAGGCGTCGCGAATGATCGCGGCCAGATCGGCATGGCGGGGGGCCCAGCCCAGGATCCGCCTCGCCTCGCCGGCGTCGGCCACCAGCCGTGCCGGGTCGCCTTCGCGCCGGCTTTCCACGCGCACCGGAATGTCTCGCCCTGTCACCTGACGGGCGGTCGCGATCACCTGCTGCACCGAAAAGCCTTCGCCGTTGCCCAAGTTGAAGCGGCCACCGGCATCGCCCGCGGTCAGCCGCCGCAAAGCGAGCAGATGCGCGCTGCACAGGTCAGTCACGTGCACGTAGTCGCGGACGCAGGTGCCGTCTAACGTGTCGTAGTCGTCGCCGAAGATCGTGATGTGCGGCCGCCGCCCGGCCGCCGCCTGCAGCACCAGTGGGATCAGGTGGGTTTCAGGTTCATGCCGTTCGCCCAGTTCTCCGTCCGGGTCGGCTCCCGCCGCGTTGAAATACCGCAGGCACACGGACGCCATGCCGTAAGCCCGCCGGTAATCCTGCAGCATCTGCTCCACCATCAGCTTGGACCAGCCGTAGGGGTTGATGGGGGCCAGCGGGTGCTTCTCGTCGATGGGTGTGTAGGCCGGTTCCCCGAACACTGCGGCGGTGGAGGAAAAGACGAAGCGCTTGACTCCGTGCGCCAGCATCGCCTCCAGCAGGTTCTGCGTGTTCAGCACGTTGTTTCGGTAATAGGGCGCGGGGTCGCGGACCGACTCGCCCACCTGGATGAAGGAGGCGAAGTGCATGACGGCGTCGAACCTGTGGGCCGAGAAGACGCGCTGAAGCAATGCCGTGTCGGCGATGCTGCCTCGAACTACCTGACCGTGGAGCACGGCGTCGGCGTGGCCTGAGGAGAGGTCATCGAGTGTGATCACATCCGCGCCGTCCGCATGCAGCGCCTTGACCATATGCGAGCCGATGTAGCCCGCCCCGCCTACTACCAAGACTTTCATGCGTTCGAGTGTAGCCTCGCGCTCAGCGAACCTTGTTCTCCACGGCGCCGGGCCCGGTAGGCACACGGAAGTTTTTCAAGGTCGTGGTCATCCACTGCCGCTCCTCCACCAGGCGCTTGGGCGCCAGGAAAGACTGCTTGCACTTCTTGCAGTCATAGTGTCGAAGCTTCGGAATCAACCGCATCCACCACGTGCGAGGCAGTCGGCCCACCTCGGAAAAGTCGCACTGGTCGCACGACTTCAGAAAGATCTGCATCCCTCGCTCCGCCAAGCAAGCCTTGTTGTTGGGTCTTGTCTTCTTGCCTCGGCTTGGGCTTGCGTTCAGGCCGGGTGTCTTCTCTCAACCCGAACTGTAGCGCTCGCGCGGCGGTTTTGCGATGGCTTTTTTGACGCGAAGCCGCCACGCAGCTACGCACCTTTTGAGGGTGAACTCTGCATCACGGTACGAAGAAGTACGCCGATGCATGTGCCGGACAAGTCGATGAACACATCGCGCACCAGCGGGTGCCGCCCTGGAATCAGGGATTGGAGCAACTCCGTCACCATGGCCAAGAGCAGGGCCAAGGCAAAAATCCGCATCACGGTCCAAGCGCCCCGGCCGTAGACAGGGCAAAGAGCGATCAACGCGAAGAGTACAAAATGCGCGGTGGCGGACCAGGGGATGGTTTGCCACAATTGCCCTTCGATCTCCGCCTTCAGGTCGCCTGGCATGGCTGTGCCCGCCAGCAAGGCGGCGATGAGCAAGGCGAGCGCCAGGTACCTGTTCAAGGTCTGTACGAGAAGGATTGGTGCCGGAGGCCGGAATCGAACCGGCACGGTGTTGCCACCGGCAGATTTTGAGTCTGCTGCGTCTACCGATTTCGCCACTCCGGCAGCGGGTGAAGGCAGCCGGAAATTATGGCACAGTGACGTGGATGGGCAACGCAACGAACAACTATCCCACCATCGAGGACGCCATCGGCAAGACGCCGCTGGTGGCCCTGCAGCGCATCGGCGCCGCCGACAACGCCAAGCGTGGCAACGTCATCCTGGGCAAGCTCGAAGGCAACAACCCGGCGGGTTCCGTCAAGGACAGGCCGGCGCTCTCGATGATCAAGCGCGCAGAGGAGCGGGGCGACATCAAGCCGGGCGACACGCTGATCGAAGCTACCTCCGGCAACACGGGCATCGCGCTGGCGATGGCGGCGGCCATCAAGGGCTACCGCATGGTGCTGATCATGCCGGAGGACCTGTCGGTCGAGCGGGCGCAGACCATGAAGGCCTTCGGCGCCGAGCTGCTGCTCACCCCCAAGAGCGGCGGCATGGAGTACGCCCGCGACCTGGCCGAGAACATGCAGCGCGAGGGCAAAGGCCGCGTGCTGGACCAGTTCGCCAACGCCGACAACCCGCGGATCCACTACGAGACCACCGGCCCGGAACTGTGGGACCAGACGCAGGGGCGCATCACGCATTTCGTCAGCGCGATGGGCACCACCGGCACCATCACCGGCGTCTCGCGTTTCCTCAAGGAGAAGAACGCCGGCATTCGCATCGTGGGCGCCCAGCCGAGCGAAGGCTCGCGCATCCCGGGCATCCGCAAGTGGCCGCAGGAATACCTGCCGAAGATCTACGACGCGACCACGGTGGACGAGCTGGTCTACGTGAGCCAGGACGATGCCGAGGAAATGTGCCGGCGGCTCGCTCGCGAGGAAGGCATCTTCGCCGGCATTTCCGCGGCCGGGGCCTGCTGGGTTGCGCAGCAGATCGCGCAGAAGGTCGAGAACGCCACGATCGTGTTTGTGGTGTGCGACCGCGGCGACCGCTACCTGTCGACCGGGGTGTTTCCGGCATGACCGGCGACTTCAAATTCTGCCCCCAGTGCGCGACAGCGCTGGAGTGGATCGGCCAGCTCGAAGACGGCGGCGAGAAGCAGCGGTTGCGCTGCGTGGCTTGCGGCTGGACGCATTGGAACAACCCGACGCCCGTGCTCGCGGCGGTCATCCAGTACCAGGACAAGGTGCTGCTGGCGCGCAATGCCGCCTGGGCGGGGAAGATGTACGCGCTGATCACCGGCTTCATGGAGGCCGGTGAAACGCCGCAGGAAGGCATCCAGCGGGAAATCAAGGAAGAGACGAATCTCCAAACCCTGGAGCTCAACCTGATCGGCGTCTATGACTTCCAGCGGATGAACCAGGTGATCATCGCCTATCACGCGCGTTGCGAGGGCGAGGTGTCGCTCTCGCCCGAACTCGTCGACTACAAGCTGTATGCGTACGACGAGGTCAAGTGCTGGCCGGCCGGCACAGGCTATGCGCTGGCCGAGTGGCTGCGCGGCAAGGGCTACGAGCCGGAGTTCGTGGAATTCCGGCGGGGTTGAACAGGCGCAGGGATCAGCTTCGAACCGCCTCGGCGTGTTCGAGAAACCACCGATAGGTCTGCCGCATGCCATCAGCCAACGGAATGGTGGCTTTCCACCCCATGCGTTCCAGCTTGGCCACGTCCATCAGCTTGCGCGCCGTGCCGTCCGGCTTGGAGGCATCGAAAACCAGCCGTCCCTTGAACCCGGTCACTTCGGCCACGGTTTCCGCCAGCTCGCGGATGGTGCAATCGACGCCTGTGCCCACGTTGATGTGCGAAAGCATGGGGTCGGTGTTCGCGCGGTAGGTGTCGAACGCCAGGTCCATCACGTGCACGGAAGCGGCCGCCATGTCGTCCACGTGCAGGAATTCTCGCATCGGCTTGCCGCTGCCCCAGACAACAACCTCCTCCTGGCCATTGCGCGCGGCCTCGTGAAAACGGCGCATGAGCGCCGGGATCACGTGGCTGTTCTCGGGGTGGAAATTGTCGTTGGGGCCGTACAGGTTGGTCGGCATCACGCTGCGGTAGTCGCGCCCGTACTCGCGGTTGTAGCTTTCGCACAGCTTGATCCCGGCGATCTTCGCCACCGCGTAGGGCTCGTTGGTGGGTTCGAGCACACCTGTGAGCAACGCGTCCTCGCGCATCGGCTGCGCCACGGCACGGGGATAGATGCATGAGGAGCCGAGCAGCAACAGTTTCTGCACGCCGGCCTTGTGCGCCGTGTGGATCACGTTGCACTCGATCATGAGGTTCTCGTAGATGAACTGCGCGGGGTAGGTGTTGTTGGCATGGATGCCGCCCACCTTGGCCGCCGCCAGGTACACCTGCTCGATCGCATGGCGCTCGAAAAAAGCCTCGACTTGCTCCTGGCGCGTCAGGTCCGCCTCGTCGCGCCCCGCCGTGACGATGTTCTCGCGCCCTAACGCTCGCAGACGCCGCACGATGGCCGAACCGACCATCCCACGGTGCCCCGCCACGAAGATGGCGCCCGCTGTCACGAGGCATTCTCCACGGACACGGGCAGGTGGTATCCGTGCGAGCGCAGCAATGCATGGCGCTTGGCCTCGGCCAGGTCCGCGGCCACCATCTCCTGGCACATGGATTCGGTGGAGACCTCCGGCGTCCAGCCGAGTTTCTCCTTGGCCAGCGTCGGGTCGCCGAGGAGGGTTTCCACTTCCGCCGGACGGAAGTAGCGTGGGTCCACCGCGACGAGCACGTCCCCGGGCTTCACTGCCGGCGCGTCGTCGCCGCGCACAGCAGCCACGATGCCCTTCTCTTCGATGCCAGCACCCTCGAAGCGCAGTTCGATACCGAGGTTGCTTGCCGACATGCGGATGAAATCGCGCACCGAAAACTGCTTGCCGGTCGCGATCACGAAATCGCGCGCTTCCGATTGCTGCAGCATCATCCACTGCATGCGCACATAGTCCTTGGCGTGCCCCCAGTCGCGCAGCGAATCCATGTTGCCCATGAAGAGGCACTGCTCGAGCCCCTGCGCGATGTTGCAAAGCCCGCGCGTGATCTTGCGGGTGACGAAGGTTTCGCCCCGGCGCGGGGACTCGTGGTTGAACAGGATTCCGTTGCACGCGTACAGGCCATAGGCCTCGCGATAGTTCACCGTGATCCAGTAGGCGTAGAGCTTCGCCACGGCATAGGGGGAACGGGGATAGAACGGCGTCGTTTCCTTCTGGGGAGTTTCTTGCACCAGCCCGTAGAGCTCGGAGGTCGATGCCTGGTAGAAGCGCGTCTTGTCTTTGAGCCCCAGGAGCCGGATGGCTTCCAGCAACCGCAGCGTGCCCATGCCATCCACATCGGCCGTGTATTCAGGTGCCTCGAAACTCACGGCCACGTGCGACTGCGCGCCCAGGTTGTAAACCTCGTCCGGCCGCACTTCCTGCATGATGCGCGTGAGGTTGGAGCTGTCCGTCAGGTCCCCGTAGTGCAGGATGAACCGCTTGTTGTCGACGTGCGGGTCCTGGTAGATGTGGTCGATGCGCCCCGTGTTGAACATGGAAGACCGGCGCTTGATGCCATGGACTTCGTAGCCTTTCTCCAGCAGGAATTCGGCGAGGTAGGATCCGTCTTGTCCGGTCACTCCAGTAATGAGTGCGCGCTTTGTCATTGGTGAAGTCCCTGTGCTTGACTGCAATTATGTGACAGGATGTGCGACCTCGTTTCTTTAGAATTGCGAATTCTCGAAGGCTTACATGCAGATCGACAAGGAACTCGACACCCGTGGCCTGAATTGCCCCCTGCCCATCCTGAAGGCCAAGAAGGCGTTGACGGAGATGCAGAGCGGCCAATTGCTCAAGGTCGTCTCCACCGACGGCGGTTCACTCCGGGATTTCCAGGCTTTCTCCAAGCAGACCGGCAACGAGCTGGTCGAGCAGCAGACGGTAGACGGCGAATTCGTCCACGTGCTGCGCCGGCGCTAGTTCTTCAGCGCGGCCAGGTATTCGCGGAACGCAGGCCCCACCTCTGGGTGCTTCAGCGCGAACTCCACGGTGGCTTCCAGGAAGCCTTGCTTGCTGCCGCAGTCGTAGCGCTTGCCCTCGTAAAGGAAGGCGTAGACCCCCTCGGTGGCGATCAGCTGCGCGATGCCGTCGGTGAGCTGGATTTCGCCGCCGCTACCACGGGGCTGGCTGCGGATCTTTTCGAAGACCGCTGGGGTCAAGAGATAGCGGCCGGCAACCCCGAGGCGGGACGGCGCCGTTTCGGGTGATGGCTTTTCCACCATGCGCGATACCTTGACGAGGCGCTCGCCTTGTTTGTCACCCGCGACGATCCCGTAGCGGCGCACGTGCTCCAACGGCACTTCCTGCACGGCCAAAATCGATCGGGGCGTCTCTTGGAATACTTCCACCATTTGAGCGAGCACCCCCGCGCTGCCCTCCGGACCGCACATCAGGTCATCGGCGAGCAACACGGCAAAAGGTTCATCGCCCACCAGCGGCTGCGCGCATAGAACCGCATGGCCCAGTCCCAAGGAACGCGGCTGGCGCACGTACGAAAAGTCCATGTCGTCCGGGGCCAGGGAGCGAACCAGCGAGAGCAACTCCTTCTTGCCCGAAGCCTCCAGCTCACTTTCCAGCTCGTAAGCCGTGTCGAAGTGGTCCTCGATGGCCCGCTTGTTCCGGCCGGTCACAAAGATCATGTGTCGGATGCCGGCGTCGTACGCCTCCTCGACGGCGTACTGAATCAGCGGCTTGTCGACGATGGGCAGCATTTCCTTGGGCTGCGCCTTCGTCGCGGGCAGGAACCGCGTTCCCAATCCTGCAACAGGAAACACGGCTTTGTTAATCTTTGTGACTTTTTTCATCGACTGAAACTCCCGAGACTGGCTACAGTTTGCCCAGTTTTCCACCGGCGCCTGCCATCTACCTTACGGTTTGCTCAGTTTTCTGTTGTAACAAGGTCGAATCAGTTGGACATTTTGCTGCTCGAACGGCTGGTCCCCGAAGCCCAGGCCTGGCTGGAGGCCAGGCACTTGGTCGAGTGCCGCCCGGAGCTGGCCAACGACGCCAGCGCCTTGCGCAAGGCCGTCTACAAGGCGCAGGCGGTCGTGCTGCCCCGCAAGCAGGTCGTCACCCGCGAGTTCCTCGATTTCGCCCCTTTGCTGAGAGCCGTGGCCCGCATGCATGTGGGCAGCGACAACACCGACCTGGAGGCCTGCCGCGAGCGGAAAGTGCGGGTGATCCAGGCGACGACGGCGAGCGTGCGATCCAATGCGGAATACCTCCTGGCCGGCCTGTTGCTGCTGTTTCGGCGCGGCATCGGTTCCTCGCTGATCGGTGACCGGCACGCCGACATCCGGCTGGGCCGCGAGCTCAATGGCAGCGTGGTCGGCCTGCTGGGATTGGCACCCACGGCCCATACCTTAGCGCTCATGCTGCATGGCTTGGGCGCGCGGCTGATCGGCTACGACCCGGCGGTGCACCACACCGCCCCGATCTGGGGCCGCCTTCGGATCCAGCCCGTCAGCCTGGCCGAGGTCATGGGGCAATCCGATGCCGTGTCGGTGCAGGTGATGTACGCGTCGCGCTACAACGGCTTTGTGAACGACAAGGTGCTGGCGCATTGCAAGCCCGGGCAGGTCTGGGTGGGCATCAGCCGGTCGTCGCTGTTCGACGCGAACGCGTTTGCGTCGGCGCTGACGGATGGCCGCATCGAAGCCGCCTTGCTCGATGGCGCGGAGGCAGGCTTTGCCTCCAAGGGTTCGCCACTGCACGAACTGAGCAACCTGTTCCTGACCCCGCGGCTGGGTTCCCACACCAGGGAATCGCGCGTGCGCGCCAGCTGGTATGTGGCCCACCGCATCCACGAAACCCTGTCGCACCCCGGCAATACAGGGTTCGATCAGCTCAATAGCGGCATGATGGGCCTGGACGCGAACCCACAGGACGGCGAGAGCACGGGCCCCAAATTCATCATCCGGTGAGGTCGTCGCGGTGTGGGTTCAACTGCCCCGAGGCGAATACTCGGGCACATAGCTGCGCAGCCAGTCCCGCACCGCCTGCGGCTCCGGGGCCGGCCCGGCTTCCGCCAGCCAGCGCGTGACATTCTCGACCTGCGGCGGCGCCCCGCTCGATTTGGCGATGCGCAGCTTGGCATGAGGGGTGGGCTCGGTCGTTTCGTCGTTGGCCATCAGTTCCTCGTAGAGCTTCTCGCCTGGCCGCAATCCGGAGTAGGTGATGGGAATGTCCTGTTCCGTCTTGCCGGAGAGCCGGATCAGCATGCGCGCCAGATCCACGATCTTCACCGGTTCGCCCATGTCCAGCACGAAAATCTGCCCCGACCGGCCCATCAAGCCCGCCTGCAGCACCAGCTGCGCGGCCTCGGGAATCGTCATGAAGTAGCGCACGATGTCAGGGTGTGTCACCGTCAGCGGCCCACCGCGTGCGATCTGCGTGGTGAAGAGGGGCACCACGGAGCCGCTGGATCCCAGCACATTCCCGAAGCGCACCGACACGAATTGCGTGCCGGGTTCCCCCGCCGCCACCGACTGCACCAACAGTTCGGCCAGGCGCTTGCTTGCGCCCATCACGTTCGTCGGATTGACGGCCTTGTCGGTGGAGATCATCACGAAACGCCTGGCCCCGCATGCCGCGGCCGCTTTCGCGGCGTTGAGAGTGCCGGCCACATTGGTGCGCAGCGCCTCGATTTCGTTGTCTTCCTCCATCAACGGGACATGCTTGTAGGCGGCCGCATGAAACACGACGGCAGGACGGTGCTTTTCGCACAAGGCGCGCAGCCGGTCGAATTCCCGCACGTTCGCGGTGTAGTAGGCGCCATGCATCTGCGGGTGCGCCTGTCGCAACTCCTGCTCCAGCTGGTAGATGGCGTATTCCGACGCATCCACGCAAACCAGGCGCACCACGCCGAAGCGAGCGATCTGCCGGCACAGTTCGGAGCCGATGGAACCGCCGGCTCCCGTCACCAGCACCACCTGGCCCGCGAACAGCTCCGACAGACCAGCCACGTCCAGCGAGACGGGCACGCGGCCCAGCAAATCTTCCAGTTCGACCTTGCGCGGCTCGGCGGATTCGGAACGCAGCCACTCGTCGGCACGCGGCATCGTCAGCAGCGTGATGCGCGCGTCCGCCGCGGCCAGCAGGGCGGTGCGCCTGTCGTTGGAGCCGGGTGGGCTGGCAATGATGGCGGTGGTCGCTCCCATCAATTGGCAGATGTCCGCGAGCTCAGCGATGTCGCCCTTCACGGGCACGTCCTGCAGCGAGCGTCCCGTCTCGGCGTCAATGGGGGAGGCGATGGCCACGGGCCGCCAGCGCTTTGAATCCTTGAGCGTTCGCACGGCGGCCGCGGCATCCTGCAACGCGCCGACCACCACCACGGGCGTACCGCCGTGGTTTCCTCGGCGGCCTTCCGCCACCGTCCGCCACGTGGCTCGCGCGCCGCCCAGCAGCAGGAGCGCCAGCACCGGATGCAGCACGAGCACCGACCGCGGGAAGTCCGGCAGCCGCAGCATGAGAACGGATGCCGCCGTCAACGTCGAACCGAGCAGGACGCCAACGACCAACTGCCGCAATTCCTGCAGCCCGGCAAAAGTCCAGACGTGGCGATAGGCGCGCGCCAGCCACAAGCCAGCGGCGAATGCGAGGAAGCAGATGGGGGCGGACAGCAAGGCCAGCTCCCTGTACGGATCTAGCAACTCCAGGTTGAAGCGCAGCCAGAAGGCGAGCCACCACGCGGCCAGGACCAGGGCCATGTCGATGCCCACCCGGGCCAGGAAAGGCTTTCCCATGACAGGATTCTCCCATGCGGCTCCACAGCGCTATCCCCGGCAGCCCCGCATGCGCACTACAAGCGCTTCAACTGATCGCGCAGCTTCTCCAACAGTGCGGTGAAGTCGGCGACGCGCCTGCGCATCTCCTCGATGACTGCCGGCGGCGCCTTGGCCACGAAAGCCTCATTCGAAAGCTTTCCGTTCGCCTTGGCGAGTTCGCCATCCACCCGGACGATTTCCTTGTTGATGCGCAGCTTCTCGGCGGCGGCATCGATCTCCATGAACAGGCAGAGGCGCGCGTCGCCCACCACCGCCACCGGGGCGGCCTGCGCCGCCGCGGCCCATGCGGCCTCGTCGTCGAAGACCTTCACTTCGTTCAGCTTGGCGAGCGACTGGAGCACGGGTGCCGCCTCGCGGATGAACCCCGCATCACCCAGCACGTAGGCTGGCAGACGCGTGCCCGGCGACACGTTCATCTCGCCGCGCAGGTTGCGGCTGGCGTCCACCACGGCTTTCAGCTTCGCCATCCAGGCTTCGGCAGCCGCGTCGATGTTCGCGGCGTTGGTTTCGGGGTAGGGCGCGACGCTGATGCTCTCGCCGGCCTTGCCCGCGACCGGGGCTACCTTCTGCCAGAGTTCCTCGGTGATGAAGGGGATGACAGGGTGCGCCAGGCGCAGGATCGCTTCCAGCACGCGGATGAGCGTGCGGCGCGTGCCGCGCTGCTGCTCAGCGCTTCCGGCCTGGATCTGCACCTTGGCGATTTCCAGGTACCAGTCGCAGTACTCGTCCCAGATGAACTGGTAGATGGTGTTGGCGACGTTGTCGAGGCGGTACTCGGCGAAGCCCCTGGCGACTTCCGCTTCGGTGCGCTGCAGCAGCGAGATGATCCACCGGTCGGCCGGCGTCAGTGTCGCGCCGGCTTCCGCCAGGTCCTGCCCCTCGCAATTCATCAGCACGAAGCGCGTCGCATTCCAGAGCTTGTTGCAGAAGTTGCGATAGCCCTCGCAGCGCTTGGTGTCGAAGTTGATGTTGCGGCCGAGGCTGGCGTAGCTCGCCATCGTGAAGCGCAAGGCATCGGCGCCATAGGCCGGCATGCCTTCGGGGAACTCCTTTTTCACGCGAGCCGCGACCTTGGGTGCGGTCTCCGGGCGGCGCAGGCCGACGGTCGACTTGTGGACCAGGGTGTCCAGATCGGCGCCCTGGATCAGGTCCACCGGGTCGACCACATTGCCCTCCGACTTGCTCATCTTCTTGCCTTCGCTGTCGCGCACCATCCCGTGGATGTACACGTGGCGGAAAGGCACCTGGCCAGTGAAGTGCGTGGTCATCATGATCATCCGGGCCACCCAGAAGAAGATGATCTCGTAGCCGGTGACGAGCACCGACGAAGGCAGGTACAGGTCCATCTCCTTCGTCTTTTCCGGCCAGCCGAGCGTGGAGAACGGCACCAGCGCCGACGAATACCAGGTGTCGAGCACGTCCGGGTCACGCGTGAGCTTCTTGCCGGGGGCCTGCGCCTGCGCCGAAGCTTCGTCGCGCGCGACGTAGACCTTGCCCTGTTCGTCATACCAGGCGGGAATCTGGTGACCCCACCAGAGCTGCCGCGAGATGCACCAGTCCTGGATGTTGTTCATCCACTGGTTGTACGTGTTGACCCAGTTCTCGGGCACGAATTTCACCTCGCCGGACTGCACCGCATCGATCGCCTTCTGGGCGATCGACTTGCCGGTCGGGTCCTGCGGGCTGACCTTGGTGGTGGCCACGAACCACTGGTCGGTGAGCATGGGCTCCACGACCTGGCCGGTGCGAGCGCAGCGCGGCACCATCAGCTTGTGCTTCTTCGTCTCTTCGAGCAGCCCTTGCGCTTCGAGGTCGGCCACCACTTTCTTGCGCGCCACGAAACGGTCCAGGCCGCGATACGCGGCGGGCGCGTTGTCGTTGATCGTGGCATCGAGATTCAGCACGCCGATCATCGGCAAGCCATGGCGCTGGCCGACCGCGTAGTCGTTGGGGTCGTGCGCCGGCGTGACCTTCACGACGCCGGTGCCGAAGGCGCGGTCGACGTACTCGTCGGCAATGACCGGGATATCGCGGTCACAGAGCGGCAGCTTCACGAACTTGCCGACGAGGTGGCGGTAGCGCTCGTCCTCGGGGTGCACCATCACGGCGGTGTCGCCCAGCATGGTTTCGGGGCGCGTCGTCGCCACCGTCAGGTGGCCATTGCCTTCAGCCAAGGGATACCGGATGTGCCAGAGGTAGCCGTCTTCCTCCTCGCTTTCGACCTCCAGGTCGCTCACGGCGGTCTTCAGTTCGGGGTCCCAGTTCACCAGCCGCTTGCCGCGATAGATGAGGCCCTGCTCATAAAGCTGCACGAAGGTCTGAGTGACGATGGCCGAGAGCTTCTCGTCCATCGTGAAGTACTCGTGCGTCCAGTCCACGCTGTCGCCCATGCGGCGCATCTGCGTGGTGATGATGTTGCCGGACTTCTCTTTCCATTCCCAGACCTTCTTCACGAAGTCGGGGCGGCCCAGGTCGTGGCGGCTCTGGCCCTGCTCCTGCAACTGGCGCTCGACGACGATCTGCGTGGCGATACCCGCGTGATCCGTGCCCGGCACCCACAGCGTGTTGTTGCCCCGCATCCGGTGGTAGCGGGTCAGGCTGTCCATGATGGTCTGGTTGAACGCGTGGCCCATGTGCAGGGTGCCCGTCACGTTCGGCGGTGGCAGCTGGATGGCAAAGGACGGCTCGCCGTCCTTGGGCGCCCCGGTGCCGCGGTAGCCCGCCCGTGCGTAACCACGCTGTTCCCACAGCGGTCCCCACTTCGCCTCGATGGCGGCGGGTTCGAAAGACTTGGAGAGGCTGTCCAGCCCAGGTTGCTTGTTGCTCACCCCGGAATTTTACCGGGGCAGGTCCTTCGCGGCCTGCACGCACTCCTTCAGCACCTTCGCATCGCCGACCTGGTTGGCCAGCAGCAGGATCAGGCGGGCGTTCAGCAGGTCGGACTGTTCCTTGGCCAGCCCTTCATGCGCATCGAGCAGCAGTTCGTAGAAGCCGTCGGCGTCCTGCAGGTTCAGGGTGGTCTTCATCACGCTTCCCCCAGCGCCGCGCCGAGCGACCGGCCGACCGCATGCACCAGCGCGGCGTCGACGCTCTCGCCCGTGGCGGCCACATACGCGTCCGGGCGCACGAGGGCCCAGGCGTGCCCAAACACATGGCAGGCGCCCTGCAGGTGGCCCTTGGGGTCCAGCACATGTTCGCGTGCCTCCGGTCGGTCGTCCGGGCCGACCACCTGCACGCAGCAGACCGGCGCCGTTTCCGCCAGGCTGTGCAGCCGCTCCAGGGCCGCGGGCGGGGCGCCGCCGAACAGCAACAGCAGCAGCCGGCCATCGGCCCAGCGCAGGAGCTGGTTCACCTCGCCCCGCGACCCGTCCGGCCACTGGAAAGCCACGTTCTGCACCGACTGGCCCCCCGTGCGGTCGCAGGCGGCCGACTGCGTGTAGGGATTGGCGATCGCCATGCGCCCCGTGTTGACGAACTGGCGGGCGAACGCGTGCTGCTTGGCCAGGCCCAGCGCCGCGTCCCGGAACATCTTCTCGACCGGCGACCCAGGGCGAAGGAAGCGCGCCGTGCGGTTGGTGACCAGCACGTTCTGCTTCGCCGCTTCGTGGCGCTCGTCGTGGTAGCTGTCCAGCAGGGCCGGCGCGGCGCGCCCCTTGAGCACGGCCGCAAGCTTCCAGGCCAGGTTATCCGCATCGGCAATGCCGGTGTTGCCGCCACGCGCGCCGAACGGGCTGACCACCTTGGCCGAATCGCCGATCATGAAGACCCGGCCGTGGCGCATGCGGTCCACGCATTCGCTGCGGTAGGCGTAAGGGCCGACCCAGACGATCTCGACGCCCGCATCGGCGCCGAATTGCCGGGCCAGGCGCTCCTGCACCACGTCTTCGCGGCTCACGTGGGCGGGGTCCGCGTCAGGTGCCATCTGGTAGTCGATGCGCCAGACGTTGTCGCCCATCAGGTGCTGCCAGACCGCGCGGTTCTCATTGAAAGGCGCCTCGATCCAGGTGTGGCGCTCCACCGGCGGGCGCTTGGTGAAGCGGACATCGGCGATGCACCAGCGGTCGTCGCCCTTCTTCGCCGTCACGGAGGCGCCGACCCACTTGCGGAAGGGGCTGTGCGAACCGGTCGCGTCGATCACGTGGTCGGCGCGCAGCTGGTAGTCGCCAGCCGGCGTGGTCACGCTGAGGGTGGCGCATTCGTTGTCCTGCGAGAAGGCGGTCACCCGGCTGCTCCAGCGCAGCTCGACATGGCCCAGCTCGTAGATGCGCTCGACGAGGTAGCCCTCGATGTAGAACTGCTGGATGTTGATGAAGGGCGGCTGGGTGGAAAGGTTGTAGGCGCTTTGCTGGCGCAAGTCGAACGAATACACCTCGTCGTTGCCGGCGAACGTACGCCCGACGCTCCACTGGATGCCCTTGGCCGCCACCCGCTCGTAGATGCCGAGCCGCTGGAAGATCTCCAGCGACTTCTGCGTGTAGCAGATACCGCGGGACGAGGCGCCTTTCACCCCGACGGTGTTGTCTTCGTCGAGCAGCACCGCGCGGATGCCGAGTTGTGCCAAGGCACAGGCGAGCGTGAGGCCTGCGATACCGCCCCCGACGATCACGATCGGGTGGTGGCTGGCCTGCCCGCTCGCGATTTCGGGTGGCGGCTGGAACGGATATTCGGGCAGCACATAGCCGGTGCCCTGGGTGAATTCGTAGCCGTTCGAGAACGCCGTCTCGGCGTAGCTGTCCGCCATGCGCTTGTCTCCTTGTCCTCCGTCATTCCCGCGAAGGCGGGAATCCAGAGCTTTCATGCATTCAAAACCGGAAGCTCTGGATCCCCGCCTCCGCGGGGATGACAGCCTACTTCTTCACCAGTTCCGGCCGGTCATTCTGCTGCGGCTTGAGCGGCGCGGCGGTCTTGCCTTCGGCGCGCTCCTTGCGCCATTGCTCCTTGCGCGCGGTCCATTCGCGCAGCCGCGCATGCGCCGTCCTGCTTTCCTCCAGCATCTGGAACTCGTCCGCCAGCTGCGCGGTGAGCTCGAGGCGCACGCCGTTGGGGTCGAAGAAATAGATGCTGTGGAAGATGTGGTGGTCGGTGACGCCCAGGACTTCCACGCCGTTGGCTTCCAGCCGCGCCTTCATGTCGAGCAGCGCCTGCACCGAATCCACCCGGAATGAAATGTGGTTCACCCACTTGGGCGTGTTGGGCGACGGCTCCGCCGCTTGGTCGTCGCCCAGGTCGAAGAAGGCGATGAACGAACCGTCCTGCAGCCGGAAGAAGAAGTGGGTGTAGGGGCAGTACTCGCCGGTGCTGGGCACGACGTCGCTCTGGATGATGTGGTAGAGCGGCAGGCCGAGAATGTCTTCGTAGAAATGCCGCGTCTCCTCGGCATCCCTGGCCCGGTAGGCGTAGTGGTGCAGTTGGTGGATCGGGGCCGGGGCGGGCAGGGCGGCGGGGTTTTTCAGGACGGCGGCCATGGATTCCTCGTTTACCTATACGTAATCGATTTACTATATCGTAATTCTGGATGGTTGAGAATCGTTATCAACTGGGCTGGCTTCATAGCCATACCCAATTCATCGGATTGACCTTGGCTATTAGACGGCTGGCCGCGGGCTGACTACCCTGTGACGGTTTCCGGCCGCGCCGGAACGTCCTGCATTGCTTCATCAACCACGAAGGAGATTTCCATGGCAGCACTCAAAGGCTCCAAGACGGAAGAGAACCTGAAGGCCGCGTTCGCCGGCGAGTCACAGGCCAACCGCCGCTACCTGTACTTCGCGAACAAGGCCGATGTGGAGGGCCAGAACGACGTGGCCGCCCTGTTCCGCTCCACGGCGGAAGGTGAGACCGGCCACGCGCACGGCCACCTGGAATGGCTGGAGCAGTGCGGCGATCCCGCGACCGGCCTGCCGATCGGCCCGACGCGCGACAACCTGAAGGCGGCCGTCGCCGGTGAAACCCACGAGTACACCGACATGTACCCGGGCATGGCCAAGACGGCCCGCGACGAAGGCTTCGACGAAGTGGCCGACTGGTTCGAAACGCTGGCGAAGGCCGAGCGCTCGCACGCCAACCGCTACACCAAGGCTTTGAACGAACTGGTGGACTGACCCCGGCTTTCCTCCCTCTCCCTCTGGGAGAGGGCTGGGGTGAGGGCTCGCCACGAGCCACTCATCCCAGCCCCTGAGAACAAGAGACCCCCCATGCCGCCACGCGAAGGCAGTCTCGAGGCGCCCACGCGGCACCCGATCGACTGGAAGTCCCCCGCCTACTACGACGAGGCCGCGACGTTCAAGGAGCTGGAACGCATCTTCGACATCTGCCATGGTTGCCGGCGTTGCGTGAGCCTCTGCGGGGCCTTCCCGACGCTGTTCGACCTGGTGGACGAAGGCAAGACCGGCGAAGTCGAGTCCGTCGAGAAGAAGGACTACTGGAAGGTGGTCGACCAGTGCTACCTGTGCGACCTCTGCTACATGACCAAGTGCCCCTACGTGCCGCCGCACGAGTGGAACCTGGACTTTCCCCACACGATGCTGCGCGCCAAGGCCATCAAGTTCAAGCAGGGTGGCGTGAGCTTCGGCGAGAAATTCCTCTCGTCCACCGACGTGCATGGGCAGTTCGCCGGCATCCCGATCGTGGTGCAGGTCGCGAACGCCGTGAACCAGACCAAGCCGATGCGTTCCCTGATGGAAAGCGCGCTCAACGTCGACCGCAATGCCTGGCTGCCCGCGCTGGCGACGCGCAAATTCCGCAGCGCGGCGCCCGAAACGCGCGACATCATGGTCACCGACGGCCAGCGCACGCCGGGCAAGGTCGCGATCTTCGCCACCTGCTACGTCAACTACAACGAACCCGGCATCGGCATGGACCTCTTGAAGGTCCTCTCCCACAACGGCATCCCCTACGAGCTGGTCGAGAAGGAAAAATGCTGCGGCATGCCCAAGCTGGAACTGGGTGACCTGGAATCGGTCGACCAGAGCAAGCAGGCCAACATCCCGGTGCTCGCGAAGTATGCGAAGGAGGGCTACGCGATCCTCTCCGCCGTGCCGAGCTGCACCCTGATGTTCAAACAGGAAATCCCGCTGATGTACCCGGACGATGCCGACGTGCAGGCCGTCAAGGCGGCGATGTGGGACCCGTTCGAGTACTTGTCCGCCCGCCGCAAGGACGGCCTGCTGCGCATGGAGTTCGCCAAGCCGCTCGGCAAGGTGAGCTACCACGTGCCTTGCCACAGCCGCGTGCAGAACATCGGCCGCAAGACGGAGGAGTTGCTGAAGCTGATCCCCGGCACCATCGTCCACACCACCGAGCGCTGCTCGGGGCACGCCGGTACTTTCGGCGTGAAGAAGCCGTACCACGAGGTCGCCATGAAGATCGGCAAGCCCCTCTTCAAGCGCATGGCAGACCATCCGGAGGGCGGCAAGCCGGACTACATCAGCTCCGACTGCCCGCTCGGCGGCCACCACATCGACCAGGGCTTCGAGCGCAACGGGCTGGGCGCGGTGAAACTGGAGCACCCGCTTTCGCTGGTGCGCATCGCCTACGGGCTGGAGTGAATCGATGCAGTTGACCGGCAAGATCACCCCCGAAAGCCTCATGACGCTGGAGGCTTACAGCAAGTGGCGCAAGGCGCACAAGGCGGACGTGATCGCCCACCGCAAGCTGCGCAGCGTGCGCCTCGGAGAGCACATCTCGGTGCAGTTCGAAAGCGAGCTCAGCATGCGCTACCAGGTGCAGGAGATGCTGCGGATCGAGAAGATCTTCGAGGAGGAAGGCATCCTGCAGGAGATCGACGCTTACCAGCCACTGGTGCCGGACGGCAGCAACTGGAAGGCGACGATGATGATCGAGTACCCCGACGAGAACGAGCGCAGGCGCGAACTCGCCCGGCTGATCGGCGTGGAAGACCGCATGTTCGTCGAGGTCGAGGGGCACGCACGCGTCTATGCGCTGGCCGACGAGGACATGGACCGCGAGAACGACGAGAAGACCTCGGCGGTGCATTTCCTGCGCTTCGAGTTCGCCCCGCCGTTGCGGGAAGCGATCCAGGCGGGTGCTGCGGTGAAGCTCGGGTGCGACCATACCAACTACCCGGCACACGTCGCCATTGCGCCGGAAACGCTGGCGTCGCTCGCGGGCGATCTGAAGTAGGGCAGGGCGCTCTGGATCCCCACGTACGCTTGCGCTCCTCACGCGGGGATGAGGGGGTGAGGTTTCGTCATTCCCGCGGAGGCGGGAATCCAGAGCTTCCGTCTTTCAGACCGGCGCGAACAGGTCCACCCGATCCGTGATGATGCCGTCAGTGCCGAGGTCCAGCAGCCGCTGGACCGCCCATTCGTCGTTGGGCGTGTAACTCAGGCAGCGGAAGCCGGCGCTGTGCGCCTGCGTGACGGTGCTCTTGTCCCACAGGGCGTGGTTGCAGACGATCGCCACGCATTCCAGCGACAAGGCCATCTCCAGCCAGCCCGTCCACAACGTGTCCAGCAGCAGGCCGCGCGGGAGTTCGGGCTGCACGGTTTGCGCGGCTTGCAGCGACTCGGGGCGGAACGAAGTGAGCAGGGGCGGCACCGCCTGACCATGCCAGAGGCGCGCCGCATGCTGCGCCACCACACGGCCCGTCTCCGCTTCGAGACCAGGCGTCGGCTTGATCTCGATGTTCAGGAAATAGCCATTCGCCAGGCAATAGCGGGCGATGTTCTCGAAGGTCGGCAGCGGTTCGCCGGCATGGGCCCGCGAATGCCAGCTGCCGGCATCCAGCCGGGCCAGCTGGTCCCAGGGCTGGTCGCCGCCCGTGCCGACACCATTGGTCGTGCGTTCCAGCGTGGCGTCATGCATCAGGAAGGGCACGCCGTCCACCGAGAGCTTCACGTCGCACTCGAACATGCGGTAGCCGTGCGCGGCGCCCAGGCGGAATGCGGCCAGGGTGTTTTCGGGCGCGAGCTTGCCGGCGCCGCGGTGCGCCACCCAGCGCGGATAGGGCCAGGCCTTCATTTCGATGGGGGGGTCATGTGATGCGCTTGCCGGTCCCGGCGTCGAACCAGTGCAGGCGGTCTTCGCGCGGCTTGACGTGGATGACCTCGTCGGCGGCCGGCGACTTCTGGCCTTCCTCGATCCGCACGATGATCTGCTCGTCGCCGAGGCGTCCGTAGATCAGGCGTTCGGCGCCCAGCAGTTCCACCGTCTCCGTGCGGATCTCCCAGCCCGAGTCACCCACGTCCAGGTGCTCGGGGCGGATGCCGGTGATCGTGCCGGGGCGCCCGCCCTGCGCGTTCTTCAGCAGGTTCATCGGCGGCGAGCCGATGAAGCTGGCGACGAACGTGGACGCGGGCCGGTGGTACACCTCTTCCGGCGTGCCGAACTGCTCCATGTTGCCGGCGTTCATGACGATCATGCGCTGGGCCAGCGTCATGGCTTCGACCTGGTCGTGCGTGACGAAGAGCGAGGTGATGCCCAGTTCGCGGTGCAGCTTCTGGATTTCCAGCCGGGTCTGCGCGCGCAGCTTCGCGTCGAGGTTCGACAACGGTTCGTCGAACAGGAACACCTGCGGCTGGCGCACGATGGCGCGGCCCATGGCGACGCGCTGGCGCTGGCCGCCGGAGAGTTGCCGCGGCTTGCGGTCCAGCAGGTGGCCCAGTTCCAGGATGCCGGCGGCCTTGTCGACGCGCTGCTTGATCTCCTCGATCGGCATCTTGCGGATCTTCAGGCCATAGGCCATGTTCTCGAACACGCTCATGTGCGGATAGAGCGCGTAGTTCTGGAACACCATGGCGATGTCGCGTTCGGCCGGCTCCAGCTGGTTGACGACACGGTTGCCGATCCAGACTTCGCCGCCGGAGATCTCTTCCAGGCCCGCGACCATGCGCAGCAGCGTCGACTTGCCGCAGCCCGAAGGCCCGACGATGACGATGAACTCGCGGTCGGCGACCTCGGCGTTCACGCCGTGGATCACCTGGAGTTCCTGCTTGCCCTTGCCGTACTTCTTGACGACGTTTCTTAGAGAGATTGAAGCCATCTTGTTCTACTTTTCGGTGTCCACGAGGCCCTTGACGAACCACTTCTGCATCAGGATCACGACGATCGCCGGCGGCAGCATTGCCAGAATGGCGGTGGCCATCACCACGTTCCACTCGATGTAGGCCTCGCCGGAGATCAGGCGCTTGATGCCCATCACGATCGGGTACATGCGCTCATCGGTGGTCACCAGCAGCGGCCACAGGTACTGGTTCCAGCCGTAGATGAACTGGATGACGAAGAGCGCCGCCATGGACGTCTTGGACAATGGGAGCAGCACATCCTTGAAGAACCGCATCGGTCCCGCGCCGTCCATGCGTGCCGCCTCCACCAGTTCGTCCGGAACCGTCATGAAGAACTGCCGGAACAGGAAGGTGGCCGTGGCCGAGGCGATGAGCGGAATCGTCAGTCCCGACATCGTGTTGAGCATCTTCAGGTCCGAGATGACCTGGTAGGTCGGCCCGATGCGCACTTCCACCGGAAGCATCAGGGTGACGAAGATCATCCAGAACACCAGGTTCTTGAACGGGAAGCGGAAGTAGACGATGGCGAAGGCCGACAGCAGCGAGATGGCGATCTTGCCGATGGCGATGATCAGCGCACTGGCCAGGCTGATGCCCATCATGGGCAGCGCCGGCGAGACCGTGGCACCGGCCTCCGTCTTGCCGCCGAACAGGGCGAACCGGTAGCTTTCGACCATGTTGGTGCCGGGCAGCAGGGAGATCGGGTTGCTCGCGTTGATCTGCTGCGCCGTCTGCGTCGAGCCGATGAAGGTGACGTAGATGGGGAAGAACACGACGACGACGCCCAGGATGAGGATCGCGTGCGAGATGAAGTCGAGGATGGGATTGCGCTGGATCATGTTTAGTCAGTCGAGGACAGAGCTGAGGTCTGCCCCGCGAAGCCTCAGTAGTGCACCTTCTTCTCGACGAACTTGAACTGGACCACCGTCAACGCGATGACGATCAGCATCAGGATCACGGACTGCGCGGCCGAGCCGTTGACGTCCATGGCCTTGAAGCCGTCGTAGTAGACCTTGTACACCAGGATCGCGGTGTCCTTGCCCGGCCCGCCGCTCGTCGCCGCATCCACGATGGCGAAGGTCTCGAAGAACGCATGCACGACGTTGATCACCAGCAGGAAGAACGTGGTGGGCGACAGCAACGGGAACACGATCGTCCAGAAACGCCGCCAAGGGGTCGCGCCATCGATGGTGGCCGCCTCGATCAAGGAGTGGGGAATCGACTGCAGCCCTGCCAGGAAGAACAGGAAGTTGTACGAGATGTACTTCCAGATGGAGGCGATCACGATCAGGGCCATGGCGTGCCGGCCGTTGAGGAGGTGGTTCCACTCGAATCCCATCTCGATCAGGGCATAGCGGATCACGCCGTAAGGCGAGGCGAACATCATCAGCCACAGCACGCCCGCCACCACCGGGGCCACGGCATACGGCCAGATCAGGAGCGTCTTGTAGACGCCGGCGGCGCGGACCACCCGGTTGGCCATCACCGCCAGCAGGAGCGACAGAGCCAACCCGCCGACCGCGACCAGGGCGGAAAAGACCGCGGTGATGCGAAACGAGTCCAGGTACGAGGGATCCGCGAACAGGCGCTTGAAGTTGTCCAGGCCCACGAATTCCCGGGTGGCGCCGAACGCGTCCTCCTGGAGCACGCTCTGGTACAGGGCCTGGCCGGCGGGCCAGAAGAAGAACACCAGGATGACGGCCATCTGCGGAGCGATCAACGCCCAGGGCAGCCAGCCGGACTTGAAGAGGACCCGTTTTTCCATAAGAGCGCTGTTGTAACCGATGCCGTCATTCCCGACGGCACTTTTCGTCATCCCCGCGCAGAGCCTGCCCCTGCGTAGGCAGGGGCGGGGATCCAGGGCATTCACAAGAAAAGCGGCCCTCGGCCGCTCTTCCTGGATTCCCGCCCCTGCCTGCGCAGGGGCAGGCTCTGGACGGGAATGACGGGCTTCTTAGCCCTTGTTGGCCTGCTGGAAACGCTCAAGCTGCTCGTTGCCGCGCTTGACCGCATTGTCCAGGGCTTCCTTCGGCTGCTTGCTGCCTTGCCAGACGCCTTCGAGTTCCTCATCGATGATGGTACGGATCTGGACGAAGTTGCCCAGGCGCACGCCGCGCGACTTGTCGGTCGTCTTGCGGACCATCTGGTTCACCGAGACGTCGAAGCCCGGATTCTGCTTGTAGAAGCCGGATTTCTCGGTCAGCTCGAACGAAGCCTTGGTCACCGGCAGGTAACCGGTGCGCTGGTGGCTGGCCGCCGCGACTTCGGGCTTGGACAGGTGGTTCAGGAAGGCGGCCACCGCCTTGTATTCCTCCGGCTTCTTGCCGGACATCACCCAGATGCTGCCGCCGCCGATGACGGTGTTCTGCGGGGCGCCCTGCACGTCCGGGTAGTAGGGCAGCGTACCGATGCCGTAGGCGAACTTGCTGTTGCGCTTCACGTTGCCGGAAAGTCCCGAGGAGCCGGTGATCATCGCGCACTCGCCGGACACGAAGGTGGCATCCGCCTTGTTCTCGCGGCCCTTGTAGACGAACAGGCCGGTCTTGGCCATGTTGGCCAGATTCTCGACGTGGCGCACGTGCAGCGGCGTGTTGAACGCCAGGCGCGTGTCCGTGCCGCCGAAGCCGTTGTTCTTGGTGGCGTACAGCACGTTGTGCCACGCCGAGAAGCTCTCCAGCTGGGTCCAGCTGATCCAGCTGGTGGTGAAAGGGCACTTGTGGCCGGAGGCCTTGAGCTTGGCGGCGGCCAGGGCGACTTCGGGCCAGGTGGTCGGGGGCTTCTCCGCATCCAGGCCCGCGGCCTTGAACGCGTCCTTGTTGTAATGGAACACCGGCGTCGAGCTGTTGAACGGGTAGCTCAGCATCTGCCCGTTGGGGGCCGTGTAATAGCCCGAGACCGCCGGCACGTAGATGCTCGGATCGAACTTCAGGCCCGCGTCGCTCATGACCTTGGCGACCGGGACGATGGCGCCCTTGGCGGCCATCATGGTCGCGGTGCCGACTTCGAACACCTGGATCATGTGCGGAGCGTTGCCGGCGCGATAGGCGGCGATGCCCGCCGTCATGGACTCGGCATAGCTGCCCTTGAACGTCGGGGTGATCTTGTAGTCCTTCTGGCTGGCGTTGAATTCCTTGGCGAGGTCGTTGACCCATTCGCCGAGGGCGCCGCCCATGGAATGCCACCACTGGACCTCCACTTGGGCCTGGGCCGGCAGCGCCAGGGCCGCCACGAACGCCAGCGCCGAAAGCTTGATCTTCTGCATGCTTGGATACTCCTGTTGGATGCTCAAAGGCCGCGACTGTACGGCCTATTTGTGACAGCGGATTACACCCACCGGACGAGGCGGCAACAAGCGGGGTTTCCCCAGCGGGTTGCTGCACTGCGGTAACATCTCCGCTCAGCCGAGGTTGCATTCAAATGGCTGACACGCAACAGCCATGAACGCCCCGACGAAAATCGAACAACTCCTGGCCGCCGCGGACGGCGACGCGCCGCGGCTTCGCGAGATCCCGTACAACTACACCTCGTTCTCCGACCGGGAGATCGTGATGCGCCTGCTCGGGGTGCGCGCCTGGGAGGTGCTGAACCAGTTGCGGGAGGAACGCCACACCGGCCGTTCGGCGCGCATGCTGTACGAGATCCTGGGCGACATCTGGGTCGTGCAGCGCAACCCCTACCTGCAGGACGACCTGCTGGACAACCCGCGCCGCCGCAAGCTCCTGGTCGAGGCGCTGCACCACCGCCTGGGTGAGGTCCAGAAGCGCCGCACCCCCGACAGCGACGCGCAGCGCGACGCCCTGGTCGGCGAGTTGCTGGCGCTCGCGAGCGTCGCGGTGCGGCGCTTCGACACGGCTTTCACCGAGACAGCGGAACTGCGCGCCCGCACGACACGCGCCCTGCGCCGGGTCACGGCCAAGGACAACATCAAGTTCGACGGCCTGTCCCGTGTCTCCCACGTGACCGACGCCACCGACTGGCGCGTCGAGTACCCGTTCGTGGTGCTGACGCCGGACACCGAGACCGAGATGGCCGCCCTGGTGCGCGGCTGCATCGAGCTGGGCCTCACCATCATCCCGCGGGGCGGCGGCACCGGCTACACCGGCGGCGCCGTGCCGCTCACCTGGAAGAGCGCGGTGATCAACACCGAGAAGCTCGAGGCGATGACCGAGGTGGAGCACGTCGCCATTCCCGGCCACGCGCAGCCGGTCCCGACGGTCTGGACGGAAGCCGGTGTGGTGACGCAGCGCGTGTCGGACGCCGCCGAACGCGCCGGCTTCGTCTTCGCCGTGGACCCGACGTCGGCCGAGGCCTCCTGCATCGGCGGCAACGTCGCGATGAACGCCGGCGGCAAGAAGGCGGTGCTCTGGGGCACGGCGCTGGACAACCTCGTCTCCTGGCGCATGGTCACGCCACAGGCCGAATGGCTGGAGGTGACCCGTCTCGACCACAACCTGGGCAAGATCCACGACGCGCCGGTCGCGACCTTCGAATGCAGGTACTTCGAGGCGGACGGCAAGACGCCCATCCGCACCGAGAAGCTCGAGATCCCCGGGGCGACCTTCCGCAAGGAAGGCCTGGGCAAGGACGTCACCGACAAGTTCCTCTCGGGCCTGCCCGGCATCCAGAAGGAAGGCTGCGACGGCCTGATCACCAGCGCGCGCTGGGTGGTGCACCGCATGCCGGCGCACACCCGCACGGTCTGCCTGGAGTTCTTCGGCAACGCGAAGGACGCCGTGCCCAGCATCGTCGAGATCAAGGACTTCATGTTCGCCGAGCAGAAACGCTCGGGCGTGGTCCTGGCTGGCCTGGAGCACCTGGACGACCGTTACCTCAAGGCAGTGGGCTACGCGACGAAATCCAAGCGGGTATCGGACGGCCGCGGCGGGCTGCCGAAGATGGTGCTGGTGGGCGACATCGCCGGCGACGACGCCGATGCGGTGGCGCGCGCCACGTCTGAAGTGGTGCGTCTGGCGAACTCGCGCAGCGGTGAGGGCTTCGTCGCCATCAGCCCCGAAGCACGCAAGAAATTCTGGCTGGATCGCAAGCGGACGGCCGCGATCAGCAAGCACACCAACGCCTTCAAGATCAACGAGGACGTCGTGATCCCGCTGCCGCGGATGGCGGAGTACACCGACGGCATCGAGCGCATCAACATCGAGCTGTCGCTGGCCAACAAGATCAGGCTGGCGGACGAGCTCGAGGCCTTTTTCAGCCGCGGCAACCTGCCGCTGGGCCGGCAGGACGACGCCGGCGAGATTCCTTCGGCCGAACTGCTGGAAGACCGGGTGGGGCAGGCGCTGGCGCTGGTGCGCGAGGTGCGGGCCCAATGGCAGGGGTGGCTGGCCGACGTCGACCGCCTGTTCCCTCAACTGCAGGATCACACGTTGCGCGCCAGCTGGAAGGCCCAGATCCGCGCGCCGCTGCAAGGCATCTTCGCCGGCAATGCGTTCGCGGCCATCCTGGCCGAGGTGACCGCCATCCACAAGCAGGTGCTCAAAGGCCGGGTCTGGGTCGCGTTGCACATGCACGCCGGCGACGGCAACGTCCACACCAACATCCCCGTCAACAGCGACAACTACGAGATGCTGCAGACGGCGCATGAGGCGGTGAAGCGCATCATGGTGCTGGCGCGTTCGCTCAACGGCGTGATCTCGGGCGAGCACGGCATCGGCATCACCAAGCTGGAATTCCTGACCGACGAGGAGCTGAAGCCGTTCGCCGACTACAAGCAGCGGGTGGACCCGGAAGGGCGTTTCAACAAGGGCAAGCTGCTGCGGCATGCGCAGGAGGATTCCGAGACCTCGGTCTACGCGGACCTCACCAACGCCTACACGCCCAGCTTCGGCCTGATGGGGCATGAGTCGCTGATCATGCAGCAGTCCGACATCGGCGCCATCGCCGACAGCATCAAGGATTGCCTGCGCTGCGGCAAGTGCAAGCCGGTCTGCGCCACCCACGTGCCGCGCGCCAACCTGCTGTACAGCCCGCGCAACAAGATCCTGGCGACCTCACTGCTGGTGGAAGCTTTCCTGTACGAAGAGCAGACGCGGCGCGGCGTCTCGATCAAGCACTGGGAGGAGTTCGAGGACGTCGCCGACCACTGCACGGTCTGCCACAAGTGCGAGAACCCCTGCCCGGTGAAGATCGACTTCGGCGACGTGTCGATGAACATGCGCAACCTGCTGCGCAAGATGGGGCAGAAGAGTTTCCGCCCCGGCAACGCCGCGGCCATGCTGATGCTGAATGCCACCAACCCCGAGACCATCAAGCTGGTCCGGGGCGCGATGGTCGGCATCGGGTTCAAGGCGCAGCGCATGGCCAACAACCTGCTGCGCGGCTTCGCGCATCTGCAGGTGAAGGCCCCGCCGGCGACCAACGGCACCGCTCCCATCAAGGAGCAGGTGATCCATTTCATCAACAAGAAGCTGCCGGGCAACCTGCCCAAGAAGACGGCGCGGGCACTGCTGGACATCGAGGACAAGGACTACGTCCCGATCATCCGCAACCCCCAGGCCACGACGGCCGAGACCGAGGCGGTCTTCTATTTCCCCGGTTGCGGCTCCGAGCGCCTGTTCTCGCAGGTGGGGCTGGCGACCCAGGCGATGCTGTGGCACGCCGGCGTGCAGACGGTGCTGCCGCCCGGCTACCTGTGCTGCGGCTACCCGCAGCGCGGCTCCGGCCAGTTCGACAAGGCCGAGAAGATCATCACCGACAACCGGGTGTTGTTCCACCGCGTGGCCAACACGTTGAACTACCTGGACATCAAGACGGTGGTCGTGTCCTGCGGCACCTGTTACGACCAGCTCCAGGGCTACGAGTTCGACAAGATCTTCCCCGGCTGCCGCATCATCGACATCCACGAATACCTGCTGGAAAAAGGCATCAGGCTGGAAGCGGCCGGCGCCTACCTGTACCACGACCCCTGCCACAGCCCGATGAAGAAGCAGGAGCCGATGAAGACGGTGAAGGCGCTGGTGGGTGACAACGTCCGCAAGTCGGAACGCTGCTGCGGCGAGTCCGGCACGCTCGGCGTGACCCGGCCGGACATCTCCACCCAGGTTCGCTTCCGCAAGGAGGAGGAACTGCGCAAGGACGAGGCCGCGCTGCGGGCTTCCGGCGCCGTCGGCGCCAAGGAGGACATCAAGATCCTCACCAGCTGCCCGAGCTGCCTGCAAGGGCTCTCGCGCTACAACCACGACCTCCAGAACGGCCTGCTGGAGGCCGACTACATCGTGGTCGAAATGGCGAATCGCCTGCTGGGTGCCAACTGGATGCCGGAGTACGTGCACGCGGCCAACAACGGGGGCATCGAGCGCGTTCTCGTGTAAGGATTGCCCCGCGTGCGCGAAAAGCCCATTGCGCGTGTTGCTGTGCGGCCCGAAAATTGCACCTGATCGTGAAATTCGCAACGGGCACCCATCACGGGGTGCTTCTGCGACATGTTTGTCACACCTGTGACCGTGTATAACGCGATAGGTCAGCAGATTTCCCATTTGCACCGGGTACCGGAGGTCGTTCATGCGCACCGCAAAACATTCAACAAGGTGGCTTGCCGCCCTCGCCGCCATGCAGCTGCTGCTGTTCGCGCCGTCTCTCCACGCCCAATCGGCGGGTCAGGTCGAGTTCTCGCGCGGCGTTGGTTTCGCCCAGACGCCGGGTCAAGGCCCGCGGACCCTGGGCAAGGGCCTGGAACTGCGCGAGGGCGACCGCCTCACCACATCCGACGGCGGTTCCGCCGTGATCAAGCTGCAGGACGGCACCCGCATGACCGTGCGGCCGAATTCGGAGCTGGTGCTGCAGGAATACCGCTTCAAGGAAAGCGCGCCGCAGGACAACAGCTTCCTGATGCAGCTGGTGCGCGGCGGCTTCCGCGCCGTCACCGGCACCATCGCCAAGAGTTCGCCGAACGCCGCCAAGGTGCAGACCAACACGGCCACCATCGGCATCCGCGGCACCGATTTCGACGCCCGGATCTGCACGCGCGATTGCGCCGCAGAAGCGTCCAGGGTCACCGAGAGCGCACGCCCGAATGCCGTGGCCGCCAGTGCCAAGATCGTCGAGGTCACGGGGGAGGTCAACGCGGTCGACCCGGCCGGCCAGCGGCGCCGCGTCGTGGCCGGCGGCAGCATCTATCCCGGCGACACCGTCGAGACCTCCCCGAACACCCAGGCCGTGATGGCCTTCCGCGACGAGTCGAAGATCACCCTCGGCTCGCAGACCCGCTTCCGCGTCGACAACTTCGTGTTCGACCAGAAGAATGCGGGCGAAGGCCGGTTCCTCGTCTCGCTGCTGCGCGGCTCGGCCCGCGCCCTGACGGGCCTGATCGGCAAGGCCAACACCCGCAACGTCGGCTTCTCCACGCCCACCGCCACCATCGGCATCCGGGGCACGGGCTTCGATGTCAGTTTCGATGAGCTGCGGGGCACCCAACTGTGGACCTGGCTGGGCTCCATCGAGGTGGCACAAGGCCTGACCGCCCTTCAGGTGCTGCAGGCCGGCCAGGGGCTGTTCCTGCCGTTGTCCGGCCCGCCGCAGCTGATCACCAACCAGCCCTCGATCGAAGGCAAGCAGCCCGATCAGGTCAACGTCGACAACAAGCAGTTGTTTTCTAGCGACAACAGCTCGGACGCTTCGGAAGGCCTCTTCGTGTTCGTCCGCGACGGCCACATCGAGCTCGTGAGCGCCAAGGAGATCATGCACCTGGGCAAGAACGAAGCGGGATCGGTCGGCAACGACGGCACCACGTCGCGCCCGGTCAACATTCCGAAGTTCCTGGACTTCGACACCGTGCCGCTACCAGACTCGAAGAACCCGCTGCTGGTCAGCATCCTGGGCGAATCGGGCATCGGCAAGGTCTGCAAGTAAGTGACAAGCTGCTGAGTCCCGGCGAAAATGACCGCTCAAATAACGAAGAGCGGCAAGAAACATGAACCGAGGGTTTGAAATGCCCCGCCCGCTGTCTGGGCGGCGCAGGGGACGGTCTCTTCTGGCGCTGTGGGCTTTGGCCGCGGCTGGTTCGGCGGTCGCCCAGGCTCCCGCCGCCCCGCCGACGCCTCCGCCGGCCCCTGCCAATCCCCCGATGGCGGTTGCCGCGCCTTCCCCGGTGTTCACCATCCGGGGCTTCCAGATCACCGGCGAGAACCCCCTGGGCGAGGGAGAGTCCGCCCGCGTCCTGGCCCCTTACCTGCGTGCCAACGCCACCATCGAGACCTTGCAGCAGGCGACCGCTTCGCTCGAAGCCGTCCTGCGCGAGCGCGGTTTCGGCCTCCACAAGGTCGCCTTGCCGCCGCAGGAGCTGGGTGAGACCGTGCGGCTGGCGATCGTCAAGTTCACCATCGGCAAGGTCGGCATCGAGGGCGCCCAGATCTACGACGAGGGCAACATCCGCCGCACGGTGCCCGAGCTGCGCGAAGGCGACAGCCCCAATTTCCGGACTATGGCGATCCAGACCGCGATCGCCAATGAAAACCCAAACAAGCAGGTGCAGGTGGGGCTGCGCGAGTCCGAGGAAGCCGACAAGATCGACGCCACCATCACGGTGAAGGAAGCCAAGCCCTGGACCTTCGGCGTGTCGCTGTCCAATGCGGGCTCCGAGTCATCCGGCGAGGACCGCCTGACCGTGACCGCCGGCCACACCAACCTGTTCAACCGCGACCACCAGATCCAGGCGGCCTACACGACCTCCATCGAGAAGTCGGACGACGTGAAGCAGATCGGCCTGTCCTACCGCGCGCCGCTCTACGAGCTCGGAGGTGTCGTCGGAGCCAGCTACACACGGTCCGACGTGATCGGCAATTTCGGCACGTTCAACAGCACCGGCGCCGGTCATACCGCCGGCATCAACTACACGCACTACCTCGCGCCGGAAGGCGGGCGCCGCAGCTACGTGACGGTCGCCCTCGACGACAAGGTGTTCGACGCCGCCCGCATCAACAACCTCGTCGTGCCCGGTGCGCTCGATCGCCGCAGCCGGCCCATCACCTTCGGCTACACCGCGCGCACGGAAACCGACGCCGCGATCTGGGGCTACAACGCCGACCTGGCCTTCAACACCGGCTCCGGCGACAACAACGACCTCGTGTCCTACCGCAGCGAAGACCCGCGCATCGACACCGTCCACTGGAAAGCCGTTCGCGGCGGCGCCTTCTACACGGCGCCCGTCTTCCAGAGCTGGACCTGGAGCGTCCGCGGCCAGTACCAGTTCAGCCCCGACGTGCTGATTTCAGGCGAACAGTTCGGCCTGGGCGGCCTGGGCTCGGTGCGGGGCACGACGATCGAGCGGCCGCTGTCGGGCGACAAGGGCCTGTTCGGGTCGGTCGAACTGAGCACGCCGGAAGTGGTGCCCGGGCTTCGATTCCTGGGCTTCATCGATGCCGGCTGGCTCGGCAACAACGACGCCAACGGCACCAGCAAGCCTTCGTCCGACCGGCTCGCCAGCGTCGGACTCGGGCTGCGCTATGCCTCCGGCATCTTCGCCGTCACGGCGGACTATGGCCGCCTGCTGGTGAGCAGCAAGGTGCCGCTGACGGTGAATTCGTCCTCGCCCCAGAAGGGCGACGACAAGTTCTACGTGAACCTGTCCGTGCGGTTCTGAACCCCGTGGTTCCGGGCCTGCGCCTACACTAGGCGCATGGCCGGCCTCCGCAAAGACCAACCCGCTCCCCGATCCATCACCCTGCACGGGCAATCGCGCGTGCTGGAGATCGCTTTCGACGACGGCGCGAGTTTCCGCATCCCGTTCGAGCTGATGCGCGTCTATTCGCCCTCCGCCGAGGTGCAGGGCCACGGGCCCGGGCAGGAAGTCCTGCAGACCGGCAAGCGCGAGGTCGACATCGTCGATCTCGAATCGGTGGGCAACTACGCGGTCAAGCCGACGTTCTCCGACGGGCACGACACCGGGATCTTTTCCTGGGACTACCTCCACTTCCTGGGTTCGCAGCAGGGCGAGCTGTGGGCCGAGTACGAAAAGCGGTTGGCTGCCGCCGGGGCCGACCGCGACGCGCCCATGGCCGGCAAGGCCGCGGCCGGTGCCTGCGGACACTGAGGGCGTGATGGCAAAGACCGATTTCGGCTACGAATCCGTCGAGGAACGCGAGAAGGCCCGCCGCGTGCGTGGCGTGTTCGATTCCGTGGCGCCGCGCTACGACATGATGAACGACCTCATGTCGCTCGGCCTGCACCGGGCCTGGAAGGCCTTCACGGTGCTGGCCGCCGACCTGCGGCCCGGCCAGCGCGTGCTCGACATCGCCGGGGGCACGGGCGACCTGGCCCAGGCATTTGCCCGCAAGGTGGGCCCGACCGGCGTGGTCGTGCACACGGACATCAACGCTTCGATGCTGCGGGTCGGCCGCGACCGCCTGCTCGATGCGGGGGTCGTGCTGCCCACGGTCGTCTGTGACGCCGAAAAACTGCCGTTCGCGTCCGGGCATTTCGACCGCGTGTGCGTCGGCTTCGGCCTGCGCAACATGACGCACAAGGACCGCGCCATCGCCGAGATGCAGCGCGTCCTCCAGCCCGGCGGCAAGTTGCTGGTGCTGGAGTTTTCCAGGGTGGCGCAACCGCTGGAAAAGGCTTATGAGTGGTATTCGTTCTCGGTGCTGCCGCGGCTGGGCCGGCTGGTGGCGGGCGACGAGGCCAGCTACCGTTACCTGGCCGAGTCGATCCGCATGCATCCGGGCCAGGAGGAGCTCAAGGCCATGATGAAGAAAGGCGGGTTCGCCCATGTGGACTATCACAACCTCACGGGAGGCGTCGCCGCCTTGCACGTGGGGATCAAGTGCTAGCCGCCGTGCGCCAGCCCTGACGGCTTCGGCCGTCATCCTGGCTGGCGTGCTCGCCCTGGGCGCGCCGGACGCCCAGGCCGCGCGCCTCGGCGGCGGCCCGGCCGGCCAGCAGTCGACCAGCGCCGCGCCCCGGCAGAACACGGCGCCAGCATCGCCCGCCACGGCGACCCCCGACCAGCAGAAGCAGGCCTTGCCCGCCGCGGCTAGCACGGCCCCATCGGCCGGGCGGCCCGGGGCCGGCATGCTCGGCGGCCTGGCTGCCGGCCTCGGGCTGGCCTGGCTGGCGCACACGCTGGGTCTGGGCGCAGCCTTCGGCCAGTTCCTGCTGTTTGCCTTGTTGGCCCTGGTCATCATGGCCGGCATCGGGCTCTTCGTGCGTGCGCGCAGTGGCCCGGCGGCCGCCTGGCATGGTGATGCCTACCAGGGCGCCGGCGCCCCGGCGAACACGGTCACCGCCCGGCAGTACAGCCCCGACAAGGTCGGCAACGACGCTTCGGCCCGGCCGTGGGAACGCAGCAGCATGGCGTTCGAGGTGAGCAAGATCGGCCAGCAGGAACCGCAGGGCAGCGGCGCGCGCACCGGCCCGGCTCTCGAAAGCGGGCAGACCGGCGGGATGCCCGCCGGGTTCGACGCCGCGGGATTCCTGGCGGCCGCGAAGCGCAATTTCATCACCCTGCAGGACGCCTGGGACCGCTCCGACACGGCCAGCCTGCGCAGCATGATGACCGACGAGATGCTGGGCGAGATCCGCCAGCAGCTGGCCGAGCGCGATGGACAGCCGCAGGGCGCGCCCAGCCACACCGACATCGTGCTGCTGGAAGCGCAGTTGCTCGGCGTCGAGGACCAGGGGGGCTTCCACCTGGCGAGCGTGGAGTTCTCGGGGATGATCCGCGAAGACCCGTCCGCGGGGCCCAGCCCGTTTCGCGAAGTCTGGAACATGACCCGGCCCAAGGACGGCGCCGCCGGCTGGCTGGTGGCGGGAGTCCTGGCGCTGCAGTAGAAACCGCCCGGGGTCGTGAATAATCAGGGGACTATGGCCATACAGTCCCCCACTTCGTTTTTCGACCAGATGTTCGACCGCGTGGGCCAGGCCCTGCAGCCTCCCGGCTGGGTGGTGGAGGAAATGCAGCGGCGGCTGGTGCTGCTCATCAACCACGTGCTGCAGCAGGAGCCCGAGGCCCAGGCGCGGCTGAAGCGCCAGGCAGGGCGGCTGATCGAGGCGCACTGGCGGGTCTTCCACATCCGGCTGCAGGCCACCCCGGCCGGCCTGCTGGACCTGGCGCCGCCGGGTGCGCAACCGGACCTGACGCTGACCCTGACCGAGGATTCCCCGTTTGCGCTCGCGCAGGCCGCGCTGCGCGGCGAGAAGCCGCCGGTGCGCATCGCGGGCGACGTGCAGCTGGCCGCCGAGGTGCAATGGCTGGTCGACCACGTCCGCTGGGACCTCGAGGAAGACCTGTCGCGGCTGGTCGGCGATGCGCCGGCCCACGCGATGGGGCAGGTGGCGCGCGCCATGTCCGACGCGTTGCGCCGCTTCGTCGGCAGCGTGGCGCCCGCACCCATCCACACGCCGACGTCCAGTGTCGCCCCCCCGGCCGGTCCCACGCAGGCCGGCGGATGACGCGCTACCTCCGCGCCGGTTTCATCCTCCTGGTGATCCTGCGCTACGGGCTGGACGAACTCGTGCTCACCGGCTTCCGCCTGCGCGGGCTGGCCCGGGTCGTGACGTTCGGGCGCCGCCTCGACGCCCCGCGCGGCCAGCGCCTGCGCCAGGCGCTGGAACACCTGGGCCCCATCTTCGTCAAGTTCGGCCAGGTGCTTTCCACCCGGCGCGACCTGCTGCCGGCCGACGTGGCCGACGAACTCGCGCTGCTGCAGGACCGCGTCCCGCCGTTCCCCTCCGAGGTCGCGGTGGCCACCATCGAGCGGGCCTTCCGCCGCCCCCTGGCCGACATCTTCGAGAGCTTCGAGCACGAGCCGGTCGCCAGCGCTTCCATCGCACAGGTCCACTTCGCGGTGCTGAAGCTGCGCTCCGGCGAGCTGCGCCAGGTGGCGGTCAAGGTCCTGCGGCCCGGCATGCTGCCGGTGATCGACAAGGACCTCGACCTGATGCACATGATGGCCGGCTGGGTCGAAAGCGCGTCGGCCGACGGCCGCCGGCTGAAGCCACGCGAAGTGGTCGCCGAATTCAACAAGTACCTGCACGACGAACTGGACCTGGTGCGCGAAGCGGCCAACGCGGCGCAGCTGCGGCGCAACATGGCGGGCCTCGACCTGGTGCTGATCCCGGAGATGTACTGGGACTTCTGCCACCCCGAAGTGATGGTGATGGAGCGCATGTACGGCGTCCCGATCAGCCACATCGACCGGCTGCGCGCCGCCAACGTCGACATCCCGCAGCTCGCGCGGGACGGCGTGACGATCTTCTTCACCCAGGTGTTCCGCGACGGCTTCTTCCATGCCGACATGCACCCCGGCAATATCCAGGTGAGCCTGGAGCCGGGCACGTTCGGCCGCTACATCTCGCTGGATTTCGGGATCATCGGCACGCTGACCGAGCATGACAAGGAATACCTGGCGCAGAACTTCACCGCCTTCTTCCGGCGCGACTACAAGCGGGTGGCGGAACTGCACGTGGAGTCCGGCTGGGTGCCGCCCAACACACGCGTCGACGAACTCGAAGGTGCGATCCGCGGCGTGTGCGAGCCCTACTTCGACCGGCCGCTGAAGGAAATCTCGCTGGGCATGGTGCTGATGCGTCTGTTCCAGACCTCGCGCCGCTTCCATGTCGAGATCCAGCCGCAGCTGGTGCTGCTGCAGAAGACGCTGCTGAACATCGAGGGCCTCGGCCGCCAGCTCGACCCCGAGCTCGACCTGTGGAGCACGGCCAAACCGTTCCTGGAACGCTGGATGCTGGACCAGGTCGGCCCGCAGAAGCTGATCGAGGAACTGCGCGATCAGGCGCCGCGTTACGCCAAGCTGCTGCCCGACCTGCCGCGCCTGCTGCACACCTACCTGCAGCAGCAGCCTGGCGACGCCCGCCGCGAGATCCGGGAGCTGCTGGCGGAGCAGAAGCGCACCAACCGCCTGCTGCAGGGCCTGGCCTATGCCTTTGCCGGATTCGTCCTGGGGCTGATCGTCATGCAGGTCCTGGTGCGGGTCCGCTGGTTCTGAGCCTGCTCATCTACAATCCTGCGCGGAAAAAGGGGCCGATGCAATGAATGCGCTGATCTGGTTTGTTGTTGCCTACATGGTCGTCACCATCGCCATCGGCCTCATCGCCGCGCGGCGCGTGCATTCCGCGCGGGACTACATGGTGGCGGGGCGCAGCCTCCCGCTCTACATGAACGTGGCGACCGTCTTCGCCACATGGTTCGGCGCGGAAACCGTGTTGTCCGTGTCCGCGACCTTCGCCAAGGACGGCCTCTCCGGCATTCCTGGCGATCCCTTCGGCGCCTCGGTGTGCCTGGTGCTCGCCGCCCTGCTGTTCGCGCGACTGTTCTACCGCATGAACCTGCTGACGATCGGCGACTTCTACAAGCAGCGCTACGGCAAGGCGGTCGAAGTCATCACCAGCTTCGCCATCGTCGCCTCCTACCTGGGCTGGACATCCGCCCAGATGACGGCGCTCGGCCTCGTCATTCATGTTCTCTCGGGGGGGGGCCGTCTCGCTCAATCAGGCGATCCTGCTGGGCTCCGGGGTGGTGCTCGTCTACACGCTCTTCGGCGGCATGTGGTCGGTGGCCTTCACCGACCTGTTCCAGACCGTCGTGATCCTGGTGGGCCTGACGCTGGTGGCCTGGCTGGTCGGCGATCTCGCCGGCGGTGCGGGCAACGTCATCGCCAAGGCGGCGGCCGACGGCAAGCTCGCCTTTTTCCCGTCCGACAGCGCCGGCTGGTGGGCGATGGCGGGCGCGTTCTTCGCATTCGCGTTCGGTTCCATCCCGCAGCAGGACGTGTTCCAGCGCATGACCAGCGCCAAGGACGAAGCCACCGCCGTGCGCGGCACCATCATCGGCGCGCTGATCTATTTCTGCTTCGCCTTTGTCCCGATCTTCATCGCCTATGCGGCCGTCGTGGCCGATCCCGGCGTGGCCAAGCTGTTCGGTGCCGAGGATGCCCGTGAGATCCAGCGCGTGCTTCCCGATCTGGTGCTGGGCAAGATGCCGCTCTGGGCGCAGGTGATGTTCTTCGGTGCCCTGCTGTCGGCGATCCTGTCGACGGCCAGTGGCGCGTTGCTGGCACCCACCTCGCTCTTCACCGAAAACGTGCTGCGGCCGTTTTCGCCGGGCATGAGCGACCGGACGTTTCTGCTGTCCCTGCGCGTGATCCTGGTCATCTTCACGGGCTGCGCGCTCGTCTTCGCCCTGAACAGCACGAGCACCATGTACCAGATGGTGCAGAACGCCTACAACGTCACGCTGGCCGGCGCCTTCGTGCCGCTGCTGGCGGGCGCGTACTGGAAGCGGGCCACCACCCAGGGCGCGCTGCTGTCGTCCATCGGCGGCGTTTCGGCTTGGCTGCTGGTCCAGAATCTGACGGAAGGACTGGTCGTCCCGGCCAACCTGATCGGGTTTTTCGCCTCCATCGTCCTGATGGCCGTGGGATCCCTGGGGCCGCAGATCATCCGCAATCAGGGGCAGGCGATCGTGCGCGCCTGAGCGGCGGCTACGTGAGGGGCGCCGGGCCCCCGGCCTATAATTGAGGGCTTTGCATCCTTCAACCACCTGACGAGCCATGCCCATCTACGCGTACAAGTGCGGCTCCTGTGGCCATGCCAAGGACGTCCTGCAGAAGGTGTCCGACGAGCCCTTGTCGGTGTGCCCGGCCTGCGGCGCGTCCACCTTCGCGAAGCAGCTGACCGCCGCCGGCTTCCAGCTGAAAGGTTCCGGCTGGTACGCCACCGACTTCAAGAACGGCTCCGCCGCGCCCGCTCCCGACAAGGCGGCTGACGCCTCGGCCGAGAAGTCCGGCGACAAGGCCGCGGACAAGGCGCCGGAAAAGGCCGCGGGGGACAAGAGCGCCCCGGCCAAGTCCGAGCCCGCGGCTCCAGCCCCCGCACCCAAGTCCGACGCCCCCAGCGCCGGCGGCTGAAGCTCATGGCAGCACTCCGCAAATGGCTCCTGGCCGGCCTGCTGGTCATCGTCCCGGTGGCCATCACCATCTGGGTGCTGCAGTGGATCATCGGCACGCTGGACCAGACCTTGCTGATCCTGCCGGCGCAATGGCAGCCCGACAGGCTGCTCGGCGTCCACATCCCGGGCTTCGGCGTGCTGCTCACGCTGGGCATCCTGCTGGTCGTCGGCGCGGTGGCGAGCAACTTCGCCGGCAAGCGTCTCGTGGCGCTGGGCGATGCGATCGTGCACCGGATCCCGGTCGTGCGCTCCATCTACTCCAGCGTCAAGCAGGTCTCGGACACGCTGTTCTCGGAAAGCGGCAATGCGTTTCGCGTCGCCGTGCTCGTGCAATGGCCGCGCCCCGACGTCTGGACCATCGGTTTCGTGACGGGGGTCCCCGGTGGCGACGTCATCAACCACCTGCAGGGCGACTACGTCAGCGTCTATGTGCCGACCACGCCCAACCCGACGGGCGGCTATTTCGTCATGCTGCGCCGGGCCGACTGCATCGAATTGAAGATGAGCGTGGACGACGCGCTCAAGTACGTGGTTTCCATGGGCGTTGTCAGCCCTGGCGGTATCAAATCCTAGCAAGGACGCGTCGCCGCAAGGCGGCGCGTTATCCTCCGTGAATCAACAAATGCGTACGACCTACTGCGGTCTGGTGACCGAGGCCCTCCTGGGCCAGACCGTGAGCCTGTGCGGCTGGGTCAACCGGCGCCGCGACCACGGTGGCGTGATCTTCGTGGACCTGCGTGACCGCGAAGGTTACGTCCAGGTGGTCTGCGACCCGGACCGCGCCGACATGTTCAAGCTGGCCGAAAGCCTGCGCAACGAGTTCTGCGTCCAGATCAAGGGCCTGGTGCGCGCCCGCCCCGAGGGCACGACCAACGACAGCCTGAAGAGCGGCAAGGTCGAGGTGCTCTGCCACGAACTGACCGTGCTGAACCCCTCGGTGACGCCGCCTTTCCAGCTGGACGACGAAAACCTGTCGGAAACCACGCGCCTCATGCACCGCGTGCTGGACCTGCGCCGGCCGTACATGCAGAACAACCTGAGGCTGCGCTACAAGGTGACGATGGAGGTGCGGAAGTTCCTCGATGAAAACGGGTTCATCGACGTCGAGACGCCGATGCTCACCAAGAGCACGCCGGAAGGCGCGCGCGACTACCTGGTGCCCAGCCGCGTGCACGACGGCATGTTCTTCGCCCTGCCGCAGTCGCCCCAGCTGTTCAAGCAGCTGCTGATGGTGGCCGGCTTCGACCGCTACTACCAGATCACCAAGTGCTTCCGCGACGAGGACCTGCGCGCCGACCGCCAGCCCGAGTTCACGCAGATCGACGTCGAGACCTCGTTCCTCAAGGAGGAAGAGATCCGCACGATGTTCGAGGGCATGATCCGCAGCACGTTCAAGAAGGCCATCGACGTCGAGCTGGGCGAGTTCCCGGTGATGAAGCATGCCGACGCGATGCGCCTGTATGGCTCCGACAAGCCGGACCTGCGCGTCAAGCTCGAACTGACCGAGCTGACCGAGGTGATGAAGGACGTCGACTTCAAGGTGTTCTCGGGCCCGGCCAACGCCGAAGACGGCCGTGTGGTCGGCCTGCGGGTGCCGGGCGGCGGCGAGATGAGCCGCGGCGAGATCGACGGCTACACCGAGTTCGTCAAGATCTACGGCGCCAAGGGCCTGGCCTGGATCAAGGTGAACGAGGCCGCAAAGGGCCGCGAAGGCTTGCAGTCCCCGATCGTGAAGAACATCCACGATGCCGCGATCGCCGAGATCCTGAAGCGCACGGGCGCGGCCGACGGCGACCTGATCTTCTTCGGCGCCGACAAGGCCAAGATCGTCAACGACGCCATCGGCGCACTGCGCGTGAAGGTGGGCCACAGCGAATTCGGCAAGGCCCGCGGCCTGATCGAAGGCAAGTGGAAGCCGCTGTGGGTGGTCGACTTCCCGATGTTCGAGTTCGACGAGGACGGCCAGCGCTGGAACGCGGTGCACCACCCGTTCACGTCCCCGAAGGACGGGCATGAGGATTGGCTCGAGACCGACCCCGGACGCTGCGTGGCCAAGGCCTACGACGCGGTGCTGAACGGCATCGAGCTGGGCGGCGGCTCCGTGCGGATCCACCGCGAGGAAGTGCAGAGCAAGGTGTTCCGCGCGCTGAAGATCGACGCCGAGGAAGCCCAGGCCAAGTTCGGCTTCCTGCTGGACGCGCTGCAGTACGGCGCGCCGCCGCATGGCGGCATCGCCATCGGCCTGGACCGCTTCGTGATGCTGATGACGGGCGCCGAAAGCCTGCGCGACGTGATCGCCTTCCCGAAGACGCAGCGCGCCCAGTGCCTGCTGACCCAGGCACCGAGCCCGGTGGACGAGAAGCAGCTGCGCGAGCTGCACATCAAGCTGCGCAATACCGCGGCGGCCTGAGGCGGTGGGGCAGAATGAAAGGGCGCCGCGGCGCCCTTTCGCATTCATGGCACGCCCCTACAAGATCCCCCAGTCCGTCCTGGTCGTGGTTCACACGCCCGCGCTCGACGTCCTGCTGATCCGGCGAGCCGACGGTTCGGAACACTGGCAGTCGGTCACCGGGAGCAAGGACACGGAGCAGGAAAGCTTCCAGTCGACCGCCGTGCGCGAGGTGTTCGAGGAGACGGGGATCGTCTGCGCGGACTGCCGCCTCACCGACTGGGAGCTGGAAAACGTCTACGACATCTGGCCGGCGTACCGGCACCGGTATCCGCCCGGTGTGACGAGGAACACCGAGCACGTGTTCGGCCTGCTGGTGCCGCCCGGCACGGCGGTGCGGCTCAACCCGCGCGAACACACGGAGCATCGCTGGCTGAACTATCTCGAGGCGGCGGACGCCTGCTTCTCGCCATCGAACGCCGAAGCCATCCTGATGCTGCCACAATTTGCCGCATGACCCTTTTGCGGATCGCGACCTACAACATCCACAAGGGCGTGCAGGGGATGGGCCCGGCCCGGCGGCTGGAGATCCACAACCTCGGCCATGCCGTCGAGCAGCTCGACGCCGACATCGTGTGCCTGCAAGAGGTGCGCAAGCTCCATCGCACCGAAGCGCGCTATTTCCAACGCTGGCCGGAGCTGCCGCAGGCGGAATTCCTTTGCCCCGAAGGCTACGCCGCGGTCTACCAGACCAACGCCACCACCCGCCATGGCGAGCATGGCAACGCCCTGCTGTCGCGCTGGCCGATGGCATTGCATGCGCACGAGGACATGTCGGATCACCGCTTCGAGCAGCGCGGCCTGCTGCATGTGCCCGTGCGGGTGGGACGCAAGGAAGTGCACGTGATCGTGCTGCACCTGGGGCTGATCCCGGCGAGCCGCCTGCGGCAGATCGAGCAGGTGGGCCGCTACATCGAGCGCGAGGTGCCCCGCACCGCACCAGTCATCGTCGCGGGCGACCTGAACGACTGGGGCGGCAAGCTGCGGGCGGCCATGAACAAGCTGGGATTCAAGGACTTCATCGGCGAGCGCGCCCTGACATACCCCTCGCGCCTGCCCCTGGCGCAGCTGGACTACGTCTACAGCCGTGGATTGAAACCGGTCGGCGTGGAAGTCCCGCGCGGGCGCATCTGGTGGCGCATGTCCGATCACCTTCCGCTGATCGCGGAGTTCAAGATCTAGGACCGGCCATGCCGCGTGGTGCGCCCGTTCCTCGATCAGGTCACACCCTGCGCTTGCTGGAGGGCAGCCGTGAATTCTTTCCCGCGCTGATCGCAGCCATCGAATCCGCGCAGGCCGAGGTGCTCCTGGAGACCTACATCTTCGACTTCACCGGCAGCGGCAGCGAGGTGGCGGACGCCCTGGAGCGGGCGGCGCGGCGCGGCGTCCTGGTGCGGGTGCTGGTCGACGACGTCGGCACCGGCGAGCCACCGGAAGGCCGGCTCACCCGGATGGAATTCGTCGGCGTGCAATGGCAGGCTTTCGCACCGCTCGGTTTCCTGGGCCTGCTGTGGCCCGGGCACTGGCGCCGGCTGCACCGCAAGCTGTGCGTGGTCGACCAGCGCACCGGCTTCTGCGGCGGCATCAACATCCTCGACGACTTCCACGATCCCAACCATGGCGTCCTCGAGTCGCCGCGTTTCGATTTTTCGCTGCGCGTCACGGGGCCCCTGGTGGCCGACATGCACGAGACCATGACCCGCCAGTGGCAGCGCGCGGAAACCATGGGCCGCCTGCGGCAGGCGCGCCTGGGCGGCGCACTCGTCTCATGGCGCGCCATCGGGCAGGCCACGCCCCTGGCCGCGCCGGCGCCGGGGGAGCGGACCGCCGCCAAGGCGGCCCTGCTGCTGCGTGACAACCTGCGCCATCGTGCCCGCATCGAACGCGCGTACCTGCGCGCAATCGGCCGGGCCCGCGAGGAGATCATCATCGCCAACGCCTATTTCGTGCCGGGTGGCCGGATGCGCCGCGCGCTGATCGCGGCCGCGCGCCGCGGCGTGCGCGTCTGCCTGCTGCTGCAGGGTCGCTACGAATACTTCATGCAGTACTACGCGGCGCGCCCGGTCTTCGGTGCCTTGCTTTCCGCCCAGGTGCAGATCCACGAGTACGCGCCCAGTTTCCTGCATGCCAAGGTGGCCGTGATCGACGGCCATTGGGCCACCGTGGGTTCTTCCAACCTCGACCCGCTCAGCCTGCTGCTGGCCCGCGAGGCCAACGTGGTCGTCGACGACCGGGAGTTCGCGCAGGCGTTGCGGTCGCGGCTGGTGCGCGCCATGGAGCTGGAAGGCAAGGCCATGGTGGCCGAGGAGTTCGCGCTCCGGCCGCCGCTGCAGCGCGCCAAGGAATGGCTGGCCTTGGTCGTGATGCGCGTCGCACTGGCCGTGCAGGGCAAGAAATACCTGTAGCGTTCGCGATGGTGGATCTTGTCGTCCAGCGGCCCGAAGGCCTGTATTGCCCGCCGGGGCATTTCTACATCGACCCGTGGCGCCCGGTGGCGCGCGCCGTCATCACCCATGCGCATTCGGACCACGCCCGCATCGGCAGCGGGCAGTACCTGGCGGCCGCGCCGTCCGAGGGCGTGCTGCGCCAGCGGCTCGGCGAGATCCACCTGCAGACGCTGGCCTACGGCGAGGCCATCACGCACCATGGCGTCAAGCTCTCGCTGCATCCCGCCGGCCATGTGCTGGGCTCGGCGCAGGTGCGGCTCGAGCATGGCGGCCAGATCTGGGTGGCCAGTGGCGACTACAAGGTGGCGCCGGATCCGACCTGCGATCCGTTCGAGCCTGTGCGCTGCGACGTCTTCATCACCGAATCCACTTTCGGCCTGCCCATCTACCGCTGGCGGCCCGACGCGGAGACCTTCGCCGACATCAACAGCTGGTGGGCGCGCAACGCCAGCCACGGGCGCGCCAGCGTGCTCACCTGCTACAGCTTCGGCAAGGCGCAGCGGGCGCTCTCCGGCGTCGATGCCAGTATCGGGCCCATCATCGTGCACGGGGCCGTCGATCCCTTGAATCGCGCTTATCGCGCCGCGGGCGTCGTGCTGCCCGACACGCGCATGGTCACGGAAGTGCAGGACAAAGCGGACCTGCGGCGCTGCCTGGTCATCTGCCCTCCGAGCGCGGCCGCCAGCCCGTGGATGCGGCGCTTCGGCGACGCCCGCACGGCCTTCGCCAGCGGCTGGATGCAGGTGCGCGGCAATCGCCGGCGCGGCGGCTACGACCGTGGCTTCGTGCTGTCCGACCATGCCGATTGGCCGGGCCTGATGAGTGCCATCGCAGCCACCGGTGCGCGGCGCGTGATCGTCACGCACGGCAGCATCCCGGTGATGGTCCGTCACCTCGGCGAGCAGGGCTTGCAGGCCGGGTCGTTCGACACCGAGTACGGCGACGACAGCGTGGAAGCCGACGCGCAGGCGGCTCGGGGGGCCGAGGCATCCTGAGGTGAAGCACTTCTCCCGCCTCTTCAGCGAGCTCGACGCCACGACCTCGACCAACGAGAAGGTCGAGGCCCTCGCGCGCTACTTCGACATCGCTCCGCCGCGGGACGCGGCCTGGGCCGTCTATTTCCTGGCCGGGGGGAAGCCGCGCCAGGTCGCGAAGACCGCCACGCTCGCCACGCTGGCTTGCGAAGTCGCGGACATCCCGCCATGGCTGTTCGACGAGTGCTACCAGGCGGTGGGCGACCTGGCGGAGACCATCGCGCTCGTGCTGCCGGCGGGTGCAGCCACCTCGGAAACCGGCCTCGCGGAATGGGTGGAGCAGCGCTTGCTGCCGCTGCGTGGTCTGCCCGACGACGATGTCGCGCGCCGCATGGTGGACTACTGGCGCGAACTCGACACGCAGGGCCGCTTCCTGCTGACCAAGCTGGTCGGTGGCGGCTTTCGCGTCGGAGTGAGCAAGCTGCTGGTGCAGCGCGCCCTGGCTTCGCACGCGGGCATCGACGCCAAGCGCGTGGCCCAGCGGATGATGGGCTACACCGATGGCAAGGTCCTGCCGTCCCCCGAGCGCTACGAGGCCCTGATCGCGCGGACGGAAGAAGCGCTGGAAGGCCCGCGCGACGACGGCCAGCCCTATCCGTTCTTCCTCGCGCACCAGCTGGACCTGCCGCCCGAACTGTTCACCTCGCGCCTGGGGCCGGTCACCGACTGGATGGTCGAATGGAAATACGACGGCATCCGCGGCCAGATCGTGCGCCGTGGCGGCAAGACCTGGGTCTGGTCGCGCGGCGAGGAACTGGTCACCGAGCGATTCCCCGAGATCGAGGCGCTCGCCGCGCAGCTGCCGGACGGCACCGTCATCGACGGCGAGATCCTGGTGTGGCAGGGCGACCGCCCCGCGCCGTTCTCGCTCCTGCAGCAGCGCATCGGCCGCAAGAACGTGACGAAAAAGGTGCTGGCCGATGCGCCGGTGAGCTTCATGGCGTACGACCTGCTGGAGCAGGATGGCACCGACGTGCGGCCCCTGACGCAACGCGAGCGGCGCGCCCGGCTCGAAGCCTTGCTGCAAGACACCGGCGTATTGCTCTCCCCGGTGGAGCAGGACACCTCATGGCTGGGGCTGGCCCGCAAACGCGAGGAATCGCGCGAGCGCGGGGTCGAGGGCTTCATGCTGAAGCGGCTCGATGCCGCCTACGGCACCGGCCGGACGAAAGCGGAAGGCCTGTGGTGGAAGTGGAAGATCGACCCCATGACCATCGATTGCGTGCTGGTCTACGCGCAGGCCGGGCATGGCCGCCGCGCGTCCGTGTACACCGACTACACCTTCGCCGTCTGGAGCCGCCCGCCGGCGGACCAGGCGGAAGTGGATGCGGTGCTCGACGCGATCGCCCGCAAGGAGCCCGCGCAGCCGGGCGCGTTGCAGCTGGTCGCCTTCGCCAAGGCGTACTCCGGCCTCACCGACGAAGAGTTCCGCCAGGTCGACGCCATCATCCGCAAGAACACGATCGAGAAGTTCGGCCCGGTGCGCAGCGTGAAACCCAGCCTGGTGTTCGAACTCGGTTTCGAGGGCATCAACCGCAGCCCGCGCCACAAGAGCGGCATCGCGGTGCGGTTTCCCCGCATGCTGCGCATCCGGCACGACAAGCCCCTGGCAGAGGCCAATACACTGCAGGATCTGGAAACCCTGCTGAACCTGTGAGCTCCGCCTCCACCATCGCCGGATTGCTGCTCGCCATGGCGGCCTCGCTCGCGGCCGGACCAGCGCTGGCGCAGCGGGAGGTGTTCCGCTGTGTCGATGCCGCCGGCAAGGTGACCTACCAGATCCAGGTCTGCGGCGAGGGCCGGCAAGATGCCGTGAAGCTGCACGTCACGCCGGGCCAGGCTGCGCCTTCCGGACCCACGACCCCGCGGAAGGCCTACAAGGCACCGACCGAGGCCGTGCTCGTGTTCACGTACGACCCGCGGGAAGAACCGGTGGGTTTCACCACCGAGCGCATGGAAGCCGCCATTCGTTCCGCCATGGGCGCATGGATGGCCGGCTGCCAGGTGCGGCTGACCTATGCGGGGCGTGCCCCCGCGAAGCTGCCGGGCACGGCCGAGCGCGTGCCGATCCGCTGGGAGCCGAAGTACCTCCGCAGCAACGTGGCCGGCACCGGCGGACTGGCGCACGGGATCGCGTTGAACGTGTGGTTCCGCGAGGAGGACATGCTGCGCGTGCTCACGCACGAGATCGGCCATGTCCTCGGGCTGCCGCACAACCACGACAACCCCGAATCGATCATGAGCTACCTGCAGCACGAGAAAGCACGCCAGGCCGGCCGGGTGTCGGAAGCGGACTTCCTCGCCTGCAACCAGGCGATGCGGGCGAGGTTCGGCAACGAGGAACCCGAGGCGCCCCAGGCGGCCGCGCCTTCGCAGCCCGGTTCCCGCATGAGCGACCGGGAGGCCGTCGAAAAGATGCGCGAGCGCTACCGCGCGGCGAATGCGCCCGCGGACAACTCGCGCTGGCGCCCCGCTTCTCCCTAGATATTGGCGGGATAGGCGACCGGACTGCGCCGGCAAAGCCCTGGTGTTACCATTTCCGATGCTGATGAAAGCCGATCCGTCCAGCCAGCTCGCACCCGCCACCGACGAGGGGACCCCCGTGTCGGTGAAGATCCGCGAGCGCCTCGCTGCCGCGCGCAAGCGCTTCCATGCCAACGACAACATCGCGGACTTCATCCAGCCCGGCGAACTCGAAGCCCTGCTGGATGAGGTCGAGGTCAAGATGCAGGGCGTGCTGGACAGCCTGGTGATCGATACGGTTGGCGACCACAACACGGGCGACACCGCTCGCCGCGTCGCCAAGATGTACCTGAACGAGGTGTTCCGCGGCCGCTACGTCAAGGCGCCCAGCATCACCGAGTTCCCCAACGCCGAGCACCTGAACGAGCTGATGATCGTCGGCCCGATCACCGTGCGTTCGGCCTGCAGCCACCATTTCTGCCCGGTCATCGGCAAGCTCTGGATCGGCGTCATGCCCAACGAGCACACCAACGTGATCGGCCTGTCCAAATACGCGCGGCTGGCCGAATGGGTGATGGGCCGCCCGCAGATCCAGGAAGAAGCCGTGGTGCAACTGGCCGACCTGATCATGGTCAAGACGCAGCCCGACGGCCTGGCGGTGGTCATGGAGGCCAGCCACTACTGCATGGCCTGGCGCGGCGTGAAGGACATGGACAGCAAGATGATCAACTCGGTGATGCGCGGCTCGTTCCTGAAGGACGCCGCGCTGCGCCGCGAGTTCCTGGCGCTGATCCCGCGCTGAAAGCCCAAGGGTTCCCCATGCTGGTCCGTCTCCTGTACTGCAGCCGCGCCGTGGACACCACGCCCGATGCCATCGAATCCATCCTCTCGCAGGCCCGCCAGCACAACCCGGTGAGCGGCATCACGGGCATCCTCTGCTACGGCGGCGGCATCTTCCTGCAGGCCATCGAAGGCGGCCGCATGCAGGTGAGCGAGCTGTTCGGCACCATCCAGAAGGATGCGCGCCACAAGGACGTCGCCCTGCTGCACTACGAAGAGATTTCCGAGCGGCGTTTCGGCGGCTGGAGCATGGGGCAGGTCAACATCTCCAAGCTCAATCACTCCATCCTGCTGAAGTATTCCGAGAAGCCGGAGCTCGATCCGTACGGGGTCTCGGGCAAGGTGTCTCTCGCGCTGCTGGAAGACCTGATGGCCACCGCAGCCATCTGCGGCCGCGCCTGACCAGGCGGCGATGCCGCCGGCCGCGCTGGCGCTCGTCCTGCTCGCCGGGCTGATCCATGCCAGCTGGAACGTCGCCGCCAAGAAGGCCGGTGGCGACGTCCGCTTCGCCGCCTTCACCACGATGGTCATGCTGGTCGCCTGGGCGCCGCTCGGCATCTGGTTCGGCCTGCGGCAACTCCCCGGCTGGGGCTGGCACGAATGGGCCCTGGTCGCCGCCAGCGCCTTGCTGCACACCGGCTACTTCCTCTTTTTGCTGCGCGGCTACCGCAAGGCCGACCTCACGGTGGTCTACCCGCTCGCGCGTGGCTCGGCGCCGCTGCTGTCCTCGCTCACGGCCGTCATCGTGCTGGGCGAGCACATCTCGGCGCTGGGCGTGGCGGGCATCGCCGGCGTCGTCGTGGGCGTGTTTCTCATTGCCGGTGGGCCGGGCTTGTGGCGGGCTTCGCACGATCCCGCGCAGCGGCAGCGCGTGCGCAAGGGCATGGTGTACGGAGTGGCGAGCGGCGCCTTCATCGCGGGCTATACCGTCGTGGATGGTTACGGCGTGAAGGTGTTGCTGATGTCGCCCATCCTCGTCGATTACATGGGCGCGTTGCTGCGGCTCGTGGTCGTCGCGCCGGCGGTACTGCGGGACGTGCCGGCGGCGCGGACGCTCTGGCGCAGCCAGCGCAAGTACGCGCTGTTCGTCGGCGTGGTGAGCCCGGTGTCGTACGTGCTCGTGCTGTATGCGATGCAGATGGCACCGCTCTCGCACGTGGCACCGGCGCGCGAAGTGTCGATGCTGTTCGCCGCGCTGCTGGGCGGGCAGTTGCTGGGTGAGCGTGACCGCGGCCCGCGACTCGTGGGCGCGGCGTGCATCGCGGCCGGCGTGGTGGCGCTCGCCCTATGACGACACCACTGCTCGGCTGCGACTTTTCCAGCGCGCCGACGCGGCGCAAACCCATTGTGCTGGCCCTGGGCACGGCGGACCGTGGCCGCGTGCGGCTGGAACGGCTGGAAAAGCTGGAATCGCTGGCCGCGTTCGCCGCGTGGCTGGCCGAGCCGCGCCCCTGGGTCGGCGGCTTCGATTTCCCTTTCGGCCTGCCGCGGGAACTGGTGGAGCACCTCGGCTGGCCCACGCAGTGGCGCGAGTGCATGCGGCACTACGCGGGGCTCACGCGGCCACAAATCCGCGAGACCTTCGCCGCCTACTGCGACGCGCGCCCCCCGGGCGGCAAGTTCGCGCATCGCCGCTTCGACAAGCTGGCCGGTTCCAGCCCCTCGATGAAGTGGGTCAACCCGCCCGTCGCCTACATGCTGCATGCCGGCGTGCCGCTGCTGCTGGAAGCAGGCGTCCACCTGCCGGGCCTGCATGCGGGCGACCCCGCGCGCGTCGCGCTGGAAGCGTACCCAGGCCTGCTGGCGCGCGAGTGCATCGCGCAGCGCAGCTACAAGGCCGACGACAAGGCCAGGCAGACGCCCGAACGGCTGATCGCACGCAAGGACATCCTGCACGCGCTGGAGCAGGGCAGCACGCGGCTGGGCCTGCGCCTCAAGCTCACGCATGCGCAGCACGAGGCGCTGGTGCACGACGCCAGTGGCGACAGCCTGGATGCGGTGCTCTGCCTGATGCAGGCGGCATGGGCAGCGCAGCACGGGGCGCCCAGCTACGGGCTGCCGGCGGACCTGGACCCGCTGGAGGGCTGGATCGTCAGCGCATGAGGGCGGCATGACGCATCGCCTGCTGGCCGACGCCGTGGTGCTGCTGCACCTCCTGTTCGTGGCATTCGCCGTGGCCGGTGGCCTGCTCGGGTTGCTCTGGCGCCGGGCGCCGGCCGTGCATCTGCCCGCGCTTGCGTGGGCCGCCTGGGTGGAATTCAGCGGCAGCATCTGCCCGCTGACCCCACTGGAAAACCAGCTGCGCCAGGCGGCCGGCGGCGCCGGTTATCCGGGCGGCTTCGTCGAGCACTACCTGCTGCCCGTCCTGTATCCGGCCGGGCTGACCCGTGAGCTGCAGTGGACCCTGGGCGGCGGCCTCCTGCTGTTCAACGCCATCGTCTACGCCTTGCTGGGCTGGCGGGCCTGGCGCCGCGCATGAATTGTTACGTTGGGGTCCGCCGCGCGGGCGCCGACCGTACGCTTGCGGAATGGAACACGACGAAGACGCAGTGCGCGACATGCTCCAGCGCTTCGCGCGCGCCTTCACCAGCGGCGACGGTCCCGGCGCCGCGGCTTGCTGGGAGGTCCCCGCACTGGTGGTGAGCGCCGAAGGCAACCGCGCCGTGGCGACGCTGGACGAAGTGGCTGCCTTCTTCGGTGGGGCCAAGGCGCAGTACAACCAGCAGGGCGTCACCGGCACACGGCCGGATGTCCAGCGCATCGACTGGCACACGCCGCAACTGGCCTCCGTGACGGTGCAGTGGCCGTACCTGGATGCCGACGGCCGGCCGGTCGCCGGTTCGGAATCCAGCGTCTATGTCGTCCGCCTGAAGGAAGGCGCAGCGAAGATCTGCGCCGTCGTGATGCTGGGGACTTCGGAGTGAACGAGCCGGTCAGGGACTGAGCCGGCCGAACGCCAGCAGGGTCTCGGTATCGGTGCGGTACATCTTCAGCAGCGGCCCCTCGTCGAGCGCGCCGGCCTTCAGCAGCACTTTCTCCACCGGCAGCTTGATGCCGCTGATGTGCAGCGTGATGCCGCGCTCGGCGAGCACGGCGCGCAACTGCGTGAACATCTCCACGCCCGTCACGTCGATGCGGTTGATGGGTTGCGCGAACAGGCAGACGTGCCGCACGTCGGGGTGGCTCGACAGGTGTTCCACGATCGCGCGTTCCAGCGCGCTGGCCGACGCGAAGTCCAGCTCGGCGTCCATGCGCAACGCGAAGAGCTGCGGCGCCAGCGGGGCCAGCTTCCAGAGGTGGCGGTCGCGCAGGCTGCCGTCGGGGTGCAGGCCCACCTCGATGATGCGCGGATGCAGCCGCAGGTAGAGGAAGTGCGTGAGCCCCATCAGCACGCCGGTCAGCACGCCCCAGTAGATGCGCGGCGCGCTCAGCAACGTCACGGCGAAGGTGACGACGGCGGTGGCAGCCTCGACGCGGTCCACGTGCCAGAGTTGGCGCAGCGCATGCGGCTTCAGCAGGCCGGCGACGGCGGCGATGACGATCGCCGCCAGCACCGCGCGCGGCACATGCGCCAGCAGCGAAGTGAGCAGGAGCGCGGCCAGGACGAACAACACCGTGGCCACCGTCGCCCAGCCCGTCTTGCCGCCGGCATACAGCGTGATGGCGGAGCGCGAGAAGGAGGTGCTGGTGGGAAAACTGCCCGAGAAGCCCGATGCGAGCTTGGCCAGGCCTTGCGCGAGCAGGTCCTGGTTGTCGTTCCAGCGCTTTCCGTCGCGCTGCGCTTCGATCTTGGCGCTGGACGCCGTCTCCAGGAAGCTCACCAGCGTGATGACCAGGGCCGGCACCAGCAATGCGCCCAGCGTCTCCCAACCGGGCCAGCCCGGCCAGTAGGGGGTGGGCAGGCCGGCCGGCAGGTTTCCGATGACCGCGCCCCGGGCGGAGTAGCCGCTGAAACGGCTGACCAGCGCGCCCACCATCACGACGATCATCACCATCGGCAACCGTGGCGCGAACCGCTTGCCCGCCACCAGCAAGGCCAGGCTGACCAGCCCGAACGCCAGCGTGGCCGGGTCGCCATGCGGATCGCGCAGCAGTCCCAGCGCGCTTCCCTGCGCGCCCAGCAGCGCCGGCAACTGTGAAGCGATGATGAGCAAGGCGGCGGCTTGCGTGAACCCGAGCAGCACCGGGGCACTTACCAGGTTGAGAACCCATGCCATGCCACCCGCGCCCAACGCCAGCTGCATGAGGCCCGAGAGCAGCGCGAGCCAGACCGCGAGCGCCACCCACTGGGGGCTGGCCGGTTCGGCCAGGCCGCTGAGCGACGCCGCGGTCAGCACGCAGGTGAGCGCGGCCGGCCCGACCGACAACCGCGTGGAACTGCCGAACAGCACGGCCACCAGCGGCGGCAGCAAGCCCGCATAGAGGCCCGTCACGAGCGGCATGCCGGCCAGCGCTGCGTAGGCCACGCATTGCGGCACCATCACGAGCGCGACCGTCAATCCCGCCATCAGCTCGTTGCGCAGCAGGTCGGCGCCGGGGCGGGGCCAGTTCAGGAAAGGCAGCCAGCGGGAGAGCTTGGACATCGACTGGAGTATGTCATTGCGGCGTCTTGCAATGCCTGCATGGATCCCGGGTCAAGTCCGGGATGACAACGCCAATGTCATTGCGGGCTCGACCCGCAATCCATGGTGGCCAAGGCACCGCCATCGCTACCGCTGCGGCATGTCCTTCGCGCCGTAGCCCAGGCTCACTGTCGCATCCTCCGGAATCGGCGGCATGGTTTCGTTCCAGCGTTCCCAGGCATCGCGCAGGTCGGCCAGCCGTGCGGGTTCGCGGCCCGCGAGGTTCGCGCGCTCGCGCTCGTCCGCCGTGAGGTCGAACAGGTAGTCGTGGCCGTCCACCCGCAGGTATTTCCATTTGCCGTCGCGCAAGGCGCGCTGGCCGCGGTGGTTCATGCGCCAGTGCAAGGGGCGAGCGAATCCGTGCCCGGGATCGTGCAGCGCCGGCAGCAGCGAAACGCCATCCAGCGGATAGGCCGCATCGGGCGGCGCACCGGCCGCATCCAGCACCGTGGCGGACCAGTCCATCGTCATGCAGGGCTGCGCGCTGACGCCACCAGCCGCGATGGCCGCAGGCCAGTGCGCGATCCATGGCACGCGGATGCCGCCTTCGGTGAGGTCCATCTTGCCCCCCACCAATGGCCAGCTGTCCGAGAAGCGTTCGCCGCCGTTGTCGCTGGTGAAGATCACCAGCGTGTCGCGCTCGAGGCCGTGCCTGCGCAGCGCCTGCATCACCCAGCCGATGCCTTCGTCCATGTGGTGGATCATGCGGCGGTAGGTGTGGATGTTGCCGCCGTGCAGGTGGAACAGGTTGTTCTTCACCTCCTGCGCCAGCGCTTCGTCGTCGCGCGTCTCCCAGGGCCAGTGCGGGGCGGTGTAGTGCAGGCTGAGGAAGAAGGGGGTGTCCCCGTCCGCGGCCACCCGGTCGATGTAGCCGACGGCGCGCTGCGAGATCAGGTCGGTCAGGTAGCCTTCTTCCGCGCGTTCCTCTTCCCCGAACCACAGGTCATGCTGGCCGTTGGAACTGCAGTGGGTGAAGTAGTCGACGCCGCCCGACATCGGCCCGAAGAATTCGTCGTAGCCAGAGCGCAGCGGCCCGAAAGCGGGTGGGTAGCCCAGGTGCCACTTGCCGATCAGCGCCGTCCGGTAGCCGGCCTGCTTCAACAGAGAAGCGACCGTCGGATGCTCCGGCGGCAGGCCCAGTGTCGTGCTGCCCTTGCTCTTGCTGTTGATCGGCTCCTCCGCCGCGCCGCGCAGCCGGTATTGGTAACGCGCCGTCATCAGCGCGAAGCGCGTGGGCGAACACACCGGCGAATTCGAGTAGCCCTGCGTGAAGCGGATGCCGTGCGCGGCCAGGCCATCGAGCACGGGAGAAACCTTGCCGAAGTCCGCATCGCGGCCGCCGTAGCAGCCCAGGTCCGCGAAGCCGAGATCGTCGGCGACGATGAAGATGACGTTCGGGCCGGCCACTAGTTCGCCTTCAGTTCCAGGCGCTTCACCAGGGGTTCCCAGCGCGCCATCTCGGCCTGCATCACCTGGTGCGCCTGCGCGCTGCTGCTGCCTTGCACGACGAGATCCGAGGCCAGCAGCCGGGTGCGGATGTCGGGCTCCTTCAGGATGTCCATCGTCGCGCGTTCGATCGCCGCCAGCACCGGCGCGGGCGTGCCCTTCGCCACCTGCAGCACCAGGCGGAAGCTCACGTCCAGGTTCGGCTGGCTCAAGGCCTTGGCCAGGGTCGGCACGTCGGGCGCGAGCGGCGAGGGCGTGCCGGCCGACACCGCCAGCGCGTTCAGCTTGCCGGCCTTCACGTGCTGGATGACCGTGGGTGTCGCCAGGAAGCCGCAGCCGACCTCGCCGGCCAGCACGGCCTGCGTGGCGGGCGCGGGACCGCGGTACGGCACGTGGTCCATGCGGGCGCCGGACGATTGCAGGAACATCTCGGCGGCCAGGTGGCCGGGCACGCCAGGCCCGCCGGAGGCGTAGGTGATGCGCGTGGACTTGGCCTTGTCGACCAGTTCAGCGGCCGTCTTCACGCCAACCGAAGGGTTGCACACCAGCATCTGGCTGAAGCTCGCGACGATGGACACGGACACCAGGTCGTTGCGCGCATCGAAGCCCTGGTTGCCGTAGACCAGCGGGTTCACCGTGAGCACGGTGTCGGGGCTGAGCACCAGCGTGTGGCCGTCGGGTTCCGCCTTGGCAGCCGCGGCGGCGGCGAGGTTGTTGCCGGCGCCCGGACGGTTCTCCACCAGCGCCGGCTGGCCGGTGCGTTTGGACAGCGCTTCGGCGAACAGGCGTGCCGTGATGTCCGAGGGACCCCCGGGCGGCGAGCCGACCAGCAGTTTCACGGCTTTGGTGGGCCAGGCCGGCGCTTGCGCCAGAGCCGATGGTGCGGCCAGGGTGGTCACGGCGGCCAGCAGCACCGCGGCACATGGCAAAGACTTCGACAGGAAGAAGCGTTTCATGGTGCGACCCTTCTAATCCAGGCTCACGCCGGTGGCCTTGATCGGCTTTTCCCACCGCGCGAGGTCGGCGCGTTGCGCGGCCGCCAGTTCGGCGGAGGTGGAGCCCACCGGCTCGTAGCCCAGCTTGAGCAGGCGTTCCTGCATGGCGGGCTTCTTCACCGCGCCCGACACGGCGCGCTCCAGCCGTGCCAGAGCCTCCGGCGGCACGCCGGCCGGTGCGTACATGGCGAACCACGCGGTGGCTTCCATGTTCACGCCCGACTCTTTCAGCGTCGGCACTTCGGGCACCTGCGGGTCGCGCCGCGGCCCCGTCACCGCGATGATGCGCACCTTGCCCGAGCGGTGCAATTCGGCCGTCTCCGAGACAACGTCGAACTTGTAGCCGATGTGGCCTCCCAGCAGTGCCGTGTTGGCCGGCCCGCCGCCCTGGAACGGGACGTGCGTGAACGACGCGCCGCTGCTCTGCTCCATCAGCACGCCCATGAAGTGCGGCAGGGAGCCGAGCCCGGGTGACCCATACGTGGCGGTCTTCGGATCGGCCTTGGCCTTGGCCAGCATCTCGGCGACGCTCTTCGCGCCGCTGGCCGGGCCGGAGACCACGCCGAACTGGAAATGCGCGATCAGCGAGACGGGGGTGAAGTCCTTCACCGCGTCGTAGTCGAGCTTCTTGTAGACGTGGGGGTACAGGACCATCGGTCCGCTGGGCAAGATGATCACGGTCTGGCCATCGGGCTTGGCGTTCTTCGCCGCCGTCACCGCAATGCGACCGCCCGCCCCGGGCCGGTTCTCGACCGTGACCTGCGCGAAGTCGTCGCGGATCGCGTCACCGACGAGGCGCGCAATCTGGTCGGCCGAGCCGCCCGGCGGGAAACCGACCAGGATCTTCAAGGGCGGCTTGTCCTGGGCGGCGGCCGGCCCGGCCAGCAACGAAGTGAGTGCGATGGCGCAAACGGCGAGCAAGGGGGTGCGGAGGTGCATGGGGTCTTTCGGAGTGGGGTTCGCGCGCGCGGACCATCCACACTCTAGTTGCCCCACAATTGATTGTTCAAATCAATCGTTCACCGCACAAACCCTATGCCTTCCAGGCTCGCTCATCCGCAGGCACTGGATGATTTGCTGCTGTACCGGATGAACCGCGCCCTGCAGGTGGCCGGCGGGATGGTGATCCGCCTGTGCGAGGGCCGCTTCGGCATCACGCGGCGCGAGTGGCGGGTGATCGGCGCGCTGGTGCAGGAGCCGGGCCTGCTGTCCTCGCAATTGGCCGAGCGGGCCCAGCTGGATCGCGCCCGCACCTCGCGCGCGATCACCTCCCTGGTGGCCAAGAAGCTGGTGCGGCGCGCCACCGGCACCGGTGACCGGCGCCAGGCCAGCGTGGCCCTCACCGATGCGGGCCATGCGCTCTACGGCGAGCTGTTTCCGCTGGTGCGCGAGATCAACCAGAGCCTGCTGACGGCATTGCCGGACGCCGATGTGGCTTTGCTCGACACGGCACTGGCCGCACTGCAGCAACGGGCGGAAACCCTGATGGCCCAGGCGGAATTGCCCAAAGCCGACCGGCACCGGGGTGGCCGCGGGCGGACCGCGACTGGATGACGGTGGCAGGGGAACGTTTGCAGGCGTGGCTCGCCGGCCGGGGCTGGGAGCCGTTCGCCTTCCAGCAGGAGGTGTGGCAGGCGGTCGCCGAAGGCCGCAGCGGCATGCTGCACGCCACCACCGGTTCGGGCAAGACCTACGCCGTCTGGCTGGGCATGCTCGAAGCGCTGCTGGGGCGCTATCCGCCGGGCCGCGCGGCGGAACCGCTGCGCGTGGTCTGGCTGACCCCCATGCGGGCGCTGGCGGCGGACACGACGAAGGCGCTGGCCGAGCCCCTGCGTGAGCTGGCGCCCACCTGGAGCATCGGGCTGCGCACCGGCGACACGCCCAGCGCGGAACGGGCCCGGCAGGACCGCAAGTTTCCGACGGTGCTGGTGACGACGCCGGAATCGCTGACGCTGATGCTCACGCGCGAAAACGCCCGCGAAACCTTGTCGTCGGTCGAATACGTGGTCATCGATGAATGGCACGAACTGATCGGCAGCAAGCGCGGCGTGCAGGCGCAGCTGGCGCTGGCACGCTTGCGCACGTTCCAGCCGGCGCTGGTGACCTGGGGACTGAGCGCGACGCTGGGCAACCTGGAGCAGGCGATGCAGGTGCTGTGCGCGCCGGATCCGCGGCCCGCGCCGCGCCTGGTGCGGGGGCGCATCGACAAGACCCTGGCGATCGACACGCTGATCCCGCCCGACCCGGGCAAGTACTCCTGGGCCGGCCATCTCGGTGCCCGCATGAAAGTGCCGGTGGTGGAGGAGATCGAGCGCTCCGGCACCACGCTGGTCTTCACCAACGTGCGCTCGCAGGCCGAGATCTGGTACCAGTTGCTGCTGGAGGAGCGGCCGGACTGGGCCGGCCACATCGCGCTGCACCACGGTTCGCTCGACAAGGCCACCCGCGAATGGGTCGAGCAGGGCCTGAAGCAGGGCACCCTGCGCGCGGTGGTGGCGACCTCGTCGCTCGACCTCGGCGTCGACTTCCTGCCGGTGGAGCGCGTGCTGCAGGTCGGCTCGGCCAAAGGCGTCGCCCGCATGCTGCAGCGCGCCGGCCGCAGCGGCCATGCGCCGGGGCGCCCGAGCCGCATCACGCTGGTGCCGACCAACACGATGGAAATCATCGAATCCGCGGCCGCGCGCTGGGCGGCGCGGGTCGGCCGCGTGGAGAAGCGTGAATCTCCCGAGAAGCCATTCGACGTCCTGGTGCAGCACCTCGTGACCGTGGCACTGGGCGGCGGTTTCACGCCCGAAGCCTTGTTTGCCGAAGTGAGGACCGCGTGGGCTTACCGCGATCTCTCGCAGGCGGAGTTCGCCTGGGCGCTGGCTTTCTGCGAACGCGGCGGCGAGAGCCTGGGCGCCTATCCGGAATACCACCGCATCGTGCGCGGAGAGGATGGCGTGTACCGCGTCACCGACCGCGGCGTTGCGAAGCGGCACCGGCTCGGTGTCGGCACCATCGTCAGCGACGCGGCGATCCAGGTGAAGTACCTGAGTGGCAAGACCCTCGGCACCATGGAGGAGGGCTTCATCGCCCGGCTCAAGGCCGGGGACTGCTTCTTCTTCGCGGGCCGCCTGCTGGAGTTCGTGCGGGTGCGCGAGATGGCCGCGTACGTGCGCAAGGCCACACGCAACAAGGGCACCGTGCCCACCTGGCAGGGCAGCAAGATGGCGCTTTCCACCGAGCTCAGCGACGCCGTGCTCGAGATGATGCAAGCGGCGGCGCAGGGCGACTTCTTCGAGCCCGAACTGGAAGCCGCGCGGCCGATGCTGCAGACACAGCAGCGGCTCTCGCGCATTCCCACGCCCACCACGCTGCTGGTCGAGGCCTTCCAGTCGCGCGAAGGGCAGCATCTCTACGTCTACCCCTTCGCAGGCCGCAATGTGCACCTGGGGCTGGCCAGCCTGCTCGCCTGGCGCCTGGCGCGGGACAAGCCCAACACCTTCAGCATCTCGATCAACGACTATGGCTTCGAGCTCGTGAGCGCCGAGCCGTTCGAGGTGGAGCCCGTGACGAGCGGGCGGATGTTCGCGGCACGCAACCTCATGGCCGACGTGCTGGCTTCGCTCAACTCCTCCGAGCTGGCGCAGCGGCGCTTCCGGGAAATCGCGCGCGTCGCGGGGCTGGTGTCGTCCGGCTACCCCGGCCAGCCCAAAAGCAACAAGCAGTTGCAGGCGTCCAGCGGCCTCTTTTTCGAAGTGTTCCGCAAGTACGACGCCGCCAACCTGTTGCTGACGCAGGCCGAACGCGAAGTGCTGAGCCAGGAGCTGGAAATTTCGCGGCTCGGCGCCACGCTGCAGCGGATGCGGGACAAGCGCATGGATTTCGTGCCGCTGCGGCATCCCAGCCCCATGAGCCTGCCGTTGATGGTGGAGCGCTTTCGCGAAAAGCTGTCGACCGAGCAGTTGTCGCAGCGGCTCGACCGCATCCTGCGTGACATGGAGGCGGACACTTCGTCCTGAAGTCGCGCGTCCTACATCCGTTTCCGGCGCCGCCCGACTGGCCCAGCGGCGGCGGCTGCCTACATTGACTGAGCCGGGACGCAAGCCCGTCCCATTTCAGGATGATCGGAACAAGGAAATCAACATGAGACAGCTGGGCAAGACCCTCGCCGTGGCCTCGTCGCTCGCCGTGCTGCTGGCGCTGGGCGCCTGCGGCGACCGCATCGACACGGCCGACGCCAACGGCAATCCCACCAACCCCGCGCTCCAGGGCCCTGCCGTGGTGGGTGAAGTGAAGACGGAAACCGACGAGACCGTGCGGCCGGCCGACACCAGTGTCATGGGTGCGGGCGCCGAGACTGGCTTGGGGCAGGACGCGCAGATCCTCGTCAAGGTCAAATCGGCGCTGGCGGCCGACCCGGACTTGAGCGCGTTGAAGATCGACGTGGATGCCAGGGAGGGCACCGTCACCCTGCGCGGGACCGCCCCGGATCCGGCCGCCAAGGAACGCGCCGCCGAGGTGGTGCGCCATGTGAAGGATGTGAAGTCGGTGGACAACCAGCTCACGCTCGGCTGAAATCGCCCTTGCGAAATGAAGCCGCCCCGTGGGGCGGCTTTGTCACATCTGGGCTGGCGCCGGTGCCGCCGCAGCGGGATCCGCAGCCTCTGGCGCCGCTGCCACCGCCTGCGCGGCCGGCGCGTGCAAGGTCATCTGCTCCTTGGTTTCACGGATGACGTCGTGCACGAAGCGCAGCTTCTCCAGGGCACCCGCGGACAGCGCGAAGGGGTAGGCGTCCTCCTGACCCAGGCTGCGATTCAGGCTGTTCACGAGCAGGGTCACGGGAACCCATTGGTCCACCAGCACGTTGAAGTCCGGCAGCCCGGTTTCCAGGGGGTTGATCACCTCTTCGACTTCACCCTCGTTCCCGGGGATGCTGAGTTTGGTGTTGTACGAGGCCGCGGCTTCGAGCAGGTCGACCATGTGGAGGTAGTGCGCCCAGGTTTCCGCCCAGTCCTCCCAGGGGTGGGCCGTCGCATAGGCGCTCACGAAGCTGTCCTGCCAGCCCGGCACGGCGCCGCCGCGCGCGTAGTGGTCCTGCAGGGCCTGCTGGTAATCCAGTTGCTCGTCGCCGAAGACTTCCCTGAACGCGTCGACGCGGCCACCATCGCGCACCAGCCGGTCCCAGTAGTAATGGCCGGACTCATGGCGCAGGTGACCGAGCAGCGTGCGGTAGGGCTCGTGCATCTCGACCCGCCGGCGCACGCGCTCGGTGTCGTCCGCTTCGGCCACGTTCAGCGTGATGACGCCGTTGCAGTGGCCCGTCATCACCTGCTGGCCCGGTAGATCGGCGAGGAACTCGAACACCGGCCCGTCGGCGGCACCGTCGGGGGGCGTCATGGAGAGCAGCCCCAGCTTGGCCAGTGTGTAGAACAGGCGGCGCTTCGCGACCTCGGTCCGGTACCAGCGTTCGTGGTTGTCCGGTTGCGACAGGTCGGGCAGCACGCGCGTGAGGCGGCACGACGCGCACAGCGGATTGCTGTCGCTGGCCGGCACGGCGAAGTTGCAGGCCTGGAGCTGCGCGCTGTTGCTGCACAGGCGGTACCTGGCTTGCGAGGCCGCTCCCTTGCGGCGCATGCGCGGGCGCCACAGACCCTCCCCGCGCGGGACGGGTTCGAGAGCCGCCATGGAAAGCCGGTCCGGCAGGAAGGCGAGGGCGCTGCCGCACTGCAGGCACTTCACGTTCTCGAAGAAGATCGGGTGGCCGCAATACTGGCAATGGAATGTTTTCATGAAAAAAAGGCAGGCGCGCGTTGGCGCACCTGCCCCCTGTCAGCTGGTGGACGGGCTTGCCGGCTTACGGGCGCACGACCAGGTTGTTGCGGACTTCGCGCACACCCTTGGTGCTGCGGGCGAGCGCTTCGGCCTGGGACTTCTCCGCGCCGGACTTGGCGAACCCGGACAGGGCCACCGAGCCGTTCAGCACGTCGACGTTGATCGACATGCCGCCGACCATCTTGTCTTCGAGCAGCTTGGCCTTCACCGCGGTGCTGATCGCGCGGTCGTCGACATAAGTGCCGGCGTCGGTCTGGCCACGCATCACGGCGCAGCCGGTGGAGGCCAGGGTGATGCCGGTGAGGATGGCCAGGACAATGGCGCGAGTCTGTTTCATGTGGAGCTCCCTAAAAGTTGAAGTTGGTTTCCAGTGCGGTCTTGCCAAAATGCATACCGGGCCGCCGCACCACGCGGCCCGGCTTGCGTTCATCCGGGTCGGTCGTTGTCCTTGCGATAGTCCGCCGCCGACATCGCGGCCATCAGCAGGCCCGAGAGTTGTGACGATTTCAGGACGGCGACAGCGATGGTCGTGAGCGAAATGAGTTTCCAGGGCCGTGCGAACGTGAGCACCGCACCGGCGGCCGCCGAAATGGCCAGCAGTTGCACCGGCTTGCGCTGGGCATAGGCTTGCAGCATGGGCGTGGCGATGTCGACTGCCATGTGCGCCGGGTGGTAGCGCCACCAGGTCTTGACCGCGTGCTTCATGTGCCCCAGCCAGCCGCTGCCCGGATCGGGAGGATCCGGCGGCTCCGCATCGCCACCCAGGCCGAAGCCCGGCGGCGCCGGCGTTTCGCGGGGATCGTGCCGGCGCTCCCGCCGGTGGATGTGGTCCACGATGGCGAGGCGGCTGCGGGCCAGTTTGTCCGTGGCCTCAGACATGGCAGGCCTTTCCGCGCGGGCCGGCGTTCACGAACGCGCGCCGATCGCGCGCAGTGCCTGCGCATCGGCATCGAGCTGCGCCTTCAGCTCGGTGAACGCCTTTTCCGGCAGGCGCTGGCGCGCCACCGTCCAGCCCCCGATGGCGACCGCCAGCGCGATCCCAGGTGCCACGATCAGCATCCAGTGGAACGCGCCGTGCAGCGCGGCCAGCATGGCCGCGACGCCGGTGAGGATCAGGAACACCAGCAGCCCGAACAGCGCGACGCACCAGGCGACGGCCCGCTTCGCGACCACGAGGCCGACCGTCGAGGCTTCATCCCGCATCAGCGAGGCGTAGCCGGCGACGTGCTCCATCACCAGCTCGGGTTTGCTGATCAGAACGGAGAAGATCGGGTGCACCATGGCGGCGATGCTCAGAAGGAGTTGTCGTTGTTCCGGCGATGGCGCAACGCGAGCACCAGGCCCGCGACCGCGGCGCCGACGGCGGCGGCGATCAAGGCCGACTTCATCGGGTGCTCGGCCACGTAGCGCGTGCTGTTCTGCGCGTACAGGCCCAGCTGGCGTTGCGCGGCGGCGGCGCTGTCGCTCAACGTGTTCACGCCGCGGTGCGTGACGCCCTGCACGGTGTCGCGCCAATCCTTCATGGCGCCCTCGGCTCGTTCCATCGCGTGCGTGGCGATCTGGCGGGTGTTGTCCAGCATGGAAGCGGTCTTTTCTTGCGGGGTCATGGGGTTCCTCTGTGGTGAAACGTGGCGTGCCGCAAGCTTAGGCACCTACGGCCGCGCTTGGATCAGTACCCGGCGTGACCGGGTGTAGTCAGTGACGTTGGGTGCGCGTAGGCGCGCGACTACAGGCGATGCGCCGTCAGGTGGCGTCGGCGGTCGCCGCGGGCGCGGCGGGTGCGGGGGTGGGCGCGACGGGCTTGGGCAGCACGGCCGCGATGCGCGTGCCGTTGCCGGGACGCGAGACCACCGTCAGGCGGCCGCCGGCGGCTTCGACGCGGTGGCGCATGCCGGCGATGCCGTGGCTGGAGGGTCGGGCGCTGCGGGTGTCGAAACCCTTCCCGTCATCCTTGATCTCCACTTCGACGTGGTTGCTGTAGTCGCGCAGGCTGATGTCGACCTGCTTCGCTTCCGCATACTTGCCGACGTTGGTCAGCGACTCCTGCACCAGCCGGTAGATGGTGAGCTGCCGCGACTCGTCGAGTTCCGCCGTCTCCAGCGTGCACACGATCTCGATGCCGGAGCGTTCCGCGAACTCGCGCGCCAGGATCTCGAGGGCGGCGGTCAGGCCGAGGTTCGACAGCGACGACGGCCGCAGGTCCTCGATGATGCGCCGCTTCAGCGCGATGCCGCTGTTGAGCGATTCGGTGAGGTGCTGCAGCCGCTGGCCGATGTCCGGCGTGTTGGCGGCGCCGAGTTTCGATTTCAGCCGGGCCACGTCCAGCTTGGCCGCCGTGAGCAGGGCGCCGAGTTCGTCATGCAATTCGCGCGCCAGGTGGCCCCGCTCTTCCTCACGCACCTGCTGCAGGTGGGTGGCGAGTTCGGCCAGGCTGGCCGTGCGGTCGCGCACCTGGGTTTCGAGCAGGTCGCGCTCCTGCTGCAACACCGCCTGCTGCTGTTCCCCGGCGAGCTTGAGAGCGGTGGTCTGGCGCAGGTAGAGATAGAAGGCGAGCAGGCCCGCCAGCGCGACCGCCGCGATGCCGATGCGCGAGAAGCGCAGCGATTGCTCCACCTGGTCCTGCGCCGCCTCCATCTTGCTGGTCGCGCTGTTGATCAACTTGGCCGCCTGGGCCCGGATGGCGTCCATGTGCTCCTTGCCGATGTCCGTCATCAGCACGAACTTCCAGGCATCCTCGTTGCCCTGCTTGCGCATGCGCACCGACATGTCCATTTCCGCCAGCTTGCGCTGGATGTTGCGTGTCAGCTCCGACACCGTCGCCAGTTCGGGCGCGCCCGGCGCATAGGTCTTGTGCAGGTTGTCCAGGTTCTGGCCGATCTCCGCCACGGCGGCGTTGTACGGCTCCAGGTAACGGGGGTCGCCCGTCAGAAGATAGCCGCGCGACCCGGTTTCAGCGTCCAGCACGTGTTGCAACAGGCGGCTGACGTCGCTTCGTGTCCGGGTGTAACCATCGATTTCGGTCAGTGCGTCGCGCGAGCGCAAATAACCGGTTTCGTTGATGCCGATGAGCACCAGGGCTGCAAATGCCGCGAGGATGAGGCTTACGCCTACACGAGGCATGGAGAAAGACGAAAGCAGTTTCAACCTGAAACCTCATCCTTATGCATAGAATCCGCACACGTCACGACTCAAGGGTAGGCCATTTCCAGCCGGAAGTGGCGCACAATGAAATTCAGGGTGTGACGTCACGAAAAGGTGAAGCATGATCAAAGTCGGCATTGTGGATGACCACGCCATCGTGCGTTCGGGGCTCAAACAGTTCTTTTCCGAACAGGTCGACCTGCGGGTCGCCGGCGAGGCGGCCAGTGGCCGCGAAGCCATCGACCTGGTTCGCACGACCGAAATGGACGTGCTGGTGATGGACTTGTCCATGCCGGGCCAGAGCGGCATCGACGCGTTGGGAATGATCCGGGCCAAAGCGCCGGACGTGGGCATCCTGATCCTGTCCGGGTATCCCGAAGAGCACTACGCGATGAACCTCATCCGCCAGGGTGCGAGCGGCTACCTGAACAAGGAGTGCGAGCCGATGGAGATCGTCAACGCGATCCGCACCATCGCCCTGGGCCGGCGCTACATCTCGCCCGCGGTCGCCGAACTGCTGGCGCAGCAGCTGAATCGCAAGGAAGGCGGCGCGCCGCACGAACAGCTCTCCGAGCGCGAGTTCCAGGTCTTCCTGAAGCTGGCCAAGGGTGAGACGGCGGGTGACATCGCGAAAGCGCTGTCGCTGTCGGTGAAGACCGTGAGCACCTACCGCACGCGGCTGATGGAGAAGATGAATCTCTCGTCCAACAGCGACCTGACGTACTACGCGCTCAAGAACAAGCTGATCGACTAGGAGCCCGGCTCCTGGGGCCGCGGCTCCTCGCTCAACGCGAGGCAGTAGTCGACCAGCGCGTCGATCTCGTTGGACTTGTCGAAGACGGCATCGGCGCCGAGCGCCTTGCAGCGGTTGCGCATGTCCGCCGTCGCATAGTTGCTCAGGACGACCAGGTGCTGACCTGCGTTGCGCTGCCGGCACGCGTCGATCACGCCCAGGCCGCTGCCTTGCTTGAGGAACAGGTCGACGATCGCGAGGTCCCATTGGGCGTGGTGGGCGGCGAACCAGGCCTTGGCCTCGTTCTCGGTCTCGGACCAGCCGAGCGATCGCACGGACGCCAACTCCTCCAGCGTCCCGATCAGGTTCTCGCGGATGGTGGCGTTGTCCTCGACGATGTAGGTTCTCAGTTCCACGATTGGCCGCGGTGCGGCGCCTCCGTCCCGGGGGCATTGTGCCAGCCCGACCCGGGGCACCACGTAGGAGCTCTCCTACCTCCCCATTCTCGTTCTTGTAGGCCTGGCCGCACAGGTGCCTGTGCCGTGCGCTGACTGCCAAGTGCCTGCGCCGCTGGAATAGTGCAACGCAACAAGGCCGACATCCGAGAGGCCGAGGGGCTCATTCCATGAAATTGCTGGTCGAATCTTCCGTCGTCTTCTTCGGGACACTGCTGGCCGCCGCGCTGATGGCGCTGGGGGAGCCTGGGCACGCCGAGCTCGAGATGGCGCATGCCGCGCCGGCGTACGAGACCGTGCTGGCCTCGTTGTTCGCCGACTGATCCCGCCGCGCGGCCCTGTCGCGGGGGCCCTACACTCCCTCCTTTTGCACGCGCCCGACGGCGCGGCAGCGAGGAGACCCCGAATGATCCATTTCATCCTTCATGACGCCCGCGACACCGTCGCGGTCGTCGTCGTCGAAGGCGTCCAGGCCGGCCAGCCACTCAACGGCTGGATCATGGACGACGACCGCACCATCACCCTGCAGGCGCGCCAGGACATCCCCATCGGGCACAAGATCGCGCTGGCCGACCTCGCCGAGGGCGATGCCGCCATCAAGTACGGGATCGCCATCGGCAAGGTGGTGAAGCCCATCGCCGCCGGCGAGCACGCGCACGTCCACAACATCAAGACCCAGCGTTGGTGAACCTCGGAGGCAACATGGCGATCATCCAAAAAGACACCACATTCCTGGGCTACCGCCGCGAGAACGGCCGGGTGGGCGTGCGCAACCACGTCATCGTCCTGCCGCTGGACGACCTGTCCAACGCGGCGGCGGAGGCGGTGGCCCACAACATCAAGGGGGCGCTCGCGATCCCGCACCCCTACGGGCGGCTGCAGTTCGGCGCCGACCTCGAACTGCACTTCCGCACCCTCATCGGCACCGGCTGCAACCCGAACGTGGCGGCCGTGGTGGTGATCGGCATCGAGGACGGCTGGACCAAGAAGGTGGTCGACGGCATCGCCGCCACCGGCAAGCCGGTCTGTGGCTTCGGCATCGAAGGCCACGGCGATCACGAGACGATCATGCGAGCCAGCCGTGCCGCCCGCGAATACGTGCAGTGGGCCAGCGAAAAGCAGCGCGAACGCTGTGCCATCGACGAGCTCTGGGTCTCCACCAAATGCGGCGAGTCGGACACCACCTCCGGCTGCGGCGCCAACCCGGCGGTGGGCAATGCCTTCGACAAGCTCCACGCGCACGGCGCGACGCTGTGCTTCGGCGAGACGACCGAGCTCACCGGTGGCGAGCAGATCGTGGCGGCGCGGTGCGCCAACGATGCGGTGCGCCAGAAGTTCATGTTCATGTTCGACCGCTACCAGCAGGTGATCGAGCGCCACAAGACCTCGGACCTCTCGGAGTCGCAACCGACCAAGGGCAACATCGCCGGCGGCCTGACGACCATCGAGGAGAAGGCGCTCGGCAACATCCAGAAGATCGGCAAGAAGTGCACGGTCGACGGCGTGCTGGACAAGGCCGAAATCCCGACGCACCCTGGCCTGTGGTTCATGGATTCCTCGAGTGCCGCCGCGGAGATGGTGACCTTGTGCGCGGCGTCGGGCTACGCTGTGCACTTCTTCCCCACGGGGCAAGGCAACGTGATCGGCAATCCGATCCTTCCGGTGATCAAGATCTGCGCGAACCCGCGCACGGTGCGGCTCATGAGCGAGCACGTCGATGTCGATGTCACGGGCCTGCTGCAGCGTGAGATGACGTTGGATGACGCCGGCGACCGCCTGCTCGAATCGATGCTGCGCACCGCGAACGGCCGGCTGACGGCCGCCGAGGCGCTGGGCCACCGCGAGTTCGTGCTGACCCGCCTTTACGAATCGGCCTGAAGATGCCGCGGCTGTCGCTGGCCGAAGCGGTGGAGCGTGCGACCGCCGCCTTGCAGGAGGCGGGTGCGAGCTTCGAGATGGCGCGCACCACGGCGCAGGCGCTGGTGCTCGCGGAAGCGCAGGGCATCGCGTCGCACGGCCTGGGGCGAGTGAAGCAGTACGCCACCCATTTGCGCAACGGGCGGGCCGACGGCCGGGCCCAGGCCCGCGTCGTGCGCGAGCACGGCGCCGCGCTGCTGGTGGATGCGGGACAAGGCCTGGCCTTCCCGGCCTGCGCGCTGGCCGTGGAGCGCGGCATTGCCGTGGCTCGTGAAATGGGTGTCTGCTTCGCCGGCGTGACCAGCAGCCACCACGCCGGTGTGCTGGTGGATCATTTGCGGCCCGCCGCCGAGGCGGGCCTCGTCGGCCTGGGGTTTGCCAATTCCCCGGCCGCGATGCCCGCCGCCGGTGGCCGGCATCCGGTGTTCGGGACCAATCCCATGGCGGCCATCTTTCCCCGGCCCGGCCATGATCCGCTGCTCATCGACCTGTCGCTGTCCGAGGTGGCGCGTGGCAAGTTGATGGTGGCGGCGCGCAAGGGGGAAGCCATCCCCACGGGGTGGGCCCTGGACAAGCACGGGCAGCCCACCACCGACGCGCGCGCGGGCCTGGAAGGTTCGATGCTGCCGATCGGCGCCGCATCGTCGCCCAAGGGCGCGATGCTGGCGCTGGTGGTCGAACTGCTGGTGACCGCGCTCACGGGAGCCCGGCTGGGCTTCGAAGCCTCTTCCTTCTTCGTCGACGAAGGCAATGCGCCGCGCATCGGCCAAGCGTTCCTGCTCATCGACCCCGGTGCGCTGGCTGGCCGAGGCGCCTATGACGAGCGCATCGAGGCGCTGTTGGCCGAGATGCTGGTGGATGAGGGCGTGCGGTTGGCGGGGGCGCGGCGGCTGGCGCTGGAGCGGCAGGCGCGGGTCGATGGCCTCGAAGTCGCGGACGGGGTCCTGTGATTGCTGGGGTTGGGGGGGGGGGGGGGGGGGGCCCCCGGGCGGGGGGGGGGGGGGGGGGGGGCCCCCCCCCCCCCCCCCCCCCCACCCCAGCATTCATCCGATGACCGTGCGCTCGGCACAAACCACGCACGCCCGATCACGCCGAACCCGCATCTCGCTCCACTCCATGGATCTCGCGTCCAGCATCTGCAGCCGCCCCGCCAGCGAGCTGCCCACGCCGGCCAGCAGCTTGAGCGCCTCGGCCGCCTGGAGGCTGCCGACGATGCCCACCAGCGGCGCGAACACGCCCAGCGTCGCGCAAAGAGCCTCTTCGAATTGCTGCCTGGCCGGAAAGACGCAGGCATAGCAAGGACAGGCCGCGTCGCGCGGATCGAACACGCTGACCTGCGCGTCGAACCGGATCGCCGCGCCCGACACCAGCGGCTTGCCATGGCGGAAGCACGCGGCGTTCACCAGATGCCGGGTGGCGAAGTTGTCGCAGCAGTCGATGACCACGTCCGCTTGCGGCACCAGGTCGTCCAGCAACTGGGCGTCCGCCTTCAACACCAGCGGCCGGACCAGCACCTCCGGGTTGATGGCGGCCGCCGCATCGCGCGCGGATTCGGCTTTCGGCCGGCCGATGCGTTCGGTGGTGTGCGCGATTTGCCGTTGCAGGTTGGTGAGGTCGACGGCATCGTGGTCCACCAGGGTGATGCGGCCCACGCCGGCCGTGGCCAGGAACAGCGCCACCGGCGAGCCCAACCCGCCGGCGCCGATGACGAGCGCGTGCGCGTCGAGGATGCGCTGCTGGCCTTCGACGCCGATCTCGTCCAGCAGCAGGTGCCGGGAGTAGCGCAGCAGTTGCTCGTCGGTCATCGGGGAATTGTGAGGCCAAACAAAAAGCCAGCCTTGTCGGCTGGCTCTCTGGGTCCCCGCCTGCGCGGGGATGACGCTGCGCGTCACCTGCGCCGGGATGACCTGACTTGCGCCGCCTCGCGGCGCGCCGTCAGGTCAATTCTCTTTCTTCTCGCCCTTGTTCTCGACCACCTGGGTCTTGCTGACGAGCACCGGGCGGCCCTTCAACTGGTTCAGCGCCTGGACCAGCTGGAAGTCCTTGTCGCTGCCGAACTCGGGCGGCCGGCGCGCGTCCGGACCCTTCTTGGCTTCCTCTTCGGCCTTCTTGCGGGCTTCCTCGCGCGCCTTCTCGCGTGCGGGGTCCTTCACCTCAGGGCCCTGGCCGGCGCCCAGGTGCTTGTCGAGATCGGCCTCGCGCGTCCGCAGGACGGAGAACACGTTGCCTTCTTCGGACTCGTCCACCATCACGTCCGGCACGATGCCCTTGGCCTGGATCGACTTGCCGTTCGGTGTGTAGTAGCGCGCCGTGGTCAGCTTCAGGCCGGTGTCCGGGCCCAGCGGACGCACGGTCTGCACGGAGCCCTTGCCGAAGGTCTGGCTGCCGAGGATGGTGGCGCGCTTGTGGTCCTGCAACGCACCGGCGACGATTTCGCTGGCGGAAGCCGAGCCTTCATTCACCAGGACGACCAGTGGCACGTTCTTGATGGCCGCAGGCAGCTTGCGCAGCGGGTCGCTGCCGGCCCGGCGCTGGTAGAACTCCGGCGCGGCCTTGTAGACGAACTTGCTCTCGGCCAGCTGCCCGTTGGTGGACACGACGTTGACGTTCTCGGGCAGGAAGGCGGCCGAAATCGCCACGGCCGCGTCGAGCAGGCCGCCCGGGTCGTTGCGCAGGTCCAGCACCAGGCCCTTGAGGTTGGGCTCGGCCTTGTAGATCTCTTCGACCTTGCGCACGAAGTCGTCGACCGTGCGTTCCTGGAACTGCGACAGGCGGATCCAGCCGTAGCCCGGCTCCATGACCTTGCCCTTGACGGACACGGTCTTGATCTCTTCGCGCGTGATCGTCACGGGGAAGCTGCGGTTCTCGTCCTTGCGGTAGATCGTCAGCATCACCTTGGTGTTGGGCTCGCCGCGCATGCGCTTGACGGCCTCCGACAGGGTGAGCCCCTTGACCGCGGTTTCGTCGATCTTGGTGATCAGGTCGTTGGTCTTCAGCCCGGCGCGGAACGCGGGCGAGCCTTCGATGGGCGACACCACCTTGACCAGGCCGTCTTCCTGCGAGATCTCGATGCCGACGCCGACGAAGCGGCCGGACGTGCCCTCGCGGAATTCCTTGAAGGACTTCTTGTCGAAATACTGGGAGTGCGGGTCGAGGCTGGCCACCATGCCGGAAATGGCGTCGGTGATGAGCTTCTTCTCGTCGATCGGCTCCACATAGTCGGACTTGACCATGCTGAAGACGGCCGCGAGCTGCTGCAGCTCCTCGAGCGGCAGCGGGGCCAGGGAGCCACGCGCGACGGTCTGCAGCGAGACCGTGGTCAGCGCGCCGGCCAACGCGCCTACGGAAATCCAGCCGGCAATCTTGAGTTTGTGGCTCATGGGGTCGTCAACTTCCTCTCGACTTCAATATACACCTGGGAAGTAGCTCTGACGCGCGCGTCTTGCGCTGGTTCCCCCGCCGCTGGGGCGCCAGTGTGAAAAATACGCGTAAAGACGCAGGAAACGTCCTACGCCTCCTCCCTCCGGGTTTCGTCAGGCTTTGCCCTGGCTCGCCACCGCCGCGGCCGCCCGGGCCGCAGCTTCAGGGTCACCCAGGTAGTAGTGGGGCCGCAGCGGTTTGAGGTCCGCGTCGAGCTCGTAGACCAGCGGGATGCCGTTGGGAATGTTGAGGCCGACAATGTCCGCGTCGGAGATGCCGTCCAGGTACTTCACGAGGGCCCGGATCGAGTTGCCGTGCGCCGCGACGACGAGGCGTTTGCCCGCCCGGATGGCTGGCGCCATCGCCTCATTCCAGTAGGGCAGGACCCGCTCGACGGTGTCCTTCAGGCATTCGGTCAGCGGCACTTGGCCCGCTGAAAGTTTGGCGTAGCGGACGTCGGAGCCTTCGTAGCGGGGGTCCGTCGGTTCCAACGCCGGCGGCGGGGTGTCGTAGCTGCGGCGCCACACCAGCACCTGCTCATCGCCGAACTTCTTGGCCGTCTCGGCCTTGTTCAGGCCCTGCAATGCACCATAGTGGCGCTCGTTCAGGCGCCAGGTATGCACGACCGGCAGCCAGGTGCGGTCCAGCTCGTCCAGGCAATGCCAGAGCGTGTGGGTGGCGCGCTTCAGCACGCTGGTGTGGCAGACGTCGAAGTCCCAGCCGCCGGCCTTCAGCAGGCGGCCCGCCTGCCGGGCCTCATCAATCCCCTGCTGGGTCAGCGGGACGTCAGTCCAGCCGGTGAAGCGGTTCTCCAGGTTCCAGGTGGACTGGCCGTGGCGGATCAAAACGAGCTTGTACATGGCCGACATTCTAGAATCCCGGGTTTCCCGGCCTTGCGGCCAGGACCGAAAGGTAAGAATGAAGTTCGTCATGGACAACTGGATGCTGCTGCTGGTGGCGTTCACTTCCGGAGCCATGCTCCTGTGGCCGGCCCTCGGCAAGGGGATGAGCGCGGGCGGGGTGAGCCCGTCCAATGCCGTGCTGATGATGAATCGCGAAAAGGCGGTGGTCGTCGACGTCAGCGAGACGGAGGAGTTCGCCGCAGGCCACGTGGTGGGGTCCAAGAACATCCCGGTCAATGAGCTGGAGAAGCGGCTCACGGAAGTCGTCAAGAACAAGACGGTTCCGCTCATCCTGGTGGACCCCACGGGTGCCCGGGCCAACCGTGCGCTTGGCGTGGCCAAGAGCCTGGGCTACGACAAGGCTCATGCGTTGAGCGGTGGGCTGGCCGCGTGGAAAGAGGCTAATCTCCCCCTGGAGAAAACCTGAAACGCCCCCATTTGAGAACGATGCAGCCCGTCAAGATGTACACCACGGCCGTTTGCCCTTACTGCATTCGCGCCAAGCAGGTCCTGAAGTCCAAGGGTGTCGAAGCCATCGAGGAAATCAGGGTCGACATGCAGCCCGAGGAACGCATGAAGATGATGGAGATCACGGGGCGGCGCACCGTCCCGCAGATCTTCATCGGCGACACCCACGTCGGCGGCTGCGACGACCTGATGGCCCTCGACCGCCAGGGCGGCCTCGAGCCTTTATTGCAGGGTTCGACAGCCTGAGATAATGCGCGGTTGAACCGACGACCCGCCCGCGGAGCCACACGTTCCCGCGGGCTTTTTATTCGCATCGAAAGCACCCCGCCATGGCCGACAACAACGACCCCGTCTTCCAGATCCAGCGCGTCTACATGAAAGAGGCTTCGTTGGAGCAGCCCAATTCCCCCGCCATCCTGCTCGAGCAGGAACAGCCTTCCGTGGACATCCAGCTCGGCGTCGAAGCCCAGCAGGCCGCCGACGGCATGTACGAAGTCTGCGTGTCCGCCACCGTCACCACCAAGATCAAGGACCGCACCGTGTTCCTGGTCGAGGTGAAGCAGGCGGGCATCTTCGAAATCCGCAACCTGCCGCAAGAGCAGATGCAGGGCGTGATGGGCATCGCCTGCCCGCAGATCGTCTACCCCTACCTGCGCAGCAACGTGGCCGACATCGTCACCCGCGCCGGCTTCCCGCCGGTCCACATGGCCGAGATCAACTTCCAGGCCATGTACGAGCAGCAGCAGGCCGACGCGCTGCAGGCCGCCGAGCCGCCGCAGATCATCGCGACCGCCTGAGGCAAACCGCCGGGCCGCCGTGAACATCCTCGTGCTGGGGGCCGGCGCCTGGGGAACGGCGCTGGCCGTCCGCGCGGCGGACCAGCACCAGGTGACCTTGTGGGCCCGCGATGCCGGCCAGGCAAACGCCCTGGCGGCCACGCGCGAAAACACCCGCTATCTGCCCGGCTTCCCATTGCCCGCGGGCGTCAGCGTGCTTGCGTCCGGCCCGTCCGGTATCGCCGGGCTGGCGGCGCAGCATGACCTGGTCATCGTCGCGACCCCCATGGCGGGCCTGCGCGCGATGCTGGCCGGGTTGGCTGCCTGCACGCGGCCGGTCGCCTGGTTGTGCAAGGGCTTCGAGGCGCCGGTCCACGCCGCGGGCGGCCTGCTGGGCCACGAAATCCGCGCCGAAGTGGCGCCCGGCCTCGCATCGGGCGCGCTCAGCGGCCCCAGCTTCGCGCAGGAGGTCGTTCAGGGCCGGCCGACCGCTCTCGTGGCGGCCAGTGAGTCGGAACTGGTGCGCACCGCGTTGGTCGATGCTTTCCATGGCCCGACCATCCGCGTCTATGCGAACGACGACCTGGTGGGCGTGGAAGTGGGCGGCGCGGTCAAGAACGTGCTCGCGATCGCGACGGGCCTGTGCGACGGCCTGTCGCTCGGGCTGAACGCCCGGGCGGCCCTCATCACGCGCGGCCTGGCGGAGATGACGCGGCTGGGCGTGGCCCTGGGCGCGCGGGCCGAGACCTTCATGGGGCTGTCGGGGCTGGGCGACCTGGTGCTCACCGCCACCGGCGACCTGAGCCGCAATCGCCGGGTGGGCCTGCTGCTGGCCCAGGACCGTTCCGTCGAAGAGGCGGTGGACTCGCTGGGTCACGTTGCCGAAGGCGTCTACAGCGCCAGAACGGTGGCCGCGCGCGCCCGCCGCCTCAACGTCGACATGCCCATCACCCGTTGCATGGTCCGCCTGCTCGATGGCGAGCTGCGGCCCGGCCAAGCCGTGGCGGAACTCATGGGCCGGGATCCAGGGGCGGAGACCCGCTGAGGCTGGCGAAGGTGGCGGCTGGCTACGCCGCCGCGATCTCGCGCGCCAGCCGCTCCATCTCGTCCGTGCCATTCGGACGCACCACGCGGCCGACCTCCTGGCCATCCTTCAGGAACACCAGGGTGGGCCACAGCTTCACCCGGTAGCTTCGCCCCAGCGGCTGGCCGGGACCATCCTCGATCTTGATGTGGCGCAGGCCGGGCCGGCCGGCCAGCGCCTTCGCGATGGCCGGCTGGGCGCCCCGGCACCAGCCGCACCACGAGGTGCCGAACTCCAGCACGGTGGCACCAGCCATGGCATCGACTTCGGCACGGCTGGGGTCGGCCTGGGCATGGGTCGCATTCATTTCCGCATTTTCGCGGAGACTGGTCACGCGGCTGTCGGCGGGCCGCGACTGCCCCTGTAGTCGCCGGTGCTAGAGTCCGACCCGTCATGCGCCTTGCCGCCGCCCTGCTGGTCCTGTGCCTGCCCGCCTTCCTGGCGTGCGCGCCCGCCGACGCCGAACCGGGCGCCGCGAAAGCCGGCGGCCGGGCCGCCAGCGCCAGCGCCAGCGACAAGGCCAGCGCCGAGGACGAGAAGGCGATCGCCGAGTGCATCTCCGACAACAAGACCGAAGGCGCCAGGCGGGAAGTCGTGCTCAAGTACTGCACGTGCATGAACGACCAGATGGAAGACCACGAGACCTTGTCGATCTCGGAGTGGGAAAAAAACCATCCCGCATCCGTGAAAGCCTGCGACAAGGTGGCCGGCTGGAAGTAGCGGGTCCGATCAGCGTTCGCCGGCCGCGATGGCCAGCGCCATCCTGGGCAGCCTGACGGAGAACACGGAGCCCCGCCCGGGGACCGAACGCACCTGCACCACCGCGCCCAGCAGCGTGGCCAGCCGCTGCACGATCGCCAGGCCGAGGCCCATGCCGTGCTCCTCCCCGCGCGCCACGTTCGACGGCTGGTAGAACTCGCCGAAGACCTTGGCCGTTTCGTCCGGCGCGATGCCGATGCCGGTGTCCAGCACCTGGATTTCGACCGCTCCGGCCCGCCGCCGGCAGCCGACCAGCACCCGGCCCTTGGGCGTGTACCGCAGGGCATTGGCCACCAGGTTGGACAGCACCCGCCGCAGCACCACCGGGTCGGTGTCCACCCACAGCGCGGACGGCAGCCGCACGCGCAGCTCCAACCCCTTCTCCCGGGCCGGCCCCGCGAACGCCGTGCTCACTTCGGCCAGTACCTCGGCCAGGGGCGTGGCCCGACGGCTGACGGTCACCACGCCGTTTTGCAGGGCGGACAGCTCGAACAAGCCGTCCAGCAGCCGTCCCAGGCCTTGCACGGCCTGCTGCAGCCGCGCGGCAATGTGCGCCACCTCCGGACCGGGCAATTCCGGGCGCCGCGCCATCGATTCCAGCGTCGCCGTGAACAGGCCGAGCGCCTGGATCGGCTGGCGCAGGTCATGGCTGGCCGCCGCCAGGAAGCGTGTCTTGGCCGCGCTCGCGGCTTCGGCGTGGTCCTTGGCCGCCCGCAAGTCCTCATCGGCCCGCAGCAGGCGGATGCGCCGGCGCAGCAGGTACCAGGTGAGCAGGGCGAGCGCCAGGCTCGCCACCGCGCCGGTGCGCGCGACGAGCTGCAGTTTGCTCAGCGCCACCGGCGTCGCGAAGTTCGGCAGCGAGCGTGCCGTCAGCATCCACGAATAGCCGTCGACCTCGACCCGCTGCGAGGCGAAGAACAGCTTCACCGTCGACTCGCCGCCGACCCGGTCGCCGATCGTGTCGACGGCCTGCTCGCCGCCTTGCCCGACGCCCGCGTCCTGCACCTCGATGTCGATGTCGGCGCGTTCCCCCAGGATGTTGCCGGTCAGTCCGTCCATGCTGAAGGCGGCGTAGACCCAGCCGGCGATCGCCGCCCGGCGTTCCTGCACGTTGCCGGTCGGCCGCCCGGGGTGGTAAACGGGCAGCCACATGCGGTAGCCCGCCTGCACCTGCTGGGCGTCCTCGTGCGGCAGCTTCACCTTGTTGGAGATCGCGACACGGCCGGAGTCACGCGCCGCCACCATCGCGTGGCGGCGCGAGGGCTCGGCGAAGTAGTCGGAGCCGAGCGTGCCGAGCAGGCTGGAGCCGGAAGGCTCGAAGAAGACGGCGGACGTGACCTCGTCGACACCGCCGGCGGGTCGCAGCGCATAGGCGGGGAAGCCCTGGCTGCGCACGGCACGCACATGGCGCTCGCGCTCGGTGGCCGGCACGTATTGCGAGTAGCCCAGGCCCTGCAGGCCGGGATGGCTGTCGATGCGCAGCCGCGCGACGAAGGCCTGGAAGTCGCCGCGCTGCACGACCGCCGACGTGGCGAACAGGCCGTGGGTCGCGTGCAGCGCCTGCTCGTAGGCCAGCATGCGTTCACGGAACAGGCTCACCGTCTCACGCACACGCGTGTCGAACTCCGCCTGCAGGCCCGCCTCGATCTCCTGCCGCTCGCGCTCCCACAGCTCGTACGACACGGCGCCGGCGCCCACCAGCACCAGGCCGGGCAGCACGTAGCTGAGCAGGCGCGAGCGCAGGAAGCGTGTCACCGCTGGTAGGGCAGCAGGATGCGCATCGCCTCCTGCTGCGCGTCCTGCAGCGCCTGCTGGGGAGTCTTTGCGCCCGTCAGTGCCGCGGCCAGGCCGGCGTTCAACGCCTGCGTCACCCGCTGGTTCTCGTGCGTGGAGAGCTCGGCGACCGCGTGGGCCAACTGGTCCCGCGCGACGGCCGCCGCCGGGAAGGCGGCCACGTGCTTGCGCATGGCCGGCGTCTCCCAGGCCGCGCGCGACACCGCGATGTAGCCCGAGTCGATGGCCCAGCGCGCCGTGCGTTCCGGGGCGACCATCCACTTGACGAAGCGGAAGGCGGCCTGCTGCTGCGCGGGCGCGCTCTTGCGGAAGATGTAGAAGTTGCCGCCGCCGGTGGGCGAACCGCGCCGCTTCGCAGCCGGCAGCATGGCCGCGCCGAACGGGAAGCCCGCCTTGTCCTTCAGGTCCTGCAGGTTGCCGCTGGTGGTCCAGACCATGGCGGCCTTGCCGGCCAGGAAATTCGCCGGCGTCGTGCCCCATTCGACGATGCCCGGCGGGTGCACGTGGCTCACGCGCGCGAGGTCCACCCAATACTGCAGCGCCGCCACCGCCGCCGGCTGGTCGAAGTAGGTTTCGGTGCCGGTGGCGTTCATCAGCTCCGCGCCGTTGGCGGCCACCAGCCCCTGGAACAGCCAGTACGGAAAGCCGGACGAAGGGATCTGCAGCCCCCACTGCGTCGTGCCGCCCGCCGCGTTGCGGCGCGTGAGCTGCTTCGCATAGTCGGTCATCTCCCGCCAGCTGGCCGGCGGCCGCTCCGGGTCCAGGCCGGCCTGGCGGAACAGCTTCTTGTTCCAGTACAGCAGGATGGTGGAGCGCTGGAACGGCACGCCATACGTCCGCCCTGCGGCGCGGCTGTTGGCCATCAGCGCCGGCTGGAAACCTTGCAGCCAGGCCTTGTCGGCGGCGGTGGTGGCAAGTTCGTCGAACGGCACCACGGCGTCGGCATCCACCAGGGTGTAGATGTCCACCGCGAACAGCACCGCGACGTCCGGCGGCGCGCCCTTGCGGTGCGCCGTCAGGGCCTTCTGGATGGAATCCTTGTAGGTGCCGGTGTAGATCGGGCGCACCCGGATGTCCGGATGCTCCTTCTCGAAGTCTCCCACCAGCGCGCCGATGCGCTTGGCCATCGGGCCGCCCACGGCGATCGGGAAGTAGAAGGAGATCTCGGTCGGCGCGGCGGCGGCAAAGCCCGAGGCCGCCAGCAAGAGCGCCGCCAACACCGCCTTCCAACGTTCCGGCATCACGGACCTCCAGTCACCCCATAGTATCCACGGATGAGCTTGGAACCTCAGTTCCCGCGGTCTTTTCGGCGCTTCCGGGCTGCCGCTTCGAAGACCGCGCGGAGCATCGCGCAGCGCGGTCTCCCTTGGGGCCAGGATCCGGCTTCGCCGGGCCTGGTCTCACTGATCAAACCACTGCAAAAATGCGCAGCATTTTTGCAGTGATCAATCCAGGATCAGCTGGGTCTGGGTCACCACGGAGCAGAGCTTGCCCTGCGCGTTGCGGATGCTGGTCTGCCAGACGTTCGTCGTGCGGCCGCGGTGCAAGGCCACGCATTCGCCGGTGACGGTGGTGTTGACCGCCGCGCCGCCGATGAACTTGGTGCTGGAATCGGTCGTCGTCGTGCGCTTGCCTTCCGGCATGTTCAGGATGGTCCCGACGGCGCCCAGGGTGTCGGCAAAAGCCATGTGCGCGCCGCCGTGCAGGATCCCGCCGGCGGTGCACAGGTCCGGCCGCACCAGCAGCGTCGCCACCACCCGCTCGGGCGTGGCTTCGGTGATGGTGACGCCCATCAACCCCGGAAAAAGCGGGACGATGAGCTTGTTGATCTGGTCGACGGTGGGCATGGGAGGGGATGGTAACCCTGCCGCCGCCCCAGCCCTGGCCTTGCGGCTATGCTTGCCGGATGACTGATTTTTCCTCGGCCGCACTGGCCGAACTGGCGCGTGCGGACGTCGCCCGCGCCCTGGCCGAAGACGTGGGTGCGGGCGACCTCACCGCCGGCCTGGTGGATCCGGCCCGCCGGGCCCGCGCCCTCGTGATCGCGCGCGAGGCCGCCGTCGTGTGCGGCGGCCCCTGGCTGGTCGCCGCCGTGCGGCAGCTGGACCCGCAGGCCACCGTGACGTGGGCGGTGCCGGAAGGGAAGCGCTGCCAGCTGGGGCAGCCGGTCGTGGAAATCCGCGGCCTGGCCCGCGCTATTCTCACGGCCGAACGTACCGCGCTCAACTTCCTGCAGCTGCTCAGCGCGGTGGCGACCAAGACGGCGGTTTACGTGGAAGCGGTGAAGGGCACGAAAGCGCAAATCGTCGATACCCGGAAGACCTTGCCCGGCCTGCGTCTCGCGCAGAAGTACGCGGTGAAGACCGGCGGCGGCACCAACCACCGCATCGGCCTGTACGACGCGGTGCTGATCAAGGAAAACCACATCGCGGCCGCCGGCGGCGTGACGCCGGTGCTGCGGGCCGCCGCCGCCGTGGCGCCGCAGGCCAGCTTCGTGGAGATCGAGGTGGAAACGCTGGCCCAGCTGGAGGAAGCCCTGGGTGCCGGCGCGAAGATGGTGCTGCTGGACAACATGGACCTGCCGACGCTGCGCGAAGCAGTGCGCATCAACGCCGGCCGCGCCATCCTGGAGATCTCCGGCGGCGTCACGCTGGACAGCGTGCGCGCCCTTGCGGAAACCGGCGTGGACCGCATCTCCATCGGGACGCTGACCAAGGACGTGAAGGCCACGGACTTCTCGATGCGTTTCCAGCAGGAGGAATGACCCACCCCCGAAGCGCCTGCGGCGCCTCCCCCTCAAGGGGGCGCCACCAGCGGCCCGGCGGAGCCGGTTCCGCGGTGGCCCGCGTTTGCCGCTCCTGGCTTTCATGCGTTATGAGTTGCCGAATATGAACACCGTCATCCCGATCAAGGAAGTCGAATACGAGCATCCGCTGCCCGGGCAGGCCGGTGCCGCCTGCGACACCAAGTACGCCTGGGCGCGGGTGCCGGCGGAACCGTCGCCGGCCGAACGCACGGCGCTCAAGGACAAGATCAAGCGCCTGCTGAAGGAGCGCAACGCGGTGATGGTGTCGCACTACTACGTGCACCCGGACCTGCAGGACCTGGCGGAGGAGACCGGCGGCATCGTGAGCGACTCGCTGGAGATGGCGCGCTTCGGCCGCGACCATGCCGCGCAGACGCTGGTGGTGTCCGGCGTCAAGTTCATGGGCGAGACGGCCAAGATCCTGTCGCCGGAGAAGACCGTGCTGATGCCGGACCTCGACGCGACCTGCTCGCTGGATCTCGGCTGCCCGCCCGACGAATTCGCCGCGTTCTGCGACCAGCACCCGGACCGCACCGTGGTCGTCTACGCCAACACCAGCGCCGCGGTGAAGGCCCGCTCGGACTGGCTGGTCACTTCGAGTTGCGCGCTCGACATCGCCCGGGCCCTGAAGGACAAGGGCCACAAGATCCTGTGGGCACCCGACAAGCACCTGGGCGGCTACATCCAGCGCCAGACCGGCGCCGACATGGTGTTCTGGAACGGCTCGTGCATCGTGCACGACGAGTTCAAGGCGTTCGAGCTGGAGGACCTGAAGAAGCAATACCCGAAGGCCAAGGTGCTGGTCCACCCGGAGTCACCCGCCGACGTGGTGGCGCTGGCCGACGCGGTCGGGTCGACGTCGGCCATCCTCAAGGCGGCGCGCGAGTTCGATGCGAAGGAATTCATCGTCGCGACCGACAACGGCATGATGCACAAGCTGCGCACGCTGAACCCCGGCAAGGTGTTCATCGAAGCGCCGACCGCCGGCAACAGCGCCACTTGCAAGAGCTGCGCGCACTGCCCCTGGATGGCGATGAACGGCCTGGCCGGGCTGGCGCATGTCCTGGAGACCGGCGCGAACGAGGTGTTCGTGGATGCTGCCGTCGGCGTGCGCGCGCGCCTGCCGATCGACCGCATGCTGGCCTTCACCGCGGCGCTGAAGGCGGGCCAGCCGGCCGGCGCGCTGGTGCCGGAGATCGGCGCGGCGTGAACGCTCAGGCGGCAGCGGCGATCCCGTTCCGCCTGGATGCGGAGCAGCGTGAGCGCGCACTGCGCCTGTTCAACGGGCGGGGCGAGATCCAGTGGTTCCAGTTCGAAGCGGGCATGGATGACGCCATTGCGTCGGTTCGCCTGGCCGCCGGGCCGCACCGGGGCTTGCAAGGCGGTGGTGGCAGCGCTGCGTTGAATGGCGGCGTCATCGCCGCCGGCTTCGACGCCGTGGCGGTGCTCACCGGGCTGGGCCACTACGCCACCGACACCGTCGTCACGGTCGATCTTTCGGTGCAGTTCCTGGCCTTGGCGGATGCCGGCGCGGCACCAGCCTGGCAGGGGTGGGCCACCCGCACCACGCGCAACTTGTGCTTCGTGCAGGCGGTTCTCGCTGGCGGCGGGCAGGTGTTCGCGACGGCCCATGCGGTGGTCAAGCCCGCCTGAGGCGATCAATTTCCGGGCCGATGTCGAAAGCAAGGGTTGCCGGGCGACATTGTCAGGTCGCGCATTTCGCGCCTCCCCAACCAGGAGATTCCCATGGAATACATGCTGTTCATCCACGCCGACGATGGCGCCTTCGACGCCCTCCCGCCCGCCGTCCAGTCGCAGGCGCTGGCGGCCTATGGCGCCTACGCGCAGGCCTTGCGCGAAGCCGGCCTGCTGCGCTCCAGCAACCGCCTGCGTCCCGCCAGCATGTCCACCAACGTCAAGGTGCGCGACGGCAAGACCGAGGTGCTGAACGGCCCTTTCATCGAGACCCGCGAGGAGCTGGGCGGCTACTACCTGATCGACGTGCCGGACCTGGACACCGCGCTCTCCTGGGCCGCACGCTGCCCCGGCGCCAGCCACGGCACAGTCGAGGTCCGCCCCGTTTGGCAGATGTGACTTCCGTGGAGGCCACCGCCGCCGCCGCGGAGGGCGCCGCCCGGCGCAGCTACGGCAAGCTGGTGGCCTTCCTCTCCGCGCGCACGCGCGACCTCGCCGGCGCCGAGGACGCGTTGTCCGAGGCCTTCGCCGCCGCCCTGGCCGGCTGGCCGGTGCACGGCGTCCCGAGGACGCCCGAAGCCTGGCTGCTCACGGTGGCACGCCGCAAGATGGTCGATGCGGTCCGTGCGCGAATCCACGACGAACACGCGAGCGAGCATTTGCAACTGGTGGCGGAGCTGGCCGCGCCCCAGGACGGGGAGGCGGAGCTGCCGGATGAACGCCTCGGGCTGCTCTTCGCCTGCGCCCACCCGGGCATCGAGCCGGTGGCGCGGGCGCCACTGATGCTGCAGACCGTCCTGGGATTCGACGCGGCCGCCATCGCCTCGGCGTTCCTGGTCGCGCCTGCGACGATGGGGCAGCGCCTGGTGCGCGCCAAGGCCAAGATCCGGCAGGCGGGTATCCCCTTTCATGTTCCGGAACGCCACCAGCTGGCGGAACGCCTGGACGCCGTGCTGGGCGCCATCTACGCGGCCTATGCCGAGGGTTGGGCCGACGCGGAGGGCACGGACCCGCGGCGCCGCAACCTGGCGGAGGAAGCCATCTGGCTCGGGCGCCTGCTGGTGAGCCTGCTGCCGGCGGAGCCGGAAGCCGCCGGCCTGCTGGCGCTGATGCTGCACTCGCATTCGCGCCGGCACGCCCGGCGGGACGCGGAAGGCGACTACGTGCCGCTGGCGTTGCAGGACACCACGCGCTGGGATGGGATGCTGCTGGACGAAGCCGAAGCGCTGCTCCAGCAGGCGAGCCGGCGCGGCGCTCCCGGCCGGTACCAGCTGGAGGCCGCGGTGCAGTCCGCGCACGCGATGCGCCGCTTCGGCCGCCCGCCGGACTGGGCGGCCATCGTGATCCTGTACGAGGCGTTGCATGCACTCACCGCTTCGCCGGTCGCGGCCTTGAACCATGCTGTGGCGCTGGCGGAAGCCGAGGGCGCGGCGGCCGGGCTCGCGGCCTTGCGCGAACTGGAGGGCGACGCGCGGCTGCGCGACTACCAGCCCTACTGGGCGGCCCGGGCCGAGCTGCTGGCGCGCAGCGGCGACAAGGCGGGCGCGGCCGAGGCCTACCGGCTGGCCACGGGCCTGGAACGGGACGAGGCCGTGCGGCGCTTCCTGCAGCGCAAGGCAGAGGCCTTGTGACGATGCGCGGCCCGGCGCAGCGCATCGTCTGCGCCCCTCAGGCTCCCGGCAGGTGGAAGCGGCGCCGCACCAGCTGGAGGCGGCGCCGCATCTCCTCGCTGCCCAGCCCCAGCCGCTCGATGATTTCGAGCCGCGGCAGCGACGCCATCTCCGCATAGAAAGCCGAGAACAGCGACAGCCGTTCGAACTCCTCCAGCACGGCGGCCATGATCCAGCTGCCGAAGGAAGCGCCGGGGGCGATCCGCTCGAAGCGTGCCGCAGGTGCCAGGAAGGGCTCGCGCGCGTCGGCCTGCCTGTTCTCGTTCATGGTGTTGGCCAACTGCCCGAGCGCGCTCACCGCGAGCGCGCGTTCGCCGGCTTCCTGGGCGACGCGTGCCAGGCTGGCCAGCCGCATGAAGGACGTGTCCTGGCCGCACACGGTGCGCAGCACGTCCAGGCTCCCCTGCAGCGCGGCATGGCGTTCGGCCAGCGGCCGGGCCGCATCGCGGCTCATCGCGTGCAGCGCCAGCGCCCGCTCGACCTCGGCGCTGACGCCGGCGGCCACCGTCTGCGACCACAGGGAGACGAGCGGGACGGCATACGGGAGTTCCGCCAGCGAGCGGCGCCACCCGTCGGCTTCCGCGGGTTCCGGCGGGGACGCCGGCGGTGCGCGCAGCAGCAGGCCTTCGGCTTCCAGCCGTTCCGCGCGGTCCGGCTTGCAGGCGAACAGGTTGAGCAGGTAGCCGTCGGGCGTCGCCTGCGGGTCGAACGGGACGAGCACACCGAGGCCAGGCACCAGGCGGTACGAGGCATAGCCGCGTGCCGCGAACTGGTCGGCCAGCCCGAGATGCACGGCCGCATCGGCACGGATCTCGTACTGCACAAGAGGCGAGAGGTCGCGGAAGAACCGCACCCCGCCGCGCAGGATGCTGGCCTCCTCGCCTTCCGCGTCGATCTTGACGAAATCGATCGACTGCCAACCGTGGCGCATCAGCGCTTCGTCGAGGGTGGTCACCGGCACGGTCTCGCTGGCGCCGGCCTGCGCCGCCGCGCCCCGCACCAGTGCATTGAGCTCGGAATCCTGGTTCAGCGACAGCTGCGCCTGGCCGATCTCGCTGGAGAGCGCGGCCTTTTCCAGCTTGACCTGGTCGAAACCGTTGGCGGCGATGCCGGCCGCCAGCAGCCGGGCGGTTTCCGAAGCGGGCTCGAAAGCGACCACGCGCCCCGAGGGCCCGACGGTCTTCGCCATCGACAGCGCATAGACGCCGTAGTTGGCGCCGATGTCGAGCACCTGCTGGCCGGGCCGCAGGGCACGGCGCAGGAAGCGGATCTCGTCTTCGAACCAGTCCTGCTGTTCGAGCAGGACGAAGGGGGTGATCAGATCGAGCGAGTCGGGCACGACGACGCGCACGCCGTCCACGATGTCCACGGTGAGGGAACCAGTCATCCCCGGATTGTCGCCGCTCCGGCCAAGGCCTCAGGCCGGCGCGCGCGCGTAGCTCACGGTGAGGATCTCCCATTGATGGCCGTCGGGCTCGTTCCAGTAGACCATGCGGCCGCCGTAGTCCGTGTTGATCCGGCCTTCGCCGCCCCCGCGCACGTCGCTGCGGAACGGGATGCCGGCCGCGCGGATGCGCCCGAGGATGGCGTCGAAATCCGCCTCCGGGACCCGGAAGGCGAAGTGATAGATGGGGAATGCTTCATCGGTCTGGATGAAGTCGAGCGTCAGGCCGTCGTTCAGGTACACCGGCGAAAACGGGCCCAGGGGCGCCTGCGGGGACCAAGGCACGCCCAGCAGGTGGGCGAGGCGTTCCGCGGAGGCCACGGCGGTGTGCGAGGGAACGATGGTGTGGTCGAGTTCGATGGTCATGGCGTGCGAGTCAGGACGAAGGAAGCGCATCGAGCGCGGGTGGAGCGGCTTGCGTCCGCTGGGGAAGCACCTTGAGGTGATAGGTGCGCTCCAGGTCGACCCCCGGCACTTCCACGCGCAGATGAAGTTCCCAATCGTAATGAGTGGTACCTCGCTCGATCTCTGATCCCGGACCATGCCCGTCCATCTGGCGGAAGCGGCGCACTGTCTCCGGCAAGTCGGTCGCCGCCCTTTCTTCAGGGATGTCGAGCCGGATGTCGGCATACGCCGCCCCGCGCCGTGCGCGGATGGGAAACAGCCGCGCGATCGACCAGATCACCTCGTTCTGCATGCTCTCATCCCCGCGCTTGCGGGTGAACCGGAGGCTTTCGAGCTCGACGCGCGCCGCGCTTCCGGCCATCGACGCCGGCAAACGCACCAGCGCCTTCAGGGGCGCGCCGACCCGTGCTTCGCTCTCCAGGTACAGGTGGACCTTGCCGAACCGCATGACGCTCAACGTCATGCGCAAGGCCACCAGAAAAGCGAACAACGCGGCGCAGGTGATGATCCCGCCGCTCAGCATCCAGATGGGCCAGCCGGGCTCGCGGTCCAGGCCGAGGACGATGAAAACCGCGCCGAAGAGCCCGACGATCAAGGCACCCACCCAGGTGCCGAGGGCAGCCTTGGGCCGTTCGTAAGAAGGGACTTCGATCCGCATGGACATGGCCGTGGCTCCGGTGAACACCGGTTTTGTAAAGCCTGGACAGCTGAAAAGCAACGGGCCGAATGACCCAGGCACGGCTCAGTGGGCTTCGATCCTGTTGCCGTGTGCCGGAGCCTCGGCGGCGTCCGGCGGCAGGGCTTGCTTCATGCCTTCAGGCGGGCTTCAGGATCGTCGGCACCGCGACCGGTGCCATGTCGGGGTAGTCGCGGCTGAAATGCAGGCCCCGGCTTTCGTGTCGAGAGCGGGCCGAATCGACGATGAGCTCCGCCACCGTCACGAGGTTGCGCAGTTCGAGCAGGTCGGTGGTGACGTGGAACGCGCTGTAGAACTCCTGGATCTCCTCCTGGAGCAGCTTGATGCGGTGCGCGGCCCGGTCCAGCCGCTTGTTCGTGCGCACGATCCCCACGTAGTCCCACATGAAGCGGCGCAGCTCGTCCCAGTTGTGCGAGATGACGACCGCCTCGTCCGCGTCGGTCACCCGGCTGTCGTCCCAGGCCGGGATCGCCGGCACGGCCGGCAGCTGCGTCGCGATAATGTCCAGCGCCGCCGAGCGGGCGAACACCATGCACTCCACCAGCGAGTTGCTGGCCAGCCGGTTGGCGCCGTGCAGGCCGGTGTACGCGGTCTCGCCGACGGCATGCAAGCCGTCCGCGTCGGTGCGGCCTTGCAGGTCGGTGTGGATGCCGCCGCAGGTGTAGTGCGCCGCCGGCACCACCGGAATGGGTTCGCGCGTGATGTCGATGCCCAGTTCGAGGCAGCGGGCGTAAATGTTGGGGAAGTGCTCTTTCACGAACGCTTCCGGCTGGTGCGAGATGTCCAGGTGCACGCAGTCCAGGCCGTGCTTCTTCATCTCGAAGTCGATCGCGCGGGCCACGACGTCGCGCGGAGCCAGTTCCAGCCGCGCGTCATGGTTCGGCATGAAGCGCGTGCCGTCCGGCAGCAGCAGCCGGCCGCCCTCGCCGCGCACGGCTTCGGTGATGAGGAAGTTCTTGACGTTGGGGTGGTACAGGCAGGTCGGGTGGAACTGGATGAACTCCATGTTCGTCACCCGGCAGCCGGCGCGCCAGGCCGCCGCGATGCCGTCGCCGGTGGCGGTGTCGGGGTTGGTCGTGTACAGGTAGACCTTGCCTGCGCCGCCCGTGGCCAGGATGGTGTGCGGCGCGCGGAAAGTCACCACTTCGTCGGTCGCTTCGTCCAGCGCGTACAGCCCCAGGCAACGGTTCGGCTGCAGGCCCAGCTTGCCGGCCATGATCACGTCGACCAGCATGTGGCGCTCGAACACGGTGACGTTGGGCGTGCGCTTGACGCGCTCGATCAGTGTCCGCTGCACGGCCGCGCCCGTGGCGTCCGTCACGTGCACGATGCGGCGCGCGCTGTGGCCGCCTTCGCGCGTCAGGTGCAGGTGGCCATCCTCCTCGGAGAAGGGCACGCCCAGTTCGCGCAGCCAGGCGATGCTGGCCGGCGCGTTCTCCACGACAAAGCGGGTGGCGGTGGGGTCCGAGAGGCCGGCCCCCGCGACCAGCGTGTCGTCGACGTGCGAGTCGAAGGTGTCGCCTTCGGCCAGCACGGCGGCGATGCCGCCCTGCGCCCAGCCGCTGGAGCCGTCGCTCATGGTGCGCTTGGTCAGGACGGCCACCCGGTGGGTGGGCGCGAGGTGCAGGGCCGCGGACAAGCCGGCAAGCCCGCTGCCGACGATCAGCACGTCGAAATCACGAGGGGATGTGGAGCTCAAGGTTCAAGCCGGCTGGTAGGCCAGGCGGACGTAGATGGGAGCATAGGCCTCGGCCTGGGTCAGCTCGATCAGCGTCTCCTTCGCGAGCTCCAGCGTGGCGATGAAGGTGACGATCAACGTGGGCACGCCCTTGGCCGGGTCGAACAGGTGCTCGAACTCGACGAACTTGCGGCCCTGCAGCTGCTTCAGCACGATGCTCATGTGCTCGCGCACCGACAGTTCCTCGCGGGTGATCTTGTGGTGCTGGATCAGGTTGGCGCGGCGCAGGATGTCGCGCCAGGCCTCCTGCAGGTCGACCACGTTGACGTCGGGAAAGCGCGGCGCCAGCGCCTGCTCGATGAACACCTGGGCCCGCAGCACGTCGCGGCCGATCTGCGGCACTTCGTTCAGGCGGAAAGCCGCGGCCTTCATCTGCTCGTATTCCAGCAGGCGGCGCACCAGCTCGGCCCGTGGGTCCTCCGGCTCCTGGCCTTCCGCCACCTTCTTGGGCGGCAGCAGCATGCGCGACTTGATCTCGATCAGCATCGCGGCCATCAGCAGGTATTCGGCGGCCAGTTCCAGGTTGCGCGTGCGGATCTCGTCCACGTACACCAGGTACTGGCGCGTCACCGCGGCCATCGGGATGTCGAGGATGTTGAAGTTCTGCTTGCGGATCAGGTACAGCAGCAGGTCGAGCGGGCCTTCGAAGGCTTCGAGGAAGATCTCCAGCGCGTCCGGCGGGATGTACAGGTCCTGCGGCATGGCGAACAGGGGTTCGCCATAAAGCCGGGCGAGCGCGACCTGGTCGATCACTTCGGGCAGTCCGGAAGTCTCGGATGCCGGAGCTTCCGGCAGCAGGGCGGCGCTCGAGTCCACGTCAGCGGGGCTGGCGCGGGTCGTCGCCGTAGACGTAGGGCTTTTGCGGCACGCGCGCCTCGCGCCATTCGCCCTGGGCGTCGCGGTCGATGTTCTTGTCCCACCAGATGGCGCGGCCCGCGCGCTGCTGGGCCTCCAGCTCGGGCTTTTCCTCTTTCAGCTTCTCGATGAACTGCGTGACGTCGGACTGGTAGTCGAGCCGGCGGAAAAGGCGGAGGAACTTGGACATGGGCCTATTTTAGGCCTCGCTATCCCGCCACCTCCGCCGACGCCTCATTGCGCCGCAGTTCCGCCCCGAAGCCCGCCCGCTCGATCACCTCGCCGGGCTGCTGCTGCAGGGCCTCGAGGTGCAGCGTGCCCGCGCGCAGCAGCACCGCCTTGTGCAGCTGGCGCAGGGCGTCCAGCCCCGATGTGTCCAGGTGCACCAGTTGCAGCGCGTCCAGCACCACCACCGGCGCCTCAGGGCCGTCTTCCACCGCCTGCACCACCTCATCGATCTTCGCGACCGCGCCGAAGAACAGCGAACCGTACAGCTTGTAGTGCAGCAGCGCGCCCTCGCTGGGGACCCGCTCCACGCGGAAGAGGGAGCTCATCTTCTGGATGAAGAGCACGCAAGCCAGGCCGAGCCCCACCTGCACGGCCACGGTCAGGTCGAACACCACCGTGAGGAAGAACGTGCCCAGCATCAGCACCCGGTAGTGCGTGCTGTATTTCTTCAGGTGGCCGAACTCGCGCCACTCGCCCATGTTCCAGGCGACGAAGAGCAGGATGCCGGCCAGCACCGCCAGCGGCACATGCAGCGCCAGCGGCGCGGCGGCCAGCACGACGACCGCCAGCGTCAGGGCATGGACGATGCCGGCCACGGGCGACGTGGCGCCCGAACGCACGTTGGTGACGGTGCGGGCGATGGTGCCGGTGGCGGGCATGCCGCCGAAGAACGGGACCACGAAGTTGGCGATGCCCTGCGCCATCAGCTCCTGGTTGGGGTCATGCCGCGGCAGGGGAGAGATCTGGTCCGCGACCCGCGCGCAGAGCAGCGATTCGATGGCGCCCAGCATCGCGATGGTGACGGTCGGGGTGACCAGCAGCTTGACCGTTTCCCACGAGAAATCAGGCAGGGCGAAGCCGGGCAGGCCTTGCGGGATGCTGCCGAAGCGGCTGCCGATGGTCTCGACCGGCAGCTGCAGGTACCAGGCCGCGAAGGTGAGCGACACCAGCGCGACGATGGGTCCCGGCAGGCGCGCGCTCAGGCGGGCGGCCCGCTTCATGCCCGGCATGTCGAGCGGGATCTTCACCGGCGAGCTGGCCTGCCAGAGGCGTGGCCAGATGAACAGGCCGGCGAAACACGCGGTGCCGAGCGCGAAAGCGTAGGGGTTGAAGCTGCCCAGGTTCAGCACCAGCGTCTTCAGCTGGGTGAAGAAGTCGGCGGGCATCCTGGCGATCTCCAGCCCCAGCCAGTCCTTCAGCTGCGAAGCCGCGATCAGCACGGCGATGCCGTTGGTGAAGCCGATGACGATGCTGACGGGCACGTAGCGCACCAGCCGCCCGAGCTTCAGCATCCCCAGCAGGAACATCAGCACGCCGGCACAGGCGGTCGCGATCATCAGATTGGCCAGGCCATAGCGCTCGACAATGCCGTAGACGATGACGATGAAGGCACCGGCCGGCCCGCCGATCTGCACGCTGGAGCCCCCCAGTGCGGAAATGAGGAAGCCCGCGATGATGGCCGTCCAGAGGCCGGCTTCGGGCTTCAGGCCGGAAGCGATGGCGAAAGCCATGGCCAGCGGCAGGGCGACGATGCCGACGGTGAGGCCGGCGCCGAGGTCGCGGGCGAAGCGTTCACGGTCGTAGCCGTGCAAGGCGTCCACGAGGCGTGGACGGAAGACGAAGGAAAAGGTCAAGCAGGTCTCCGGAAGTCGAACGGAACGCGTCGGTTCAGTTCGTTGCCGGAGGGCCGCAGTGGTGCAGCCGGGTGATGAAGCGCCTGCGGCGCGAGAGGGGGAGGGCGGCCTTCGCCGTGGGGGCCATGGCGCCCAGTGTACGCCCCGCCGGGTTACTTCTTCTCGTCGCCGCCCGGCGTCACGACATCCACGGCGGCGCCGACGGCCTTGCCCGTGAGCTTGACGACGCCCACCGTGGCATCGACGGCCAGGGAAGCGGCCGTGCCGGCCACCAGGATGACACCGCAGCCGCCGAGGGCGGTGCAAAGCAAGGCAACGCCGCAGGCCGCGGCGACGCGGCGCAGGCCGGGAGAATGAAGCGGTAAATGGGGGGGCATGGAGCCCACATTCTAGGAACCGGCGGCGGTCGCACGTTGTCGATCGCGTAAAGCGTTGCCCTCCCGCGTCACATAGGCGGCCAGGCGAGCCACAACGCCGCCGATGGCCGTGGCCAACGCCGCAAACCCGGGTCCGGGCTCGCGCGTGCCTTCATCCATGTAAAGCGCGCGATTGATCTCCACCTGCAGGCTGTGCCGATGCCGGGCCGGGTCGCCCGAAACGCGAACGAGTTCGGCGCCTTCGTAGGGATCATTCACCGCCACCGTCAGGCCCTGTGCCTCGAAGGCGCTTCGCACCTCGTGCAGGAAACCCGGGCTGCAGGTGCTGCCGTGGCGGTCGCCGAGGACGACGTCGGCCAACGGGCGGGCGGTGCCCAGCCCCAGGCGCTCGTAGGCGTTGCTGGGCATGGAGTGCAGGTTGAGGTGCCACCAGGCGCCATGCGCCTCTTCGCAAAGCGACAGCTGGCGGACGAGCGCCTCGCGGTAGGGCCGCCAATACCGGTCGATCCGGCCTTCGACTTCGGCCGCACCCAGGCGGCGGCGGTAGATCTCGAGGTGTTCGGGCGTGCGCCGCCACACCAGGCCGTTGCCCAGCGCCAGGCCGCGCTGCGACGGCCTGGCTGGCCGCTGCCATTCGCCTTGGAGCATGGACAGGTCGATGTCCGCTTCGTCGCGATTGCAGTCGATGTAGCTGCGCGGGAAGGTCGCGCACAGCAGGGCGGCCCCGGCTCGCGGCAGCGCAGACCACAGCGTGTCCACGTGCGTGTCCTCGCTGCGCCTGAGCGCCGCCAGGTCGATGGCATGACCGAAATCCGCGGGGTACCGGGTGCCGCTGTGGGGCGAGTCGCACACCAGCGGGACCGGCGCCACGCCGGCTGCCGGCAGCTGAAGGATGTAAGGCGGCACGGCGTCAGTCGGGCTTGATGCCGGCGGTGCGCACCACCTCGCGCAGCCTGGCCAGCAGGGCCCCGGCGTCCGCGCGGAACTCCGGCCCGCTGCTCGGGCTGACCGAGGCGGAGACGGCCAGCGTCTTGTCCAGGAACACCCGGTCCACCATGGCCTTGTGGGTGGCCGCGCGAATCTTCGCCAGGATCGGCTCCGGCACGCCGGCCGGCGCCACCAGGCCGAACCACAGCGGCTGCGAGACTTCCGCCAGCCCCAGCTCCGCATAGGTCGGGATGTCCGGCAGCGCCGACACGCGGCGCATGTCGCGCACGGCCAGGGCCCGGATGGCACCGGTCTTCACATGCGGCAGCAGCTCGGGGATGTTGGTGCTCAGCACGTCCAGCTGGCCGGCGATCAGGTCGTTCAGCATGACGCCGCCGCTCTTGTACGGCACCAGCAGCAGCCGCACGTCGGCCAGCCGCATCAGGTACTCGGTCAGCACGTGGCCGGCCGAGCCGATGCCCGGAATGCCGATGCTGATGCGCCCCGGCTTGGTCCGGGCCAGCGCCACCAGTTCCTTGAAGCTGGCGACCGGCATCTTGTTGTTGGTCACCATCAGGCTCGGCACGGTGACCAGCTTGCTGATGTACGAGAAGTCCTTCTGCGGGTCGTAGCGCACGTTGGAAGGCGGGTGCACGGCGGGGCCCGCGCACAAGGTGCTCACCGACGCCAGCCCCAGCGTGTAGCCGTCCGCCTTGGCCCTGGCGACGTGGGTCGCGCCGATCAGGCCGCCCCCGCCGGCCTTGTTTTCCACCACCACCTGGGTGCCCAGCAGCGGCCCCAGGCGGTCAGCCAGCAGGCGTGAGAAGTAATCCGTGTTGCCGCCAGCGGGGAAGGGGTCGATCAGGGTGATCGGCTGCTTGGGCCAGCCGGCCTGGGCGTGTGACGGCAGGGCGATGGTGGCGGCGCCGGCGGCAGCGGCCTGGAGGAGGTGGCGGCGGGTGGTCATGGGTGTGTCCGGTGCTTGGGGTGGAAGTGGCCCGGAGGTTAGGCGCGGCGCGGGCCGCGGGCAAACGACATTCGGGTCCAGGGTGATGACATGATGTAATGAGCAGGTGCTGATTCACAGTCCATCCCTGGTGGAGTTGCACGCCTTCCTGGCGGTGGCGCGCACGGGCAGTTTCCGCAAGGCCGCGGAACAGCTGTGCGTGACGCAGGCGGCCGTCAGCCGCGCGGTGCGCCGGCTGGAAGAGGGGCTGGGCCAGGACATGTTCCACCGCACGCCGGGCGGCGTGGAAACCACGCCGGCCGGGCTGCAGCTGCGCGCGCTGGCTGAAAAGCCGGTCGCCGCGCTCGAGGCCGCGGCGCACAAGCTGCGGCGCGCGCCAGAACGCATGCGGCTGCGCCTGAGCGTGGTCACCAGCCTGGGCAACTTGTGGCTGATGCCCCGCCTCGAGAAGTTTCGCAGTGCGCACCCCGAGGTGGAACTGGAGTTCCGGACCTACCACCCGAACGAGACCTTCGCGCGCGAGGACGTGGATCTGTGGATCGACCTGAAACCCAGCCCGCAGCACCGGTGGCCCCGGCAGATCAGCGCGAGCTACCTGATCGGGCGCGAGATCGTGGCGGTCTGCGCGCCGGCGTTGGCGCAAGGCGTGCGTGGCGCGGACGACCTGCTCGCGCGGCCCATCCTGTACCACTCGAACTACCCGCAGAACTGGGACACCTGGGCTGCCGCCGCCGGCGCGCGCATGCCCAAGAACTGGAAGGGCTTCGGCTTCGACCTGGTCGCCAACCTCATCGGCGCGGCGCGCGCGGGCACGGGCGTGGCCGTGGTGCAGAAGTGCGTGGTCGAGGGCGACCTGGCGGAGGGCCGCCTGGTCTCGCCCTTGCCGGTGACCGCGACGACCGGTCGCGGCTACTACCTGTGCCGACGCCGCGCGCAACCGGCCCACGCCGCGGCCGACCTGTTCGCCGACTGGGTGCGCCGCGAAGCGGCTGCCTGAAGGCTCAGCGCACCCGCATCCCCGGCTGCGCGCCCGGGCTGGGTTCCAGCACGTAGATGCCGGGGTTGGCTTTCTCGTCGCCATGGCTGGCCGCCAGCACCATGCCCTCGCTCACGCCGAACTTCATCTTGCGCGGCGCCAGGTTGGCGACCAGCACGGTGAGCTTGCCGACCAGGTCTTGCGGTTTGTACGCGGACGCGATGCCGGAGAAGACGTTGCGCATGCGGCCTTCGCCGGCATCCAGCGTCAGCTGCAGCAGCTTGGTCGAGCCCTCGACCGCCTTGCATTCGACGATCTTCGCGATGCGCAGGTCGATCTTGGTGAAGTCGTCGATGGTGATGGTGGGAGCGATCTCTTCGCCGCCAGGAATGAGCTTTTCAGGCTCGGCTTCCGCCGGCGGCTCGAACAGGGCATCGAGCTGCTTCACGTCCACGCGTTGCATCAGGTGTTCATACTTGCCGACCGTATGGCCGGCAGCGAGCGGCGCGGCGGCGTTGGTCCAGACCAGCGGCTCACACTGGAGGAAAGCCTCGGCCTGCGCGGCGAGGGCCGGCAGCACCGGCTTCAGGCACGCGGTGAGCAGCTTGAACACCTGCAGGCACTGGCTGCCGACGGCGGCAGCCTCGTCGCCCTTGCCTTCCTTGGCCAGCTTCCAGGGCGCGGCGGCGTCGAAGGCGGTGTTGACCTGGTCGGCCGCCGCCATGATCTCGCGCAATGCCTTCGCATAGTCGCGCGACTCGTAGAGAGCGCGCACGGTATCGGTCAGCGCGTTCGCGTCCACGCCGGGCAGCGGCGCGCTGGCCACCAGCTTGCCACCTGGCACGAACTTGACCGCGCGGCTCGCGATGTTCACGTACTTGCCGATCAGGTCGCTGTTGACCCGGGCCATGAAATCTTCCGGGATGAAGTCGATGTCCTCGCTGCGCCCATTCAGCTTGGCCGCGATGTAGTACCGCAGCCACTCGGGATTCATGCCCAGCGACAGGTATTTCAGCGGATCCAGGCCGGTCCCGCGGCTCTTGCTCATCTTCTCGCCGCCGACGGTCAGGTGCCCGTGCACGAAGATCGCGTCGGGCGCCTTCCGCCCGCTGAAGTGCAGCATCGCCGGCCAGAACAGGGTGTGGAAGATGATGATGTCCTTGCCGATGAAGTGGTACTGCTCCAGGGACGGATCGGCGATGTACGACGCGTAGTCGACACCCGTCTTGCCCAGGTAGTTCTTGAGCGAAGCCAGGTAGCCGACCGGCGCGTCGAGCCAGACGTAAAAGTACTTGGCCGGCGCATCGGGAATCTCGATCCCGAAGTAGGGCGCGTCGCGGCTGATGTCCCAGTCGCCCATGGCCGCCTGGCCGTTCTCGCCCGGCACCAGCCATTCGCTGATCTTGTTCAGCACCTCGGGCTGCACCGCGCCGCTGTTCGTCCATTCGTTGAGGAAAGCCAGGCAGCGCGGGTCCGACAGCTTGAAGAAGAAATGTTCGGAGCTCTTGAGCACTGGCGTCGCGCCGGACAGCGCCGAATACGGGTTGATCAGGTCGGTCGGGCTGTAGACCTTGCTGCAGACCTCGCAGTTGTCGCCGTACTGGTCCTTGGCATGGCAGTTGGGGCACTCGCCCTTGATGAAGCGGTCCGGCAGGAACATGTTCTTCTGCGGGTCGAAGAACTGCTCGATCACCTTGCTCGAGATCAGCTGGCTGGCCTTCAGGTCGCGATAGATCTGCTGCGCGAGTTCCGTGTTCTCCGGGCTGTCGGTCGAGTGCCAGTTGTCGAAGGCGATGTGGAAGCCGTCGAGGTATTCCTTGCGGCCCGCCGCGATCCCGGCCACGAAGGCCTGCGGCGTCTGGCCGGCTTTCTCGGCCGCGATCATGATGGGCGCGCCATGGGCGTCGTCCGCGCAGACGAAATTCACCTCGCTGCCCTGCATCCGCTGGTGCCGCACCCAGATGTCGGCCTGGATGTACTCCATGATGTGGCCGATGTGGAACTTGCCGTTGGCGTACGGCAGGGCGGTGGTGACGAAGAGCTTGCGCGGTGCGGGCATGAGGGTTTCCAGGGGGAACCCTCAAGTTTATCCGGGGGGCACCGCCGCCGGCGGCGCCAGGGTCAGAGCGCCGCGCCGTTGAGCCGCGAACTCGCCTGCAACTGCAGGATCACCTCGCCGCTGGCCGAGGGCGACACGCTGCGGGCCAGCACCCCCTTGCCCTTGATGACCCACTCGGTCGTCGTGGCGCCGCCGGTGTTCGACTGGAACTTGCAGGTGGTGAAGGTGCCCGCGGGGACCGTGATGCTTTCCTGGCCGGCGTAGGTCACGTTGGTGGTCGTGGTGACAGGCGTGCTGGTCCCGGGCGGCGTCACGGTGGTGGTGGCGTTCGAGGTGTAGCTGTAGGTGCCGCCGGCAGCCAGCGTGAAGCGCTTGTCGCGTGCCGGCGGAGCCAAAACGGTTCGCGTTGCGACGCTGCCCAGCCCCGGGACGGTCGCGGAGCCCTGTGCGCCATGCAGGATGACGTCGTTGCCCTCGAAGGCCTGGTACGTCGTGAGGTCCACCGTCACGGAGCCCGCCTGCGCCGCTGGCGCGGAATAGTTGGTGGTGACGGTCTGCGCCTGGGCGGTCAGGCCGCTGACGCCGTTGAAAGTGCCGCTCGACACGGTGCCGCTGGTGGCGCTGGTGCCCGTGAGGGCGCCCGACACCTCATAGTTCAGCTGGTACGTCGTGCCGACGGTGGCGGTCGTGCCGGGGAAGCACTCCGAAGCGAGCCCTGCGGCGGGTGCCGGCGACGGAGCGGGCGCAGGCGCCGGAGCGGGGGCGGGCGATGGGGAGGGCACAGGGGCGGGGGCAGGCGCCGGAGCCGGCGCGGGCGCGGCTGAGCCGTCATCGTCCGAGCCGCCGCAGCCGGCGGACAGGGCGGCGACCGCCGCGAAAAGGATGGCCAGGCCGCGCACGGAAGAAGAAGTCATCGCCAAGTCCCCTGGGTTTGTCTGGGCGGCAGCTTACCCGAGGGTGGCGCGTCAGTACACTGTCTCCCATGGCTACCCCAGAACAATTGCTCGCCGCGCTTGCCGGCGTGATCGACCCGAACACGGGCAAGGATTTCGTCAGCACCAAGGCCCTGAAGAACCTCCAGGTGACAGGCGCCAACGTGTCCTTCGACGTCGAGCTCGGCTATCCGGCGAAAAGCCAGGTCCCCGGGCTGCGCAAGGCGCTGCTGGCCGCCGCCAAGTCGGTGGGCGGCGTCGACAACGTCACGGTCAATATCACGACCAGGGTGACAACGCATGCGGTGCAACGCGGCGTGCAGCTGATGCCGAACGTGAAGAACATCGTCGCCGTGGCTTCGGGCAAGGGCGGTGTGGGCAAGAGCACCACCGCGGCCAACCTGGCGCTGGCGCTCGCGGCCGAGGGCGCGAAGGTGGGCGTGCTCGACGCCGACATCTACGGACCCAGCCAGCCCATGATGCTGGGCATCGACCGCCGCCCCGAGAGCGCGGACGGCAAGACCATGGACCCGCTGGAGAACCACGGCGTCCAGGTGATGTCGATCGGCTTCCTGATCAACCAGGAGGAGGCGATGATCTGGCGCGGCCCGATGGCTACGCAGGCGCTGGAGCAGCTGCTGCGCCAGACCAACTGGGAAGACCTGGACTACCTCATCGTCGACATGCCCCCCGGCACCGGCGACATCCAGCTGACCTTGTCGCAAAGAGTGCCGATGACGGGCGTGGTGATCGTCACCACGCCGCAGGACATCGCCCTGATCGACGCCAAGAAGGCGGTGACGATGTTCGAGAAAGTCGGCGTGCCCATCCTCGGCATCGTGGAGAACATGGCCGTGCACGTGTGCAGCCAGTGCGGGCACTCCGAGCACATCTTCGGCGAGGGCGGCGGCAAGCGTTACGCGGCCGAGCGCGGCATCGACTACCTGGGCGCGCTGCCGCTGGACATGCAGATCCGCCTGCAGGCGGACAGCGGCAAGCCGACGGTCGTGGCCGACCCCGACGGCCACGCCGCCGGCATCTACAAGGACATCGCCCGCCAGATGGCGGTGAAGATCGCCGCCAAGGCCAAGGACTTCTCGGCGAAATTCCCGACCATCACGGTGTCGAAGAACACCTGAAGACGGCGTTCCGCGGACGGCGCAGGGGCGGCTTCTAGGACTTCTTCGCGGGCGCGGTCGCCGGCTTGCTGGGTGCCATCTCCGCCGACGGCGCCTTCACGCTGGGCGGGCTGGCCGCGGTCGGTGCGGGCGAATGCGCGCCCGACGTCTCCAGCGGCTTCTGGTCCGGCGGTGCATAGGCGAACGGACCCGGGTCTGCGCAGGCCGCGGGGCCCGGGGGGGCCGCCGATGCCACCACGGGCGTGCCGCTGGCCGGCGCCGCTGCAGGGGTCGCGGGAGCAGCTGCCGGCATGGCAGCCGGCGCCATTGCGGCAGCCGGCTTGGCCGTCGCCGTCTTCTTGTAGGCGGCCGCCACGCGGTCCTGCGCCTTGCACAGCAGATAGCCATCGACCTTCGCCTGCCAGGCCGTCTTGGCGGCTGTTTCGGCCGCCTTCGCCTTGGCCGCATCGTCGAGCACCGGCGGGGGGATCTTGGCCAGTGCCATGCTGCAGGCCGCCAGCGCGGCCGCGGTGAGCAGGAACTTCTTCATGATTGCGGTTCTCCTCACGCCGGCCGCACGGTCTCGCCCGTGTCGCTGGCCATGTTGATGGGCTTGCTGCGCTGGGTGGGCACCTTGCCCGCCTTCACCTCGTCGTACCAGTATTCGTGGTGCTCCTTGGCCCAGGCCTCGTCGACGTAGCCGCGCCGCATGGCGGTGTAGGCACCGCGCATGCCGATCGTCCCGATGTAGATGTGGCCGATGAAGAGGGCCATCATGGCCACCGCCGCGACGGCGTGGATCATGTGCGCCACCTGCATGTTGGCGCGCACGTATGCCACGCCCGGCAGCAGCTGGTCGAGGAACAGCCCCGACGCGACGACGACACTGCCCAGCAGCAGCACGCCGCCCCAGAACACCACTTTCTCGCCCGCGTTGAAGCGGTGCGAGGGCAGTTCCTTGCCGGAAAGCATGCCGCCCGCGCCCAGCAGCCAGCGCAGGTCGCCGCGCTGCGGCCAGTTGTCGCGCAGGAACGTGAAGAACACCACGGCCAGCGACACGGCGAACAGCGGGCCGGCGAAGTTGTGCGCGTTCTTCAGCAGGTAGGTGAGCAGGCCGAACAGCGTCTGTCCCATGATCGGCAACAGGAAGAACTTGCCGAAAGCCATCACGATGCCCGAGATGGCCAGGATGCAGAAGGCGATGGCGTTCGTCCAGTGCGCCGCGCGTTCGAACGGGGTGAACCGTTCGATGCGCCGCCCGCCGCCGCCCAAGGCATCGCTGTGCCCCATCTTGCCCTTGGCGAAATAGAAGATGCCGATGGCCACCAGCACGATCAGCAGCAGCGAGCCGCCGTAGGGGATGATCCAGTGGTTGCGCACCTGGCGCCAGGCTTCGCCGGCCGTCGTCATGCGCACGCCCGGGTATTGAACCGGCGCCTGGATCAGGTTGCCCGCCTCGGGCGCCTGGCTCTTGGGCAGGCTGGTGAAACCCTCCGCCCCGCCCTGCACCGCCCGCCACATGGGCGAGTTGTTGCCCGGCTGGACCTTGTTGCGCTCGCCGTTCTTCTGCTCCATGTAGCCGGGCTCGGACGAAGCGTCGCGCTTCACTTCCGGCTTCACGTCGAAGATGTTCTGGCCCTGGATGCCGCCGCTGCCCGTGCCGGCCGGGACCTGGTCGTCCTGCGTCGACCTGGCCGGCGCAGGCGCCGTGGTCGTCGAACCGCCACCGGCAGGAGCCGACGTGGTGGACTGAGCCAGCGCCGGGCCCGCGGCCGCGAGGCCGAGCGCCCCCGCGATCAAGAGCTCATGGAACCTTGACATAGTCATTCTGTCCGTTCACGGTGCGATTCTTCAGCTGGGCTTCCCAACTCGCCTTGTCGCCCGGCTTCCAGCCTTGGGCGACGTAGGGCTTGCTGGTGCCGTTGAACGGGGAGGTGTCCGACTTCGTGCCGCCCGCTGTCTGTTCGCGCTCCGCGCAAGCGGCCAGCAGCAGGGCGCCCGCGGCAATGACCAGGACCTGCTTCATGACTTGGCTCCGCCGGGCTGGCCGGCCTGCTTGGACCCATAGGCCGTGCCCCAGCCCCAGACCTCCGCGCCCTTGCCGCGCTTCAGCACCCGGTTGCGGAAGATGTCCGCCACGACGTCGCCGTCGCCGGCCAGCAGGGCCTTGGTCGAGCACATCTCGGCGCAGGCGGGCAGCTTGCCTTCGGCCAGGCGGTTGCGCCCGTATTTCTCGAACTCCGCCTGCGAGCCGTTGGCTTCCGGGCCGCCGGCGCAGAAGGTGCACTTGTCCATCTTGCCGCGCACGCCGAACGTGCCGGCCGAGGGGAACTGCGGCGCGCCGAACGGGCAGGCGTAGCTGCAGTAGCCGCAGCCGATGCAGGTGTCCTTGTCGTGCAGCACCACGCCCTCTTCGGTGCGGTAGAAGCAGTTGACCGGGCAGACCGCCATGCAGGGTGCGTCGCTGCAGTGCATGCAGGCGACCGAGATCGACTTCTCGCCCGGCACGCCGTCGTTGAGTGTCACCACGCGGCGGCGGTTCACGCCCCACGGCACCTCGTGCTCGTTCTTGCACGCCGTGACGCAGCCGTTGCATTCGATGCAGCGCTCGGAGTCACAGATGAATTTCATTCTTGCCATGTGTGATCTCCTGGATTAAGCGACGCGCTCAATGTTGCAGATGGTCGTCTTGGTCTCTTGCATCATGGTCACGCTGTCGTAGCCATACGTCGTGGCGGTGTTCACCGCCTCGCCGCGCACCACCGGCGCCGCGCCGTTCGGGTAGTAGGCGAGCATGTCCGCGCCTTGCCAGCGGCCGGAGAAGTGGAAGGGCATCCAGACCGTGTCAGGGCCGACGCGTTCGGTCACCATCGCCTGCACGTTCAACTGCGCGCCGGTGGGCGACTTCAGCCAGACGCGGTCGCCGTTCCTGATCTGCCGCGCGGCGGCCGCCTTCGGATTGATCTCCACGTAGGCCTCCTGCTGCAGCTCGGCCAGCCACGGGTTCGCGCGCGTTTCCTCGCCGCCGCCCTCGTACTCCACCAGCCGGCCGGAGGTGAGGATCAGCGGGAATTTCTCGTGCACCTTGTCCTGCAGGTTCTTGTCCTGCACGGACTTGTACAAGGTGGGCAACCGCCAGAACGCCTTCTTGTCGTCGTGCGACGGGTACTTGGCCACGAGGTCCGGCCGGGTGCTGTAGAGCGGCTCACGGTGCTGCGGGATCGCGTCCGGGAAGTTCCAGACCACCGCCCGCGCCTTGGCGTTGCCGAACACGTGGCAGCCATGGTTCTTCATGGCCACCCGGATGATGCCGCCCGAGGAATCGGTCTTCCAGTTCTTGCCTTCGGCGGCTGCCTTCTCGACGTCGGTCAGCTCGCCCCACCACCCCAGCTTCTTCAGGAGCACGTGGTCGAACTCGGGGTAGCCTGTCTGGATGTCCGCGCCCAGCGAAGCGGAGCCGTCCTCGGCGAGCAGGTTGACGCCGTTGCGCTCGACGCCGAAGTTCGCGCGGAAGTTGCCGCCGCCGTCCATGACGTGCTTGGTGGTGTCATAAAGATTGGGCGAGCCGGGATGCTTCAGCTCGGGTGTGCCGAAGCACGGCCAGGGCAGTCCGAAGTAGTCGCCCTGGATGTCGTAGCCGGTCTCCTTGTCCTTGACGCTGCCCTTGGCCTTGAGCGTCTTCACGTCGAAGTGGCCCATGAGCCGCATGTGGGCCTTCAGGCGCTCCGGGCTCTGCCCGGTGTAGCCGATGGTCCAGCAGGACTTGTTGACCTCGCGCAGGATGTCCTCGGGCACGGGCTCGTCCATGCCCTTGACCTTCTGCATCTTGAAGTTCTTCGACAGCTCGTTCGCGAAGCCGAGCTTGCCCGCGAGCTGGTGCATGATCATGTGGTCGCTGCGGCTTTCCCACAGCGGCTCGATCACCTTCTCGCGCCACTGGATCGACCGGTTGGACGCCGTCACCGAGCCGCTGGTCTCGAACTGCGTCGCCGCCGGCAGCAGGTACACCGCGCGGTTCGGGTTCAGGTCTTCCGGCTTGCCGGGCATCGCCGCCATCGCCGCCGTGGCCGAAGGATAAGGATCGACCACGACCAGCAGGTCGAGCTTGTCCATGGCCTTCTTCATTTCCAGGCCGCGCGTCTGCGAGTTGGGCGCGTGCCCCCAGAACACCACCGCCTTCAGGTTGGGGTCCTGGTCGATCATCTCGTTCTTTTCCATCACGCCGTCGATCCAGCGCGACACCGTGATGCCGGGCTTGGTCATCATCGCGGGCGACGCGAAGCGGCCCTTGATCCAGTCGTAGTCGACGTTCCAGACCTTGGCGAAATGGCGCCAGGAACCCTCGACGATGCCGTAGTAGCCGGGCAGCGAATCTGGGTTGGGGCCGATGTCGGTGGCGCCCTGCACGTTGTCGTGGCCACGGAAGATGTTGGCGCCGCCGCCCGACACGCCGACGTTGCCGAGTGCGAGCTGGACGATGCAGGACGCACGAACCATCGCGTTGCCGATGGTGTGCTGGGTCTGGCCCATGCACCACACCAGCGTGGAGGGCCGGTTCTTGGCCATCATCTCGGCGACCTTGGCCATCTGGGCCTCGGGCACGCCGCAGGCCTCCTCGACCTTGTCCGGCGTCCACTTGGCCATGACGTCCTTCTTGACGTCCTCCATGCCGTAGACCCGGTCGTTGATGTACTTCTTGTCTTCCCAGCCGTTCTTGAAGATGTGGTACAGCATGCCGAACAGGAACGGGATGTCCGAGCCCGAACGGATGCGGACGTACTCGTCGGCCTTGGCCGCCGTGCGCGTGAAGCGCGGATCGACCACGACCATCTTGCAGCCGCTCTCCTTGGAGTGCAGCATGTGCAGCAGGCTGACCGGGTGCGCTTCCGCCGCGTTCGAGCCGATGTACAACGCGCACTTGCTGTTCTGCATGTCGTTGTACGAATTCGTCATGGCGCCGTAGCCCCACGTGTTCGCGACGCCGGCGACCGTGGTGGAGTGGCAGATGCGCGCCTGGTGGTCGCAGTTGTTGCTGCCCCAGAGGCTGACGAACTTGCGCATCAGGTACGCCTGCTCGTTGTTGTGCTTCGACGATCCGACCCAATACACCGAGTCCGGCCCGCTGGCCTTGCGCAGCTCCAGCATCTTCGCGCTGATCTCGTTGAGCGCGGTGTCCCAGCTGATCCGCTCGTACTTGCCGTTCACCAGCTTCATCGGGTAGCGCAGGCGGAATTCGCCGTGGCCGTGCTCACGGATCGCCGCGCCCTTGGCGCAGTGCGCGCCGAGGTTGATCGGCGAGTCGAACACCGGCTCCTGCCGCACCCACACACCGTTCTCGACGACGGCGTCGATCGCACAGCCCACCGAGCAGTGCGAGCAGACGGTGCGCTTCACCTCGATGCGGCCATCGCCGACGGCGGGGCCCTTGTTGTCGGCGGCGCGGGCCTTCTTCACCAGCGTCAGCTGGGAAGCCGCGAGGCCCACGCCGACCCCGAGGCCCGAACGGCGCAGGAAGGCGCGGCGGTCCATGGTGGGCAGCGCGGTCGACAGGCCGCGCTGCAGGCTGTGCACGAAGGGCGAGCGCGCGGATTCGGAGGCGCGTGCGAGCGCGCCGGCCTGGGCGGCACCCGATTTCTTGGTCAGCAACATGAATGTCTCCAGCGAGGGGAGTTAAACGAGCGTGGTCTTGTAGTACTGCTTGACGTGCTCGCTCAAGCGATAACCGCCGCCGCGCTCCGGCGGGGGCTGCGTCGCGGCGGCTGCCGTTTCGCTTTCGGATGGTGTGGCGGTGATCCCCACCACGGTGGCGGTGGTGGCGCCGGCAACGGCGGCCCCGATCATGAAACCCCGGCGCGAGGCCTTGGCGGGCCCGGGATTCCCGGTCTGGTGGACTTGGCTGTCGGACATCTTTCGTCTCCTGAAGCTCGGTATGTACTTCACTTCATACTCTAGACCACCCACCTGCGCGCCGCAATCGTTGGCATGCAAAAAGAGGGGCTCCAGCGTCAGGGAAAACGCCATGACGGCGCCGGGTTGCCGTCTCAGAATGAGACCGGGTACGAAGGGAGTATCAGGCGAGCATGTCGAAGCCTTGCGCCTCGACCAGCATGTAGGCCCGCGTGAAGCCGGCGAGCGCCGCGTAGAACCGCGAGCGCGGATGCGCCAATGTTGCGTCGCACAAGGGCTCGACCCAGGGCTGCAGGTGGGTCGTGAAGAACTCGCGCTGGCGCGTGAGGTTGGACACCGCGACGTCGTCACCGGCGATCAGGAAGCGCATCACCTCGCAGAGGAAGGCGATGTGGTCCTCGGTCTCGGGCATCTCGTCGCCGCGCTCGAGGCCGAGCCCGGCCAAGTCTTCCCGCAGCCGGGCGACCGGCTTCTCGTTCAGGTACCCGCTCAGGTAGTGCGAGCCGAACAGGTAGACCTCGGGCTTGCCGACGCCGCCGAACAGTGCGTCGTACTCCTGGGCGATCTCGGCGTCGCCGAGTTCGCGCGCGGCGGCGACCAGCGCTCGCCAGGGCTCCTCCAGGAAGCCGCCGCGCGCCGGCGCGTCGGTCACCGCCACCCGCAGGCCCTCCAGCAGCTCGGGGGCCGGTGGTGCGTAGTACAGGAGCGCCAGCAGGCCGTAGACCTCGGCGCGCGCGGTTTCCTCGTCCAGCGCGGACGAATCGGGCAGCGGGTCGTTCATTGGTCGGTGATGCGCGATTCGTTCTGCGCGGAGTAGATGTCGATGACACGGCAGTCGCCGCACATCTTCAGGCGTTCGATGGCGTCGCCCTGGAACATGGAATGCCCGGCCAGCTTGCCCAGCATGGCCTCGACACCCTTGAGCGTGCCGAACGGCTTGCCGCAGCGCACACAACCATAAGGTTTCATCTCGTTGAGGACCCGCGGCTGCTTGCGCTCGGCCGTGAGCAGGAGGCGCGGCTGCAGGGTGATGGCATCCTCCGGGCAGGTCGTCACGCACAGGCCACACTGCACGCAGTTCTTCTCGGTGAAGCGCAGTTGCGGCAACTGCGGGTTGTCACCCAGCGCGCTGGCCGGACAGGCGCTCACGCACGACAGGCACAACGTGCACTTCTCCTTGTCGACCAGCACGTTGCCGAAAGGCGAAGCGGCGGGCAGGGCGATGGCTTCCGGCAGCCCGCGCGCCTGGTCGATCAGGTGGTCGAGCGACAGTTCGAGCGTCGTTCGCTTCTCCGCGGCCACGGCGAAGCGGCCGCGCACCGCGGGAACGGCGCCGGCGCGCCGGGCCAGGGCCTGCATTTCGTGGTCGAGGGCGGCGGCGTCGCCCGCCTGCGCCAGGGTGAGGTGGTTGCCCGCGTAGCCCAGCCCGTTGAGGATGGCTTGCGCCACGGCCATCTGAGCGCGCAGGCCCTCGAGGTACTGCGGCGCTTCTTCCGATGTCGCGAGCACGGCCACGTGGGCCGCGCCCTGGGCGACGGCAGCCAGCCAGAGATCGATGCCCAGGCTGGCCGTGTGCCAGACCGGCAAGGGGATGACGTTGGCCGGCACGCCTTGCAGCTTGCCCACGCGCGCGGCCCGGCCGACTTCCTCGACCAGCACCTGCCCGCGTTCCTGGCTGTGGACCAGCACCACGGGCTGGGTTCCACCGGCCCGTTCGTAGGTGGCCAGCAGCGTCTTCAGCTTTGCGCCCTGCTCGGGCGCCCGCGGGTAGGTGTACGTCAGCGCCCCGGTGGGGCACACGGTCGTGCAGGCACCGCAACCCACGCACAGGTTGGGATTCACCTTGATCTGGTTGCGGCCCTTCTCGCTGCTGATGGCCTCGGCCGAGCAGATCTCGATGCAGGCATTGCAGCCCACCGCCTGGTTGCGGCTGTGCGCGCACAGCTTCTGCTTGTAAGCGAAGAACTTCGGCTTCTCGAACTCCCCGACCAGCTCGCGCAGCTTCAGCAGCGTTTCCAGCGCCTTGGCACCCGTCGCATCGGCGGGCGGCAGGTGGAAGTAGCCCTGCGGTGGCGCATGCTGCGCGAAAGCCGGGAGCTGCCGCAGGTCGAGCACCAGGTCGAAGTCGTCGCTGTGCGCCTGCGGCTCGCGCGTGAAGTCGATGGCACCGGCGACGCCGCAAGCCTTGACGCAGTCGCGGTGGCTCTTGCACGCGGCCGCATCGACCTGGTAGTCCAGGCCGATGGCCTGCTCGGGGCAAGCCGCCACGCAGGCGTTGCAGCGGGTGCAGAGGTCGAGGTCGATCGGGTTGTCCTGCGACCAGCTCAGCCGGAAGGCGCCCAGCCAGCCCGACAGGCTTTCGATCCTGCCGCCCATGACGGGATAGCGGCGCTCCTGCGCGCCGCTGCCGCCGCGCGAAAAGATGGTCACGTCCAGTGTGTCGGCCAGGCCGGCGGCGAATCGCTCCGCCAGTTCCAGCGGGCCGACCAGCAGCAGCCGGCCGGTGCTCTTGTAGGTGACGGTGGCGACGGGCTCGGGCTCCGGCAGCTTGGCCGCGGCCAGCAGCGCGGCCAGCTTCGGCATGGCGCTGCGCGCGTCGCGGCTCCAGCCACCGGTCTCGCGGATGTTGACGAAGCGGATGGGGGAGACCGCGCCTTCGGTCTGCTGGCCCAATTCGGCGAACAGCCGCTTTTCCTGGGTGCAGGCGACGACGACGTCCTCGCCCGTCTTGATCGCCTGCTGGTACGCCCCGGCTTCGCGCCGGCACAGCGTGGAATGCAGGGTCAGGTTTTCATCGAGTGCCTTGCCCAGGGCCTGGGGGTCCAGGGGCATGGTCTTGTTGCAATCGCAGATCAGGGTCGGCATGGTCATCGGCCGGCGGGGGTACTGCCTGTGGATCGCGCGCCGCGGCCGTGCCCGACTGTGCCACGGATTGCGGCGTGGGGTCATCCGCGACTTCCCTGCCCCCGGAGGCCTCGGCTTCCTTTTTCTCCTCTTCGAAGAAGTTCAGGAACTTCGCGCTGGCGAGTTGGCGCAGCCACGAGGCGGGCAGCGGATCCGGCTTGCTGTAGTCGTCGATGTAGGTGTCCAGCCGGTCCATCACGTTGAAATGCGGATCGGCGAAAAGCTTCTTCAGCGCGGCATTTTTCACATCCGGCGGGACGTCACGCGCGACGAAGCGGGTGAAGTCGCTGGTGGGGGTGAGGGATTCGGTGTCTTGCAGGGTGGGGGGAGGGGGTGCCTCGGGCGCACTTTGGACTTCACTCCCTCCCCCGGAGGGTTGCGGTGGGGGCTCGAGCGGCACGGCGACTTCCACCGGCACAACCGGCTCCGCCTCCACCGCTTTCCCCTGCCGCACCGCCTCCTTGCGCTTCGCCCAGCGGCCCAGAAACCCGTCACCCATGGCCGCCCCCGAATTTCTTCTCCGTGCTCACCGATGCCGGATTGCCGAAGCGGTCCTGCAGGGGCTTGAAGCTCTCCGGGCGCTTGCGCCGCTTGGGCTCCGGGACGTAGTGCTCCTCGGCAAAGGCGCGCACCCACTCGACGACATCGGCCGGCGCCGGCACCTGTTCGACCGTTTCCTGCGCATCGAGCCAGCGGCCGGCGTCGTGGTAGCTCAGGCTCACGGCCGTGGGCAGCGGGATCGGCTCGTCGGTGATGCCGGCCTCCTCCTCCATGCGCCACAGCACGAACCAGCATGGCGCCTCGGTCGTCACGTTCAGGTAGTACCCCTCGGCGTCGTCGCGGAACAGTTCGACCGTGTAGCCCGGATGCAGCCAGCGCTCTTCCGCATCGCTCTTGCCCAGCAGGCGCGGCGCGCTGCCGAAGGCGGGCTCGTGCATCACCACCTCCGCCAGCTCCCAGCGCCAGGGCTGCCAGCGGTTGTCGATGCGCACGCGGCGCATGACGACGGCGACTTGGAGGCTGGGGCGAGCGGTCATGCCAGCACTTTAGCCCCATTCGCGCGCACCTAGTCCATTCGGACTGAATGGGGCCCGATCCGTTGCGGACGACGTCCCGCGGCGATCTAATGCGGCATGGCAGATGATCCCCGCGTGTTCCTGGTCGACGACCATGCCCTGTTCCGCTCGGGCCTGCGGATGGTGCTGGTCATGGGGATCCCGGGCCTGCGCATCGACGAGGCCGCCTCGCTCGAGGAGGCCATGCGGCACGAAGGCCCTGCGCCCGAGGTGGTGCTGCTCGACATCCGCCTCGGGGGGCTCAGCGGCCTGGAGGGCGTCGGCATGCTGCGCCGCAAATGGCCGCGGGCGCGGGTGGTGATGCTGTCGTCCGAGGCCACGCCCGAGGTCGTGCGGCAAGCCACGGAGCGCGGCGCCGCCGCCTTCATGTCCAAGGCCGGCACCGCCGAACAGATCCTCGCGCTGGTCGTACCCTTGCTGCGTGGTGACGCGCCCACGCCGAATCCGCCCGTGCCCCCCGCGGCGCCCGGCGGCGAGCGCCAGCGGCTCACGCCGCGCCAGTGCGAAGTGCTGGACCTGATGTGCCAGGGACTGTCCAACAAGGCCATTGGCCGCCGGCTCGCCCTGTCCGAGAACACCGTGCGTGGGCACGTCCAGGCCACCTTGGCTTTCCTGCAGGTCTCCAGCCGGTCCCAGGCCGCCTTCGCCGCCCGCCGCCTGGGCCTGGTCGCGTGACGGACGCCCCGCCGGGCAGCCTGTTCCGCCTGGCCGAACCCCGGACGCTGGCGGAACAGCTGCGCCTGGTGCTGTCGAACGTCAGCGTCACCGTCATCCCGACCTTCCTGCTGCTGATCGTGCTGTTCGTGGTGTTGCAGGACGACGAGAACTGGCAATACCTCCTGGCCTGGTGCGTCATCCAGATGACGCTCAAGCTCTTCTGCGCCTGGGACGCGCGGCGGCGCCTGCGCGGCGACGTGCCGGTGGAGGACGTCTACCGGCTGGCCGCCTGGCTCACCTTTCTCAACGCGCTGGACGGCGCCATCTGGGGGACGCTGCCCTGGATCACGCTCGACTGGGCAACCATCGCCGAAGCGGTGCTGGTGATCGCCACGATCGCCGGTGTGGTCGGCAGCGCGCTGGCCTCGCTGGCCGCGGTGCCGATGGTGTTCCTGATCTTCGTCAGCTGCATGCTGCTTGCTTTCGTGCCGAAGATCTGGCTGCTGGGCGACCCGGCCTACAACGCCCTGGCCATCATCGCCGTGCTGTATTTCGGCATGCTGCTCGGGCAGGCGCGCAACACCGGCCGCGCCATCCACGGTGCGATCCGCCTGCGCTTCGAGAACCGGGAGCTGATCGAGCGGCTGCACGTGGAGACGGAGAACGCGCGGGCCGCGCACCGCAAGGCCGAGGACGCCAATCTCGCCAAGTCGAAATTCCTGGCCGCCGCCAGTCACGACCTGCGGCAGCCGATCCACGCGGAAGGCCTGTTCCTCGGCGTGCTGGCGCGCTCCGCGCTGACGGAGACGCAGCGCCAGGTGCTGACCAGCGCCAGCGCGGCTTCGCAGGCTTCGGCGGAGATGCTCGACACGCTGCTGGACTTCTCGCGCATCGAGGCCGGCGTGGTGCAGCCGGTGGTGCGCGCCTTCGCGCTGCAGCCGGTCCTGAACAAGATCGAGAACGACCTGGCGCCGCAAGCGGATGCCAAGGGGATCGTCTTCCGCTGCCGCGAGACGGGGGTGGTGCTGGATTCCGACCCCGCGCTGGTCGAACAGATCCTGCGCAACCTGGTCAGCAACGCCATCCGCTACACCGAGAGCGGCGGCGTGCTGATCGGCTGCCGGCGGCGCGGCCGCGATGCCGTGCTGGAGGTGTGGGACACCGGCATCGGCATCGCGCCATCGCACCAGAAGGACGTGTTCCGGGAGTTCCACCAGCTCGGCAACGCGGCGCGCGAACGCCACAAGGGCCTTGGCCTGGGGTTGGCGATCGCGCAGGGGATGGCGCAGGCGCTGGGGCACCCACTGGGCCTGCAGTCGCAGCCGGGGCGTGGCAGCGTCTTCCGCTTGCGGGTGCCGGTCGCGGCGACCGTCACCGTGCCACCCGTGCAGCCGGCGGCGCCGTCTTCCGACACCGCGGGCTTGCCGGGTGTGCGGGTGCTGTTCATCGACGATGACGAATCGGTGCGCGACGGCATGCGGCGCCTGCTGCGGGAATGGGGGTGTGAATGCGACGCCGCCGAAGGCATCGATGAAGCCCTGGCGCTGGTCCGCGGGCGCTGCCCGGATGTGGTGGTGAGCGACTACCGGCTGCGCGGGCCGCGCACCGGAGCCGACGCGATCGCCGCGGTGCGCGCGGAAGTGCAGGCCGGCGCGGGGCGGGCGATCCCCGCGCTGCTGATCACAGGCGACACGGCGCCCGACCGGCTACGCGAAGCCGCCGCCAGTGGCGTTCCGCTGCTGCACAAGCCGGTGGCGCCCACCGACCTGTACAACGCGCTGGCCCGGGTACTACACGGCGACGAGTAGGCCGGACCATCGCTTTACTTCCAGCCGGCCTGCGCGCTGCACGCCTTGGCGGCGTTCGGGTTCGCCTTTTCCCACTGCGTGATGGAACGGGTCTCGTTGTTGTCCATCTTGTCGTTCATGCAGGTGCAGTACTTGGTGACGACTTCGGGCTTGGCGCCTTCGTTGCGGTTGTCGTGCTGGCACTGCTTGATCCACTTCTCGTCGTCCGGCCCGGCGACGGCGGGTGCGGCGGCGGCGAACGCGAAAGCGGCGAGGGCGAGGGCTTGGACGATCTTCATGAAGGCTGCTCCTGGGGGTTGATGGAGAGCCGATGCTAGGACGGCCGCGGCCCGCGACCTATAGTCCATTTGGACCGCCGGGCAACGAGGGTGCGGCAACCATCACGAAAACGCGGAGGCGCGGGCGCCTCAGGCGAGCGCGGCCAGACGGACGGCGCAGTACTTGAACTCGGGGATCTTGCCGAAGGGGTCGAGCGCCGCGTTGGTGAGCAGGTTCGCCGCCGCCTCGACGAACGCGAAGGGCATGAACACGCTGCCATCCGGCGTGCCGTCGTCGCGCCGCACTTCGCACAGCAACTCGCCGCGGCGCGATTGCAGTTGCACGCGCTGGCCGGCGGCCAGGCCGAGGCGGCGCAGTTCGCGGCCATTGAGCGTGGCCGTGGCGGTGGGCTCGATGGCGTCCAGCACCCTGGAGCGCCGCGTCATGCTGCCGGTGTGCCAGTGCTCCAGCAGGCGGCCCGTGATCAGCACCAGGGGGAACTCCGCGTCCGGCGGTTCGTCGCCGCGGACCAGCCCGGCGGGCACCAGGTGCACCCGGCCGTCGCTGGTGGGGAAACTGGTGGTGAAGACGATGGACTGCCCCGGGTCGTCCTCGCCCAGGCAGGGGTAGGTGACGCTGCCTTCGCGCTGCAGGCGGTCCCAGGTGATGCCGGCGATCGCTTCATGCATCGCCTGCCGCATTTCCTCGTAGACCGCGGCCACGCCGTCGTCCTCGCCGGGGTAGTGCCACGGCAAGCCGAACCGGGCCGCCAGCTGCTGGATCAGCCACAGGTCCGGCTTGGCCTCGCCCGGCGGGTCGATCGCCTTGCGGCCCAGTTGAACGATGCGGTCGGTGTTGGTGACGGTGCCCGTCTTCTCCGGCCAGGCGGTGGCCGGCAGGACCACATCCGCCAGCCACGCCGTTTCGGTCAGGAAGATGTCCTGCACCACCAGGTGCTCGAGTGCGGCCAGCGCATCGCGCGCATGGTTCAGGTCGGGGTCGCTCATGGCGGGGTTCTCGCCCATGACGTACATGCCCCGCACCTTGTGCGGGTCGCTGTCCGGCGCCAGCGCCTTGTGCATGATCTCGACGACCGTGTAGCCAGGCTTGGCATCGAGCGAAGTGCCCCAGAAGTTCTCGAACCAGGAATGCGCCTGCGCGTTGTCCACGCGCTGGTAGTTGGGCAGCATCATCGGGATGAGCCCGGCGTCGCTGGCGCCCTGCACGTTGTTTTGCCCGCGCAGCGGATGCAGCCCGCTGCCCGGCTTGCCAATCTGCCCGGCGACGCTGCACAGCGCGATCAGGCAGCGCGCGTTGTCGGTGCCGTGCACGTGCTGGCTGATGCCCATGCCCCACAGGATCATGGCGGACTTGGCGGTGGCGAAGGCGCGCGCCACTTCGCGGATCCTGGCGGCTGGAATGCCACAGACCGCTTCCATCTGCTCCGGCGCGAACGCATGCACGCCGGCCCGCAAGGCGTCGAAGTTGGTGGCGCGCGCTTCCAGGAAGGCGCGGTCGGCCAAGCCTTCTTCGATGATGGTGTGGATCATCGCGTTCAGCAGCGCGACATCCGTGTCGGGCTTGAACTGCAGCACGCGCCAGGCATGCTTGCCGATGTCGGTGATGCGCGGGTCGGCCAGCACGATCTTCGTGCCGGCCTTGGCCGCGTTCTTCATCCAGGTGGCGGCCACGGGGTGGTTCGAGGTCGGGTTGGAGCCGATCACGAGCACCAGTTCGGCCAGGCCGACGTCGCTCACCTGGTTGCTGACGGCGCCGGATCCCACGCCTTCCAGCAGCGCGGCCACGCTCGACGCATGGCAAAGCCGCGTGCAGTGGTCCACGTTGTTGCTGCCGAAGCCGGTGCGCACCAGCTTCTGGAACAGGTAGGCCTCTTCGTTCGTGCCTTTGGCGGAACCGAAGCCCGCCAGCGACTTGGCGCCATGGCGGTCGCGCAAGTCCTTCAGCCGGCCGGCGGCCAGGTCCAGGGCTTCGTCCCAGGTCGCTTCGCGGAAGACCTCCTGCCAGCGGGCGCTGTCCCGTTGCACGTTGGGGTCCTTGGGGACACCAGGCTTGCGGATCAGCGGAAGCCGGAGACGATGCGGGTGGTGCGCGTAGTCGAAGCCGAATCGGCCCTTGACGCACAGGCGGTCGTGGTTGGCCGGGCCGTCGCGTCCATCGACGCCGACGATCTTGTTGTCCCGCACCTTGTAGGTGACCTGGCAGCCGACGCCGCAGAACGGGCAGACGGATTTGACTTCGCGATCGACCTTCTGCGAGCCGACCAGGGTCTTCGGCATCAGCGCGCCGGTGGGACAGGCCTGCACGCATTCGCCGCAGGCCACGCAGGTGCTGGCGCCCATGGGGTCGTCGAGGTCGAAGACGATCTTGCTGTCCGCCCCGCGCAGCGCGTAGCCGATCACGTCGTTCACCTGCTCCTCGCGGCAGGCCCGCACGCAGCGCGTGCACTGGATGCAGGCGTCGAGGTTGACCAGCATCGCGGGATGCGAGGCGTCGGGCGCGGGCTGGTCGCGGCGCAAGGCGGTGAGCGCGGCACGCGGGGCGACGTCCATGCGCTGCGCCCAATCGCTCAGCTCGCCGTGCGGCCGCCAGGGGTCGTCGCCCAGCCATTTGTGGCCCCGGTCCGGCATGTCGGCCAGCAGCAGTTCGAGCACCATCTTCTGGCTCTTGCGGGCGCGGTCGCTGGTGGCCTTCACTTCCATGCCGGGTGTCACCGCGCGGCAGCAGCTCGGCGCGAGGACGCGCTCACCCGAGATCTCGACGACGCAGGCGCGGCAGTTGCCGTCGGGGCGGTAGCCTGGCTTGTAGCAAAGCCGGGGAATCTCGACGCCCGCGCGCTCGGCCGCCTGCAGGATGGTTTCGCCCTGCAGCGCCTGGATGGGCTGCCCATCCAGGGAAAACTCGACGAGGGGGATGTCACGGGCGTTCATGAGACATTGTCCGGTCAGGCCGGGGCTGGCACCTCGGCCTTCTCTTCATCGACGCAAGAATTTTCCCCGATCTTGACCGCGATCAAGATCACGCGACTTCATGCGGAAAGTACTGCTGCACGCAGCGCACCGGGTTGGGCGCCGCCTGGCCCAGGCCGCAGATGGAGGCGTCGGCCATCACCTGGTTGATGTCCTCGAGCGTCTCGTGGTCCCACCGGGGCGCTTCCATCAGCAAGGCGGCCTTGGCGGTGCCGGCGCGACACGGCGTGCACTGGCCGCAGCTCTCGTGAGCGAAGAAACGCATCATGTTCAGTGCCGCGTCGCGGGCGCGGTCGTGCTGGCTGAGCACGATGACGGCGGCCGACCCGATGAAACAGCCGTGGGGCTGCAAGGTGTCGAAGTCCAGCGGCAGGTCGGCCAGCGACTCTGGCAGGATGCCGCCCGAAGCGCCCCCCGGCAGGTAGGCGTAGAGCTCGTGGCCGTCGATCATCCCGCCGCAATACTCGTCGATCAGCTCGCGCACGCTGATGCCGGCCGGCGCCAGCTTGACGCCCGGTCGGGCGACGCGCCCGCTGACGCTGAACGAACGGAGGCCCTTGCGGCCGCGGCGGCCATGCGAGCCGAACCAGTCCGGGCCGCGCTCGACGATGTCGCGCACCCAGTGCAGCGTTTCGAGGTTGTGTTCCAGGGTCGGGCGGCCGAACAGCCCCGTCTGCGCGATGTAGGGCGGCCGCATGCGCGGCTCACCCCGCTTGCCTTCGATGCTCTCGATCATCGCGGACTCTTCGCCGCAGATGTAGGCGCCGGCGCCCCTGCGCAACTCGATGCGCGGCAACGGGCACGGCGGGTTGGCCTGCAGCTTCGCGAGTTCCCTCTCCAGCATCACGCGGCAGTCGTGGTATTCGTCGCGCAGGTAGAGGTAGATCGCCTCGGTGCCTGCCACCTGCGCGGCGACCAGCATGCCCTCCAGGAACCGGTGCGGGTCGCTTTCGAGGTAGTGCCGGTCCTTGAAGGTGCCCGGCTCGCCCTCGTCGATGTTCACGGCCATGTAGCGGGGCGCCGGCTGCTCGCGCACGATGCGCCACTTGCGCCCGGCCGGAAAGCCCGCGCCGCCCAGCCCGCGCAGGCCGGAGGCCTCCATGGTGCGCAGGATCTCTTCGGCATCCTCTTCGCCATGGACGACGGCCGCCGCCAGCGAATAGCCGCCGCCGGCACGATAGGCGTCGTAATCGATGATCTCGCATTCGCCACGGGCGGCGCCAATGCGCCCCGCGGGCTGCTGGCCTTCCGCCACCAGCGTGTTCAGCACGGCCTCCGGGCTGGCATGCGGCACGGCAACCTGGCCAACCAGCGCAGCGGGCGCCTGCTCGCAACGGCCGATGCAGGGCGCCGCGATCACGCGCACGTCCGGCCCGAGCAGCGCCGGCAACTGCGCGAGCAACGCACGCGCGCCGGCCATCTCGCAGGACAGGCCCTCGCACACGCGCACCGTCAGGGCCGCGGGTTGTTCCCCCTCATAAACCACGTCGAAGTGGTGATAGAAGCTGGCGACCTCGTAGACCTGCGCCATCGGCAGGTTCATCTCCGCGGCCAGCGCGGCCAGGTGGGCGGTGTGCAGGCCGCCCCAATGGTCGTTGAGGCTGTGCAGATGCTGGATCAGGAGCGCGGCCGGGTGGCCGGCGGCCGGAGACCCGAGGAGCGCGCGCACTTCGGCGCGGGCCGCGTCCTCCGCCTGCCGGCCCTTGGGCTGGGACGCGCGCTTGAACGACGCCCGGAGGGAATCGGGGGTGCCGAGGGCGATCACGGGCGCGGATGAGCTCATTGCACCAAATCATCCCATAACGGCGCCCCGGCGGGCACTCGGCGCGTCAGCCGTCGCCCGGAGCCGGCGAACCGCCCTCCGGCGCCACCGTCTGCTGGCGCGCGCTGGCCAGCATGTCCCAGCTCACGAGGAACACTGCCGCGATCACCGGGCCGATGACGAAGCCGTTCAGGCCGAACACCACCAGGCCACCCAGCGTGGCCACCAGGATCAGGTAGTCCGGCATGCGGGTGTCCTTGCCCACCAGGATGGGACGCAGGAAATTGTCGACCAGGCCGATGACCACGGCGCCCCAGATGGTGAGGCCGACGCCCTTGATCAACTCGCCCGTGAAGAAGAAGTACAGCGCGACCGGGCCCCAGACCAGGATGGCGCCCACGGCCGGCAGCAGCGAGAGCAGCGCCATCACGGCGCCCCACAGCACCGCCCCCGAAACCCCGAGCACGGCGAAGGCCACGGAGCCCAGCGCTCCCTGGATCAGTGCGACGACGATGTTGCCCTTGACGGTGGCGCGGACCACGGTGGCGAACTGGTGCAGCAGGCGCTGGGTGTGCTCGCGGCGCAGCGGGATGGTGCGTTCGATGGCGCCGGCGAGCTTGTCGCCGTCGCGGAACATGAAGAACAGCACGTAGAGCATCACGAAGAAACTCACCGTGAAGTCCAGCGTGTTCTGCCCGATGCTGAACACGCGGGTGGTGATGGCCTGGCTGCTTTCGCCGGCGCTGGCCAGCAGCTTCTGCTGGATGGAAGCGAGTTCCCCGACACCGAAGCGCTGCAGGATGCCGCGCAGCCATTCGGGCAGGGCTTCCAGGGCCTTCTGGAAATAGATGGCCACGTTGATCTCGCCGGACCGCATCTTCTGCACCATGAGCGAGGCCTCCTCGACGATGGTCGTGGCGAGCAGGCTCATGGGCAGGATCACGATGATCACCACGACGAGCAACGATGCGAAGGACGCGGTGTTGCGCCGGCCGCGGCTGCCATGCAGGAAGCGCTGGTGCAGCGGCCAGAAGACGATCGCGATGAACACCGCCCAGCACACCGCGCCGAAGAAGGGCCAGATGATCAGCGCGAACAGGAGCGTCGCGAGCGCCACCAGGGCCAGCAGCGACTTGAACTCCAGCTCGGGGTCCTTCAGGGGATTCGGCGTCATGCGCGCGAGCGTATCAAACAAAAGGCCGCCCTCGGGCGGCCTTTGGCCTGGGACGTCGTCAAGCGCCTAAGGCTTGACGTAGTCCGAAACCACCTTCCATTTGCCGTCGGTGATCTGCGACATGCGTGAGAGCTCGTTGCCCAGGCGTTTGGTGGCGGTGAACTTCGCTTCCGGGCTGCCGAACATGTCGGCCGGGAAGGTCATGTTGTCCATGGCCTTGATGAAGGCGTCGGTGGTGAGGTTGGGCCCCGCCTTGCCCGCCGCCTTGGCGAACTGGTCCACCAGCGTGTAGCCGTAGACCGAGAACACCGTCGGGTCTTCGTTGAACTTGGTCTTGTACTTGTTGGCCCAGAAACGGATGTTCTGGTCGGCCTCGTCCAGGTAGGGGTGCTGCGAGGTGTGGGTGGCATACAGCCCGTCCATCGCCTTGCCGCCCAGCTTGTGGATCAGGTCGGTGTAGGCGGCGCTGGAGCCGATGAAGGTGGGGTTGTAGGCGGTCTTCCGGGCCTCGCCGATCGCGCCGATGGTCTCGCGGATGATGGTGCCGAGCACCACCATGTCGCAGCCCGACGACTTGAGCTTGGCGATCTGGGAAGAAAAGTCGGTGGCGCCGCGCTTGTAGGTGGTCTTCTCGGCCAGGTCCATGCCGGCGGCCTTCAGGCCGGCCTCGGCACCGCGCATCACCTCCAACCCGAACTCGTCGTCCTGGTACATGGTGCAGACCTTCTTGGCGCCCTTTTCCTTGGCCAGCCTGGGCACCACGGACCGCATCTGCTCGTAGTAAGTGGCAGCGAAGGAGTACTTGAGCCGGTGGAAGGGCTCGTACATTTCGCGCGCGGCCGTCACGGGAAACCAGTTGATGACGTTCTTCTCGAACTGCACCGGCATGGCCGCCATGTTCTGCGCCGTGCCGATGTGGCCGACCATGGCGAAGATCTTGTCCTGGTTCACCAGCTTCTGCGCGGCCAGCACGGCCTTCTTGGGGTCGTAGGCGGAGTCCTCGACGATCAGCTTGATCTTGCGGCCATGGATGCCGCCCTGCTCGTTGATCTCGTCGACGCGCAGCAGCATGCCCAGGCGGACCTGCTTGCCGAAGCCGGCGATGGGGCCGGACAGGTCCTGGATGGAACCCAGCGTGAGTTCGGTCTTGCTGACGCCCTGGTTGGCGTTCTGGGCGGTGGCCAGGCCGCAGGCCAGGGCAAGCACCGCCAGCGCGGCGGCGGAATGCAACTTCATCTTGAGCTCCTTTGAATAAGTGCCAGTGAAACGTTTGCATTCTTCTCCCGCCGCAGGGGGTGTCAACTGTCGTAATCCATTACGGAAAGACCATGAAAAAGGCCGCCCGAGGGCGGCCTTGGCGGCGGTGCGTGCGCTCAATCCTGGAAGAATTCCGACTCGACGGCCCACTTGCCGTCCTTCTTCTGCACCGGCTTCAGGCCGGCGAAGGCGACATAGTCGGAGACCACCTTCCAGCGGCCGTCCTGCAGCTGCGACAGCCGCGAATAGCGGTTGCCGAGGCGCTTGGTCGAGCTGAAAGTCTGCTCCGCGCCGCCGAACATCGTGCGGTTGAAGGTCATGCTGTCCATCGTGCGGACGAAGTTGTCCGTCGTCAGGTTCGGTCCGGTCTTGTGCGCGGCCTTGATGAAAGCTTCGACCGTGGCATAGCCGTACACGGAGAAGACAGTCGGGTCCTCGTTGAACTTGGTGCGGTACTTGTTGGCCCAGAAGCGCACCGGCTGCTCGGCGGCATCCAGGTACGGATGCTGCGCGGTCATGGTCGCGTAGAGGTTGTCCATGGCCTTGCCCCCGAGCTTGGGGATGAGGTCGGTGTAGACGGCGCTGGAGCCGACGAAGGCGGCGGGTGTGAAGCCGGTCTTGCGCGACTCGGCGATGGTGCCCACCGTCTCGCGGATGATGGTGCCCAGCACGACCATCTCGCAGTTGCCTGACTTCATGCGCGCGACCTGCGAAGAGAAGTCGGTGGCGCCGCGCTTGTAGCTCGTCTTCTCCACGAAATCCAGGCCGATGCTTTTCAGGCCGGCTTCCGCACCGCGCATCACCTCGAGCCCGAAGTCGTCGTCCTGGTAGATCACGCAGGCGCGCTTCAGGTTCTTGTCCTTCATCAGCCGCGGCGCGGCGATGCGCATCTGGTCGAAGTAGGTCGCGGCGTTGGAGTACTTGAGCCGGTGGTAGGGCTCATACATCTCGCGGGCGGACGTGATCGGGAAGAAGTTGATGACGTTCTTCTCGAACTGCACCGGCATGGCCGCCATGTTCTGCGCCGTGCCGAGGTGGCCGACCATCGCGAAGATGCCGGAGTCCTGCGTGACCAGCTTTTGCGCGGCGAGCACGGCCTTCTTCGGGTCGTACGCGGAATCCTCGATCAGCAGCTTGATCTTGCGGCCGTGCACACCGCTCAACTCGTTGGCCTCTTCCACGGCCATCTGCATGCCCAGCCGGATCTGCTTGCCGTAGGCGGCGAGCGGGCCCGACAGGTCCTGGATCGTGCCGAGCACGATCTCGTTCTTGCTGACGCCGGGGGTGGCCTGCGCGAGGGCCGGACCGGCAGCGAAGGCAAGCGCTGCCAGCACGGCGAATTGGATGTTCATGACGTCGTCTCCTGGAATCTCGGGGTTTGGATGTCCCGCAGTGCGGGCCAGGAGATTCTTTCTGTTACCTGACGCTAACCCTTTCGCATAGGTGACAAGCGCCCAGTAAAGAAGCCGCCCGCAGGCGGCTTTCTGTCGCGTACGCGACCCGTGTTCCGGGATGCAGAACTACTTGAGGTAATCCGAAACGACCGTCCACTTGCCGTTCTGGATCTGCGACAGGCGCGTCTGGTCGCTGCCCAGGCGCTTGGTCGCCGTGTAGCTGCTGCCGGCGGAGCCGAACATGTCGGGCTCGTACACCATCGTGTCCATGGCCTTCACGAACGAATCCGTGGTGAGGTTGGGGCCGGCCTTCTGCGCCGCCTTGATGAACTGGTCGATGATGCTGTAGCCATAGACCGAGAACACCGTCGGGTCTTCGTTGAACTTGGTCTTGTACTTGTTGGCCCAGAAGCGGATCGGCTGCGAGGCTTCGTCCAGGTAGGGGTGCTGCACCGTCATGGCGCCGTAGATGCCGTCCATGGCCTTGCCGCCCAGCTTGTGGATCAGGTCGGTGTAGACCGCGCTCGAACCGAGGAAGACCGGGTTGAAGCCGGTTTTGCGCGATTCGCCCACGGTGCCGATCGTCTCGCGGATGATGGTGCCGAGCACGACCAGTTCGCAGCCGGAGGCCTTCATCTTCGCGACCTGCGACGAGAAATCGGTGGCGCCACGCTTGTAGCTGGTCTTCTCGGTGAAGTCCATGCTGATGGACTTCAAGCCGGTCTCGGCACCGCGCAGCACTTCGAGCCCGAAGTCGTCGTCCTGGTAGATCGCGCAGACCTTCTTGGCGTTCTTCTCTTTCACCAGCTTGGGCAGCGCCAGGCGGATCTGGTCGTAGTAGGTGGCGGCGAACGAGTACTTGAGCTTGTGGAAGGGCTCATACATCTCGCGTGCGGCCGTGATCGGGAAGTAGTTGATCACGCCCTTCTCGAACTGCACCGGCATCGAGGCCATGTTCTGGGCCGTGCCCAGGTGGCCGGCCATGATGAAGATCTTGTCCTGGTTGACCAGCTTCTGGGCCGCCAGCACGGCCTTCTTCGGGTCGTAGCCGTCATCCTCGGCGATGAGCTTGAGCTTGCGGCCGTGGATGCTGCCCTGCTCGTTGAGCTCGTCGATGCGCAGCTGCATGCCGTTGCGGGCCTGCTTGCCGTAGCCCGCGAGGGGACCGGACATGTCCTGGATCGTGCCGATCAGGATCTCGTTCTTGGTGACGCCTTGCTGCTGCGCGTGCGCGGGCAAGGCACCCAGGGCCAGGACGGCGATGGCCAGGGGGAACTGCAACTTCATGAAAAGGAACTCCTTCAGGTTGGAAAAAGATTTTGGAGAGGGGAATGCAAAGGGCGCCCTGGATTCCCGCCTTCGCGGGAATGGCGGGGGAGGAGGCTCGTCATTCCCGCGAAGGCGGGAATCCAGAGCTTTCCTACAACGCTCAGCGGTACATGGCGTCGATTTGCGGCGCGTACTTCGTCTGCACCAGCTTGCGCTTGAGCTTCATCGTCGGCGTGAGTTCCTCGTCTTCCGCCGACAGCTGCGTGTCGAGGAGGAAGAACTTCTTCACCTGCTCCACGCGCGCGAACTTCTTGTTCACACGGTCGATCTCGGCCTGGATCAGCGCCTGGACCTCCGGCGCCTTGGTGAGGCTGGCGTAATTGGAGAAGGGCACGTCGTTGTCCTGCGCGTACTTCTCGACGTTCTCCTGGTCGATCATGATGATGACGGTGAGGTAAGGCTTCTTGTCCCCGATGACGACGGCGTCCGTGATGTAGGGCGAGAACTTGAGTTCATTCTCGAACTCGCTGGGCGTCACGTTCTTGCCGCCGGCCGTGATGATGATGTCCTTCATCCGGTCGGTGATGTGGAAGAAACCGTCGGCGTCGACCGTGCCGACGTCGCCGGTGTGCAGCCAACCATCGGCGTCGATGGTCTCGGCGGTCTTCTCCGGCTGGTTCAGGTAGCCCATGAAGACGTTGGGGCCGCGCACCAGGATCTCGCCGGTGGCCGGGTCGAGCTTGACCTCGTTGTAGTCGGCCGCCGGCCCGATGGAGCCGGGTTTGATGCGGTTCGGCGGAATGCCGGTGGAGGCGCCGCACGTTTCCGTCATGCCCCACACCTCGAGCATGGGCACGCCCAGCGCCAGGTACCACTTCACCAGCTCGGGCGAGATGGGCGCCGCACCCGTGACGAGGAAACGCGCGCGGTCGATGCCGATCATCTTGCGCACGTTGTCCAGTGCCAGCTTGCGGGCGATGCCGAACTTGAACTTGAGTGCGCCGTCGACCGGTTGGCCGGCCAGCACCTTCTCGGCGATCTCCGTGCCGACCTTGATGGACCAGGCATAGGCGGCCTGCTGCAGCGGGCTCGCTTCCTTCAGGCCGATCATCACGCCGGAATAGAACTTCTCCCAGACGCGCGGCACGGCGGTGAAGACGGTGGGCGAGATCTCGCGCACGTTCTCCGGCACCGTTTCCGGGTTCTCGACGAAGTTCAGCTTGGAGCCCGTGTAGAGGGCGAAGTACTCGCCGCCCATGCGCTCGGCGATATGGCAAAGCGGCAGGAACGCCATGCGTTCATCCCGCGAATCCTGCGCCACCAGCGTGTTGTAGCCGCGCACGGTGTAGACCAGGCCCTTGTGCGAGTGCATGGCACCCTTGGGCTTGCCGGTCGTGCCCGAGGTGTAGACCAGGATCGCCAGGTCTTGCGGCTTCACCTGTTTGACGCGATGCATGATCTCGTCGGGCTGGCGCGTGTTGTGCTCGCGCCCCAACTGGCGCAGCTGGGCCAGGCTGATGACGCCGGGATCGTTGAGTTCGCGCAGCCCGTCCATGTCGAACACGATGATCTTCTTCAGCTTGGGCAGCTGGTCGCGCACTTCCAGCGCCTTGTCCAGTTGCTCGTCGTCTTCCACGAACAGCAAGGTCGTGCCCGAGTCTTCGCACAGATACTGCACCTGGCTCGCCGCGTCCGTCGGGTAGATGCCGTTGGCGACGCCGCCGCACGAGAGCACGGCCAGGTCGGCCAGCACCCATTCGATGACCGTGTTGGACAGGATGGAGCAGGTCTCGCCCGGCGCGAAGCCCAGGCTGATCAGGCCGCCCGCGACTTCGCGCACCGCCTCGCCGGTCTGACTCCACGTCCAGGTGCGCCAGATGCCCAGCTTCTTCTGGCGCATCCAGACGTCGTCCTTGCGCTGCGCCACGCCGTTCCAGAACATCGCGGGGATGGTCTCGCCTTCGAGGACGACCTTGGGTTCGGGTTGGATGTGGGAGAGGTCCCAGAGATTCGACATGACAGCTCCTATCTCCAGTTTTTCTTCTTTTTCCAGCGTCGCTCACCGCGGACGCCGGCTTCCTTCATGCCCAGGTAGAACTCCTTGATGTCGTCCTTCTCGCGCAGCTTGGCGCAGGTGTCCTCCATCACGATGCGGCCGTTCTCCAGCACGTAGCCGTAGTCCGAGGCGTTGAGCGCCATGTTGGCGTTCTGCTCCACCAGCAGGATGGTGGTGCCGCGCTCGCGGTTGATGCGCACCACGATCTCGAAGATCTCCTTGGTCAGCTTGGGCGAGAGGCCCAGGCTGGGCTCGTCGAGCAGGATCAGGTCGGGCGCGGCCATGATGGCGCGCGAGATGGCCAGCATCTGCTGCTGGCCGCCCGAGAGCAGGCCGGCGTCCTGGTGCTCGCGCTCCTTCAGGATGGGGAAGTAGCGGTAGACCGCTTCCATGTCGCGGACGACGCCGTCCTTGTCCTTGCGGGTGTAGGCGCCCATCAGCAGGTTGTCGTGCACCGACAGCAGCGGAAACACCTCGCGCCCCTCGGGCACGTGCACCAGGCCCATCTGCACGATGCGGGCGGGGTCGTTGGCCGTGATGTTCTCGGCCTTGAACTCGATCGAGCCCTTGCGCGGGTCGATGATGCCGGAGATGGTCTTCAGGATGGTCGACTTGCCGGCGCCGTTGGAGCCGAGCACCGTGGCGATCTCGCCGCGGCGCACCTGCAGACTGACGCCCCGGATGGCCTTGATGGGGCCATAGGCGCTTTCGACGTTGAGCAGCTTCAGCACCGGCTGGTCGCTGATGGCGGGCGGGTTGGCGGTCATCACGCGGCCTCCCGGCGCAGTGCCGACATGTCGTCCACCGAGCCCAGGTAGGCTTCGATGACGCCAGGGTGGGTCTGCACCTCGCGCGGCGTGCCCGTGGCGAGTTCCTCGCCCTGGTTCATGGCGAGCACGCGGTCGCTGACCTTGGACACCAGCGTCATGTCGTGTTCCACCATCAGCACGGTGATGCCCAGCTCGTGCTTGATGTCCTGGATCCAGAAGGCCATGTCTTCGGTTTCTTCCACGTTGAGGCCGGAGGACGGCTCGTCGAGCAGCAGCAGCTTGGGTTCGGTGCACAGGGCACGGGCCAGCTCCACCACCTTGCGCACGCCATAGGGCAGCCCGGCCACCATGGTGTCGCGGTAGTGCTGCAGCTGCAGCAGGTCGATCACTTCCTCCACCTTCTGGCGCGCCCTCAGTTCGGCCTCGCGCACCTTGGGCAGGAAGAGCATCTCGCTCCAGAAACTCGTCTTGTGGTGCGTGTGGCGGCCGATCAGCAGGTTCTGCAGCACCGAGGCATGCTCGAACAGTTCGATGTTCTGGAAAGTGCGCGCGATGCCCAGCGACGCGATCTTGTGCGGCGGCTGGTCGGTGAGCGTCTTGCCTTCGAAATCGATGGTGCCGGTGGTGGGCTGGTAGATGCGGCTGATCAGGTTGAACACCGTCGTCTTGCCGGCGCCGTTGGGGCCGATCAGGGTGAACACCTCGCCGCGCCGCACGTCGAAGCTGACGTTGTTGACGGCCAGCACGCCGCCGAAGCGCACGCTGATGTTCTTGGCGGAAAGAAGGATTTCGCTCATCTCATTTCAGCCGGTCGGACTTCTGGAAGGACTTCATGCGCTTGAACAGGCCCTTGCGGTAGAACGGGAACAGCTGCAGGTAGGTGCGGACCTTGAGCCAGCGGCCGTAGATGCCCAGGGGCTCGAACAGCACGAAGGCGATCAGCACGGCGCCATAGACCACGGCCTTCAGGCCGGGGGCCTGGCCGATGGCGGCAGGCAGGTAGTCCTTGACCGCGCCGATGGCCTGCGGCAGGCCGATGAGGAAGATCGCACCGAGGAAGGCGCCGTGGATGGATCCCAGGCCGCCGATCACGACCATCAGCAGCAGGTCGATCGACTGGATGATGTTGAACTGGTCGGGCGACAGGAAGCGGATGGCATGCGCGTAGAGCGCGCCGCCGATGCCCGCCAGCGCAGCCGAGATGGCGAACGACAGCGTCTTGTAGCGGGCCAGGTGGATGCCCATGCTCTGCGCGGAGATTTCGGAATCGCGGATGGCGACGAAGGCCCGGCCCGTCGGCGAGCGCAGCAGGTTCAGGCAGGCCAGCGTCGCGAGGATCGCGATGGCGAGGCAGACGAAGTAGAACGACGTCCCGGTGTCGGCCGTCCAGCCGAACATCTTGACCGAACCCACGCTCTTGCCGGCGTTGCCGCCGGTGACGCTTTCCCAGCGGGCGAACACCTCCTCGACGATGAAGCCGAAGGACAGCGTGGCGATGCCGAGGTAGATGCCCTTGACGCGCAAAGCCGGCAGGCCGACGACGATGCCGACCGCGGCGGAGAGCAGGGCGCCCGCGGCCAGGGCCAGCGGGAACGGCCAGCCCATGCCGGTGAGCACCGCCTGGGCATAGGCGCCGACGCCGAAGAAGGCGGCATGGCCGATCGAGAACAGGCCGGTGAACCCCGCCAGCAGCATGAGGCCGAGCCCAACGACACCGTAGATCAGGATGAAGGTCATCTGCGCGAGCAGGTATTCGGAGAACACCCAGGGCGCGGCGAGTAGCGCGGCGACGAGCGCGCTGTACCAGAAGACGTGGCCGCCGTGCTTGGCGAGCTTGACGTCCTGGTTGTAGTCGGTCTTGAAAATGAAGCGCATGTTGTTAGACCTTCTTGCGCAGCTTCTCGCCGAACAACCCGTTTGGCATCACGACCAGCATGACCAGCACCACGATGTAAGCCGCGATGTCCTTGAAACCTTCCGGCAGGTAGAAGCCGGACAGCGACTCCACCACGCCGATGATGAGCCCACCGACGATCGCGCCAGGGAGGCTGCCGAACCCACCCACCACGGCGGCGGGGAAGGCCTTCAGGCCGATGAAGCCCATGTTGGCGTGCACGAAGGTGATGGGCGCCAGCAGCAGGCCGGCGACAGCGGCCACCGCGGCGGCCAGCCCCCACACGAGGCTGTTCAGGCGCTTGACGGGGATGCCCATGTAATACGCGGCCAGCTGGTTCTGCGACGCGGCCTGCATCGCGATGCCGATCTTGCTGTACTTGAACACGGTGTAGAGCACCCCGCAGAGCGCGGCGGTGGCGGCGATGACCACCATCTGTTCGACGTTCAGCACCAGGCCGCTGACGTTCCAGACCTGGTCCTTGTAGGGCACCGGCAGCGTGTGCGTCTCGGTGCCGATGTTGGGGATCATCGTGATGAGGCCGCGGGCCACGTAGCCAATGCCGATGGTCAGCATGACGATGGAGAACGCGGGCTGCCCGAGGATGGGCCGGATGACGACGGTCTCCAGCACCAGTCCGAACAGCGCCATGGCCGCGATGGCGCAGATGATGGACAGCCAGAAGGGGAAGCCCATCATCGTCATGGCCGCGAGGCCGCCGAAGGCGCCGAGCATCATCAGCTCGCCCTGGGCGAAGCTGACCGTTTCGGTTGCCTTGTAGATGAGCACGAAGCCCAGCGCGATCAGCCCGTAGATGCACCCTTGCGCGATGCCGCTGATCACCAGTTGTAGGAATTGCACCGGTGACGTCCTCTGAGTTCTTTTTCGGATGGCGCACTGTTATAGCTGCGCGGGGCCGCATCATGTACAGGGTTGGCCCGTAGACCTGTCGCCAAGTGGACGGGGTGTCGCTTGCGCTCTAATCACCCGCATGGACCACGCCGTTCGAATCGAGAAGCTGGGCACCGTCACGGTCGTGACGCTCGATCGCCCCCAGGTGCGCAACGCCGTCGACAGCGCCACGGCGCGGCAGTTGTACGACGCCTTTGTGGCGTTCGATGCGGATGAAGAAGCGCGCGTCGCCGTGTTCCATGGCGCGAACGGTCACTTCTGCGCCGGTTGGGACCTGCAGTTCGGCGCGGCCATGGCGCAGCAGCAAGGCGGCTCGAGCGTGCTCTCCGGCCTTGAATTTTCCGCCGCCGATGCGCAACCCCTGGGCCCGATGGGCCCCTCGCGGCTGTTGCTGAACAAGCCCGTCATCGCGGCGGTCAGTGGTGCCGCCGTGGCTGGCGGCATGGAGCTCGCGCTGTGGTGCGACATGCGGGTGATGGAAGAGGACGCGTACTTCGGCGTCTATTGCCGCCGCTTCGGCGTGCCGTTGATCGACGGCGGCACCGTGCGCCTGCCGCGGCTCGTGGGCTTGGGGCATGCCATGGACTTGATCCTCACCGGGCGCAAGGTGGAATCCGGTGAGGCCCTGCAGATGGGATTGGCGAACCGCGTGGTTCCAACCGGCAACGCGCGCGAGGCGGCCGTCGCACTGGCGGAGCAACTGGCGAAATTTCCGCAGGCCACGATGCTGGCCGACCGGCGCAATGCCTACGAGCAATGGGACCGGCCGTTGCCCGAGGCCCTGCACCTGGAATGGGAGCGCAGCAAGCACCGCATCGGCGATGGCCTGCAGGGCGCGGGCCGGTTCGCGGCTGGCGAGGGCCGCCACGGGAAGTTCTAGTCTTTCGAGTCGTCCGCGTCGTCCGCGTCCTTCGTCGAACCGGTGCTTTCCTTCTTGCGGCTGATCAGGCGGCGCAGCAGTCCGGGCTTCTCCTCGCCTTCTAGGCCGTGCTGGGCCAGCAGCTTCGCGGCCTCTTCGCTGCCTTGCTCCGCCGCCCGCTTCAACCAGACGGCGGCTTCCTTCCGGTTGTAGGAAGGCTCGTTCTTCATCAACAGCAGCTTCCCGGCCGAGAACTGCGCGCCGGCATGGCCCTGTTCGGCGGCCTCGAGGTAGTACGCGATCGCCAGTGGCATGTCGCGCTCGACGCCGATGCCGTTCGCGTACTGGAGCGCCACTTCCAGCACCGCGCCGATGTGGCCGGCGGCCGCGGCGCGCAGCCAGAGTTCGTGGGCGCGCTCCGGATCTTCCGCGGCGCCTTTGCCTTCCGCATGCTTCAGGCCCTGCTGGAACAACGCTTCCGCATCAACCACCGGCGGCGGGGTGGCGGCCGGCTTGGGCGGCAGCGACTTCTTGCGCAGCGCCTCGGGCCACAGTGGCAGCGGCAGGAGCAGCACGGCGCCAGGATGCGCATCGGAGATGACGGCCGGAAAGATGAGGCCGGACAGGCGTGCGCCGGGCAGGTGGCGGCGGTCGAAGTAGGTCGACGATGTCTTCAGCGGGTGCGCCGACAGGGCGGCCGGCACGGCGAGGCCGAACACGCGGGCTTTCTCGTCGGCGAGATGCGCGCAGAAGGCCGCGAGCGCCGGGTCGGCGGGCTTCTCGCCCTTGAGGGCCAGCACCGCCTTCGCCACGGCGGCGAGATCGGCCGGTGCCGTCCGCCCCTGCGGGTCGTACAGCAGTTCGCCGGGCGCGCCGCCGTGCGTGGCGGCGGGCAATGAAAGCTTGGGCTCCGCCTGGACCAGCGCGGCCCACACGACGCGCCCGCCGCGCAGCAGGGCCTCCTCGCAGTCGAACAGGAACTGCAGCTTGTCCCGCGCGACCCAGCCGGGCCTTTCCATGGTCACCGGCTGCTCCTCGTTCAGCCGGCCCTTGACCGGCCCGGCCTGCAGCGGAATGCCCAGGTGCTGCGGCGGCAGCGGCGGCAAGGGCAACCTCGCCTGGGCGGCATCCTGGTTGAACACCAGGGCCGCGTTCGCCCGCAGGCTCTGCATCGCGGCCTCCGGCGCGAACAGCCGGGCGGCGACCACTTGCATGGGCATCACGAAATCCACCTTCGAATCCGTGCCGGGAAAGCGGCAGGCCATGGAGGTCAGGAAGGTCCGGCGGATGGTCGCCTGCAGGCCTGGATCGGCGGCGACCAGCTGCTCATAGGTGAACCAGGTGGGCGGCCGGCGCAGGCCGCGCCCCAGCAACTCGCCCATGTAAAAGGCCAGCAAGAGCAGCAGGTTGCGGTTGGCGTCGGACTCCAGGAAAGAGGCGGCCTGCAGCTTCTGCGTCTTGCGCAGGGCGAGCAGCAGGGTGTCCACGCGGTCGAGGCTGGCCAGGGAGTAATCGAGCTGGCAGCGGCGCAACAGGGACTCGAAGGCGATGCCGCCTTGCAGGGGCGCCTGCAATTCCCAGGCCGCAAGAGTCCCCAGCGCCTGGAAGTTAAGGCTCATGCCTTCGGGATCGGCCGGGGCCGCCCTTGGTCGTCGATGGCGACGTAGGTGAGCGACGCCTCGGTCACCTTCACGTATTGCCCCTGCGCGCCGAAGCGTTCGGCGTACACCTCGACTTCCACCGTGACGGAGGTGTTGCCGATGCGGGTGATGGACGCATAGAAGCTGCAGATGTCGCCCACCCGCACCGGTTGCTTGAAGACGAACTGGTTCACGGCCACCGTCGCCATCCGGCCCCTGACATGCCGTGCGGGGATGACCGAGCCCGCCAGGTCGACCTGGGCCATGACCCAGCCGCCGAAAATGTCGCCGTTGCCGTTGGTGTCCGCCGGCATCGGGATGACCTTGAGCACCAGCTCCTTCTCGGAGGGTGGAATCAGCGGCGCGGCGCTTGCAATTGCAGACATGGGCACAATCTCGATGAAGGCTTCGTTTCCGGATTGTCTCCCATGCGCCGCGGCGGCGATATCAGTTCCTCCCGACTCCCCCCAGTGACGGCCGGCGCCAGCGCGGCCCCGGCGCAGCCGCGCTCGGACTGGATCACGCTGCGGCGGCTGTTCCCCTACCTGTGGCAATACAAGTGGCGCGTGGTCGCTGCGCTGGCCTTCATGGTGTGCGCCAAGCTCGCCAACGTGGGCGTGCCGGTGCTGCTGAAGGAGCTGGTCGACACCATGGACATGAAGCCTGGCGACGCCAGCGCCGTGCTGGTGGTGCCGCTGGGGCTGCTGTTCGCCTACGGATTGCTGCGGCTGTCGACCTCGCTCTTCACCGAACTGCGCGAACTCGTGTTCGCCAAGGCCACCCAGGGCGCGGCGCGCAGCATCGCGCTGGAGACCTTCCGGCACCTGCATGCGCTGAGCCTGCGCTTCCACCTCGAGCGCCAGACCGGCGGCATGACGCGCGACATCGAGCGCGGCGTGCGCGGCATCGAATCGCTGATTTCGTACTCGCTGTACAGCATCGTCCCCACGCTGATCGAGGTGACGCTGGTGCTGACCATCCTGGCGGTGAAGTTCGACGCCTGGTTCGCCTGGATCACCATTGCGGCGCTGGTGGTTTACATCACCTTCTCGGTCGGTGTGACGGAATGGCGCACGCAGTTCCGCAAGGAAGCCAACGAGTTCGATTCTGCCGCGCACACCAAGGCGGTGGACTCGCTGCTGAACTACGAGACCGTCAAGTACTTCAACAACGAAGAGTTCGAGGCGAAGCGCTACGACGAGAACCTGGAACGCCTGCGCCGCGCGCGCCTGAAAAGCCAGACCACGCTCTCGCTCCTGAACACGGGGCAGCAACTGATCATCGCCACTGGCCTGGTTGCCATGCTCTGGCGCGCCACGTTGGGTGTGACCGAAGGCCGCATGACGCTCGGCGACCTGGTGATGGTCAACGCCTTCATGATCCAGCTGTACATCCCGCTGAACTTCCTGGGCGTGCTGTACCGCGAGATCAAGCAGAGCCTGACCGACCTGGACAAGATGTTCACGCTGATGGAGAAGGAGCGCGAAGTGGCCGACCGGCCCGGCGCGCAACCGCTCGCGGGCGACGACTGGAGCGTGCGCTTCGAGCACGTGAACTTCGCGTACGAGCCGGCCCGGCAGATCCTGCATGACGTGAGCTTCGAGATCCCGGCAGGGAAGACAGTGGCAGTGGTGGGGCCCTCGGGCTCCGGCAAGTCCACGCTGGCCCGCCTGCTGTACCGCTTCTACGACGTGCAGGAAGGGCACATCCGCATCGCCGGCAGCGACATCCGCGACGTGACCCAGGCCAGCGTGCGCCAGGCGATCGGCATCGTGCCGCAGGACACCGTGCTGTTCAACGACACCGTGGAATACAACATCGCCTACGGCCGCCCCGGCGCGACCCGTGCTGAAGTGGAAGAAGCCGCGCGGTCGGCCCGCATCCACGGCTTCATCGAATCCACGCCGCGCGGCTACCAGACGATGGTGGGCGAGCGCGGCCTGAAACTCTCGGGCGGCGAGAAGCAGCGCGTGGCCATCGCACGCACGCTGCTGAAGGACCCGCCCATCCTGATCTTCGACGAAGCGACCAGCGCGCTGGACAGCGCCAACGAGCGCGCCATCCAGGCCGAGCTGAAGAGCGTGGCGCAGCACAAGACAACGCTCGTGATCGCGCACCGCCTTTCCACGGTGGTGGACGCGCACGAGATCCTGGTGATGGAGGCGGGCCGGATCATCGAGCGCGGCACGCACCAGCAACTGCTGGCGCACGGCGGGCGTTACGCGGACATGTGGGCGCTGCAGCAGAGCGCCGAGGGCGAGAAATTTGCGGATGTGATGGGGATGTAGCGGCTGCCCGGCCGCCGGCGCGCGTGGTGTAGCCTTGGCGGATGGCAGACCGCGACGCCTCCGGCGACCCTCATCACATCACCCATCTGGATCAACTGAACGCGCTGTTCGGTGCGGTGGGGGAAGCCTCGCTGCGCAAGGAGGTGCCGGTGGTCCACCCGGCTTACCGGCAATGGATCGAAGCCTCGCCGTTCGCGATGCTGGCGACAAGCGGCCCCGGCGGCCTGGATGCCTCGCCACGCGGCGACCCGGCCGGGTTCGTCGTGGTGCGGGACGAAAAGACACTGCTGCTGCCTGAGCGACGCGGCAACAACCGCATCGACAGCCTGCGCAACATCGTCGCTGATCCGCGGGTGGCGCTGCTTTTCCTCATCCCGGGGGTGGGTGAGACCTTGCGTGTCAACGGGCGCGCCCGCATCAGCATCGAGCCCGCGCTGCTGCAGCGCTTCGTGATGCAGGGGCAGGCGCCCAAGTGCGTGCTGGAGATCGAAGTGGACACGGTGTTCTTCCAGTGCGCGCGGGCGATGCAGCGGTCGGGCTTGTGGAAGGCGGTGAAAATGCGGCCCGCCGGCGTACCCACGGCTGGGGCTTTGCTTCAGGCGTTGACCGACGCCGGCATAGATGGGGAACAGTACGACAGGGAGTTGCCGACGCGGCAGCGGGCAACGCTGTATTGAACCCGGCAGATGCCGCCGCGCATCAGGCGCAGGCCGGTGCCGGCTCGCGCGCGGTCGGGGGCCCCACCGAGGGTGCGAATGGCATGCCCGCCAGGATTGCGTCCAGCGGGCTGGCCGTGCCACCCGCGGCCACTTTGAGCACGTGTGTGTAGATCATGGTCGTGCTCACGTCGCTGTGACCCAGGAGCTCTTGCACCGTGCGGATGTCGGTGCCGGCTTGCAGCAGGTGGGTGGCGAACGAGTGGCGCAGCGTGTGTGCGGTGACATGCTTCTCGATCCTGGCGCCGCGCGCGGCCGCCTTGACAGCGCGCGCGAACCGCTCTTCGTACAGGTGATGCCGGCGCACCACGCCCGTGCGCGGATCCATCCCGTAGGTGGGGGAAGGAAAGATCCAGAACCATGCCCACGTCGAGCCAACCTGCGGATACTTGGCTTCCAGCGCGTTCGGAACTTCAACACCGCCTCGGCCGGCGTCGCGGTCCGTCTGCCAGCGGGCACGCGCGGCCATGAGCTGCTGGCGCAGTGCATCAGCCAGTGAATGCGGGAGCATCACGACGCGATCCTTGTTGCCCTTGGCCTGCCGCACGATGATGGCCTGCCGGTCGAAATCGACATCCTTGATGCGCAAGCGCAGCCCCTCCATGAGCCGCATGCCCGTGCCATAGAGCAGGCGCGCCACCAGCCCGGTCTCGCCGTCCATTCGAGCCAGCAGCGCGGCCACCTCTTCGCGTGTGAGCACGGCGGGAATGCGCTTGGCGCGCATGGGGCGCTGCATGTTGTCCAGCCAGGGCAGCTTGATGGCCAGAACTTCGCGGTAGAGAAACAGGATGGCGCTGAGCGCCTGGTTGTGCGTGGACGGCGAGACGTGACGCTCGGTCGCCAGCATCGCGAGGAAGGCTTCGACGTGCGCCGCGCCCATGTCGCGCGGATGCTTCAGCCCGTGCCAGCGGATGAAAAATCGAACCCAGTATAGATAGGCTTTTTCAGTACTCAGGCTATAGTGCAAATAGCGCGCGCGCTCGCGGACTTGGTCGAGCAAACGACCCGGTGGCGGGCTTGTGATGCGGAAATACACAAAAAATATACTGTGATTAAATACAGTATAACGCAAATTACCCAGCACGCACAAGGCTCACCGCGCAGCCAGCTGGCGTTATCCCGCAAGGCGACAGCGTTATCCGCCATGCTATTTCGCACTTGTCAGCTTGCGGAATAGCACGCAAGCATCCAAAGCTGGGAGACGCCGAAGAAATGGAAAAGCCTAGGCTTGACGACAACTTGCACCCCAATCCGCAAAAGTTTTATCCCGCACCGAAAGTGTTATCGCTGCGCGGATGGACATTACGTTAGAGCGCAGTAGTGGCATACGTGCTCGCCGCCATCGGACTGCTCTTGATCTACGGAGCGTGGCGACTCACCCGGTTCTGGAGAGGTGTTTACGCGGAGGCGTCGGCGGAAGTCGATCGGAGATGGGAGGCCGAGGCAAAATTGGTGGAAATGGCGCCCTGGTTCGGAATCACGGGCCTCAAGGACGAAGAAGAGAGAGAACTGCCGCGCTATTTGCGTCGAGAACTGGGAGAGGTCGGTCGTGAGGGCGCGCTACGGGCCGACGAGCTACAGTACTTGGGAATTCAGTCGAACGCCGAAGGTCGCGCCCACTTTTGGAGGCTTCCGCGTAGGGAGGGAGAGGCAGATGATTCTTACGCCTATGTCGAGGTCAACGAGCAAGGCGAAGCGCTGTTCTACGGCTGGGGAGACAGGACCCCCGCACTTGGTCAAGCAGCGCTCTAACTTGCCAGTCGACACGGACGCCCAAGGGCGTCCCGCCGCTTCGCGGCTTCCTGCCCTCGGTCGCCGGTCACTTCTACGTTAGACCGCATGACGAAGACCATGCCTCGCGAACCGGATCAACACCAAATCCTGGCATTCGCTTTGTACGAGCTGCGCCTTCTGTTGGCCGGCCATCTCGGTCCAGACTCGGGCAGCGAGCCTGCTGTACGAGCAGCAGCCCACCTAGCATATGCATTGCACAATCAAGCGCTGGCGGTACTGGAAGGGAAATCGTTTGATCGTGCCCAAGCGCTGCGGGCCATCGCGGCGGTGGACGAGCGCTTTGGAGAGAACTTCATGCAGCAACTCTCGGAGGCAATGAACCGTGCGGTCTAACAAGCTAGTCAACGCCGACGCCCAAGGGCGTCCGGTCGCTGCGCGACCTCCTCTCCTTGGTCGCGGGTTACACGCACGTTAGACCTCATGATGATCCGTCTCGCCTTTCCAGAACGAGTAGCGCTCGCGAGCAGCGCCATGCTGTGGGCAGCACCCGCGCGTGCACACGACATGGGGAACGCTCTAGTTGCCTACGTCGTGCTTCTAGCGCTTCCTGTCCCAGCGGTCCTGAGAGTCGTTGGCTGGAAGTGGGCGTTAATGGCATTGCCTTTGCTGTGGGTGCTGGCTCTCTATCTCGCGAGCCTGAACTATTTCCTGTTCTACGGCGTTCTTCTGGCGCCTTACGTTGTCTGGGCAATCACGGCACTCAGGAGCAGGCGTCTCAAAGGAGCGACGAATGAGGTCTAACCAGCCAGTCAACACGGACGCCTTGCGGCGTCCGCTCGCTCCGCGAGCTCCTCTCGCAAGTCGCCGGTTACACGCACGTTAGACGCCGAATGGACACGACTGTCCTGCTTGCAGAGATTCACGCGGCTTTTCCGCCAGTGGAGATGCCTAGCGAAGCCGAGCTCCGATATCACGCCGAGGGGTGCTTTCAGTGTGACTATCTGGCAAGCGAGCTTGCTTCACTGCGGGGGAAACCGATTGACGGCGCAGTCATAAGACACATGCATCAAGAGATGTCCTGCTTGTCTGCCAAAGGGTGGGCCTGGGCGCTTCCGCACTACTTGCCGTTTTGCCTGACGCCAGAGGCTGAGTACAACAGAATGGAGACAGATTTCCTGGTCTATAACCTCGGGCCTGAGGAACAGTACAGGCAGGAGACGCGGGAGCGCATGTCTTTGCTGGACGCGCGGCAAGTGAAGTGCCTTATTAGCTTCGTCGAGTGGCTTAGGGAGCACCCTCATTGGGGCGAGTACTTCCCCGAGGAGATCGAAGAGGCATCGAGGTTCCTGCATGCGCTCGACGCTTAGATTCAACCAGCAAGTGCAACGCCAAAGAGTTCAATGATATAGCTGCGCTGGTGTTCTAAATTCAAGTCTCTTTCTCGGTCTGTTGTTCAAATCATCGGCAATCCGATCGCATTGAGCCTGTGTGACTGAACTCATGCAGCTGCCCTTGGGCAGATACTGGCGCACGAGGCCATTGAAGTTCTCGTTGCTGCCTCTTTCCCATGAGTGATAGGGCGTCGCGAAGTAGACCTTCAGCGGGAATCGCTCCTCGAGTTTGGCGTAGTCGTGAAACTCGGTGCCGTTGTCCAACGTCAAAGTCTTGAACCGGCCACGGTGGCTGCCGATCGCCTTGGTGGCTGCCCGCGTCACCTCTTCCATGTTGCGGGCGCCGAGCTTCTTGATGATGGCAAAGCCCGTCTTGCGCTCCACCAGCGTGAGCACGCAGTGGTGAAGGTCGCTGCCCATGACGGTGTCACCTTCCCAGTGGCCAATGCGCTGGCGGCCCTCGACCTCCAGCGGCCGCTCGCTGATGTGTCGCTTGCCAGGCAGCACCCCGCGTGAGTCTGCCCCGCGGTAGCGCTTGCGCCGCTGGTTGCTCATGATCCGGGTGTGCTTCCATAGACTGCCGCCTGTGAGCCTGTCCTGGCGGATCGCCCGGTAGATCGTCTCGTAGCTGATGGCCAAGTGGCCGCTGATGCTCAACGCCCCGGAGATCTGCTCCGGGCTCCACTTCCAGCGCAGCATCATTGCCACCAGTTCCATGTCCTCGGCGCTGTACTGGGAGCCGCGCCGGCAGTTCCTGCGCCTGGTGCGCGCGTAGCTGTCGGCCTTCTCGGCGCGGTAGTCGCCGTCGTGGCGCGTCACGTTGCGCCGCAACTCTCTGCTGATGGTGCTGGGGTGGCGATCGAGCAGCCGAGCGATCTGCGCCTGGGTACACCCCGCCATGCGATGGGCCGTGATGCGGTATCGTTCTTCCTGGGTGAGCTGGTGGTACATGTCTGCAACCTTCTTCTTGCCGGATAAAGGGGGCAGCAGTATCGCTCTGCTCATCCACCCTTACTCCAAGGAATCGTGTTGCATTTACTTAGTGAATCCGCGACGTCTAACAAGCTAGTCAACACGGACGCCTTGCGGCGTCCGCCGGCTGCGCCGGCTCCTCTCGCAAGTCGCCGGTTACACGCACGTTAGACCTCATGGACGACCTAGACTTCGTTCTGGAGACCATCGATCCGTGGCTGTCGAAGTACATCAACGGTGGGGCAGCCTCCCTTGAGCCAATAGAGCTTCTAGCTGTCGGCGTTTGGATGCTGGATGCCGAAGTGAACAACGGAGGGTTTCATCAGTACTACTCGAACACTCGGGGTGAGTTAGCTGTGGCAACAGTCGGTGCACTTCGCGCTATCGGCGCTGTTGGTGCGGCTTCGTTGCTGGAGGCTGCCAACGAATGCATACCAAGCTTTCCGTTGCCGGAGGATCGCGAGGCGAGACTCGCGTTGCTTGAAGAAGTCGAGAATCGCTACCCATTTCAACCGCTCGAAACTGAGTTCTATGAGGAACGCGAGGATCGAATTGCACTTCTGGCGAGCTACTTGAAGGAAGCGCAGTGAGGTCTAACAATCTAGTCAACACCGACGCCCAAGGGCGTTCGGCCGCTGCGCGACCTCCTCCCCTTGGTCGCGGGTTACACGCACGTTATACCGCTGAGGCGAGACGTTGACGCATCTACGCTGTGTATATACACTCCGTGCATGGAGTTCAACTGGTCGGAACTGAAGCGTGCCACCAACCTCAAGACCCATGGGCTTGACTTTGTGGATGCTCCTCTGGTCTTTGAGGGCGTGACTTTCACGTTCGAAGACGACAGGTTCTCCTACGATGAGCAGCGCTTTGTCACGCTGGGCCTGCTTGCCGGCATTCCCGTCTCAGTAGTGCACACGGAGAGTGAACATGAAATCCGCATCATCTCGTTCCGCAAAGCCACCAAGCGCGAAGCGCAAATCTACTTCGATGAAATCCAAGACTGACTGGGCCCGCCTGAAGGCCGACAAGCCCGCAGGTTCAACCGAGCACCCTGAAGCGGACGTGCGCCGCATTGTCAGAGGAGTTGTAAGAAAGGGGCTGGAGCCGCTCCCCTCGAAGGCATCGATCTCATTGCGCGTTGACCAAGATGTTCTCGAATGGTTCAAGGCGCAGGGGCCGGGCTACCAAACGCGCATCAATAGCGTGTTGCGCGCCTTTCGCGATGCATCGGTATAACATGTCAATCGACACGGACACGCACCTGCTACGCCTGCGGCGCGCAGGTGCGTGCCGGTCATCTTCACGTTAGCCCGCAGTCATGAGCGAGACGTTGGAAAACGCATACTGGCACGATGGTCAGCTTCGTCGTGTGTCACTCGAGCCGGACGTAGACGGTTCCGCACTGGTAGTAGTCTCGCTGGCACTCTACAAAGACGAGCAAGCCCCGGATAGAACCCCGTGGACCGTCACCTGTTCGGGCGTTTCGCGCTTGGTGACTTCGGTGGACTTGGTGGAGCTGAGAGACAATGCCCGCGCTGGAAACGTCATCGATGGCGAGTTGAGAGGTGACGGTCTTTGGTTGCGTCTCACGGGAGGCATTGTGGAAGTGCATGCACGGGAGTTCCTGCTAGATGCGCGCTAACAAGCTAGTCAACACGGACGCCTTGCGGCGTCCGGCCGCTGCGCGGCCTCCTCTCGCAAGTCGCCGGTTACACGCACGTTAACTTGCACAAGATGCCGCTCGTCTGCCCCCGCTGCCAAGGCAAGATCAGTGCAATGCACTTGAAAGAGAGCTTCACATGCCCCGGTTGCGAGACGCGACTCCATGGGAAGTCAGGGCGAGCATTCCTAGTGTGTTTCGTGCTCTGGTCAATTGCGGACCTCATCTTGATGCTTCTAGTTGGGGCAATTGGAGGCTTTGAGGGTGCGGCTTTCGCCATTCGCATCTTTCTCTCGGCATTGGTTGGACTGGCGCTTATGGTCTGGGCCCTGCCAATATGGTGCGAGGTGGAGGTGGCGCGTGAAGGTGCAAGTTAACATGGCCGTCAACACGGACGCCTTGCGGCGTCCCGGCGCTGCGCGCCGTCCTCTCGCAAGTCGCCGGTTACGTCTACGTTGTACCGTACAGTTTTCATGACTCGCCTGTCCGCGCGCTCCGGATGCACCCATGAGGAAACCCGCTCTCTCAAGAAGGTCGGCGCTCGGACCGAACACGGGGGAGAGGCTTCACTTTTCTGGGGGCCAGCCGTTGAACTTTGAACAGTCGCAGGCGAGGGTTTTCACTTCTCTGGGGGTAGCGCCGGGACGTTCAAGCAGAGAAACTCCGGGAATGTCGTGCCGCTTTAACCGAGATGCAAGAGTTCGGCGCGCCAAGACGTTCACTGTTCTGGGGGGTGGCCCGTTGAGATCGAACTGTGCTCGGGAGATCTCGGCCACTTGGGCAAGTTGGAGCAACCGAAGCGGTGCTTCGTCGTGGGAAAGTCGTCGCGCTCCGGAGCCGCCGGTCCGGTACAACATGGCAATCGACACGGACGCCCAAGGGCGTCCGCTCAGTCGCTGCGCTCCTTGCGCACCTGTCCGTGGTCGCCGGTCATTTCTACGTTAGGCCCGTCGGTACATGCTCATTAACTTCACCCTAGTCCCAGTCCAAGAAGTCGCCCCCTGGGGTACACCGGGAGACCTGAGCTTGTCATGGTTCGGCCTTACGGATGGGCAGTACTGGTTAGAAGCAGGTTCAAGCGTTCTTTTCGAGTACAGCAAGTACGCGCGCTCGCATGGCAGCAAGCAGTATTGCGACTATCAGGTCGTCCGCTTGTACGAAGACCTGACGGACATGCTTCCATCCATCTTGGAGCCTGTTCCAACCTCACTTGTCCAGTACATCTCTGGAGAGACAGCAATCTCGTGGCAAAGAACGTTCGAGCAGTGGCGCGAAGAGTATGGTGACCGCACGTCTGAGGATCGGTTCTGGGAAGTCGTGTCGGCCGCAACCGAATGGCAATCTAAGCGGCACCTCGACAGTTTGTATCTGTCGCCGTCTGCAAACATAGCAATTTGGTCCGACGTCGAGAGTGTTCATCTCGAATGGGACAACCGCGAAAAGCAAATCGATGGGCAACCCGCGTGGACCGCACTAAAGGGTGCATACAAGCTGCCGCGCTCGGATTTCGCACGCGAAGTCGAATCGTTTCATACGCGGCTAATGGATCAGATGGAAGAGCGAGTGCACCGAGTTTCTGCCGGTGCCCTGAGTGCAGAGATCGATGTCGATCTTGCCGCACTAGCAAGAGAGCATGAACAAAGACGTCAGTCGCTTCGAGTCGCATCTGATGTCAGGCCAGAAACAGATTGGCTGAAAGTGGAGCGAACGATCCATGAGATCCATTCCGACCTCAGGCGCGGACAGGCCTAACCCTTCAATCGAGAGGACGTCACCCGGCAAGCCGGGTGCCGCCTCTCATCTCAAACGTTAGACAGCATCAGATGCCTCGCACCTTTGCCAGCGTTCATACGAAGCGCGCAGTACTGGCGCCAGTCACAGAACTGCTGCTTCGGAACGGCTACAGACTCATTGAAACGGACAAGGCAACCCTGAACAGCACCTTCGAAAGGCGGCTGAGCGGTGATACTTCGGCTCGCTTATGGGTAACGTTCTTCGATGGCCCCATCGCGGGAAAGCACATCGTCTGGCTTAGTGGAATTTTCAGTTTGCGGTCTGTCCGCCTGGTGGAACTTTATGAGCGCCTCGCGGGAGAGCCAGCTGGCGGCGAAATGTTTCCGGTGTCCGCATCACTTGATCACTTCGTCGAGTCCTATGGCGCTGGCGGAGTGAAATTTGAACTTCCTGATCTTGGCCCCTCCATAGAGCGCCTGCGTAGGGTTGTTGAGATCGAGCTGGATTCCCTGGCTTCCGAGCTGGACTCCGCCGAGAAGCAAGCAGAGAAGCTGGTGGCCGGAGTGTTTCGGCATACCTACTGGAATCCTCGATTCTTCAAGCCTGTCGGACTGCTTCTCCTTGGCAAGAGGGAAGAAGCCGTCGCCGCTGCAGGTGCCGTAATGGAGCGGGATGGCGTAGACGAAGTGTTCCGAAGGTCCTACAGTGAGTTCTATGGTCGAGTTCGCGAGAATGCTGTCTAACAAGCTAGTCAACGCCGACGCCCAAGGGCGTTCGGTCGCTCCGCGACCTCCTCTCCTTGGTCGCGGGTTACACGCACGTTAGACCGCAAGGGATGTAATTCAGCATGCGAAGAATGAGGAGGCCGCATTGACCCTGAAAGCTCTTGAAAGCGCGATCCAGGCTCACGCCGGAGAATTCACGTGCTCGCAGATCCATGGCAAGAAGCGACGAACTGTCACCTTCAAGCACGTCACTACGCCACCCGTAGAAGCCGAGGACGTCCCGAAGATCGGAAAGCTTCGAGACTTCTACTCTGTCTTTGGGAGCGTGCGCTTCTACTTCGACGAGGAGAGCGGCGAATCTGCTAAGTACTTGGCTCCCGTAGAAGAGTGGGAGGAATTGAGTGACTCATTCAGCGCCTGGTTGGAAGACCTCGACGAAGATGAGCGAGAGGAAATCCTTCCTAAGTGGATCGAGTCATGCCTTGTCATTGGCGAGACGCCAAACTCCGGAAACTACGTCTTAGTTCCCACAAAGGGCACTGAGAAGGGCAAAGTGTTTGAATTCGATCATGACGGCTTCGAATTCACGGAAGAAGGCGCAAACGTACTCGAGTACGTTCAGAAGCTTCTAAAGCCCGACAGCTCCATGCTAACGGGCATCGCTTCGCATATGCGTTTTGCCGAAGGCGATCGAAAGGTCCAGTGGTGGATCGAGGAGCTTAAAAGCAATGATGGCCACGTTGCCAAAACCAAGGTCTGAGTCGCGCAGCATGGCGTCACTGCGGTCTAACTTGTCGTCCAACACGGACGCCTTGCGGCGTGCGCTCGCTGCGCGAGCTCCTCTCGCAAGTCGCCGGTTAACTCTACGTTAGACCTCAGAAGTCATGCTCGAGGCGGCAGCGGCCTATACCCTCGCAACGGTGCTCCAAGCTCCGTTCCACCTGATCATTGCGTTGCCGTGGCTTCTCGCAGCCGCCATCGTTGCTTGGTTGCTGAGGACGACGCCGTTTCCACTTGTCCGCATGTTGTGGGTCAGTTTTCTTATCGCGGTCGGCATCGCCCCAGCGTACGGATTCCACCTATCGATGGTCCCGGTCTACACCTTGGTTGTGGCAGGTTTAGCGGATCTCCCGTCCGCCCTACTTCAAATCGGAGGAACGTGGATAGTGTTGCTCTTGGTGGTGGCAGCCCACCGGCGGTATGCTCGGTTCCAAGATGAGAAGCGCAAGACCCCTGCTGAGGTCTAACAAGCAAGTCGACACGGACGCCTTGCGGCGTCCGCTCGCTGCGCGAGCTCCTACCGCAAGTCGCCGGTCACACGCACGTTAGGTCTCATGCCATACACGGGGCTCACCGTCGCGCTTGCCACGTCAGGCGCGCTTGCGGTGCTCGCACTCAGCAGCGTGGCTACCGGCAGACCAAGCGTTGCGATCGCAGCAGGCACGCTGCTGGTTGTCGTTGCTACTTTAGCGGGCTACCGGCACTGGTTGCTGACTCGCAAGCCGACTGCCGAGACTCGCAAACCGGTGGATCGGCTCACGCGCGCTGATCTGGAGACGTTTCCGGTCTGGGAGTTCTTGTACGAAGAGGACCGATATGACGAAACCTATGTCAAACCAGTTCCGGAGCAAATTATCTATTCTCATCGGCAGTGTGTATTGGCTGCCAACTACACAACTGCCGCTGGCGGCCTGTACATAGGGTCCATCGGCTTGTCGACATCGACGTCCGAGTTTCGCGACCCAGTCGTTTCGTTCACCGAAACCAAGTGGCGTGAGCTAACTGCGCCGGGAGGTGAGATCTACTGTCTTCCCGAACACGTAGATCAATTGCCACAGTTGTTTGAGCGGGACTTCGCGAAGCACCTGGCCCGCCTAGAGGCTGCTTTCGGCGCGCCATTGGAGGGTGTATTTCCAATCCGATGGCGGTTGCTCGCGGACCCTGCAAACTGGGATGGAATCAAGGAAGGTGAGTTGGTATATCCAGAGCCCGTTGGCTATCATCCCAAAGACGTGACTCCACCGGCGTAGAGATGAGACCTAACCAGCAAGTCAACTCGGACGCGGAGCTTGCTTCACTTTGATTGACACTCCGACCTAACTCAGAGAGCAATGCAGGTCCAGAACCCCGAAAAGTCGCAAGGCCGGGACCTCAAAGCTCGCAGAAGATCTTCTTCATGGCGCAGTCGCCCTTCTTGTCGTTCGGCCCCGGTTTCACAACTCCCTCCTCGAGAACCACCAGCCCTTCGATCTTCGACACGTTGAACAACGGTTCCGGCTCCGTCCCGCCCGCCAGCTGGTGAACGCGCAGGAGTTCATTGTCTTTGTGGCCGACGCGTAACATGAAGGTTCCATCAGGCGCCTTGCCGTGGTACTCCAAACGCAACCGGCGCTTCTGGCGGATGGACTCCATAGTTGCTGGTTCATGCCGGGACTTTGGATCAAGGACTTCTGCTGGGGATTCCGCTTCTGAAAGCCGGAAGCCAGCTGTGGGGCTTGCATACACTGAGTGATATGGCAGAGATCTACATCAGCACCGACGTCGAAACCGATGGCCCCATCCCTGGCCCGCACTCCATGCTGAGCTTCGGATCGGCCGCCTACACGCCCGGCAAGGAGCTGGTGGGGACGTTCTCCGCCAACCTCGAGACGCTGGAGGGCGCTTCGGCGCATCCGCGCACCGCCGAATGGTGGCAAACGCAGCCCGAGGCCTGGGCCGCATGCAGAGCCAACCTGGAGCCACCGGATGCCGCCATGCACCGCTACGTGGCATGGATCAAGGCGCTCCGAGGCAAACCGGTGTTCGTGGCGTACCCGGCGGGATTCGACTTCCTGTTCGTCTATTGGTACCTGATGCGGTTCGTGGGGGAGAGTCCCTTCAGCCATTCCGCCCTCGACATGAAGACCTATGCCATGGCGGTGCTCAAGAGGGGCTATCGCGACAGCACGAAGAAGAACATGCCGAAGCAATGGTTCGACCCGCTGCCGCATACCCATGTGGCGCTGGACGATGCCATCGAGCAGGGCGCACTGTTCTGCAACATGCTGCGCCACAACTGCGCCGAACCATCTCCCGCCTCGGAGGCACGATGAACCTGCCGCGCCACCTCTGGACGCTGGTTGCCATCTACACGGCCGCGAGTCTCGCGCATTTCAGCCACAACGCTGAATACATCGCCTTCTACCCCAACATGCCCGCCTGGCTGACGCGGGAGCAGGTGTACCTGGTATGGCTCGCTATCGCCGCCGTCGGCGCCGTGGGCGTGGCGCTTGTCCGCCTCGGGTGGCGGGCCGCCGGTGCCGCGTGCCTGGCCGCGTATGGCGCGCTGGGCCTCGACGGCCTGGCGCACTACTCGCTGGCCCTGTGTTCGGAACACACCTGGGCCATGAACATCACCATCTGGTCCGAGGCCGTATCCGGCCTCGTGCTGGCACTGTGCGCGGCGGCGTTCGCAGGCCGCGAAGTGATGGCTGGACGAACTGCACGCACGATGAGGATCGCATCATGAATGTCGCATTGGAACGACTGGCCGCCGAAGTGGACCTCGGCCACCCGTCGCGCGATGCCTTGCGGCTGGCCTTTGGCTACGCATGTGCGGCGCGCGTGGAGCACTTGCTGGAAGACCCGTTGGTGATCGCGTGCCTGAACCGGTTGCGGGAGCACGTGACCGGGACCGTGCCAGCCGATTTGGCGGTGCTCGCCGAGGAGGCGGCGCAACTGGCGAACCATCATCAGGGCTCGAAATCCATCGACGGATGTGGCCATGCCGCAGTATCCGCCACCTATGCGGTGGCGAACGCCACCGCCGGCAAGGCGCTGGAGGCCGCCAGCTATGCGGCTTATGCGATCGTGTATGCGCAGGGTGGCTATGCGGCCGTGGCGGAGCGGGTGTCTTTCGCCCCCGAGTTCACCTGGCAATGCGAGCGCCTGTCTTCGCTCGCGTCGATGCCGTTGACGCCGCGCGAGGCAGCGACATGATCGAGTGGTCCGATTCTCTGGCCGACGTCGACTGGCACGAGCTCGTCGAGCTGTACCGCGTCGCACCGCTTGGCACCAAGCAGGTTCCGGTGCTGCAGACGTCCTTCAGCAACAGCCGCTACCGTTGGTTCGTGCGCGATGAGGGCCGGCTGGTCGGGGTCGGGCGGGCGCTGGCGGATGGCGCCGATTGTTCGTACATCTGCGACATCGCGGTGCACCCGAGCCACCAGGGCACCGGCCTCGGCAAGGCCATCGTGGCCAAGCTGCTGGAGCAGTCGCGCGGGCACAAGAAGATCCTGCTCTATGCGGCACCGGGCAAGGAGCCGTTCTACCGGCGCTTCGGCTTCGAGCGGATGTTGACCGCCATGGCCATCTTCGAGAACCAGGCCGCGGCGCGCGAGCGCGGCTACCTCAGCGACACCTGAAAGCCAACATGACGATCGAGATCTCCAAGGAGGCCCGTGCGCAGGCCATCGCCTCTTTGCAGCGGTATTTTTCCGAGCACATGGAAGAGAAGATCGGCAATGTCGCGGCCGGGGGCCTGCTGGGCTTTGTGCTGGAGGAAATCGGCCCCACCATCTACAACCAGGCCGTGGCCGATGTGCAGGAGCGCATGCAGATGCGCGTCGCCGAGCTGGACATCGAGATCCACGAGGAAGAGTTCGGCTACTGGCGCAAGTTCGACAAGCAACGCCGCGGCAAGTAGCGACACCAAGGAAAGCGCCATGTGCAGGAACATCCGCACCCTGTTCAATTTCGAACCTCCAGCCACCGAGCTGGAGATCCGCGACGCCTCGCTGCAGTTCGTGCGCAAGCTGAGCGGCTTCTCGGTGCCCTCCAAGGCCAATGAGGAAGCCTTCAACCGCGCCGTGGAGGAGGTGGCCCAGTCCGCCCGCGTCCTGATCTCGTCGATGGTGACGTCGGCCGGGCCGAAGCACCGCGAGGAAGAGGCCGCCAAGGCCCGGGCGCGTTCCGCCGCGCGCTTCGGCGCGCGCGCATGAAGGGCTCGCACAACCCATCGGCATCGTCGCCTGCTCCGCCGAGGGGGCGGCGCTCTGCTACCGCACCATCTGCGTGGAGGGGGCGGCCCTGCTGGACCCGCATGCGCATCCCGAGGTGGCCATGCATTCGCATTCCTTGGCCGACTACGTGCATTGCCTCGATCAAGGCGATCTGCAAGGCGTGGCCGACCTGATGCTCTCGTCCGCGCGCAAGCTGGCCGCGGCGGGCGCGGAGTTCCTGGTCTGCCCCGACAACACGATCCACCAGGCGTTGCACCTGGTGGAGCCCCATTCCCCGCTGCCGTGGCTGCACATCGCGCGCGTGGTGGCCGACGAGGCGGTGGCGCGCGGGTTCCGCCGGCTGGGCATCACTGGCACCGGATGGCTGGTGGACAGCGAGGTGTATCCCGAAGCGCTGTCGTCTCGCGGCCTGGCTTACGAACGCCCCACACGGGAAGAGCGCGACGCGACGCACAGCGTCATCATGGACGAACTGGTCAACGGCATCTTCCGCGAGGAAGGCATCGCCACTTTCCAGCGGGTCTATGCACGCATGCGGCAAGCGGGCTGCGATGCCGTGGTCCTGGGTTGCACCGAGATCCCGCTCATCATCCACGACGGCAATTCGCCATTGCCGACGCTCGACTCGCCCCGCCTGCTGGCCCGCGCGGCGCTGAGGCGTTCAGCGGGGCAATAATCCATGCATGGAAACCAAATGGCTGGAAGACTTCGTCAGCCTGGCTGAAACGCGCAGCTTCAGCCGTTCGGCGCAGCTGCGCCACGTGACCCAGCCAGCCTTTTCCCGCCGCATCCAGGCGCTGGAGGCATGGGCAGGCACCGACCTTGTCGACCGCAGCTCCTACCCCACCCGGCTCACGCCCGCGGGCGAAACGCTCTACGCCCAATCCCTGGAGATGCTGCAGGCCTTGCAGACCACCCGCGCCATGTTGCGTGGCCACGCGTCGGCGGGGCTCGACGTGATCGAGGTCGCGGTGCCGCACACGCTGGCCTTCACCTTCTTTCCCGCCTGGGTGTCGAGCCTGCGCGAGAAGTTCGGGCCCATCAAGAGCCGGCTGATCGCGCTGAACGTACACGACGCGGTGATGCGGTTGGTCGAAGGCAGCTGCGACCTGCTGATCGCCTACCACCACCCCTCGCAGCCGTTCCAGCTGGACGCCGACCGCTATGAGATGGTGACCCTGGGCCAGGAAACCCTGGCGCCATACTGCCGGGCCGATGCCGAGGGCCAGCCGATGTTCCGGTTGCCCGGCCGGCCTGGGCAGCCGCTGCCCTACCTGGGCTATGCCCCAGGCGCCTACATGGGCCGGATCACGGATTTAATCCTGAAGCAGGCCAGCACCGCCATCCATCTCGACCGGGTCTACGAGACCGACATGGCGGAGGGCCTGAAGGTGATGGCGATGGAAGGCCACGGGGTCGCCTTCCTGCCGCAAAGCGCGGTCAAGAAGGAGCTGCGCTCGCGCCGGCTGGCCAGCGCGGCCCCGCGCGACATCACCGGCCTGGAGATCACGATGGAAGTGCGTGCTTACCGGGAGAAGCCCGTCGGCAAAGAGGCGCCCAAGGGAACGGCGCAGGCGTTGTGGGCCTATCTAGCCGCGCACAACCCCACCGTCTAGGCCTGGCTCAACTATAAATAATTTGCATAACGCCGCGCGCAAACAGCATTGGCGCGGGCGGCGCCGCGCTTTTACAGTTCGCGCCACCTTGCGCCGACCGACTGAACCGATGCCCCCGTCCACCCGCCTCGAACACGACTTCCTGGGGCCGAAACCGATTCCCGAGCACGCCTACTGGGGTGTGCACACCGCCCGTGCGGTGGAGAATTTCCCGATCTCCGGCACGCCGGTGTCGGCCATGCCGGAGCTGGTGCGCGCCTTCGGCTTCGTCAAGAAGGCCTGCGCACGGGCCAACGCGCAACTCGGGGTGCTGGACGAAGCGAAGGCCGTCGCGATCCGCGCCGCCTGTGACCACCTGATCGCGGGCCGCTTCCACGACCAGTTCGTCGTCGACGTGATCCAGGGCGGCGCCGGCACGTCCACCAACATGAACGCCAACGAGGTGATCGCCAACGTCGCCCTGGAAGCGATGGGGCGGCCCCGGGGCGACTACGCCGCGCTGCACCCGAACGACCACGTGAACGCTTCGCAGAGCACCAACGACGTGTACCCCACGGCGGTGCGCCTGGCGCTCTGGCAAGGCATCGACGGCCTGCTGGAAGCCATGGCCGCACTCCGCCAGGGTTTCGAGGCCAAGGCCGAGGAATTCCGCTCCGTGCTGAAGATCGGCCGCACCCAGCTGCAGGACGCCGTGCCCATGACGCTGGGCCAGGAGTTCTCGACCTACGCCGTCATGCTGGAAGAAGACGAGGCGCGGCTGCGTGAGGCGCGCGCTCTGATCCAGGAGGTGAACCTGGGTGCCACCGCCATCGGCACCGGCATCAACGCGCCGCATGGCTACGCCGAACTGGCCTGCCGCATCCTGGCGGAGGAAAGCGGCATCCCCGTGGTGAAGGCGAAGAACCTGGTGGAAGCGACGCAGGACACCGGCGCGTTCGTGCAGCTCTCCGGCGTGCTCAAACGGGTCGCCACCAAGCTGTCCAAGACCTGCAACGACCTGCGCCTGCTCTCCAGCGGGCCGCAAGCCGGGTTCGGCGACATCCGGCTGCCGCCGCGGCAAGCCGGCTCGTCGATCATGCCGGGCAAGGTGAACCCGGTGATCCCGGAAGTGGTGAACCAGGTCGCTTTCGAGGTGATTGGCAACGACGTCACGGTGACCATGGCGTCCGAGGCCGGCCAGCTGCAGCTGAATGCGTTCGAGCCGATCATGGGCTGGAGCCTGTTCAAGAGCATCCGCCACCTGTCGAACGCCTGCCTGACGCTGAACACGCATTGCGTCGCCGGCATCGAGGCCAACCACGAACTGCTGGCGCGCCGCGTGCGCGAGTCCATCACGCTGGTGACGGCGCTGAACCCGATCATCGGCTACGAGAAGGCGGCGCTGATCGCCAAGACGGCCATTGCCACCGGCCAACCGGTCGACGAGGTCGCACAAGCCCTCGGCATCCTCACGCGCGAGCAGATCGATGCCTTGCTGGTGCCCGAAAAGCTGACGCAGCCCTTGCGGCTGGAGATGCCCGAAGGCCTACCGGGCACAAACCCTGCTACGTCCCCGGGTTCCAGACCCTAAGCTTTCGCCTGCGGCGGTGTGCCCGAGGGTAATCCCTGAAGGTCTGCTGCCTAGAATTTCGTTTCTTGATTACCTCACACGCTTCACTTAGGAGATTTGCATGAAGAAGCACCTGCTGGCATTTGCCGTCACCGCCCTCGCGGCCACCGGCGCCCTGGCGCAAGCCAACGACACCATCGCCAAGGTCAAGGCCTCGGGCGTCATCACCATGGGCGTGCGCGAGTCGTCGGGCGCCCTGTCGTACACGCTGGGAGATGGCAAGTTCGCCGGCTTCCACGTCGAAGTCTGCCAGCGCATCATCCAGGAGGTCGAGAAGGCCGCCGGCCGCAAGCTGGAAGTCAAGTACCAGCCGGTCACCTCGCAGAACCGCATCCCGCTGGTGCAGAACGGCACCGTCGACATCGAGTGCGGCTCCACCACCAACAACGCCACCCGTGCCAAGGACGTCTCGTTCCTGAACACCACCTACGTGGAAGAAGTGCGCGTCGCGGTCAAGGCCAACTCCGGCATCACCACCATCGCCCAGCTGAACGGCAAGAACGTGGCCACCACCACGGGCACCACCTCCGTGCAGCACCTGCGCAAGCACGAGCGCGGCGCCGGCATCGACTTCAAGGAAGTCTTCGGCAAGGACCACGCCGACAGCTTCCTGCTGCTCGAAACCGGTCGCGCCGACGCCTTCGTGATGGACGGTTCGATCCTGGCCGGCAACATCGCCAACGCCAAGACCCCGGCCGACTTCCGCATCGTCGGCGAAGTGCTGTCGGTGGAACCCATCGCCATCATGATCCGCAAGGACGACAACGGCCTGAAGAAGGTCGGCAACGACGCCATCGCCTCGATGATCAAGAGCGGCGACATGGCCAAGCTGTGGGACAAGTGGTTCGTGGCCCCGATCCCGCCGAAGAACACCAAAGTGGGCCTGCCCCTGTCGGACAGCACCAAGGCCGCGTGGGCCAACCCGAACGACAAGCCGATGGAAGACTACGCCAAGAAGTGATCACCGCGTGATCCTTCGCAAGACCCCTTCCCGGGGCAACCCGGGCAGGGGTCTTGCTTTTACGGGCTGGGCCCTTCAAGATCGACGCAAGAACGAGGAGTGATTCATGGCTTGGGACTGGCAGGTTTTCTGCAAGGAAACCACCACGGGAGAGCAGATCGCCAGTTGTTTCGGCAAGACGGGCGATCAAACCTACCTGAACTGGATTCTGTCGGCCTGGGGCTGGACGCTCACGGTGGCGCTCTCGGCGCTCGTGGTGGCGCTCGTGTGCGGGCTGGTCGTCGGCACCTTCCGCACCTTGCCTTCCAGTCCGTGGCTCACGCGCCTGGCCAACGCCTGGGTCGAGCTGTTCCGCAACATCCCGCTGCTGGTGCAGTTGTTCCTCTGGTATTTCGTGATTCCCGGGATCTTCCCCGCGCTGCAGGCGGTGCCTTCGGTCGTGCTGGTGATCATGGCGCTGGGCCTCTTCACCTCGGCGCGGGTCGCCGAGCAGGTGCGCGCCGGCATCCAGGCGCTGCCCAAGGGCCAGCGCTACGCCGGCATGGCCATGGGTTTCTCGACCACCCAGACCTACCGCTACGTGCTGCTGCCGATGGCCCTGCGCATCGTCATCCCGCCGCTCACCAGCGAATCAATGAACATCATCAAGAATTCCTCGGTGGCCTTCGCCGTGTCGATCGCGGAACTGACGTTCTTCGCGCGGCAATCGGGTGAGGAGACCTCGCAGCCGGTGACCATGTACCTGGCTGTCACCGTGCTGTATGCCATTTCGGCCTTCGCGATCAACCGCATCATGTCGTTCATCGAGAAGAAGGCCCGCGTGCCCGGCTTCGTCGTGGCCGGCGGCATGGGAGGCCACTGAAATGCTCGGCAACCTCGACCTCTCGTTCTTCAGCTGGCAGGTGCTGGCGCCCTTCGTCATCAAGGGCTTCATCTTCTCCATCTGGCTCACCGTGGTGGCCACCATCGGCGGCATCGTGCTCGGCACCATCCTGGCGCTGATGCGCCTGTCGGGCAAGAAGGCGCTGGACATCCCCGCCGCCGCCTACGTGAACACGATGCGCTCCATCCCGCTGGTGATGGTGCTGCTCTGGTTCTTCCTGCTGATCCCTTTCGCGATCGGCCGGCCGATCGGTGCCGAGCTCTCCGCGATCATCACTTTCATCGCCTTCGAGGCCGCCTACTTCTCGGAGATCGTGCGGGCCGGCATCCAGTCCATCCCGCGCGGCCAGGTGAACGCGGGCTATGCGGTCGGCATGACGTACGGCCAAAACATGAAGCTGGTGATCCTGCCGCAGGCCTTCCGCAACATGCTGCCGGTGTTCCTGACGCAGACCATCATCCTGTTCCAGGACACGTCCCTGGTCTATGCCATCGGCGCCTACGACATGCTCAAGGGCTTCGAGACGGCGGGCAAGAACCTGGGCCGGCCGGTCGAGGCTTACCTGCTGGCCGCCGTCCTGTATTTCCTGATGTGCCTGTCGCTCTCGTGGGTGGTGCGGCGCATCCAGCTCAAGGTCCAGATCATTCGCTGAGGGTGCAAGAAACATGATCGAAATCAACAACGTCTCCAAGTGGTACGGGCCGGTGCAGGTCCTGCAGGACTGCTCGGTCAAGATCAACAAGGGCGACGTCGTCGTGGTCTGCGGGCCGTCCGGCTCGGGCAAGTCCACCCTCATCAAGACGGTGAATGCATTGGAGCCGGTGCAGAAGGGCACGATCACGGTGGACGGCATCGCGGTGACCGATCCGAAGACGGATCTGCCCAAGCTGCGCAGCCGCGTCGGCATGGTGTTCCAGCACTTCGAGCTGTTTCCGCACCTGTCGGTGACGGAAAACCTCACCATCGCGCAGATCAAGGTGCTGAACCGCTCCGAAGACGAAGCGCGCACCCGCGGCCTGAAGATGCTCGACCGCGTGGGCCTGATGGCGCACAAGGACAAATTCCCAGGTCAGCTTTCCGGCGGCCAGCAGCAGCGCGTGGCGATCGCCCGCGCGCTGTCGATGGACCCGATCGTGATGCTGTTCGACGAGCCCACGTCCGCGCTCGACCCCGAGATGGTGGGCGAAGTGCTGGACGTGATGGTGACGCTGGCCAAGGAAGGCATGACCATGATGGTGGTCACGCACGAGATGGGTTTCGCCCGCAAGGTGGCCAACCGCGTGATCTTCATCGACGTGGGCGGACGCATCCTGGAAGACTGCTCCAAGGAAGACTTCTTCGGCAATCCGGACGCCCGGCAGGCGCGGACGAAGGATTTCCTCAACAAGATCCTGGCCCACTGAAGGGTTTTGCTCCCTCTCCCTCTGGGAGAGGGCTGGGGTGAGGGCATCCGGCGGAGTGGGACAATCCCCCCATGTCCCCGCAGACCCTCACCATCACCCGCCCCGACGACTGGCACCTGCACGTCCGTGACGGGGCCGCCATGGCGTCCGTCGTGCCGCACTCGGCTGCGCAGTTCGCGCGCGCGCTGATCATGCCGAATCTGAAGCCGCCCGTCACCACGGCGGCGCAGGCGCAGGCCTATCGCGGCCGCATCCTCGAAGCCGTGCCCCAGGGGACGAAGTTCGAGCCCTTGATGTCGCTCTACCTCACCGACAACCTGCCGCCGGAGGAGATCACCAAAGCCAAGGCGGCCGGCGTGGTCGCGCTCAAGCTCTACCCCGCCGGCGCCACCACCAACAGCGATGCCGGGGTGACCGACCTGCGCAAGACCTACCGCACGCTGGAAGCCATGCAGCGCGAAGGGCTGCTGCTGCTGGTACACGGTGAAGTCACCGATCCCACCGTCGACATCTTCGACCGTGAAGCGGCCTTCCTCGAGCGGCAGCTCATTCCGCTGCGCAAGGATTTTCCCGAACTCAAGATCGTGGTGGAGCACATCACCACGAAAGACGCGGCGCACTACGTGCGCGACGCCGACCGATTCACTGGAGCCACCATCACCGCCCACCACCTGCTGTACAACCGCAACGCCATCTTCACCGGTGGCATCCGGCCGCACTACTACTGCCTTCCGGTGCTGAAGCGCGAGACGCATCGCGTCGCCCTGGTCGAGGCCGCCACCAGCGGCAACCCGCGTTTCTTCCTCGGGACGGACAGCGCGCCGCACCCCGCCGTGCTGAAGGAGCACGCCCTCGGTTGCGCGGGCTGCTACACCGCGCTGACGGCTGTCGAGTTGTATGCGGAAGCCTTCGACCAGGCCGGTGCGCTTGACAAGCTCGAAGGCTTCGCAAGCTTCCATGGCGCGGACTTCTACGGTCTCCCGCGCAACCAGGAAACGATCACCCTGCGTAAGGAAACCTGGACCCTGCCCGAGAAAGTGCCGTTCGGCGAGGCCGAACTGAAACCCTTGCGCGGCGGCGAGACCCTCTCCTGGAAGGTGGTTGCATGACCGAGTCCAAGCCCCGCGTCGCCTTGCTGATCGACGCCGACAACTCGCCCGCCGCCAAGATCGGCGTGATCCTGAACGAGCTGTCGACCTTCGGCGAATCCAACATCCGCCGGGCCTACGGCAACTGGAAGAAGAACGAGTTGCGCGGCTGGGAGGAACTCCTGCATGAACACGCCATCCGCCCGATGCAGCAGTTCGACTACACCAAGGGCAAGAACGCGAGCGACATGGCGATGGTGATCGATGCGCTGGACCTGCTCTACACCGATCGTCCGGACGCCTTCGGCATTGTTTCCTCCGACGCCGACTTCACGCCGCTCGTGATGCACCTGCGCGCCAAGGGAGCCGCGGTCTATGGATTCGGTGCGCGCAAGACGCCGGAACCCTTTGTCAACGCCTGTTCGCGTTTCCTGTTCCTCGACGACCTGCGTCCCGCGGCCGGTGAGCCCGAGGCGGACGCCGCGCCGGCGCAGCGCCTCAAGCTGACCCCCACGCAGCTGCGCCAGGACAAGAAGCTGGTGAACCTGCTGCTGAATGCCGTGGAAGCCGCGGAAGACGACGACGGCTGGGCACGCGTCAACCACGTGGGCAACCAGATTTCCAACCAGGCCTCCTTCGACTCACGCAACTACGGCTACTCGACGCTCACCAAGCTGCTGGCCGCGACCGGGCTGTTCGAGATGATCGACGAGGGCCGCTCGAGCGTGTCGGTGCGGGAGAAACTGCCGCCCAAGAGCGCGCCGCGCAGCTGATTTCTTGCCGTGCAGGAGGCGATCGATTGGGCGCAGCCGTGGTACGCCGCGTGGCGGGCGACCGGGGAAGCGGTTGCCGCGCGCACCGGCGCAGGCATGACCCTGCCTGATGCCTTGAACGTGCAGGGCGGGGCGCCCGTCCGGTTCGTGCCGCAGGGAGCGCTGCCCACCGGCAAGGCTTACGAGCAACATGTTTTCGAGAGCCGGTGCTGCCCGGTGCGTCCCGGCGCGCATGACTTCTTCAACGGCCTGGTCTGGCTGCATTTCCCGCGCACCAAGCTGGCCCTGAATCGCTTGCAAGCCGAGGCCATCGCGCAGGGTGGCGTGGCTGGTCGGCGCGGCCCGGTGCGCGATGCCGTGACGGTGTTCGACGAGAACGGGGCCTTGCTGCAGGCGCCGCAGCCGTTGTGGGAGGCGTTGCGCGCACGGGAATGGCGCCGCCTTTTCGTGGAGCTCCGGCCGCTCTGGACCGGTGCGCGCCTGCTCGTCTTCGGCCACGCCTTGCTGGAACAGCTGGCGTCGCCGCGCAAAGGCTTGACCGCCCATGTCTGGTGCGCGCAGGCGCCGCTCGAATCGCCGGAGGCGGCCGACGCCTGGCTGGCGGGGCGGTGCAGCGCGACAACGCTTGCCGCCAAGCCCTTCACCCCCTTGCCGGTGCTCGGCATCCCCGGCTGGCACCCTGAAAACGCGAACTTTTCCTTCTATGATGACTCCCACGTTTTCCGGCCAAGCAAGACGACACAACAACAGACAGGCACGGCGGCGACAGCATCCACGCGCTCTTGAAACGGCCTGAGAGCAACCACATCTGTGGCGCGGGGGTGCCATTCATCCACCCTTCGGAGCCTTGAATCCATGAAACGTGTCTTTCTGTTCGTCCTGACCAACCTCGCGGTGGTGGTGGTGCTCGGCATCGTCGCCAGCCTGCTGGGCGTCAACCGTTACCTGACGGCGAATGGGCTGAACCTGACTTCGCTGCTCATCTTCGCGGCCATCATGGGCTTCGGCGGCGCCATCATTTCGTTGCTGATCTCCAAGCCGCTCGCCAAGTGGAGCTCGGGCGTCCAGGTCATCACCGGCAACGAAGGCGCCGATGAAGCCTGGATCGTCAACACGGTGCGCAAATTCGCCGAGCAGGCCGGCATCGGCATGCCGGAAGTCGGCGTGTTCCAGGGCGAGCCCAATGCGTTCGCCACCGGCGCCTTCAAGAACAACGCGCTGGTCGCCGTTTCCACCGGGCTGCTGCAGGGCATGACCCGTGAGGAAGTGGAGGCCGTGATCGGCCATGAGGTGGCGCACATCGCCAACGGTGACATGGTCACGATGACCCTGATCCAGGGCGTGATGAACACCTTCGTCGTGTTCCTCTCGCGCGTGGTCGGCTACGTGATCGACGGCTGGCTGTCGCGCGGCGAGCAACGCTCCGGCCCCGGCATCGGCTACTACGTCACGACCATCGTGCTCGACATCCTGTTCGGCTTCGTGGCCGCGATCATCGTGGCGTGGTTCTCGCGGCAGCGCGAGTTCCGGGCCGACGCGGGCGCCGCGCAGCTGATGGGCCGCAAGCAGCCGATGATCAACGCGCTGGCCCGTCTGGGCGGCATGGTGCCCGGCGAGCTGCCGAAGGGCCTGCAGTCGATGGGCATCACCTCGGGCGTGGGCAAGCTGTTCTCCACGCACCCGCCGATCGAGGAGCGCATCGCCGCGCTGCAAAGCGCGGGATAATCCGGTTCGTGAAGTCGGCCAGACCGCCGCTGGTGCAATTGCCGAAAGGCAGCACTGGAGGAACGTCCGGACTGCACAGGGCAGCGTAGGAGGTAACACCTCTCCACCGCGAGGTGAGGATCAGAGCAACAGAGACGAGTCGGCGCGTGTCCCAGTAACGGCCCTTCGAAAGAAGGGCCGGGGCCGCGCCGGGTGAAACGGGCAATCTCTACGCGCAGCAATACCAAATAGGCCAGCACGCGGCGGCAACGCCGCACCCTGTGACCCGCAGGGCGCTGGCGGGTAGGTAGCACCGAGCCGGGTGGGCGACCCCCGGCCCAGAGGAATGGCGGTCACGCCCGGGCTTTCCTTCGGGAAGGCACGGGTGCACAAGATCCGGCGTACCGGCGGACTTCACACTTTTTTCGAGGTCACGCGCAGCCCTGCACGTGGCCCGCTTTCAGCTCCCGTGCCCGCTGCGGGGTTTCGGGGTGGCTGCTCAGCATGCTCCACCAGCTGTTGCCGGCGGCTTCGGGCGGGACGTCCTCGATCTTCAGCAGCAGGTCGGCCATCGGTTGCGCCGGCAGCCCGGCCTTGCGCATCAGGGCGAGCGCGAAGCAATCCGATTCGGTCTCGTGGCTGCGGCGGTAGGCCAGTCCCGTCAGCAGCGAACCGCCGAAGGAGACGAGGGTGGACACGTCGCCCATCGCCAGGCCGAAGCCGATGTTGAGCACGCCTTGCTCCACCACCATGCGCGTGGTGTGCCGGTGCAGCACATGGCCGATCTCGTGCGCCAGGACGCCGACGAGCGCATCGTCGGGCAACTTGTTCTTCTCCGCCACTTCCACCATGCCGTCGGTCATGACGACCATGCCGCCCGGCAGCGCGAACGCATTGGCGCCCATGCCGTCGCGGAACTGCAGCCGCACCGTTGGCCGGTAGGCAGGGTACCGGCGCAGGCCGGGATCGATCTGCGCCGCCAGTGCGTCGAAGCGTGCGCGCAGGGCCTCCTGGCGGGCCGCGGGCAGCTTGCTCGGTTTCAGCAGCCGCGCGTCGAGGTCTTGCAGGACCCTGTCGGAGAGGCTGGTCTCCCATTCCAGAGGCACCTGACGTGTGAGCTGCGTCGCGGCCCAGGGCGTGCCCCAGCGGTAGAAGGCGAACAGCGCCGCCACGGCGACCAGCAGCACGCCCAGGAACACGGGCCAGCGGGTCTGCATGCGCTCGGCCAGGCGTGGCCGCTCGCCGGCCGCGGCCAGGGCTGCCTGCCACGCTCCAACATCCGCGACCTCCAGGCTGCCGTGCTCGCGCAAGTCGACCGCGACCTTGCGCGGAGCGCGGCCGCTGCTCCAGCGTTCGGGCCAGCCAACCGCCCGGTGATCAAGCTCCAGCAGATCCGCGCCGGATCCCGCTTCCTTCAGCAGCAAGCTGGGCCCGCGCGGACCCGGAAGCAAGTGCACGGTGACGCCGCGCGCCTGGCTGGTGCGCCCGTCGAACCAGTGCGCGGCGAGCGGCTGCACGCCTCAGCCCACGAGGTCGAGGCCGACCGCGTCGGCCATGGCGTCGCCCAGCCCTTCCTCCTCGCGCGAGAGCTGTCCGGCGAGCTGGTCCAGGCCGCCCTTCACGTGCAACGTGACGGACTCGGTCTTCATGCGGTATTCGCTCACGAGCGCGAACGGCCGGAAGAACCCCATCGTGAGCAGTGTCAGAAGGAGATTGCGGATCCGCAGCCACACATACCGGCTCGCCCGCAGGTCGCACTTGAAACGTGCCACATTGCTCACGCCGATGTTGTTCCAGACCAGCTGGAAGATCCGCGCCTCGCGGTAGGCCCGTGCCGGCGCCGAAGCGAAGATGAGTCCGAAGAGGAAAAGCATGACGCCTGCCACGATGGCGAGAAACACCCCGAAGCCGCCCGTGGCCTGGGACTTCAAGGCGGCGATGGAGCCGCCGACCACCGCCGCCCCCAGTGCGCCCAGCAGCAACGCGGAACCGACGAACAGACCCAGGGTGGCCAGCCAGATGCGCACGAAGTCGCCGAACACGGGCTTCCAGCGTCCGGCCTGGCCGCCGATGCGCCCGCGTGCCACCAGCAGGCTCTTGGAATTGAATTCCAGCCGCACCACGCACAGCAGCGTGACGAGCAGTGCGCTGAGAAGCGCCACGATGATCACCGAGACGGCCAGCATGCTGGGCGGCGCCGGCTTCGCCTTGTCGGACTCGAACATGCCGATGACCGCCAGCGCCGCGATCCAGGCCAGTGCGATCACGAAGACCGGCCAGGCGGCGCGGTAGACCTCGCCCCAGGTGGCCACGAATTGCAGGCGCACGCCGCGCCAGCGGGTCGCATTCAGCCGGAAGCGCATGGCGCTGGCCCACAGGTAGGGCGCCAGCGCGGCCCCGGCCAGCATCATCACGGCGACCACCGTGTCCTGGCCGGTGTCCGAAGCGACGTTGAATGCGAGGTAGAGACCGACGAAGATCAGGAAGCCCAGCACCATCTTCTTCTGCTGCACGCTGAATTCGAGCGGGCTGTCGGCCACCAGGGTGTGGCTCCAGAAATACTGCGCGGTGCGGCGGCGCGCGAATGGCGTGTAGAAGCCGAACGTGACGATCGTCAGCAGGATGTTGACGATCCACACGCGGAAATATTCGCCGCCCGACCCGGAAAACTCCAGCGGGTACGCCTCGATGCCCCCCGGCTGCTGATTCATCGCCATGCCCGTCCTCCCTGACAGTGCACAACAGTTTAGCCGCGTGCATGTCCTAGCTGATGAGCTGGAGCGCCTCGATCCGCTGGACGTGCGCCAGCAGCGACCGCTTCGCCACCGGCCACATGCGCGGCGGGACATCGGCGTAGGCGAGCTCGACCCAGTCTTCCAGCGATCCGCCGGGCCGCTCGCGCATGGCGGCCACGATTCGGCTCTCGCGTTGCAGGCGATGCGCCTTCAGCATGGCAATGGCCTGGGGCGCGAAGCCCAGCACGTGGCCATGGGCCGGCAGGATGAATTCGATGCCGTGCTCCACGCACGCGGCGGCCAGGGCGTCCAGCGAGTCCAGGTAGGCGGTCATGTCGCCGTCCGGCGGATCCACCACGGTGGTGCTGCCGTTCAGGATGTGGTCCCCGGAGAGCAGCAGGCCGTCTTCCAGCAACACCAGGCAGAGGTGATTGGCCGCGTGCCCGGGTGTGTGAATGACCTTCAGGCTGTGCGTCTCGGGCCCGCCGCGCAGGACCAGGACTTCACCGTGCGCCAGCGCGCGGTCCGGCGTGAACTCGCTGGCGGGACGTGCGGTGGGTGCCGACGGCAGGCCGAGGATGGGCGGGCTGTTCCGGCACAGCGCCTGCAAGGGCTTCGCGCCCGGCGAATGGTCCGCGTGTGAATGCGTGCAGACGATCATGCGGATGTCACCGCCGGCGGCGCGCCAGATGCGTTGCTGGTGTTCCGGTTCGTCCGGGCCCGGATCGATGGCGATGTAGCCGGTGTCGGGGTCGCCGATCAGGTAGCTGTTGGTGCCTGGACCCGTCATCACGCCGGGATTGGGTGCGGTGACGCGCACGACGTTCTTCAGCAGCGGCACCGGCTGGTCGGTGCGCCAGTCGAGATGGTGTTGCAGCTGGCCGTCCGGGCAGACCAGCGCCAGTTCGCCATAGGCCATCTCGTGTTCCATGAAGCGCACTTCCGCGCCATGCTGCATGCCGCCGCGCGGGCAACTGGTCCACAGCGGCTGTTCGGTCGCGCAGGCCTGCAGGATCTCGTCGACCCGCTTGAACTTCTCCAGCCGTTCCAGCGTGCGGATGGTGGGAAAGATCATGAAGAACTGGCCGGCCTTGTGGCGGGCCAGCGCATCGCCGGGCCGCACCCAGACCGGCTCGAACTGCTCGGCTTCGTCGGCCACGGGCGACTGGCCTTCCGGCATGCGTGCGACCAGGAAGGGCACGTCGAAGCGGCGCGGCAAGTCGCGGTCGGTGATCCAGTGCGCGAGCACGAAGACCTGGTCGGCCGCGAGCGTGAGTCCGCGCGCGCGGCATTGCGCGGCGAACGGCGCGTGCCGGTCCAGGCCGGCGACGTCCTCCGCCGATGCCGGGCGGCCGTCCGCATGGCGCGCGAGGAGGATCCCCAGTTCCTCGAAGCTTTCGCGAATGGCGGCGATGGCCTGCGTGAGATGCAGGTCCTTCTGGGTCGGCCGGCGGGCGGCCAGGCCGTGCGCCTCGGCATCCGCGGCATCGATCCCGCCGCCCGGGAACACGTAAGCGCCCGGCGCGAAACTGGCGGTGGCCGAGCGGCGCGTCATCAGCACTTCGGCACCCTCAGTGCCGTCGCGCAGCAGCAGCACGGTGGCCGCGGGGCGGGGGACGGCGGGTTCGCGCTGCGCGTGCAGGAGCTGGTTGGGACGGACCATGGGGGAATTACAGCATGGTGGCCCGGGCCATCACTCCTCCGGGGTCACCCCGAGCGCCACCAGGAAGCGGGCGACCATGTTGTAGGTGGCGATGGCGGCGGTGATTTCGACCAGCTCGGTGGGATCGAAACGCTCGCGCAGCTGCGCGAACAAGGCGTCATCCACCGTCACGTCCAGTGTCATCTGCGTGGCGTAGCGCACCACCAGCGATTCATCGGAACCGAGCGCGTCCAGCGGCACCAGGGAACGCGGGGCGGTCGCGAACAGTTCCAGCGTGTCCAGCTCCGGCCGGGTGCCGCCGGCGGCAAGGAAGTCCGGCGCGTGGTGGTGGTATTCGTAGCTGGCGCCCGTGAGCAGCGCGACCGTGCAGATGCCCAGCTCGCGCAGCTTGCGGCTGGCCCCCAGGCCGGTTCGCACGTTCTTCAGGTAGACATTCCAGCCGCGCGCCAGGGGTTCGCTCCACAGCAGCGCACGGTCCAGGTTGAGCAGGGCGCCGCCGCGCCGCTCGAGGATGGCTTGCACCAGGTCGTGGGGCTGGGGCTTGCCCTCGGGCGTCCAGTCGGGAATGCGCATGGAAATCTCCTCGTTGCCGGTGGGCCAGCATAAGCTCATGGTGGCGCGCCGGCGCGGCGCTTGCCACAATGCACACAGTCACGTCAACGCCGGAGCCACCGTGTTCAACCTTCCGCAAATCCTCCCCAGCTTTCCTCGCCGCGCGCTGCTGGGCGCGTTGGCCGCCTTGTGCATCGCCCCAATCGCCCACGCGCAGGCGGACTGGCCCCAGCACCCCATCACCTTCATCATGACTTTCCCGGCGGGCTCCGGCGTGGACGTGGTCGCGCGGACCATCCAGGAGCCGCTCGGCAAGGTGCTGGGCCAGCCCATCGTCATCGACTACAAGGTCGGCGCGGCCGGCAACATCGCCAGCGACTTCGTGGCGCGGGCCAAGCCGGACGGCTACACCGTTGTTTTCGGCACCGCGGCCACGCACGGCAGCAATGCCGCTCTGTACAAGAAGCTGAGCTTCGACGTGGAAGCCGACTTCGTGCCGGTGGCGCCCATCCTCGACGTCTCCAACGTGCTCACCATCAATCCCGAGGTGATCAACGTCAAGACCCTCAAGGAGTTCGTCGACCTGGTGAAGGCGAATCCCGGCAAGTACAACTACGCGTCCACCGGCAACGGCACGGGCACGCACATGGCCTTCGCCGAGTTCAACGCCAAGGCCGGGCTGAACATGACCCATGTGCCCTACAAGGGCGGCCCGGAGGCCATGCAGGCGATCCTGAAGGGCGAGACCTGCTGCATCATGAACCAGGTGCAGACCGTGCTGACGCAGTACAAGGCGGGCAAGGTGCGGCTGCTCGGCGTGACCACGGCCAAGCGCGTGGCGGCCGTGCAGGAGGTGCCGACCATCGGCGAGAGCGGCATCCCGGGCACGCAGGGCTTCGACAGCTCCACCTGGTTCGCGCTGTTCGCGCCCAAGGGCACGGACCCGCGCATCGTCGCCAAGTTCAACGCCGGCGTCCGCACGGTGCTCGAAATGCCGGAGATCCGCGCCAAGCTGGAAGGTGCCGGCAACACCGTGCGCATCGAGAACCCCGAGCAGTTCCGGGCGACGGTCAGGGCGAACCGGCAGAAATGGGCCGACGTCGTCAAGGCCGCCAACATCACCATCGAATAGCCGTCAGCGGGATTCAGGCGGCACGTACCAGCGGGTCGCCAGCAGCTCGGGTTCCTGGTGCGCCTGCAAGCGCGCCCAATGCGCGTCGGCGTCTTCGGTGAACAGGTCGCTGCCGATGGCCTGCGCCAGCCGCGTGGCGCCGACGCCCAGGCCCGGAATGTCCCCGGCCAGCGCGCCGTGGCTCATGGTGCTGCCCCAGTTGAACAAGCGGATGCGGGCCAGCGCGCCGCCGTGCGCCGTGCCGGCCGGGCGCAATTCGAAGCCCGCACCCAGGTAGGGGAAGCGCGCCGGCTCCGGATTCGCTGCGGCCTGTTGCGGCGTGACGTGCCGCGCCCAGGTGTCGATGTGTGGCGTGTAGCGCGCGATCTCGGGGCGGTCGAGCAGATCGACGTCGAAGCCGGTGCCGAAGATGACGGCGTCGAAGCGCTCGTCGCCGGCCGGTGTGGTCACGGTCACGCCGCCCGTGTCCGGTTGCACGTCGAGCCAGGGCGCGCCCAGTCGCAGCGTGAACCCCGCGTGCGCATCGCAGCGCCGCACCGTCTCCCAGGGCGGCGGCACCTGCTCGTCGAAGATGTAGGTGTAGAAGCGCCACTTGCGCGCGTCATCGAGCGCTTCGTAGCCGCGGAAGAAGCCGGTGAACGCGGTCCACTTGCTCTTGTTCACCTGCGGCAGCAGGGGCCTGCGTGCGAACAGCGTGACCGCGGCGCCCGCCTCCAGCGCGCAGGCCGCGTTGTCGAAGGCGGAGGCGCCGGCGCCCAGCACGGCGACGCGCCGGCCCCGCCAGGCGTCGAAATCGATGGCGTCGGCGGAATGGAAGACGCGCGCGCGTGCCAAGGGGTCGTCCCGGCGCAGCGATGGAAAGACGGGCCAGCGCGCGGCGCCGCTGCCGTCGCGTCCCATGGCCAGCACGAGCTGGCGCGTCCAGACGGTTTGCTCGCCGTCCGCCGTGCCCAGCCTGGCCTTCAGCAGCCCGCCCTCGTCCTCGACCGCCAGCAGCCGCGTCCCGTTCTCGACCGGCAGCCCGACCGTGTCGCGCACCCACAGGAGGTAGTCGCGCCAGTCGATGCGGCCGACCTTGTGCAGGGCGGCCCATCCCGCCTCCCCGTGCTGGGCTTCGTACCAGGCGCGCAAGGTGAGGCTGGGCACGCCGAGGTCCGGCCCCGTGAGGTGCTTGGGGCTGCGCAGCGTCAGCATGCGCGCGTAGGTGCCCCAGGGACCTTCGGCGCCGCGCGCCGCGGCATCGATGACGCGGAGGTTGGCGACGCCTTCGCGCAGCAGGGCGTAGGCGGCGGTCTGGCCGCACATGCCGGCGCCCGCCACCAGCGCGTCGAGCACCGGCGCACCGCCGGGCGCCGTGCGCGGCAGCACCCAGTTGGGCGGCGGGAAGTTCAGCCGCGCGAGGTCCGCCCGGGCCTGCCTGGCCAGGCGGGCCAGGGCGGCTTCGTCACGCGGGCTGGCGATGGACTGCGCTGGGACAGGTGGGAGATCGGTGTTCACAAGATAATCCGCGGATGACGATCCAATTGGACTGCTTTTACAGCCTGTCATCGCCGTGGGCCTATTTTGCCGGGCCGCAGCTGCAGGACATCGTCCGGCGCCATCAGGTCCAGCTGGTGCTCAAGCCGTACGATTTCCAGGCGGTCGTTGCCAAGACCGGGGGCATCCCGATCCGCACCCGGCCGGAGCCGCGCCGCGCGTACCACGACGAGGAGCTGGCGCGCTGGGGCCAGTACCTCGGCATGCCGGTCACCGTGCAGCCCAAGCACTATCCCCGGTACAGCGTCGCCGACCCGGACTGGAACAAGTACGCCGGCTGGATGGTGATCGCGGCCCAGCAGCAGGGCCTCGACGCCTTCGTGCTGTCGCACGCCCTGCTACGCGCCCTGTGGGCCGAGGAGCGGGACACCTCGCAGCCGGACGTCCGCATCGCCATCGCCAACGACAACGGTTACGACGGCGCCGCGCTGCACGCGCTGGAGCGCGCGCCCGCCACGCTGAACCAGTACGCCGAATACAGCGCCGAGGCCGAGCGGCTCGGCGTGTTCGGCGCGCCGACCTTCGTGCTGGACGGGGTGCGCTACTGGGGGCAGGACCGCTTGGCATTCGTCGACCGCGCCCTGGAACGCCTGAGAACATAATCCCGCCCATGCGAGTCCGGTTCACCAAGATGCAGGGCGCGGGCAACGACTTCGTCGTGCTCGACGAGACCCGCGCGCGCCTGAACCTCTCGGCGGCGCAGTACCAGCAATTGGCGGACCGGCATTTCGGCGTTGGCGCTGACCAGATCCTGTCCGTGCGGCCATCGCCCGCCGCCGGCATCGACTTCGAATACGTGATCCACAACGCCGACGGCGGCGAGGTCGAGCAATGCGGCAACGGCGCGCGCTGCTTCGCGCGCTACGTGCTCGACAAGGGCCTCGCCTCCAGCCCCCGCATCAAGGTGCAGACGCTCTCGGGCCTGATCGAGCCGCGCGTCAACGAAGACGGCCGGGTCACGGTCGACATGGGGCCGCCGGTGTTCGAGCCGGCGCGCATCCCGTTCGACGACGCCGGCCTGGATCCGCAGCCCACGGGGGGCTGGCACCGCTGGCACCTGGCGCTGGGCACCTCGGCGGACTCGACTATCCTCCCGCTGGCGGTGCTCTCCATGGGCAATCCCCATGCCGTGCAGGAAGTCGAAGACGTGGACAGTGCGCCCGTGGCGACACAGGGCCCGAAGATCGAGCATCACCCGCGCTTCCCGAACCGCGTGAACGCCGGCTTCCTGCAGATCGTGGATCGCGCCCATGTTCGCTTGCGCGTCTGGGAGCGCGGTGCCGGGGAGACGCTGGCTTGCGGCACCGGTGCCTGCGCGGCCGTGGTCGCGGGCATCCGGCTCGGCCGCCTCGACAGCCGCGTCGACGTCGAGACGCGCGGCGGGCTGCTGACCATCGAATGGGCCGGCGGCGCGGCCCCGGTCCTCATGACCGGACCCGCCGTCACCGTTTTCGAAGGCGAGATCGAACTGCCGGACGCTTCCTGAACATGAACCATGACGCCATGAACCCCATCACCGAAGAAGACATCGCCAACTACCTGGCGAACAGCCCGGATTTCTTCGAGCGCAACGCGGAACTGCTCGCGGCCGTGCAGCTGACCAGCCCGCACGGCAACCGTGCGGTCAGCCTGCAGGAGCGGCAGGCCGAGATGCTGCGTGAAAAGATCAAGATGCTGGAGCACCGCATCATGGACATGGTGCGGCACGGCAACGAGAACATGATCATCTCCGACCGCATCCACCGCTGGGCGCGCGCGATGCTGCTGGTGCAATCCAGCCGGGCGTTGCCGGCGACGCTGGTGGCCGAGTTGCAGAACCAGTTCATGGTGCCGCAGGTCGCCCTGAAGATCTGGGATGTCGACGAGCGCTACGCGCAGGATCCGTTCGCGCAGGGGGTGAGCGAGGACGCCAAGACCTTCGCGTCCTCGCTGACGCAGCCGTATTGCGGCGTCCACTCGGGCTTCGAAGCGGTGAACTGGCTCGACGACCCCGCCACGGCGATGTCCGTGGCGTTGATCGCGCTCCGGCCCGGCGCGGTGAACAGCCCAGGGCCGGCCTTCGGCATGCTGGTGCTCTCGTCGCCCGATCCGCAGCGCTTCCAGGCCGGCCTGGCCACTGACTTCCTGGAGCGCATCGCCGAACTGGCGAGCGCCGCGCTCTCGCGGCTGCGCCCGCGTTAGGACGGCTCGTGACGGACGACGAACTCGGCCTCGTCGACAAATATCTCGAACACGTGCGCGTGCAGAAGCGCCTGGCCGACCGCACGGTGGAGCTCTACTCGCTGGATCTGCAGAAGCTCTGCGCGAACGCCGCCCACGCCGACGTCAGCCTGCTCAAGGTGCAGAACACCCACATCCGCCGCTGGGTCGCCCAGATGCACTCGGGCGGGCGCAGCGGCCGCGGCATCGCGCTCATCCTCTCCGGCTGGCGCGGGTTCTACACCTGGCTGGGACGCGAGGGCCTGGTGCCCAGCAACCCGGTGCAGGATGTGCGCGCCCCCAAGGCGGCCAAGCCGCTGCCCAAGGCCCTGAGCGTCGACGACGCGGTCCAGCTGGCCGAGTTCAGCGACGAAGAGGCCGACCCGTGGCTCGAGGCGCGCGACAACGCCATCGTCGAGCTGCTCTATGGATGCGGGTTGCGGGTGGGCGAGCTGGTCGGCCTCGACGCAAAGGCGAGCACGGCGGCCAAGGGCTGGATCGACGCGCAGGCCGGTGAGGCCCACGTGCTGGGCAAGGGCGGCAAGCGCCGCACGGTGCCCGTGGGCCGCAAGGCGCTGGAAGCCTTGCAGCGGTGGCTGGAGGCGCGCGCCTTGGCGCAAGGCGCGGGCGAGCCCGCGCTCTTCATCGTCCCGCAGGGCCGGCGCCTCAGTGCCAAGACCGTCTGGGCCCGCCTGAAGCGCCGCGGCCTGCAGGCCGGCGTGGCGACGCCGGTGCATCCGCACATGCTCCGGCACTCCTTCGCCAGCCACGTGCTGCAGTCGAGCAGCGACCTGCGCGCGGTGCAGGAGCTGCTGGGCCACGCGAACATCGCCACGACGCAGGTCTACACGCGGCTCGATTTCCAGCATCTCGCCAAGGCTTACGACGCCGCCCATCCGCGGGCGCACCGGCTCAAGAAGTAACCGGGGAAGTCGCGGGCACGAGGCCGGTGGGCAAGTGGGGGCGCGACAGCAGGAAGACCGCGCTCTTGCCGTCCATGGGCGCGCCGGCCAGCAGCGCCTCCAGCCGGGCGATGAGGTCAACGGCATCGGTGCCGTCCATGGGGATCAGCGCTTGCGCCACATGGACTTGCGCCGCCCAGTCGATGGGCCGGTTCTTGAACGGCAGCAGGCACTGGGCCACCACCCGCGGGGCCGCTTCGGCCACCTCGTCTGCCTTCAGGGGGCCTTCCAGCAGGATGCCGAAGCGGTGGTCCGAGAGCCGCGCGACGCTGTCGATCTCGCGCGAAGCCTTCAGCAAGCGCCCGGCGACGCGCAAGGGGAGCTCCTGCGCCGCCTCGCCGTCGTAGTCGCGGCGGATCTGCTCCAGGTTGACGATGTCCACCAGCAGGATGGCGCTGCGCAGCTTGAGGCGCACGGAGCGCGCGATCAGGCGCACCAATCTTTCGTGGAAGACATGGGCATTCAACACGCCGGTCGCGGGGTCGATCCGGTCGAGGCCCTGGACGCGGCGGCGTTGCTCGCGCCGGGCCTGGCTGCGCAGCATCAGCATGACCAGCAGCAACGGGAGTTCGACGGCGATGCCGATCTGCATGCCGTACATCGTGAGGAAGCTCACGGGGATGTATCCGGCGGTCCGGGCCAGCGGGAAGATGGCGCCGATGGCGACCGGCAGCGAGCCCGCCAGCAGCCACCACGCATAGCGGTCGCCCCGGCGCGCCGCCCAGATGACCGCCCCCAGGCCCACATGGCTCGCCACCACGATGTACGGCACCATCCATTTGATGCGCTGGGACGGTTCGACCCACAGGATCGCCAGCGCCACCGGAATGCTCAGCAGGCCGGTCGCGGTGACCAGCAGGTTCAGCCGCCGTGAACGATCCGCGAGCGAAACCACGGCGGCAAAGAACAGCTGCACCACGCCCACGCCGAGTACCGGCAACACGATGGGCGACACGTCGGCCCACCAGGGTGAACGCGGCCACAAGTGCAGGCCCGCCAGGCCCGTCATGGCGGCCTGGGTGAGCGCGAGCAGGGCGACGCTGCCGGCGTACAGCCAGTACGCGCGATCGCGCAGCGACGCGGCGCCCAGCACGGAGAGGACGAGCGCCAGCGCCGCCAGCCCGAAGTACATGCCCAGCACGAACGAGGTGCGTTGCTCGGTGCGGCCCAGGTAGCTTTCGCTCACGAAAGTGAGGGGCGCGCTGAAGCTGTGCGGGTTTTCCACCCGCAGCATGTAGTGGCGTGGATGCACGGCGGAAACCGCGAGCGGCAGCAGCGGGTGCCGGTGCGGGACCGGCCAGTCCGCCACGGGCAGGGTATCTCCGGCGTGTTGCGGCTGCCATCGGTCGAGCGGGTCGCGCGAGTACAGGGTCGCCCGGTTCACCGACGGGTAGGGCACCTCGAGGTACCAGCGTTCCCGGTCGGGCGCCGGTGGGACGGTGAATCGGATCCACAGCACCTTGCCGGTGGTGAGCGGGTAGATCGCGTCCTGCGCGGTCGGCTGCCATGGGATGGCAGGGTCGCTGGAGACGTGGTCGATCTGTGTTTCGCCAGTGGCGTCCAGCCACGCGTCGCCCCAGTCGGCCAGCGGGATGGGCTGGCGCGTGAGGTCGAGCTCGAGCACGGTCCGGCCGTGGGCCAGGCCCGCGGCGGCGAGCAACAGCGCCAGTGCCAGCGTCAGCACCCGGCGACTCCACGCCTGCAACCCCATTTGATTCAGGTCTCCTTGCCCGCATTGTCGGGGCGGCGCGCACCTCCGATTGGCGCCCGGTTGACAATACGGGGATGAAAGTGATCCGCCTGCGCGAAGGCCGCGAGCGTTCGTTGTTGCGGCGCCACCCCTGGATCTTCGATTCGGCGGTGGCCAAGGGCGGCGCCGACCCGGGCGAAACCGTCCGGGTGGAGGCGCTCGACGGCCGCTTCCTGGCCTGGGCCGCCTTCAGCCCGGCCTCGCGGATGCGGGCACGCGCCTGGAGCTTCGACGAAGCCGACCGCATCGACGCGGGCTTTTTCGCGGCGCGCTGCAGGGCCGCCATCGCGCTGCGCGCCCGGCTGGCGGTGGCCAGCGACGGCGTGCGCCTGGTCCATGGCGAGTCCGACGGCCTGCCGGGCCTGATCGTGGATCGCTATGGCGACACGCTGGTGGCCCAGTTCCTGTCGGCGGGAGCCGAGCGCTGGAAGCCCGTGCTGGCGGACGCATTGCTGCAGGCGACTGGGTTGCAGCGGCTGTACGAGCGTTCGGATGCCAGTTCGCGCGGCCTGGAAGGCCTGCCCGAGACCACCGGCTGGCTGCGCGGCGAGGGCGCGACCGAAATCACGCTGCAGGAGCACGGCTGGCGCTTCGGCATCGACATCGCCACCGGCCACAAGACGGGCTTCTACCTGGACCAGCGGGACAGCCGTGCGCGCTTCGCCGACTGGGTGCGGCGGCTGGGGGCCCGGCAGGTCCTCAACTGCTATTGCTACACGGGTGGCTTCACCGTGGCCGCCCTGGCTGGCGGCGCAGCCCATGTCACGTCCATCGACTCGTCGGGCCCGGCGCTGGAGCGGGCGCGGGCCAACGTGGCGCTCAACGGGTTCGACGCTGCCCGCACCGAATTCGTCGATGCCGACGTGAACGTGAGCCTGCGCCGCTTCGGCGAGGCCGGCCGGCAATTCGACGCCATCGTGCTCGACCCGCCCAAGCTCGCGCCGACGGTGGCGCATGCCGAGCGCGCCGCCCGGGCCTACAAGGACATCAACCGGCTGGCCCTGAAACTGCTGGCGCCCGGCGGGCTGCTGTTCACCTACTCGTGCTCCGGCGGCATCCCGGGCGACCTGTTCCACAAGATCGTGGCTTCCGCGGGCACGGATGCGGGCGTGGACGGCTACATCGCCGAGCGCCTGGGGGCCGCGCCGGACCACCCCATGACGCTGGCTTTTCCGGAAGGCGAGTACTTGAAGGGCCTCGTGATCGTGCGCAAGTAGGAAATCCGCCCGCGACTTAAACTCGCGGGTCCCCTGGAGTACCCCCATGAGCCTCATCCCCGCCACCATCCTCACCGGCTTCCTCGGCTCCGGCAAGACCACCCTGCTCAAGCGCGTGCTGAACGAGGCGCACGGCCAGAAGATCGCCATCATCGAGAACGAGTTCGGTGAAGAGAACATCGACAACGACATCCTGGTGACAGAGACCAAGGAGCAGATCGTCCAGATGAGCAATGGCTGCATCTGCTGCACCATCCGCGAGGACTTGCGCGAGACCCTGCAACTGCTGGCCGCCAAGAAGCGCAAGGGCCTGCTGGATTTCGACCGGGTGGTGATCGAGACGACTGGCCTGGCCGATCCCGGTCCGGTCGCCCAGACCTTCTTCATGGACGACGAGATCGCCGAAAGCTACCTGCTGGATTCCATCCTGACCCTGGTCGACGCCAAGCATGCCGACCAGCAACTCGACGACCGCCAGGAAGCGCGGCGCCAGGTGGGTTTCGCCGACCAGATCTTCATCAGCAAGACCGACCTGGTGGGCAAGGACGAGGTCGATGCGCTGATGCACCGCCTGAAGCACATGAACCCGCGCGCCCCCCAGCAGGCGGTGCATTTCGGGGAAGTGCCGATCAAGGACGTGTTCGACTTGCGCGGCTTCAACCTGAACGCCAAGCTCGAGATCGACCCGGACTTCCTGAAGGAGGACGGCCACGACCACGCCCATGCGCATGGCCACGATCACGACCATGACCATGGCCACGAGGGCCACGACCACGCGCCCGGCGAGCACTGCGACCACCCGCACCACCACGCCCACGACGACGACGTGAAGAGCTTCGTCTTCCGCTCGGAGCGGCCATTCGATGCGGCCAAGCTGGAAGACTTCCTCGGCGCCATCGTCAACATCTACGGCCCGCGGATGCTGCGCTACAAGGGCGTGCTCCACATGCAGGGGACCGAGCGCAAGGTCATCTTCCAGGGCGTCCACCAGTTGATGGGCAGCGACCTGGGGCCGGCCTGGGCCGAGGGCGAGCAGCGCCTCAGCAAGATGGTCTTCATCGGCATCGAGCTGCCGAAGGACATCCTGCTGCAGGGCCTGGAGCAGTGCCTGGTCTGACCTTGGGCGCGGCCGGAAGCGTGCTGACGGAACCGCCTGCGCGGTTCGGTTAGGCTAGCGCCCTTCGCCGCCACCTCCACCCCGCCGCTTCCATGTTTGTCTCGCTTCTGCAACTGATGGGCTTTCCCCTTGGGAGTGACAGGCCGGACCGCGGTCGCGAAAAGGGTGCGCCGGGCCGCGCGCTGCCCGACAATCAGGGTATAAATCGCGTTGATGATGGCGCTGCATCCCCCACAAGAGGCGGGCCGGCGGGCAACATGCCCGCGGCCGCCGGCGCCGACAACGCGAGGAGACGGGAATTGAAGGCTCAGCCCAAGGCCGCTGCCAAGGCCAAGAAACCCGCCGCAAAAGCCAAACCGGCCGCGAAGCCGGCGGCGAAGCCCGTGGCCAAGAAGCCGGCGGCCAAGGCCGCGAAGCCGGTCGCGAAAGCGCCGGCCAAGAAGGCGGCGCCCGTGAAGACAACGAAGCCGGCCGCGAAAGCGGCCGTCAAGGCCCCGGCACCACCGGCGGCCAGGAAGGCGGCGCCCGCGCCCGCCAAGACGGAAAAGCCGGCCGCCAAAGCGGTTCCGGCCCCCGTCAAGACCACCCCGCCCGCCAAGGCGAGCGATGCAGCCGTGAAGGCCGCGCCGCCCGCCAAGGCGTCTTCTCCCATCGCGCCTGCCGCCGCGCGCCCCGTTTCCGCGACCACGCGGCCGGGCCCCGCATCGGCTGCCACCGTCGCCGCGTTCGGCACGGTGAAGGCAACCTACACCCCCATGGCAAACCAATCCGTTTTGAACCCTCCGCCCGTCGTGGCGGTCAAGAAAGACCCGAAGCTGGCCAACAACTGGAAGACCAAGAGCGCGGAGGAACTCTCCGACGCCGAAGTGCTGGCCATGCCTGACACCGAATACATGAACGACAAGCAGATGTCGTTCTTCCGCATCAAGCTGCAGCAGCTGAAGACCGAAATCCTGAACAGCGCCGGCGAAACCACCGAGCACCTGCGCGAAGACACGGTGATCGTCCCCGATCCGGCCGATCGCGCCACCATCGAGGAAGAGCACGCGCTCGAGCTGCGCACCCGCGACCGCGAACGCAAGCTCCTGAAGAAGATCGAGCAGTCCATCGCCCGCATCGACGCCGGCGACTACGGCTACTGCGACGAAACCGGCGAGCCCATCGGCGTCGGCCGCCTGCTCGCGCGGCCCACGGCGACGCTGTCGCTGGAGGCGCAGCAACGCCGGGAGCTGAAACAGAAGATGTTCGGGGACTGATCCCCGCAGCGGACTGAACGCCATGGCAACCAAGGACGATACCTCTCCCGGATTGCTGTCCAAGGTCGTGCGGTTCGTGAAGAACCCCGCGACCAACTGGGGCGACCTCGAGCCGGAGGCCGAGCGGGAGAGCTCGTACTCCAAGCAGATGCTCAAGGAGATGATCGAGCGCAAGCGGCGCAACGACTTCGTGCGCAAGCGTGAGTTCGACATGCTGCGCAAGATGCGGCGCAGCGAGGTGCTGGCCGGGCAGGACCCGGCGGCGCGCCCCTCGTTCTTCCAGAGCTCCATGCCGTCCAAGCCGGACGACCGCGCGACCACGCTGAAGAAGATCGACGAGATCGAGGCGCAGATGTCCATGCAGTGGTGGAAGACCAAGCATGGCGACAACTCGTCGCGAATGGGCGCCAACAGCACCGGCAGCTTCATGGCGTCGTCGCACATCCCGCCCGAGGCCATGGCTTCGCGCGCCGCGGCGCCCGTGAGCGCCACCGCCTACACCCGCACGGAGCCGACGCCGCTGAAGGCGGAGCCGCCGACCATGGCCGCCGACCTGCGGCCGATGATGGAGGACGAGCCGGCGGTTGCGCCGCCGCCGGTCGAGGAACGCCGGCCGCTGGCATCGCGCAGTGTCAGCCCTGGCGCAAGCCCGGCGCAGCAGCCGCCCGCCGCGCCGGCCCGGCCGGCGCCGGCCCAGGAGCCCCCGGTTTCTCGAGGCGGGCCCTCGTCGGAGGGCAACAACGCCAGCGCCTTCACCGCCTCCAAGCTGTTCGCGATCGACGTCGACGAGTTCGCGCACGATCCCGAACTGGAAGAGGCCTCGATCCGGTTCGCCAACGGCGACGACGACGGCGCCGAGGCCGGACTGATGGAAGTGCTGGCCCCGGACGGCACCCGCGTGGACCACGACGAAACCTGGCTCACGCTGTTCGACTTGTACCGCGCGACCGGCCGGCAGGATCGCTACGAGACGGCGGCGATCGAATTCGCGAGCCGTTTCGGGCGTTCGGCTCCGCAGTGGTTTTCCCTGCCGGAGATCGTGGGCCGCATGAGCGCGCCCGCCACGCCGGCGGCCAGCGGCAACCAGCAGCTCGCCGACTGGTCCAGCCCCGCCATCTTCGGCACGCAGTCGCTCGCCGCCATGAACGCGGGGTTGGCGAAAGCCACGGCGCCCTGGCGGTTGAACTGGAGCAAGCTGGTTTCCATCGTCGAGTCCGCCGTCGAGCCCCTCACGAAAGCGTTCACCCAGTGGGCGGGCCAGACGGTGCAGCTGCGCTTCATCGGCGCCGACAACCTGGAGAAAGTGCTGAAGGAAGCCACGCCGTCGGGTGACCGCAGTGTCAACCCGGCCTGGTGGAAGCTGCGCATGGAAGTGCTGCGCGTGATGCACCGGCCCGATGAATTCGAACTGGTCGCGCTCGACTACTGCGTGACCTATGAAGTCTCCCCGCCTTCGTGGGACAGCGCCCGCTGCGAATACAAGCCGCTGCAGTCCGACGGGACCTATGCCGCCGGCCACACGATCATCGGTGAAGCCTTCCGCGACTCTCTGGCTTCGGGCCTGACCACCGGCTACGGCGACACGCAGCTGCCCTCGGTGATGAACTCGCAGATGTCCAACGTCTCCACGGTGGAGCTGGCCGGCCAGGTGCTCGGCGATGCGACGGAAGCGCTGGAATTGCTCGAAGCCAAGATGATGGGTGCCGACGTCATGGTCGTTTCCTGCGCGCGGCTCATGCGCATCGATTTCACCGCCGCGGGGACGCTGCTGAACTGGGTCACTGCGCGCCAGGCCGAAGGCCGGCAGGTGCAGTTCGTCGAAGTGCATCGCCTGGTTGCCGCGTTCTTCAACGTGATCGGCATCAGCGAGCATGCACGGGTCATCGCGCGTCACGACTGAGCTCTTCACTCGAAAAAGTGCTGCGCACTTTTTCGAGTGGTTCTGATCAGTGCGACGAGGACCGGCGAAGCCGGATCCTCGCCACCATGGAGACCGCGCTGCATGTTATTCCGCGCGGTCTGGTGCCGCTAGCGGTTGCAAAATCCCCGGCAGGCCTCAATCTTCTCTTTCTATGGAACAGTTTCACGGCACCACCATCGTCAGCGTGCGGCGCAAGAACGCGGCCGGCGCCTGGGAAGTGGCGATCGGCGGCGACGGGCAGGTGACCCTGGGCCACATCGTCGTCAAGGGCTCGGCCCGCAAGGTGCGCAAGCTGCATCACGACAAGGTCCTGGCGGGGTTCGCGGGCGCGACGGCCGACGCCTTCACGCTGTTCGAACGCTTCGAAGGCAAGCTCGAGAAGCACCAGGGTCACCTGGTGCGTGCGGCCATCGAACTCACCAAGGACTGGCGCACCGACCGTGTGCTGCGCAAGCTCGAAGCCATGCTGGCGGTGGCCGACAAGGACGCCTCGCTCATCATCACCGGCAATGGCGACGTGCTGGAGCCCGAGCACGGCATCATCGCCATCGGATCCGGCGGAGCCTACGCGCAGGCCTCGGCCAAGGCCTTGCTGGACAACACCGAGCTGAGTGCGCGCGACATCGTGAAGAAGTCGCTCGAGATCGCGGGCGAGCTGTGCATCTATACGAACATGCACCACACGATCGAGGTGCTCGAGTGACCGCAGGCAGCATGACCCCGCAGGAGATCGTCTCCGAACTCGACCGTCACATCGTCGGCCAGAAGGACGCCAAGCGCGCCGTGGCCATTGCGCTGCGCAACCGCTGGCGCCGGATGCAGGTCGACGAGAAGCTGCGGCCCGAGATCACGCCCAAGAACATCCTGATGATCGGCCCCACCGGCGTGGGCAAGACCGAGATCGCCCGGCGTCTCGCCAAACTGGCCGATGCACCCTTCATCAAGGTGGAGGCGACCAAGTTCACCGAGGTCGGCTATGTCGGCAAGGACGTCGACTCCATCATCCGGGACCTGGCCGAGATGGCCGTGAAGCAGACCCGCGTGGCCGAGATGCGCAAGGTGCGCACACGGGCCGAGGATGCGGCGGAAGAACGCATCCTGAACGCGTTGGTGCCGGCGGCGCGCGGCGACGAAGTCGCGGCGGACAGCACGGCGCGGCAGGTGTTCCGCAAGAAGCTGCGGGAAGGCTCGCTCAACGACAAGGACATCGAGATCGACCTGGCCGAACCCAAACCGTCCATGGAGATCATGACGCCGCCTGGCATGGAAGAGATGACCGAGCAGCTGCGCGGCATGTTCAGCCAGTTCGGCCAGGGCCGGCGCAAGGCACGCAAGCTGAAGATCGGCGAGGCGATGAAGCTGCTGGTCGAGGAGGAAGCCGCGGGCCTGGTGAACGAGGATGAGATCCGTGCGCAGGCCATCGCCAATGCCGAACAGAACGGCATCGTGTTCATCGATGAAATCGACAAGGTCGCGTCACGCGGCGATGGCGCCAGCGGCGCCGAAGTGTCGCGCCAGGGCGTGCAACGCGACTTGCTCCCGTTGGTGGAGGGCACGACGGTTTCGACGAAGTACGGCCCCATCAAGACCGATCACATCCTCTTCATCGCGAGCGGCGCCTTCCACCTTTCCAAGCCCAGTGACCTGATCCCTGAACTGCAGGGCCGTTTGCCGATCCGCGTGGAACTGCAATCGCTTACCGTGCAGGATTTCGAGGCCATCCTCACGCAGACCCATGCGTCGCTGGTGAAGCAGTACCAGGCTTTGCTGCAGACCGAGGGTGTGACCCTCGCGTTCCAGCCCGACGGCATCACCCGGCTGGCCCAGATCGCCTACGAGGTCAACGAGCGGACCGAAAACATCGGGGCACGCAGGCTGTCGACGGTGATGGAGCGGCTGCTAGACGAAGTCAGTTTCGATGCCGCCAAGCTCGACGGTCAGACCGTCACCATCGACGCCGCCATGGTCGATTCCCGCCTCGCCGAGCTCAGCCGCGACGAAGACCTGTCGCGCTACATCCTCTGAGCTCCAACTGCTGAGTGGCGCCCGCCCCGCAGGGCGAACAGCTCCTTACATCGCGCCTGAGTTTCACGCACTACTTTCAGAGCGCGGCGTAAGTGCTTGCTTTAGAACACCTTTTCCTTCGCATACTGTGTGAAAAAACAGCGCTAAGTTGTTGATTCCATTGTGAAAAGCTCCGCAGCTCCACGCTTGCGCGGCTGAGTTTTCCTGCTACAGTGCAAAAAAGTGCAATTAAGTGGCGGAAAGTGGGCTGGCTTTCCGCCTGTTGCCGATTCAACGTAGCAAGGGCTTACACAGGTGTTCCAGGGCGCATCATCGCTGAGTCTCGATGGGAAGGGGCGGCTCTCCATGCCGACCCGGCATCGTGACGTGCTGAGCGCCACGGCCGCCAACCTGCTGACCATCACGCGCCATCCCCATGGCTGCCTGATGATTTTTCCGCGGCCGGAGTGGGAAACATTTCGTCAACGGCTCTCCGAGCTCCCCATGGCCGCGCAGTGGTGGAAGAGAATCTTCCTGGGCAACGCGATGGACGTCGAACTCGACGGCACCGGACGCGTCCTGGTCTCACCGGAATTGCGGGCCGCCGCGGGCATCGAGCGCGACACGATGCTGCTGGGGATGGGCAACCACTTCGAGCTCTGGGACAAGGCGATGTACGAGGCCAAGGAGGCCGAGGCCTTGCGCGGGGACATGCCCGATGTCTTCAAGGAATTTTCTTTTTGAGAGCAGGCGGTGGAACCCACATGGCAACACACCACCGTCTTGTTGAACGAAGCAGTCACCGCTCTCCTCACCAAGCCGGATGCAACCTACGTCGACGCCACCTTCGGGCGCGGCGGGCACTCGCGCCTGATCCTCTCGCGCCTGGCGCCTGCGGGCCGCCTGATCGCCTTCGACAAGGACCTGGAAGCTGTCGCCGCGGCGGCGCAGATCGCCGATGCACGCTTCTCGATCCGGCACGCGGCCTTTCGCGACCTGGGCGAGCTGCCGCCGGCCAGCGCCGCGGGCGTGCTGATGGACATCGGGGTGAGCTCGCCGCAGATCGACAACCCGGCGCGCGGCTTCTCCTTTCGCAACGACGGACCGCTCGACATGCGCATGGACACCACGCGCGGCCAGAGCGCGGCGCAATGGCTGGCCACCGCCCCGGTGGAGCAAATGAGGGAGGTGATTCGTGACTATGGCGAAGAACGGTTTGCTCTTCAGATTGCAAAGGCGATTGATGCTCGCCGACAGGAACGGGGCCCTCTTGCATCCACCCGGGAACTGGCCGAACTCGTGGCTCGTACGGTCAAAACCCGCGAGCCGGGCCAGGACCCTGCAACGCGCACATTTCAGGCTCTTCGGATTTTCGTCAACGCCGAGCTTGAAGAGCTGCAAGAGGCGCTAGAGGCCAGCTTGGACGTGCTCGCACCCACCGGCCGGCTTGTCGTGATCAGCTTCCATTCGCTGGAAGACCGGATCGTCAAGCAATTCATCGCGAAGCACTCGCGCGATGAGGTGGACCGGCGCGCGCCGTTCGCGCCGCCGAAGCCGATGAGGCTGAAATCGCTGGGCCGTGTGAAGCCGTCCGACGATGAGGTGCGGGCCAACCCGCGGGCCCGCAGCGCGGTCATGCGGGTCGCCGAGCGGACGGAGGTGGCGGCATGACGCGCCTGAACCTCGTCCTTCTTGCAGCGGTCATCGCCAGCGCGCTCTACCTTGTCCGCGTGCAATACGAATCACGCCGCCTCTACACCGAGATCGAGAAGGTGCAGAACGAGGTCCGCAAGCTCGAGGTGGAACACGAGCGGTTGCAGGTGGAAAAGCGCGCGCAGGCCACGGCCGGCCGGGTGGAGAAGCTTGCGCGCGAGCAGCTGCACATGCGCGCCGCCACGCCGGCGATCACGCAGTACGTCACGCTCAAGGGCACGCCCGCCGGAGTGGCGCAATGAGGCACAACAAGGCACTGGCCTACGCGTCCAGCCCGTTGCTGGCCAGCCGCACGCCGGTCTGGCGCAGCAAGCTCATCGTCGCGGGCATCGCCCTCGCTTTCCTGGGGCTGGCTGGCCGCGCGGCCTGGGTCCAGGTGTTCGGCAACGACTTCTACCGCAAGCAGGGCGAGGTGCGCTTCGCCCGCACGCTGGAGCTGCCGGCCAACCGCGGCCGCATCTTCGACCGCAATGGGCTGCTGCTGGCCACCAGCGTGCCGGTGCCCAGCATCTGGGCCATTCCGGAAGACGTGGAGCGCGACAAGACCAAGCTGGCCGCGCTGGCCAAGCTGCTGCAGATGCCGCTGCCAGAGCTGATGAAGAAGCTGGAGGACGAGGACCGCAACTTCGTGTGGCTCAAGCGCCAGGTCGACGAATCGGTGGCGCGGCAGATCACATCGCTGGACATCAAGGGCGTCTACCAGCGCAAGGAATACCGGCGCCAGTATCCGGAAGGCGAGGCGGCCGCGCACGTCGTCGGCTTCACCAGCGTCGAGGACCACGGCCAGGAAGGCGTGGAGCTCGCGTTCGACAAGGACCTGGCGGGCCGCGCCGGCTCGCGCCGCGTCATCAAGGACCGTCTCGGCCGCATCGTCGAGGACGTGGGCGAGCAGGTGCCGCCGGTGGACGGCAAGGACCTGCAGCTGTCCATCGACAGCAAGGTGCAGTTCTTCGCGTACCAGAAGCTGCGCGATGCCGTGCTGGAGAACAAGGCCAAGGCGGGCAGTGTCGTCGTGCTGGACGTCCAGAGCGGCGAGGTGCTGGCGCTCGCCAACTACCCGAGCTACACGCCGGGCAACCGGCAGAACCTGAGCGGGGCGCAGCTGCGCAACCGCGCCCTGACGGACACCTTCGAGCCGGGCTCCACCATGAAGCCCTTCATCGCCGCGCTCGCGCTGGAAAAAGGCATGGTCCAGCCGCAGACGCCGATCCAGACCGCGCCCGGCCGCCTGACCATCGGCGGCTCCACCATCAGCGATGCGCATCCGCATGGCGTGCTCACGGTGGCGCAGATCATCCAGAAGTCCAGCAACGTCGGCACCGTCAAGCTGGCGATGCAGATGCAGCCGCGCGAGATGTGGGAGATGTACAGCCAGGTGGGCTTCGGCCAGCGGCCGCAGCTGCCCTTCCCCGGCACGGTCAGCGGCAAGCTGCGCGCGCACAAGACCTGGCGGCCGATCGAGCAGGCGACCATGAGTTATGGGTATGGCCTGTCGGCCAGCCTGTTCCAGCTGGCGCGGGCCTACAGCGTGTTCGCGCGCGACGGCGAACTGGTCCCGGTCACCTTGCTCAAATCGGACGGCCAGGCCGCCGGCTTGCGCGTCCTGCAGGCGGGCACCGCGCAGGAAGTCCGCCAGATGCTGCACATGGCCACGCAGTCGGGTGGGACGGCGCCCAAGGCGCAGACCATGGGCTACTCGGTGGGCGGCAAGACCGGCACGGCGCACAAGCAGGAAGGCAAGGGCTACGCCGACAAGAAGTACCGCGGCTTCTTCGTGGGCCTGGCGCCGGTCGAAAAGCCGCGCATCGTCGTCGCCGTGATGATCGATGAACCCAGCGCGGGCCGCTATTTCGGCGGGGACGTGGCCGCGCCGGTCTTCAGTGCAACGGTGCAGCAGAGCCTGCGCATGCTGGGCGTGCAGCCGGACATGAACGTGAAGCCGCAGATCGTCGTGCGGGCCGTGGAGGAATCGTTCTGATGCGCGCGCTCCACACGCCCGAGGAAGCGTCGCAATGGCTGCGCAGCCGGGTCACCGGCACGATCTCCTGCGACAGCCGCAAGGTGGGCGCGGGCGACGGCTTCATCGCCTGGCCGGGCGCGGCCACGGATGGCCGCAAGTTCGTGCAGGCCGCGCTTCAGCAGGGCGCCCAGGCCTGCCTGGTGGAGCAGTCCGGTGTGGAGGCTTTCGACTTCGACGGCGACGCCATCGCGACCTATGCCGGCCTCAAAGCCGCGACCGGCCCGATCGCCGCGCTGTACTTCGATCAGCCGACCACGCAGCTGGACGTGCTCGCCGCGACGGGGACCAACGGCAAGACCTCCACCGCCTGGTGGCTGGCGCAGGCGCTTTCGCAGTTGCCCGGCGCGCAGGCGATCCCCTGCGGGCTGATCGGCACGCTGGGCACGGGCCGGCCGCCGCACGTCGTCTCCACCGGGCTCACCACGCCGGACCCGGTCCTGCTGCAAGGCCAGTTCCGCCGCTTCGTCGACGAAGGCGTGAAGGCCTGCGCCATCGAGGCTTCGTCGGTCGGCATCGTCGAGCGGCGCATGGACGGCACCCAGGTGCACGTGGCCCTGTTCACCAACTTCACGCAGGACCACCTGGACTATCACGGTTCGATGGAAGCCTACTGGCAGGCGAAGGCGGAGCTGTTCCGCTGGCCCGGCCTGCGGGCGGCCGTGATCAACCTCGACGATGAGAAGGGGCGTGACCTGCAGGCGCAGCTGGAAGGCTCGCCGATCGCGCTGTGGACCTATTCCTGCGTGCGCGAGGCCCGGCTGGTCGCGCACGACATCGGCTACAGCGATGAAGGCCTGCGCTTCGAAGTGGTCGAAGGCGGCGAGCGCCATGTGCTGCAGACGCAGTTGATCGGCCAGTACAACGTCTCCAACCTGCTCGGCGTGCTGGGCGGGATGCGGGCCCTGGGCGTGGCGCTGGCCGATGCCGTCACGGCCTGCCGTGACCTGCTGCCGGTGCCCGGCCGCATGGAGCGCCTGAACGTGCCCGGCAAGCCGCTGGTGGCCGTCGACTACGCCCACACACCCGATGCGCTGGACAAGGGCTTGCAGGCGCTGCGTCCGCTCGCCCAGCAGCGGGGCGGCAAGCTCTGGTGCATCTTCGGCTGCGGCGGCGACCGGGATCCGATGAAGCGGCCACTGATGGCGGCCGTGGCCGAGAAGAACGCCGACCGTGTCGTGGTGACCAGCGACAACCCGCGCACCGAAAAGGCCGAGGCGATCATCAGCCAGGTGCTGCTCGGTCTCTCGCACGCGGAGTGCGTGGAAGTGCAGACCGACCGGGCCCGGGCGATCGCCGAGACGGTGGCCGTGGCCGATGCGCGGGACGTGGTGCTCATTGCGGGCAAGGGCCACGAGGACTACCAGGAGATCGCTGGGGTGAAGCACCCGTTCTCCGACCAGGCGCATGCCCTGGAAGCCTTGCAGCGGAGGGCCGCCGCATGAACAGCATGTTCACGCTGCACGAAGCCGCCGCCTGGCTGGGCGGGCGCCTCGTCGGCGATGGCGGTCTCGCCGTGCAACGCGTGCACTCCGACACACGCACCCTGGCGCCGGGCGATCTCTTCGTCGCGCTGAAGGGTGAGCGCTTCGACGCCAACGACTTCATCGCCGATGCGCAATCCAAAGGCGCCGCCGCGGCGCTCGCGCACCCGGGGCGCATCCCGGCCGGCTTCCACGGCATCGAGGTCGATGACAGCAAGGCCGCCCTCGGCCAGCTGGCGCACGCCTGGCGCCAGCAGTTCCAGCTGCCGCTGGTGGCCGTCACCGGCAGCAACGGCAAGACAACGGTGACGCAGATGGTCGCCGCGATCCTGCGCGCCTGGCAGCCAGACGCCCATCTCGCCACTGTCGGCAACCTGAACAACGACATCGGGCTGCCGCTCACGCTGCTGCGCCTGCGTGCGGCGCATCGTGTCGCGGTGCTCGAGCTGGGCATGAACCATCCGGGCGAGATCGGCTACCTCGCGGGCATCTCGCGGCCAACGGTGGCGCTCGTCAACAACGCGCAGCGCGAGCACCAGGAATTCATGGCCACCGTGGAAGCGGTGGCGCGCGAGAACGGCAGCGTGTTCGCGGCCCTGGGCCCGACGGGCGTAGCGGTGTTTCCCGCGAATGACGAATTCACGGGCTTGTGGACCGGCCTCGCCGGGGCCCGGCCCTGCATGACTTTCAGCGACGCGGCCCGGCCCGGCAGCGCCGACATCGTTCTGGCCGGGTCTGAATGGCGAGAGGGGCACTGGGACGTGCGGGCGGAAACGCCCGCCGGCGCAGTGGCTTTCCGACTCCATATCGCCGGCCGCCACAACGTGCGCAACGCGCTCGCCGCCACCGCCTGCGCGGTGGCCGCCGGCGCGCCGCTGGACGCGGTGGCGCGCGGCCTCGAGGCGTTCGAGCCGGTCAAGGGCCGGTCGCGCGCCCTGGCCGTCACGCTGGCCGGACGCACGCTGACGCTGGTCGACGACACCTACAACGCCAATCCCGACTCGGCTCGCGCCGCCATCGACGTGCTGGCCGAGCTGCCGGGGCCGCGCCTGCTGGTCCTGGGAGACATGGGCGAGGTCGGCGACCAGGGGCCGCAGTTCCACGCCGAGGTGGGCGACTACGCCCGCGAGCGCGGCATCGAACAGCTCTACACGCTGGGGGAGCAGGCGGCCGGGATGGGTGGCCGCCACTTCGCCGGCATCGACGAATTGAACGCCGCGGTGCTCGCGGCGCTGCCGGCCACGCACAGCGTGCTGGTGAAGGGATCGCGGTTCATGAAGATGGAAAGGGTGGTCGAGGCCATCACGTCGCACACGAAGCAGGGGGCCACGCATGCTGGTTAGCCTTGCCGCCTGGCTGCAGACACTTGGCCCCGAGTGGGGCTTCCTGCGCGTGGTGCAGTACCTCACGTTTCGCGCCGTCATGGCCGCGATGACCGCGCTCCTGATCGGCCTGCTGGCCGGGCCCTGGGTGATCCGGCGCCTGGCCGAACTCAAGATCGGCCAGCCGGTGCGCGGCTACGGCTTGCAGACGCACCTGAAGAAAAGCGGCACGCCCACCATGGGGGGCGTGCTCATCCTCCTGTCGATCGCCGCGGCGACCCTGCTGTGGTTCGACTGGAGCAACCGCTTTGTCTGGATCGTTCTCGTCGTGACCATCGGGTTCGGCGCCATCGGCTGGGTCGACGACTGGCGCAAGGTGGTCCGCAAGGACCCGGAAGGCATGCGCTCGCGCGAGAAGTACTTCTGGCAATCGGTGATCGGCCTGGTCGCCGCGCTCTACCTGGTGTTCAGCATCTCGGAGAGTTCCAACCTGCGCGTGCTGGACCTGTTCTTTCGATGGGCCATGTCCGGCTTCGACGTGAACCTGCCGCCCAAGGCGGGACTCTGGCTTCCCTTCTTCAAGGAAGTCGCGTACCCGGTCGGTGTGTTCGGCTTCGTCATCATGACCTACCTGGTCATCGTGGGCGCGAGCAATGCCGTGAACCTCACCGACGGCCTGGACGGCCTGGCCATCATGCCGGTGGTGATGGTGGGCTCGGCGCTGGGTGTGTTCGCCTATGTGACGGGCAGCGCCGTCTACTCCAAGTACCTGCTGTTCCCCTACATCCCGGGTGCCGGTGAACTGCTGATCTTCTGCGCCGCGATGGCCGGAGCCGGGCTGGCGTTCCTGTGGTTCAACACGCATCCGGCCCAGGTCTTCATGGGCGACGTCGGCGCGCTGGCGCTGGGCGGCGCGCTGGGGACCATCGCCGTGATCGTGCGCCAGGAGATCGTGCTGGCCATCATGGGCGGGATCTTCGTGGTGGAGGCGCTTTCCGTCATGGCGCAGGTCGTGTACTTCAAGTACACCAAGAAGAAGTACGGCGAGGGCCGGCGCATCCTGAAGATGGCGCCGCTGCACCACCACTTCGAAAAGTCCGGCTGGACCGAGACGCAGGTGGTGGTGCGCTTCTGGATCATCACCATGCTCTTGTGCCTGGTCGGTCTGTCTACCTTGAAGCTGCGGTGAGCATGGAATCACTGCACGATCAGAACGTCCTGGTGCTCGGCTGCGGCGCCTCGGGCCTGGCCATGGCGCGCTGGTGCGCGCGGCAGGGCGCGCGTGTCACCGTGGCGGATACGCGCGAGGAGCCGCCGCAGTTGGCGACCCTGCGGGAGCAGGTGCCTGAGGCGCGCTTCGTGGGAGGCGCGTTCGACGACGCCTTGCTGGAAGGCCAGCAACTGGTGTTGCGCAGCCCCGGCTTGTCCCCTGCACAAACGGCCGCGGTGGATGGCCCCGCGCGCGAACGAGGCATCCGTGTCGCCGCCGAGCTCGATCTGTTCTCGGCTGCGCTCGCTTCCCTGCGTGAAAGCCAGGCCTACCACCCCGCCGTGCTCGCCGTCACCGGCACCAACGGCAAGACCACCGTCACCGCGCTCACCGGCCAGCTGGTCGAGCGCAGCGGCAAGTCCGTGGCGGTGGCCGGCAACATCGGTCCCAGCCTGCTCGCCACGTTGATGGAGAAGATCGACGTCGAGGCGCTGCCGCAGGTGTGGGTGCTGGAGTTGTCCAGCTTCCAGCTGGAGGGCGTCACCGGCTTCGAACCGACGGCGGCGACCGTGCTGAACCTGACGCAGGATCACCTGGACTGGCACGGGACCATGGAGGCTTACGCGGCCGCCAAGGCGCGCGTGTTCGGCGAACGTGGCCTGATGGTGCTGAACCGGGACGACCCCTTGGTGATGAAGATGCTGCCGGAGCCGGTGCGCGTCAAGGGCGGCAAGTACGAGCAGCGCGACCACGTGACCTTCGGTGCCGAGCTGCCCAAGCGCCCGGGCGATTACGGCCTGGAAGTCACGCACGGCATGGCCTGGCTGGTCCGGGCGCACGATGCCGACGAGACCGAGCGCAAGCGCAAAGACGTCGAGGTGGAGATCACCTTGCAGCGCTTCATGCCGGCCGACGCGCTGCGCATCCGCGGCCGGCACAACGCGGTCAACGCGCTGGCGGCTTTGGCGCTGGCCACGGCCGCCGGTTGCCAGCTCGCGCCCATGCTCTACGGCCTGCGCGAATACCGTGGCGAACCGCACCGCGTCGAGCCCATCGGCATGGTGCATGACGTCGAATATTTCGACGACAGCAAGGGCACGAACGTGGGTGCGACGGTAGCCGCCCTGCACGGCCTGGGTGCCGAGCGCAAGCTGGTCGTCATCCTCGGCGGCGACGGCAAGGGCCAGGATTTCAGCCCGCTGGCCGACCCGGTGGCGCGGTTCGCGCGCGCCGTGGTGCTGATCGGGCGCGACGCGCCCGCCATTCGCGCCGTGCTGGAATCGTCTGGCGTGCCGCTGCTCGACGCCGCGACGATGGAAGAGGCGGTGCGCAGCGCCACCGCGCGTGCCCACGCTGGCGACGCCGTGCTGCTGTCGCCGGCCTGCGCCAGCTTCGACATGTTCCGCAACTATCCGCACCGCGCCGAAGTGTTCCGCGCGGCCGTGCAGGAAGTCGCCAACGAAGCCGGCGCCGTGCTGGAAGGGGATTGCCGGTGAACGCCTCCACCGCCTCCTTCGGCGGCTGGCTGCGGCGCCGCACCGGGGCCGGGCCGGGGCAGGTCACGCGTGTGCATGGATTCGACCAGGCGCTGATGTGGGTCATGGTCGGCCTGCTCGCCTGGGGCCTGGTCATGGTCTATTCGGCCTCGATCGCGCTGCCGGACAACCCCAAATTCGCCCGCTACGCGCACACGTTCTTCCTTCAGCGCCACGCGATGTTCCTGGTGCTCGCCTTCGTGGTGGGCCTGCTCACCTTCCAGGTGCCGGTGGCGGCCTGGGAGCGCTGGGCGCCCTGGCTGTTCGTGCTGGCCCTGCTGCTGCTGGTGGTCGTGCTGATCCCGCAGATCGGCAAGGGCGTGAACGGCGCGCGCCGCTGGATCGTCTTCGGGCCGTTGTCGTTCCAGCCGTCGGAGCTGGCCAAGTTCGCGGTGCTGCTCTACGCCGCGGACTACATGGTCCGCAAGATGGAGGTGAAGGAGAAGTTCTTCCGCGCCGTGCTGCCGATGGCCGTCGCGGTCGCGGTCGTGGGCCTCCTGCTGCTGGCCGAGCCGGACATGGGCGCCTTCCTGGTGATCGCCGTCATCGCCATGGGCATCCTGTTCCTGGGCGGCGTCAATGCGCGCATGTTCTTCCTGATCGCCGCGGTGATGACGGTGGCCTTCGTGCTGATGATCGCGTTGTCCGAATGGCGGCGCGAACGCATCTTTGCCTACCTGGACCCGTGGAGCGAGAAGCACGCCCTGGGCAAGGGCTATCAGTTGTCGCATTCGCTCATCGCCATCGGGCGCGGCGAGATCTTCGGCGTCGGCCTGGGCGGCAGTGTCGAGAAGCTGCACTGGCTGCCGGAGGCGCACACCGACTTCCTGCTGGCCGTGATCGGCGAGGAATTCGGCCTGGTCGGCGTCATCACCGTCATCGCGCTCTTTCTCTGGATGACGCGCCGCATCATGCACATCGGCCGCCAGGCGATCGCGCTGGACCGCGTGTTCGCGGGCTTGGTCGCGCAGGGCGTCGGCATCTGGATCGGCTTCCAGGCGTTCATCAACATGGGCGTCAACCTGGGCGCCCTGCCGACCAAAGGGCTCACGCTGCCGCTCATGAGTTACGGCGGCTCGGCGGTGCTGATGAACGTGGTCGCGATCGCGGTGGTCTTGCGTATCGACCACGAGAACCGCACTCTCATGAAGGGAGGCCGGGCATGAGTGCACGTTGCGCCCTCGTGATGGCTGGTGGTACTGGCGGCCATATCTTTCCGGGCCTCGCCATCGCGGAAGCCCTGCGCGGCCGCGGCTGGCGGGTGCACTGGCTGGGCGCGCCCGGGAGCATGGAGAGCCAACTGGTGCCGCCGCGTGGCTTCGCGCTGGAGACCATCGACTTCAGCGGTGTGCGCGGCAAGGGCGTCGTGACGCTGGCCTTGCTGCCGCTGCGCCTGTTGCGCGCTTTCTGGCAGAGCATCCAGGTGGTGCGGCGTGTGCGGCCGCAAGTGGTGGTCGGCCTGGGCGGCTACATCACGTTTCCCGGCGGGATGATGGGCGTGCTGCTCGGCAAGGCGCTGGTGCTGCATGAACAGAACTCCAAGGCCGGCATGGCCAACAAGGTCCTGGCGGGTGTGGCCGACAAGGTCTACACCGCGTTCCCGGATGTCCTGTCCAAGGGCGAGTGGGTCGGCAATCCGCTGCGCGAAGCCTTCCTGCATCAGCCGCCGCCGGAGCAGCGCTTCGCCGGACGCGCTGGACCGCTGAAGTTGCTGGTCGTCGGTGGCAGCCTCGGTGCCAAGGCGCTCAACGACATCGTGCCGCAAGCGGTGGCACTGCTGCCCGCTGCCGAACGCCCGCACGTCATCCACCAGAGCGGCGCCAAACAGATCGACGAGCTGCGCTCCAACTATGCGGCGGCTGATGTCGAGGCCGAACTCACGCCCTTCATTGACGACACCGCGACGGCGTTCGCCGAAGCCGACCTTGTGATCTGCCGCGCCGGTGCCAGCACCGTGACCGAGCTGGCGGCGATCGGCGTGCCCGCGGTCTTCGTGCCTTTCCCTTTCGCGGTGGACGACCACCAGACGACAAACGCGAAATTCCTGGTCGACGCCGGAGGCGGGTGGCTGGTGCAGCAACGGGAGCTCACGGCCGAGGGGTTGGCCGCGATGCTGAAGAACATGAACCGGCAGGACCTGCTCGCGCGGGCCATGGCGGCGAAGAAGATGGAAAAGACGCAGGCCACCGAGCAGATGGTGGCGGCCTGCGAAGCACTGGCGGGGACGCCATGAAACACGCGATCAAGCACATTCACTTCGTAGGCGTGGGCGGCGCCGGCATGTCCGGCATCGCCGAGATCCTGCGCAACCTCGGTTACCTGATCTCCGGCTCGGACCTCGCGGACACCGCGACGCTGCGCCGCTTGCAGTCGCTCGGCATCCAGACCTTCGTGGGCCACGCCGCGGCGAACGTCATTGGCGCCGATGCCGTCGTCACGTCGACCGCGGTGCAGCCGGACAACCCTGAAGTGCTGGCTGCGCGCAAACGCAAGATCCCGGTTGTGCCGCGCGCCATGATGCTGGCGGAGTTGATGCGCCTGAAGCAGGGCATCGCCATCGCCGGCACCCACGGCAAAACGACGACGACCAGCCTGGTCGCCAGCGTGCTGGCGGAGGGCGGCCTGGACCCGACCTTCGTGATCGGCGGCCGCCTGAACAGCGCCGGAGCCAATGCCAAGCTGGGCAGCGGCGACTACATCGTTGTGGAAGCCGACGAGTCGGATGCGTCCTTCCTGAACCTCATGCCGGTCATGGCCGTCGTCACCAACATCGACGCCGACCACATGGAGACCTACGGCCACGACTTCAACAAGCTGAAGGGGGCCTTCCTCGATTTCCTGCACCGCATGCCGTTCTACGGCACGGCCATCCTGTGCACCGACGATGCCGCGGTGCGAAGCATCGTGGCGGACGTGCAGTGCCCGGTCACCAGCTACGGCTTGAACGAGGAAGCCCAGGTCCGCGCGGTGAACGTGAAGGCGGTGGGCGCGCAGATGCACTTCACGGTGCAGCGGCGCAACGGCGTGACGCTGCCGGACCTGCATGTGAAGCTCAACCTGGCTGGCATGCACAACGTGCTGAACGCGCTGTCGGCCATCGCCATCGCGGTGGAGCTCAACATCCCCGACGACGCGGTGGCCAAGGCGCTGGAGGAGTTCAACGGCGTGGGCCGTCGCTTCCAGAGCTACGGCGATGTCGCGGTGCCGGCCGCCCAGGGTGGCGGCAAGTTCCGCGTGATCGAGGACTACGGCCACCATCCGGTGGAGGTGGCCGCGACACTGGCGGCCGCGCGCGGGGCGTTCCCCGGCCAGCGCCTGGTGCTGGCATTTCAGCCGCACCGCTACACCCGCACGCGGGACTGCTTCGAGGATTTCGTCAAGGTGCTGGGCCAGGCCGACACCGTGCTGCTCTCCGAGGTGTATTCGGCCGGCGAGGAACCCATCGTGGCGGCCGACGGCCGCTCGCTGGCGCGCGCGATGCGCGTGGCCGGCAAGGTCGAACCGCACTTCGTGGATGACATCGGCGCCATGCCGGGTGCCGTGCTCGACATCGTGCGCGATGGCGATGTCGTGATGTGCATGGGTGCCGGCTCCATCGGCGGCGTGCCGGCCAAGCTGGTGGAACTCGGAGGCGCAGCATGAACGCCGCCGTCGACGTGAAGAGCTTCGGCAAGACAGCCGTGCTCATGGGCGGCAAGTCCGCCGAGCGCGAGGTCTCGCTCATGTCCGGCGCCGGCGTGCTGAAGGCGCTGCAGTCCAAGGGCGTGGACGCGCATGCCTTCGATCCGGCCGAACGCGACCTGTCCGAACTCAAGAAGAAGGGCTTCAAGCGCTGCTTCATCGCGTTGCACGGCCGCTTCGGCGAGGACGGAACCGTGCAGGGTGCGCTGGAACTGCTGGGCATCCCGTACACCGGGTCCGGCGTGATGGCATCGGCGATCTCCATCGACAAGGTCATGACCAAGCGCGTCTGGCTCGCCGAGGGCATCCCGACGCCGCGCTTCTTGCTGCTGCGGCGCGGCGCCTACGAGCAGAAGCAGGTGATCGCGGTGCCCGACGACCTGGGCCTGCCCGTCATCGTCAAGCCAGCTCGCGAAGGCTCTTCCATCGGCGTCGCCAAGGTCAAGGGCTACTCGGAGATGAAGGAAGCCGTCGACGCCGCCGCGGCACTGGACGCCGATGTCCTGTGCGAGCAATTCATCGCGGGCGACGAAGTCACCTGCCCGGTCCTGGGCACGGGTGACCAGGCCCGCGCGCTGCCCGTGATCCGCATCGTCGCGCCCGAGGGCAACTACGACTACCAGAACAAGTACTTCACCGACGACACCAAGTACCTGGTGCCTTGCGGCCTGCCGGAAGGCGAGGAAGCCGCCATCCAGGAGATCGTGCTCAAGGCCTACCGGGTGCTCGGTTGCCGCGGCTGGGGCCGCATCGACGTGATGATCGATGGCACCACCCGCAAGCCGTCGCTCCTCGAGATCAACACCTCCCCGGGCATGACCGGCCACTCGCTGGTGCCGATGTCCGCACGGGCAGCCGGTATCGGGTACGAAGAGCTGTGCCTGCAGCTGCTGGCCTCGGCCAGCCTGGACCAGGAGACCGCGCGCCCATGAACGCCGCCCTGCCGCTGGATGTCAAGCTGATGAACGTGACCGCTTCACTGCTGTTCACGGTCTTCGGCTTGCTGCTGGCGGCGGCGCTGGGCTGGTGGGCGCTGCGGCACCCGCTGTTCGCCATCGGGGGCATCACGGTGCAGGGCGATGTCACGCACAACAGCGCGCCGACCCTGCGGGCCAACGTGGCGCCGCGGCTGGCGGGCAACTTCTTCACGGTGGACCTGCAGCGCGCCCGCGCGGCTTTCGAGGCCGTGCCCTGGGTCCGGCAGGCGGTCGTGCGGCGCGAATTCCCGAACCGCCTGCGCGTGGTCCTGCAGGAGCACCGGGCCGAAGCGCTGTGGGGCGCCGAAGCGGAATCCCGCCTGGTCAACAACTTCGGCGAGGTCTTCGAGGCCAATGCCGGCGACGCGGAGCAGGACGACCTGCCCCGGCTGGCCGGGCCGGACGGCGAATCGGCCCAGGTGCTGGCGATGTACCGGGCTCTTCATCCGTTGTTCACCCCGCTGGATCTGTCCGTGTCGCAGCTCACGCTCACCGGGCGGGGCAGCTGGGTCATGGTGCTGGACACCGGCGCCACGGTGGAACTGGGGCGCGGCTCGCAGGAAGAGGTGCTGGCGCGCAGCCAGCGCTTCGCGCAGACGCTGACCCAGGTGACGGCGAAATACAGCCGGCGGCCGGAGGCATTGCTCTCCGCCGACCTGCGGCACGGGGATGGCTACGCGGTGAAGTTGAGGGGCGTCGGCACGACGGACGTGCAGGCGCAGAAGGAACCGAGGAAATAACGAAGATGGCAAAGGACTACAAGGACCTGGTCGTCGGCCTCGACATCGGCACCGCCAAGGTGATGGTGGTGGTGGCCGAGGTCATGCCCGGCGGCGAACTCAAGCTCGCCGGGCTGGGGGTCGCGCCGTCCAACGGCCTGAAGCGCGGGGTGGTCGTGAACATCGACGCCACCGTGCAGAGCATCCAGCAGGCCCTGAAAGAGGCCGAGCTGATGGCCGACTGCAAGATCACGCGCGTCTACACCGGCATCACCGGCAGCCACATCCGCGGCATCAATTCCAGCGGCATGGTGGCGGTGAAGGACCGGGAGGTGACGCCGGCGGACGTGGCCCGCGTGGTGGAGACCGCTCGTGCCATCAACATCTCGACCGACCAGCGACTGCTGCTGGTCGAGCCGCAGGAATTCGTGATCGACGGCCAGGACGTGAAGGAGCCGATCGGCATGAGCGGCATCCGGCTCGAGGCCAAGGTGCACATCGTCACCGGCGCCCAGAGCGCGGCCGAGAACATCATCAAGTGCGTGCGCCGCTGCGGCCTGGAAGTGGAGCAGCTGATGCTGAACCCGCTGGCCTCCAGCCACGCCATCCTGACCGATGACGAGAAAGAGCTGGGCGTGGCAATGGTGGACATCGGCGCCGGCACCACCGACGTGGCGATCTTCACCGGCGGCGCCATCCGGCACACCGCCGTCATTCCAATCGCCGGCGACCTGATCACGAGTGACATCGCGATGGCGCTGCGCACGCCCACCAAGGACGCCGAGGACATCAAGGTGGAGTCGGGTTACGCCAAGCAGTTGCTGGCCGACCCCGAGCAGCAGGTGGAAGTGCCCGGCCTCGGCGATCGCGGCCCGCGCATGCTGAGCAAGCAGGCGCTGGCCGGCGTGATCGAGCCGCGGGTCGAGGAGATCTTCTCGCTGGTGCAGCAGGTCGTGCGCGAGTCGGGCTACGAGGAGGTGCTCTCTTCGGGCATCGTCATCACCGGCGGCAGCGCGATCATGCCGGGCATGGTGGAACTGGGCGAGGACATCTTCCTGAAGCCCGTGCGCCGCGGAGTGCCGCGCTACACCGGCGCCCTCTCCGACATGGTGGCGCAACCCCGGGCGGCGACTGTGATGGGGCTGCTCGAGGAAGCGCGCCTCGCCCGCATGCGCGGCATCAAGGTGGCGCAAAAGAATGGCTCGATGAAGACCGCCTTCGGACGATTCCGCGACTTCATCGTGGGGAACTTTTGACCCCCCCCGAAGCGTCCTTCGGCCGCCTCCCCCCCAGGGGGGCGCCACCCGCGGCCCGGCAAAGCCGGTTCCGCGGTGGCACTCGCATTGTCAGTCTGTGGCAAGCCCGCGCCTCGCCTCCGGGCGAGAGAAAGGAGCGATGTCGGTGCACCGATCCACCGCTCTCGCGTTGATGACACACAAAGAACAGCAAAGCATTTGGCAACTGCAAACGTATTTCAGGAGATTGCAATGAGCATCGAAATGATCGAAGTCGAGGAGTTTCACCAGGGCACCATGATCAAGGTGATCGGTGTCGGCGGTGGCGGCGGCAATGCCGTGGCGCACATGATCGAGCGCAACGTGCAGGGCGTGGAATTCGTCTGCGCCAACACCGACGCACAGGCGCTGGCACGCAGCTCCGCCCACAAGCACATCCAGCTGGGCCACAGCGGGCTGGGTGCCGGCAGCAAGCCGGACAAGGGCCGCGAGGCCGCCGAGGCGGCCGTCGAAAGCATCCGCGAGGCGATTGAAGGGGCGAACATGCTCTTCATCACCGCCGGCATGGGTGGCGGCACCGGCACCGGCGCCGCGCCGGTGATCGCGCGCGTGGCCAAGGAAATGGGCATCCTGACGGTCGGCGTGGTCACCAAGCCCTTCGACTGGGAAGGCGGGCGCCGCATGACCAACGCCGACAACGGCCTGGCCGAGCTCGAAGCCAACGTCGATTCGCTGATCGTGGTGCTGAACGAGAAGCTGCTCGAAGTGCTGGGCGACGACATCTCGCAGGACGAGGCGTTCGCGCACGCCAACGACGTGCTGAAGAACGCCGTCGGCGGCATCGCGGAGATCATCAACGTGCCCGGCCATGTGAACGTCGACTTCGAGGACGTGCGCACGGTGATGGGCGAGCCCGGCAAGGCGATGATGGGCACGGCCCTGGCCAACGGCCCGGACCGCGCGCGCATCGCCGCGGAACAGGCGGTGGCCTGCCCGCTGCTGGAAGGCATCGACCTGTCCGGCGCCAAGGGCGTGCTGGTGCTGATCACCGCGGCCAAGGGTTCGCTCAAGCTGAGCGAGTCGAAGCTGGCGATGAACACCATCCGCGCTTACGCCTCGCCGGACGCGCACGTGATCTACGGCACGGCCTACGACGACGAGCTGCTGGATCAGGTGCGCGTGACGGTGGTCGCCACCGGCCTGTCGCGCCAGGGCCAGGGCCAGCGCCGCACGGCTCCGCCGCTGCAGGTGCTGCGCACCGGCACCGACAACGTGCCGTTCAACGTGCCGACCATCCACAACGCCATCGGTGGCCCCGGTGCCATCCAGACGCGTGAAAGCCAGGCGGCCGCGGCGGCGACCCAGCCGGACTACAACGGCCTGGCCGTGCCCAGCGTGTGGCGCACCAACCGCACCCAGGCGGCAGCCAAAGTCGATGCCCTCTCCAGCGGCGGCATGGACGATTTCGAGATCCCGGCCTTCCTGCGCAAGCAGGCAGACTGAGCGGAAGCAGTAGAAGTTCTCCAGTTGGGAGGTTTGGGAGGTGGGCGCAGGCAGCCCACCTCTTTTTTCTTTCTGGAGCCCGCATCGGGGCCATCGCGCCGCTTTACCGCGCCTTTGCGGCCCGCGGCCTAGAATCGCGCCCATGCTGCGCCAACGCACCCTCAAGTCGCTGACCAAGGCCGTCGGCGTGGGCCTGCACGGCGGGCAGCGGGTGGAACTGACGCTGCGCCCCGCCCAACCGGACACCGGCATCGTGTTCCGCCGGGTTGATCTGCCGGTGCCGGTCGACATCCCGGTGTCGGCCCAGGCCGTGACGGACACCCGCCTGGCTTCGACCATCTCCAGCGGCGGCGCCAAGGTGCACACCGTCGAACACCTGATGTCCGCCTGCGCGGGCCTGGGGCTCGACAACCTGGTGGTGGACATCACGAGCGAGGAAGTGCCCATCCTCGATGGCTCTTCGGCCTCGTTCGTCTTCCTGCTGCAAAGCGCCGGCATCGAACAGCAGAACGCGCCGCGCCGCTTCATCCGCGTGCTGCGGACGGTGGAGGTCCGCGAAGGCGAGGGTGCCAACCTCAAGTGGGCGCGACTCGACCCGTACCACGGCTACAAGCTGAGTTTCGAGATCGAGTTCGCGCATCGCGTCGTCAATTCGACCGGCCAGCGCTACGAATTCGACCTGAGCTCGGGCCACTATTCGCGCGACATCGCGCGGGCCCGCACCTTCGGCTTCACCAAGGACGTCGAGATGATGCGTGCCAACGGGCTGAGCCTGGGCGGCGGGCTGGACAACGCCATCGTCATGGACGACTACCGCGTCCTCAACTCCGAGGGCTTGCGCTACGACGACGAGATCGTGAAACACAAGATCCTGGACGCGATGGGTGACCTGTACCTGGTGGGCAAGCCCTTGCTGGCCGCCTACAGCGCTTTCCGTTCGGGCCATGCGCTGAACAACAAGCTGCTGCGCGCCCTGCTGGCGGACCAGGACGCCTTCGAAGTCGTGAGCTTCGCTGACGAGCGCGAGGCGCCCGCGGGCTTCGCGGTGCCGGCGCGGGCCTGGTAGCTTCGTTCCTCCGATGCTGTTGTTCCGCTGGATCGTCATGCTGCTGCTGCTGGCCGCGGGCGTCAGCTTCGCGTTCTATGCGGGGACGGGGCAGCCGAAGTACAAGAAGTTCGGGCTGATCGTCCTGAAGTGGACGCTGATCGCGGCGTTCGGCTTCCTGCTGGTGCTGTTTGTCGAGCGCCTGGCCACCACTTAGTAAAATTCGGCCATGGCCAGCCTCCAACTCACAACTACCCTCCTGGGCGTCGGCCTGTCCGCGGCCATCGTGGTCCTGCTGAGGCGCGATCACCTGCACCCGCTCTACGGTGTTTTCTGGCTGTCCGTGGCCGGGGTCGCGGCATTGCTGGGCCTGTGGCCGGGATCCATCGACTTCATCGCCAGGACCGCGGGGATCGCCTATTCACCGGCGCTGCTGCTCCTGCTGGCCGTGATCGTGCTGCTGATCAAGTCACTGCACGGCGACATCGTCAACACGCGCATCGAACGGCAGGTCCGGCGGCTGAACCAGCGGGTGGCCCTGTTCGAGCTCGAGCACAACCGCGCGGCCGGTCCGCTCAGTTGACGCGGTTCGCGCTGCGGACCTTCCACTGCGACATGCACAGGAGTGTCGTGACGGCCATGTAGCGGCCGACGCTGAACCAGGAATGGAAGATGCGTGACTTTCCGGCGGTTCGCAGTTTCATCGAGACCGGAACCTCCACCAGGCGCATGCCGGCCTCCCGCAGCAGCAGCAGCGTGCCCACGTCCTGGTAGTCCAGCAGGGTGGCCTCCTCCGCCGCCAGCAGCCGCATGGCGGCGCGGTTGTAGTAGCGGAAGCCGGAGGTCAGGTCCTCGAGCCCCAGGCCCGTCAGGCGCTGGAACCAGTTCCAGGCGAATCGCCGCAGCGAGCTGGCGCGCTCCGGGAACGCGCCGATGACGACATCCGCCGCGCGGGCCGCCTCCACGAGCCTGACGATCTCGCCGGCTTCGTGCTGCCCGTCGGCATCCATGGTGACGACCGCGGCATAGCCTTTGGCGAGCCCATAGCGGATGCCAGCCTGCATCGCGCCCCAGGCCCCCAAGGGCAGCACGGGCCGCACGACCGTGGCGCCGGCTTCCCGCGCCACGTCCCCGGACCCGTCGCTGCTGTGGTCATCGACCACGAGCACATCGCGCCAGCCGGCCTCGATCAGCCGGGCGACCACGGAAGGCAGCGTGGTCGCCTCGTTCCGTGCGGGAATCACCACCAGGGTGCCAACCCCCCCGGTCCGGCCTTCGCCGACCAGGCGGGCGTAGTACCCGACGATCTCCGCCGTGCAGGCCTCGATGGAAAAGCGGGCCCGCAGGCTGGCATGCCCGGCGGCGCCGAGGCGCGCCCTTTCCGCGGGCTGCGCCGCCAGGCGGGCGATCGCGGCGCTCCAGGCCGGGGCGTTCCCTGGAGGGACGACTTCACCGCACCCGGCGCTGCGGACCAGCCAGGGCAGACCGGATCCAGCCAGGTCCGAAACCAGGCAGGGCTTCGCATGCAGCATCGCTTCCAGCACGACCACCCCGAAGGCCTCCGTGCGCTCGAGCGAGGCGAGGCAGAACAGGTCGCACGTCGCCAGCAAGCCATGCTTCACGTCCTCATCGACCTCCCCGAGCAGGCGAACGCGCGGCAGCTCGCCCGGCGGGGTCAGGGCCCGGATGCGGGCGTCCAGCCGGGCATGCAACTCGCCCGCGCCCGCGATCAGCAATTCGACGTCCGGCATGGCGGCGACCGCCTCCACCAGCGTCTCGAACCCCTTGTAGTACGTGAGCCGGCCCACCGAGAGGAGGCGCAGGACCCCCGGGCGCCATGTGGATGCTTCGCCAGCGACCCGGGGGGCGGGCGTGACGGCCAGCCCCAGGGGCACGACGACGCAGCGGTCGTGCCAGCGGGCGAGCGGCTCGCTGGCGTCCAGGTAGGGTGGCGACGTCACCAGGACGCGTTCCGCGTGCTCCAGCACCGCCTGCTCGAACGGGCGGTAGAGGCGGTAGGCCGCGCCCAGGTGGCCGCGGATCGCCGACGGCACGACATCCGAATGCCAGTGGACCATCCACGGGATGGCGCGCGCCGATTCCAGCGTCAGGCACCACAGAGCGCTGTTGTTCGGCAGGTGCAGGTGCAGCATCTGCGGCCGGAATCGCTCGATGGCCCGGGCGACCGCTGCCCGGAAGCCGAGTGCGAATGGTGCATAGCCGAGGTGGAACTGGACGGGGACGCGCACCAGCCAGGCCGGGTCGCCCGGCCGCGGCTCGCCATGCACCACGGCGAACGCTTCGACGCCGGCCGCGCGCTGCGCCGTGACCAGATCCGAAAGGAAGGTTTCCATGCCCCCGCGATGCGGAGGGAAGAACTTGCCGATGTGAAGTACTCGCAGCGTCACCGCAGGACCATGTTCCGCGGCACCACCGGCCCCGCCCAGAGCCCTCCATCATACTTTGGCCGGCATCCGGCCCGCTCAGTACGTCCGGCCCGCCTTGTACATGGCTGAAGTCCGCCTGGAGGTGGCCGCGGCCTGGTTCAGGCGTGCCAGGGTGGCGCCGGCATGCGCATGCGTGATCGCGATGCCCAGCGCGTCGGCGGCGTCCTTGCCCGGCAAGCCCGGCAACTGGAGCAGCCGCTTCACCATTTCCTGCACCTCCGCCTTGCCCGCCTTGCCGTAGCCCGCCACCGCCTGCTTCATCTGCAGCGCGGTGTATTCCGCGACCTCCAGCTGGCCCACCACCAGCGCGGTGACGCAGGCACCGCGCGCCTGGCCCAGCAGGAGCGTCGCCTGCGGGTTGACGTTGACGAAGACGATCTCGACGGCGGCGATGTCGGGCTGGTAGCGGGTGCGAACCTCCTCGATGCCTTCGTACAGCACTTTCAGCCGGGCCGGCAAATTGCCGCGGTCCAGGTGCGTGGTGGTGATGGTGCCGCTGGCGACGTAGCGCAACCCGCCGCCGTCGGATTCGATCACGCCGAAGCCGGTCGTCTGCAGGCCGGGATCGATGCCGAGGATGCGCATGGGGCGATGGTAAGCGGCTTCAGACGCCGAAGTACCAGCGCACGGAATGAAAAAAGATCGGCGCGGCGAAACAGAGCGCGTCCACCCGGTCCAGCAAGCCATTGGCGCCGGTGACCGCGACCCCGCGCTGCCCCCAGGCGGGCACGCCGCGGTCGCGCTTGAGCGCCTTCATCACGAGGTGCCCCATCGACCCGGCGACGCAGGCGATGAACGCCATGGCCAACGCTTGGCCCGGTTTGAACGGCGTGATGAAGGAGAGCACGCCGCCGGCAAAACAGCCCACCGACAGGCCGATGCTCCAGCTGTACCAGTTGAAGCTCTTGCTCACCTCCGGCAGGCTCGGCGGGCGCTTCAGCTTGCGCGTGACCAGGTGCTGCACCAGCATGCAGGTCTGCACCACGGAGACCAGGAAGAACACGAGGAACGCTTCCTTGCCCTCGTAGTTGCGGCCCGGAAACTCCAGCAGCAGCAGCGCCGGCACGTGGCTCATGCCGTAGATGCAGACCATGATGCCCCACTGCAGCTTGGCGTTGCGCTCCAGGAAGCGCTGCGAGTCGCCCGAAATGGCGCTGGCCACCGGGATCAGCAGGAACACATAGACCGGGATGAAGACGGTGAACAGGTCGAAGTGCCGCGTGCCGACCAGGACGAACTGGATGGGGAGCACCACGAAGAAGGCCAGGACCAGGCTGCGGTGGTCGCCGCGCCGCGTCGGCGACAAGGTGATGAACTCGCGCAGCGCGAAGAAGGCGATCAGCGAGAACAGGATCGTCGCCATCGTGTCGCCGGTGGCCCAGGCCAGCCAGAACGCCACCACCATGAACCAGGAGGTCGCCAGCAGCGAGCGGAAGTTGCGCAGCTCCTCGTGCCAGGCATCGTCATGCGGGTTGCGCTGTTCGCGCAGCGTCAGCAGGAATGCGGTCACGCTGGCGATCACCAGGATGCCGAACACGATGAGGAACAGCGCCGCCACCTGCTGGGTGGGCGTGAGGCTGCGCAGGAACTGGTTCATGGTGCCGGCTCAGACATCGCGCAGGGCGATCACCGCCAGCCGTGCGCGGTCCAGGAACGCGCGCCGTTCTTCGTCGGCGCCCAGCACGATGGGCGCGCCGAAGGTCACGGAGCAGAGGATCGGGACCGGCACCACTTCGCCCTTGGGCATCACACGCTGGATGTTGTCGATCCAGGCCGGCACCAGGACCACCTGGGGAAATTTCCGGGCCAGGCTGTAGAGGCCTGATTTGAAGGGCTGCGGCTCTTCGGCGTGGCCGCGTGTCCCTTCCGGAAAGATGATGATGGAGTCGCCGCTGGTCAGCGCGTCGACCAGGGGCTGCAACGGATCTTCATCGCCCTTGCGCTCGCGGTCCACATAGACCGCGTTGAAGACCGACGTGGTGATCCACTGCTTGAACGGCGTCTTGGTCCAGTAGTCCCTGGCCGCGATCGGGCGGGTGATGCTGCGCAGTTCCTCCGGCAGGGCCGCCCAGATCATCACCAGGTCCGCATGGCTCTGGTGGTTGGCGAAATAGATGCGCTGTTCGGCCTTGGGCGGGCAGCCGTACCAGCGCGCCTGGGCCCCTGTCAGCGCGCGGATCAGTCCCAGCAGGAACAGGCTCATGAGCTTCGCGAGCATGGGCGCGATGATACGGGCTCAGGACCGGGCGGCGCGTGCCTGGCGGGCCTGCGCGAAGACCTCGAGGGTGTCGCGCGCCGCCTGTTCCCAGCGGAACCGGCCCGCCTGCGCCTGCGCGTGCGCGGCGAGTCCGTCCCGGTACCCAGGTTCGCCGGCCAGCTTGCGCAGCCCCTGGGCAATCGAAGCGACGGACAGCGGATCGACGTAGTGGCCGGCCGGCCCGGCGACCTCGGGCATCGACGAGGTGTCCGAAGCAAGGACGGGTGTACCGAAGGACATGGCCTCCAGCAGCGGCAGGCCGAACCCTTCGTAGAGCGACGGCATGGCGAGGCACAACGCGTGCCGGTACAGGGTGGCCAGCGTGGCGTCGGAGACGCGGCCGAGGACGACCACCTGGTCCGCGCCGTGGCGGTGCGCCGATTCCGCGATGTCGGCGCCCCAGCCGGCGGCACCCACGACCGCCAGTTGCAGCGGCGCTGTGCTGCTCCCCCGCACCGCGCCGAACGCCTCGATCAGCCGCTGCAGGTTCTTGCGCGGCTCGATCGTCCCGACGAACAGGACGTACGGTAGCCGCAGCCCCAGGGCCGCCAGGGCATCGGCGCCGGCCGGCTCAGGCAGGGGAGACAGTCCTTCGTGGACCACCACCGTCCGCGCCGCCGCGGCGGGAAACCCCGCCGCGATGTCTCTCGCCGTGGATTGCGAGACCGCGAGGATCCGGTCGGCCCGCGCGATGCTGCGCGGCATGAAGAGGGCGTCGAGGGCCCGGCTGGAGCGCCGCATGGTTTCCGGCGCGCGCTGCCAGCAAAGGTCGTGCACGGTCAGGACACCCGCGCAATCCCGCGGCAGCCACAGTGGCAGGCGATGGGCCGGCGCCCAGAACACGTCGGGCCGGTCGCGGGCCGTCCACAGCGGCAGGCTGGCCGCCAGCGCCAGGATCCGGCCAGGCGCATCGGGCAGGCCGTCCTGCCGTCCGCCCACCCGCGAGCTCCCCGTCGCCAGCGCAGGGACGCGGCGTCCGTAGAGCAGCCATTCGTGCCCGTCGTCCAGCGCCAGCATGGCTTCGAGGAGGCTGCGCAGGTAGCGCGAGATGCCCGCGCCATCCGCTGCCAGCATGCTGGCGTCGACGGCGATGCGCATCACGCGCGCTCCCGCCGCGACACAGGCCCGCGCTCGCGCCGCAGCAATGCTTCCACCCGGGCATGCGCCTGGTCCACGATGCTTTCCCACGAATGCTGGGCGAGGAAGGCCTCGATCACGTCGCGGCCGCGGGCGGCACCTGCCGCCCGCGCTTCCATGACGGCCGCCGCAAATGCGGCAGGAGAACTGCCATAGCTGGCGAATGCGCCCATCCCGAGGCGCAGGCCGCCGATGTCGGTGCTGGCGATCCCCAGGCCCGCCGCCACGTATTCGTAGAACTTCAGCGGGCGTTCGATGTGCCGTGTGAGATCTCCGGTTTCACGGAACGGGATCAGGCCGACTTCGCAGCCCGCCAGCATCCCGGGGATGGCCTCGGGCGCCAGCGCACCGTGAAACCGGACGTTGGGCGCACCGCCGCCGGGGAGCGGCCGGCTGACCGGCCCGTGGATGTCGAACGTCCACTCCGGCAACAACCGCGCGGCCGCATGGAGCAGCTCCACGTCCACCCATTCGCTGACGGAGCCCAGGAAAACCGCGCTGTTCGGGCGGCGCGCGACCGGATGACGCTGGCGGAACGGCCCGGCCTCGACACCGTTCGGCAGCAGGACCGCGGGACTCGGGCCGAGCGACATCGCATGGTCCCGCAGGGACGCGGACACCGCCCACACCTCGTCGTAGTCGCCCTCCCTCAGCCCGTGCTCCAGCTGGCGGATCAGCACCGGATGCAGGTCATGCGAGAAGCCGGCGGGCAGGTCGCTCAGGCGGAAGATCGAAGTGCGCGCGCGCACCCAGGGCCGGTAGATCACGTTCGGCGAGGTCTCGTGCATGCACAACGCATAGTCGCGCTCCCGCACCCAGGCCGGCAGCAGCCAGGCGAAGCTGGGCAACTGCCACTCGCCCCGCAGGAACAGCTTGTGCGCCGGGATCAGCGCCTTGAAAGCGTACTCGTCGAGGCCGGGTGCGATGGGCGTGCCCCGCCGGTCCTGCCCGCCGCCCCACACGCGCTTCAAGCGTGGACGGCGCTGCGCGCCCCAGAGATCGAAGACCGAGGAAGCGGTGGCGACGTAGTCGACTTGCCAGCCGCGTGCGGCGAACCCTTCGGCCAGGTGCTGGATCCCGACCTTCAGGCCACCATCCACGAACGAGTGGGTGCCGAGAAAGAGCGCGCGGCGTGGCCGGTCTTCAGCCACCGAGCAATTCCTCGACGATGGCGCGCAGGCGCTGCTGGTTGCGGTCCGCGGAAAGTTCGGGCGCCGCGCGGTCGGCGTTGCGTTTGAAGGCGCGCAGTTCGTCCGCCGTGATCGCGTTGAGCTGCGCGGCGAGACCGCCCACCGAGAAGTCGGAGCCGACGAGACCGAGGTCGTGCCGCTGCACGATGCGCGCCATCTCGGGCGAGGGCCAGATCGCGATGGCCAGGCGTGCCTGCACGAATTCGAACAGCTTGTTCGGCAGTGCCATGCGGCAATTGAAGGTGTCCGGTGCCAGCAGGTACAGGCCGATGTCGTAGCCGCTCAAGGCCGGGACGATGTCGGCGAGCGGGACCGGGTCGCGGAAGCGGACGTTCGGCAGTCCGGCCGCCAGGCGCTTCAACCGGCGCAGGTAGCGTGCGTTGTCCGGCATGAGCATCAGGTCGAGGCTGAAGCGCCGGTCGAGGCCGCGCATCAGGTCCAGCATGGCCTCGAGCTTGCGCGACGGGCTGCTGCTGCCGTGGTGGACCATGCGGATGCGCTGCGGGTCCACCGGCCCGGGCGCGACGAGCGCATGCGGCGCGGCGTTGGTCATCACCTCGGGCATGACGCCGAAGCGGCTGGCGTATTGCTGCGCGATGCCGTCGCTCACCGTGAGCATGCGGTCGGCCTGCGGGAGGTATTCGCGCGCCACGTGGACCCAGAAATCGCGGAAGAAGGTGTTGAAGTACCAGCTGTCCTCGTGCTGGCCGGGTTCGTACTCGTGCGCATCCAGCAGCAGTTTGCAGCCGCTCTGGCGCGCGAGGCGCAGTCCCAGCGGCAGGCTGAGCAGGTCATTGGCCAGGATCAGGTCGTACCTGGGCCCTTCGAGGGCCCGCAGTGCGTGGCGAATGTGGGCGGATCCCCAGTAGTAGGCTTCGAATTGTCCCCGCTTCAGGCGCAGCGCCTGCATCGCCTGGTGCAGCACATTGGCGGCCGGCCGGCGCAACGGCACGTGGCCCTCGGCCTCCGGATGCGGAGGGGTGAAGCCCGCCGTGGTGAGCTGGAAGCCGCCTTGCAGCGCCGCCAGCTGCCGCTGGACGCGCGGGTCCCGGTGCAATGGCGAGAAGGAGACGACGAGGACCCGCCGCCCAGGATGGCTCACGGCTTCGGGATTGCCGAAAGAGGGGTCGCCGGAACCGGCACCTCCGTGCCGGCGGGAACCGCACGCCGGGCCGCCAGGTCCTGGTAAAGCCGCACCAGGCGCGCTTCGTAAACCTGCCAGTTGTCCTGTGCGATGTAGGTGGCGCAGGCGGCCCGCGCGGCGGACAGTTCGGCCTCCGTCAGCGCGTTGATCGTCCGGGCGATCAGGCGCGGCGTGGCGGGCTCGGGCAGCAGCCAGCCCACGCCGTGCCGCGCGATCACGAGCGACATCTCCGTGAGCGGGCTGCACAGGATGGGCACCCCCGCCGCGGGGTACTCCCACAGCTTGTTGGGCGTGCAGAACAGGTGGTTCAGCCCGGCGCGTTCGTAAGGAATGAGTCCGACGCGCGCCCCCGCCGTCCAGAGCGCAAGCTCGGCATGCGGCGCGGGGGGAAGGAAGCAGATGGCCGGCTGCTGGCGCCCCACCGTGCGCCCCAGCACACCCTGCGCGATCTCGCGCAGCTGCGGCTCCAGGTTGCCCCACCCCATCATGACGAGCGTCCAGTCCGGATCCAGGAATTCGGCAGCGGCGACGAGGTCGCGCAGGCCGCGCTTCTCGGCGAAACCTCCCTGGTACAGCACGATCTTCTGGGTTTCCGGCAGCTGGGCCGCCCGCCGCATGCGGCCGTCGTCCTCGACGGACCCGAGCGGAAGCGTCGCGTTCTTGACGATCACGGAGGGCGGCAACGCAGGATAGCGCCCGGCGTAGAACCCGGCGATGCTGTCATTGATGGTGATGAAAGCATCGACCCGGCCATGCAGGCGCTTCAGGAGCCGGCCGTAATACAGCTGCTGCTGCGGCGTGGCCTGGGCGATCTCCTCATAGATCTCATGGGCGTCCCAGACGAGCTGCGCACCCATGGCGGCGGCCGCGGCCGCGCCAGCTGGCAGCGTGTACATGTCGTGGCAGTGCACGATGTCGGCCCCGGATGCGTTCGCGGCATTCTCCAGCAGGCGGATCCTGGCGCTGTGCGTGGAACGCACCATGATGTCCTGCATCCAGCCGACCGGAAACCACTTCGGCGAACGCGCCAGGACGCCGGCGATGATGCCCTTCAGGAACGGGAAGACGAGGTGCACCTTGAGCTTCGGGAATCCCAGCGCGATCACGGCCCCGCTGGCCGCGAGCAGGACGTAGGGCAGCAGCGGAAAGTGAGCGAACAGGTCGACATACCATGCCGTGCCGAGTGCGAGACCGCCTGCCACGGGCACGATCAACTTGCGCGATTTAGAGGGGGGCTGTTTCGGCGGCACCAGCAGCGTGACTCTGGCGCCGCTGGGGCGAAGGTGGGTGCCCTGGTGCTTCCGGTCCGCCAGGCCGTGCACGTGCACGTCGTGTCCCGCCTGCGCGAGGCTGTCGGCCTCCTTGAGGATGCGGGCATCGCTCAGGACGCTGTTGAAGGCTAGGACGCAGACTCGCATTGGTTCGACAAACTCCCTGGTCGGGCTCCGTGCCGGTCGGCAGGACCCGCCAGGATTCTAGGCGGATGAGCTGGCGAGAAGACGGGGCTGGCCCGGAACCAGTTGCACGACGTGCAGCTCGCAAGAGGCAGCGCCCGGCATCCAGATTTCGACAGCGACATCCGCCAGGTGGCTGCGCGACAAAAGGCCGATGCCGCCACCGGAAGCAACCATCCGGATATTGCCTTCCTGCAGCACGGCGGCGCAGCGCGCGACGGCCTGCCCGACCGTCGCGAACCACGTGTCGCCCAGGTCTTCGCGCGCCAGCAGCCGGCGGAGCAAGGCGGCGTCGACGTCCGGATGGCTGGCGACGATGGCATGGCCACCGGCGTCGAGCGCCGCCCGGAATTCCGCCCGCAGGCGGTCGAAATAATCGAGTCCGGTGTCGCGAACGCTGCCTTCGAGCGGGAAATGCAGCGGCACCAGCCAGAGGCCGCTCAGGCGGGCACCATCTCGGGCATCGGGGATCCAGGCCGGCCGCGGCGTGTGCAGCCGGTTCGCCAGGAACTCCCCATAGCCGGCCCCGCTCGCCGCCAGGGCCCGCGTACTGGCGTCCCCGAGCCAGTAATCGGCGAGCGGCGACGAGTGATGCGTCACGCCTGCGCCCGTGACTTCCTCGTCGTGCAACGCGACGTGAAGGCCCTGTTCCTGCCAGTGCCGGTCGAGCTGGCGCCGCTGCCGGGCGCGGTCCGGATCCGCCGCGAAATAGTACCAACTCGCGCATGGGGCGTTGGCCAGCAGAGCTTGCGTCTGCGCGATCCTGGAGATGACCGCCGCGGTCACCGGCCGGTCCACGTCGAATCGCACACTGAGTGCCGAGCGGTAAGGTGCCGGCCAGGGCCGCAGCCGCAGCAGGGGCCGCCCAGCCGCTGCCTGCATCCGGCGGAACACGCCGACCCAGGCGGCTTCCAGCCCCGCCGTCGATGTGCTGTGGTTTTCCGGACTGAGGGTGAACCTTCCCGGCGGCAGCACGCCGGTCGAGTGCAACGTGGTCCAGTGGTCCAGCAGCGAACGCGCGCCGGCGCGCCGGCTGTCATCGGCCCATTCACCATTGGACAGCAGGGACCAGGCGAGCGGACCGCCGGCGTCGCGCGGTGCTGCCAGGTCATCCTCGAGCGGGTCGGTGTTGCCGCGCGCGCGTGCCTCCAGCGCCAGCCAGGCCAGGACGAGGGGCGACTGGCAAAGCCGTTCGCTGTCGGCGAGGACCCGGGGGAAGGCGACGCCCGGCATGCGCCAGGCGGGCTGAGCCAGCGTCTCGCGGACCTCGGCTGCGCATGCGGCATTGCCGGTCCGATGGGCGGCGATCCCAAAACAGACCAGCCGTGCCCCCGTGGGCGCCGCGGCCAGCATCTTCCTCGCCATCGGCTCGACCTCCGCCGCGCCCAACGTTCCATCCAGCACCGCCCGCAAGAGCAGTTCGGGGTCGATCAGGGCCTCTTTCAGTGTCGGTGCGGGCTTCACGGTGCGACGTTGCCGCCGGCGCTCGAACCAGGTCAGGCCGACCTCGTCGGCGCTGCGCGCCTGCCGCTCCAGCCAGGTCCCGAACCCTTGCGCGTCGGAGGGCGCCGGCGGGACGCCGCGCAGTTCCGGCGGAGCGCGCCGCGCCAGCGCACCGGCGAGCCGCTCTCGCATCCGGTCGGGCCGGCCCGGCGGCAACTCCAGGATGCGCAGCGCGGTCAGCCATTCCCGGAAGTCGCGCATCGAAATCGCATCGCTGCCCTTTTCGAGCCGGTTCAGCAACCAGTAAGCCACCTGGGCGATGCCGCCATCCGCCGGTTCGGCCTGGAAGCGCCCGGCGTTGGCGACGGGCAGGGGGCGATGCGTCGGCAGGCCGGGGGGTGCGGCTGCGGCGGCTTCACCCTGTTCCAGTGTCCACCACGTCACCGCGGCCGGTTGTGGAGGTGACCAGCCGGACGGGCCGACTGCCAGGGCCGTATGCACCGTCGCCGGCAGGTCGGCGCCGCTCACGAACACCCCCACTTGCGGCAGCCCAAGCGGCAGGAGCAGGTGCGTCGCCATGTCACGCCACGGGCCCTCGACCGGGACGACCAGAGCGAGTTCGACCGCAGCTTCGGGCAATTCCGGAGCCGGGGCCGACACAGCCCGGGCCGGCAGGCCGCTGAGGCGGCTGCCCTCGGCGTAGTCGCCCCGCGGAACCACCGCGCCGGCGGCGACGAACGTGCCGGGGCCGAGCCGAGCTCCCGGCAGGATGCTGACGTTGGCAGACACCAGGCACAGGTCGGCGATCACCACGCGTTCTTCCTGGTAGCCGCGCTCGAAAAACGCGAGGGGCGAGGGAACGAGGTCGTGGTTGGCGGAATGGATGAAGCAGCGCGGGCCGATGCGCGCGTGGCGGCCGATCCACACGCCGCCCGAGCCGTACACGAGCGCCCCGATGTTCAACCTCGCATCGTCGTCGAGGACGATGCGGTCCGGATGGTAGAAGCGGCAGCCTTCCTCGATGTGGACGTCGCGGCCCATGCGCAGGAAGAAGGGCGCGTATTCCTTGCGCCGCCGCGCGGCGCCAGCCTCGCCGGGCAGGTCGCCGAGGCGGGCCTGCAGGGCCTGGAAGGACTCGGCGTCGTCGGAACTCATGCGCGCTCCGCGGCCTGGGCGCGGCCTTTCGTCATCCGGTGAAGAGGTTCTGCAGGAGCCACTCGTTGGCGTCGCGGAGGGTGGCCGTCCAGACGCGGTGCAAGTCTAATCCCTGCATCAAGGCCCGCATTTCCGGCCAGTGGATGTCCGGGTGGTTCATCACCGTCACGTAGCCGCCCTCGGCCAGGGCCCGAGGCACTTCCTCGCGCAGGCGTTCGAGCTGGTGGCCGTCGGGCTTGGTGGTGAGGTCGAGGCTGTGGTGGCAATTCTGGAGCATCAGCGGCAGCATCGCCGGGATGTCCGGCCGCGGCGTGACCAAGGGGTGCGAAACGCCCCGGCAGCGGCCGATCATCTCGCCGTACCGCATCCCGACGCCGTGGGCCCACAGGTTGTGCGTGAGCGCCAGGTGGCCGCTGCTGCCGATGCCGCCATGGCAGGTGAAGCCCGCCGCGCTCGTGCCCGTGAGCTCGCGGAACCGCAGGGCCTCCTCGATGAATTCGTCCAGCGTGTTGGCGATGCTGTGCAGCGCGACTTCATGGCCCAGGGCCAGCATCGACTCGATCTGCTGGCGCGGAGGCGGCTTGCCCACGATCAGGAACCAGGTGGCGCGCAGGCCCAGGCCGGCGTAGCACCGCAGCATGTCCGCCAGGTGGGCGTCGCTGATCGGCCGGTCGTAATCGTGGCGGATGCTGAGCGCGCTGGTCATGCCCAGCGGCCAGACGCCGCCGGGCGCCCCCGCGGGACCGGCGTGCGCGGCCAGTTCGCGCACCAGCCACTTCTCGAACGGGTACAGGTAGCTGGTCTTCAGGGTCTTGAAGAAACCTTCGGTGAGCGCCGGCATCGCGTGCATGTGGCCGAGGATGTCGAAGACCGGCGCGCCGCAGACGATGCGGCGGCCGTCCGACACCATGACAGCAGCCTTCCCGCTGCCCGTCTCGGCCTGGCAGACGACGCGCCAGCCCGCGGGCAGCACGGGGAATGTCTGGAAGGCGACCGGCCGGCTGCGCCAGCGCGGATCCGGGTCGATCCATTCGTGCGGCTCGGTCACCTCCTGCCGGCTGGCGGGGATGCGTTTCACGAGGAAGCGGCTGTACACCAGCTGGCCCAGCGGAACGCCGTCCGCGTCAGAAAGGGCCACCTCCTCCGCGCTGGCGGTGACCGCCGCCAGACCGAGTTCGCGCAGCCACGCTTCAGGCAGCGGCCCCTCGATGAACCCGCGGTCCGGCAATGGGCCCTCGACCCCCCGCAGGACCAGCGGGAAGGCGCTGTCCGCCTGCGCGGCGCCCTCGGCCGCCACGCGCAAGCCGTGCTTGCGCAGGATCATGCCCGCGCTCGCGCTCCAGTAGAAAGCGGTCGCGGTTTCCTGGAGCTGGGCGACGGCGGCGCGCGAGGGAGCCTGGACCTGGAACATCCTAGCGGCGCTTCTGCAGGACACGGAACACGGTCAGGTCCTTCGTGTCCTGCTTCTTCATGGGCTGCAGGTCGCTCGAGCGGAAGTACGCGATTTCGCCGTACGGGCGGAGGTAGCCTTCGAGTTCATCCGCTTCGAACACGGAGGCGTAGTAGCTCTTCGACTCGAACAGCGGCCGCCGGATGTTCTCGTGCACCAGCAGCAGGCCGCCCGGCAGCAGGGCGTTCCACATCCGGTCGAGCGTGGCCGGCAGCTGCTCCCGCGGCACGTACAGCAGCGAGGCGAAGTCGTAGATCACGTGCACCGGCTCGGCGAACGCGAAGTCCTGCGCCGTCGCGACGGTCACGTTGTACCGGCCGGCCAGCCGCTCGCGGTAGTGCCCGAACAGCAGCGAGGTGAGTGGGAGGTTGCCCGCCACCGGTTCGCAGTTGAGCACATGGGCGACCGCGGGGCAGGTGAGGAGCACTTCCATGTCGACGAAGCCGATGCCGCCGCCGATGTCGATCGCACGCAGGCCGCTCTTGCCCGGCAGGTACATGTCGATGAAGCGGCGGACCGCTTCGGCCTTGTACGAAGTTCCCGTCACGCTGTAGGTGATGTAGGCATAGAACTGCTCCAGGCCCTGGGCGAGGTCCGGGACCGCCGCCTCGGCGGCGCGCAAGCCCGCGGCGGGGCCCGCGGCGGCAGCCACGAGTTCCGGATAGGCCGCGGGGTCGACGGCCGCGCCGCTCTGCAGGCGCGCGAGGTGCGACTGCGCGAGCCGGGGCGCGTTCTCGAAGAACGCGCTGAGCACGGAGACCGGTGCCGGCAGGGCAGCGGGGCCGCGCGTGAACACCGCCAGGCCATCGTCCGTCACGCGGGTCTCCTTACCCAGCACGTCGCGCAGCCAGGCGAGGTCCCAGAACCCGGTGCGCTTGGCGATGGCCGGTGCATGGAAGGGCACTACCATCGCGCCTCCGGGACGGATGGCGTCATGGACGCGGCCGAGCAGCGCCCGGCTGTAGGCATCGCGGAACTGGCGCACCGGCGGCACCAGCATCGCGCCCTCCAGCCCGCCCGCAGGGAGGACGGTGAGCAATGAGATCTCAGGGTGATCCTGGTCGGGCTGCCCGGTGAAATTGACCGCCGGGGACGCCACGAAAGTGTCGGCGCCGGGCGCGTTGCAGAGCGCCTGCGCCCGGGCACGCGCGGCCGCCAGCTGCTCCGGGTTCTGGGCGACGCTGGTGAAGTAGAGGCCGATCATGCGCCCGCCTTGCGGCCCGCCAGGCCGATGCGTTGCAACAGCCCCGGGCGCTCGGCGGGCGGGTGCGCCACGCCGCCCGGCTTGCGCACGATGGCGAAAGCCGTCCACAGCTTGAGGTATTCCTGCAGGCTGCGCTGGATGCCCAGGTGATCGAAGTAGAGGGGGGCCTCGCCCAGTTCCCGGATGGCGTCGTGCATTTCCTGCGGAGCAAAGCGTGCGTTCATGAGATTGCCGGGAGCCGCATTCGCCTCCAGCGCGAGGTTTTCCCGGATGACCAGCACGCCACCCGGCTTGAGCAGGCGCATCGCGGTTTCGAGCACCAGCGGGACATCCTTGCGTTCGATGCACAGCAGGCTGCCCATGAAGGCGATGTAGTCGTAGCTCGCATCCTGCCCGGTCAGCGTTTCCATCCGCGCCGCGAGGCCCGACACCCGGTCGGCCACGCCGCATTGCTGCGCCAGCCACGGCAGGATGTGCTCGATCTTCCACGCATCCAGCTCGAGGTCCGTCACCCGGTGCCCCTGCATCGCCAGCTCGCACGCGAGAAAGCCATGGCTGCCTCCGACATCCATGCCGACAAGGGGCCCCCCGCCACTTGCGCCCCGGACCTGCGCGTCGAAAACGGCGCGTGTGTGCAATGCCCAATGCATCGAGTAGGTGAATGCGTTCTCGACCGAGCCGCCATGGTCCTGCAGCGGATCGGCGCAGGGAAAGCCGGCGCGCCGCAGCTGTTCGCCGAACGCCGGCAGGCGGTCCAGCAGGATGGGATAGGTGCTTCGCAGCGCGGCCAGATCCTCCGCGACCGCCGGCGCCCAGCCCAGCCGCAACCAGCCTCGGCGGCCGCCGGGCGCCTTTTCGAGCGTGGCCCCGGGCAACCATTGCGCGAGCTGCGCGGCATCGACCCACCCTTCGGCCGGGACCAGCGAACGCCCCAGCTCCAGCAAGATTTCGCTGCCTTCGCCCATGCGGACCAGCATGGTCGCGAGGACCGCGGCCAGCGCAGGCGAGGGCGGCAGCGGAATGGCGTTGCGCAGGATGATGCAGCGCCCATAACGGGCGTCCAGCGGCGCCAGGTAATGCGCGCAGGGCTTGTAGGCCGGCGTTCCGTCCAGCAGGGGCCCCCAGGAGGAGAAATAGCGCAGCCGCTCCGGCGCGGGCGGTCCGCCCAGCGCCTCGGCGCAGGCCTTCAGCGTGCGCTCCTGCTCGAACTGGTGGATGTAGCAGACGGCTACGAGTCGGTGGTCATCAGCCATGTCGGCCCTTGGTTTGTCAGGAGAGCTGCACGGAGGTCTGGCCCCGGACAAGCGTCAACGCGCGCTGGCCGCCGGGCTCGCGCAGCACGATGGAAAAGTCATGCGGCAGCGGCTGCGGAATGTCCAGGCGCCAATGCCCGCCATTGTGGCTGACCCGCGCCGCGCCGCGCGTCCCGGCGTACCAGGCCGCGACGTCCGAAAGGGTCGCGTGCCAGATGCCATTGCTTCCGGCGCGCAGGATGAGCTTCCTCAACTCGCGCAGGTGGACGTCGGGGTGGTTCATGATCACCACGTGCTCGCGGTCGGCGCGGGCGCCGTCCAGGCCGGCCGCCACCGCATCGAAGTGATGTTCGGCCGCGCGCGTCCCGGCGTCGAGGCTGTAGTGCACGCCCGGCACGACCAGAGCCCGCGTCTCGGGCAGGCCGTCGACCACGCGGTTGACCGCATGCGGCTGCCGCGACGCGCGGCCCAGCATCTCGGCGTACCGGAAGCCCGCCTGCTCCGCCCATTCGTAAAGGCGGTCGCCGAGGAAACCGGCGCTGCCCCGCCCGCCATGCGAATGGAAGCCGGTCACGCGCGTGCCGGCCCGCCGCTCCAGGTGCTCCCGCTCCCGCCCGAGCGCGGCGGCGCTGGCGGCTTCGGAATGGAGATTGATCTCGTGGCCTTCGCGCAGGATCAGCCAGGCCTGCAGCCGCGGAACGCGGCCGCGCAGGATGCCGAAACTGGCCCGCACACCGCGGTGCCGGTAGAAGCGCAGCAGCCGCCAGAGCCGCAACAGCCCGACACGGCGGTCACAGTCGTGCCGCACGGTCAAGGCGATGTCGGCTCCGTCCGGCCAAGGCGCGGCTTCGACGACCGTGCGGCCGTGGGCCAGCGCCAGCTGCCGCACGAGGTCGGCGGCATGCCGCTCGACCGCCGTCGCGGGGGGGGTCGCGGCCATCTGGTAATAGCCGGCCGCGAGCGGCTCGAAGGCGCAGCCGGCGGCCAGCAGGTCGAACAGCGGGATGCCCAGCGCCACCACGCTGCCGCGCTGGATGCCGACCGCGCGCCACTCGCCTTCGATGCGTGCTTCCAGCAGCACCGACCAGGCCGCATCGGGATCGAAGGACTGGATGGCCACAGCGCTCGCCGACCAGCGCGCGTCGTCAGGCCGGTTCAGCTCCGGCGCGGGGGCGGGTCCGCCTCCCGCAGGGATTCGCCGCGTCAGCACGGAGGCGTAGCGCGCCTCGCCGAGGTGCGTGCCGTCACCGGTGCGCAGTTCCACCGCATCGATGCGCCAGGGCGTGCCGCGCAGGCCGAGTGCCTCCAGCACGGCCGGCGCGAGGGGGCCTTCGTACAGCGCCACGGCAGGCGCGCTGGCGGGGACCGTCTGCCGGGCCACGAGGGCCATGCTCGTGCCTGGGTCCGGCGCGTCCGCGCGATCCGTGACCACGTTGACGATGCCCTGGCGGCGCAGCACGCTTTCCGCGCACGCGCTCCAGAAGAAGCGCATCTCGGCCTGCTGCAAGGCGCGAATGGCTTCGGCCGGGGGAACCAGGACACGGATCTGCATGTCAGCCGGCCGAGATTTCCTTGATGCCCTGCAGCGACGTCTTCTCCGACACCGAAGTCTCTAGCAGTTCCGAATAGCGGTCCAGCACGTCGCGCGGAGTGCCGTCGGCGACGATGCGGCCCGCCTCGACCAGGATCGCGCGGGTGCAGAGCGTCTCGATGGTCGCGAGATCGTGGCTCACGATCATCTGGCAGCTGGCCTTGCGCAGCAGGTCGCGCATGGCCGCCTTGGACTTGGCCTGGAAGCCGACATCGCCGACCGACAGCGTCTCGTCGATCAGCAGGATGTCCGGCTCGATCGACAGCACCATGGCGAAGCTCAGGCGGCTCATCATGCCGGAGGAGTAATAGCGCATGGGCACGTCGATGAAGCGGCCGAGTTCGGCGAAGTCCGCGATCATGTCCATGCGGTCCTCGATCTGCTGGCGCGAGAGCCCCAGGGTCAAGCCGCCCAGGATGATGTTGTCGCGCCCGTTGAGGGTGACATTGAAACCCGTGCCCAGCTGCAGCAGCGCCGATACGCGGCCCCGGACGTCCACCCGTCCCGCGTCGGGGTGGTAGATGCCGGAAATGGTCCGCAGCAGGGTGGACTTGCCCGAGCCGTTGCGGCCGATCACGCCGACGATCTCGCCCGTGCGCACGGCGATGCTCACATCGTTGAGCGCCGTGAAAAATTCGGGCTGCCAGCTGCGCGCCAATTGGGCCCCCCACTGCGACAGCATCTTCGGCAGCGTGTCGACCTTGTGGTACGACATGCGGAAGCGGATGCTCACGCCGTCGAGCCGGATGCGTTCGTCATCCACGTCAGAGCACCTTGGTCATGCCGGGCCGGGCCCGGCGGTAAAAGGCGTGGCCGAACCATCCGCCCACCAGGACCCACGCCACGACGATGGCCAGCGGCAGCGCCGGTGAGACGCCATGGCCGAGCAGGCACCACTGAAGCAGCGCGAACGCCGAGGCCACCGGGTTGAGCAGGAAGAAATCGCGATAGGCCGAGGGGAACATCTCGAAGGTGTAGATGACCGGGCTCAGGTACATCACCACTTGCAGGAGGATCGGCGACAGGCGTTCCAGGTCCCGCAGGTAGACCGCCGCCGTGGCGAGCCACAGGCCGATCACCCAGCACAGGGCGAGCCAGAGTGCCAGGACCAACGGGTAGGCCAGCAGGCGCCAGCTCACCGGGCCCCCGAGGACCACGAAGAACACGAAGAACAGGGCGATGCCGAACCCGGAGACCTTCAGCGTGCGCAGGAACCCGGCGGCGACCAGCACGACCGGCTCCAGCTTGATCTGCAGCAGGAGGCTGGCCTCGTTGTAGATCGACGGCTGCACGTACGAGCTGACGTTGTTCAGCACCATGTAGTGCATCACGCCCATGCAGATCAGCAGGAAGGCGGCGGCCGGACTCGCCCCGGAGGAGAAGATCACCACCACCAGAAAATAGAAGATGGCGATCTGCGACAGCGGCACCAGCGCGAACCACAGGTTGCCGAGGGCCGTGCGATGGATCGAGGCCTGCTGCTGGCTTCGCACCAGGTGGCGCACCAGGTCGCGCCGCCGCCAGATTTCCGCGTAAAGGCCCATCAGCGTTTGCGGAACCACGCAGTCATGTGCGTGCCGGCGACGCGCTGGACGGCCAGCGGCGGATAGACCGACTCCAGCACGACGCCGTGGGGCTCCAGCGCGCGCCTGATCTCGCCGAGTGAAGGATTGCGGACATCGAGCATGCCCGACCGCTTGCCCAGCTTGCGCACGATGCGGTCCTGCCACGCCGGCGGCAGGAAGTGCAGCAGGGGCAGGCGCGTGAACGGCTCGAAGAACGACCAGAAGTGGGGCGTGTAGACGACGACCCGGCCACCGCTGCGGCAGGCCGTCGCGAGCCGGCCGAGCGCGTCCTGCAGCTGCTCGGGCGAGGTCATGAAGTTCAGCATGTTGCAGCTCATGACCAGATCGAATTCACCCTGCTGGTCGATGGCGCCGATGTCCCGGGTCTCGAACCGGATGTTGTCGAGGCCGAGTTCCTCGGCGGCGCCCGCGCCGCAGGCGTAGTAGTAATCCGTGCGGTCGGTGGCAAGCACACGGCTCTGGCGCCAGTGCCAGGCCAGGTAGACCGGGATGCTCGCGAAACCACAGCCGACGTCCAGCACGGCCGCCGGCGGGGAGGCATGCAGCTCCTGCTCCCAGGGCCCGAACAGGATGGACGTGCGCCGCTCGGTCTCGCTGGCGTAGAACTCGATCATGCGGGCGTGCGGCGAGGCGTCGCCGTAGGCGCGCTGGTACCAGCCCGTCACGTGGCGCCTCAGGGCACCGTAGAGCGAGGTCTTGTCCGCGGTATCGGACTGGATGGTGGAGACGGGCATGTTCATGCGCTTCCCCCGTCGAGCAGATGCGCGACGATGCGGCCGGCGGCATTGCCTTCACCGTATGGCTTGAAGGCCGTGGCGGGTCTTTCCCGCAGGAAACCACGCGCAGCGGCGAGGATCGCCTGCGGGTCGGCTCCGCACAGCCGGTTCATTCCGGCCTCCACGGTCTCCACCCATTCGGTCTCGTCGCGCAACGTGACGCACGGCACCCCAAAGAAGAAAGCTTCCTTCTGCACGCCGCCCGAATCGGTGAGGACCAGCCGCGCCTCCTGCTCCAGCAGGATCATGTCGAGGAAAGGCAGCGGATCCACCACCTGGACCGCGCCGAGTGCGCCGGCCAGGTCCTGCGCCGCCAGCACCTTGCGCGTGCGCGGGTGCAATGGGAGCACGACCGGCAGTTCCCGGGCGAGTTCGGCCAGCGCCGCGACGATGCCCGCGAGCCGCGCGGGGTCGTCGGTGTTCTCGGCGCGATGGCAGGTCACCAGCGCGAAGGTGCCGGGCTGCAGGCCGAGGCGCCGCAGCGCGTCGCTGGACGCACGGGCGACATCACGATAGTGCAGCGCCACGTCGTACATCACGTCCCCGACGAGGTGCACGCCTTCGGAAACGCCTTCCGCGCGCAGGTGCGCCACGGCCGCCGTGGTGGGGCAGTGGAGCTGCTGCGAGAGGCGGTCGGTCAGGACCCGGTTGATTTCCTCGGGCATGCGGCGATTGAAGGAACGCAGCCCGGCCTCGACGTGCGCCACCGGCAGGTGCAGCTTGGCGGCCGCCAGCGCGCCCGCCAGGGTCGAGTTGGTGTCGCCGTAAACCAGCACCCAGTCCGGCCGCTCCTGCAGCATCACCTGTTCGAGCCCCTCGAGCATGCGGCCCGTCATCGCCCCATGCGTCCCGCCGCCGATCTGCAGGTTGTGCTGCGGCTGGGGAATGCCGAGTTCCTCGAAGAAGACGGCGGACATGTTGTCGTCGTAGTGCTGGCCGGTATGGACCAGGACTTCGGACGCCGCGTCCGGGCCCGCGGCCCGAAAGGCGCGCGACACGGCAGCGGCCTTGATGAACTGGGGCCGCGCGCCGACCACGGTGACGACCTTCAACGTCATGCCGTGGCCTTCGCTTTCAGGGCGGACACGACCTGCTCCATCGCCTGCTCCGTCAGGTCCGCGCTGAACGGCAGGCTCAGCACGCGCTGGGCCACCGCGGCGGCGACCGGCGCGCCCGCCGCCGATGCGTACTGGCGGTAGACAGGCTGCTCGGTGAGGGGAATCGGGTAGTGCACGGCATTCGGGATGCCGGCTTCCTGCAGCAGCTGCTGCAGCCCCGCCCGGTCGTGCGCGAGCACGGTGAACTGGCCCCACACGCAGTCGCGGTCCGGCCGGACGGCCAGCAGGTCCACGGGCGCCCCGGCCGCCTGCAGGCGTTGCCGGAATTGATCCCCCAGGATCTTGCGGCGCGCGATTTCCCAGTCGAACCGTTCCAGCTTGGCGAGCACGATGGCGCACTGCAGGGTGTCCATGCGGCCGGCGATCCCGAGCCGGGTGTGCGTGTAGCGCTTGCTCTGGCCATGCACCCGGATCTCGCGGGCGGCCTGCGCCAGGGCGTCGTCGTCGGTGAAGAGCGCGCCGCCGTCGCCGTAGCAGCCCAGCGGCTTGCTGGGGAAGAAGCTCGTGCAGCCGAAGGTGCTGAGCCCGCAGCTCGGCCGGCCCTGGAAGCTGGCCCCGAAACTCTGCGCGGCATCCTCGATGACGGCCAGGCCGTGGCGCGCCGCGATCGCGTTCAATTCCTCCATGTCGGCGACCTGCCCGTAGAGGCTCACCGGCATGATGCACTTCGTTCGCGGCGTGATGAGCCGCTCGACCTGCTTCGCGTCGATGTTGCAGGTATCGGGCTCGACATCGGCGAAGACCGGGGTCGCGCCGGCAATGACGATCATCTCGGCGGTCGCGGCGAAGGTGAAAGGCGTGGTGATGACCTCGTCTCCGGGCCCGACGCCCAGCGCCATGAGAGCGATCAGCAGCGCGTCGGTGCCGCTCCCGACGGTGACGCAGTGCCGCACGCCGACCCGGACGCGCAATGCTTCCTCCAGTTCCGCCACCTCGGGGCCGAGGATGTACTGGCCGTGCTCCAGCACGCGGTCCATGCGCGCGTGGATCCCGGCACGCAACGCTTCGTACTGCGTGCGCAGGTCGGTGAAAGGCATCACTGGGGCGGGCATTCGATTTCTCCGTCTTTCATCACATAGCGCTGCCCGGTGGCCGGGCAGGAGGCCTCGCCATTCCCGGTGAGCGGCAAGGCGAGGCGTTCGCCGTGCCGGCTCATCCAGCCCACCTGGCGCGCCGGAACGCCCACCATGAGCGCATAGGGACGCACGTCCTTCAGCACGGTCGCCCCCGCCGCGATGAAGGCGTACTCGCCGACCGTCACGCCGCAGACGATCGTGCTGTTGGCTCCGAGGGTGGCCCCGCGCCGCACGAGCGTGGGGCGGTATTCATCCTTGCGGCTGACGGCCGACCGGGGGTTGTAGACGTTGGTGAAGACGGCGCTGGGCCCGCAGAAGACGTCGTCCTCCAGCGTCACCCCGTCGTAGACGCTCACGTTGTTCTGGATCCTGACGTTGTCGCCGATCCGGACGTCGTTGCCGACGAAGACGTTCTGCCCCAGCGAGCAGCGGCTGCCGATGCTCGCGCCGCCGCACACGTGCACCCAGTGCCAGACCCGGGTTCCAGCGCCGATACGGGCACCGGCATCCACGATGGCCGTCGGGTGCACCACCGCTTCGCCCGCGACGGGATTTGTCATTTGGCCTGCTTGCGCACCAAAGGATGCGCGTCGACGGTGATGCTGCCGGGCTGGCTAGTACGGATCGCGGAGACGGTCTCGATGCAGTGCCTGACGTCGGCGATGCCGAATCCCTCTCCGGCCAGAATGGCGCGGTAGCTTTCAGTGTGCAGTTCCGTGAACCCTTCGGAGAACTCGAATGCCTTGCCGCCGATGTCGATCTGCCTGAACGTCGACTTCTGGCCCCGTACATCGGCGGGCAAGTCACTGCTGTCGATGGAGAGAAACCAGCGAACACGGGCGCGCTCATACTCGAGGAAACCAGCAGCCTTGTTGGCTTCGTTGAGGTGGATTTCCGAATGCTGCATCTTGCCGAAGACGAAATGGAGCATGTCGAAGAAATGGACGCCAATGTTGGTGGCCACGCCCAGCGACTTGCGCGGATCGCCTTTCCAACTCTCGAAGTACCATTTGCCCCGGGACGTGATGTAGGTCAGTTCGACATCGTGCTTCGTCGCTGACGTCGCGTCGCCGACCTGCTGCCTCAGACGCGTGATTGCGGGATGGTGCCGCAGTTGAAGGATGTTGTAGACGCGCTTGCCGGTTTCACGCTCCACCTGTTCAAGGTCGTCCAGCAACTCGGGTGTGGGAACGAGGGGCTTTTCGCAGATGACGTCGCAACCCATTCGCAACGACGATGTGATGTGCGAATGATGCAGATGGTTGGGCGAGCAGATGGATACCCAGTCGAGCGCCGCCCCGGGTTGCCGGCGCCGGCTGTTGGCGTGGTCCTGGAAGCGCTCGAACTGCGTGAAGAAGTCGGCGTCGGGCGCGATGCTGTCGATGATGCCGACCGAGTCGTTGATGTCATACGCCACCGCCAACCGGTTGCCCGTGTCCTTGATGGCGCGCATGTGGCGAGGCGCGATATAGCCGGCGGCGCCAATGAGGGCGAAGTTCTTCATGGTCTGGATGGTTGATTCAGAGGCGGAACACGGTGAACCCGGCCGCTGCCAGTTCCGCCCGCTCGTAAAGGCTCTTGAGGTCGCCGATGACCGGACGCCCGGGCTTGCACAGAGCCATGAGCTGCGCGGCGGACAGGTGGCGGTAAGCGCTGTGCCCGACCGCGACGACCAGCGCATCGACCGGCGCCTCAGGACCGACGGTTCCAAGCTGCAGCCCATACTCGCGTGCGAGTTCACCGGCATCCGCCATCGGATCGACGACCTCGACCTGGACTCCCCAGTCCTGCAACTCGCGCACCAGGTCGACCACCTTGCTGTTGCGGATGTCGGGGCAGTTCTCCTTGAAGGTGATGCCCAGCACACCGACCTTGCTCTTGGAAACGTCGATGCCATTGCGGGACATCAGCTTGACGACGTTGCGCGCCGCGTAGCGCGCCATGTTGTCGTTGATCCGTCGGCCGGCGAGGATGACCTGGGGGTTGTAGCCCACTTCCTCGGCCTTGTGCGTCAGGTAATACGGGTCCACGCCGATGCAGTGCCCGCCGACCATGCCGGGGCGGAAGGGCAGGAAGTTCCACTTGCTGCCCGCCGCCTCCAGCACGTCGAGCGTGTCGATCCCCAGCCGCGCGAAGATGACGGACAGCTCGTTCACCAGGGCGATGTTGAGGTCGCGCTGGGTGTTCTCGATCACTTTGGCAGCCTCGGCGACCTTCAGGCTCGCCGCCGGATAGGTGCCGGCGCCGATGATGCTGCGGTACAGGGCGTCCACCGCCAAGGCGACCTCCGGCGTGGATCCGCTGGTGATCTTGCGGATCTTGGTCAGGGTGTTGACCTTGTCTCCGGGATTGATGCGCTCGGGGCTGTAGCCACAGAAGAAGTCGCGGTTGAAGACAAGACCGGAGGCCTCCTCCAGGACCGGGACACAGACCTCCTCGGTGCAGCCCGGAAAAACCGTGGATTCGTAGATCACGACCGCGCCCGGTGCCAATGCGGCGCCCACCATGCGTGAAGCGCTGACCAGGGGAGTGAGGTCCGGGCGCTTGGCCTCGTCGATCGGCGTCGGCACGGTCACGATGAAGACGCCGCAATCGCGCAGGTCGCCGGGTGCGCTGGAGAACGACAGGCTCGAAGCCTGCCGGAGCTCCTCGGTCGTCACTTCCTGCGTGCGGTCGATCCCATCGCGCAACTGCGCGATGCGTGCCCCATCGATGTCGAAGCCGAGCACCGCCCTTTGCTTGCCGAATTCAACGGCGAGCGGCAGGCCGACGTAGCCCAGGCCGATGATGGCGATCTTTGCATTCGGAAACATGGAGGACGGCCAGGGCGGACGGGCGAGTGGAAAGCAGGAACCCAGCGGTTGTGGAGCAACCCGGGATTATCGCCGACTTAAGGCAGCTCCGCGTCCCGCATCCGCGCCGAGATCGTCGAGGCCCGCCCCGCGAGATACCCCGAATTCGGCCGCTGCTCGAACAGCTTGGGGCTGGGCAGCATGACGGCGAGCCGGGCGGCCTCGTAAGGTGACAGGCGCTCGGCCGGCTTGCGGTAGTAGTGCTGCGCGGCGGCTTCCGCGCCGAACACGCCTTCGCCCCATTCGACGCTGTTCAGATAGATCTCCAGGATGCGCTCCTTGGACAGCATTTTCTCCAGCGCGAAGGTCAGCACGATCTCCTGGCCCTTGCGCAGCAGCGTGCGCTCGCCGGACAGCAGCAGGTTCTTCGCCAGCTGCTGCGTGATGGTGGAGCCGCCCACGACCTTGGGAGGTCGCGCCGGCCTGGCCGTCGCAGCTGCCGCCTTCGCTGCCGGCCGGTTGCTGCGCCGCGCGGCTTCCTGCTCCGCCTTCGCATTGCGCTCCCAGGCTTTCTCCAGCGCATTCCAGTCGACGCCTTCGTGGCTGGCAAAGGTGCCGTCCTCCGACGCGATCACCGCGCGCTTGAGATGGTCCGAAATCCGCGCATACGGCACCCATTGCTGGCGCCAGCGCAGCTTGTCCTTGTCACGCGCGATGCGCCAGGCTTCGGAACGCTGGAACGTGGTGGATTCGGGGGCGACGGTGGCCATGAGCGCGATGCGCAGCAGGAAGAACAGCTGGAGCGCCAGCCCCGCCGCCACCACCAGCGCCACCCACCGCAGCGCGCCCTTCATGCGGCCATTTCCGCGCGCAGCTCCGCCAGCACCTGCGCCGAGGGAGGCCGGACGCCGCGGAAGACATGGAAGGCCTCCGCCGCCTGCTCCACCAGCATGCCCAGGCCATCGCGCGCGACCGCGCCGTGGGCGCCGGCCCAGGCCAGGAAATCCCGCGCGGCCGGGCCGTACATCATGTCGTAGGCCAGCCCACCCGGCTTGAGCACCGTGGCGGCGACGGGAATGCCGCCACCGTTCAGGCTGCTGGCGGTGGCATTGACCACCACGTCGAACGCACCGCCCACGTCCTCGAGGCCGGCGCAGGAGAGTGCCACGCCGCTCGCCTCGGCCAGGGCCGTGTGCGAGACCACGAGCTTGCGTGCCTTTTCGGGCGTCCGGTTGACGATCGTCACCTGGCGCGGGCGCGCGTCGATGATCGGACCCAGGACGCCAGCCGCGGCCCCGCCGGCGCCGACCAGCAGCACGTCGGTGCCCGCCAGCGCCACCCCGGCGTTGCGCTGGATGTCGGCCACCAGGCCGACGCCATCGGTGTTGTCGCCGACGACGAAGCCGCCGTCGAAGCGCAGGGTGTTGCAGGCGCCCGCGAGAGCCGCCCGGGCGCTGCGCCGGCTCAACATCGTCGCCGCCTCGAACTTGAAAGGCACGGTGATGTTGCAGCCCTTGCCGCCTTCCGCCTGGAAGGCCTGCAGGGCCGCGACGAAGCCGTCCATCGGGATCAGCCGGCGGCCGTATTCGATGTGCTGTCCTGTCAGAGCGGCGAAGCGCGCGTGGATCCACGGCGACTTGCTGTGCGCGACCGGGTTGCCCATCACGCAGTACTGGTCCGCATCCTGACTCATCGCGTGGTCAATTTCGTTTCGAGCGTGTCGTCACGCGTGAACTTGAAGCGCGAGACCACGACGATCTGGTCGGCCCGCTGGCGCATGGCGTCGTTGAAGCGGCCGAACGGGCCGGCGGCCTTGGCGATGCTCATGGCGCGGCGGTCCAGCGTGAGGTTGCCCGAGGTCTCGACGATCTCCGTCTCGAGCACGCGGCCGTCGAAGTTGACGGTCACGATCATGGTCAGCTCGCCGTACATCTTCTTGCCGGCGGCCTCGGGGAAGTTCTGGGTGCCGCGGTCCTCGATGCGGCGGCGCAACTGGTCGTAGTAGATGGCGTAGACCTCTTCGCGCGTCGACGGGCTGATGTAGCGCTTCTTCGGCCGCGCGTTCTCTTCGTTGATGCGCCGCTCGATCTCGGCCAGCAGCTTGGTCAGGTGGCGGCGTTTTTCCTCGCGCGACGATGCTTCCGGCGTGGTCTGCACCTGCTTCGGATCGGCCGGCGGCAATGACGCCAGCGCCTGCTTCAGCTGCGCGAGCATCAGCATCTGCTGCTCCTGCATCGCGTCGATCTTGCGCTGGGCGTCCTCGGCGGCGTCGCCGATGCTCGTCAGCGCGGAGGGCGGCAGCGGCGAGGTCGCGCGGCCCTTTTCGGCTTCACCGCCGCCGGCCAGGCTGGATTGCGCGATCGCTTGCGCGCGGTCCGGCTTTTCGTTGGTGCGCGCGTTGACCAGCACCACTTCGAGCGGGGTGTCCTGGAAGACGCGGTTGAACGCCTCGGGGTCGACGAAGCGCACGGTGAGGAGGACGGCGTGGACGGCGACCGACACGCCCAGCGCGATCTGCAGGGGGCTCAGGGACTTCAGGCTCACGACGGTTCAGTGTCGGTGACATCCACGGCAATGGCAATCGGGCCGGCCACGGGCTCCTCGTCGCTGTCGTCTTCTTCCGACGTCACCGCCGGCACGGTATCGAGGCGCTGCAGCACGGTGCCGGCGACGTCGAGGGTGATCAGGTCGATGTCGCCCAGCTTCAGGCGCACGCGCGCGCCGCGCGGCAGGTCGGCCGTCCCCAGCACCGGCAGCACCAGCGGCAGCGTGTCGGCGCGCGCCAGGCCCTCCTTGAAGACGGTGGCGTCGAGTTCCCGCACGCCCTCCTGCTGGAGGTACTTCAGCGTCCAGTAGCGCTCCATGCCGGCCTGGTGGCCGTTGTAGGCGCTGTACGCGGCGTCGAAGCCGGAGATGATCGAAAAGAGTTCGGCGTCCTTGGGCTTGAAGGGCGCCGCGAGTGCCGCCGTGCGTCCATGCTTCGCGGCCGCGATGATCTGCCACTGGTTCACCAGGTCGGTGTAACGGCGCAGCGGCGAAGTGCTCCAGGCGTAGCTTTTCACGCCGATGCCGGCGTGCGGCAACGCCTTGGTGCCCATGCGGACCTTGACGCCGGGCGCCAGGCTGGCCTGGCTGCGGTAGATGGCGGGCACGCCGAGCTCCGACAGCCAGTTCCCCCAGGTGCTGTTGGCCAGGATCATCGCCTCGGCCACGATCAGGTCCAGCGGGGCACCGCGCCGCCGCACCGTGATCTCCACCGGCTCGGCGCCTTGCGGCTCGCCGGTGTCGTCGCGCCGGAGGCGGAAGTTGTAGTCGGGGCGGTTGAAGTTCTCGGGCTTGCCGCGCACGACTTCGCGCTGCGCCTTCAGCTGCCTGGCCAGGCGGAACAGGAACGACAGCTCCGGCCGGAAGCGGGCCGCGGCCGGGGGCACGCCACCATCCGGCGATGCGGCGTCGTCGAGCCAGGCTTCGGTGAGATGTTCATCGAGCTGGTCATGCCGCAGGTTGGCGGCGATGGGGACCTGCTCCAGCCGCGTTTCACTGCCGGTGGGCAGCAGACTCGCCTCGTCGTAAGTCACGTAGAGCGACAAGGCGGGGCAGGCCCGGCCCTCCTGCAAGGTGTAAGCCTGCACCACGTCGTCCGGCAGCATCGTGATCTTGTAGCCAGGCATGTAGACGGTGGAGAGCCGTTGCCGCGCCACCTGGTCGAGCGGCGTACCCGGCTGCACGGCGAGCCCGGGCGCCGCGATGTGCACGCCCACCGTCACGGTGCCGCTGCCCAGCCCCTGCACCGACAGCGCATCGTCGATCTCGGTGGTGCTGGAGTCGTCGACCGAGAAGGCCTGCACCGCGGCCAGCGGCAGGTCGTCCTTGACGGCAGGCGCGGCGAGCGGCGGGAAGCCGGTGCCCTTGGGGAAGTATTCCAGCAGGAAGCGCTTCCAGTGGAACTGGTAGGGCGAGTCGATCGCGCCGGCCTTCTGCAGCAGGTCGAGCGGCGCCGTGTGGCTGTTGCGGGACGCCTCGACCACCGCCTTGTATTCGGGGGCGTTCTTGTCCGGCTTGAAGAGGATCTTGTAAAGCTGCTCGCGGATCGCAGGCGGGCAGCTGCCGGCCACGAGCTCGGCGGCCCAGGCCTCGATCTGCGCCTGCACCTGCTTCTTCTTCTCGATGGCGGCCAGCGCCTGTTGCAGCACGTCGGCCGGGGCTTTGCGGAAGCGGCCCTTGCCGGCGCGCCGGAAGTAGTGGGGCGCCTCGAACAGGCGCAACAGTGCGCCAGCCTGCTGGGCCAGGGTGGCCTTGTCGCTGAAGTAGTCCCTGGCGAGGTCGGCGAACCCGAACTCTTCATCGGGCGCGAACTCCCAGGCGAGGTCCAGCTCGATGCCGGCGGCCACGGCCTCGGCTTCGAGCAGCAATTCAGCAGGTTGGGGCTTGTCGAACTTCAGCAGGACGTTGGCGGCCTTGACCTTCACGCGCTTGCCGCTCGCCAGCTCCACCTGCGCGGAAGCATCCGCCTCCGACAACACGCGGCCGGCCAGGAACTTGCCGGCTTCTTCGAACAACACAAACATGACTGGATTGTCACACGCGGCCCGGCGGCGCCCTCCCGCTCAGGCGAGCCGCAGGAAGTCGAGGACTGAGTCCAGGTGGTCGTCGAAATCGGACAGCGCATGGTCGCCGCCTTCCAGCAACTTGATCCGCGCGCCGGGGTAGCGGCCCGTCATCTCGCGCCAGTCAAGCACCTCGTCGCCCTTGGCGATGATGGCGAAGTAGCGCGCCGGGTCGGCGACGGGCCCGGCTTCGAGCGCGCGCAACTCGTCCACGAAATGCGGCTCGAAGGTGAAATGCTGCGCGGGGTCGTGGTACGCCGTCTGCTCGCCGACGTACCGGGCCAGGTCGCGCGCGGCATGCACGGCGGGGTTGAGCAGCACCGCCCGGCAAGCGTGCCGTTCGGCGAACCAGGTCGCGTAGTAGCCGCCGAGCGAGGAGCCGACCACCGCCATCCGGCCGGCCGGCCAGGCGGCGGTGCCACGCAGCATCAGGTCGGCCGCCTCCCGCGGCGAGGGCGGCAGCTGCGGGCACCACCAGGTGACGCCTGGATGCTCGGCGCGGACGCGCGCTTCCATGCGGCGCGCCTTGAAGGATTGCGGCGACGACCGGAAGCCGTGGAGGTAAAGAAGATGCGTGACGGTCGAGCTGGCGTCCATTCCCCGATCTTGCCACCAGGGATAATTGGCGCCTCCCATGTCCGCAGTCTTCGACAAACCCTCGCTTCGCCACCGGATGGCGCCCATGGTGCATGGGTTCGACGGGCCGCTCGCCTTTGCGGTCTTCCTGCTCGCCTGCGCGGGCATGCTGACGATGTATTCGTCCGGCTTCGACCATGGCACGCGCTTCATGGATCATGGCCGCAACATGCTGCTGGCAGGCTTCATCATGTTCGTGGTGGCCCAGGTTCCGCCGCAGCGGCTGATGAGCTTCGCGGTGCCGCTTTACGTTCTCGGCGTCGGCCTGCTGATCGCCGTGGCGATCTTCGGCATCACCAAGAAGGGCGCCAGGCGCTGGATCAACCTCGGCATCGTCATCCAGCCCAGCGAGATCCTCAAGATCGCCATGCCGCTGATGCTGGCCTGGTGGTTCCAGAAGCGCGAAGGCCAGTTGCGGCCGCTCGACTTCATCGTCGCCGGGCTGCTGCTGGCGGTACCGGTCGGCCTGATCATGAAACAGCCCGACCTGGGCACCTCGCTGCTGGTGATGGCGGCGGGCTTGTCCGTGATCTTTTTCGCCGGCTTGCCCTGGAAGCTGATCCTGCCGCCCTTCGCGCTGGGCCTGGTCGGGATCGGGCTGCTGGTGTTCTTCGAATCCACCCTGTGCGCGCAGGGCTTCCGCTGGCCCATCCTGCACGACTACCAGCAGCAGCGCATCTGCACCCTGCTGGACCCGAGCAAGGACCCGCTGGGCAAGGGCTTCCACATCATCCAGGGGATGATCGCCATCGGCTCGGGCGGCCTGTTCGGCAAGGGCTTCATGCAGGGCACGCAGACCCACCTGGAGTTCATCCCCGAGCGCACCACGGACTTCATCTTCGCCGCCTTCTCCGAGGAGTTCGGGCTGGTGGGCAATCTCTGCCTGATCGCAGCCTTCCTGTTCCTGGTGCTGCGCGGGCTGGCCATCGCGCTGGAAGCGTCCACCCTGTTCTCCCGCCTGCTGGCGGGCGCGGTCACCATGATCTTCTTCACCTATGCCTTCGTGAACATGGGCATGGTGAGCGGCATCCTGCCGGTGGTGGGGGTGCCCTTGCCCTTCATCAGCTACGGCGGCACGGCGATGGTGACGCTCGGCATGGCGCTGGGGATCCTGATGTCGATTTCCAAGGCCAAGCGGCTGGTGCAATCGTGAGCGCCGCAGGCACCGTGGGCATCGTCGGTGCCGGCAACATGGGGGGCGGGATGGCGGGCCGCTTGCTGGAGCAAGGCTGGACCGTGCGGGTCTGCGACCTCGTGCCCCAGAAGGTGCGCGAGCTGGTGACGCAAGGCGCGCAGGCCGCGGCGACACCCGCGGCGGCGGCCGGCGGCAGCGACGCGCTCATCGTCTGCGTGATCGATGCGGACCAGACGCAGGAAGTCCTTTTCGGCACGGATGGCGCGGCCGCGGCCCTGCGTCCGGGCCAGGCCGTGCTGCTGTGCCCCACCATCGCGCCGGGCGACGTCGAGCGCATCGCCGGGCAGTTGGCCGAACGCGGGTTGTCCACGATCGACGCGCCGATGTCGGGCGGTCCGGCGCGCGCCCGCGACGGCACCATGAGCCTGATGGTGGCCTGCCCGGACGCCGTGTTCGAGCAGCATCGCACCTTGCTGCACACGCTCAGCGCCAAGCTGTTCCGCATCAGCGAGCGTCCGGGGGACGGCGCCCGCACCAAGCTGGTCAACAACCTGCTGGCCGGCATCAACCTGGCAGGCGCGGCCGAAGCCCTGGCGCTGGCGCGCCAGCTCGGACTGGACCTGGGACGGACGCTGGACGTGATCGAGCAATCCAGCGGCCAGAGCTGGATCGGCTCCGACCGTTTGCGCCGCGCCATCGCCGGCGACTACACGCCGCGCGCGCACCTGACGCTGTTGCACAAAGACACAAGGCTGGCGCTCGAAGCGGCGCGCACCGCCGGCTTCAGCGGGCCGCTGGGCCCGGCCGCGCACGGCGTGTTCGACCACGCGGTGCGGCAAGGCCTGGCCGGCCAGGACGACGCGGCGCTCTTCGCCCTGCTGGCGGGGTTGCACATTCCGCCCACCCCGTCAAGCTGATTTGCGCGCGGTGGCGCGGCGCCCGCCGTTCCCACAATGGCTCCCACCCAACCTTCGGGAGCCGCCATGACCCTTCGTTTCGCCGCCATCCTGTTCCTGGCCGGCCTTGCCGCCGCCGCGAACGCCCAGACGCTGCGCTGGTCCAGCCAGGGCGATGCCCAGACCCTGGACCCGCATTCGCAGAACGAACTGCTCACCAACTCGATCAACGGCCAGGTCTACGACACCCTGGTGGCGCGCGACAAGCAGCTGAACATCGTGCCCAGCCTGGCGACCGAATGGTCGCAGGTGAACCCGACGCTTTGGCGCATGAAGCTGCGCGGCGGCGTCAAGTTCCACGACGGGGCACCGTTCGGCGCGGACGACGTGGTCTTCTCGATCGTGCGCGCGCAGCACGCAGCCTCGCCGTTCCGGGCCTACGCCATGGCCATGGGCGCGCCGCGCAAGGTGGATGACCTCACCGTCGAATTCGTCCTCCAGCAGTTCAACCCGATCTTCCTGCAGCATGCGTCGCTCGTGTTCATCATGAACAAGGCATGGACCGAGAAGAACAACGCCGCCGCCCCGCAGGATTTCAAGAACCGGGAGGACAAGTACACGGTGCTCAACGCCAACGGCACGGGGCCGTTCGTGCTGGTCTCGCGCCGGCCGGACCAGCGCACGGTGTTCAAGCGCAACCCGGCGTATTGGGGGCGAATCGAAGGCAACCTGCAGGAGGTGGTGTACACGCCCGTGGGGAGCGACGCGACGCGCACCGCGGCCCTGATCTCCGGCGAGCTCGATTTCGTGCTCGATCCCTCGCCGCAGGACGTGCCCAAGTTGCGCGCCACCCAGGGGGTGAAGGTGGTCGACGGCGTCGAGAACCGCGCCATCTTCATCGGCATGGACCAGGCCCGCGACGAGCTCCTGTACAGCAGCGTCAAGGGCAAGAACCCGTTCAAGGACGTCCGGGTGCGCCGCGCGCTGTACCACGCCGTGGACATCGAGGCGATGCGCTCGCGCCTGATGCGCGGCCAGGCGTTGCCCACGGGCTCGATCACGCCGTCGCCCCTCGGCGGCTACAACGACCCGGACATCGAGAAGCGCCTGCCGTTCGACCTGGCGCGCGCCCGCGCCCTGATGGCCGAGGCGGGCTATCCCCAGGGCTTCGAAGTGCAGCTGGATTGCCCCAACAACCGCTACATCAACGACGAGGAGATCTGCGTGGCGCTGGCCGGGATGTGGTCGCAGATCGGCGTCAAGGTGAAGGTGGTGGCGCAGCCCCGGGCCAACTACTTCCCGAAGGCGGAGAAGCTCGACGTGTCGATGTACATGCTGGGCTGGGGTGGCGCCATCACCGACGCCGAAACCACGCTCACGCCCATCATGCGGTCGCGCGGCGAAGGCGGCGTGGGCTACTACAACTGGGGCAACCACAAGAACCCCAAGCTCGACGAGCTCGCGGTTGCTTCCGGCAAGGAGCCCGATGCGGGGAAGCGCGAGCAGTTGATCAAGGCGGCCCTGCGCGAGCACAATGAACAGGTGCACCACCTCCCCCTGCACCGGCAGGTGATCCCCTGGGCCGCGCGCAGCAACGTGAACGTCGTGCACCGCGCGGACAATTGGCTCGAATGGCAGTGGATCACCGTGGCACCTCGTTAGGCACCGTGCCCGACGTGCAGGCCGGCTCGCTGGAGCTGGCGGCGGACCTGCGCCGCTACCGGACGATGGTCGAGCACGCGGTCGAGGGCATCGCGGTCGGCCAGGGCGGCGCCATCCGTTTTGCCAACCAGCAATGCCTGGCCCTGCTGGGCGTGACCGCCGAACAGGCCGGCGGCCGCCCGATGATCGAATACGTGCACCCCGACGACCGGGCGATGGTGGCCCGGCTGCGCGACCGCCGTACCGTCGGTGAAGCGGTGCCGGCGTACGAGGCGCGCTTCCTGCGCGACGACGGGGGTGTGCGCTGGGTCGAGATCAACGGCGTCGTGATCGAATGGGAAGGCGCGCCCGCCAACCTGTTCTTCCTGAAGGACACCACCGAGCGGCATGCGCTGGACGAAGCGCTCAAGAAGGCCCTGGCCGAGCGCGAGGCGATCCTGCAGACCGCGACCGTCGGCGTCTGCTTCCTGGTCGAACGCCGCCACCAATGGCTCAACCGCACCCTGGCAGCCATGCTGGGCTATGAGCCCGCCGAACTCCTCGGCCAGGAAACCAGGATCCACTATGCCAGCGACGCGGACTTCGAGCGCGTCGGCGCCGAGGCCTACCGGCGCATCGCCGCGACCGGCCGCTACAGCGGCGAAGTGCGCATGCGCCGCAAGGACGCGAGCCTGTTGTGGGTGCAGATCGATGGCACCGCGGTGACCCAGGATGGGGTGGAGGGCACGGTCTGGACTTATGTGGACGTGACCGGGCGCATCCAGGCCGCCCAGGAAAAGGACAAGGCGCTGGCCCGTGAGCGCGAACTGGGCGAGATCAAGACCAAGCTGCTGTCCATGGCCTCGCACGAGTTCCGCACGCCGCTGGCCGCCATCCTCTCGTCGGCCGAACTGATCGAGCACTACGGCGACAAGATCGGCGCGGACGAACAGCGCGGGATCATGGGCGACCTGGTCGCCGCGGCGAAGCGGATGCAACTGATGCTGGAAGACATGCTGACGCTGGGCAAGGCGGAGGCCGGGCGCCTGACCTTCCAGCCCCGGCCGACCGACCTGGAGAGCCTGTGCCGGCAGGCCGTGGCCGAGGTCCGGTCGGCGCAGCCGCGGCATTTGCTGGTGCTGCGGGCCGGCGCGGCGGGGGTGCGCGCAGTCGATGCCCGGCTGGTCCAGTACATCCTGGCCAACCTGCTGTCCAACGGGTGCAAGTACTCACCTGAGGGAACGGAAGTGGCCCTGGCCATGGAATGCGGAGAGACCTCACTCAAGCTGCAGGTGAGTGACTCCGGCATCGGGATCGCCGAGGAGGACCTGCCCCATCTGTTCGAAAGTTTCCGGCGCGGCGCGAACGTCGGTCACCGGCCTGGATCCGGCCTGGGGCTTGCCATCGTGAAGCGCTGCGTCGAACTCCATGGCGGGGAAATCCGGGTCATCAGTAAACTAGGGGCAGGCAGCATGTTCAGCGTCACCTTGCCGCTACCGCCTGTTGAGCGCCCATGACCACCATCCTGATCGTCGAGGACGACGACGCGATCCGCAACAACATCGCCCGGCTGCTGAAGCTCGAGGGCTATGAAATCGCGACCGCCATCAATGGGCGCGAGGGGCTGGAACGCGTCCGGCAGCTGCATCCGGACCTGGTCATCTCCGACATCAGCATGCCCGAGATGGACGGCTTCGCGTTGCTGGAGGCCGTGCGCGCCGACGCCCTGATCGCGAACACCTGCGTGATGCTGCTCACCGCCCTGGACGACCGGGCCAGCATGCGGCGCGGCATGACGGCGGGGGCCGACGACTACCTGGCCAAGCCTTTCACGCGGGTCGAGCTGCTGGAAGCCCTGGAGGGCCTGCTGAAGAAGCGCGGACGCATCGCCGACTCCATCCAGTACGCCGTGCAGGTGCGGGAAGACCACCTGCGCCAGGCCTTCACCGAAAGCCTGGGCGGCAACCGGGTGCCGGACAAGTTCGGCCTGGAAGCGCCCGAAGGCGCCATCACCGACCAGGTGATCGAGGCGACGGTGCTGTTCTCGGACATCCGCAACTTCACCTCGCTCGCCGAGAAGCTGGAGTCCAGCGAAGTGGCCGAACTCCTGACGCAGTATTTCGAGCGGACGGCCGAGCCGGTGCTGACCAACGGCGGCCGCCACCTGAAGTTCATCGGCGACGGGCTGATGGCGGTGTTCGCGGACACCGCGGGCGGCTCGCCGATTCCAGCGGCACGCCGGGCGGTCTCGGCGGCCCTCGCGATGGCCCTGGCCACCCATGAATTCCGCAGCTGGCTCGACCAGCGTTTCGGCGAGCGCGGCCTCCCGCCCTTCGCCATCGGGGTGGGGCTGCATTCCGGCGAGGTCACCATCTGCCGGCTGGGCACGATCCAGAACAAGGAAACCACCCCGATCGGCGACACGGTGAACACGGCGGCGCGGCTCGAGGCGGCCAGCAAGGAGCTGGGCTGGACGGTGGTGGCGAGCAACGCCACCCTCACGCGCGCTGGCGATGGCGTGCAGACCAGCGGAATGACGTCGCTGGCGGTGCGCGGTCGGCACGGCTACGTGGACGTCGCGGAAATCGTCGGCCTGGTCACCAACCTGGAAGACAAGCAGCACGGCATGGCCACGCTGACCGAGCGCGCGGCGGAGATCCGGGCGGCGGTGCAGGTCAACTCCGAGATCACGGCGCGCGCGGTGAAGGGGGCGCTCAAGAGCAAGCTGACCTCGCTGATGGACGCGCAGTTCCAGCCGGGTGAGGCGCCGCTCAGGCTCAAGGGCTACCGCCTGAGCCGCAAGATCGGCTCCGGGGGCATGACCGAGGTCTACCTGGCCATCCGGGAAGACGACGGCCTGCCGGTGGTGCTGAAGGTGCTGGATGCGGCGGGCAAGGCCACCAGCGAGCACCTGTCGCGCTTCATCCAGGAATACACGCTGCTGTCGCGCATCGTCGATCCGCACGTGATCCGCATCTACGACCAAGGCTTCACCGACGACCACGCCTACATCGCCATGGAGTATTTCGAGCGTGGCGACCTGCGTTCGGAACTCAACGCGGGCATGAACCAGAAACGGGTGCTGGCCGTCATCAGCCAGGTGGCGATGGCGCTCGACGCGATCCACGAGCGCGGCATCATCCACCGCGACCTGAAACCCGAGAACATCATGCTGCGGCCCGACGGCTCCGTGGCGCTGGCCGACTTCGGCGTGGCCAAGTCGATGCTGGCCGCCGAGAACATGGCACTCACGCAGACCCGCCACGGCGACGTCGTGGGCACGCCGTACTACCTGAGCCCCGAACAGGTGGCCGGCCATGCCATCACCCCGGCGACCGACATGTACAGCCTGGGCGTGATGATGTACGAGATGCTGGCCGGCGAACGGCCTTTCCGGGCCGATTCGCTGGACCTGCTGCTGGCGCGGCACTTGAGCGCGCCGACGCCCATGCTGCCGCTGGAGCACGAGGGCCTGCAGCCGGTCGTCGAGAAGCTCATGGCCAAGAACCCGGCCGACCGCTATCCGACCGCGCGGTCGCTGCTGGACGACCTGGCGCAGCGCCCACTGCTGAGAACCGTGGCCGGCCCCGCCGCCTGAACCCCTGCTTACCCGCCGAGAACGGGCCCCGGCCTAGAATCAGGCCATGATCTCCCGCGAACCCACCATCGAACGCCTGGCCACGGCCCGCGCGCTGCTGCTCGAACCCTTCGGCCTCGACGAAACGCACCTCGTGCGGGCGCTGGCGGAGATCCGCGCGCACAAGGTGGATGACGCGGACCTGTATTTCCAGTACACGCGCAGCGAGGGCTGGAGCCTGGAAGAGGGCATCGTCAAGACCGGCAGCTTCAGCATCGACCAGGGCGTCGGCGTGCGCGCGGTGAGCGGCGAAAAGACGGCTTTCGCGTATTCCGACGACATCTCCGAGGCCTCGCTGCTGGACGCGGCGCGGACCGTGCGCACCATCGCGGCGGCGGCCAAGGGTGCCCGGGTCAAGGTGCCTTCGCCCCGGGTCGCGGGCAGCCGATCGCTTTACAACGGGGTGGATCCCATCGCCTCGCTGGACAGCACGGCCAAGGTCAAGCTGCTGGAGAAGGTCGAACAACTCGCGCGCAAGAAGGACCCGCGAGTGGTGCAAGTCATGGCCGGCCTGGCCAGCGAATACGACGTGGTGCTGGTGGCGCGCGCCGACGGCACCATGGCCGCGGACGTGCGGCCCCTCGTGCGCCTGTCGGTCACGGTGATCGCCGAGCAGAACGGCCGCCGCGAGATGGGTTCCGGCGGCGGGGGCGGCCGGTTCGGCCTGGCCTACTTCGACGACGAGCACCTGGAAGGCTACGTCAAGGATGCCGTGCATGCGGCGCTGACCAACCTGGAATCGCGCCCGGCCCCCGCCGGCGAGATGACCGTGGTCCTCGGCCCGGGCTGGCCCGGCATCCTGCTGCACGAGGCCGTGGGCCACGGGCTGGAGGGCGATTTCAACCGCAAGGGCTCCAGCGCCTTTGCCGGCCGCATCGGCCAACGCGTCGCCGCCAAAGGCGTGACCGTGCTGGACGACGGCACGATCGCCGACCGCCGCGGCTCGCTGAACGTGGACGACGAGGGCAACACCAGCCAGCGCAACGTGCTGATCGAGGATGGCATCCTGCGCGGCTACATCCAGGACTCGCTGAACGCCCGGCTCATGGGCGTGGCGCCCACCGGCAACGGCCGTCGCGAGAGCTACGCGCACATCCCCATGCCGCGGATGACCAACACGTACATGCTGGGCGGCGATCGCGACCCGGCCGAGATCGTGGCCAGCATCGAGAAGGGCCTGTTCGCCAGCAACTTCGGCGGCGGACAGGTGGACATCACCTCCGGCAAGTTCGTCTTCTCCGCCAGCGAGGCCTATTGGGTCGAAAAGGGCAAGATCCAGTACCCGGTGAAGGGCGCCACCATCGTCGGCAACGGGCCGGATGCGCTCACCCGCGTCACCATGATCGGCAACGACATGAAGCTGGATACCGGCGTGGGCACCTGCGGCAAGGAAGGCCAGAGCGTGCCGGTCGGCGTGGGGCAGCCGACGTTGCGGATCGACGGGTTGACCGTGGGCGGCACGGCCTAGGAGCCTGGGCGGCAGAGAAACGGGCCTGCGCCGGCACCTGAATCAGCGCCAGGCTAGGCGCGGCCGACGCCGTGTGCTTTCGCACTCAAGGAGGCCGTAACGACGCATGGCGCTGATTCAGGTACCGGCCCGAAGGGTTGGGCCGAGAACAGGGCTCATGCGTCGTTCCGGTCACGGGTCAAGACGGCCAGTCTTGACCCGCGACCGCGCCTAGCCTGAGCCCTGTTCTCGGCCCAACGCAGGCCCGTTTCTCTGCCGCCCAGGCTCCTAGCGCTGGCTATTCGCCTTGCGCCGCGAGCTGGCGCAGCGCCTGCTCGAACATCTCGGGCGGCTGCCCGCCCTGGATCAGGTGCCGGTCGTTGATGATCACGGAGGGCACGGCCCGGATGCCGAGCGACTGGAAGTGCTGTTCGGTGGCCCGCACTTCCTGGGCGTAGCGCCCCTCCTTCAGCACGGTCTCGCCTTCCGCGCGGTCCAACCCGGCTTGCGTCACCGCATCCAGCAGGACGGCCTGGTCTTCCATGCTGCGGCCCTGGCCGTGATAGGCCTCCAGCAGCGCCATCTTCAGCTTGCGCTGGACATCCGCGCCCTGCAACCCGGCCCAGTGCAGCAGCCGATGCGCATCGAAGGTGTTGTAGACGCGGCCGCGGCCCTCCTTGCGGAAGCTGAAGCCGACCTCCTCGCCGCGCTTGCGGATCCCTTCGCGCGCCACCGCCTGCTGCTCGGCCGTCGACCCGTACTTCTGCGTGAGGTGCTCGGTCACGTCCTGGCCGCCGGGCGGCATGTCCGGGTTCAGCTCGAACGGCTGGAAGTGCATCTCGACGGCGACCTCGCCGTCGAGCTTGCGCAGCGCGGTCTCCAGCGAGGCCAGGCCGACGGCGCACCAGGGGCACGCGACGTCGGAGACGAAATCGATCTTGAGGGTCTGGGGCATCCCCGGATGCTAGCCGCCGCGGAAAGTCCCTGCTCTCAGCTCCCCACTTTGCCGGTCACCGGCAGGACGATGCCCGTGATGTAGCTGGCGCAGCTCGGCGCGGCCAGGAACACGTAGGCGGGCGACAGCTCCTCGGGCTGGGCGGGCCGCTTGAAATCGGTCTGCTTGCCGAACTCGGTGATCTCCTCGGCGCTGCGGTCGGCGGGGTTGAGCGGCGTCCACACCGGGCCGGGCGCCACCGCATTCACGCGGATGCCCTTCTCGATCAGGCTGGAGGCGAGCGACATGGTGAAGGCGTGGATGGCGCCCTTGGTCGCCGAATAGTCCAGCAGCTCCTTGCTGCCCTTCAAGCCCACCACCGAGCCGGTGTTGATGATGCAGGCGCCCTGCTTCAGGTGCGGCAAGGCGGCGCGCGCCATGTAGAAGTAGCCGTAGATGTTGGTCTTGAAGGTTTCGTCGAGCCGCTCGTCGGTGATGTCTTCCAGGGCATGCGCATGCAGCTGGAAGGCGGCGTTGTTCACCAGGATGTCGAGGCGGTCGAACTCTTCCACGGTTTTCTCGACCGACTGCTTGCAGAACGCCGGATCCTTCACGTCACCGGCGATCAGCAGGCACTGGCGGCCTTCCTGTTCCACGTACCTTTTGGTCTCTTCCGCATCCTCGTGCGAGCTGAGGTAGACGATGGCGACGTCCGCGCCCTCGCGCGCGTACAGCACGGCCACCGAGCGGCCGATGCCGGAGTCGCCGCCGGTGATGAGCGCGACCATACCTTTGAGCTTGCCGCTGCCGCGGTAGTCGGGTGCCAGGAAGCGCGGCTTGAGGTCCATGTCGGCTTCGAGGCCGGGCTTCTGCAGGTGTTGCGCGGGGAGTTCGTCCGGCTGCTTGCGTGCGCTGGTCTGCACGGCGGGCTTTTCCTTGGCACCGCCGGATTCTCCTTGCGCGGGTTCCTTGCGGTCCTGCTCGCGCTGCAACTCGCGTTGCTTCTCGACCGTGTCCTTCGCGTCCTTGTTGTCCTTGGCTTTGGGCTTGTCTTGCATTCTGCGGCTCCTGGTTAGCCGCCCATGCTCGGTCCCCCTCAGGACACCGCGTCGCCGACAAATGCGAACACCCGCGTCGGACGATGCCTACACGTGACCCAGAATCGGGTGCGGCCGGTACGGGGCTTCGAGCGCGCGGACTTCGTCGTCGGTGAGCGTCACGTCGAGGGCCGCCACGGCCTGGTCGAGCTGGTAGGTCTTGCTCGCCCCGACGATCGGCGCCGTCACGCCCTTGCGCAGCAGCCAGGCATAGGCGAGCGTCGCGTTGCTCACCCCCTTGGCCTGTGCCGCCGCCGTCAGCGCCTCCACCACCTGGAAATCGCTGTCGCGGTAGTAGTAGTTCTGCGCGATGTCGTCGGTCTTGGCGCGCGCGGTTGCGCCCGCGTCCTTGTCCTGCGCCTTGCGGTTGCCGGCCAGGAAGCCGCGGGCGAGCGGGCTCCAGGGGATCAACGCCACGCCCTGGTCGCGGCACAACGGGATCATCTCGCGCTCTTCCTCGCGGTACGCCAGGTTGTAGTGGTTCTGCATGCTGGCGAAGGCGGTGAAGCCGCGCTCCTTCGCGATCTGCTGCATCTTCGCGAACTGCCAGGCGTACATGCTGGAAGCGCCGATGTAGCGCACCTTGCCGGCCTTCACCACGTCGTGCAGCGCCTCCATGATCTCGTCCATCGACGTGTCGGGGTCGAGCCGGTGGATCTGGTAGAGGTCGATGTAGTCGGTGCCGAGCCGCTGCAGGCTCTGGTCGACCGCGTGGAAGATCCGCTTGCGCGACAGGCCGTCCATGTTGGGCCGGCGGTCGGGCTTGGCGGCCGCCGAGGCGCCGCCCTTGAAGCCGAGGTCGACCGGGTAGTAGACCTTGGTGGCGATGACGACTTCTTCCCGCTGGCAGAACTCGCGGATGAACTTGCCGGTGAGCACCTCGCTCTCGCCGCCCGAGTACATGTCGGCGGTGTCGAAGAAGTTGATGCCGAGCTCCACCGCGTGGCGCACCACCGGCCGCGCGGCCTCCTCGGTCATCACCCAGGGCCGCCAGGCCGGCGTGCCATAAGTCATCATGCCCAGGCAGATGCGCGAGACTTTCAGGCCGGTGCGGCCGAGACGGGTGGTTTGCATGGGGTTAGCCTTGGCGGTCGGCCGCGCGCGCGCGCGCCTCGCGCTCGAAGTGGTTCTCGATGTAGGGGTTGCGGCCGCGCAGCAACTGCACGAGGCTGGATGCGAAATACGCCGGCAGGAACAGCGGCCCCCAGCGCTCGTACTGGCGCACGTGCACCTGCTCGTGCTGCCGCAGTTCCGCCAATGCCATCCGGTCGACGGCCAGGATGACGTGCCCCAGCGTCATCGCCGAAAAGGCCAAGGGCGGCGGCAGTCGCGACAGGACCGCCCCGAACCGCCCGCCGGCGAATTCCAGCGTGCCGGCCCGGCGTTGCCAATGGGCCCCGCCCAACAACGCGAGCGCGCCCAGCAGCAGGCCGAGCGCCGAGTAGGGGGCGGCCCAGGCGTACTTGGCAAGGTGCAGCACGGTCTTCACAACCGTGATGATGACGCAGGCGGAAAAATCCTGCACTGCTCCCTCTCCCCGCCTGCGGGAGAGGGTTGGGGTGAGGGTCTTGGCGCGCCTCCACCCTCACCCCGGCCCTCTCCCGCCGGCGGGAGAGGGAGAAACAGCCTCAAGCCGGTTCACCCGCATCGCGCATGCCGTCCCCAGGGCGGCCAGCACCGTGGCGATGCCGAACATCGCCTCGAAGCCCCAGCGTGACGCGATGGCGCCGCCCGCCAGCACACCCAGCACGCCGCCGAACCCATACCCGACGACGGTGAACACCGCCTGGCCGCGTGCCCGCAGGCGTCCGGGGAAGTGCTTCGTCACCATGGCGATGCAGGCCGTGTGGTGGGCCGCGAAGGTCCAGGCGTGCAGCAGCTGGGCCAGGAACAAGGCGAAGAGCCAATCGCCCAGACCCGCGGTCATCGCCATCCGCAGCACCGCGGCGGCACCGCAGATGGCCAGCCAGCCCTCCATGGAGAAGCGGCCGATCAGGCGGCCCTGGGCGTAGAACCAGGCGATCTCGACCACCACGGAGACGGCCCAGAGCGCCCCGATGGTCGCCTTGCTGTAGCCCAGGGAATCGAGGTACAGGGAGTAGAAGCCGTAGATGGCGAAGTGCGCCATCACGTGGAAGAACAACGCGGCGAAAAACCAGCGCACCACCGGACGGCGCAGCACCGGGCCGACCGGCTCGCGCGCTTCGTGTGCGTGGCGCGGCTCGCGGGCGCTCGGCAGCCAGAGCGTGCACAGCAGCACGCCAGCCAGCGTCATCGCCGTCCAGGCCGGGAAGCTGGCCATGCCGTGCTGCTCGAACCAGGCACCGGCGGCGAACACGGTCACCATGAACCCGGCCGAGCCCCAGAGGCGTACCTTGCCGTAGCGGCCCCAGTCGCCGGCCACCAGGTTGGCCATGGCGGCCTCGGTCAGCGACATCATCGAGCTGGTGTTGGTGAACAGCAGGAGCAGCACCAGCGCGATCCACCAGGCACCACCGTCCACCCAGAGCCCCGCGGAGGCCGCCAGCGCCAGGACGGCGCTGATGCGCAGCAGCTTGACGCGCTCGCCGGTGTGGTCGCTGAGCGCGCCCCAGGCATACGGCGCGAACACGCGGGTGAACGACTGCACCGAGGCCAGCAGGCTGATGACGACGATGGGCAGGCCCTGCGCCTTCAGCCACAGCGGCAGATAGGGGTTGAAGAAGCCGATGTGCGCGAAGTAGGTCGCGGACAGCGCCGCGAACGGCACGAGCTGGCGGAGGCCCGCCGCCGCCGGCTGCGTCATGCGCTAGAGGAAGGAAGATCCGATGGGTTCGAGCGGCGCGCGCACATCGCCGCATTGCGCACGCTGCCGCAGCGCATGCTCGATCACCACCAGCGCCAGCAGCGCCTCGGCGATGGGCGTCGCGCGGATGCCGACGCAGGGGTCATGCCGGCCCTTGGTGACGATCTGCGTGGCCTGCCCCTGCATGTCGATAGTGTCGCGCGGCGTGATGATCGAGCTGGTGGGCTTGATCGCGATCGACACTTCCAGGTCCTGCCCGGTGCTGATGCCGCCCAGCGTGCCGCCGGCGTTGTTGCTGGCGAAGCCCTGCGGCGTGAGCGAGTCGCCATGCGTGGAACCGCGCTGGGTGACGCTGGCGAAGCCGGCGCCGATCTCCACGCCCTTCACCGCGTTCAGGCCCATCATGGCGTAGGCGATGTCGGCATCGAGCTTGTCGTACAGCGGCTCGCCCAGGCCCACCGGCACGCCGCTGGCCGTGACGCGGATGCGGGCGCCGCAGGAGTCGCCGGCCTTGCGCAGGCGGTCCATGTAGGCCTCGAGCTCCGACACATCGGCCACGGGGGCAAAGAACGGGTTGTTGGGCACGTGGTCCCAGCTCTCGAAACCGATCGCGACGTCGCCCACCTGCTGCATGCAGCCGCGGAAGACGGTGCCGTATTGCTGCTGCAGCCACTTTCTGGCGACCGCGCCGGCCGCGACCGTGGGGGCCGTCAGGCGCGCCGAGGAGCGGCCGCCGCCGCGCGGGTCGCGCAGGCCGTACTTCTGCAGGTAGGCGTAGTCGGCGTGCCCGGGCCGGAACTTCTGCCCGATCTCCGAATAGTCCTTGCTGCGCTGGTCGGTGTTGCGGATCAACAGGCAGATGGGCGTGCCCGTCGTCTTGCCTTCGTAGGTGCCCGAGAGGATCTCGACCTTGTCCTCTTCCTGCCGCTGTGTGACATGGCGGCTGGTGCCGGGGCGGCGCCGGTCGAGGTCGGGCTGGATGTCCGCCTCCGACAGTTCCATGCCGGGCGGGCAGCCGTCGATCACGCAGCCGATGGCGGGCCCATGCGATTCGCCGAAGTTGGTGACCGCGAACAGGGTGCCGAAGGTGTTGCCGCTCATGAGGGGGGATTATCCCAGAGGGCCGGGAACGGTTGATGCATGCGCACGGATGCGGTGCCGACCCGGCGCCGGATCAGGAGAAAGCATGCTGGATCGCACCAAGACCACGTTCTCTCACGTGAAGCCGACCGACACCGACTACGTGTCCGGCGGCCTCCGGGATTTCTTCCTCTACCGCGACCTCGGCGTCGCGGAGGCCACGCATGGCAAGGTCATCGCGCACCTCGTCAAGGCCAACATGGCACCGGAGAAGGGCACGGGCTGGCACCGCCATGAGGCGGAGTTCCAGATCGTGATCATGCTCAAGGGCTGGGCGAAGTTCATGTACGAGGACCAGGAGACGCTGGTTTCGGCCGGAGACTGCGTGCACCAGCGGCCCGGCATCCGGCACTTCCTGTTCGACTATTCGCCGGACATGGAATACTTGGAGATCGTCTCGCCGGCGGACTTCAAGACGGTCGATGTCGAGCCGGTTTGCGCGATCCCCGACCCGACGCCCTGGAAGTAGGGCTCAAAACTCGGCGTCCAACTCGTCGATTTCGTCCGGCTCCTTCTGCGCGGCGCTGACCCATTCCTGCATCGCGGGCAGTTCCATGACGCGCTTGCAATAGGCCGCGCAAGCCTTGTCCAGCGCCACGTCGTAGGTGAGGAACCGCGTCACCACCGGCGCGTACATCGCATCCGCGATGCAGGGCTGCTTGCCGAACAGGAAAGGGCCGCCGTACTTGCCGAAGCAGTCCTTCCAGATCGCCAGCACCCGGTCGATGTCGGCCTGGGCGCGTGACCAGATCTTGAAGTTGGGAAAGCGGGCCTTGATGTTCATCGGCAAGGCCCCGCGCATGGAGGCGAAGCCCGAATGCATCTCGCCGCAGATCGAGCGGCAGTGCGCCCGCGCCTTGGGGTCGGCCGGCATCAGGCCCGCCTTCGGCTTGATCTCGTTCAGGTATTCGCCGATGGCCATCGAGTCCCAGACCTCGATGCCGTTGTGCTTCAGCGCCGGCACCAGCACCGACGAAGAGAGCAGCAGCATTTCGGCCTTCATCGCCGGGTCATCCGGGGAAATCACCTTCTCGGTGAAATCCAGGCCGGCCAGCCGGGCCATGAGCCAGCCCCGCAGGGCCCAGGCGCCGTAGTTCTTGCTGCTGATCGTCAGGACGGCCTTGGCCATGGGTGCGAGCTCCAATGCGGGGCCGTGTCGTCCCCTTGGCAGGGCATCACGCAAGCGTTGTGCCAGTCCGGTGCGCCCTGGTCTGAACCCTGGCCCGCAACTTGCCTGCCTTGGTGCATTCACCGGCGGAAGGCCACGCATGCTCTATCACGCCTACCAGGCCCAGACGGACCTGCTCTCACCGCTGCGACTGTTCGCGCAGCACCAGAGCGCGCTGTTCTGGTTCGGCAACACGGAGGGCTGGCCGCTGCGCAAGATCTCCGCGGCGCTCGACGTGTTCTCACGCATGCGCCTCACCCACAGCCGGCCGGCGTACGGCATCCACACCGTCCGCTCCGGCGAGCAGGACATCCCGGTGGTCGAGGAACAGGCGCTCACCCTGCCCTTCGGCACGCTGCTGCGGTTCCGCAAGACCGGCGTCACCGGCCAGCCGCCGGTACTGCTGGTGGCCCCGCTCTCCGGCCACTTCTCGACCCTGCTGCGCGAAACAGCGCGCACCCTGCTGCAGCACCACGACGTCTACATCACCGACTGGCACAACGCGCGCGACGTCGCCCTGCGCGAAGGCGGCTTCGGCCTCGATGACTACGTCGACTACATGATGCGGTACCTGCGGCACATCGGGCCCGGCGCGCATGTGGTGGCAGTCTGCCAGCCTTGCGTCGCGGCACTCGCGGCGACAGCGCTGCTCGCCGAAGACGGCGACCCCGCCCAGCCCGCCAGCCTGACGCTGATGGCCGGCCCGGTGGATTGCCGTGTGAACCCGACGGGCGTGAACCAGTTGGCCACCAGCAAGCCGATCGGGTGGTTCGAGAAGAACCTGATCTCCCACGTCCCGCCGCCGCACAGGGGTCACCTGCGGCGCGTCTATCCCGGCTTCGTGCAGCTCAGTGCCTTCATGAGCATGAACCTCGAGCGGCACCAGCAGCAGTTCCGCAACCTGTACCAGCACCTGGTGGACGGCGAGGTCGACAAGGCCGACGTGATCCGCGTGTTCTACGACGAGTACTTCGCCGTGAACGATCTGCCGGCGGAGTTCTATCTCGAGACGGTGGAAAAGGTGTTCCAGACCTACGATCTCGCCGCCGGCAAACTCACCTGGCGCGGACGGCCCGTGCGGCCGGAGGCGATCCGCCGGACCTGGCTGTTCACGGTGGAAGGCGAGCGGGACGACATCTGCGCGGTGGGCCAGACCGTGGCCGCGCAGGACCTGTGCACGGGCATCCGCCCCTACATGAAGGTGCATCACATCCAGACGGGCGTGGGGCACTACGGGGTGTTCAGCGGACGCAAGTGGAACGGGCAGATCTATCCGCGGCTGCGGGAGGTGATCCACAACGCGCTCGGTTAGCGCGACGACGTGTCGCCCGCGTAGCGCAGCCCTCGAAGTTCGAGCTTCGGCCAGGTGGTCTTGCCATTCAACGTCGTCCCGGCCACCGACAGCCGCAGCAGCATGGCACCCGCGATGTCGTCGCAGCGGAAAGGCGCGCCGCCGATCTTCGCGAACACCTGCCGGACCGCCAGCGAGGGAATGTCGCAAGTGACGCCGCGACCCACCGCCTCCGAATGCAGGCGAACCGCGTTGCGGCCTTGGGCACGCCCGGTGAATTCGGCCTCCAGGCCCGGCATGGCGAGCGCCCCGTCGCCCAGCCGCACCTCGCCTTCGATCGCGGTCCGGTCCAGGATCTGGCGCGCCTGCGCGGTCAGGCCCAGGCCGGGTCCGTGGAGCGCCTGGCTCATCGTCGCCTCCGCGAACGCCTGCAGCAGGAGGGCCCCGCGGTCCGAGACCGCGCCCAGCAGCGCGCCGCGCTCCTCGAACTCCACCCCGGTCAGCGGTGTCACCGGGAACTGGTACAGGTAGCTGCGGCCGTTCGGCGCGTCGACGTAGATCCCGAGCCGGCTCACGCCCATGCGGGAGTCCGGGCCCACATGCTCGACGGTAGCGTCCTTGAAATCGATCCGGCCGTGCCGGACCGGCACCGTCACGTCGGCGTCGAACAGGAGGTGCGCGTCGATGATCTCGGCTCGGACGGTGCCATTCGCTTCGGCGAGTGGGCCGAGCTTCCAGGGGCCGGCACCGGCTGGCGCCGAAAAGCTGAGCGGCCCCTGCAGCGCCAGATCCGTCAGCTCGGCGCTGGCAGCCTCCAGCGCGATCAGTTCAGGTTTGGCTCCGTCCAGGCGCAGCTGACCCACGAGCCCCTGCACGACCAGGCGGCCCAGCGCCATGGTGTGCGGCCCGGAGGCCAGCTGGATCGAAGCGATCTCCAGGGTTCGCAGCCGCAATTCGTGCCTTCCGTCCGCCATGGCCCGCCAGGTCAAGCCTTCGAGTGCCATGCGGTTGGCGGCCTCCTGGCCGGCCGGCGGCAATTCCACCCCGCGCAGGAGCTTGGCGATCCAGGCAGCGACGGCGGCGTCCATGCAGCATCTTGGCAGATCCGGCCACGGCCGCACTGGTCAGGTGCGGGACCACTCCGGCCCGGGGCGGCCCCGGCTCACCGCGTCAGCGGCCGTCCTTGTCCGAGTCGCCGGGGATGGCACGCTCGGCCGCATTGCTCACCCGCTCCCAGGCGTCGCGCGCCGCCGGCCGGGCATGCTCCCACTCCAGCGACGAGCTGCCGCGCGCACGGCTCCAGTCGCGGCCCAGTTCCGGCTCGATCTCGTCGAACGTGCGGCTCGGGTTGCGGTTGTAGGATTCGACACCGGCCCGGTACGCGGGCTGGTAGTGGTCGAAGCCGACGTCCTTGCTGGCGTACGGCCGGGTCTGGTGGTTCTCGCGCCAGTAGCTGTCTTCGATGGCGGGGTCCGCCTTCCGCGCCATGACGGCACCGGCGACGGCGCCGACGGCCGCGCCGATCGCGGCGCCCACCGGCCCGGTCACACCGCCCGCCAGGGCGCCGGCGGTTGCCCCGCCCACCACGCCACCGGCCGCCGCCCCGCCCACGGCGCCCGCTGCCTTGCCTGCCGTCTTCTTCTCGGGATCGTTCATTTCAATTCCTTTCGTTGCGAAGGACTCACCATAGTCGCCACGCCGCGGCCGGGTCATGGCATCGCTGCCGACATGAACGTCAGCCGAAGCAGACCCAGCCATTCACCGCCTGGTTCTTCTCAATCGATGCGAATGCCCGCGCTTTCGACGAGCTTCCCCATCTCCTGCATTTCCTTGCGCACCAGGCGCTCGAAAGCCTCGGGCGAGGAGCCGACAGCCACCAGTTGCCGCGCGGCGAGCTGCCGCTGGAGCTCGGGCGTCTGCAAAGCCTGGGCGATGTCCAGTGAGATCCGCCCGGCCAGCGCCTTGTCCATGCCACCCGGCCCGATGACCCCGAAGTAGCTGCCCATGCTGTAGCCAGGTACGGACTCGCCGATCGCCGGCACATCAGGGAAGCCGGCCAGGCGCTTGTCGCCGGTGACGGCGACCAGGCGCAGCCTGCCCGCCTTCACCTGCTCCACCTCGGAGGAGACCGCGGCAAACATCAGCGACACGCGGCCGGCAAGCAGATCCAGTTCCGCCGAAGCCGCATTCTTGTAGGGCACGTGGAGCAGTTGCGTCCCGGTCTTGTGCGCCAGCAATTCACCGGCGAGGTGGGATCCGGTGCCGACGCCAGGCGTGGCGTAGGTCATGCTGCCCGGCTGCGCCTTGGCGAGTGCGATCAGCTCCGGCACGGTCTTCGCCGGCAATGAGGCATGGGCGAACAATCCCAGCGGAACGTCGACCATCACGCCGAGCATCGTGAGGTCCTTGAGCGTGTCGTACGGCAGCTTCTTTTTCATCAGCGCCGGGTTGATGCCGATGGCCGCAGTCACCAGCGCGATAGTGCACCCGTCCGGGGACGCCGCCGCCACGAGCTGGTTCGCCGCGACTCCGCCGGCCCCGGGCCGGTTGTCCACGATCACATTCTTGCCCCAGGCCTCGCCCAGCTTCGCCGCCACGGCACGCGCGATGCCGTCGGCGGAGGAGCCGGAGCCGGGAAAAGGAACGATGAATCTGACGGTACTGCCCGGGCACAAGGCCTGGGCCGAAGCCGCGAAGGGCACCAGCCCGGCCGCGGCCCCAACGGCAGCCGCCAACAGGCGGAACAGCCCGCTCAGAGCTGCGCCGAAGGCTGCTGGTCTTCGGCGGCCGGCCAGTCGCGGATGTACGCCTTGAGCATGCGGTTCTCGAAGTTCTGGCTGTCCACCACGGTCTTGGCGACGTCGTAGAAGCTGATCACGCCCATCAGCACGCGCTTGTCCATCACGGGCATGTAGCGCGCGTGCCGGTCCAGCATCATGCGGCGGACCTCGTCGAGCTCGGTTTCCAGCGTGCAGGTGAGCGGGTGGTCGTCCATCGCCGAGCGCACCGTGGCGTTGCCGACGACGTGCTTGTTGGCGACGATGCACTGGATCACTTCGCGGAAGGTCAGCATGCCCACCAGGTCGCCATGCTCCATGACCACCAGCGAGCCGATGTCCTTCTCGGCCATGGCGTCGATGGCGCGGGTCAACGGCTCGTCGGGGGACACCGTGAAAAGCGTGCCGCCCTTGACGCGCAGGATGTCGCTGACCTTCATGGGATTCTCCTGGGGCCCGGTCTCAATGCGCCGGCCGTTGAAAAGAATATAGCCCACAATGCCGGGCAGTTCCATAGAGGACAGCCACAGGAGATTTCCCCCCATGCCCGGCTATTCCGACCCCGGCTTCGACACGCTCGCGCTCCACGCGGGCGCCGCGCCGGACCCGACGACCGGCGCCCGCGCCGTCCCCATCCACCTGAGCACTTCCTTTGTGTTCGAGTCCAGTGACCACGCGGCCGCGTTGTTCAACCTGGAGCGTTCCGGGCACGTCTACTCGCGCATCAGCAACCCCACCAACGCGGTGCTGGAGCAGCGGGTGGCGGCGCTGGAAGGCGGCATCGGCGCGATCGCCACCGCCAGCGGGCAGGCGGCGCTGCACCTGGCGATCGCCACCCTCATGGGCGCGGGTTCGCACATTGTCGCCAGCACCGCGCTGTATGGCGGCTCCCAGAACCTGCTGCACTACACGATGCGGCGTTTCGGCATCTCGACCACCTTCGTCAAGCCGGGCGACATCGACGGCTGGAGGGCGGCCATCCGGCCCGAGACCAAGCTGCTGTTCGGCGAGACCGTGGGCAACCCGGGGTTGGACGTGCTCGACATCCCGACCGTCTCGCAGGTGGCGCATGACGCGGGGTTGCCCTTGCTGGTGGACTCGACGTTTACCACCCCTTACCTGATGAAGCCCTTCGAGCTGGGCGCGGACCTCGTCTACCACTCCGCCACCAAGTTCCTGTCGGGCCATGGCACGGTGATCGGCGGGGTGGTGGTCGACGGCGGCAGCTTCGACTGGGAGGCCTCGGGGAAATTCGCCGAGCTGACGGCCCCCTACGACGGCTTCCACAACATGGTCTTCAGCGAGGAGTCCACCGTCGGCGCCTTCCTGCTGCGCGCGCGCCGCGAAGGCCTGCGGGATTTCGGCGCCTGCATGAGCCCGCACACGGCCTGGGTGATCCTGCAGGGCATCGAGACGCTGCCGCTGCGCATGGAAAAGCACATGAGCAACACCCGCAAGGTGGTGGAGTTCCTCGCGGCGCACGATTTCGTCGCGCGGGTCGGCCATCCCTTGCTGGAATCGCATCCCAGCCACGCGTTGGCGAAGCAACTGCTGCCCAAGGGCGTGTCCTCCGTGTTCAGCTTCGACATGAAGGGCAACCGCGAACAGGGCAAGAAGTTCATCGAGGCGCTCAAGCTGTTCAGCCACCTGGCGAACGTGGGCGACTGCCGCTCCCTGGTGATCCACCCGGCCAGCACCACGCACTTCCGCATGAGCAGCGAAGCGCTCGCCGGCGCGGGCATCACCGAAGGCACGATCCGCCTGTCGATCGGCCTGGAAGACCCGGACGACATCATCGACGACCTAAAGCGCGCGTTGAAGTCGGCCGAAAAGGCGGGGAGCTGAGCATGGAACTCACCGTCCGCGGGCACCAGACCTTCTGCTACACGGGCGGCAAGCCGTTCGATGCCGCCAAGCCCACCGTGGTGTTCGTGCACGGTGTGCTGAACGACCACAGCGTGTGGATCCTGCAGACACGCTACTTCGCCCATCACGGCTGGAACGTGCTGGCGCCCGACCTGCCGGGGCACTGCAGGAGCCGCGGTGAGCCGCCGCGCTCGGTGGAGGAGGCGGCCGACTTCGTGGTGGCACTGCTGGACGCCGCCGGCCTTCAGAAGGCCGCGCTGGTCGGGCACAGCTTCGGCTCGCTCACCGCCATGGAAGCCGCGGCCCGCGCGCCGGAGAAGGTCTCGCAGCTGGCCATGGTGGGTACCGCCTATCCGATGCGGGTCTCGGCCGCGCTGCTGGAGAACTCGCTGAACGACCCCATGAAGGCCATCGAGATGGACAACGTGTTCTCGCACTCCATGCTGGCGCCGCCGCCCTCGGCGCTGGGGCCGGGCACCTGGATCTACGGCGCGTCGCGGGCCCTGAAGAAGCGCGTGCTGGCCAGCAACAAGGAAGTGAACGTGTTCCACCGCGGCTTCGTCGCCTGCGACAGCTACCGCGGCGGCGAGGAGGCGATGGCGCGCGTGCAGTGCCCCGTGCTGTTCGTGCTGGGCGCGCGCGACGCGATGACGCCGCCCAAGGCCGCGGCGTCGCTGCAGGCGAAGGCGCGCGACGGCCGCACGGTCGTCGTGCAGGGGGGCCACCAGATGATGAACGAGGCGCCCGACGAGGTGCTGTTCGCGTTGAAGGATTTCCTGCGCTGAGGCGCGCGCCGGTATCGCCGGATGCGCCCGAAGCGGGCGCCGGGCGCCACTTCCGCCTCCGCCCAGGGGCACATCGGCCGTGGCAGGGCAAGATCCCGGCCCAGGAGGTGATCCCATGAACCTGCGCCTGGCCTTGTACCAACTGGCCGATCGCCATGCACTCGATGCCGGCGCCACGCGAAACCTTTTCGCGCTGGCCGGCCTGGCGGACGAGCCCCCGGCGGTACGCCGCTGGCTCTGGCCCGCGGTGGCCGTCACGGGCGCGGCGCTCGGCGGCCTGGGCCTGATCCTCTGGCTGGCCGCCAACTGGGACACCCTGGGGCGCGCAGGCCGGTTCGGCCTGCTGCAGGCGCTGGTGCTCGCCTTCGGCGTCGGTGCGGCGCTGCGGCCGCGGCTGGCGCCCCCGCTCGGCCTGATGGCCTTGCTGGCCACCGGCGGCCTGTTCGCGTACTTCGGCCAGACTTACCAGACCGGCGCCGACCCGTGGCAGCTGTTCGCCGTCTGGGCGCTTTTGACCCTCCCCCTGTGCCTGGGCGTTCGCAGCGATGTGGTCTGGGCGCCCTGGGCCCTGGTCGCGGTGACCGGCATCTCGCTCTGGGTCCAGGCGCACACGGGCCACCGGTGGCGGATGGAGCGGCAGGACCTGGGGGTCTATGCCGCTGCCTGGGCCGCCATGGGCATCGTGGTGGCCGCGCTCGGTCCCTGGGCGCGGCGCTTCACCGGCGCGGGCCCCTGGGCCCTGCGAACGGCCGGCACGCTGGCCGTGGTCGGAATCACGATGACGTCCATCGGGGGGCTGTTCCTGCGCGACGTGGGAGGCATGTACGCACTGGGCGTGCTCGCCTTCTGCGCCGCCGCGGCGGCACTCGCGCTGCGCGGCGCCTTCGACATCTTCCTGCTCAGCGCGGTCGCGTTGGGTCTCGACACCCTGCTGGTCGCCGGCATGGGCCGGGCCATGTTCGACATAGGCGGCGGTGACTGGGTGGGCCGGTTGCTGCTGCTCGGCCTCGCTGCCGCGGGGCTGCTGGCCGCTTCGGTCAGCCTCATCCTGCGGCTGGCGCGCGCCCGTGGGGAGCATGTGGAATGAACACGAACATGGACGAGCTTCTTCAGGCCGCCGCCGACCGTGGTGTGCTGCCGGCAGGCGCCGCCCTGCCACCGCAAGAATCCCGGCCCTGGCCGGTCGTGCTGCTGATTGCCCTGGGGGCCTGGCTGGCGGCCGTGCCGCTGCTCGGCGTCGCCGGCCTGCTGCTGGGCGGGCTGATCGCCAACAGCGCCGGGGCCTACTTCGTCGGTGTGCTGCTGCTCGCGGCGGCCGTCGTGCTGCTGCGGGCACGCGAGTTGCCGACCTTCGTCGAGCAGTTGGCGATGCCGGCGCTGGTGGTGGGCGGCGGCTGCCTGGCCATGGCCTTCTTCCGCGACCTGCCGGATGCGCCGGCAGCCGGCTTGCTCTGCGCCGTGGCACTCGGCCTGTGCGCGCTGCTGGACCGGCCGTGGCTGCGGGTGCTGCTCGGGGCGGCCGCCGCTGCCGCGTTCATGGGCGTGATCGTGCCGTTCGAGCACGTCGGCCGGGGCGGCGAGCTGGACAGCTTCTGGCTGGCATTGCACGGCACGCTGGCCGCCTGGGCGGCGGCGCTGTGGCTGCAGCAGCGTGTGCTGGCATCCGGCGAGCGGGCGCGGCAAGCCGCCCTGGTGGAATCCGTCGCGGCGGGATGGTTGCTGCCGGTGCTCGCCGGGCTGGCTGTGCAATCCGGCATCACGATGTTCGTGGCGGGCAACCTCGGCGGATTCCGCGGCATCGCGGACGGCAGCGGCTGGTCGGCCATGGGCGCGGCCATGCAGGCGATCTCGTTCTCGCTCGCGGCCGCCGCGGTGGTGCTGGCGGGCCGGCGCTGGGCGACGCTGCGGCGGCCGGCCGCGGCGCTGGCGGGAATCGTCCTCGCGGTGCTCGCCTTCTTCCTGCCGGCCCTGGGCGCCGTGCTGCTCGCGCTGGTGCTGACCGCGACCTCGCAGCGCTGGCGCCTGGCCGGTGCCGCGGCGCTCGCGGCCGCGTGGATCGTCGGCGCGTTCTACTACCAGCTCGCCTGGCCGCTCGCGCTCAAGGCGATCGTGCTGGCCGCAGCCGGCGCCGCGCTGGCCGCAGCCGCCTGGTGGGCGGGCCGTGGGCCGCGCGCGACGGGTGCCGCGCCTGCGCCGCAGCTGCGCCGCGGGCCGGTTCTCGTTCTCGTGACCGCCGTGCTGGTGCTGGCGGCGGCCAACCTCTCCATCTGGCAGAAGGAACGCCTGATCGCGCAAGGTGACAAGGTCTACGTCGCGCTCGCGCCGGTGGACCCGCGCTCCCTGATGCAGGGCGACTTCATGCGCCTGGCGTTCAACGTGCCGGGTGCGGCCGCCGGCGAGTTGCCCCCGCTGGCGGGCGGCCGCCGGCCCCACGCCGTGGCCAGCCGCGATGCCCGCGGCGTGGCGCAGCTCTCGCGCATCGCCCGGCCCGGTGAAGCGCTGGCTGCCGGCGAATTCCGGATCGAGCTCACGCCCAAGGACGGGCGCTGGATCCTGGTCACCGACGCCTGGTTCTTCCGTGAAGGCGAGGCCGCGCGCTTCGAACGCGCGCGCTTCGGCGAATTCCGCGTCCTGCCCGACGGCCGGGCCCTGCTGGTCGGGCTGGCCGACGACCAGCTGCGACCGCTCCAGCCCTGAGCGCGGCGCGGCACAATCCCGCCATGCCGTCCATCACGCCCGCCATGACGCCCGAGCGCGCGCGCGAAATTGCCGCCGGGCTCGACCTGCGCGCCCTGCCCGCCGACTTCTACGCCAACCCCTATCCCGTGTACGCGGCGCTGCGCGAGACGCAGCCGGTGCGGCAGATGCCGGACGGCTCGTACTTCCTCACGCGCCATGCGGACCTGGTCGCGGTCTACCGCGACGCGCAGGCCTTCAGCTCCGACAAGAAGGTCGAGTTCACGCCCAAGTATGGAGCCGCCTCCGCGCTGCTGGAGCACCACACCACCAGCCTGGTGTTCAACGACCCGCCGCTGCACACGCGCGTGCGCAAGCTGATCATGGGCGCACTCACCCGCCGCGCCATCTCCGCGATGGAGCCGGGCCTGATCATGCTCGTCGAAGGCCTGCTGGACGGCATCGAAGCGAAAGGCGGCGGCGACCTGATCGAGGACTTCGCCTCCGCCATCCCGGTGGAAGTCATCGGCAACCTGCTGGGGGTGCCGCATGCCGACCGCGAACCGCTGCGCGCCTGGTCGCTGGCCATCCTGGGCGCGCTGGAACCGAAGCTGACACCCGAGCAGGAAGCGCTGGGCAACCGCAGCGTCACCGAGTTCCTCGGCTATTTGAGAGGCCTGGTCGCCGAGCGCCGCCAGGTGCCGCTGGATCCCGAGCACGACGTGCTCACGCGCCTGATCGAGGGCGAGAACGGCGAGCAGCTGAGCGAAGTGGAACTGCTGCAGAACTGCATCTTCATCCTCAATGCAGGTCACGAAACCACCACCAACCTCATCGGCAATGCGCTGGTCGCCCTGGAAGAATGGCCGGCGCAAAAGGCGTGGCTGCTGGAGCGTCTCGGCCCCCGGCCGGACTGGGACGCGCTGGAGCCCCTGCTCACGGTGGCCGTCGATGAGTTCCTGCGCTTCGAGTCGTCCAACCAGCTCGGCAACCGCCGGGCAGTCCGCGCTTGCGAGGTCGGCGGCGTGGCACTGCCGGAAGGCGCGCTGGTCACGCTGTGCATCGCGGCGGCCAACCGGGACCCGGCGCAGTTCTCCACGCCCGACGTGCTGGATCTGGCGCGGGTGAACAACCGCCATCTTGCCTTCGGCTTCGGCATCCACCAATGCGCGGGCCTGAGCCTGGCGCGGCTGGAAGGCCGGGTGGCCATCGGGCGATTTCTCGCGCGCTTCCCGCGTTACCGTCTCACCGAAGCGCCGACGCGCGGCGGCCGCGCGCGGTTCCGCGGGTTCTTGAAGGCGCCCTTCTCAGTGGCCTAAACTTCGCCCACAGGCACCAGGAGACATTCGATGAGCAGCACCGCCACCGAGATCGATCCCCGGTCTTTCCAGACCTTCGCGGACTTCTACCCGTTCTACCTGCGCGAGCACAGCAACCGCACCTGCCGGCGGCTGCACTTCGTGGGCTGCAGCCTGTCGCTGGCCTGCCTGGTGACCATGGTGGTCACGGCCAACGCCTGGTGGCTGCTGGCCGGGCTGTTGTTCGGCTATGGCTTCGCCTGGGCCGGCCACTTCGGCTTCGAGAAGAACAAGCCCGCCAGCTTCAAGCGGCCGCTCTACAGCTTCATGGGCGACTGGGCGATGTACAAGGACATCTGGACGGGCAAGATCCCGTTCTAGGCAAACAGCCGCAGCAGCGCCATGCGGTCCGGCTTGCCGTTGGGCAGGCGGGGCAGGCCGGAAACGAACAGCACGCGAACCGACGCTGGCTGCACCGGCTGCAAGACCTCGGCGATGCGCCGCACGGCTTCAGCCTGGGTCACGCCGGGCGTCAACACGACCGCCACGCCGACCGCCGCGGCGGACGCGCTCGAGCCGTTCACGGCCAGCACCGTGCACTCACCGAGCGCCAGCCGCCGCAAGTCCTCCTCCACGCGCGAGGCGGGCAGCTTGATGCCGGCGACATTGATCAGGTCGTCCTGGCGTCCCAGCAAGTGCAGCCGCCGCGGCCCCACGACGGCCCCGACATCGGCACTGTGGAACCAGCCACCACGGAATGCCTGGTTCACCTCCTCCGGCTGGCCCAGGTAACCGTCGGCCATCGAGGGGGTGCGCAGCGCGATGGCGCCATAGCCGCCGGGCGCAACCTCGGCGCCCTCGGCGTCCAGGATGCGCACTTCGACTGCGGGACTCAGCCAGCCCACGCCCTGAGCGTCCATCTCGTAGCACACCGAGCCGGCCTCGTTGCTGCCGTAGCGATTGACCACCAGGGCGCCGAAAGCCTGCTCGATCCGCACCCGCAAGTCGGCGCGCAGCGCGCCTCCCACGGTCGTGACCGACACGGGATGGGGCGCCCTGTAGCCCGCCGGCGCTTCATCCAGCAGGCGCTCCAGGTGCAGCGGCAGGCCCCAGACGTCGGTTGGCGCCAGGGTGGGCAATTCGGCACCTCCGCCCACCATCACCAGGCCTCCGGCGCGCAGGCAGCGGCTGCTGCGTGCCAGGGCCGCATTCATGACGAGCGGGCCGCACACGAGCAGGCGCGAGGACGGGACGAAATGGGACAGATCAAGCGTGCCGGCCACCCAACCTTCCTGGGCCTGGCGCGATATCGCGATGAATTTCGACTTGCCACTGGAGCCGGAAGTGCGCGCGATGCGCTGCAGTTCATGCAACGCGAGCTCGGTGCGGATGCGGCTGGCCGGCGGAACCTGGGTGAAAAACGGCTGCAGGAACGCGTCGTCGATCAGCACGAAGCGTGAGCCCGGCACGGCCTGCGGTACGCCAGCCACCACCCAGTCGACCAGCGCGAACAGCTCGGGCGCGTCCGGGTCGCCCTCCCCGAGGAACGAAGCGGTGGCGGCGCCGAGCGCCTCGCATGCGAGCACCACGATGAGTTGCCGCGCGAAGCCCGGGCCGCCCACCGCCACCCGGTGGCCGCGGCGGATGCCGAGCCGATGCAACTCGGTCGCGCAGTTGCGCAGCGCCCGGTCCAAGCCGGCGAAATCCAGGTGCAAGGAGCCTTCATGCAACGCCGGCGCGGCCGGCTGCCGCAGGGCATGCGCCTCGATCACCTCCAGGGTGGAGGGCAAGGCCGGCAACGCGATCACAGCACGTCCTTCAGGTACACCGACGAAAGCCGCCCACTGGTCCAGAGTTTCTCGGTGGCGGGTGACGATGGCAGCAACAGGTGCCGCAGCAAGGGCTCGAGCGCCGTCGACTCCGCGTCAGCCAACAGCACGAAACGGGTGCCCTCCTGGTCGTCGACCTCGTTGAGGCGTCCGATCCAGTCCAGCTGCACCAGCGTCTGCAGCACCGGTTCGAGCTGCAGCGGGTCCACCTCCAGGGCATCGGCCAGCTCGGTCGCGCTCATGCCGCGGCGCGCGCCGACGCGCGCCCGTTCCAGGTGCTGCAGCACCTCGAGCGCGAGCTGGAAGGGCCAGCCCGGGCCACCGCCGTGCCGCCGCGCGCCAGCCAGCAGGCTGGGCAGGTAAGCCGCGATCACGGCGCCCAGCAGCACGATCGCCCAGGCCATGTAGATCCACACCAGCAGGATGGGCAGCGTCGCGAAGGCGCCATACACCATCGAATACGTCGGCACCAGGCTCAGGTACCAGGCGAGCAGGCGCTTGGCGATTTCCATGCCCAGCGCGCCGAACACCCCGCCGGCCAAGGCGTGCGCCCAGCGCACCGGCGTGTTCGGCACGAACCGGTAGAGCGCGCTCAGCGCCGCCGCGACCATGACGAACTCGAACAGGTCCAGCAGCAGCGTGAGGCCGCCCGGGAGCGCACCCACCAGTCCGCGCGAGGCCGACAGCACGTACGACGTGGTGCTCAGGCTGGCGGCCAGCAACAGGGGGCCCAGCGTGATGGCGGCCCAGTAGATCAGCACGCGCTGGGGCAGCGGGCGCACCCGGCGGACGCGCCAGATGCCGTTCAGGGTGCGGTCGATCGTCAGCACGAGCGCCAGCGCGGTGACCAGCAGGACCGCCAGGCCGACGCTGCCCAGGCGGCTGGCCTTGCCGGCGAACTGCGTCAGGTAACCCAGCACCTGGCGCGAGATCGCGTCGGGCACCAGGCTTTGCACCAGCCAGGCTTGCACGCCCGCCTGCAGCTTGCCGAACATGGGGAACGCAGTGAACACGGCCAGCACCACCGTGAAGAACGGCACCAGCGCGATGGTGGTGGTGAAGGTCAGGCTGCTCGCGGACATGCCGAGCCGGTCCTCGCGAAAGCGTTCGCGCAGGGTGAGGAGCGTCGTCCACCAGGGGAAGCGCCCCAGGACGGCAAGCAGTCGGCCCATGTTCATGTGGCCGCTATGATGCCATTCGATCTATGCCCTCCTCCGAAGTTGCCGTCGCGGCCTCACCCGCCGTGGAAGCCACCCGCTGGCTCGCCGTCGGCAGCGTGCTGGGTCTGATCGCCCTGGGCGTGGCCTGGGAGCTCTGGTTGGCGCCGCTGCGGCCGGGCGGTACCTGGCTCGCGATCAAGGTGCTGCCCCTGTGCATTCCGCTCGGCGGGCTGCTGCGCATGCGCCTCTACACCTACCGCTGGATGAGCCTGCTGGTGTGGATCTATTTCATCGAAGGCGCGGTCCGCGCGACGAGCGACCGAGGCACGAGTGCCGTGCTCGCGATCGTCGAAGTCGTGCTGTGCCTCGTCCTGTTCACGGCGTGCGTGCTGCACGTGCGCCAACGATTGCGGAAAACACCATGACTGATCTGATTGCGCGGCTGCGCGCCGCCGTGGGTGACGCCCACGTTCTCACCGAGGGCGACCTCGCGGCCTACGAGCAGGACTGGCGCAAGCGGATGCGCGGCAAGGCGCTGGCCGTGGTGCGGCCAGCCTCCACGCAGGAGGTGGCCGCTGTCGTGCGGGCCTGCGCCGAAGCCGGCGCGCCCATCGTCCCGCAGGGCGGCAATACCGGCATGGTCGTGGGCAGCACGCCCGACGCCTCCGGACGGGAAGTCGTGCTGAGCCTGAAGCGGATGAACCAGGTCCGCCACATCGATCCCGCCAACATGACCGTGACGGCGGACGCCGGCTGCGTGCTGCAGAACCTGCAGGAGGTCACGGAGGCGGCGGGCCACCTGTTTCCCCTCAGCCTGGCGGCCGAGGGCAGCTGCACCATCGGCGGCAACCTCGCCACCAACGCGGGCGGCACGCAGGTGCTGCGCTACGGCAACACGCGCGACCTCTGCCTGGGGCTGGAAGTGGTCACGGCGCAGGGCGAAATCTGGGACGGCCTCTCCGGGCTGCGCAAGGACAACACCGGCTACGACCTGCGCGACCTGTTCATCGGCAGCGAAGGCACGCTTGGCGTGATCACCGGCGCGACGATGAAGCTCTACCCCCTGCCCGCGGCGACGCTCACGGCCTGGGCGGCGGTGCCGTCGCTGGAGGCCGCGGTCAGCCTGCTGGGTCTCGCGCAGCAGACCCTGGGTGCCTCCCTCACCGGTTTCGAGGTGATGGGGCAGTTCGCACTGTCGCTGGTGGCGAAGCACTATCCGCAGCAGCGCGTGCCCTTCCTTCAGGAGACGCCGTTCTGCGTGCTGCTGGAAAACGCCGACCAGGAATCGGAAGCGCATGCCCGCGCGCAGTTCGAGCGCCTGCTGGAAACCGCGCTGGAGCAAGGCCTGGTCACCGATGCCGTGGTGGCCGAGAACATCGCGCAGGCACGCCAGCTCTGGCACGTGCGCGAGTCCATTCCCCTGGCGCAGGCCGACGAAGGCCTGAACATCAAGCACGACATCTCGATTCCCGTGTCGCGCATTCCGCAGTTCTGTTCCGAAACAGGGGCGCTGCTGACCAGCCACATCCCGGGGGTGCGCCTGGTGAACTTCGGCCACCTCGGTGACGGCAACCTGCACTACAACGTCCAGGCGCCGGAAGGCGGGGATGCGGCGGCCTTCCTGAGCGAGCGCGAGATCGAAGTGAACACGCTGGTCTATGACCAGGTGCAGAAGTTCGACGGCTCGATTTCCGCCGAACACGGCATCGGCCTGTTGAAGGCCGAGAAGCTTCCGCACCACAAGTCGCCGGTGGCGCTGGGGATGATGCGGGCCATCAAGCTGGCGCTGGACCCGGGGAATCTGCTCAACCCCGGCCGCGTGCTGGGCTCGTTGCGATAATCCGGCATGGCCACCGACCGCCCCGTCCGCACTCAATACGAAGACTTCATGCGCCATGTCTACGCGCATGGCACGCCCAAGACCGACCGCACCGGCACCGGCACGCGCAGCGTGTTCGGCCACCAGATGCGGTTCGACCTGAACGAGGGCTTCCCGCTGGTGACCACCAAGAAGGTCCACCTCAAGTCCATCATCGTCGAGCTGCTCTGGTTCCTGCAGGGCTCCAGCGACAACAACTGGCTGCGCGAGCGCGGCGTGACGATCTGGGACGAATGGGCCCGTGAGGACGGCGACCTGGGCCCGGTCTACGGTGTGCAATGGCGCAGCTGGCCGACGCCGGACGGCGGGCACATCGACCAGATCGCACAGGCGATCCACACCATCAAGACCAACCCCGATTCGCGGCGCATCATCGTGAGCGCCTGGAACGTGGCGGACCTCCCCAAGATGGCATTGGCGCCCTGCCACGCCTTCTTCCAGTTCTACGTGGCGGACGGCAAGCTCTCCTGCCAGCTGTACCAGCGCAGCGCCGACATCTTCCTGGGCGTGCCCTTCAACATCGCCAGCTATGCCTTGCTCACGCACATGATCGCGCAGCAGTGCGAGCTGGCGGTGGGCGACTTCGTCTGGACCGGCGGCGACTGCCACATCTACAGCAACCACCACGAGCAGGTGGAACTGCAGTTGAGCCGCGCGCCCTACCCCTACCCGACGCTGAACATCAAGCGCAAGCCGGCCTCCATCCTCGACTACCAGTACGAGGACTTCGAGGTGCTGGACTACCAGTGCCACGGGGCGATCAAGGCGCCGGTCGCGGTCTGACGCGCGGCTCGCCGCCCGCATGGTCCAGAACATCCAGATCCTGCGCTTCGCCGCGGCGCTGTGGGTCGTCCTGTTCCACATGCTGCAGCCGATCGTGGTGCCGCCGGAATACCAGCCGGAATGGCCTTCATGGCTGCGCGGCACCTTCCTGCTGGGATTCGCCGGGGTCGATCTCTTCTTCGTGATCAGCGGGGCGGTGATCGCGGAGAACACCCGCGGGTTCGTTGCCGGGGCCGCCGCCGTCAAGCGTTTCATCGCCGTGCGCCTGTGCCGCATCTACGTGGGCTGGTGGCCGATCTTCTTCGCCTACCTCGCCGCCTTCCACTGGTGGGACTGGCCACTCGCCGACAAGAACGTGCTGGGTTCGTTCCTGCTGTTGCCGCTCACCGATGTGGTGAGCTACGTCCTGCCGATCCTGTGGACGCTGAGCATGGAGATCTACTTCTACCTGGTGATCGGCCTGCTCCTGTGGCTGCCCCGCCCGGCGCTGCGCAAGGCACTGGCCGCGTGGGCGTTGCTCGTGCTGGCGACGATGGCCTACGAAGCCTCGATGGGACGGTACAGCGTTCCGCGCTACCAGGACCTGAACGTTTTCCAGCTCTACGTCGCGTCGCCCTTCGTGCTGGAATTCATCGCGGGCTTCCTGCTGTGCGACCTGGTGCGTGCCCGCCCGCGCCTCGCGCTCTGGCCCTGGCCCGTGGCCGCGGCGGTGTTCGCGGGCCTGGCGGCAGCGGCCCACTTCGGGGCCGAGCTGTACCAGCATGGCCTGGCCGAATTCGTCCACGCGCCGTTGCGGGTCCTGCTGTTCGGCGGCATGTCGGCGGCCCTGGTCGTGAGCGCGCTGCTGGCGCCGCCGCCCGTGCGCACGTTTCCGCTGGCGCTGGCCCGGCTGGGCGACGCGTCGTATGCGCTGTACCTCGGCCACATCCTGCTGCTGGTGCTGCTGTATTTCATCCCTCGCGCGCTCGGCTGGCCCGGTCACTTCGCCTGGGCGCTCTGGGCGGCCAGCCTGGCCCTGGTGACGCTGGCTGCCTGGCTGCACTACCGCACCATCGAACATCCCCTTTACCGGGCCACCCGCCGGCGGGTGGAGAATGCGCTCGCATGAAACTGAACCTGATCTTCGGCCGCGCGGCCAACGGCGTCATCGGCAAGGACAACACCATCCCCTGGCGGGTGCCCGAAGACATGGCGTACCTGCGGCAGGTCACCATGGGCCACCACGTCATCATGGGCCGCAAGACCTGGGATTCGCTGCCGGAGAAATTCCGGCCTCTGCCCGGCCGCACGAATATCGTGGTCACCCGGCAGGCTGGCTGGCGGGCCGAGGGTGCCTTGCCCGCGGCGTCGCTCGAGGAAGCGGTGCGCCTGTGCGCGGGCGTGCCGGAGGCCTGGGTGCTGGGCGGCGCGGAGATCTACCGGCAGGCCCTGCCGCTGGCTGACAGCGCGTTGGTGACCGAGATCGAAGCCGATTTCGAAGGCGACGCCTTCGCACCCGAGCTGGGTCCGGAGTGGCAGGAGACCGCGCGCGAACGCCACACCTCGCGCAATGGCCTGGCCTTCAGTTTCGTGACCTACACCAACACTTCAAAAAAGAGGCAATGACATGTCAGGCGGAGCCTTCCACGTGCACGGACCCCATGACCACGAACTGGAGCATGCGCGCGAGCATGCGGCGCAAGGCGACAAGTCGCACCACGGCATCGCCGGCGGCAGCATGACCAACCAGATCGCGCTGTTCACCGCGGTGATCGCCACGGTGGGCGCCATCTTCGCCTACATGGGCGGTGCGACCCAGGCGAACGCCGGCCTCTACAAGAACAACGCGGCCATCAAGAAGACCGAGGCCTCCAACCAGTGGAACTACTTCCAGGCGAAGAGCACGAAGCAGTCGCTGGCCGAAGTCTCGCGTGATCTCGCCCCGGTGGCGGCCGACAAGGAGAAATACCAGGCCAAGATCGACCGCTACGAGGGCGAGAAGGAGATCCAGGCCCAGGCCGAGAAGGTGGAGGCCGAGGCGAAGGACTGGGACAAGCGCAGCGACGACCAGATGCACCTGCACCACCGCTGGGCCCAGGCGACGACGGCGCTGCAAGTGTCGATTGCCCTGGCCGCCATCGCGCTGCTGACACGCAAGAAGTGGCTGGAATACGGCATGTTCGCGCTGGGCGCCATCGGCCTGGGCATCGGCGCCCTGGCGGTCGTGCACGTATGAAGATCACGACCTGGAACGTCAACTCGCTCACGGCCCGGCTGCAGCACGTGCTGGACTGGACGGCGGCCAACCCGGTCGACGTGCTGTGCCTGCAGGAGTTGAAGCTCACCGACGACAAGTTCCCGCTCGACGCCATCCGCGCCGCCGGGTACGAACACTGTGCCGTGTTCGGCCAGAAGACGTACAACGGTGTCGCGGTGATGAGCCGGATGCCGGTCCGCGACGTGGTGAAAAACATCGTCGGCTTCGAGGACGACAGCTCGCGGGTGCTCTCGGTGACGCTGGACACGCCGCAGGGCGAAATCCGGCTGGTCAACGGCTACTTCGTCAACGGCCAGTCGCCGGGCACCGACAAGTTCGCCTACAAGATGAACTGGCTGCGGGGGCTGCAGTCCTACCTTCAGGCGGAACTGGCTCGGCACCCGAACCTGGTGCTGCTGGGCGACTTCAACATCACGCCAGAGGATCGCGACTCCTACGACCCCGAAGGCCTGCGCGAGACCATCCACCACACGACCGAGGAGCGCGACCACTTCCGGCAGCTGCTCGCCCTCGGGCTGGCCGATGCGTTCCGCCTGTTCGAGCAGCCGGAGAAAAGCTTCAGCTGGTGGGACTACCGCATGTTGGGCTACCAGAAGAACCGGGGCCTGCGCATCGACCACATCCTGGTGAGCGAACCACTGAAGCCGCTGGTGAAGTCATGTTCGATCGACCGGGTGCCGCGCAAGTGGAAGCAGCCGAGCGATCACGCGCCGGTGACGGTGGAGATCTAGGTATGGCTCCTTCCCCCTCCGGGGGAAGGTTGGGATGGGGGCGCACCGGTGGCACGCGGCGCCCCCACCCCGGCCCTCCCCCGGAGGGGGAGGGAGAAATTCATTCCAGGCCGAGCTCCTGGATCTTCCTGGTGATGGTGTTCCGCCCGATCCCCAGCTTCTGCGCGGCCTCGATGCGGCGCCCGCGCGTGTTCGACAGCGCGGTCAGGATCAGCTTCGATTCGAAGCGCTTCGTCAGCTGGTCCCACACGTCGTGGTGGCCGCTCACCAGCAGCTGCATCGCCTCGGCCTCCAGGCCGGATTCCCAGCTCGCAGGACCCGCGGAAGCCGCCAAGGTGATGGTGGACGGGGCCGCCGCGGCCGCTTCGCCATCCGCCACTTTGAGGGCTTCGGCCGGCGCGGCTTGCGCACGCGGCACGGCGGACTCGCCGGCCCCGCTGCCCACTTCGGGCGGCAGGTCCTTGGGCTCGATCAGCTGCGCGGGCGCCATGACGGTCAGCCAGTGGCAGATGTTCTCCAATTGGCGGACGTTGCCCGGGAAGGCGAACGTGGTCAGCCGCGTGAGCGCGGCATCCGAAATACGCTTGGGCTCCACGCCCAGCTGCTTGGCGCTTTGCTGCAGGAAATGCCGCGCGAGCATCGGGATGTCCTCCAGCCGTTCGCGCAAGGCGGGCAGCCGCAGGCGGATCACGTTCAGCCGATGGAACAGGTCTTCGCGGAAGTTGCCTTCCTTGACGCGCTGCTCCAGGTCCTGGTGCGTGGCGGCGATCACGCGCACGTTGGCCTTGATCCCGTTGTGGCCACCCACCCGGTAGAAGTGGCCGTCCGACAGCACGCGCAGCAGCCGCGTCTGCAGGTCGAAGGGCATGTCGCCGATCTCGTCCAGGAACAGCGTGCCGCCTTCGGCCTGCTCGAAGCGGCCGCGCCGCATCGTCTGCGCGCCGGTGAAAGCACCGCGTTCGTGGCCGAACAGCTCGGACTCGAGCAGGTCCTTCGGGATGGCCGCCGTGTTGATGGCGACGAAAGGTCCGTTGGCGCGCGGTGAATGCTTGTGCAGGGCGCGCGCCACGAGTTCCTTGCCGGAGCCCGACTCGCCAGTGATCATCACGGTCACGTTGCTTTGCGAGAGCCGGCCGATGGCGCGGAAGACGTCCTGCATGGCCGGCGCCTGGCCCAGCATCTCGGGGGCGGCCGCCATGCGTTCCTCGGCCACCTCCTCGCGCTGGCTTTCCTCCACCGCGCGCCGGATCAGTTCGATCGCCTTGGGCAGGTCGAAAGGTTTCGGCAGGTATTCGAAGGCGCCGCCCTGGAAGGCGGAGACGGCGCTGTCCAGGTCGGAGAAGGCCGTCATGATGATGACGGGCAGGCCGGGGTGCTTTTCCTTGACCTTGGTCAGCAGGTCCAGCCCGGAGCCGCCCGGCATGCGGATGTCGCTCACGAGGATCTGCGGGCCATCCTCGTCGTTCGCCGCATCGAGCGCCAGCATCACCTCGCGCGCGTTCGTGAAGCTGCGCGTGGGCAGGTCCTCGCGCATCAGCGCTTTTTCGAGCACGAAGCGGATGGATTGGTCATCGTCAACGATCCAGATCGGCTTCATGGGTCCCTTGTCGCCTCGGTTCTAAAAGTACAGTTCTCTAGGGCAGCGGGATCAGGATCTTGAAGTCGGTCCTGCCCGGCACGCTGTCGCACTCGATCAGGCCATGGTGCTGCTGCACGAACGTCTGTGCCAGCGTCAGCCCCAGGCCGGAGCCGCCTTCCCGCCCCGACACCAGCGGATAGAAGATGCGGTCCTTGATCGAGTCCGGTACACCGGGCCCGTTGTCGATGACATGCAATTCCAGTGCCAGTCGATAGCGCTGCTTGCCGAATGTCACCTGCCGGTTGATCCGGCTGCGGAAATTCAGCAGCGCGTCCCCGGCCGCGATGCGATCGGCCAGCGCCTGGCACGCGTTGTGGGCGATGTTCAGCACAGCCTGGATCAGCTGCTCGCGGTCACCCCGGAACTCGGGGATGGACGTGTCGTAGTCGCGCACGACCTTCAATCCTCGCGGGAACTCGGCCAGGATGAGCGAGCGGACCCGCTCGAACACTTCGTGGATGTTGACGTCCCCCACCACGTGCGGCCGCCGGTGCGGCGCCAGCAGGCGATCGACGAGCGTCTGCAGCCGGTCGGCCTCATGGATGATGACCTTGGTGTATTCCTTCAGGTCGCGCGACTCGATCTCCATCTCCAGCAGCTGCGCCGCGCCCCGGATGCCGCCCAGGGGGTTCTTGATCTCGTGCGCCAGGTTCCGGATCAGCTCCTTGTTGGCCTGGGCCTGGTCCATGAGGCGTTCTTCCCGATCCTGCCGGGCCTGGGCCTCGAGGGGCAACAGTTCGATGACGAACTCGTCGGGCGATTCGGTCTGCGCCAGCACCACGTGCACCGGCATCGGGTCGGCGTTCTGGCGGACCAGCCAGGCGTCGTAGCGCAGCGCGGCATATTCGTTGCCCCGCGCGCCGTCGAGCGCCGTGCGCAGCAGGTTGGGTTCGGTGAAGAAGGGAGGGAAGTTCGCGCCTTCGATGGTCCGGCGGGAGGAACCCAGCGCGTCTTCGAGAGCGGCGTTGGCGAAGAGCACGATCCCGTCGCCGCGCACCACGGCCACGAGCGTGGCCAGCAGGTCAAACGACTGGAAGCGGTCGAAGTGGACGGAAGCGGCGGGCTTGTTCAAGCCCTCATTTTGCGCGGCCGAGCTCGCGTTTCAGGCCGGCGATGTCGCTTTCGTTGCGCGTCATGTTCGCCTTGAGCTCGGCGACGCGGTCCAGGTACTTCTGGTGGTTGCGGTGCTCGGGGCCCATTTTCTCGGGCTCGCCGTTGTTCCACTCCTTCAGCAGCTCTTCCTGGCGGGCTTCCGCCTTCTTGAGTTCGGCTTCGAGGATGGTGCGGGCTTCGCCGTCGCGCGTGCGCTGCTCGGTGGAGTCGATGCGCGGCGGGGCCGCGGCCACGCGCACACCGGGCGCGGCGGCCGGGGGCGCTGTGGTGGCGACCGGTGCGACGCGCGTGCCCGTGACGACAGTGACGTTGCCGCCTTCGACGAGCTTGCAATTCTTGGCGGTGGCTTCCGCCTGGTCGTTCGTGTAGGCGTTGCCGTTGCAGCGCCAGATCGGCTTCTGCGCGAAAGAACTTGCGGCGAACAAGAGCGCCGCGGCAGGGACAAGGTAAGCGAGTTTCAAAAGCGTTCTCCTAGCATCATGGATGCGCAGGACGGTCTTGCAGTATGACCCAATCTCTCCGGAATGCCAATTAACCCATTGATTTAAAAAGGAAAGGGGCGAAAAATTCGCCCCTTGGATACGCTACCGCTGTATTTTTTTACAGTCGAATGACGCGTGTCGCCGCAGGGCGACCGCGTGATCGTCCGTTACAGCGAGTAGTACATGTCGTATTCGACCGGGTGCGTCGCCATGCGGAAGCGCGTGACTTCGCCCATCTTCAGCTCGATGTAGGCATCGATCATGGAGTCGGTGAACACGCCGCCCTTGGTCAGGAAACCACGGCCCTTGTCCAGGTAGTCCAGGGCCTGGTCGAGGCTGTGGCAGACGGTCGGGATCTTCGCGTCTTCTTCCGGCGGCAGGTGGTACAGGTCCTTGGTGGCGGCTTCGCCCGGGTGGATCTTGTTTTCCACGCCGTCCAGGCCCGCCATCAGCAGGGCCGAGAAGCCCAGGTACGGGTTGCACAGGGGATCCGGGAAGCGCGCTTCGATGCGGCGGCCCTTCGGGTTGGACACGAAGGGGATGCGGATCGAGGCGGAGCGGTTCTTGGCCGAGTACGCCAGCTTCACCGGGGCTTCGAAGCCGGGCACCAGGCGCTTGTAGCTGTTGGTGCCGGGGTTGGTGATGGCGTTCAGCGCGCGGGCATGCTTGATGATGCCGCCGATGTAGTACAGCGCGAACTCCGACAGGCCGGCATAGCCTTCACCGGCAAACAGGTTCTTGCCGTCTTTCCACACCGACTGGTGCACGTGCATGCCCGAGCCGTTGTCGCCGACGATGGGCTTGGGCATGAAGGTCGCGGTCTTGCCGTAGGCGTTGGCGACGTTCTGCACCACGTACTTGAGCAGCAGCGTCCAGTCGGCGCGCTGCACCAGCGTGCTGAACTTGGTGCCGATCTCGTTCTGGCCGGCGCCGGCCACTTCGTGGTGGAACACTTCGACCGGAATGCCCAGCGATTCGAGGATCAGCGCCATTTCGGCGCGCATGTCCTGCGTGCTGTCCACCGGGGGCACGGGGAAGTAGCCGCCCTTGACGGTCGGGCGATGGCCCTTGTTGCCGCCTTCGATCTTCTTGCCGCTGTTCCACGGCGCTTCGTACTCGTCGACCTTGAAAAACGAGCCGGACATGTCGTTGCCCCAGCGCACGTCGTCGAAGATGAAGAATTCCGGCTCCGGGCCGAAGAAGGCCTGGTCACCCAGGCCGGAAGCCTTCAGGTAGGCCTCGGCACGGCGGGCGATGGAGCGAGGGTCGCGGTCGTAGGCCTTGCCGTCGGTGGGATCCAGCACGTCGCACGAGAGAAACAGCGTCGTTTCCTCGTAGAACGGGTCGATGTTGGCGGTGTTCGGGTCCGGCATCAGCAGCATGTCGGAGGCTTCGATGCCTTTCCAGCCGGCGATGGACGAACCGTCGAACGCGTGGCCGGAAGTGAACTTGTCCTCGTCGAAGTGCGACACGGGCACGGTGACGTGCTGTTCCTTGCCGCGGGTGTCGGTGAAGCGGAAGTCGACGAACTTGACTTCGTTTTCCTTCACCATCTTCAACACGTCTGCGACGCTCTTGGCTGCTGCCATCAGGTTTCTCCTGGGGGATGGTTGTTGATCAATAAGGCGTTTGCTGGAATGCAGTTTCTGTGCCAAAGCTGGTGCATGGACTGCGGCGCAAAGCCCGGCGATTGTCGGCGAAAGTTCGCTGCTTTCCCTACCGGAGCCTTGCGTTTTCGGATGAGCACGGCACCATCCTGGTGCAAACCAGGATTTGCACCTGATCGGTGCAATGCTAATTCCGCACCAATTCAGGGCCTAACTTGACCCCGAGGGCCAGCAGTCCGGCCCGCAGGACGGGGAACGCGGCCTCCACATCCGCCGGCGCGCCTTTGACCCCGAGATCGATGTGGCGTCCGTATTCCGGATGGTCGACGCTGGGCAGGCTGAAGACCTTCACGCCCGGGTAGGCGCGCTCCATGTCCTCCATCAGCGGCGTGAGGGTGGCTTCCATCGACCCGAAGACGATCACCGACTTCTCGACGTAGGCGCCGCGCTGGAACAGGTGCGCATGGCGTTCGTCCAGCGTGTTCTCGATCATCGGCCACGCCATCACCGGGAAGCCCGGGACGAAGTGGACCGTGCCCACGGTGAAGCCGGGAATCTTGTTGTAGGGGTTGCGGATGATGTCCGCACCCTGCGGGAACACGCCCATGTTGAGGCGGTGGATGTTGTCCGGGCGGTCCGGCTCGTAGGTGGTCCCCTGCTCCCGGGCGACGTCCTGCATGCGTTCGCGGATCAGCGCTTCCGCGAGCGGATGCAGCGCGAGATCCCGTCCCAGCGCCCGCGCCGCGCATTGCCGGGTGTGGTCGTCCGGCGTGGCGCCGATGCCGCCGCACGAGAACACCACGTCGCCGGAGCCGAATGCGCGCTTCAGCACGGCGGTGATGCGGTCCGGCGAATCGCCGACGTACTCGGCCCAGGCCAGTTGCAGGCCGCGCGCCGTGAGCAGTTCGATCACCTTCGGCATGTGCTTGTCGGCGCGCTTGCCGGAAAGGATCTCGTCGCCGACGATCACGAGGCCAAAGTCAGGGCGGGCTTGGGGGGTGGTCATGCGGCAATGCTAGCCGCACCGGGGCCCAAGCGTCAGGCGCCCGCGACTTCGCGCTACGCGCGCCCGAACAGCCGCTTCACTCCCAGCCACTGCTGCGACCAGAAGCCGCGGCCGTAGTCGCGCGCACCCTCCACCTGGTCGCGCACGCCGGTCGGGTCGTACCGGTCCTCGAAATTCGCGGTGCCGAACAGCACGTCCCACCAGGGCAGCAGCACGCCGAAGTTGTGGCCGCCCAGCGCCGGGCTGCGGCCACGCCGCAGGAGTTCACCCTGCGGCTGGGTTTCGTGGCCCAGGCCGATGCTGTGGTGCAGCCGGTGGAAGCGCGGGCTGATCCAAAGACGCTCGCCGAACCGGCCGAACGCCAGCTTGAGGTTGGCGTGCTGCAGGCTCTCGCTCAGCTGCGTGATGGCGACGATGGCCACGAACTGCCCGGGCCCGACGCCGATCATCTGGCCGACGACCACCAGGACCGCGTCACGCAGCAGGTCGTCCAGCAGGTGGTTGCGGTTGTCGCTCCACATCGTCATCTGCCGCTGCGAATGGTGCAGGGAATGCAGGCTCCACCACCAGTCGAAGGCGTGCTGGCCGCGGTGCATCCAGTAGTCGACGAAGTCGAAGATGACGAGGTAGATCAGGAAGCTGACCCAGGGCAGGTCGGTGACGCCAGTCCAGACCTGGTCGAGGTGCCAGGTGCCGACGCCCGCGACCCGCAACACGCTGAACAGCTCGTCGAACAGCGGCTCGACACTGAAGAACAGTGCCACGCGGAAGAGTCCGAGCCGGTGGATCAGCGTGTAGAGCACGTCGGTGCGGATGGTGGCGCGGTCGACCACCGGCTCCACCGGGCGCCAGCGCTGCAAGGGACCGATGATGGCCAGCAGCACGGCGATCTGGAGCACGCCCACGATCAGCCAGCCCGTGGCCGTGTAGCCGTCTTCCAGCAGGTGGCCCTGGCCCAGGGCGAACATCACCGGCTGCACGGCCGCCTCGAACAGCCATTGCTGCACGCGCGAAAAGAATTCTTCGATCCAGTCCATCTCGAGTTACTTCGTCTGCGCGATCCAGGCGCGCCATTCAGGATGATCCCGCAAGGTGGCGAAGCAGAAGCCGCGCTCCTTCAGCCCCGCGATCAGCGGCTCCAGCACGGCTGGCGCCCACGGATCCTTGCGCGACCAGATGCCGAGATGCGCGACCAGGATGTCGCCGGTGCGGATGTCACGCAGGGCCTTGGCCAGCAGTTGCTGGTTGCTCACGGACTCGCTGGGCAACTCGTCGCCCAGGAAGCCGGCGGGCGCCCACCCGACGTGGCGCCAGCCGCAGGCGCGAGTGGCCGCGAGGAAGCGCGGTGAGGTCTTGCCGCCCGGCGCGCGGAACAGCGGCAGGGGCTTGCGACCCGTGAATTCCTGCAGGCGGTCCGCCGCCTTGGCGATCTCGGCGCAGTATTCGGCGGCGGTCCAGGTACGGTCCTGGCCGGCGGCCGGGCCCGAGGAGGCCCGCACGCGGAATCGCACGGGCTCGCCCGGCAGGTCGGCGCGCCAATAGGTGTGGTCCCAGGTGTGGGAAGCGAACTCGTGGCCCTCGGCCGCGCGCGCCTTCCACCAGCCGGCCCAATGCGCACCCAGGCTGCCGTCACCCTCCTTGGTTTTTTCATTCGCCGCGAAGAAGGTCACTCTGACCTGCTGGCGCTGCAGCACCTCGGCCACCAGCGGCGCCACTTCCATGTGGCCGGTGTCGAAGGTCAGGTACACCGGCTTGGTGCAGGCCGGCTGCGCCAACGCGGCGGGCACGGCCACCGCGAGCAGCAGCGTCGCGATCAGGCGCTTTCCCATGGCCTTCAGCGCGGCGCGTGGTCCAGCGTCCAGACCCCGTGCGGCGATTTGCCGACCTTCACCTGCCGCACGACCTGCTTGGTCTCGAGGTCGATGACGGTCAGCTTCTTGGCCCAGCGTGAGGTGGTCAGCAGCAGCTTGCCGCCGGCCAGGATTTCCATGCAGTCAGGACCACCGGGCGCCAGGTACGTGTCCACCACCTGCAGGGACTGCAGGTCGAGCTTGCTGATGGTGTTGGCCACGCGGTTGCTCACATAGACGAAACGCTTGTCGGCGGCCGCCCGGAAGGCGTGCGCGCCCAGGCCGGTCTTGATCTTGCGCACCGGGCGGGCCGGGCCGTCGCTCACGTCGAAAACCTCGACGCTGTCGCTGCCCGTCAGCCCCACCATCACCAGGCGGTCGTCCGCGGTGCCATAGACGTCGGCCGGGAGAGCGCCGGTCTTGACGCGCCACTTGAGCTGCTGGCTCGCGAGATCGACGGCGACCAGTTCGTCGCTGTCCTGCATCGTGATGTAGGCCGTGGTGCTTTTGCTGTCGATCCAGATGTGGCTGGGCGTCTTGCCGGTGGGAATGCGCTTGGCGAGTGTGATGTCCTTGCCGTCCCAGCGGTACAGGTCGACGTGGTGCAGCCGGTTGCCCGCCGTCACCAGCCATTTCATGTCGGGTGAAAAGCGCAGGTGATACGGGTCGAGGATGCCGCGGATCGTGCGCTGGATCTCGGCCGTGCGCGGATCGATGAAGGTCAGGGAGTCGGCGCCGGCATTGGCCACGATGACGGACTTCTCGTCGGGCGTCAGGTATAGGTGGTGCGGTTCCTTGCCGGTGGGCAGGCGCCGCACCTCGCGCCAGCTCACCGGGTCGATCACGCTGACATCCGCGTCGAGCGAATTCAGGACGAGGATGGGTGCCGCACCCGGCGCGGGAGCCGGGGCGGCGGGCTGGCCGTACCCCGCCAGGGGAACGGTGAGCAGGAGGCCGGCCAGCAGCCAGGGCTGGCGGAGGAAGGAGAGATTCACGGAGACGGATATTCCTGGGAGAAACGGGTTCGGCGGCTGCGCTCGCCACTGGGTAACATGCCGCGATGGAGCGCCTGTTGGTACGCGGTGTCCGGCTCGAAGTTCAACGCATCGCCCTTCCGGGTGGAGGACGCGGCGCACCGCTTATTTTCCTTCATGAGGGGCTCGGTTCCGTGGCGATGTGGCGCGATTGGCCGCAAAAGATGTGCGAAGCGACGGGACGAGACGGTTTTGTCTACTCCCGGCGGGGCTACGGCGGCTCGGAGCCGGTGCCGGAGGTGCGCGGCACGGGGCGGCTGCGGGCGGATTACCTGCACCGCGAAGCCTTCGACGTGCTGCCGGAGCTGCTGAGGCAGCTGGGCGTGGCGCGGCCCGTGCTGGTGGGCCACTCGGACGGCGGCAGCATCGCCCTGCTCCATGCCAGCCGGTTCCCCGTGACCGCCTGCGTCGTGATGGCGCCGCACGTGATCGTGGAAGATGTGTCGGTGCGCTCCATCGCCCAGGCCCGGGAGGCCTATGAAACCGGCGGGCTGCGCGCCCGGCTGGAGCGCTACCACGCCGACGTGGACGTGGCCTTCTGGCAGTGGAACGACATCTGGCTCAGCCATGAATTCGGCAGCTTCGACATCCGTCCCGATTGCAAGTCGATTTCGGCGCCCGTTCTGGCCCTCCAGGGAGAGGACGACCCCTACGGGACGCTGCGGCAGATCGATGAGATCGGGCCCACGCAGGGCCCGTTCGAGCGGGAGGTGTTGCCGCAGTGCGGTCATTCGCCGCATCGCGACCAGCCCGGGCGCACGACCGCGCGCATCGCCGCGTTCCTGCAGCCGTTGCCCTGAAGGTTCAACGCTTCGCGACCGCCGCGAGTTCCTCCGGCGTCAGCCAGCGCCACTGGCCCGGCTGAAGCTCCGGCGGCAACGGCAGGCTGCCGATGCGCGACCGGTGCAGGCCCTCGACACGGTTGCCCACCGCCGCCAGCATGCGCTTGACCTGGTGGTACTTGCCTTCGGTCAGAGTCAGTTGCAATGAATGCTCACCGGTGGCGGTGCAAGCAGCCGCGCGGACGGGGCGAGGATCATCGTCGAGCACGACGCCCTCCAACAGGCGGCGCACCTGGGTGTCGTCCACCGGGTCGGCGGTCGTCACCTCGTAGACCTTGGGCACGTGGTGCTTGGGAGACGCCATGCGATGGATGAAGGCGCCGTCGTCGCTCAGCAGGAGCATGCCGGTGGTGTCCTGGTCGAGCCGGCCGATGGCCTGCACGCCCGGCTGGATGCTCTTGTGCGGCCGCTGCCGCAGCGGCGCCGGCAGCAAGGTGTAGATGCTGGGCCAGGCCGACGGCTTTTGCGAGCACTCGGTGCCGGCCGGCTTGTGCAGCACCAGGTACGCCTTGGCGTGGAATGCCCAATCCTGGCCGTCCACGGTGAACTCCAGGCCTTCGGGCTCGAACTCGGCGTAGGGGTCGGTGACGGGTTGGCCCTGGACCGTGACGTGCCCAAGCTGGACCAGGCCCAGGCAGACGCGGCGGTTGCCGAAGCCCTGGGAATAGAGGATGTCGTGCAGTTCCATGGGGCGCGCAGTATCGCACCGCGGCCCATGGCCCTGGGATGAATGGTGGAGCTGGCGGGAATTGAACCCGCGTCCGCAAGCCTTCGCCGAACAGTTCTACATGTTTAGCGGTCTGATTTGGATCTCGCCAACCGGGTCGCGCAGTCGCACGCTACCTGGCCAGCCAGTGCCCTATTTTCTCGTCCCGACCCAAGGCACCCGGATCCGGACCAGCCGATGAAGATAACTCTACAGTTCGGGGCTTGCGCCCCTCACCCGGCCCATCGGCCTGCCGTTGTAGAGCTCACGCGCAATTAAGCGGCGAGGGCGTACGAAGAATCGTTCGCAGTTGGTTTGTTTCAGATGGATTTACGAGGTGACTGATCCTCGACATGCCCTGCTGCGGGTCCGAACCCACGTCGAAACCGGTGCAGCCCCAGGAACACGTATCTTACGCCTGCGGCCGGAAATTCAAGAGGGGCAGCAATTCGAGCGGTGCGCCGATGTGGGTATCCGCGCCCCAGCGGCCCACGTCGCTCTTGCCGAGGTAGCCATACGTCGCGGCCACGGTCGGCATCCCGGCCGCCTTGCCGGCCGTGATGTCGCGCTCGTCGTCGCCGACGTAGATGCAGTCTTGCGGCGGCACACCCAGTTGCCGCGCGGCTTCGAGCAGCGGATCCGGGAACGGTTTCGCCCGCGGCGTTGAATCGCCGCCCACGATGGCCCTCGCCGTCGCGAAGAGCGGCATGCCCTGCGTCAGCGGCCGCGTGAAGCGCATGGCCTTGTTGGTCACGACCCCCCAAGGCAGGCCGCGCTCCGCCAGCCCCTGCAGCAGCTCGACGACACCATGGAAGATGACGGTCTTCTGCGTCATGCAGCGCTCGTAGTTGACGAAGAATTCCTCCCGGAGCTCCGGAAACTTCGGATCCTCCGGCGTCACGCCAAAGGCGATGCCGAGCATTCCACGCGCGCCGGCACCGGCCATGGGCCGGTACTGGATCAGCGGCAACGGCGCCAGGCCGCGGTCGGTCCGCATCTTGTCCGCGGCGGCGCCGAGGTCGGGTGCGCTGTCGATCAGGGTGCCATCGAGATCGAACAGCACAGCTTTTGCCTTGGAGAACATCAGACCTTGCGGGTGCCCATCAGATAGTTAACGCTGGTATCGCCACTCAGCCAATAGCGGCGGGTCAGCGGGTTGTATTCCATGCCGCGCGCCTGCACCAGCTGCAGTCCCGCGGACCTCGACCATGCCGCCAATTCGCTGGGGCGGATCAGCTTGAGGTATTCGTGGGTGCCGCGCGGCAGCAGGTTCAGCAAATATTCCGCGCCCACGATGCCGTAGAGAAACGCCTTCGGATTGCGGTTGATCGTGGAGAAGAACACCCAGCCGCCCGGCTTGACCAGCCGCGCGCAGGCCTGGACCACCGATGACGGGTCGGGGACGTGCTCCAGCATTTCCATGCACGTGACCACGTCGAACGATTCCGGCTGGGCGGCGGCCAGCGTTTCCGCGCTGGAGAGCCGGTACTCGACGTTCTCGGTGCCGGCTTCCATCGCATGCAGTTGCGCGACGCGCAAGGCCTTGTCGGCCAGATCGATCCCGAGCACCTGTGCGCCTTTGCGGGCCATCGAGTCCGCCAGGATGCCGCCGCCGCATCCGACATCCAGCACCTGCTTGCCGGCGAGCCCGGCCAGGCCGTCGATCCATTGCAGCCGCAACGGATTGATGTGGTGCAGCGGCCCGAATTCGCTGTCCGGGTCCCACCAGCGGTGGGCCTGCTCGGAAAACTTGGCCAGTTCGGCCGGGTCGGCGTTGACGGTTTGGCTCATGGGGCCTGGATTGTCGCGCGCCGAAATGAAAAAAGCCGCGCAGGGCGCGGCTTTTTTACTCACCGTTGCCGGTGCTCCAGGCTGGAGATCAGCGGTTGGCGCGGGTACCGACCACTTCGATTTCCACGCGGCGGTTCTTCGCGCGGCCTTCGGCGGTCTTGTTGTCGGCGACGGGCTGCTTCTCGCCCTTGCCTTCGGTGTACACGCGGTTCTTCTCGATGCCCTTGGTCACCAGGTAAGCCTTGACGGATTCGGCGCGGCGAACCGACAGGCGCTGGTTGTAGGCGTCCGTGCCCACGGCGTCGGTGTGGCCGACGGCGATGATCACTTCGAGGTTGATGTCCTTGATCTTGCCGACCAGGTCATCCAGCTTGGCACGGCCTTCGGCCTTCAGGACCGACTTGTCGAAGTCGAAGAAGGCGTCAGCGGCGTACGTCACCTTCGTGGTGGACGGGCCAGCAGCGGCGGGTGCCGGCGCGGGCGGACGGGCGGCCGGTGCGGCGGCCGGGGGAGCGGCCGGACGGGGCGCGGCAGCCGGGGCGGGCGCCGGAGCAGCCGTCACCAGGGCACCGTCGCAACCGACGGCCGCAGTGGCGGGCGTCCAGTTGGCATCACGCCAGCAAAGCTCGTTCGTGCCGTTGCGCCACACGTACTCGCCGGTGCCGTTCTGCCAGTTGTCGATCACGTTGCCACCGTTGGCAGCGGTCACGCGGGTCTGCGCGCCCGCGGCCGTTGCCAGCGCAGCGGTGGCGAACATCAGCGCCACTTTGTTCAGTTTCTTCATGGTTCTCCTCTTGGGGAAAAAGCCGCAGCTGCGCTGCGTCAACACTACGTCTTAGGTGACCAATTCACCAAATACGTCCAAAGGATTGTGCCACACGTCCTTACACAAGCAACCGTTGGCCCAGCGGCACCACGTAGGACGAAACCGCATTACCCGCTTCTGTTGCTTGATCGCGACAGGGCTGCGCGAAAGTAAAATCTTGGGTTTCGCCTCGCGCCAAGACCGACCGGGATGACTGGACCTGCATGACCTCCTTCGCCAAAGAAACCCTGCCCGTCAGCCTTGAAGAGGAGATGCGCCGCAGCTACCTCGACTACGCCATGAGCGTCATCGTGGGCCGCGCACTGCCCGATGCGCGCGACGGCCTGAAGCCCGTGCACCGCCGCGTCCTGTACGCGATGCACGAGCTGAGCAACGACTGGAACCGCCCGTACAAGAAGTCCGCGCGCATCGTGGGCGACGTGATCGGCAAGTACCACCCGCATGGCGACCAGTCGGTGTACGACACCATCGTGCGGCTGGCGCAGGACTTCTCCATGCGCCACATGCTGGTGGACGGCCAGGGCAACTTCGGATCGGTCGACGGCGACAACGCGGCGGCCATGCGCTACACCGAGATCCGCCTGTCCAAGATCGCCCACGAGATGATCGCCGACCTCGACAAGGAGACGGTCGACTTCGGGCCCAACTACGACGGCAGCGAGAAAGAGCCGCTGGTCCTGCCCAGCAAGCTGCCCAACCTGCTGGTCAACGGCTCCGGCGGCATCGCGGTGGGCATGGCCACCAACATCCCGCCGCACAACCTGAACGAGGTGGTGGACGCCTGCCTGCACCTGCTGAAGAACCCGGAAGCGTCGATCGACGAGCTGATGGAGATCATCCCCGCGCCCGACTTCCCCACCGCCGGCATCATCTACGGCGTCTCAGGCGTGAAAGAAGGCTACCGCACCGGCCGCGGCCGGGTCGTGATGCGGGCCAAGTGCCACTTCGAGGACATCGACAAGGGCCAGCGGCAGGCCATCATCGTCGACGAGCTGCCCTACCAGGTCAACAAGAAGACGCTGCAGGAGCGCATGGCCGAACTGGTCAACGAGAAGAAGATCGAGGGCATCAGCCACATCCAGGACGAGAGCGACAAGTCCGGCATGCGCCTCGTGATCGAGCTGAAGCGCGGTGAAGTGCCCGAGGTGGTGCTGAACAACCTGTACAAGCAGACCCAGCTGCAGGACACCTTCGGCATCAACATGGTCGCGCTGATCGACGGCCAGCCGCGCCTGTGCAACCTGAAGATGCTGATCCAGGTGTTCCTGCAGCACCGCCGCGAGGTGGTGACCCGCAGGACGGTCTTCAACCTGCGCAAGGCCCGCGAGCGCGGCCACGTGCTCGAAGGCCTGGCCGTGGCCCTGGCCAACATCGACGAGTTCATCCGCATCATCCGCGAGTCGCCCACGCCGCCGGTGGCGAAGGCCGAGCTGATGAGCCGGCCCTGGGATTCGAAGCTGGTGCGCGAGATGCTGACGCGCACCCGCGCGGATGGCGGCGTCGTCAATGCCGACGACTATCGCCCGGAAGGCATGGAGCGGCAGTACGGCATGCATTCGGACGGCCTCTACCGGCTCTCCGACACGCAGGCCCAGGAAATCCTGCAGATGCGCCTGCAACGCCTGACGGGGCTGGAGCAGGACAAGATCGTCGCCGAATACAAGGAAGTGATGGCCGAGATCGACGACCTGCTCGACATCCTGGCCCGGCCCGAGCGCGTCTCGACCATCATCACCGAGGAACTCACGGCGCTGCGCCACGAATTCGGCCAGACCAAGCTGGGCGCGCGCCGCTCGGAGATCGAGCACAACGCGCAGGACCTCGCCACCGAAGACCTGATCACGCCCACCGACATGGTGGTGACGCTCTCGCATTCGGGCTACATCAAGAGCCAGCCCCTGGGCGAATACCGCGCGCAGAAGCGCGGCGGCCGCGGCAAGCAGGCCACCCAGACCAAGGAAGACGACTGGATCGACCAGCTCTTCATCGCCAACACGCACGACTACCTGCTGGCGTTCTCCAACCGCGGCCGCCTCTACTGGCTCAAGGTATGGGAGGTGCCGGCGGGCTCGCGCGGCGCCCGCGGCCGCCCGATCGTCAACATGTTCCCCTTGCAGGAGGGCGAGAAGATCAACGTGGTGCTGCCGCTGACCGGCGAGTTCCGCAGCTTCCCGGCGGACCACTTCGTGTTCATGGCCACCAGCATGGGCACGGTGAAGAAGACCGCGCTGGACGAATTCAACAACCCGCGCAAGGCCGGCATCATCGCCGTGGACCTCGACCAGGGCGACTACCTGATCGGGGCGGCGCTGACCGACGGCAAGCACGACGTGATGCTGTTCTCCGACGGCGGCAAGGCCGTGCGCTTCGACGAGAACGACGTTCGCCCCATGGGCCGCAACGCGCGCGGCGTGCGCGGCATGATGCTCGACGAGGGCCAGGGCGTGATCGCCATGCTGGTTGCGGAAGACGAGGAGCAGAGCGTGCTGACCGCCACCGCGAACGGCTACGGCAAGCGCACGCCGATCGGCGAATACACGCGCCATGGCCGCGGCACCAAGGGCATGATCGCCATCCAGCAGAGCGAGCGCAACGGCAAGGTGGTGGCGGCCACGCTGGTGCACGCCGACGACGAGATCATGCTCATCACCGACCGCGGCGTGCTGGTGCGCACCCGGGTGAGCGAGATCCGCGAACTCGGCCGGGCCACCCAGGGCGTGACCCTGATCGGCCTGGACGAAGGCGCCAAGCTGAGCGGATTGCAGCGCATCGTGGAGAATGACGCCGGGCCCGCCGAGGGCGAGGACTCCCCGTCCGGCGAAGCCACCCCCACATGACCAAGACCCTTGCCGAACTGCGCGCCGCCATCGATGCCGTCGACCGCGAGCTGCTGGCCGCGCTGAACCACCGGGCGGCGCTCGCCAATGAAGTCGGGGACCTGAAGCGCGCCGAAGGAACACCGGTGTTCCGTCCGGAGCGCGAGGCGGCCGTGATCAACGGCCTGCAGAACGCCAACCCCGGCCCGCTGAAGGAAAACAACGTCGCGAACATCTGGCGCGAGATCATGTCGGCCTGCCGCGCGCTGGAGGCGCCGCAACGCGTGGCCTTCCTGGGCCCGGCCGGCACCTTCAGCGAACAGGCGGCGGTGCAGTTCTTCGGCTCCAGCATCGAGCGCGTGCCCTGCATCAGCATCGACGAGGTGTTCCGCGCCACCGCGGCCGGCACCGCGCAGTTCGGCGTGGTCCCGGTGGAAAACTCGACCGAGGGGGTCGTGGCCCGCTCGCTCGACCTGTTCCTCAACACGCCGTTGCACATCGTCGGCGAGACCAGCCTGCTGGTGCGGCACAACCTGCTGCGCCAGGCCAATTCGCTGAAGGACATCGAAGCCGTGCTGGCCCATCCGCAGGCGCTGGCCCAGTGCCAGGGCTGGCTGAACGCGCACCTGCCCGACGTCGAGCGGCGGGCCGTCTCCAGCAACGCCGAAGGTGCCCGCCTCGCCAGCACCAACCCGGCCTGGGCCGGCATCGCCAGCGACCGCGCGGCCACCGAGTTCGGCCTGCACATCGCCGCCCACGCGATCCAGGACGACGCCTTCAACCGCACGCGCTTCGCGGTGGTCTGCCTGCCCCAGACGCTGAACGCGCCGGAAGCCTCAGGCAAGGATTGCGTGAGCCTGATCGTTTCCGTCCCGAACCGCCCGGGCGCGGTCCACGACATCCTCGTTCCGTTGAAAAAACACGGTGTTTCCATGACCCGTTTCGAGTCGCGCCCCGCGCGCTCGGGCCAATGGGAATATTATTTCTACATCGACCTGCAGGGCCACCCCTCGCAGCCGCAAGTGACGGCCGCGCTGGAAGACCTGCGCGGCCTGTGTGCGTTCTACAAGGTGCTGGGCACCTATCCTCTCGGCGAATAGGCGGCACCCTCATGTTTGAGCAGTTGGGATTGATCGGATGCGGCCTGATGGGCGGCTCCTTCGCGCTCGCGCTCAAACGCGCCGGGCTGGTGAAGCGGGTCGTGGGCTACAGCAAGTCGCCCTCCACCACCGAGCGCGCCCGCCAGATGGGCGTGATCGACGTCGAGGCGCCCTCCGCGCTCCTGGCCGTCTCGGGCGCCGACATCGTCCTGCTGGCCGTGCCGGTGTCCGCGACCGAGGCGACCTTCAAGGCGATCCGCCACCTCATCACCGACAACATGCTGATCATGGACGTCGGCTCGACCAAGCGCGACGTCGTCGATGCCGCGCGGCGCGTGCTGCGCGACCACGTGGGCACCTTCGTGCCCGCCCACCCGATCGCGGGCAAGGAAGTGTCGGGCGTCGAGCATGCCGACCCGGACCTGTATTCGGGCAAGCAGGTCATCCTCACGCCGATCGACCGCACGCTGGTCGGCCACCTGAAGCGCGCCAACGACGTGTGGGACGCGATCGGCTGCAAGGTCCTCCAGATGACGCCTGAGGCGCACGATGCGGCCTTCGCCGCCGTCAGCCACCTGCCGCACCTGGTGGCGTTCGCGTTGATGCACGGCATCGCCAACCAGCCGCAAGGCAAGGATTTCCTGGCGCTGGCCGGCCCCGGGTTTCGCGATTTCACGCGCATTGCCGCCAGCGACCCCAAGATGTGGCGCGACGTCCTGATGGCCAATCGGCACGAGATCATCGAGCAGGCCAAGGTGTTCCAGCGCAGCCTGCACAACATGTTGCAGCACATCGAGGACAGCAACTCGGAGCCGCTCGAAGGGATGATCGAGATGGCGAGCCACACGCGCGCCCACTGGCGCATGGGCCAGAAGAAGTAGCCCAGCCCCCCATGTTCGCGACAGCTTTTCTCGACCTCCCGCCCCTGGAGAGCGCGGGCGGCACGGTGATGCTGCCGGGCTCCAAGAGCATTTCCAACCGCGTGCTGCTGCTGGCCGCGTTGAGCGAAGGCACCACGCGCATCGAGGACCTGCTCGACTCCGACGACACGCGCGTCATGCTGGACGCCCTGCGCGCGCTGGGGTGCAGCGTCGTCCACCAGGGGGGCGCGCTCGAGGTCACTGGCCTGGGCGGCAAGGCCCCGGCCGCCCACGCCCGCTTGTTCCTGGGCAACGCCGGCACCGCCATGCGGCCCCTCAGCGCGGCGCTGGCGCTGATGGGCGGCGAATTCGAGCTGAGCGGCGTGGCCCGCATGCACGAACGCCCGATCGGCGACCTCGTCGACGCGCTGCGCCAACTCGGTTGCCGCATCGACTACCTGGGCACGGAAGGCTTCCCGCCCCTCAAGATCCACCCGGCCCCGGCGCTCCGGCTGGCCGCTCCCATCCAGGTGCGTGGCGACGTCTCCAGCCAGTTCCTGACTGCCCTGCTGATGGCGCTGCCTTTGGTCGCCCGCCAGGACATCGTGATCGAAGTCGTGGGCGAGCTGATCTCCAAGCCGTACATCGGCATCACGCTGAACATGCTGGAACGCTTCGGCATTGCCGTGCGGCGCGAAGGCTGGCAGCGCTTCACCATCCCGGCCGGCAGCCGCTACCAGTCGCCAGGCAAGATCCACGTGGAGGCCGATGCCTCGTCGGCCAGCTACTTCGTGGCACTGGGCACGCTGGCCGCCGTCGGCGAGCCGCTGCGCATCACCGGGGTGGGCGAGGACTCCGTGCAAGGCGACATCCGCTTCATCGACGCGGCGCGGCGGATGGGCGCGCGCGTCACCGGTGGGGCCAACCGGCTGGAGGTCGCGCGCGGCGCGTGGCCGCTGAAGGCGATCGACCTCGACTGCAACCACATCCCGGACGCCGCCATGACGCTCGCGGTGATGGCGCTGTATGCCGACGGCCCCAGCACCCTGCGCAACATCGCCAGCTGGCGGGTGAAGGAAACCGACCGGCTCGCGGCCATGGCCACCGAGCTGCGCAAGCTGGGGGCCGTCGTCGAGGAAGGCGCGGATTTCCTGCGGGTGACGCCGCCCACCCGATGGCAGGCGGCCTCCATCCACACCTACGACGACCACCGCGTCGCGATGTGCTTCTCCCTGGCGGCGTTCAACCCGGCGGGCCTTCCCGTGCGGATCGAAGACCCGAAATGTGTCGCCAAGACCTTCCCCGATTACTTCGAGGCCCTCTTTTCAGTGGTGCGCACCCCGCCGCAGCGCATCCCCGTCATCTGCGTCGACGGGCCCACGGCCTCCGGCAAGGGCACGCTGGCCGCGGAACTGGCGCACCGCCTGGGCTACCACTACCTCGACTCCGGGGCGCTGTACCGCATCACGGCCTATGCCGCGATCCGCGCGGGCCTGCAGCCGGAGCCGGCCCATGAAGCGGCCATCGCCGGCATGGCGGCGACGCTGGCGGTGCGCTTCTCCGGCGGCCGCGTGCTGCTGGACGAGCTCGACGTCACCGACGCGATCCGCACCGAAGAAGCCGGCATGAACGCTTCGCGCGTGTCCGCCCTGCCCGCCGTGCGCACCGCGCTCGTGGCCCTGCAGCACAGCTTCCGCCGCCTGCCCGGCCTGGTGGCGGACGGGCGCGACATGGGCACGGTGATCTTCCCCGGCGCCACCTTGAAGGTCTACCTCACGGCGAGCGCCGCCCAGCGCGCCGAACGGCGCCATAAGCAGTTGATTTCAAAGGGGATTTCGGCTACACTCCCGGCTCTTCGCGCCGACCTGGAGGCGCGCGATGCGCGGGATTCGTCCCGCGAAGTCGCGCCCTTGAAGCCGGCCGACGACGCTCTCCTGCTGGACAACTCCGGGCAGACGGTCGAAGAGTCCGTTTCCCAGGTGCTCCAGTGGTGGAACGGGAAGCAGGCTTTCAGGTCTTCCTGAAAGCCAGAAGGCCCACCCGGCTCCCCCCGCGCGCCAGCGCACCGGCCAGGTGGTTCAACCACTCAACCCCGCGGCCCCTGCCGCAAAGTCCACATCAATGTCTGAATCTTTTGCCGCCCTGTTCGAAGAATCGTTGCAGCGCTCGGAAATGCGCGCCGGTGAAGTCATCACCGCTGAAGTTGTCCGCGTCGAGCACAACCACGTGGTGGTCAACGCCGGCCTGAAGTCGGAAGCCTACATCCCGATCGACGAATTCAAGAACGACCAGGGCGAAGTCGAAGTCCGGGAAGGCGATTTCGTCTCCGTGGCCATCGACGCCATCGAAAACGGCTACGGCGACACCATCCTGTCGCGCGACAAGGCCAAGCGCCTGGCTTCCTGGATGAGCCTCGAGAAGGCCCTGGAATCCGGCGAATTCGTCACCGGCACCACCACCGGCAAGGTCAAGGGCGGCCTCACCGTCCTGGTCAACGGCATCCGCGCCTTCCTGCCCGGTTCGCTGATCGACACGCGTCCCATCAAGGACCTGTCGCCCTACGAGAACAAGACCCTGGAATTCAAGGTCATCAAGCTGGACCGCAAGCGCAACAACGTGGTGCTGTCGCGCCGCGCCGTCGTCGAAGCGTCGATGGGCGAAGAGCGCGCCAAGCTGATGGAAACCCTGAAGGAAGGCTCCATCGTCCGCGGCGTCGTCAAGAACATCACCGAGTACGGCGCGTTCGTCGACCTCGGCGGCATCGACGGCCTGCTGCACATCACCGACATGGCCTGGCGCCGTGTCCGCCACCCGTCCGAAGTGGTTCAGGCCGGCCAGGAAATCACCGCCAAGATCCTCAAGTTCGACACCGAGAAGAACCGTGTCTCGCTGGGTCTCAAGCAGATGGGCGACGACCCGTGGCTGGGCGTTTCGCGCCGCTACCCCCCGGGCACCCGCATGTTCGGCAAGGTCACCAACATCGCCGACTACGGCGCGTTCGTGGAACTCGAACCCGGCATCGAAGGCCTGGTGCACGTGTCCGAAATGGACTGGACCAACAAGAACGTGGCCCCGTCCAAGGTCGTGTCGCTGGGTGACGAAGTCGAAGTCATGGTCCTCGAGATCGACGAAGACAAGCGCCGCATCAGCCTGGGCATGAAGCAGTGCAAGGCCAACCCCTGGCAGGAATTCGCGCAGAACACCAAGCGCGGCGACCGCGTCAAGGGCCCGATCAAGTCGATCACCGACTTCGGCGTGTTCGTCGGCCTGGCCGCCGGCATCGACGGCCTGGTGCACCTGTCCGACCTGTCCTGGAGCGAAACCGGCGAAGCCGCCGTGCGCAACTACAAGAAGGGCCAGGAAGTCGAAGCCATCGTCCTCGGTGTCGACGTCGACCGCGAGCGCATCAGCCTGGGCATCAAGCAGCTCGATGGCGATCCGTTCTCCACGTTCACCTCCGTGCACGACAAGGGCGCCACGGTGACGGGCAAGGTCAAGACGGTCGACCCGAAGGGCGCCGAGATCGACCTGGGCCAGGACATCATCGGCTACCTGCGTGCCTCCGAAATCAGCCGCGACCGCGTGGAAGACGCGCGCAACGTGCTGAAGGAAGGCGACGAAGTGTCCGCCGTGGTCGTCAACATCGACCGCAAGACGCGCAACATCCAGCTGTCGATCAAGGCCAAGGACATGATCGACGAGCAGGGCGCCATGCAGAACCTGAGCCAGCAGTCCGCGCGTGAGAACGCCGGCACGACGAGCCTGGGTGCGCTGCTGCGCGCGAAGCTGGATAACTCGAGCGACAGCAAGTAAGCCAGGGAGAGCTGTCATTGCGGGCTTGACCCGCAATCCATGGTGGTCCACACGCCACCGTGGATCCCGGGTCAAGCCCGGGATGACACCCTTTTCGCGCACACGAACCCAATGACCCGCAGCGATCTCGTCGAAGAGCTGGCCTCCCGCTTCAGCCAACTCACCCACCGCGACGCGGAATACGCGGTCAAGACCATTCTTGACGCGATGGGCGAGGCGCTGGTGCGCGGCCACCGCATCGAGATCCGCGGCTTCGGCAGCTTCTCCATCAATCGCAGGCCGCCCCGCATGGGGCGCAACCCGCGTTCCGGCGAGAGCGTGCACATCCCTGAAAAGCGGGTGCCGCATTTCAAGCCGGGCAAGGCCTTGCGCGAGGCCGTGGACGAGCGCACGCAGGAACTCGAGGCCGGCAAATAGGCAGGCCCTAGAATCCGGTCGGGACGCCGATGAAATACCTCACGTGGCTGCTCAAGGCAGCCATTTTTTTTACCCTCTTCGCTTTCGCCCTGAACAACCAGCAGGACGCGACGGTGCATTTCTTCTTCGGCACGCAGTGGCGCGCGCCGATGGTGCTGGTCGTGCTGACCGCATTCGCCGTCGGGCTCGCCATCGGGGCGCTGGGCATGGTGCCGCGCTGGCTGCAGCACCGTGCGGCGGCGCTGCGCGCCAAGCCGCAGCCATTGCCCACCGCGCCGGCACCAGCCGCCGCCGAACCGCCGCCTGCCGGCCCCCCGCATGGACTTTGACCTCACCTGGCTGCTGTGGGGCCTGCCGGTCGCCTTCGGCCTCGGCTGGCTGGCGTCGCGGCTGGACCTGCGCCAGCTGCGGATCGAGAACCGCCTGGCGCCCAAGGCCTACTTCCGCGGCCTCAACTTCCTGCTGAACGAGCAGCAGGACCAGGCCATCGACGCGTTCATCGAGGCCGTGCAGAACGATCCGGACACCTCCGAACTGCATTTCGCCCTGGGCAACCTGTTCCGCCGGCGCGGCGAGTACGAGCGCGCGGTCCGCGTGCATGAACACCTGCTGTCGCGGGGCGACCTGACGCGGGCCGACCGGCATCGGGCCCAGCACGCACTGGCGCTGGACTACCTGAAGGCGGGACTGCTGGACCGCGCGGAAGAGGCGCTGCGCAAGCTCGAAGGCACGGCCTACCAGGAGCAGGCCCTGCTCGCGCTGCTCGCCATCTACGAGCGTTCGCGCGACTGGGCGCAGGCCTCCGAGATCGCGCGCAAGCTCGACGCCGCCGGCTCCGCGCAGTTCGGCGGCCGGCAGGCGCACTACCTCTGCGAGGAAGCCACCGCGGCCCCGCCGGAGGAAGCCGAGCGGCTGCTGCGGCAGGCCATGCAGGAGGCGCCCCAGGCGCCGCGCCCGCAGATCGAACTGGCAGCGCTCAAGCGGCGCGCGGGCGATGCGGAAGGTGCGTTCGCCCTGCTCTCCCGCCTGGCCCATGCGGTGCCGCTCGCCATTCCCCTGATGGCCCGGCCGCTGGCCGAGGCGGCGCTCGCCTGCGGCAAGCGCGACGAGGCACTGGAGATCCTGCAGGGCAGCTACGAACTCACGCCTTCGCTGGACGTGCTCGACGGCATCGCCGGCCTGGAGGCGGATCCCGCCGTCGCCCGCGCCTGGTACGTGCGGCACCTGGAGCGGGAGCCTTCGCTGGTGGCTGCCGCCAAATGGATCGCGGGAGAGAAGCTGGAGCACGAGCAGTTCCACCCCGACGTGCAGCGCGCACTCGATCACGCGGTGAAGCCGCTCACGCGTTACCGCTGCGCCGCCTGCGGCTTTGAAGCCAAGCAGCACTTCTGGCATTGCCCCGGGTGCCAGGCCTGGGACAGCTATCCCGCACGCCGGGTGGAAGAACTGTGATGACACTGACCAAGCAGCAACTCGCCCGTGCGCGGGTCCTCGTGGTGGGCGACGCCATGCTCGACCGCTACTGGCATGGCGCCGTGGACCGCATCTCGCCCGAGGCACCGGTGCCGGTGGTCAAGGTCACTCGCGAGGAAGAGCGCATCGGCGCCGCCGCCAACGTGGCCTACAACGTCTCCACGCTGGGCGCGCGCGCCAGCTTCCTGGGCGTCATCGGGGACGACGAGCCCGGCCACAAGCTGGAAAGGCTGCTGAAGGAAGCCGGCATCGCCGCCCACCTGAAGCGCGACCCCGGCCTGACCACCACCGTCAAGCTGCGCGTCATCGGCCGGCAGCAGCAGCTGCTGCGCATGGATTTCGAGAACGAGCCCGACCACGAGGTGCTCTCGTTGCAGAACGACTCATTCGCCGCCCTGGCGCCGGACCAGGACGCCGTGCTGTTCTCCGACTACGGCAAGGGCGGCCTCGCGCACATCCCGGCCATGATCGCCTCCGCGCGGAGCGCCGGAAAGGCCGTCCTGGTCGACCCGAAGGGCTCGGACTACCAGCGCTACCGCGGCGCCACCGTCATCACGCCCAACCGGGCCGAACTCCAGCAGGTCGTGGGCGCGTGGCACAGCGAGGAAGAACTGCGCACCAAGGCGCAGAACCTGCGTGAGGCACTCGGCCTGCAGGCCCTGCTGGTCACGCGCAGCGAAGAAGGCATGACGCTCTTCGACACCGCAGGCGAGCTGCATGTGAAGGCGCAGGCCCGCGAAGTGTTTGACGTCACCGGCGCGGGCGACACGGTGATCGCGACGCTCGCGGCCATGGTCGCGGCCGGGCTGTCCCTGCGCGACGCGGTGCCCATCGCCAATCGGGCCGGCGGCATCGTGGTGGGCAAGTTCGGCACCGCCACCGTCACTTACGAGGAGCTTTTCGCATGACCCGAGTCGTGGTCACCGGCGCCGCCGGGTTCATTGGTTCGAACATCATCCAGGGTTTGAACGCTCGCGGCATCGACAACATCATCGCCGTCGACGACCTGACGCAGGGCGACAAGTTCCGCAACCTGGCGGACCTGCGGATCGACGATTACATCGACGCCGACGAGTTCTATTCCATCTTCGCCGACGGCGGCTTCGGCAAGGTCGAAGCGGTGTTCCATGAAGGCGCCTGCAGCGACACCATGGAAACCGACGGCAAGTACATGATGGACAACAACTACGGCGTGTCGTGCACGCTGTTCGAGTCGTGCCAGCAGCGCGGCACGCGGCTGCTGTACGCCTCGTCGGCGGCGGTCTATGGCGGATCGGACACCTTCCGCGAGACGCCCGAGTTCGAACAGCCGCTCAACGTCTACGGCTACAGCAAGCTGCTGTTCGACCAGCGGATGCGCCGCGAGTGCGGCAAGGACTTCAAGCGCATCAAGCGCCAGGTGGCGGGTTTCCGCTACTTCAACGTCTACGGTCCGCGCGAGCAGCACAAGGGGCGCATGGCCAGCGTGGCCTTCCACCAGTTCAACCAGTTCAGCGCCGAAGGCAAGGTCAAGCTGTTCGGCGAGTACGGCGGCTATGGCCCGGGCGAGCAGAAGCGCGACTTCGTGTTCGTCGACGACGTGGTGGCGGTCAACCTGTGGTTCTTCGACCACCCGGAAAAGTCGGGCATCTTCAACCTGGGCACGGGGCGGGCGCAGCCGTTCAACGACGTGGCGACGGCGGTGGTGAATGCCTTGCGCGAAGGCCCGGCGCTCGACACGGCGGGCGCGGCCGCCGCGGGTCTCGTCGAGTACATCCCCTTCCCCGAAGCGCTGCGCGGCAAGTACCAGTGCTACACCCAGGCGGACCTGACGGCGCTGCGCGAAGCGGGGTGCGACCACGTCTTCGCCGACGTTGCTGCCGGTGTGGCGAGCTACATGAAAGTCCTGCAATCCGTCACCACGGGTTCTTGATCACTGTCGTTCCCACCGGCCCCGTCACGCAGGGCTTGTGACATCTGAACCCATGGGTTCCCTTCCCGCACGCGAGTGCATAGAGTCCGTTTGCCGACGATCCCGCGGCGAACAAATCACTCACACGAGGAAGAGAGGAACATCATGATCAAGCAACTCCTGGCCGTCCTGGCTTTGACCTTTGCCGGCAGCGCCTTCGCCGCCGCCGACGTGAACAAGGCCTCGGCCGCCGAACTCGACGGCATCAAGGGCATCGGCCCCGCGCTGTCGGGCCGCATCCTGGACGAGCGCAAGAAGGGCGCGTTCAAGGACTGGAACGACCTGATGGCCCGCGTGAAGGGCGTGAAGGAAGGCGCGGCCGCCAAATACTCGAAGGAAGGCCTCACCGTCAATGGTGAAGCCTTCAAGACGGCGGCGGCGGGGAACGAGAAGCCGGCGAAGGCGGGCGAGAAGCCGGCCGCGAAGAAATAGTCTTCGTAGGCTGGGGTGACCGCGCCAGCGGAACCCCAGCGGTTTCGTGAAGCGCTCGAAAGCTGGGGTTCGACTGCGCCGCTCACCCCAGCCTACGAACCGAACCCCCCGCCTCCCGGCGTGTGGATCTCGAAGATGTCCCCTGGTGCCATTTCGGCCTGGCCGATGTGGTCCAGGGCTTCGGTGCTCCCATCGGACCGCACCACGCGATTGATGCCCACCTGCCCCGGCTGGCCACCGGCCATGCCGAAAGCGCCGTGCTTGCGGCCGTTCGACAGGATGCTGGCCGTCATCTGCTCCAGGAAGCGCACGCGGCGCACGCCGCCGTTGCCGCCCTTCCAGCGCCCCGCGCCACCCGAGCCTTTCCGGATCTCATAGCTTTCCAGCCGCACCGGAAACCTGAACTCCAGGATTTCCGGGTCGGTCAGCCGCGAATTGGTCATGTGCGCCTGAACCACGCTGGTGCCGTCGAAGCCGCCGGTCAATTCACCCTTGTCGTCGTACACGCCGCCAGCGCCGCTGCCACCGGAGATGGTCTCGTAGTACTGGTAGCGTGCGTTGCCGAAGGTGAAGTTGTTCATCGTGCACTGCCCGGCGGCCATCACGCCCAGGGCGCCATACAGCGCATTGGTGATGCAGGTGGACGTCTCGACGTTGCCTGCCACCACCGAGGCTGGCGGATTCGGGTTCAGCATCGAGCCTGCCGGGATGATCACCTTCAGCGGCTTCAGGCAGCCGGCGTTGAGCGGGATGTCGTCGGCCACCAGCGTGCGGAACACGTACAACACCGCCGCCATGCAGACCGCGCGCGGCGCGTTGAAGTTGTTCTCCTGCTGCGGCGAGGTGCCGCTGAAGTCGATCTCGGCGCTGCGCTGCGCCGCGTTCACGCGGATCGCCACCTTGATCTGTGCGCCGTTGTCCAGGGAAAGGGTGAACTGGCCATCCTTCAAGCGCGTGATCACGCGCCGGACCGATTCCTCGGCGTTGTCCTGCACGTGCCGCATGTAGGCCTGGACGACATCGAGACCGAAGGTTTCGGTCATCTTGCGCAGTTCCTGCACGCCCTTCTCGTTGGCCGCGATCTGCGCCTTCAGGTCCGCCATGTTCTGCTCGGGGTTGCGGCTGGGGTGCTTCGCGCCGTTCGGCCCGTCACCGCGCAGCAGGGCCAGCATCTCCTTTTCGCGCAATACGCCGCGATCCACCAGTTTCACGTTGTTGATCTCGACGCCTTCTTCCTCGATGCGGGTCGAGAACGGGGGCATCGAGCCGGGCGTGATGCCGCCGATGTCGGCGTGATGACCGCGAGAACCCACGTAGAAAAGCGGGCGATCCGTCGCCGAGGTGCCCAGGTAGACCGGCGTGATGACCGTCACGTCGGGCAGGTGCGTGCCGCCGTGGTACGGGTCGTTCAGCACATAGACGTCGCCCGGCGACATGCGGCCCTGGTTCTCGCGGATCACGGTCTTGATGCTCTCGCCCATGCTGCCCAGGTGCACGGGCATGTGGGGCGCGTTGGCGATCAGGTTGCCGTCCGCGTCGAACAGCGCGCACGAGAAGTCGAGGCGCTCCTTGATGTTCACCGAGTAGGCCGTGTTCTGCAGCTGCAGGCCCATCTGCTCGGCGATGTTCATGAAGAGGTTGTTGAAGACCTCCAGCAGCACCGGATCCACTCGAGTCCCGGCCGCGAACTTCACGGCGCGCGCCACGCGGCGGTCCAGCACGATGTGGTCCAGTGCCGTGAGCTGCGCCTCCCAGCCGGGCTCGACGACCGTGGTGGCGTTCTTCTCCGCGATGATCGCGGGGCCGGGAATCACGTCGCCCGGCCGCAGGTCCTCGCGCACCACCAGCGCGGCCTCGTGCCACTGGCCGCCGGAATACATGCGCACCGTCTCCCGGCGCGGGACTTCACGCGCGGGCTGCACGTCGAACCGGGGCTCGGCCGGCGCGTCGCCGGCGACGATCGCCTCGACCGACACGGCCTCGACCATCATGGCCTTGCCCTGCATCAGGAAAGAGAAGCGCTGGCGATAAGCCGCCTCGAAGCCGGCGATCACGGTGCGCAGGTCACCGAAAGGCACGACGAGCGCGGAGTCGCTGCCTTCGTAGCGCACGTGGACGCGGTGCCGCACCTGCACCTCGTTGGCGCTCACCTGCTGGCGCTGCAGCTCGGCTTGCGCGGCCGCGCCCAGGGTTTCCAGCTTCTCGGCGACCAGGGGCAGGTTCTGCTGCGACAGCAGCAATTCCACCGCCTGTTCGCGGATCACCGTCTGGTCGGCCAGGCCCATCCCATAGGCGGACAGCACACCCGCCAGCGGATGCACGAACACGCGCGTCATGCCCAGCGCATCGGCCACCAGGCAGGCATGCTGCCCTCCCGCGCCGCCGAAGCACTGCAAGGTGTAGCGCGTGACGTCGTAGCCACGTGCGACGGAGATCTTCTTGATGGCGTTCGCCATCTGCTGCACGGCGATGTTGATGAAGCCTTCAGCGACCACTTCCGCGCTGCGTCCGGTCTTGCCTGCCAGTTCGTTGAACTTCGCTTCGACGGTTTCATGGCTCAACGCTTCGTTGGCCTTGGGTCCGAAGACCTTGGGGAAAAAGCGCGGCTGGATCTTGCCGACCATCACGTTGGCATCCGTCACGGCCAGCGGGCCGCCGCGGCGATAGCTGGCCGGGCCCGGATTGGCACCGGCGCTCTGCGGCCCGACGCGGAAGCGCGAGCCGTCGAACTGCAGGATGGACCCACCGCCAGCCGCGACGGTATGGATGCTCATCATCGGCGCGCGCATGCGCACGCCGGCCACCTGCGTCTCGAACTCCCGCTCGAACTCGCCGGCATAGTGCGAGACGTCGGTGGACGTCCCGCCCATGTCGAAGCCGATGACCTTTTCGTGCCCGCCCAACGACGCGGTGCGGGCCATGCCGACGATGCCGCCGGCCGGGCCCGAGAGGATGGCATCCTTGCCCTGGAACGCGTGCGCATCCGTCAAGCCGCCAGAGGACTGCATGAAGAAGATCTGCACGCCCGGCATCTCGCCGGCCACCTGCTCCACGTAGCGGCGCAGGATGGGCGACAGGTAGGCGTCGACCACCGTCGTGTCGCCGCGGCTCACGAACTTCATCATCGGGCTGGTGCCGTGCGAAGTGCTGATCTGCGTGAATCCGATCTGGAAAGCGATATCGCGCGCCGCTTGCTCATGCGCGGTGAAGCGGTAGCCATGCATGAACACAATGGCCACGCTGCGCAGGCCCTTGGCGTACGCGGCCTGCAGGGCCTGGCGCAGATGCCCTTCGTCCAGCGGCTGCACCACCTCGCCCTGCGCACCCACGCGTTCGATCGCCTCGATCACGTCGCTGTACAGCAGTTCCGGCAGTACGACGTGGCGGTCGAACAGGCGGGGGCGGTTCTGGTAAGCGATGCGCAGCGCGTCGCGGAAGCCGCGCGTGGTGACCAGCAGCGTGGCTTCGCCCTTGCGTTCCAGCAACGCGTTGGTGGCCACGGTCGTCCCCATCTTCACGCACTCGACCTGCTCGGGCGTGATCGGCTCGTCCGGCTTCAGCCCCAGCAGGTGCCGGATGCCGGCCACCGCCGCGTCCTTGTACTGCTCGGGGTTCTCCGACAGCAGTTTGTGCGTCACGAGCGTGCCATCGGGGCGCTTGCCGACCACGTCGGTGAAGGTGCCGCCCCGGTCGATCCAGAACTGCCAACGCGGAGAAGAAGTGCTCGAAGTCATTTCAGGTCGTAGAAGGGAATGAAGATTTCATTGGCCGCGTTGCCCACCGAGGCCACCCATTCGCGAGAGAACTTCTCGCCCAGGCGCTTCAGGTCGCGGCTCAGCTCGAAGGGCACCGGCTCCACCTTGATGCCGTTGCGGCGCAGTTCGACGGTGGCGCTGTGCGCGGCTTCCTGGCTCAGGGCGAAACCGCGCGCCTCCGCGCGGGCGGCGCTTTCGAGCACCACCTTGCGCGTGGCGGCGGGCAGCGCGTCGAAGGCTTTGGCGTTCACGAACACGATGTTCTTCGGGAACCAGGCATTGAGCTCATAGTAATGCGTCAGGCCGCCCCACACCTTGTTTTCGACGCCGGTCACGGCCGAGGTGATCATCGCGTCCATGCGGCCCTCCTTGAGCGCCGTCCCGACCTGCACCATGGCCACGTCGACCGGGACGGAGCCCAGCAGTTCGGCGATGCGAACCGTCGTCGGGTTGTAGGTGCGCATCTTCAGGCCCTGCAGGTCCCGCGCCTCGCGGATCGGCTTGTTGGTGTACAGCCCCTGCGGCGGCCACGGCACCGCATACAGCGGCTTCAGGCCGCGTTTGGCGAAGTCGCGTTCGATGCCGGGCCGCTGCAGCGTCCACATGCGCTGCACGGCCTCGTAGGTCCCCACCACGAACGGCACGCCGTCGGCCCCGGCCAGCGGCACGTCCTTGCCCATGCCCGACATGATGGCTTCGCCGGCCTGCACCTTGCCCGCGGCCACCGCCGCCGGGATCTCCGGCAGCTTCACCAGGCTGTTGTTGGGCGCCACCTCGATCTTCAGCTGGCCCCTGGTGGCGCTGGCGACCTCGCTGGCGAACGCTTCGATGTTCTGCGTGTGGAACGATTCGGCGCGGTAGCCCGTGGCGAGTTTCCACTGGATGGAGGGTTGGGCCAGGCAAGGCGAGGCCACCACGGCTGCCAGCGCAGCCGCGCACAGGATGCTTTTCATGGGAAGTCCTCTAAGGAAGGTGGCGCGCCGTCATTTGGCTTTGCCCATCAGAGCGTCCGGCACGACGGTGACGATCTGGGGGAACACGGTGATCAGCGCGATGCAGACCACCAGGCACAGGAAGAACGGGATGGCGGCACGGGCGATGAGGTTGCTGTCCTTGCCCGTCATGTTCTGCAGCACGAAGAGGTTGAAGCCCACCGGCGGGGTCACCTCGGCGATCTCCACCAGCAGGATCACGAAGATGCCGAACCACACCAGGTCGAAACCGGCCTTCTGGATCATGGGAAGCACGACCGCCGCCGTCAGCACGATCATGCTGATGCCGTCCAGCGCGGTGCCCAAGACCAAGTACACCACCACCAGGCAGCCGATCAGCGCATACGGCGACAGCTGCATCGCGTTGACCCATTCGGCCAGCTCGCGCGGGATGCCGGTGAAGGCCATCGTCTTGGTCAGGAAGGCCGCGCCCGCCAGGATGAACATGATCATGCAGCTGGTGCGCGCCGCGCCGGCCAGGCTGGACTGGAAGTTTGCCCAGTTGAGCGAGCGGCTCCAGGCGGCCAAGGCGAGCGCACCGACCACGCCATAGGCCGCGCATTCCGTGGCGGTGGCCCATCCGGCGACCAGCGACCAGCAGACGAAGGCGATCAGCAGCGCGCAGGGCACCAGGTTGCGTGACAGCTTGATCTTCTCGATCAGCGTGGTGGCCGCTTCGCGCGGCGGCATCTTGTGCTTGTGGCGCAGCGCCCACCAAGCGATGTAGCCGGAGAACAGGGCCATCAGCAGCAGCCCCGGCAGGAAGCCCGCCAGGAAGATGCGGATGATGGACGCGTCGGCCGCTACCGCGTAGACCACCATGGTGATCGACGGCGGGATCAGGATGCCCAGGGTTCCGGCGGTGGCCAGCGAGCCCAGTGCGATGTTCTCGTCGTAGCCGCGCTTCTTGAGCTCCGGCAATGACACCTTGGCGATGGTCGCGCAGGTGGCGGCCGAAGAGCCGGAAACCGAACCGAAGATGCCGCAACCCAGGATGGTGGTGTGAAACAGCCGGCCGGGCACGCGGTTCAGCCAGGGGGCGAGGCCACTGAACATCTCCTCGCTCAACTTGGTACGGAACAGGATCTCGCCCATCCAGATGAACAGGGGCAAGGCAGCCAGTTCCCAGGAGGCATTGCTCTCCCAGAAGGCGGAGAACAGGTTGAGGCCGGGCGGGCTGTTGGTGAAGAAGGCCTGGCCCACCCAGCCGCAGATGGCGAGCGTCATGGCGATCCACACGCCGCCGGCCAGCATCAGCAGCATGAGGCCCAGCAGGATGGCGCCGGAAATCAGGGTGTCCATGGTGGATGCCTCTCAGACGTCGGAAGAGAAATCGCCCTGCGCGTGCCGCTCTTCGACGAGGCGGACAAACGTGGGGACCCCGCCGCGCAGCACGATCACCAGCTCGTCGATGGCGGCAACCAGGAACAACAAGGCGCCGAAGGCGAAGCTGAGCTGCGGAATCCAGATGGGCACCGCCCAAAGGCCCTGCGCCACTTCCTTCATCTCCCAGCTCTGGTACGTGAAACGGCAAGCCCAATACGCCAGATAGCCGAGCGCGACAGTGGCGATGGCCAGGCACGCCACCTCGAAGCGCCTACGCACCGCGGGCGGTGCCCGCTCCAGCAGCAGAGTGACCCGGACGAAGTCACCATGCTTGAAGGCGTGCGCCATCGTCAGGAACGCAGCCGCGGCGCACAACCAGGACACCACGTCGTTGATGGCCCCGGTGGGAAAACCCAGTTGCCGCCCCAGCGATTGGAAGATCATCAGGGCGCAGATGAGCGCGATGCAGGCCGCGCCGAGCACCGCCGCACCGACGTAGAGCCGGTCGAGCGCTGTGCGCAGGACGGCACCGGCCGAGCGCCGCGGCGATGCCGTGGGCAGGACGGTAGAAGTGACGGTGGCGGTGTTCATGGCGGGCCTGCTTCGCTCTCTCACTTCGCGTGGAAAGCGTCGATGACCGCCTTGCCTTCCGCCCCGGCAGTCTTGACCCAATCGGCCGTCATCTGCTCGCCAAGGGTGCGCAGTTCCTTCTTGAGGTTGTCGGCGCTGGCATCGATCTTCATCCCCTTGGCCGCGAGTTCCTTCAGGTATTCGCCGTCCCTTTGCTCGCTGATGCTCCAGCCGCGCTTTTCGGCGGCCGCCGCTTCACGCAGGACGGCGTCCTGGGCCGCCTTGTCGAGGCTGTCGAAAGCCTTCTGGTTCACCACCACGGCATTGCGCGGCAGCCAGGCGGCGACGGCATAGAAGTACTTGACGCTCTCGTGCAGCTTGCTGTCGACGCCGCTCGCGCTGGACGTGAGGAAGTTGTCGACGCCGCCGGTGGCCAGGGCCGCCGGCAGTTCCGCCAGCTGGATCGTCACCGGCTGCGCGCCGAGTGCGCTGGCGATGTGCGAGGTGGCCGGGTTGTAGGCGCGCATCTTGGTGCCCCGCAGGTCCTTCAGGGCAGTCACCGGCTTGGCCGAGTACAGGCTCTGCGGGGGCCACGGCACGGTGTAGAGCAGCTTCACGCCCTGGGCCGCGAGCGTCTTCACCAGCACCGGACGGGAAGCGTCATCCAGCCGCTTGGAATCGGCATAGCTGGTGGCCAGGAAGGGGATGGAATCGACACCGAAGATCGGCGCCTCATTGGACGCGCCCGAGAGAATGAATTCCCCCGCCGGCACCTGCGCCGACTGCACGGCGCGCTTGATCTCGTTCGCCTTGAACAGCGAAGCGTTCGGGTGCACCGTGATCTTCAGCTTGCCGGCCGTGGCCTTGTCCACGCCTTCGGCGAACTGCTGGAGGTTCTGCACCTGGAAGGTGTTGGCACCGTAGCCGGACGGCAGGTCCCACTTGGTTTGGGCGGCGGCGGGCAAAGCGCTGCCCAGCGCGACGACGGCCGCGCAAATCAGACTCTTCATGAAAAGGGCTCCTAGAAGCTGGCTAGCTCGTGGTTGAGAAGATCGGTGATCAGCATCGCGCCGGGGGCGTGCGTGATGCAGAACTCGGGCCGCGCCTGGGTGATGGCCGCCTGCGGCGTGACGCCGCAGGCCCAGAACACAGGCAACTCGCCGGGGCCCACGTCGACGGCATCGCCGTAGTCGGGCCTGGCCAGATCGGCGATGCCGATCAGCGAGGGGTCGCCGATGTGCACGGGCGCGCCGTGCACGTCGGGGAATCGCGAGGTGACCTGGATGGCACGGATGACCGCGCCCGCCAGCATGGGGCGCATGGTCACGACCAGCGGTCCGTTGAATGGCCCGGCGGGAACGGTGGCGATGTTCGTGCGATACATCGGCACGTTGCGGCCCTGCTCGATGTGGCGCACGGGCAGGCCGGCGTCCAGCAGCGCCTGCTCGAAGGAAAACGAGCAGCCGATGATGAAAGTCACCAGGTCGTCGCGCCAGAGCTCGCGGATCTCCGTGGGCTCGGACACCAGCTCGCCGTGACGCCACACGCGGTAGCGCGGCACGTCGGTGCGGATGTCGATGCCGGCGCCCAGCGTGGGCAGGCTGGCATGGCCGGGCTCGGACACGGCCAGCACGGGGCACGGCTTGGGGTTGCGCTGGCAATAGCGCAGGAAGTGGTCGGCCTGCGCCGCGGGCAGGATCACCACGTTGCCCTGCACATGGCCTTCGGCCAGGCCGCTGGTGTGGCCCGTCCACTCGCCGGCGCGGATGGCCAGGCGGGCCCGGGCCGCCGGCGGAAGGGGTTCGAGAACTGCATTCATGGAGCGGATTCTGGAAGGTGCAACGCCCACTTACAAATTCAAAATCTTCCGATCACGTCATCGATTTTTTCGATGATCCCTCGGAACCTGCGGGTAAGTCCCTAAAACGCGGCTGCGAAGGCCGAGGCCGATTTCAGCACGCGTTCCGCGTTGGTGGTCGACGGGTCGACGCGGAAGTTGGCGTGGATGGGCAGCGGCGGCAGGGGCTGCTCGCAACGCAGCACCTTCAGGCCCGCCGTGTCCGGCAGCCGCTTCGCCGCCGCCAGTGGCAGCGTCGCGACGCCGAAGCCGCTCTGGACCAGCTGCACCATGGCGGAGATCGACGAGATCGCGTGCACCTTCCTGGGTTGCACGCCGGCGGCCTTCAGCTGGTCCAGCAGCGCCAGGTGCGGATGCGAACCGCGCTGGAACGTCATGAGGTCCATTTCGGCGAAGTCACTCATGCGGTACACGCGCTTGCGGTGCAGGCGTGCATTGCCCAGGAAGGTCATCTCCATGGTGGGCATCGCCTTGGTACGGACACCTTCGGCGTTCGCAGGCGAGGCCGTGAAGACGATATCGAGCGCGCCGCGCCGCACCAGTTCGATCAGCACCGGCGTGGTTTCCACCGACAGCTCCAGTTCCAGCGCGGGAAATTCGGCCCGCAAGCTTTCCACCCAGGGGATCAGCCAGGAATGCAGCACCGATTCGATGGCGCCGATGCGCACCTGCAGGCCCGGCGGTACCTCACCGCCCATCTCCAGCTTGATTTCGCGCTGGAGTTCCAGCAGGCGTCCGGCGTGCTTGAGGAAGCGTTGCCCCGCCATCGTCAGGCGGAATTGCTTGTCGCGCCGGTCCAGCAGCACCGTGCCCAGCTCCTCCTCCAGCGACGCGATGCGCGCCGACATGGCGGATTGGGTGATGAACAGCTTCTCCGCGGCGCGCGACACCGACTGGAGTGTGGCGACCCAGTAGAAAGCTTCGACAAAGCGCAGGTTCATGGGTGTACGGATGGGCTCTCCGCAATAATGCCTCATGCGCAAATTCCTCGACCGGATATATCTGGCGGCCGCCGGCCTCGCCGCCCTCTGTGTGCTCGCGATCTGCGTTCTCATGATCGGCCAGAGCATCCTCCGTGAATTCGGCGTCGCCACCGGCGCCACCAACGACTTCGTCGCCTGGCTGTGCGCCGCGGCCGCATTCCTGGCGATGGCGCATGCGTTCAAGCACGGCGACTTCGTGCGGGTCACGCTTCTCCTGGAAAAGCTGGCGCCCGGCCCCCGCCGCGCCTTCGAAGTGGTCTCCCTCGTCATCGCGTGCTTCGCCATTGGCTACCTGGCCTTCTGGGCCACCCGCTTCACGTACGAGAGCTGGCAGTTCAAGGACATGTCCAACGGGCTTGTCGCCGTTCCGCTCTGGATCCCGCAAGTCACCTTCGTCGTGGGCGCCTGGCTGTTCTTCATCGCGGTGCTCGACGAAATGGTGCTGGTGCTGAGGGGGAACCGGCCCACCTACGTGACCTCGGTGGAGGAACGCCACGCGCACGGCGACTTCTCCGCCGATCTCTGAAAGGCCGCCGCCATGACCACCCTGGCCATCGGCCTCTTCCTGCTCGTGATCATGCTCGTGCTGCTGGCGGGCGGCGTCTGGATCGCCATGACGCTGGCCATCTGCGGCTGGATCGGCCAGGCCTTCTTCGTCAGCACGCAGCCGGGCAAGAACCTGTTCTCCGCGTTCTGGGAAAGCAGCGCGTCCTGGGAACTGGCCGCCCTGCCCCTCTTCATCTGGATGGGTGAGATCCTTTTCCGCACCAAGCTCAGCGAGGAGATGTTCGAAGGCCTGCGGCCCTGGCTGAACCGGATTCCCGGGCGCCTGATGCACACCACGGTGCTGGGTTGCGGCATCTTCGGCTCGGTCTCCGGCTCGTCCTCGGCCACCTGCGCCACGATCTCCAAGGTGGCCCTGCCGGAACTGCGCAAGCGCGGCTACGACGAGCAACTGGCCCTCGGCTCGCTCGCCACCGCCGGGACGCTCGGCCTGCTGATCCCGCCCTCCATCACGATGGTCGTCTATGCGGTGGCGGCCGACGCCTCGATCATCCGCATCTTCCTGGCCGGATTCATTCCGGGCGCCCTGTTGATGGCGCTCTTCATGGGCTACATCGCCTGGTGGTCCATCCGTCACCCGGACAAGGTGCCCGCGGCCGATCCGCCGTCGACCTTCGCCGAGAAGCTGCGCAAGAGCGGCAGCCTGATCCCCTGCGGCCTGCTCATCGTATTCATCGTGTGGGTGCTGGTGGCTGGCTGGGCGACGGCCACGGAGTGCGCGGCGTACGGCGTGGCCGGCTCGCTCGCCATCGCGGGCTACGGCCGCTCGCTCACGTGGAAGAATTTCTGGGACGGCCTGATGGGCGCCACCCGCACCAGCTGCATGATCATGTTCATCCTGGCGGGCGCGGCCTTCCTGACCAAGACCATGGCCTTCACCGGCGTGCCGCGCGAACTAGCCGAGTGGGTCAATGCCATGCAGCTCTCGCCCTACGCCCTGATCGCCTGCCTGGTGGTCGTCTACCTCGTGCTGGGCACCGCCCTGGACGGCATCAGCATGATCGTCCTGACGGCGGCGGTCGTGCTGCCGATGATCCAGAAGGCCGGGTTCGACCTCATCTGGTTCGGTATCTTCATCGTGCTGCTGGTCGAGATCGCGGAGGTGACACCGCCCGTGGGCTTCAACCTGTTCGTGCTGCAGAACATGACCGGCAAGGACAGCAACACCATCGCCCGCGCGGCGATCCCGTTCTTCGGCTGCCTGGTGCTGTGCATCGCCCTGGTGACCGTCTTCCCGCAGATCGTGACTTTCCTGCCCGACCTGGTGATGGGCGCGGAGAAGAAGTAGCGACTGCTCAGGCGTGGGCGGCAGCCCGCGCCAACTGCGCCGTGATGTCGCCAGCGATCCGCCGCGCGCCGGCGTCGTAGTCGCCGTCCACAGCCAGCAGGTGGTCCATGCCCGCGATCACGCACAGTTCCGCCTCCGGATGCGCGGCTTGCAGCAGGCGTGCCTGGTCGGCGGGCACCTGGGTGTCGGCGGCGCCGTGCAGCAGCATGATGGGCACGGCCAGGTTCGCCAGCACCTCCGCCGGCGAATGACGGAACCACGACATCAGGTAGGGCTGCACGGTCGGGCGGAACAGCACGGCCAGCGTATCCGGGACGTCGGTGGCAGGTGTCTGCCGTTCGAGTGCGTCGAGGGCGCGCACAGCCGGCGACGCCAGGTCGGCCGGCAGGGTCTGGACGATCTGCCGGCGCATCAGATCCGAAGCGCGCTCGCCGGCCCCCGAAGCGCAGACCAGCAACTCCGGTGGCGTGGCATTCGCAGCGAGCGCGGCCACCAGCGCGCCCTCGCTGTGGCCGAACAGGACGAGGTCCGAAAAGCGCTCGTCGGCGCGCAGCAGCCGGGCCAGTGCCACGGCATCGTCGACCAGGTCATCGAAGCGCAAGGCGCTTTCGGACAGCCCGGCGATCACGCTCCGTCCCACGCCACGCTTGTCGTAGCGCAGGCTCGCGAGGCCGCGTGCGGACAGTGCACCGGCCAGCCGCCGGAAACTGCTGCACGGCTCGGGAAGCAGCGGATTGTTGCCATCCCGGTCCGTCGCGCCCGAGCCCCCGATCACAAGCACGACGGGCCACGGACCAAGCCCTTCCGGCGTGGCAAGCGTACCGGACAGGCGGCCGCCTGCGATGGGGTGATCGAGCGTGGTTTCAACCATGGGCCAACCAATCTACCAGCTCACGCGCGTCCAGCAGGCTGCGCGGATGCCACCCCGTAGCGTCGGACACCGCCCCGGCGTATGGGGGCAGGTTCGTGCACTCCAGCACGACGGTGCGCAGTCCGGGGGCGCGCGCCTGAAGCATCCCCGCGGCGGCCACGACTTCGGCCTGCGCCTGGGCCAGGTCCATGCGCGCGCGGTTGCCGAGGATGGCGCCGGTGAATTCGCCATCGGCCTTCATTCCTTGCACGATCACGTCCGCCAGCCGCGCCGGCGGAACACCCGCCGCCAGCAGGAACTCCTGGCCCAGATGCTCCGCACTGATCGTCAGAACGCCCACCTGCGGTTCAGCTTGCAGCAACGCGGGCAATTGCAGCAGGCTGGAACTGACCAGGGGCACCGACACCGCCGCCTGCAGCTGCGCCTGCATGAGCACCAGGAAGCCGCAACTGGTGGTGATCGCTCGCGCGCCCTCCTGTTCCAGCTGGCGGGCGGCATCGATGAAGCGCTGTTGCAGGCCCGAGGCGAGCAGGCTCTCCGCCGATCGCACCACTTCGCGCGGGAAAGCCCCCTGCACGACCAGCTGCCGCACGGGTACGCCGAAGGCCTGGGGATGGCCGACGTCGCCGGGTGGACGGGGAAAACGCGTGTCCAGCATCAGCACCCCCAGGAAGCCCGGCGGCCGCGCTTGGGGTAACACCGCATCTGCTGGCCCGGGAATTGCAGCTAAGCTGATGACACTGGTTGAGCTGGACAGATCGTTCTTCTCCACTTCCCCATTCTCTCTTTCCCCGGAGTTCGCATGAAACTGAAGTTCGCATTGGCCGCGGTGGCCTTCACCGCGCTGGCCGGCCCGCTGGCCGCCCAGACCAAGTGGGACCTGCCCGCCGCCTACCCGGCCGGCAACTTCCACACCGAGAACCTGGTGCAGTTCGCCAACGACGTCGACAAGGCCAGTGGCGGCAAGCTCAAGATCCAGGTGCACGCCAACGCGTCGCTCTTCAAGGCGCCCGAGATCAAGCGCGCCGTGCAAGGCGGCCAGGCCCAGATCGGCGAGATCCTGCTGGTGAACTTCCAGAACGAATGGCAGGTCTTCGGCGCCGACGGCCTGCCCTTCCTGGCCGACAGCTACGACTCGGCCATGAAGCTCTGGCAGGTGCAGAAGCCGCTTCTCGACAAGAAGCTCGGTGAGCAGGGAATGATGGCGCTCTATGCGGTGGCTTGGCCGCCGCAGGGCATCTACAGCAAGCGGCCGATCGCCTCCGCCGCTGACATGAAGGGCCTCAAGTGGCGCGCTTACAGCCCCGCCACGGCGCGCATCGCCGAACTGGTCGGCGCGGTGCCGGTCACCGTGCAGGCTGCCGAACTGTCGCAGGCGCTGGCCACCGGCGTGGTCGACTCGTACATGTCCTCCGGCTCGACCGGCGTGGACAGCAAGACCTACGAGCACATCAAGAACTGGTACGACACGCAGGCCTGGCTGCCCAAGAACGCCGTGATCGTGAACAAGGCCGCGTACGACGCGCTGGACGCGCCGACCAAGCAGGCGGTGCTGAAAGCCGCGGCGGACGCCGAGGTCCGCGGCTGGGCCGCGAGCCGCCGCGTCAACGGCGAATCGCTGGAGAAGCTCAAGGCCGGCGGCATGACCATCCATGCGCCCACCCCCGCGCTCAAGGCCGACATGAAGAAGATCGGCGACACGATGATCAAGGAATGGCTGGAGAAGGCCGGCCCAGAAGGTCAGCAGCTGGTGGACGCGTTCCGCAAGTGATGCGCGCCGGGCGGCTCCGCGGCGGCTGCGGAACCGTCCGGCGAACAGCATGGTCATGACCGCGCAAATGATCCTGGTGGCCGGGCCCTACCGCTCCGGCACAAACGACGACCCAGTGCTGATTGCCAGCAACGTAGCGGCGATGACCGAGGCCTCGCTTCGCCTCTTCCGGATGGGCCACCTGCCGGTCATGGGCGAGTGGTTCGCGCTCCCGCTCATCGAACACGGGGGATCCAAGGCCATCGGCGATCCGGTGTTCACCGAGATCTTCCACCCCATCTCACGGCGGCTGGTCGCCAGGTGCGACGGCTGCCTGCGCATCGGCGGCCCATCCGCGGGCGCGGATGAAATGGTGGCCCTGGCCGAACAGCATGGCAAGCCGGTGTACCGCTCGCTCGAGGAAATCCCGGCCGCGACATGAATGAATGGCTGCTGGGCGCGCCGTACGACCATGCGGTGGCCTGCCTGGCCCGGGCCGGCGGCGATCTTGAAGCCTTGCCCGTGGAAGTCCAGACCCTGCTGGTCGTGGAATCCGCCCAGACGATGATCGAGACGGGCGGCCTGGCGTACTTCTACGAGACCGATTTCCCCAACAACCCGCCCTACGCCCTTTACGTGGACGCCTACCGGCGCATCGGCGCCGAGGCGGCCGCTGCCGACCTGGAAGCATCGCTGAACATGTTCCCCTTCGCCGAGCCGCACCTGTTCGAGCCCCTGCGCCAGCTCTGGCTGGAGAAGCTCGCGGCAGACCCCGAAGGCGCCTTCAATCGTCTGGGCACGCGGATCGCCGGTGACGAAACCGTCTGGGTGAAGCTGCAAGAGTACGTGGAACGCAACGCTGATGCCTTCCGGGCCGTTTCGCGATAGCCTTGCGGCATGCGCCTGCACTCGCCCAGCCTGTCCGAACGCGTCATCTGCGCGCTGGTCGCCGCCGTTTTCGGCGCGGTCCTCGGCGCCGTGGTCGCGTGGCTGCTCGGTGTCTTTTCCGCGACGCTGGGCACCGCGTTCATGGACGTGTCGTTCTCGAAGTGCATCGCCGCCGGCGCCATGGCCTTCGCCTTGCTGGGCGCCATCCTCGGCACCTCGATGGGCACCTTCGTCGGCCACGCCATTTCCGCGATTTTCCATTTCGAGCGCCTCGAATCGAGCACCGGTCCCTGGTGGGCGTTCGCCATCCTGCTCGTGGTCGCGGGGATGCTCACGATCATGCTGCACCAGGCGGGTCCATGATGGGCAATCCCGTTGGCGTTCGTGCGCCGGACTGAAGCAAGACATGCAGGGAACGCAGATTTGAACGACGAAGCCGCTCGCGCGTCCGGCGACGATCCCGTGCCCACGGTTCCTGCCGGCCTGGAGCGGGCAGGCGACGTGTTCCTCCCCGAACCGCCGTCCAGGAAGCCCTGGCTGGTCCTGACCGCCATCGCAGTGGGGACGGCCGCGGCGGGAACGATCCTCTGGTCGGTCCTGCAGTCCCAGCGGCACGCAGTGGAAATCGAACAGCTGCGCGCAAGAAGTGAACGCGAGCGCGCCAGCCAGGAAACCCGGCAACGGGCCGAGGTGGAGGCCCGCAGCCAGGGCGAGAGCGCGCTCGCCATGCTGGGCAGCGCCTTGTACGCACCGGCGGCCGCGGCGCTGGCCCGGCTGGGCCCGGCGGCCCAGTCGCTCGACGGCGGCGTCTATGCGCAGGCCGCGCGGTTCCTGGTGCCTCGGCTGGTCACTTTCGACGAGGCTGCGAAGTCCTTGCTGCCCGGCGACGCCGCACGCTGGCGCGACAGCAACCTGGTGCGCGGGCTCGACGGCGCGCTGCAGGAGGTGCCGGGCCGCCCCATCGCCGCGCACCTGTTCTCCCCGGCAGGCTCGGAGCTGCTGATCGTCGATGCCGACCAGCAGGCCTGGGTCTACCGGTGGCCTTCGCTGGCCACGGCGGGGCCGCACGCGCTCGGCGCCGTCTGCGTCGACAGCCTCGACATCCTGCCGGACGGGAGGTTTGCCGTGGACACGGGCGCGCTGCGCAGCACCGGAGACGCGGAACCCTCCGCGCCCCCGCCCGCCGGATCCGCCGTGCGCATCGTCCTCGGGCTGGATGGCCGCCCCAGCGCTCCGGTGGCGCGGGAGACGAGCGCCGTCTCTCGCTGCGCGGCGAGTTCGGGCAAGCGCGGCCAGGAGACCGCGGTTCGCGCGGCGCCGCTGCGCCGCCTGCAGTTCCCCCGCCTGCGCGACGAAGCCGCCTTCTGGCGCCCTTCACCGCGCCGCGACGCGCCCACGGAGCTGCCCGCCGTCCTGCCGCTGGACATCCGGCCCCGCGCGCCTTATGGCGAACTCGATCCCGCGGCCTTGCCCGGCACGGCCGAAGAACGAACGGCGATCCAGCGGCATCTTGGCGACGAAGCGCTCACGACAGGGCTCGTGCGGGCCGAAGGCCGGTCCATCGCGCTGAGCCTGCACATCACGTCCACCCAGGCCACAGCGCTCAACCTCTGCGAGTTCGAGCCGGCATCGCGCAAACTCACCGCGTGCGGCATGGTCGCCATGCCGGCAGGCGCCGTCCCGCTCTTCTCACCCGACCACCGGCGGGCGCTGCTGACCACGGACACGCGGGACGACCCGTTCCGCCTGTTCAACATCGTCCGGCTGGGCGAGCGCTGCAAGGTGGCGCAGCCACCGGGCGAGCGCGTCGACACCGCCGCTTTCAACACCGCGGGCGACCGGCTGGCCGTGGTGACCATGAGCCACGAGTTGTGGTCGTATGAAGTGACGGCGGCGTGCGAAGTCCGCCTCGTGCTGCGCCAGGCGCTCCCCGCGCTGCGGGAAGGCACGCGCAGCTCACTCGCCTGGATCGACCCCGCCACGGTCATCTGGGTCGCGGGCCAGGGCGAAGTCTTCGCGCTCGATGCGCGCAGCGGCTTGCTGCGCTGGTCCCAGCATTCGCTCTGGCCCCTGGCGGGGCGCGGCGTCCAGGTGCGGGCGTCGGCCGACGGCAAACTGGTCGTGTTGTTCGATCATCGCCACGTGCAACTCGCGTCGGCCGCCAATGGCGTCGCGCTATCCGGCCTGCTGGAGGTGCGGACGCTGAAGTCCGCCGAGCAGAAGGCTGGCGGCGACATCTGCGACGCGGAGCTCGCCAACACGGGAGAAATCCGGCTGCGGGTGCAGGCCGGAACCTGTTCCGAGACGGCGGCGCAAGGTGAGGCGCGGACCGACTGGCGGCGGCTCGCGCCCGACGATCCGCAACTGGGTTTGGACACGAAGCCGGGCCTGTGGCGGCGCACGGCGATCTCGGAGGGCGACGGCCGCGCGGCCGTGCCGTTGCAGGAACTGCTGCGCTAACACGCCTATCAGGGCGTGAAGAAAGGCGCGACGGCTTGGTAGAGGCCTGCGAAGCGTGCCGCGCGCTCCTGCATGCGCGCTCGGCCGGCGGGCCGGGGTTCGAACGCGTCCGTCGTCTCCGGCGCCCGGAAGATGCGGGCTTCTTCGCCCGGAGCGGCGCCCAGCCACGCGAGCCGCGCGGCGCCCAGCGAGGGGCCAACCTCGGCGTCCGCATGGCGAACCACCGGCAAGCCGATGGCATCGGCCAGCATCTGGGCCCAGTAGGCATTGCGCGAGCCGCCGCCGATGAGGCTCACGCGGGCCAGGCCGGGTTGGACCGCCTGGAGCGCGGCGATCCCCTGCGCCATGCCGAGGCACACGCCCTCGAGTGTGGCGTTCACGAGATCCTCCCGCTGCGTGCCGGCGTGCATGCCGAAGAACACGGCTTTGGCATGCGGATTGTTGTGCGGTGTGCGTTCACCGTTGAGGTACGGCAGGAACTGCGGCGTGTCCTCGCGCAAACCCCGCTGTTCGGCCCCCGCCAGCAGCGCGCCCACGTCGCGCTCGCCGAGCAGCCCCGCGGTGAACTCCAGGCAAGACGCCGCCGACAGCATCACGGACATCAGGTGCCAGGATTGCGGCAGCGCGTGGCAGAAGCTGTGCACCGCCTGCTGCGGATTCGCGACGAACGAGCCGGTGGCCACGAACACGACTCCGGATGTCCCCAGCGACAGCATCGCATCGCCCGGCTTCACCACACCGGCGCCGAGCGCGCCCGCGGCGTTGTCGCTGGCCCCCGCGACCACCGGTACTTGCCGCAGGCCCCAGTGCTGCGCGATCTCGCGCGACAGGACACCGGTGGCTTCCGGACCTTCGTGCAACCTGGGCATGTGCCCGGTGGAGAGGCCGCATGCCGCCAGCAGCTCGGCGCTCCACTCGCGCCTTCCCACGTCCACCCACAGCGTGCCGGAGGCGTCGGACAGGTCGGTCGCATAGTCACGGGTCAGGCGCCAGCGCAGCCAGTCCTTGGGCAACAGCACACGCCGGACCCGGTCGAACAACCGGGGCTCGTGCCGGGCCACCCACAGCAGCTTGGGTGCCGTGAAGCCGGGCATCATCAGGTTGCCGGTGATCTGACGCGAGCGCGGCACCGCCCGCTCCAGTTCCCCGCACTCCGCGGCGGCCCGGCCGTCGTTCCAGAGGATGGCCGGCCGCAGGACCTCATCGTGCGCGTCCAGCAGGGTTGCGCCGTGCATCTGGCCGGTCAGGCCGACAGCCTCGATCCCGCCGGCGGTGCGGCCGCAGTTCCGCAATTGGTCCAGTGCGGCGCCGACGGCGGCATCGCACGCGCGCCACCACTCGGCGGGTTGCTGTTCGCGCCACAAAGGCTGGGGTGCGTCCACCGCCAGCGGCGCGGAGCCGCTGGCCACCAGCCGGTGACCACGGTCCAGCACCACCGCCTTGACCCCCGAGGTGCCGAGATCGATGCCCAGGAACATCGTTCAGTCCTCGAAGGACGTCCACTTGGCCGTGCTGGCCGCGGACTGCACCACCTTCTCGATGAACCGCACCCCGCGCGCACCGTCTTCGAGGCGCGGATAGTCGGCGTCCAGCGGATCCGCCGCGCGGCCGGCCTGGATCGCCCGGATGTGCGCGGCCACGCCGAGATAGACATTGGCGAAGGCCTCGATGAAGGCCTCCGGATGCCCTGTCGGCAAGCGCGTCGCGCGGCGCGCCGCCTCCCCGAGCCAGGGCGAACCGCGCGTCAGCACACGCAGCGGCCCGTCGATGGGGGCGTGCAGCAGGCGATTGGGTTCCTCCTGGTGCCATTCCAGCGTGCCCGTGGTGCCGAACACGCGCAGGCGCAAGTCGTTCTCGCAGCCCACTTCGATCTGGGACGCGATCAGGACGCCCTTCGCGCCGTTCGTGAACCGCAGCAGCACGTTGCCGTCGTCGTCGAGGCGCCGTCCCGGCACGAAGATGGTGAGGTCGGCGCAGATGCTCTCGAGCTCGAGGCCCGTCACGGTCGTCGCCAGGTTTTCCGCGTGCGAGCCGATGTCGCCGATGGCACCGGCCAGGCCGCTGCGCGCGGGGTCGGTCCGCCAATCGGCCTGCTTCTGCCCGCTCGCCTCCAGGTGCGTGGCGAGCCACCCCTGGTTGTATTCGACGATGACCTTGCGCACCGCGCCGATCGCGCCGCGCGAGACCATGTCGCGCGCCTCGCGCACCATGGGATAGCCCGTGTAGTTGTAGGTCACGCCGAACACGGAGCCGCTGCGCTGGACGACCCGCATGAGCTCTGCGGCCTCTTCGCTGGAGTGGACGAGCGGCTTGTCGCAAACCACGTGGATGCCTGCCTCGGCGAACGCGCGAGCGACGGGAAAATGCATGTGGTTGGGTGTGACGATGGAGACGAAGTCGATGCGCTCGTCATCGTTGCCGCGCAGTTCGTCGGCCAGCAGGTCCTGCCACCGGCCATGGCTGCGGTCCTCCCGCAAACCGAGCTCGCGCCCGGACGCGCGCGCGCGCTCCGGGTCGGAGGAGAGCGCGCCCGCCACGAGTTCGATTTGCCCGTCCAGCGCCATGGCCTTGCGGTGCACGGCGCCAATGAACGCACCCTGCCCGCCACCCACCATGGCATAGCGCAGCTTTTTCATGAACCGGCCATCCCGCCTTGCTTCGCCTTGTCGAACACCGCGTCGAACGCGCCCGCGGCCGGCTTGAAGTCCAGCCGCTTGCTGTAGGCCGCGCTTTCGGTGGCGCCGTGCACGCGGTCCATGCGGCTGTCTTCCCACTCCACGCTCAAGGGCCCGTCGTAGCCGATGTCGTTGAGCGCGACGATGATGGACTCGAAGTCGATCTGCCCGCGGCCCACGCTGCGAAAGTCCCAGTGGCGGCGCGCATCGCCAAAACTGGTGTGGCCGCCGAAGACTCCCACCGTGCCGTCGCCCCGGCCCCACCACACATCCTTCATGTGCACGTGGTAGATGCGGTCGCTGAAGGTGCGGATGAACTTCACGTAGTCCACGCCCTGGTAGCCCAGGTGGCTGGGATCGAAGTTGAATCCGAAGCGCTTGTGGCCGCCCACGGCCGCGATGGCGCGCTGGGTCGAGGCGATGTCGAACGCGATCTCGGTCGGGTGCACTTCCAGCCCGAAGTTCACGCCCACCTGGTCGAACACGTCGAGGATGGGCGTCCACCGCTGGGCGAAATCAGCGAAGCCCTTGTCCCAGTATTCCTGGGAGGTGGGCGGGAATGCGTACAGCGAATGCCAGATGGAGGAGCCGGTGAAGCCGGTGACCACCTTCACGCCCAGCTTGGCGGCGGCCCGCGCGGTGTCCTGCATCTCCCGCGCGGCGCGCTGCCGCACCCTTTCCGGATCGCCATCGCCCCACACCTGCGGTGACAGGATGGCCTGGTGGCGCTCGTCGATGAGGTCGCAGACGGCCTGGCCCACCAGGTGGTTGCCGATGGCGAAGCAGCGCAGGCCGTGCTGCTCCAGCAGGTCGCGCTTGTCCTGCAGGTAGCGGTCGCTGGCCAGCGCCTCCTGCACATTGAAATGGTCGCCCCAGCACGCCAGTTCCAGGCCGTCATAGCCCATGCTGCGTGCCAGGGGTGCGAGCTCCTTGAGCGGCAGGTCCGCCCATTGCCCCGTGAATAGCGTGACTGGTCTTGCCATGATGTTTTGGTCAGTTGGGGACAGAGCAAAAATTGCTGCGCAATTTCTTGGTCTGTCCCACAAGGTTTCAGAAAGGCGAATCGGGGAAGTAGTACTGCTTGGCGTTTTCCTTGGTCACCAGCACCGAAGGAATGATGGTGGACGCGGGCAGCTTCTCACCCTTCACCCGTGCCGCGGCAGTGAGCTTCATCGCGTCGGCAATCATGGCCGGTGAATAGGTGACATCGGCGGTGACGGTCTTGTCGCCGTCCATGACTTTCTTGATGTAGTCCTTGGACCCGGCGCCGCCCAGCACGAGCTTGATGTCGGTGCGCTTGGCCTGCTCGATCGCCTTCTGCACGCCCACCGCCATGTCGTCATCGGAAGCCCAGACGGCGTCGATCTGCTTGAAGCGGGTCAGGTAGTCCTGCATGACCTTGAACGCATCGTCACGGTTCCAGTTGCCGTGCTTGGCATCCAGGACCTTGATGCCGGGGTGGCTCTTCATGACCGCGTTGAACGCGTCCACGCGCTGGTTGTCGATCACCGTCGGGATGCCGCGCAGCACGACGACGTTGCCCTTGCCGCCCATGGCCTTCGCCATGTACTCGGCCGCCACCTTGCCGAAGCCGGGGTTGTCGCCGGCCACATAGGCATCCTGGGCGTTTGTGTCGGTCAGCCCGCGGTCCACGACCGTGACGTAGACGCCCTTGCCCTTGACCTGCGCGACCGGTTGCGTGAGCGGCGCCGATTCGAAGGGCAGGATCACCAGGGTGTCGATCTTGCTGGCCGTGTGCAGGTCCTGCACCTGGTTCGCCTGCTCCGAGGCCGACCCGGCCGTCTTGACGGTGACCTTCAGCCCGGGATACTGCTTCTCCAGCTCCGCCTTGGTGCGGTTGGCCCAGTACACGACGCCGCCGGTCCAGCCGTGCGTGGCCGCGGGGATCGAGACGCCGATGTGGGGCTTGTTCTGCGCGAAGGCGGTGGGTGCGGCACCCAACGCCGCGAGGGCGGTGGCGAGGACAGCCACCAGACGGATCGATGATTTCATGCTTTGTCTCCTTACGTTGTGAAAAACGGCAGCCTTGCCACCTGCTGGGAACCGGTTACTTGCGGCCGCGCTGGAAGAACGCGACGGCGATGATCACGAAGCCTTGCACCGCCGCGTTCAGGTACACGCTGATGATGCTGGTCAGGTTGAGGATGTTGCTGATGACCGAGAGCAGGACGGCGCCGATGACGGTGCCGGTGATGCCGCCGGCGCCGCCACGCAGCGCGGTGCCGCCGATGATCACGGCGGCGATGGCCTCCAGCTCCCAGAGCAGCCCGGTGGACGGCGAAGCCGAGCCCAGGCGCGGGATGTACAGCACGGTGGCGATGCCCACGCAAGTGCCCAGCAACATGTACGTGAGCACCTTGACGCGGTCCACGTCGACGGCGGCGTAGCGCGCCACCTGCTCGTTGGAGCCGATGGCCTGGACATAGCGGCCGAAGGCGGTGCGGTTCAGGATCAGGCTGCCCAGCAAGGCGACCCCGATGAAGACCCACACGGGCACCGGCACGCCGATCCAGCTGCCGTAGTAGACCGGGCTGTAGACATCGACCAGCGAGCCGCCAAGCGTGATGGCGCCACCATTGGAGAAATAGGTGAGGTAGGCGCGGAAGATCCCCAGCGTGCCGAGCGTCACGATGAAGGGCTCGATCCGCCCCTTGCTGATGAGAAGCCCGTGGCCGAGCCCGAAGAGAGCGCCCAGTGCGATGGCGAAGACCATGCCGGCCACCACGGCCGCCATCGGGCTCCAGCCGGCGCCGGCCGCGGCGTTCATCAGCAGGATCGTGGTGCCCGCGATCAGTGCGGCCATGGATCCCACCGAGAGGTCGATGCCGCCGGAGATGATGACGAAGCACATCCCCACCGCGATGATCCCGATGAAGGCCGTGCGGGTGAGCACGTTCATCGCGTTGTCGAGGGTCGCGAAGTTCTCATTGAGGAAGGCGCCCACGATGCAGACCAGCGCCAGGCCCGCGAGCGGCCCGGCCCCCGCGAAGGAGGGCCACTTGCGCAGCACCGGCCGGGCGGCAGCCACTTCGACGGCGGCGGGATCAGTGCGTTCCAGTTGCATGGGCGATCAACAGTTCTTCGGACAGCTGGTCCTGCGGAAGTTCGGCAACGAGGCGGCCTTGCCGCATCACCAACACGCGATGGCAAAGGCCGATCAGTTCGAGCAGCTCGGAGGACACGACAATGACCGCGCGGCCTTCGCTGGCCAGCCGCTGGATCAGGAAATAGATGTCGCGCTTGGCCCCCACATCGACGCCGCGCGTCGGCTCGTCCAGCACGACGACCTTGGGGTCCGGCTGCAGCACCCGTGCGAGCGCCAGCTTCTGCTGGTTGCCGCCGGACAGGGCGGAAGCGGGCACATCGGCATCTTGCGTGCGGATGCCGAAGGCCGTGGTCGCGGCCGCCAGGGCCGCCTGTTCGCGCCGCGGTTCCAACAGCGGCCGCGCGTACCGCTCCAGTGCCATCAGCGTGAGGTTCTGCGCCAGGCCCATGCGCAGGTGCAGGCCGCGCGTCTTGCGGTCCTCGCTGAGGTAGGTGAGACCGAGCCGCGCCGCGGAACGCGGGTTGCGGCGCGTCCACGCCTGGCCCGCCACTCGCGCCGACTTCGCGCTGGAGGGTCGCAAGCCGAGCAGGCCCTCGAACAACTCGGTCCGTCCCGCCCCAACCAGCCCCGCGAAACCCAGGATCTCGCCGGCGCGCACCTGGAAGCTCGCGTCGTGGCACCAACCGGGAACGGCCAGGCCCTCCACGTCCAGCAGGACGGGCGCGTCGGCCGCCACGGCATGCCGCGGCGGGAAGAGATCGGCCAGTTCGCGCCCCACCATCAAGCTGGCCATCTGCTGGCGCGTCACGCTGCCCGTCGGCCGGCGGGCCACGAGGCGCCCGTCGCGCAGGACGACCACTTCATCGGTGATGCGTTCGACCTCGTCCAGCTTGTGGGAGATATAGAGGATGGTCGAGCCCGCCGCCTTCAACTGCGCGATGAGGGCGAAGAGGCGCTCCGTCTCCGAGGGCGTGAGCGTCGCCGTCGGTTCGTCCATCACCAGGACGCGGGCGCGCCGGCTGAGCGCGCGTGCGATCTCCACCAGCTGCTTCTCCGCCACGATGAGGTCGCCGACGCGGCGCGTAGGGCTGCAGTCGAGCCCGACCTGGCGCAGCGCGGCGCCAGCCTCGGCGGCCATCCGTTCGTCGTCCAGCAACCCGAAGCGCTTGCGCTCGTGCCCGAGGAAGATGTTCTGCGCGATGCTCAGGTCGTCCGCCAGGTTGAACTCCTGGTGGATCATCACGACACCGGCGGTTTCTGCCTCGCGCGGCCCCTTGAAACGCACGGCCTGCCCGTCCAGTTCCACCACGCCTTCGCTGGCCGCTTCATAGCCGGCCAGGATTTTCATCAGCGTCGATTTGCCGGCCCCGTTCTCGCCGAGCACCCCGATCACCCGGCCCGGCGCGAGCTCGAAACTGACGCCATGCAGGACCTGCACGGGGCCGAACCGCTTGCTCACGTCCTTGAAACCGACCGTCAGGCTCACGGAAATACTCCTGCGTCCGGTGCTTCAGGCCACGCCCGCGAAGATCGCGGCATTGACCCGGTTTTCCAGCCACTCCTGGCGGCCGCTGACCGGCTTCGGCTGGAGGTCGTGGACGAACGCGTGTTCGGCCAGTTCGCTCAGGCTCATGCCGCCTTCGATGATGCGTTGCCCCAGCTCGCCATCCCAGTTCGCGTAGCGCTGCCGGCGGAATTGCTCGAGCTCGCGCGATTCGACCAGCCGGGCGGCGCTCTTCAGTGCCAGTGCCAATGCGTCGATGGCGCCCACGTGCCCGTGCAGGATGTCGACGGCGTCCATGCTCTGCCGCCGCACTTTCGCGTCGAAGTTGAACCCGCCGCTGCCGATGCCGCCGGCGCGCAGGATTTCGTAGAGCGCCAGCGTGAGGTCTTCGACGCTGTTGGGGAACTGGTCGGTGTCCCAGCCGTTTTGCGGGTCGCCGCGGTTGGCGTCGATGCTGCCGAAGATCCCGAGCGAGGCAGCTGTGGCGATCTCGTGCTGGAAGCTGTGGCCCGCCAGCGTGGCGTGGTTGGCCTCGATGTTCAGCTTGATCTCCTTCTCCAGGCCGAACTCCTTCAGGAAGCCGTAGACCGTGGCGCTGTCGAAGTCGTACTGATGTTTGGTGGGCTCCAGCGGCTTGGGCTCGATGAGCAGCTGCCCCTTGAAGCCGATCTTGTGCTTGTGGTTCACCACCATCTGCATGAAGCGCCCCAGTTGGCGGCGCTCGCGCGGCAAGTCGGTGTTCAGCAGGGTGTCGTAGCCTTCGCGGCCGCCCCACATGACGTAGTTGGCGCCACCCAGCTGCTGCGTCGCGTTCAGCGCGCTGAAGACCTGCGTCGCTGCGTACGCGAAAACTTCCGGGTCCGGATTGCTGGCCGCGCCGGCCGCGTAGCGCGGATGGCCGAACAGGTTGGCCGTGCCCCAGAGCAGCGAGATCCCGGTCTCCTTCTGCTTCTGCGCGAGCACGTCCACCATCGCGGACAGGTTGCTCCGGTACTCGGCCAGGTTCGCACCCTCGGGCGCCACGTCGGTGTCATGGAAGGTGTAGAACGGGACGCCCAGCCGGGCAATCAGTCCGAAGGCCGCATCCGCCTTCCTGCGCGCCAGCGTCAATTCATCTCCGCCGGCGTGCCAGGGCCGGCCGAAGGTTCCCTGGCCGAAGACGTCGCTGCCGGGCCACACGAAAGTGTGCCAGTAGCAGACCGCCAGCCGCAGGTGCTCCGCCATCGTCTTGCCCAGCACGAGCGCGCCGGCGTCGTAGTGGCGGTACGCCAAGGGCGCCGTGGCCTGGGGGCCTTCGTAGCGCACGGGTGCGATGGATTCGAGAAAACTCATGGGTTTGTCTGTGGCTACTTCCGATGGCGCGATCCTAGGACCGCGCTTCCGCGCCCGCGATTGCGAAATTTGCGAGCGCGGCTTGCGAAATTGCTTTCTGCAGCGCAGCAATCCGGTGGATATGCCAAGATCAGAGTGATCGACAAGCCGGACCATGGAAGCACCCTCCCGCCAGACTGGCCCCACCGTGTTGCGCGTGGCTTTGCTCTTTCATGCGAGCAAGGTGTATGACCGCGAAATCATCACGGGCATCGGCGACTACGTGAACCAGACCCGGGTCGCCTGGGATCTTTTCCTCGAGGAGGATTTCCGCTTCCGGCTCGATGGCATCCACGACTGGGAGGGCGACGGCATCATCGCGGACTACGACGATCCGACCGTGGCGCGTGCGCTTGCCGGCGTGCGCGTGCCGGTCATCGCCGTCGGGGGTTCCTACGAAGACCCCGCGTGCTACCCCGCCGACGTGCCATATGTCGCCACCGACAACCGCGAACTCGTCGAGCGGGCGATGACCCACCTGGTGGAGTCGGGGCTTACGCGCTTTGCCTGCTACAGCCTGCCGGAGTCACCGCTGAACCGTTGGGCCCAGGAGCGTGAGAAGGCCTTCACCGCCTGGCTGGCCCGCGACGGCCTGACCGGCGACATCCACCGGGGCCTGGCGACCAGCGCGCCCACCTGGGGCAGCGCAACGCGGAAACTGCTTTCGTGGCTGCACAGCCTGCCCAAACCCATCGGCATCGTCGCCGTCACGGATGCGCGCGCGCGCCAGGTGCTGCAGGCCTGCATCGTCGGCGGCTTCGCGGTGCCCGACGAGGTCGCCATCATCGGGATCGACAACGACACGCTGGGCCAGCACCTGACCAGGATCCAGCTCAGCTCGGTGAGCCAGGGCACGCACGACATGGGCTATCGCGCGGCGCACCTCCTGCACCAGGCCCTCGGTGGATCGCCCGTGGGCGACATCCGGGTGGTCGTGCCGCCGGCCAGCGTGCATGCGCGCGCGTCCACCGCGCGCGACGTCGAACACAGCGCGCCCGTGATGCGCGCGCTGCACTACATCCGCCAGTACGCCTGCCAGGGCATCAAGACGGACCAGGTGGCGCAGACGGTCGGCTTGTCGCGCTCATCGCTGGAGATGTACTTCCGGCGGGAGCTGAAGCGTTCGGTCCACGACGAGATCCTGCAGCACAAGCTGCAGCGTTGCTTCCAGTTGCTGGGGAAGACGCAGATGGGCATCGCCGACATCGCGCTGGCGAGCGGTTTCCGCTCCGTCCAGTATCTGAACACGGTGTTCAGGCGAGAACTGGGTGCGACGCCGGCGTCATGGCGTGAGAGCCGCCGCCCGGGCGGCGGCTCGGCCGCGTCCCCATAGCCCCCCGACGCGCACGCCTCGGACCGGGCCACCGCGCGCATCTTCGCGCCGCACCGCCTGTCGCGTATCCTTGGCCTGTGCGCCGCCAGGCGCCTGCAGGAGTGTCCATGTCCAGCGTCATCCCGCGTGTAGCAGACACCCCACCTGCGGCCCCGGCGCCGCTACGCCGGGTGGCTGATCTGCCGGCGCCGCCCGGCTGGCCGGTGCTGGGCAACCTGCCACAGTTGCGGCCGGCCGGGATGCACTTGCAGCTGGCCGCATGGGCCCGGCAGTACGGCCGCATCTTCCGCTTGCGGATGGGTCCCCAGAATGTGCTGGTGGTGGCCGACCACGAAGCCGTTGCCACGGTGTTGCGCGATCGGCCGGATGGATTCCGCCGGACCGAACGGCAACAGCTGATCGGGATGGAGATGGGCCTGAAGGCGGGGCTGTTCGGCTCCAATGGCGACGAGTGGCGGCGCCAGCGCCGGATGGTGATGGCCGCCTTCGACCCTGGCCATGTGAAAGCCTATTACCCCTCGCTGGTCAAGTGCGGCGAGCGGCTGGCCGGCCGCTGGGCGAAAGCTGCGGGCAGCGGCAGGGCCATCGACTTGCAAGCCGACCTGATGCGCTTCACGGTGGACGCCATCGCCGGCCTGGCCTTCGGCACCGACGTCAACACCCTCGAGTCCGACGAGAACATCATCCAGCGCCACCTGGACAAGATCTTCCCCAAGCTGTTCACCCGCATGGTGAGCGCCGTGCCGTACTGGCGCTGGTTCGAACTGCCGTCCGACAAGGCCCTGGCCCGCGCGCTGGCGGCGGTCGACCAGGCGATCGATGGCTTCATCGCAGATGCCCGCATCCGGCTGGCCGACCCCGCGCGCCGCGCAGCGCCACAGAACCTGCTGGAGGCCATGCTCGTGGCCGCCGACGAACCCGGCAGCGGCATCACCGATTCCCAGGTGGCCGGCAATGTCATGACCATGTTGCTGGCCGGCGAGGACACCACCGCCAACACCCTGGCCTGGGCCATCTGGTTGCTGCACGGGCACCCCGCTGCGTTGGCGCGCGCGCAGACCGAGGCCCGCCGTGTCATGGCCGGGGGCGGCCCGGTCACCCTGGACCACCTGGCGCAGCTGGACTACGTCGAAGCCTGCATGCACGAGACCATGCGCCTGCGGCCGGTGGCGCCCCTGATGGGGCTGCAGGCACTGAAGGAAGCCGTGGTGGGCGACGTGGCCGTGCCCACCGGCACCGTGGTGATGGTGTTGATGCGCCACGACAGCATCGACGACCAGCATGTGCCCGAGGCCGCGCTGTTCAAGCCCGAGCGCTGGCTGGGCGAGGACGGCTTGTCGCCAGCCGCCCCCCGGCGTGTCTCCATGCCTTTCGGCGCCGGTCCCCGCATGTGTCCGGGTCGCTACCTGGCATTGCAGGAAATGAAGATGGTGATGCTGACGCTCCTGGTGAACTTCGACATCGCTTCGGTCGGCACCGAACACGGCGGCGAGCCGGCCGAACGCCTGATGTTCGCGATGGCACCGGTGGGATTGCGGATGACGTTGCGCAAGAGTGTGGCGGCACACGCCGCCGGTGCGGCCGTTTGAGCGCGCCGGCCGGTGGCGGCCGTTTGACCGCGCCGGCCGGTGGCTGCCGCGCGAACGCGCTGGAAGCCGCGCTGTGTGCGCCGCCGCTTCAGCTGCGCGCCACGCTGCAGACGATCCCGGCTTCCGCCTGATTGGGCAGGATTGACTGCGCGTTCTTCGCCTGCGCCACTTCCATGTCGCGCGGCAGGGTGACGCCGTTCTTCGCGGCGAGGATCTCCGCCATCACGCTCACCGCGATCTCCGGCGGCGTCTTGCTGCCGATGTAGACGCCGATGGGCCCGCGCAGGCGCTGGAGGTCGGCGGCGGTCATGCCGAAGTGCTCGATCATCCGCTGATGCCGCGCCTCGTTGTTGCGGCGGCTGCCGATGGCGCCGACGTAAAAGGCGTCCGTCTTCAGCGCTTCCAGCAAGGCCAGATCGTCGAGCTTGGGATCGTGCGTGAGCGCCACCACGCAGCTGCGGCGGTCCGGCTTGAACGCAAGCACCAGGTCGTCGGGCATGTCGCTCACCAGCTTCGCGCCGGCGACGCTCCAGGCACCGCGGTACTCCTCGCGCGGGTCGCAGACGGTGACGGCGAAGCCGCTGAAGAGCGCCATGGTGGCGAGATATTCGGTGAGTTGACCGGCGCCGATCAGGAGCATGCGGTACTCGGGGCCGAAGATGTTGACCAGCAGGTTGTCGCGCAGGCTCAGCTCCTCGGGCGCCTGGGCTTCGCTCAGCGAGACCTGGCCGTCGTCCAGCCGCACGCTGCGCCGCATCAGGCGGCCCGCCTCCAAGGCGCGGACCAGCGCCGCGAGGGTGTCGGGATCAGGGTCGTATTCGAGCAGCAGCTCCAGCGTGCCACCGCAGGGCAGGCCAAAGCGATGCGCTTCGTCGGCCGTCACGCCGTACTTGACGAACGATGGCGGGCCGGACGGAATCTGGTGGCCGGGTTCGCCCTTGCCGGCATAGGCCTGCGTGTGCCGGTAGACCAGGTCGTCTTCGATGCAGCCGCCGGAGACCGAGCCCACCACCGAACCGTCTTCGGCCAAGGCCATGATCGAGCCGATGGGCCGCGGCGACGAGCCCCAGGTGCGCACCACCGTCGCCAGCATGGCGCGCTTGCCGGCCTGCCGCCAGTCACGCAGTGCACGCAGGACGGTCACGTCGAGGTTTTCCATTTGCTTCCTTCAGAAGGCGTAGCTGGCGTTCACGCCCGCCAGCCAGGTGCGGCCCGGCGCCGGCTCGAAGAACCGGCGGTTGCCTTCATTCACGATCACCGAGCCTACCGTCTTGCGCCCCGCCACGTTGTCGACGCGCAGGAATTCCCGCACCGTCCAACGGCCCACTTGCTGTGCCAGCCCGAGGCGCACGCTGAACAGGTTGGCGCGCGGCGCGCTGTCGGTGTTGCGGTCGTCGGTCGCGATCTCGCCCTGGTGCCGCCATTCGAGGGCGGTCTCGAGCCCCCAGGGTCGGTGCCGCCACGCCAGCTCCGCGAACACATTGGTGCGAGGAATGCCGGGGATGCGGTTGCCGGCCGCGACCAGCGCATTGGGCGTGGTGCACGGCGCGCTGGTGCACGTGAGGAAGTCCGACGCGTAGATCGCGTCCAGCCAGGTCGCCGCGAGATGGAAAGACCAGCCTTCGCCCCAGCGCCCATCCAGCGCCGCCTCGAATCCACGGCGCCGCGTGCTGCCCGCATTCTGGAACGTGCTGCGCCCGCCCGCGTTGCTGAGCACGACGATCTCGTCGCTGGTGCGCGCCTGGAACAGCGCCGCGTTGACGCGCCAGCGCGGCAAAGGCTCGGCCTTCACGCCCAGTTCCCATTGGCGGCTGGTAGCGCTGCGCAGGTCAAAGTTCAGGCCTGGCTGGCCGCTGGCACGATAGGCCAGCTCGTTGAACGTCGGCGTCTCGAAACCGCGGCCTGCCGCCGCGTAAAGGTTGACGGTGTCGCTCAGGTGCCAGACCGCGCCCAGCACCGGCGTGGTGGCATTGAAACTGGTCTTGCCACTGTCGTCCCCGTTACCGGTGGCGATGTAGTTGTCGCGCGAATCGAAGCGCACCTTCGAATGGCGCAGGCCGGCCGTCAGGCTGAAGCGCTCGCCGTTCCAGACGCCTTGCAGGTACTGGTCGAAGCTGCGGACCTGGTTGTCTTCGTCGCGCCGCTTCGCGCCCATCACGCCGAGCGTGCTGCCGCTGAAGTTCTGGAAGCCCTGGCGCCGTTCCACCAGCTCGTCGGCGTAGAGGCCGGCCGTGACGGTCCAGGCACCGCCCGCCACATTGCCCTTGCGCAGCCATTGTGCGTCGATGCCCCGGTAGTCGCGGTCCAGCACGATCACGCCACCTGGGTGGGTGGCCGGCGTCTGCGTCCCGACGGGAATGGCCTGGAACTGCTCGGTGCCGCGCGCGCCGCGCCAGGCGGTGAGCTTGAGCGACTGCGCGGCGTCCAACCGATGTTCGATGATCGCGCCCAGCTGCATCTGGTCCACCGACTTGCGGGTGTTGAACTGCAGCGCGGCGGGGCTCGCCTGGCGCGGGTTGGCTTCGTATTCGGCGCGGGTGAGGCCCAGTGGATCCTGCACGTCCGGCATGTCCATCGCGTTCAGCACCAGCGTGACCTTGGTATCGGCGCTGGCCTGCAGGCGGAACTTGCCGTTGAATCCGGTGCGTTCGGCCGCGCTGTGCTCGCGCCAGCCATCGGTGGAGAAACGCAGGGCGCTGATGTTGTAGTTCCACGCGCCCTGCTCGCCGCTCAGGCGCAGGGTGTGGCGGCGCACACTGTCGCTGCCGAAGGCGGTGCCGGCTTCCACCGCATGGCCGGGCGCACCGTCGGCGGTGAAAAGGCTGATCACGCCGCCGGAGGAATTGCCGTACAGCGACGAGAAGGGGCCGCGCAACACTTCGAGGCGCCCGGCCGACGCCAGGTCGAAATGCGAGACCTGTCCCTGCCCGTCCGGCGCGGTGGCGGGGATGCCGTCCACGTAGAGGCGCAGCCCGCGCACGCCGAAGGTCGCGCGTGCACCGTAGCCACGCACCGAAACCTGGATGTCCTGCGCGTAGTTCTGGCGATTCAGCGCCACCACGCCCGGCACCCGCACCAGAGACTCCGAGAGGTTGATGCCCAACTGGCCATGGCGAAGCGTGGCGCCGTCGATGACATCGACGGAGGCCGGGGTGTCGAACGCAGGCTGCGCCACGCCCTGGCCGGGCGTGACCACGATGGGACGCAGGCTGGTCTCGCCCTGCGCGCGTGCGGCTTGCGGCAGCAGTGCCAGCGCCAGCAACGCGAAGCGTGTCACGCCCCGTTTCATGCTTCAGCGCCCGAACAGCAGGTAACCCACGATGACGGCAATGCCCAGGCCCACCCATACCCAAATCGGCGTGCCCGTGCCCGGCGCCGCGGATGCAGCGGCTGGCTGCGCCGGCAGCTCGGCAGCAGCTGCAGCTGCAGCGGCTTGCGGGTGCTGCCGTTGCATCTCGTTGTCGAAGCGCTTGAAGAAGTCCTCCGCCATCGACCTGGCGACGCCATCCACCAGCCGTTGGCCCACCTGCGCGATCTTGCCGCCCACCTGCGCGGTGGCGCTGTAGGTCAGCTCGCATCCGCCGCCTTCGACCGGCGGTGCCAGCGCCACCTTGGCGCTGCCCTTGCCGAAGCCGGCCGCGCCGCCCTGCCCCTCGAAGTTCAGCGTGTAGCTGTTCGGCGGCAGCACGTCGGCCAAGGCGATCTTGCCGTTGAAGCGGGCCGAGACGGGACCGATGCGCACCGCCATGACCATGGTGTAGTGGTTCTCGCCCGTCGCCTCGACCTTCTCGCAGCCGGGGATGCAGGTCTTCAGCACCTCGGGGTCGTTGAGTGCGTCCCAGGCCTGCTGCTGCGAGACCGCGAGCCGGCGGCTGCCTTGCATTTCCATGATCGATTTCTTCCGTTGTTTTGTTTCAGCGGCGCATGACCGCGGCCAGGCTGGCCGCGAGGTCTTCCAGCTTGCTGAGGTTGTGCACCGCAAGCATGCCATGGGCGTAGCGGTTGAGCACGGCCGCGCCCCGCGCCAGCGGCGAGTAGCCGTCGAAGCGCAGCAGCGGGTTGAGCCACAGCAGGCGGCGCGTGCGGTGCGTGAGCCAATCGAGTTCACGCGCCAGTTGTTCCGTGTCGCCCGTGTCCAGCCCGTCGGTGATCAGCAGGACCAGCGTGCGCCGGCCGACCAGCCGGCGCGCATGGCGCTCGCGCAGCGTGGCCAGGGATTCGCCCAGGCGCGTGCCGCCAGCAAAGTCGTCGATGGCTGCGCCGGCGGCGGCAAGCATGGCGTCGCTGTCCGCGATGCGGAAAACCGGCGTGAGGTCGGTCAGGTGCGTGCCGAACGCGAAGACGTCCCGCCGGCGGTGATGCCGGGTCGCCGCGTGCAGGAAGGCGAGCAGCAGCCGCGCATAGCGTTCCATGGAGCCGGACACGTCCACCAGCACCAGCAACGGCAGCGCTTGTTGCCCGTGGTGCAGGCGCGGCAGCTCCATCAGCTCGCCACCGGTGCGGCTGGCGTGGCGCAGGCTGCGGGACCAATCGAGCCGCGCGCCGCGCGCTCCAGGGCGCGGCCGTCGCGTCTGCATCTGCGGCACGGCCAGCACGATGTCGCGCGCCAGGCGCTCCACCAGGCGATATTCGCTGGCGCTCATCGCGTTGAAGTCCGCGTGTTTCAGGCGCTCGGCGTCGCTGGATGTCATCGCGGCGTCGAACTCGATTTCCTTTTCCTTGGGCTTCTGCGGGCCCGTGCCGAAAGCCTTCTGCGGCGCCAACGCTTCGTTCACGCGTGGCCGGCGCTTGGAGGGGGCCGCCTGCCCTTCGGCGGTCGGCAACATCTGCGCGAGCAGCTTGTGCGCGATCTCGGGGTCACGGAAGTAGGCGTCGTAGAGCTCGCGGAACACGAAGCGGTCCTGCTCGCGGCTGACCAGCACGGCCTCCATCGCGGCCCCCAGGTCTTCGCGGCCGGCCACGCCGACCAGCAGCGCCGCCTCCTGCGCCAGCGCGATGCGGGCGCTGTCGACGCGCAGGCCGGCGCGCCGCAAGGCCCGGCCGAAACCGGCGATGTTGTCGGCGAACTTGCCGGTGCGGGCGTCACCGAGTTGCATGCTGGTCTATTGCTCCTCCCCCCTTTGGGGGGAGGTTGGGAGGG
>NZ_VOBQ01000034.1 GCF_007833165.1 Caenimonas sedimenti | reverse complement strand
CGACCTGGGGGGCCTCCGGCGGCCCCTGCGGGGGGCTTGAAGAAAGGAGAATCCGAAAGCCGAAGTCACCAGACCATCCCGGTCTGACTCACACCAACCAGCCTCCACGAAACCCGGGGCGGTTCAGACACCTACGACGATCATGAACAGAGTCCATGAAGCTCTTGAGGACCTTCGTGATGAATGCTGGGAGACAGACACGTACAGAGCACGTGACGCTACAACCAGCACAGATGCAGTTGCAGACTGCATTCACCGCGTACTTGCGGCATCCGTACTATCCTCGCATCCCTAACCAACTTATCGACCGAGTTTTCAATCAGCTTGCGCTGCGGAGACTCCAAGCTGCATTGGCGTTGCAGCAACTCCGTGTCTTCACCCTTTTCAGGAGGTCGTTTACTGATCGCATCGAGAGAACGCGATCACCTGCGGCTTTGTTATTCTTGTAATTCAGGTTGGCTGCAAGGGTCGTGTGTGCGGGTCGTTGCCATGACCGTTTTTACAGAACCACCCTTGTAAGTGTAAAACTGGTCCCTCTTGCAGTACGGCAGTCTCAGGACGAACTGCATTGACGCTCACCCGGTTGTACAAGCTCCGGCAGCAACGATAAGGCGCAAAGGATGAAACCCCGCGATGGATCAAGCATCGCGGGGTTTCTTCTTCAAGCAGCTGACATTCTGGTGTGCAGCCGGAAAACTTCGCGCAACCTTGATCGTTGCTGGCATTGGTATTTAGCAAACCAGTCTACGCACTCGGCTTGCCGTCGCATTATTTCCACCTTCCAAATTCAAGGCCATATTTAAGCGAAAGGTATTGAGTTTCTTGGCAGGAATCACGCGGAACGCGCGAAACCTGCACACTGCGGCAAGCCCTTGGCAAAACCGCGTGCCTTCTGGCTTTGCCAGAGGCATGCAGTACAACTTATATTGCACGGGGTCAGGCACGTATTTTCCTGCCTCAAGACTCATGCTGAATATTTCAGCGGATGTCTCCTAGCCGGGATTCAAGCTCGTGACGTACCAGTTCGCCTGCTGTCATGTAGCGACGCAGTTCCCGGTGCACTTGGTCGGCCAGCGACTCGATACGGCGTCTATTGAGGGCCTGCAGCTGCTCCAAGGCGTCCTGCTGGTCTGGCGTTAGCACGCGCTTCTTCGAGCGCCGGGCCCTTTTCTTCTGCGAATCGGCGCTCCGCGGGCTGACAACGAGAGCTTCTGGAATATTCAGAAATTCCTTGTACCGCATCACTTTCTCCTATTTCGCCCGTATTTACCCAAACGGAGCGGAAATCAAGAAAGTTGTTGTCTTTGTCTGCGGCCTCAGTCGAATAGTGTCATGACGAGTCCGAGCGCGAATAGCCAGAGGAACAGCTTGAAGCCTGTCACCAGCAACCACCTGATGAAGCGCAGGACATCCGGCAGCACTAGGACAACAACGATCCAGAAAAAGAACCAGTGCAAGTCGATTACCGCACGACCGTCAGCTTGGGACTTGTGGCTCCGTGCGGTGCGGGTCGCCGCATTCCGTCCAACACGCGGGCAGCTTTCTCCGCCACTGCGCCCGTCTCAACGTGGCTGTAGACCATCGTGGACTGAATGTTGCGGTGTCCGAGCAGCCCTTGCACCTCTACAAGGGACATGCCGCTGTTCAACATGCGAGACGCGAACGTATGGCGAGCCGTGTGGAGCGTGACCTTGCCGGCTTCTGCCGTTACGCCGATGCGCTCCAGCGCCGCACGCAGCCAGGCGTAATTGTTGTTGTGTCGGCGCTTCGTCGGGAACACCCACTGGTCGGCCGCAACCGCTTTCCGGCGTGCAAGCATCGCATGCAGTTGGTCACTCATGACCAACGTGCTGTCAGTTCCCCCCTTCTGACGGTGTATGCGCACCTTACGCCCGTCCAGATCGACTTGCGACCAGGTCATCCGCGCGATCTCGCGGTAACGAGCGCCTGTATGCAACAAGCCAATCAGCAAGTCCGTGTTGTCTTGCCGGGCCTTGTCCGTGCGAGCGCACTTGCCGGGGTACTTGGCCTTCGGGTCAATTGCTGCGAACAACGCGGCTTCTTCTTCCGCCGACAAATATCGCAGCCGGGTCTTTTCAGGGTACAAGCGCGGAAGCTTCACGGCCGTCGCCCACTTCTGCTCTTCGGCGAACCGAACAACGGCGTTCCAGTAGCTTACGGAGACGCAGAGCGTATTGTGTGAGGCTCCGGCATCGCGCCGCTTCTGGATGATGCCTTGGAGTTGCGCAAGGGTCAGGTCGCCCATGCGGACATTCGGCAGCGCAAGGAAGTGCTTCAGGTGGACTTGCGCGTTGGCGTGCCCTCCGGTCCCCTTCCTTGCATCAAGGAACGCCTTGATAACCGAGTGCAGCAGGACGGGCTTCGTGCCCTTGAGGACGACTTCTTTGATCGCTTCCGCTTCCCAAAGGGCTGCGATCTGCTCGGCCAGCTTCTTGTCGCCGGTCTTGGTGCTACGCGCGAACGTGTGGCCCTGGACGACTTTGCGCCAGTGCCAGATTCCGTTGCGTTCCGTCAGTGCCATTGCATCCTCGATGTCGTTTAACACGACGGAGGATGCGTTCAGGTGGCTATGGGATCAACTATTTGTTGGGGTCTGACTTCAGCAGAAGGCCGGCATGCCGACGCTCCCGCACCTCGGCCAGAACCGCATCCGGCTTGATGCGCCAAACAAATCCGCAGAGAAGGAAGAGGCAAAGGCTCATTGCCCATTGGCCTTCGCGGATCATCACGGTCGGATTGACAACGCTCCAATAGGCGAGATAGCTCCCGTCAACGCACCACCAAGCAAGCAGTACGGCCGCAGGCCATCGCCGGTACTTGCGTTCCATCAATGCCGCCACGGCCCATTCGGCTGACAAGTACGTGGAGCCTGCCATCACGATTGACACGCCGTAGTCCCAATCGGGATAGCTCCAGAATGCAGCGCCCCACAGTAGCCAAGCGAACCCGACGGCGAACGTAGCGAGCTTCCAGGCGCTTCGAGTCCGCGATTTGTGAGAGTCGTTCACGGGCTTCGCACGACTATAAATTAACTACCAAACTGCATCGACGACCATCTTCCCCTGAGCATCCCTCTGTTCAACCGTTTGAGTCCGCTGGAAGCCCTTGATCGCTGTGTGATCCGTATGAACAACTGACCCAACCTTCACGCCTGCGGCGTTTACGACCGCGTACTCGAAGATGTCCGTTTCCGACAGCGTTCCTTTAGACCTGTGAGTAACAAGCTCCAGTCGCTCTCCATCTTGCAGTTGGACCTTATCTTCAAGCTTCGGCATAAAACTCCTTCATTCGAAAGTGATGACTCAGGCGCTTAGGCCAAAGCGGGTCTAGAGAGCAAGTCGTCGTCAACAAAGATGTCGTCTTCGGAGAACGAGGAAAGCCACTCCTTCTGCTCGCTGGTCAACAACAACTCAGGATTTCCCGACAGGTTCACGTTGGACAAGCTCTCCATATGCACGATGGATTTCGGAAGGCACTTGAGATTGTTCCCGTGCAAGTTCAGTGCTTCAAGCCGGGACAACGAGCACAGGCTATCCGGCAATCTAGTGAGCTTGTTCTTTCCCAAGTCAATCGTGTAGAGATTCGACAACTGGCCGATTTCCTCCGGCAGCTCTTCAAGCTCGCACCCGTGCATGTAGAGAACGTGCACCGCACTTAGCCTGCAGAATTCCTTTGGCAGACATGTAAGCGGGGTGAAATTCAGATTGATCTCTAACGCCTTGTGGTCTTCAAAGATTGATCCCTTCCGAAACTTGGAATTCTTAGAGAGTTGGGTCAGCGACTGCTCATCCGAAGGAAATCCAACGTATTCCTGCTGCTGCAGAATGCCTACTTCGATCAATTCGCGGGGCGGAAGGTTGTTCGACTTGGCCCACTCAATCAGGCCCGCCATCCACCCATCGTCCTGAACTGCAGATCCGATGGCTTTCAGCACGATCCCTCGGCTCGACTCTCCGGTAAGGGTCGTGAGCCTCGAAATCAGCTCCTTAGCCGCAGTAAGGTTGTTTTCTCTCCGAGAGACGTGTCGCTTCGTCGCCCCTTCTGGTGCAGGAATGTCGGGATGCAACGCTGGCACCACACTGTCATCCGATAGGAGCAAGCTCTTCAAGTCTCCGAACAGATTCACAACCTGCTCGTCTTTAGAAGCGTACTTGCCCAGCCTGAAGCGCTTCATCACGTTGTCGTCGACTCTGCACCTGAAGTTCGCCATCAGTTCTTGATTCGGCGTCAGCTGCATGGAGAGCGCGAGCAGAAGCTGTTGCGGTCCCTCCGGGCCGTCAAATTCCGCATCTGAGTTGCCGAGTGCTCCCTTGTATGCACTAGCGGGTATGCCGCTGTTCCTTGCAAAGGCCTGCGAGGCTTCGTTGCCCTGACTTGCGCCATCCAACTCTTCGAGGATGAACTTGTAGGCAAGCTCCCTTGTGCGCAACTTTCCCGACACGATTTCCGCAAATCGATCCGTGGCGTGCTCGATTCCGTCCTTATCAATGAGTTGTTGAAGTTGAGTCTTTTTTCTAAACAAACCGAACACGCACCCTCCGAAACTGCTTCTGCTGCTGAGTTACGCATTGTGACTGGCTGCCCTGCCCAGCGGCAACCCGCGTTTGTGCTGATTTTGTACAGGTGCACAGCGTTGCAGCAGCGTCGCCCCAAGCGTCTCAAGTGCCGCCGAAGCGTGGCTAAGTAGGCTCAACAGCGTCTGGGATAATCCGGTAGAGCCCCTCTTTACCGTCTCATCACCATGCCGACCACCATCAAAGCAGCCGACCTGATCGAGTCGGTCGCAGCCGCCCTGCAGTACATCAGCTACTACCACCCCGCCGATTTCATCGCCCACCTGGCCCGCGCCTACGAACGTGAGCAGAGCCCGGCGGCCCGGGACGCGATCGCGCAGATTCTGACGAACAGCCGCATGAGCGCGGTCGGCCACCGGCCGCTGTGCCAGGACACGGGCATCGTCAACGTGTTCCTGAAGGTCGGCATGGACGTGCGCTGGGAAGGCTTCACCGGCGGCCTGGAAGACGCGATCAACGAAGGCGTGCGCCGCGGCTACGACCTGGCCGAGAACCGCCTGCGCGCCTCGGTCGTGGCCGACCCGCAGTTCGCCCGCAAGAACACCAAGGACAACACGCCCGCCGTCATCAACGTGCAGATCGTGCCCGGCGACAAGCTGGACGTGACCGTGGCGGCCAAGGGCGGCGGCAGCGAGAACAAGAGCAAGATGATCATGCTCAACCCCAGCGACAGCGTGGTCGACTGGGTGCTGAAGACGGTGCCGACCATGGGCGCCGGCTGGTGCCCGCCGGGCATGCTGGGCATCGGCATCGGCGGCACGGCCGAGAAGGCCATGCTGCTCGCCAAGGAATCGTTGATGGACGACATCGACATGTACGAGCTGCAGGCGAAGTCGGCGAAGGGCGGGAAGCTGTCGCAGGTCGAGGAACTGCGGCTGGAGCTGTACGAGAAGGTCAACGCACTGGGCATCGGGGCGCAGGGCCTGGGCGGCCTCACCACCGTGCTCGACGTGAAGATCGCGATGTACCCGACACACGCCGCCAGCAAGCCAGTGGCCATGATCCCGAACTGCGCCGCGACGCGCCATGCGCACTTCGTGATGGACGGCTCCGGCCCGGTCTACCTGGAGGCGCCCAGCTTGGATCTCTGGCCCGACGTCAACTGGATGCCCGACACCAAGAAGAGCAAGCGCGTGGACCTCAACACGCTGACGCGCGAGGAAGTCGCGTCGTGGAAGCCCGGCGAGACGCTGCTGCTGAACGGCAAGATGCTGACCGGCCGCGACGCCGCGCACAAGCGCATCCAGGACATGCTGGCCAAGGGCGAGAAGCTGCCGGTGGACTTCACCAACCGCGCGATCTATTACGTCGGCCCGGTCGATCCGGTGCGCGACGAAGTGGTGGGCCCGGCCGGCCCGACGACCGCCACCCGCATGGACAAGTTCACCGACATGATGCTGGCCCAGACCGGCCTCATCACGATGATCGGCAAGTCCGAGCGTGGCCCAGTCGCCATCGAGGCCATCCGCAAGCACAAGAGCGCCTACCTGATGGCCGTGGGTGGCGCCGCCTACCTGGTGTCCAAGGCGATCAAGCAGGCGCGAGTGGTCGGCTTCGAAGACCTGGGCATGGAAGCCATCTACGAGTTCGACGTGGTCGACATGCCGGTGACGGTGGCGGTGGACGCCGGCGGCACCAGCGCGCACGTGACCGGCCCGGCCGAGTGGCAGAAGCGGATCGCGACCGGCGAATTCAAGAAAATCCCGGTCGCGGCGGCCTGAAGTCCGACACCGCCGCCCCTCCGCCGCGCACTAAAGTCCGGGACATGCGGCCCGAGCATCCCATTGGCGTCTTCGACAGCGGCGTCGGCGGCCTGTCGATCCTGCGCGCCTTGCGCGCGGAGCTGCCGCACGAGGACTTCGTCTATTTCTCCGACGCCGCCCACGCGCCCTATGGCGAGAAGGGCGACGACTACGTCTGCGATCGTTCGCTGGCCATCGCCCTCGACATGCTGGAACAGCACCGCGTGAAGAGCCTGGTGGTGGCGTGCAACACGGCCACTGCGGCGGCCGTCCACCTGTTGCGGGAACGCCATGCCGAGCTCCCCACGGTGGGCGTGGAACCCGCGCTGAAACCGGCGGCGGCGCTGACGCGCACCGGCCGCGTCGCCGTCTTCGCGACCCGCGGCACGCTCGCCAGCGCGAAGTTCGCCCGGCTTCACGACTCGCTGCGCCACCGCGCCGAATTCATCCTGCAGCCTTGCGATGGCCTGGCCGCCGCGATCGAAGCCGGCGACGCGGTCCGGGTCCAGTCTCTCTGCGAGCGCTACGTGGCCCAGGCGGGCCGCTTCGGCACGGCGCCGGGCGAGATCGACACGCTGGTGCTGGGCTGCACGCACTACCCCTTCGCCGAAGCCGTGCTGCGCGCACTGGTCGGGCCGGCCGTGCGCTTCGTCGAGACCGGGGAGCCGGTCGCGCGCCAGACGCATCGCCTGCTCGAAACGCGCGGCCTGCTCAATCCATCGGGGCGCGGCCACACCGAATGGCTGACCAGCGGCGAGCCGCTGGCACTGCAAACCGCAGCCGGGCGCTGGCTGGGGAGTTAAAGCCCACCCGGCGGATCGAACACGTCGAGCGAGGGGAAGCGGTCCTTCGCCTCGATGCAGTCCAGGAGATAGATGGCGAAGCCGATGTCGCCCGTCCACAGGCCGTGGCGCCACTGCGCATGCTCCTCCAGCGCCCGCTGCACCTGGCCCAGGCCGTGCATCGCGAAGGCGCGGGCGCGCTCCAGCCAGAGCGCGTTGCCTGTGCGGCGATACAGCTTGAGGAAGGCGTAGCCGTTGCCGGCCGTCCCGTGACACAGGTTGCTGCTCTTGCGCAAAGGCCCGGCTTGCCAGGTGGCCTCGCCCGCGGCGAGCAGGAGCTCGTCGAGAACGGGGTCCGGATGCCGGGCCAGGCAGACAACGAACCCGGGCGCGCCGTGGCAATACTGCATCAACTTCGCGTCCCCGGCGCGGGATCCCAACTGCTTGCGCCAGTTGACGAGCCCGTCCTCCCATTCGGCGGTGGCGCGCACGGTCTGGGCGATGCACGCCGCCCATGCGGGCCAGGCGTCGTCCAGAACGTCCTGCCCCTGGATCAACACGGAAGCCGTGGCGACGAAGCCGTGGACGGCGTCCAGGTAGGTCGAACGTTGGCCATGCAGGTCTTGCGTCCAGAAGTGGCACTTGCATTGCTCGGACCATTGGAGTTCCGACCAGAGCACGTGGGCGGTCCGGCGGAACAGGTCGGCCCACGGCGCTTCCCCCGTGCGACGGTGCATGAACAGCGCGGCGAGCATGGTGCCGGGCGAACCCCACATCAGCTCGCGCGCGGGGTGATGCATCGTCTGCTCGATCAGCACGGCCAGCGCGTTGGCGTGGGCGCCATCCCCTTCGAGGCCGTGCCGCAGCAGCAGCACCGGCGTCTTGCCGAACAGGTAGGAGCCGCCCTCGCCTGACTTGCTGCGCAGGGTGGTTGTGAATTGGCGGTAGTTGCCGGTGAGCTTGATCGCCCCACGCGCCCGCAAATACTCGAGCGCCCAGACGATGCCGCAGGCGCCGAGGTAGAAGCCGGAGACCGGCTTCGGCCTGGAGCCGTCCAGCGGATGCACGGGCCAGCCGGTATCAGGGAGGAACCCGGCTTCGGTGCCGGCCGCGATGCGCTGGATGGCGCCCCGCGCCACCTGCTCGTCCCAGGCGGGCGCCGCGAGCGGCTCGTGCCTTTCGGGGTCGTGGAGCATCACGCCAGGACGGCGCCTTCCAGCGCCGCTTGCCGGCCCCGTTGCACGTCGACCTTGAACAGCAGCACCAGGCCGATGACGAAGAGCGCCGCGGTGGACAGGATCGCCAGCCGCTGGTTGCCGCCGGTGCCCCAGGTGATGGCGCCATACGTGAGCGGGCCGATGATGCTGGCCAGACGGATGGCGAAGGTCCACAAGCCGTAGAACTCCGCCAGCTGGCGCGGCGGCGCGAACATGCCGGCCATGGCCCGGCCGGCGGATTGGCTGGAACCCATGCACAGCCCGGCGATCGCAGCCGCCCACCAGAACTGGCCCTTGGTCTGCGACAGCGCCGCGATGACGCAGGTGAGGATCCAGCCGACCAGCGTGCTGCCCAGCGCGAGCTTGTGCCCGATGCGGTCCTGCAGGTAGCCCCAGGCGAACGCGCCCGCGGCCGCCGCGAGGTTCAGCACGAAGATCAGCACCATGGTCTCCTGCGGCTTGAAACCGATCACGCTCTCGGCGTAGATGGCCGCCAGCGCGATCGCCACCGCGACGCCGCCCTGGTAGAACACGGCGCATGCCAGCAGCCACATGAAATCGCGGTAGCGGCGCGCCTGGGAGAAGGTCCGCTTCAGTTGCGCCCATGACGCCGCGAAGCCGCTCTCGCGCAGCGCGTCGGCGTTCGGCTGCGCACGCTCCTGCAGCAGCTGGAAGGTGACGAAGGACGCGGCGCCATAGAGCCCGGCGGTGATCAGCATCGTCACGGGCACGAACTCCGCCGCCGGGATGCCCTGGGCCTGCGCCCACAGCACGTAGCCGAGGCAGATGCCCAGCGCCAGCATGCCGCCGAAGTAGCCGAAGCCCCAGCCCCAGCCACTCACCTTGCCCAGGGAGTCCTTGCGGGCCAGTTCGGGCAGGAAGGCGGCGGTGAGCGATTCGCCGTACACGTAGAAGGTGTTGGAAACGATGATCAACACCATCGCGAGGACCACGCCGCCCGGCTGCGCGAACGCGAGCAGCGCGGTGCTGACCACGCAGCACGCGGTGACGATCATCAGGATGCGCTTCTTGGCGGCGCGCAGGTCGGCGTAGGCGCCGATGGTCGGCATCGTGACCATGACGATGGCGTACGAGATGCTGAGCGCCAGTGTCCAGGCGAAGGTGGCCCATTCGGCCTTCTGCGCGATGCCGCCCACGAAGTACGCGGCGAACACGGCGGTGATGACGACGGTGGTGTAGCCCGAGTTGGCGAAGTCGTACATCGCCCAGCCGAACACCTCGCGCTTGCGCACGCCGGGGTTCAACGCGTCCGGGGAAAACAGGGCCATGGGCGCCTCCTGCCGCGCATCGTAGCGCGGCGGATGTACGCGCGTGCGTCTAATGCAAATGCCGCGGCCGGCGGCCGCCGCCATGCCCGCCGCTGCCGGGACCGCCGCTGCCCTTGGGCGGCTTGCCCAGCTCCAGCGAGCTGACCAGCGCGTCGAAGCGTTGGGCAAACAGCTTGTCCACCTCGGCGACCACGCCATCGAGTTCGGCGGCATCGAAGTGGCGTTCCATCAGGTTCACGACGTCCTGCACCAGCAGGTCGCGCTGGACCTGCATGATGGCCGCGGGCGTGGGGCCGACGAACAGCATGACGAAGTCGTCACGCGATTCTTCCTCGGCGGGTGCCTCCTCCTCGTCGAACTCGGCGTCGTAGAAGGTGATCTCGATGGCGGCGCCCTCTTCCGCCAGCTCGTTGAGGCTCATGCACATCTCATCGAGCTGCTGGCGGAAGTCCTCGTCGCCGGCGACCGTCCAGCACATCGTGAGCAGCTGCTCGGTGGCGTCGAACTTGATGCCGGGCTCTTCCTCGTAGGCGCTCCCGGCGCCGTCGGCCAGCGACTTGGCGCCGGCATACGTCCACAGGGGCTTCAAGGCGTCCTGCAGCTGCGCGTAGGTCACCCCCTTGCGCAGCGGCACATCGCCGTGCACGTGGATCTCGAATGGGGCATCGTATTGGGACATGGTGCTCTCCGGCTCGTGCGCCAGACTCTCTATTCTGGACCTGTTCTGGTGCCTCGACCCGGGATCGAACCGGGACGCCCCTTTTCAGGAAGCGGCGGATTTTAAGTCCGCTGTGTCTACCAATTTCACCATCGAGGCTGCGACCGCAGCCCACTGTAATGCGAAAACGAAGCAGCCCCGCCGGGGCGGGGCTGCAGCAAGGGGTGGAGGCGCGTCCCGGAGTCGAACCGAGCTAAACGGATTTGCAATCCGCTGCATAACCGCTTTGCTAACGCGCCAGAATTCCCAACAAAAAGGGAAGCCGAAGCTTCCCTTTTCTGGATTTGGAGCGGGAGAAGAGTCTCGAACTCTCGACCTCAACCTTGGCAAGGTTGCGCTCTACCAACTGAGCTACTCCCGCGGAAGACCGCAATTATAGCCACAAAAAATGCGGCCCCTGACAAGCGGCTGAATTCCGTTTTCAGTGCTTCACCGCCAATGGCGCGTCGGTCTTGGCCACCGGCGTCGCCGCCTGGATTTCTTCCTCGGTCAACGCGGTCGGCATGCGCTCCAGCGCGACTTCGAGCACCTTGTCGATCCACTTCACCGGCACGATCTCGAGGCCGTTCTTCACGTTCTCGGGTATTTCCTGCAGGTCCTTCGCGTTCTCTTCCGGGATCAGCACCGTCTTGATGCCGCCGCGCAGGGCTGCCAGCAGCTTCTCCTTCAGGCCGCCGATGGCCGTGACCTCGCCACGCAGCGTGATCTCGCCGGTCATGGCCACGTCGGCGCGTACCGGAATGCCCGTGAGCGCGGAGACCAAGGCCGTCGTCATCGCGGCGCCCGCGCTGGGGCCGTCCTTGGGCGTGGCGCCATCGGGCACGTGGATGTGGATGTCCTTCTTCTCGAACATCTCGTCCTTGATGCCGAGGCGGCGCGAGCGGCTGCGCACCACGGTGCGGGCGGCCTCCACCGATTCCTTCATCACGTCGCCCAGCGAGCCCGTGCGGGTGATGACGCCCTTGCCGGGCATCAGCGCCGTCTCGATGGTGAGCAGGTCGCCGCCGACTTCCGTCCACGCGAGACCGACCACCTGCCCCACCTGGTTCGCCGCTTCGGCGCGGCCATAGGTGAACTTGCGCACGCCGAGGAAGTCGTTGAGGTTCTCCGCCGTCACCACGACCTTCGGCGTCATCTTCTTCAGCTGCAGGCCCTTCACCACCTTGCGGCAGATCTTGGACAGCTCGCGTTCCAGCGAACGCACGCCGGCTTCACGTGTGTAGTAGCGCACGATGTCGCGCACCGCGGGCTCGGTGATGTCCAGCTCGTTGTCCTTCACGCCGTTGTTCTTCATCTGCTTGGGCAGCAGGTAGCGCATGGCGATGTTGGTCTTCTCGTCCTCGGTGTAGCCCGAGAGGCGGATGACTTCCATCCGGTCCAGCAGCGCCGGCGGGATGTTCATCGAGTTCGACGTCGCCACGAACATCACGTCCGACAGGTCGAAGTCGACCTCGACGTAGTGGTCGCTGAAGGTGTGGTTCTGCTCCGGGTCCAGCACCTCGAGCAGCGCGCTCGCGGGGTCACCGCGGAAGTCGGTGCCCAGCTTGTCGATCTCGTCGAGCAGGAACAGCGGGTTGCGCGTGCCGGACTTCGACAGCGACTGCAGCACCTTGCCCGGCATCGCGCCGATGTAGGTGCGGCGGTGGCCGCGGATCTCGGCTTCGTCGCGCATGCCGCCCAGGGCCTGCCGCACGTACTTGCGGCCGGTCGCCTTGGCGATCGACTGCCCGAGCGAGGTCTTGCCGACCCCCGGAGGGCCGACCAGGCACAGGATGGGCGCCTTGACCTTGTCGACGCGCTGCTGCACCGCGAGATATTCGAGGATGCGGTCCTTGACCTTCTCCAGGCCCCAGTGGTCCTCGTTCAACACGTCTTCCGCGTATTGCAGGTCGTGCTTGATCTTGGTCTTCTTGGCCCACGGCAGGTTGGTGAGCACGTCGATGTAGTTGCGCACCACCGTGGCCTCGGCCGACATGGGCGACATCAGCTTCAGCTTCTTGAGTTCCGCGTCGGCTTTCTTGCGGGCCTCCTTGGGCATCTTGGCGAGCTTGATCTTCTTCTCGATCTCCTCGATGTCCGCGCCCTCCTCGCCCTCGCCGAGCTCCTTCTGGATGGCCTTGACCTGCTCGTTCAGGTAGAAGTCGCGCTGGTTCTTCTCCATCTGGCGCTTCACGCGGCCGCGGATGCGCTTGTCGACGTTGAGGATCTCGACTTCGCGCTCGATCTGCTCGAACAGGTTGTCCAGGCGGTCCTTCACGTCGGCCAGGTCGAGCACGACCTGCTTGTTGTCGAGCTTCAGCGGCAGGTGGGCGGCGATGGTGTCAGCCAGGCGGCCGGGATCGTCGATCGAGGCGATCGAGGTCAGGATCTCGGGCGGGATCTTCTTGTTCAGCTTGACGTACTGGTCGAACTGCTGGAGCACCGCGCGGCGCAGGGCTTCGATCTCCGCGGATTTCTCGTCCATGGAGAGCGCTTCCACCGGCACGACGGTGGCGGTGAAGTGCGCGGCGCCGTCGGTGATGCGGCTGACCTGGGCGCGCTGCTGCCCTTCGACCAGCACCTTCACGGTGCCGTCGGGCAGCTTCAGCATCTGCAGGATGGTGGAGATGCAGCCGACCTCGAACATGTCGGAGACGGAAGGCTCATCCTTGGCGGCGGCCTTCTGGGCGACGAGCATGATGCGCCGCTCGGCCTCCATGGCCGCTTCCAGCGCCTTGATGCTCTTGGGCCGGCCGACGAACAGCGGGATCACCATGTGCGGGAACACGACGACGTCGCGCAGCGGCAGCAGGGGAAGGTCCAGCGGGTCGGCAGGCAGGGGGGTATGTCCGGACATGCAGTTCCTTTAGGTTCTCTCAGCCATAGATGGCCGGCAATCGGACATTTTCAACCCGGCAGCGCCGCCATGCGGGCTCCAGGGCCGTTTGGACACAAAAAAGTCAGGCCTTCCTGGCCTCACGCCTTTTTCGCAGCCTCCCTGTAAACCAGCAGGGGCGGCTTGTTCTCGTCGATGGTACTTTCCTCCACCACGACCTTCTCCACGTTGGAGATGTTCGGCAGCTCGAACATGGTGTCGATGAGCGACTGCTCCAGGATGGAGCGCAGGCCGCGGGCGCCGGTCTTGCGGTTCAGCGCCTTGCGGGCGATGGCCTTGAGCGCGTTGGGCCTCACCTCGAGGTCGACCCCTTCCATCGCCAGCAGCTTGGCGTACTGCTTGACCATGGCATTCTTGGGCTCGGTGAGGATCTGCACCAGGGCGTCCTCGGACAGTTCCGCCAGCGTGGCGACCACCGGCAGCCGGCCCACCAGTTCGGGGATGAGGCCGAACTTGATCAGGTCCTCCGGCTCCACCTCGCGGAACATGTCCGAGAGGCTGCGCTCCTTCTTGCTGCGGACCTTGGCCGAGAAGCCGATGCCGGAGGCTTCGGTGCGTTGCTCGATCACCTTCTCCAGCCCGGCGAACGCGCCACCGCAGATGAACAGGATGTTGGTGGTGTCGATCTGCAGGAAATCCTGGTTCGGGTGCTTGCGGCCGCCCTGCGGCGGCACGCTGGCCATGGTGCCTTCCACCAGCTTCAGCAGGGCCTGCTGCACGCCCTCGCCCGAGACGTCCCGCGTGATGCTGGGGTTGTCGGACTTGCGGGAGATCTTGTCGATCTCGTCGATGTACACGATGCCGCGCTGGGCTCGCTCCACCTCGTAATTGCAGTTCTGCAGCAGCTTCTGGATGATGTTCTCGACGTCCTCGCCGACGTAGCCGGCTTCGGTCAGAGTCGTCGCGTCGGCCATCACGAAAGGCACGTCCAGCATGCGCGCGAGCGTCTGGGCCAGCAGCGTCTTGCCGGAGCCGGTGGGGCCGATCAGGAGGATGTTGCTCTTGGTGAGCTCGACGTCGTCCTTCTTGGCCTTCTCCTTGTGGCGCAGCCGCTTGTAGTGGTTGTAGACCGCGACCGACAGCGCGCGCTTGGCGGCTTCCTGGCCGATGACGTAGTTGTCGAGGTTGGTCTTGATCTCGTTCGGCGTGGGCAGGTCGCCACGCGCCTCGCGCGTCTCGTCGCCGGCGGGCAACTCGTCGCGGATGATCTCGTTGCAGAGATCGATGCATTCGTCGCAGATGAAGACCGAGGGCCCGGCGATGAGTTTCTTCACTTCATGCTGGCTCTTGCCGCAGAAGGAGCAGTAAAGCGTTTTCTCGCTGGATGAGCCTTTTCGATCGGCCATGGGCTGTTTGCCTTCGTAACTTGCTTCAATGATAACCATACAGCAAACGGCGCCCGCGGTTCCCCGGGGGCGCCGTTGCTGCGGTGCAACCGGCGAGGTCTTTCGCGTTCAGGGCCGCGGGCCGCCCCCTCAAGGGCGCTTCGCGATCACCTGGTCGACCAGCCCGTACGCCTTCGCTTCCTCGGCCTCCAGGAAGTAGTCGCGCTCGGTGTCGCGCTCGATCCGCTCCAGGGGCTGGCCGGTGCGCTCCGCCAGGATCCGGTTCAGCGTCGCCCGGGTCTTGATGATGTCGCGCGCATGGATCTCGATGTCCGTGGCCTGGCCCTGCATGCCGCCCAGCGGCTGGTGGATCATGATCTTCGAGTTGGGCAGGCTGAAGCGCTTGCCCTTCTCGCCGGCGGCGAGCAGGAAAGCACCCATGCTCGCCGCCATGCCGGTGCACAGCGTCGACACCGAGGGCTTGATGAAGTTCATGGTGTCGTAGATCGCCAGGCCGGCGCTGACGCTGCCGCCGGGGGAGTTGATGTACAGCGAGATGTCCTTGTCGGGGTTCTCGCTTTCCAGGAACAGCAGCTGGGCGACCACCAGGTTGGCCGTCTGGTCATTCACCGGGCCGACCAGGAAGACGACGCGTTCCCGCAGCAGGCGCGAGTAGATGTCGTAGGACCGCTCGCCGCGGCCGGACTGTTCGATGACCATCGGGATCAATCCGAGGGCCTGGGTGTCGAGTGCGCTCATGGGGATGTGCTTTCAGTTCTGGCTGTACTTTAGCCTGAATGGAAATGGGGTCTGGATGGTCTTTGACAAGACCATCCAGACCCCACGGCCGGCAGCAGCGTGGCTTACGCCTGCTGGCCCTGCGGGCCCATCAGCTCGTCGAAATCCATCTTCTTCTCGATGGTCTTCGCCTGCGAAAGCAGGAATTCCGTCACGTTGTTCTCGATCACGATGGCTTCGACTTCGGCCAGGCGGCGGTTGTCGCCGTAGTACCAGCGCACGACGTCGCCGGGCTTCTCGTAGCTGGCCGCCAGCTCGTCGATGTGGGTCTTGATCTGTTCCGGCTTGGCCTGCAGGTTGTTGGCACGCACGAGTTCAGCCACGACCAGGCCCAGGCGCACGCGCTTCTCGGCCTGGGGCCGCACGATCTCCTCGGGGATCGGCAGCTTTTCCACATCCTTCAAGCCGCGCTGCTTCAGTTCGTTGCGCTGCGCTTCGATCAGGCGGTCGACTTCGGCCTGCACGATGGATTTCGGCAGGTCCAGCTCGGCCTTTGCCACCAGCGCGTCCATGGCGGCCTGCTTGTTGCGGGCCAGCAGGCGGAACTTGACCTCGCGCTCGAGGTTCTTGCGGATGTCGGCGCGCAGGCCGTCCACCGTGGCGTCGGCGATGCCGAGCGACTTGGCGAAGGCTTCGTTGACTTCCGGCAGGTTCGCGGCTTCGATCTTCTTCACGGTGACCATGAAGTCGGCGGTCTTGCCGGCGACGTCCTTGCCGTGGTAGTCGGCGGGAAAGGCCAGCTGGAAGGTCTTGCTCTCGCCGGTCTTCATGCCGCGCACGGCGTCCTCGAATTCCTTGAGCATCTGGCCTTCGCCGACCATGTACTGGAAGTCCTCGGCCTTGCCGCCCTCGAACGGTTCGCCGTCGATCTTGCCTTCGAAGTCCACCGTCACGCGGTCACCGTCCTGGGCGGCGGCGTCTTGCGGACGCTGCGCATAGGTGCGGCGCTGCTTGCGCAGGATCTCCAGCGTGCGGTCGATGGCGGAGTCGGTGACCTCGGTCGTGATCTTCTCGATCTCGGCGCCGGCCAGGTCGGCGATCTTCACTTCCGGATAGATCTCGAAAACGGCATCGAAGGCCAGCTGCCCCTCGGGCGCGCCTTCCTTCTCGGTGATCGTGGGCTGGCCCGCGACGCGCAGCTTGGCCTCGTTGGCGGCCGCGTTGAACGCCTCGCCGACCTTGTCGTTCATGACCTCGTAGTGCACGGAGTAGCCGTAGCGCTGGGCCACGACCGACATCGGCACCTTGCCGGGGCGGAAACCGTCCATCTTGACGGTGCGCGCCAGGCGCTTCAGGCGGGAATCGACTTCGGACTGGATCGCGTTGACGGGCAGCGTCAGCGTCATCTTGCGTTCCAGCTTGTCAAGGGTCTCTACGGTCACGGCCATGGTCTTCTCTCTTGGGTCAAATGCGGTGGTGCGCGGGGGGGGACTCGAACCCCCACACCATTGCTGGCGTCAGGACCTAAACCTGGTGCGTCTACCAATTTCGCCACCCGCGCGGTCACTGGAAAGGGAAAAGCGGGCGGCCAGGGGGCCGCCCGCTCGAATCCGGTCAACCGAAGATTTTACCACTTGGGATGAAGTGGTCCTCGCGCTACGTTGAGCTTGCCACGACCTCGCGAGGCAAAGCCGCACACGGGCGGGCTGTGGCGCGCTGGCACGGCGTTCGTCGGGCCGCCCGCGGCCCTACCGAATACCCTGCGCCGTCCGGTCATGCGGCCCCGCCGCCAAACTCGCGCCGCGCCCTTTGGGCGCTCTGCTCAAACAGCGGCGGCGAGCATGATGACGTACGCGCGGCTCGATCCGCGGCCCTGCGGGCCGCTCTCGTAGCCGCGCTGGGCCGCAAGACCGGCCGTCGCAGGCGCCTGGGCCCCTATGCGCGCCACAGCCCGCCCGTGTGCGGCTTTGCGGCCACCATCTGAGCGCGCCACCAGTGGAATACCCCCCAAGCATCTGCAACGCCGCGCGTGGCCGGGCTGTGGCGCGCATAGGGGCCCAGGCGCCTGCGGCGCACGCCCTCGCGGCCCAGCGTGGCTACGAGAGCACCCGCAGGGTGCGTATCGAGACACGCGACCGTTTCATGCTCGCCGCCGCTGTTTGAGCGCAGCGCCCAAAGGGCGCGGAGCGAGATGGTATGGACGCCTCCCACCCCTGCCGCGCCGCCACCGCCAGTCGGGCGGGGCCTCGCATCAAACGGCATCGAGTGCCAAAGTGGAGGTCTGTTCAACCACTGACGATGGAGGCCCCACGTGA
>NZ_VOBQ01000033.1 GCF_007833165.1 Caenimonas sedimenti | reverse complement strand
TACTGGTCCTTGGCGTCGAAAACCATGCGCACGGCACGCTCGACGACCTCGGGGGAGAACTTGGGTGACTTCCTCATATGGCTCCATACTCTATCGAAGGAGCCTCCTCAAATCCCGGGGCGGTTCAGTCAGGTGGTTGTCGTAGGTCAAGGAGTCTTCAGGAATCTTTCCTGGTGCTTCTAAGTTCCTTCTCGTTCATCCTCTTCACCCTACGGCTTTGTCTATTGGTGATTGGTCCTTGAAAGGACGGACACGCAGGCAAAGAGGAGATCCGTAGCAGATAAGCTGCCAATGCAGCCTACCCGAAACGGATCTGGGCGAAGGAGGAAAGGGAGCAGTTAACTCGCTGTGGCTTCTTTCTTCTTGCGCACAGGCGGCTTGCGCTGAGTGGCCTTCAAGGCCTCGTCCAACTCACCTGCAGCAGCAGCCGTCTTGGCAGCTTCCAGCAGCTTCGTGGCGGCGTCCGAATCGGCGACCTGGAACTGCTTGGCGCCGTTCAGCGTCAGCGCCGAGTTGGCGTTGCGGAAGCTCAGGACGAACGAGCCGTCCTGCTGCTTGCGGAACCACTTGCCCTTCTCAGCGCCTTCGCCGATGGCCTTCAGCGTGGCGTCCACGTGGCCGGCGAACTTGGCACGCATGCGTTCGACCGGATCGGCCGGCGCCTCGGGCTTGGTGAAGGGTTGCGCCAGCTTGCCGAGCGCGGCCATGAAGCCTCGGGAGTCAGCTTGCGCAGCGGGGAGCGTCTTGACCTTGGACATTTCGTTCTTCCATTGGAATGCGGCGCAATTGCCGTATGCCAGAGGATTGGTTCATCTGCGCGGCGGATCAAGAAAAGAATGACACCGTTTGCAGACTGATCTAGTAATCCCCGATCAGCATGACCGTCGTGTAGCTGCGGTCTGCTTCTGTGATCACGTAGATTGGCGTTCCGTCTTTGAGAAGGTACTTGGAGAGAAGCCTTCCACCGTGAAGCACCGCTTCTTCGTTTGCTTGCTTGTCTGAGCTTCCCAGATTGCCCCAGTCTCCGCGCTGGTGCCGCTCCAAGTAGGGGAGGGCGCTTGCTCCAATTGCGACTAAGTGACTGAGGCAGTTGCGGGTAGCGACTACGCGGCCTAATGCGAACCGCATTCGATCTCCACCTGCGAAGGCTCGACTTCATTGGACTGTGCGATCTGCGCTACGGCTTCTTCGTGAGTAGCGCCGACGGCTACCAACTCCAGGTACTCGAAAACGTACGCATCGTTGATCTGAGTGACGTGCATCCTGTGATTCCGTGTCTGCGACGCGGATGGAGGATGCGTTCTGCCACTTGCTAGATCAAGCGCTATTCATGTAGCTGCGGTGCAAACAGAAGCAGGCCGAATGAATGCTGTCACTCGTTCGCTCGATTGTCGGTGGCGAGTTGCGAAGCCAACAGCCGATCCATCTCCGACTTCTCCCATCTGTGGAGCGCCTGTTTGCGTTTGCGGAGCATCCGGTAGTTAAACAGAGAGTGATCTACTTGATCATCGCAAGGAAAGTGGCCACGCGCCGCGTTCTCCGCACGCGCTTCTGCTCGTTGCAGCGCTCGAATGGTGGCCTTCGTAACAATCTCTCGAGCCTCCACTTCCTCCGGGCCCGATACCTCCCTCGGACCCCGCGGGTCCAGTCTGATCCGCTCTCGCTTGTCGCGCGTTGTGTCGTACCCCACTTCCGACATTGCCCCGATTCGCCAAAGTTCCCAGTCTGGTCTTGCTACCCGAAACGTCAGGACACGAAGTCCCCGGTAGACGTCGTGCCATCGGAAGCGATCTCCTTCGAAGGAAAGAACAGGATTGGCAACTCCTGCTGCCCGCTGTGCTGGCTCGCCACCCTTTGGTACTGCCATGCCGAACGCCTTGATTCCTCGCTGGCGCCACCAGAGGCGAAAAAGAACTCGATGCACGTCACCCAAGAGTGCGTATGTGCTTTGTACTTCGGAAAAGTAGGAAGGAAGAGTGCATTCCGGATCCAACAGGCCCTTGACGTCTCGCTTTGCAAGCCCATAGCTGGGGCTGAGGCGCAGGTACTCGAAGAACAGCATTGTCGCTTTCATCCGTGGCGGGTCTGTCGCGACGTAGCCATCCACTGACAGATCGGTCCTTCGCACTTTCCAGGGGACGGGCTTCATCGGAGTGGGGCAAAAAAATGTGCCCCACATCTTAAGTGTTCCTAGAGTTGCGGCGCTCATTTCCTTTCAATACGACCCGTGGCGCCGTCGAGGCTGCTGTCGCAGTCCCGGCGCCATCAAACTGAAAGGAAATGATGACCGCTACGTCCACCGAAAGCCAAGTGTCCTCGCGCCGGAAGGCCACCACTGCGCCTTCCGCTCCGAAGGTCAGGATCGACAAGCGACGGCAGAAGCTCGTCGCCGAGGCCATGCACGTGATCAGCAAGGCGAGTGACACCGCTGCCGCGACTCACTCGGCGCTTGATGCCGCTATCGAGTCCCGAAACCTCACGTACTTGAAGGCGTGCATTGCCACTTGGGCCGTTGATCAACGGGAAATCCACGATTCTATCGAGGGTGCTGTTCGTCGAGGACACGAAGCCCTGTACAAGTTGATCGGAGACGGTCCTTACGCCTATGCCGCTCGTATTGAGAACGAACGGACTCAGGTTGTGCGCGAGCTGATGATCCTCGCGCTGTCGAACAGGCTCGTTGAGATGGGTTTTATGGATAGGCCTGTGAAGAAGATGACCGATAAGGCGGTCTTCTCTGCTGCCGTGAAGGCGATGTTCGGTGAAGAAGACCGCCGCCTTGTGCACGTGTATTCGACGGTGTGCTGGCGAGCGCATGAGCACGAAGTCCCGGCGTCCGAGTTCGCCGCCTGGGTCAAGGCTAATCATGGAATCGAGCGGATTCGTCGTGGGATCATTCCCGTGGGGAAGCTCGAAACGCAACTTGCCGAAGTGCAAAAGATCCAGAAGGAAGAGCGCGCAAACAAGATCGCGGAGGAAGACCGAAAGCTCTCCGCGCACGTCGTCGGTCGCGTGAAGCCGATGGGCATGTCGAGTGTTTTCCGAAAGGGCGTGGACAAGCAGTTCGTGCTGCTTGCGACTTACACGGCGGCTGGTGAACTGCTTATCAATGGTGTCGTGCAACACGACAACTCCGTTGTGGGGGCGGTCCGACGCGCTGCGTTCCGCGTCTACAAGGATGTCTTGAGCCGCGAGGAAATGTCTCCCTCCAGCCTGCCGATTCTTGACGCAAGCGAAGGAGTCTGAACATGGAGACTGCGTTCAAGAAGCTCTACTACAAGTGCCGTCCTGACCTTGCCGTGGGGGCGGTGAAACTTCCGCGTCCTCGTGATCTGGAGGATGACAGTTCCTGGCGGCTGCGGGGTTTCGTCTTCATGGTGAATGGTTCCGCCGAGTGGGCTCCTGCTGCGGATACCGACACTCTCCTGCGCGTGGGACGCTGGGTCGCGGGATGGGAGCAGTTCTTTGTCGGAGGCTACAAGACCGATCGGACGAAGGGCTTTGTGATCTGCTTCAGCAGGGAAGATGATGCCCGCACGATGGAGCGTCAATGTCTTGCAAATCCTGAGGTGTTTACTGGCGCCGGTGATGGTCCGATGCAGAGCGCCAGGGTTCTGTCGAAGCGGTCCGCTAAGAAGCAGCTGCCGAGTGGTGCTTTGAGGTCTTTGTCTCAGGGTCTCTCGGAGAGGGAGCGCAAGCGCTACTGCTATGTGGAAGCTGATCCCAAGGGAGGCTTCGTGCTTAGGTCCCTCGCTGGCACGTACAGCGGCACTTGGCTCGGCGAGGTCGCGTGGAAGGCGCGGCCCTACTAGTGCAAACGTTCGAAGAGGCCGCTCGACCAAGAACGACCAGCCTCTTCGGTGTATAGGTCATCGGAGCGCGAGCACGCCAGCGCTCCGTTGCCATATACGCCGTACGCACATATGCAGCAACACCTCACGCGCAATGTTGATCGTCGCGCCATGGGGCTGCCAGACGTCACCATGGCGCTGCATTGACGCACAGGCCGCACTGCAGACCGGCCGCCCCAAGTAAATATTGCGAGGAAGCAGCTGCGAACGCAGACTGGAGTTCGGCCCAGCGTAGGCCGACATCAAAAGGAGATCAGCATGAAGCTGACGGATCAGGAGTTGCGCAAGCTGCGCGACGCATACAACGTACAGAAGAAGACGCAGGCACGTCGCAAGCCGGACCGAAACGGCCATCACATCCAAGTCACGATGACCTTTGAGGAGTGGCTGCAGGTTTGGATCGACAGCGGCAACCTGCACCTTCGTGGCAACGGACGGGGCAAGTTCTGCATGGCCCGAAAGGACGACTTGGGCGACTACGCGGTCGGCAACGTCGAAATCAAGGCGTGCGAAGAGAACAGCCGCGAGGCCAAGCTGGGGCGGTCACACTCCGCTTGCACTCGGGACAAGATGAGGGCAACGCGAGCGGGAGTGTCAAAGTCCCAATCGCACAAGGACAGCATCGCCGACGGACACCTAGCATTGCCGACAGTCCGCTGCCCGCACTGCTCCACGTCTGGTCGGCAGGGCGGGGCGATGCAGCGGCACCACTTCGAGCGGTGCCGTTCTCGTCAATAGCCGAAGATGACTGTTTGCCCGCGACGACCTTGTACGGACGGAATCAAACTCTCCGGAACCTACTTCTTTATCGGGGCGAGAATGGAACGACCCTTGCCCTCCTCAGCCACGATGAACTCCAGGAACCGCAGGCGGTCTGTAGTGCTTGGATTCCAGTGGGAATGGATCGTGCCGGCGGGAACAAACAAACTTTCTCCAGCATGCAGAGTTACTGGCGGCTTCCCCTCTTCCTGCCAAATACCTGTCCCTGACACGACATGGAATGTTATCGCCGCCGGATGGAGATGTCGCGGGTTGATCCCACCCGGAGCATATTCCGCCTCGTAGACTGCGACCTCCAAATTCTCTGTGCGGGGTACTAGAGTCTTCAGCAGCGGAGCGTGCGGAATCGCGCCACGCTTTTCTTGGCTTATAGCCGGACCTACCTGAAGCATGCAAAGGACTCCTAGCGCCGCGGCGCCAATTTTGAGATTCGTTATCTTCATCATTTAATGTTTTCCCGGACCGTGCTCGGTAGAGTGTTGAACACGATTGGCGTTGATCGTTTGTACTGCCAGTCTCAATGAATTACGTTGAACGTCTCCTGGTGATATCCACATTTGTCAGACCGTCAGCCAATTTCAGCAGTTGGGTTCGGGTGTTCTTCGGGCCGTACTGCTGGAGTCGTGTGTTGGCCCTCGCGGCACCCGTCCCCACCAACAAGGCAACGGTGGCTTGGGACCAAGATCCATCTGACGCACAGAAAATCTCGTCCTTGCCGAATAGTATGAGGCGGATAAACTAGCGGAGCAAACGCGAATTTCTCGCGGTTAACCAAACTTTAACTTGGGGTACTGATGTCTCGCCAGATGCCCTCCTTGAACGGCTTGCGAGCCTTCGAAGCGGCTGGACGACATGGCAGCTTCAAGGCAGCAGCGGAGGAGTTGAATGTCACTCAAGCGGCGGTGAGCCAGATGGTGCGGCTGCTGGAAAGACACCTCGGGTTCGCGCTGTTTCACCGTCATGCCAATAGGCTCGAGCTCACGGATCAGGGGCGGTCGTTCCAGCCCGGCCTGACCGAAGCCTTCGATGCGATCGCCCGGCTCTCTGAGCAGGTGGCCTCGATGCAGGCCGGTCCGGTGCTCACCATTGGAGTCGCGCCGACGCTTGCTTTGCACTGGCTGATTCCGCGCTTGACAAGCTTTAATCGCAACCATCCCAACATTGAGGTCCGCGTCGCGACCGGCGGTGCAATGCTTCCGCTGCGTGATGATTGGACATGTGCTGTTAGTCGCGGCCAAGGTAGTTGGCCTGGCTATGTTGCCGAAGAGCTATTCCCCTCGACGTTGGTACCAGTCTGCACGCCCTCAATTGCAGCAGGCTTGCTCCGCCCCCGCGATCTCCACACGGCGACCCTGATCGTCGCGCCTCACTTGCGCGAGCAATGGTCTTGGTGGTTCGAAGCGGCAGGCCTGAGCGCACCGATTCAGCCGGCTAATGAGGTTTCGTTCGAAAGCTCTATGATGGCAATTCAGGCTGCCCTCGATGGTGTAGGAGTCGCGGTCGCGCAACTCCCATATGTCAGTGAGGCGCTGGCAGCGGGCCGTCTTGTCACCCCATTTCGGATCGTTGATCGGAAATACGAAGGCTGGTATCTGGCTTATAGGCTGATACGCGAGAAGGACCCGGGTCTATCGGCCTTCCGCAACTGGCTGCATGGCGAAGCTGTGTTGCAACGCGAACTACATAAGAGGCTAGGCGCTGCTTTGTGCGGAGTGACCTGTTGAACCTCGGCCAACCAGCGAGTCGAGCCCTACAGCTGGCCAGGCATCGGTCGCGGCCATGACCACGAACTTGTCGAAAGAGCAGGGCATACGCACGCTGCTGCACACCATCAGCACGCTGCGCGACACGCTGGCCCAAGCCGCTTGGGCTGACGCTTCCACTGATTGCTGACTTACGAGATGTACTGCAGCGCGGCGGCGACGGATTCGATCAGGTCGGCCTGGCGGATGGAGGTGGTCATGGTCGGGCGTTGGAGGTGTTCTCCATTATCCCAAACGCTGCTGAGCGAGGCGCCGACGGTCCGAGCATCCCGGTGCCTCAATCGATGAGCAGTCCGGCGACCGCCCGTCCCAACCCCGTCAGTTGGAGACGAAGAAATTCAGAGAACCATCCTGCGCACTCGATTGCGTGAAGCCGTCCTTGGTCGCGAGCAGCTCCACGGTCGCGGAATAGCTCCCGGCCAGCGCGGGCGTCCCCGACACGCGGCCAGTGCCCGGGTCGAGTGTGACGCCGGGGGGCAGGGCACCGCTCGTGACAGCGTAGGCGGTCGTGGTGCCCGCGGGCAGCAGGGAGCCGCGCCTGACGTTGCTGACGTCACGCATGGCGGTGCTGTCGCTCTGGAGCGCATCGGTCAGGGTGGGGGAAAGGGCCGCAATCGGCGTTCCCACTCGCGCATCCCCGGTTCCGGTCGATGGATAGAAGATCCCAAAATCGTCGACCACGAAGTTCAGGGTACGGGTGGCTTCGCCGCCAAACCCGCTCGCGCGCATGCCGATGGTGGGGTTGAAGCTGCCGGTCTCCGTGGGCGAACCGGAGATCACGCCCGTGGTGCTGTCGAGCGTCACGCCGGCCGGCAGGCGCCCACTGATCACTCGGAAAGCCGTGCCGGCGCCGCAGATTTCACTGAAACGGGGGTTGAAGCCCACCCGTTCCAGGCTGGCGAACCACTCGTTTCCGCTGGCGAACGAAGATTGCGAAGCGGGAACCCGGTAGTCGGCATAGGACAGCTGGACGGTCGCTGACGGTGTGCAAGCGGACCCGCCGTCGCCGCCACCTCCGCCTCCGCCACAGGCGCCCACCAGGATCGCGAGAGCGGTCAATGAAACGAGGTGGGTGCCTGATCGGTACGACATGGTTCTTTCCTGAAATCGGGTCAATCCATGGTCGGAGCCGTGCTTTCCATCGTTTGTAGGCGCCACCCTCGGCACCCTGTAGTCAGGCTTGCGCCTGGCACGCTTGCGCCCGCACGGCGGAACTTTTTGGCCTTCGGCGCCAGTTCGCACTGTCTGCTTCCAACGGGGGCGCTCGCGGGGCTGCTGCTGAGCTATCCTTCCCGCAGACGCCGGAGGTCCCATGCAAGCCCGATTCCTGCTCGCCGCGGTTCTGTTCGCCACCTCTCTGGTTCAAGCCCAGTCGCAGGATTCCAGCGGCGCCGACCGCGTCACCGCTGCCATGGGGTACGAGGTCCTCAACGCCATCCACAAGGTGAACGGCAGCCAGGAAAGCGCGGCGCGGCGTTGCCGGGTCTACATGGAGGAGGCGCAATCCGCGGAAAAGCTCGGCGCCAAAGACATGGCGGCCCGCAACTGGGACCGGGCCGCGCGCGGCTGCCGCTCCGACGCCGTGATCGCCTGCCGCGTCCACAAAGACGTCGCGCCCGGCGAGCAGTGCAACATGGTGCTGCGTTAGCGGCCGTTCGCCGCGGTTGCGGCCCGAAAACGTGCGCTCTTCGGGTTCCGCGCACGGGCGTACCGAACGGACCTATAGTGGCTTCGGAGCCACCATGTCCCATCGCATCGAACACGACACTTTCGGGCCGATCGAAGTCCCGGCCGACCGGCTCTGGGGCGCCCAGACCCAGCGTTCGCTGCGGAACTTCGCCATCTCGGGCGAGCGGCAGCCGGCGGAACTGATCCGCGCGCTGGTGCAGGTGAAGCGCGCCAGTGCCGTCGTCAACCACCTGCTCGGCCTGCTCGAGCAGCAGAAGGCGGCGGCCATCGTGGCGGCGGCCGATGAAGTGCTGGCGGGCCGTCACGCCGAAGAATTTCCGCTGGTCGTCTGGCAGACCGGCTCCGGCACCCAGACCAACATGAACGTCAACGAGGTGCTGGCCAACCGGGCGAGCGAACTGCTGGGCGGCACCCGGGGCGACGGCCGCAAGGTGCATCCGAACGACGACGTCAACAAGAGCCAGTCGTCCAACGACGTGTACCCCACGGCGATGCACATCGCGGCCGTGGAAGGCATCCGCAACCGGGTGCTGCCTTCGCTGGCACGCCTGCGCGAAACGCTGGCCGCCAAGGCCGTGGAATTCGCCGACGTGGTCAAGATCGGCCGCACCCACCTGCAGGACGCGACGCCACTGACGCTGGGCCAGGAATTCTCCGGCTACGCCGCGCAGCTGGAGCAGGCCGACCGGCATCTGCACGCCGCGCTGCCGCACCTCTGCGAACTCGCCCTGGGCGGTACCGCGGTGGGCACCGGGCTGAACGCGCCGCCCGGCTATGCGGACAAGGTGGCCGAGGAACTGGCCCGCCTGACGGGCCTGCCGCTCATGAGTGCCGCCAACAAGTTCGAGGTGATGGCCGCCGCGGACGCACTGGTGCATGGGCACGGCGCCTTGAAAACGCTGGCCGCCTCCCTGATGAAGATCGCGAACGACGTGCGCTGGCTGGCCAGCGGCCCGCGCAGCGGCATCGGCGAAATCTCCATCCCCGAGAACGAACCCGGCTCGTCCATCATGCCCGGCAAGGTGAACCCGACGCAAAGCGAGGCCCTGACCATGCTCTGCTGCCAGGTCTTCGGCAACGACGTCGCCATCAACTTCGGCGGCGCCTCGGGCAATTTCGAGCTGAACGTCTTCCGGCCCATGATCGCGCACAACTTCCTGCAGAGCATGCGGCTGCTGGCCGACGGCATGGCCAGCTTCAACGACCACTGCGCGGTGGGGATCACCGCCAATCGCGAGCGCATCGCGGAACTGGTCGAACGCTCGCTGATGCTGGTGACGGCGCTCAACCCGCACATCGGCTACGACAAGGCCGCGCAGATCGCGAAGAAGGCGCACAAGGAGGGCACCTCGCTGCGCGAAGCCGCCGTGGCGCTGGGCTACGTCACGCCGGAGCAGTTCGACGAGTGGGTGCGGCCCGACCGGATGGTGTGACGGCGTGGCGACGCGCCGCTGCTGTTCCACCCGGTCAAGCAGAACTAGTGGTTCGACGGCTCCGCGGTCGTCAGTGCTTCGCCGGGCCCGTGGCGATGCTCGACATCATCTTGTCGGTGTAGGCGATGGCCATGGCCGACAGCAGGAAGGCGATGTGGATCGCGGTCTGCGCGATCAGCACGCGGTCCGAATAGTTGTCGGCGTTGATGAACGTCTTCAGCAGGTGGATGGACGAGATGCCGATGATGGCCGTGGCCAGCTTCACCTTGAGCACCGACGCATTCACGTGGCTCAGCCACTCGGGCTGGTCGGGGTGGCCCTGCAGGCCCATGCGGCTGACGAAGGTTTCGTAACCACCGACGATGACCATGATCAGCAGGTTGGAGATCATGACCACGTCGATGAGCGCCAGCACCACCAGCATGATGATCGTCTCGTTCAGCGACACCACCGGGATCGTGCTCTTGTAGCCGATGCTGGCCACCAGTTGCGCGAGCGCGGTCTGGCTGCCGGCGGCGGCCTCGATCAGGTGCCACAACTCGATCAGGAAGTGCACCACGTACACCGCCTGCGCGGCGATCAGGCCCAGGTACAGCGGCAACTGCAGCCAGCGGCTCGCGAAGATCAGGTTGGGCAGCGGGCGCAGCGGTGAGGCGGTGCCGAGAATGGGGTCTTTTTGCATTGGGGGAGATGGGTGCGCCGGGCGGGTTTACACGGTTGGCCGGGATTGTAGATTCCCGCAGTGTGGGAACCCTGGATTTGTAAGGCCCGTGCCAGTCAGTGGCTTGTAAGAGGGAAATCTGACATTACGGCCGAATTCCAAACCTCTGTCGGAGACAAAGCATGAGCGCCATCGAATCGGTCCTGGTTGAAAACCGCGTCTTCCCGCCCAGCGAGGCGATCGTCAAGGCGGCGCGCATCTCCGGCATGCCGGCTTACGAGGCCTTGTGCAAGGAGGCCGAGCAGGATTTCGAAGGCTTCTGGGCCCGCCTCGCCCGCGAGAACGTGGTCTGGAACAAGCCGTTCACGAAGACGCTCGACGAGTCCAAGGCGCCTTTCTACAAGTGGTTCGAGGACGGCGAGCTCAACGCCAGCGCGAACTGCCTCGACAAGCACATCGGCACGCCCACGGAGAACAAGACCGCCATCGTCTTCGAATCCGATGACGGCACCGTGACGCGCATCAGCTACAAGGAACTGCTCGCCAAGGTGAGCCGGTTCGCCAACGCACTGAAGGCGCAGGGCATCAAGAAGGGCGACCGCGTCCTGGTCTACATGCCCATGGGCGTGGAAGGCGTGGTCGCGATGCAGGCCTGCGCCCGCATCGGCGCGACCCACAGCGTGGTGTTCGGCGGCTTCTCGGCCAAGTCGGTGCAGGAACGCATCATCGACGCGGGCGCGGTGGCGGTCATCACGGCCAATTTCCAGATGCGCGGCGGCAAGGAACTGGGCCTCAAGTCCATCATCGACGAAGCACTCGCCATGGGCGGCTGCGACACGTTGAAGAGCGTGCTGGTCTACATGCGCACCGCGACGCCCTGCAACATGGTCGCCGGCCGTGACAAGACCTTCGACGAGGCGCTGGCGGGCCAGTCGGATGAATGCAAGCCGGAGCCCGTGGGCGCCGAGCACCCGCTGTTCATCCTCTACACCTCCGGCTCCACCGGCAAGCCGAAAGGCGTGCAGCACTCCACCGGCGGCTACCTGCTGTGGGCCAAGCTCACGATGGACTGGACCTTCGACATCCGCCCCGAAGACCTCTTCTGGTGCACCGCCGACATAGGCTGGATCACGGGCCACACGTACGTCTGTTACGGGCCGCTCGCGGCCGGTGCCACGCAGCTGATCTTCGAAGGCATCCCCACCTTCCCGCACGCCGGCCGCTTCTGGCAGATGATCGAGAAGCACAAGGTCAGCATCTTCTACACGGCGCCCACGGCGATCCGCTCCCTGATCAAGGCCGCCGAAACCGACGAGAAGGTGCACCCGAAGAACTGGGACCTCTCTTCGCTGCGCATCCTGGGGACCGTCGGCGAGCCGATCAATCCGGAAGCCTGGATGTGGTACCACCGCAATGTGGGCGGTGAGCGTTGCCCCATCGTCGACACGTTCTGGCAGACCGAGACCGGCGGCCACGTGATCACGCCGCTGCCAGGCGCCACGCCCACCGTCCCGGGCTCCTGCACGCTGCCGTTGCCGGGCATCATGGCTGCCATCGTGGACGAGGCCGGCAAGGACATCCCCAACGGCTCGGGCGGCATGCTGGTGATCAAGCGGCCCTGGCCCTCGATGATCCGCACCATCTGGGGCGATCCGGAGCGTTTCAAGAAGAGCTATTTCCCCGAGGAGATGGGCGGCAAGCTGTACCTCGCCGGCGACGGCGCGGTGCGCAACGCCGACAACGCCTACTTCCGCATCACGGGCCGCATCGACGACGTGCTGAACGTCTCCGGCCACCGCCTGGGCACGATGGAGATCGAGTCGGCGCTGGTGTCGAAGACCGACCTGGTGGCGGAAGCCGCAGTCGTCGGCCGCCCCGACGACCTGACCGGCGAAGCGGTCTGCGCCTTCGTGGTGCTGAAGCGTTCGCGCCCGACGGGCGAAGAGGCCAAGCAGATCGCCAACGAGCTGCGCAACTGGGTGGCCAAGGAGATCGGGCCGATCGCCAAGCCGAAGGACATCCGGTTCGGCGACAACCTGCCCAAGACCCGCAGCGGCAAGATCATGCGGCGTCTGCTGCGCAGCATCGCCAAGGGCGAGGCGATCACGCAGGACATCACCACGCTGGAGAACCCGGCGATCCTGGAACAGTTGGCCGAAAAGCTCTGACCGGCGATGGGCACCACAACGGCCACGGTTTCGCAGCTGATCCGGTGCAGTCCGAAGGAGGCCTTCGACGCGTTCGTCGATCCGGCGAAGATCAGCCGGTTCTGGCTGGGATCCGCCAGCGCCCCGCTGGTCGCCCAGGGATCGGCCACCTGGCGGTTCATGGTGCCAGGCGTCGAGGATACGGTGACGGCCGACGAACTCCAGTCACCGCGCCTCATCGCGCTCACCTGGTCCGACGGCACGAAGCTGCGCCTGACGTTCGTCGATCACGCGGGCGGCGGAACGCGGGTCTCCGCGGAATTCAGCCTGTCCACCCGGGGCAGGATCGATGAACTCGTGAATACGGTGGAAGGCTACAGCATCGTCCTGTGCGACCTGAAGACCTTCCTGGAGTCCGGTCAGTCGGCTGGCCTGGTGCGGGCCAAGGCGGAACTCATCGCCGGTGGGCGGGCTTCGTCTTGATCTTGAGAATGGACACGCGATGACCTTGCAACAGCGATTCGGGCTGAAGGGCCAACAGGCGCTGGTGATCGGCGGCGGCACCGGCATCGGCCGCGCCATCGCGCTGGGCCTGGCGGACGCGGGGGCGGATGTGCATGTGGCGGGCCGGCGGCCGGAGGTCCTGGAGCAAACCAGCGCGGAGTTGCGGGCGGCCGGCGCGCAGTCCCGGACCTTTCCAGTCGACGTGACCGACATGGAAGCGCTCCGCGCGCTGGTCGACGACGTGGCCCAGGCGGGTGGCGTTCCCGACATCCTGGTGAACGCGCAGGGCGTGATGAGCCTGAAGGCCGCCGAGGACTACGACGAAGCCGACTATGCGCGGATCATGAACACCAACGTCCAGAGCGTCTGGTTCGCCAGCACCTGGTTCGGGCGGGACATGCTGGCGCGGGGCAGCGGCTGCGTGATCAGCATCGCTTCGCTGGCGTCGTTCCGGGGGTTCGCGCGCAACGGCATCTATTGCATGAGCAAGCACAGCGTTCGAGCGCTCACCGAGACCCTGGCGTCCGAATGGGCCGGCCGCGGCGTGCGGGTCAACGCCATCGCGCCCGGCTTCTTCATGACCGACCTGAACAAGGACGTGATGACGGACGAGCGCAAGACCAAGGCGCTCTCGCGCATCCCCATGGCCCGCTTCGGCGAGCTCGACGAACTGGCCGGTGCCGCGGTCTACCTGGCTTCCCCGGCCGCGCGCTACGTCACAGGGACCACCCTGGCGGTGGACGGCGGCTTCCTGGCCGCAGGCATGTAGGCGGGCCGAAAAGGAAAAACCCGCTCGCGAGCGGGTTTTTCTCCGGAGCCAGGTGGCTTACTTCTGGGTCAGCACCCAGGCGGCCAGCTTCTTCGCTTCGGCTTCACTCACCTGGGCGTTGGCCGGCATGGGCACGGGACCCCAGACGCCGGAACCGCCCTTGACGATCTTGCCGGCGAGTTTGTCGACGGCGTCCTTCTGGCCGGCGTACTTGGTGGCGACCTCCTTGTACGAGGGGCCGACCAGCTTCTTGTCGACGGCGTGGCACGACATGCAGTTCTTGGCTTGCGCGAGGGCCTGGTCCGCCAGGGCCGGCGTGGAGACCACGACGGCGGCGGCGAGGGCCAGCAGGGCTTGCTTCATCATTGGGACCTTCAAGTGGTTGGGTTACATTCCTTCAACGGCATTGTACGGACCGGGGTTGACCTGGCCGCCTGCCGCAAAAGTTCGCATTCTGGGGGTTCCATGTATCTGCTCATTCTCGGTTGCATGCTGTTGTTCATGAAATACATGGAAGTCGGCCCGCCGACGGAGTGGCCGTGGTGGGTGGTTCTCGCGCCGTTCGGCCTGGCGGTGATCTGGTGGTGGTGGGCCGACTTTTCGGGCTACACCAAGAAAAAGCAGATGGAAAAAGAGGACGCGCGCCGGAAGGCGCGCATCGACAAGAGCCGCGAGGCCCTGGGCATGGGCCCCAAGAAGCGCCGCTAGGCGCCTCTCTTCAGCGCCGTAGCTGGCGGTGAGCCCGCATGCGAACCCCAGCGGTCAGTACAGATCCAGCACCGCGCCCTTGCTGGCGCTGGCCGCGTTGAACGCGAACTTGGCCTGCACACCGCGGGTGTAGCGCGGCGCCGGCGCCGTCCAGGCGGCTCGGCGCTTCTCGATCTCCGCTTCCGGCACGTTCAGTTCCAGCTTCAACTGGTGCGCGTCGATGGTGATCGAATCGCCCTCGTGGATGAAGGCGATGGTTCCGCCCGCCGCCGCTTCCGGCGCCACGTGGCCGACGACCATGCCCCAGGTTCCGCCCGAGAAGCGGCCATCCGTGATCAGGCCCACACTTTCCCCCAGCCCGGCGCCGATCAGCGCGCCCGTGGGCGCCAGCATTTCCGGCATGCCCGGGCCGCCCTTGGGCCCCAGGTAGCGCAGCACCATCACGTCGCCCGCCACGATCTTGCCGGCCAGGATGGCCGCCAGCGCCGACTGCTCGTCGTCGAACACCCGCGCCGGACCGGTGATCACCGGGTTCTTCAGCCCAGTGATCTTCGCAACCGCGCCCTCGGGCGACAGGTTCCCCTTGAGGATGGCCAGGTGGCCTTCCGCGTACATCGGGTTCGTGATCGGGCGGATCACGTCCTGGTCGGCACGCGGCGCATCCGGCACGTCCTTCAGCACCTCGGCGATGGTCTGGCCGCTGATGGTGATGCAGTCGCCGTGCAGCAGCCCGGCGTTCAGCAGGACCTTCATGACCTGCGGTATGCCGCCGGCCTGGTGCAGGTCCACCGCCAGGTACTTGCCCGAGGGCTTCAGGTCGCACAGCACCGGGGTCTTCCTGCGGATGCGCTCGAAGTCGTCGATGGTCCAGTCCACGCCGGCCGTGTGCGCGATGGCCAGGAAGTGCAACACCGCGTTGGTCGAGCCGCCGGTGGCCATGATCACCGCCACGGCGTTCTCGATCGCCTTCTTCGTGACGATGTCGCGCGGCTTGATGTCCTTCTTGATGGCTTCGACCAGCACCTTCGCGGACTCCTTCGCCGAGTTCTGCTTCTCGTCGTGCGGGTTCGCCATGGTGGAGGAATAGGGCAGGGAGATGCCCAGCGCCTCGAACGCGGACGACATGGTGTTGGCGGTGTACATGCCGCCGCAGGAGCCCGGGCCCGGGATCGCCCGCATCTCGATCTCGCGCAGGTCGGCATCGCTCATGTTGCCGGCGGCGTTCTGGCCCACGGCCTCGAACACGCTCACGATGTTCAGGTCCTGGCCCTTCCACTTGCCGGGCAGGATGGTGCCGCCGTAGACGTAGATGGCCGGCACGTTGGCGCGCAGCATGCCCATCAGGCCGCCGGGCATGTTCTTGTCGCAGCCGCCGACCACGACGACGCCGTCCATCCACTGGCCCTGCACGCAGGTCTCGATGCAGTCGGAGATCACCTCCCGGCTCACCAGGGAATACTTCATTCCTTCGGTGCCCATGGCCATGCCGTCGCTGATGGTCGGCGTGCCGAACACCTGGGCGTTGCCGCCGGCCTCTTCGATGCCGGCGATGGCCGCGTCGGCCAGCTTCTGCAGGCCGCTGTTGCACGGCGTGATGGTGCTGTGTCCGTTCGCCACGCCCACCATCGGCTTGCGGAAGTCACCTTCCTGGTAGCCCATGGCGTAGTACATCGAGCGGTTCGGCGCCCTGGCTTTGCCCTCGGTGATGTTGGCGCTGCGGCGGTTGATCTGGATGGGCTTGCTGTCCATGGCGGCTGGCTCTTTCGGTGGGTGTGGTGCGAAACGAGCGCCGAGTATGCGCCGCCGGCCTGATTGTTTCCAATCCATCTTTGGACCCGCATTAATATGTACGGCGTATGAGCGAACCCCTCATCGAATTGCGTTTGTGGCGCCAGTTCACCGCCGTGGCGGAAGAGTTGCACTTCGGCCGCGCCGCGCGGCGCCTGCACATGACACAGCCGCCCCTGACGCAGGCCATCGCCCAGCTCGAACGGCTGCTGGGCGTGCGGCTGTTCGACCGCACCAAGCGCAGCGTCGCGCTGACGGCGGCGGGCGAGGCGCTGTTGCCGCAGGCGCGCGAGCTGCTGGCGCGCGCGCAGGCGTTGCCGTCACAGGCGCGGGCGGCGGCAGCGGGCGAGATCGGGCGGTTGCGGCTGGCCTTCGTGTCGACCGTGGGCTTCACGGTGTTGCCGGCCTGGGTGCGCGCCTTCCGTGAAGAGCATCCGCGGGTCCAGCTCGACCTGATCGAAGCCACGGGCGACGTCCAGCTGCAGGGCTTGGCGCAGGGCGACATCGATGCCGGCCTGCTGCTGCACTCCCCGGGCTTTGCCCCGGCCGGGCTGGAACTGCTGCGCGTCGCGCGCGAGCCGCTGGTGCTGGCGCTGCCGGAGAGCCACGCGCTGGCCCAAGCGGCCCGGCTGCCGCTGGCGGCCGTGCTGGGGCAGCCGCTGGTCACTTTTCCGCGGCGCATCGTGCCCTCGCTGCACGATGCGATCTTCGCGATGTACCACGCGGCGGGGCGCGAGCCGCAGGTGGTGCAGGAAGCCATCCAGATGCAGACCATCGTCAACCTGGTGTCGGCGGGCCTCGGCATCGCCTGGGTGCCCGACAGCGTGCGCCAGTTCCAGCGCGGCGGCGTGGCCTACCGCCAGCTCGGCGGCAAGGCCGCGGCCTCGGTGCCCGACTGCGAAACCAGCCTGGCCTGGGCCGGCGCCACGCCGGCGCTGGAACGATTCGTTGCGTTCGTCCGCGGGCGGGTGGAGAAGCCCGTGCGCGCCGCCGCCCCCGCGCACCCCTCGGCTGCGCCAGAATAGCGGCCCATGCTCACATTCCCCAAGATCGATCCGGTCGCGCTGCAGATCGGGCCCCTGGCCGTGCACTGGTACGGGCTGACGTACCTGGCGGCTTTCGGCCTGTTCATGTTCCTGGCCCACCGCCGGCTGCGGCACGAACCGTTCGCCTCGGTGGAGGGTTCGGGTGAATGGAGCGGCAAGGACGTCGAGGACATGCTGTTCCTGGGCGTGCTGGGCGTGGTGCTGGGCGGCCGGCTGGGCTACTGCCTGTTCTACAAGCCGGAGTTCTACCTGGCGAACCCTCTGCAGATCCTGTTCGTGTGGCAAGGCGGCATGAGTTTCCACGGCGGCATGCTGGGCGTGATCGCCTCGCAGTACTGGTTCGCGCGCTCGCGCGGCAAGCCGTTCTGGCAGGTGATGGATTTCGTGGCGCCCTGCGTCCCGCTGGGCCTGGCGGCCGGGCGGGTCGGCAACTTCATCAACGGCGAGCTGTGGGGACGCTTTTCGGACCCGGCGCTGCCCTGGGGCATGGTGTTCCCGCAAAGCGGCAGCCCGTTGCCGCGGCATCCTTCGCAGGTCTACCAGTTCCTGCTCGAGGGCGTGCTGCTGTTCATCATCCTGTGGCTCTACGCCCGCAAGGAGCGCAAGCCCGCGCAGGTGAGCGCCGTGTTCCTGGTGGGCTACGGCGTGATGCGCTTCATCGCCGAATACTTCCGCGAGCCGGATGCGCACCTGGGCGTGCTGGCCTTCAACATGACCATGGGCCAGTGGCTGTGCGTGCCGATGATCCTGGGCGGCGTGCTGCTGTGGGTGTGGGCGGAGACGCGGTCGCCGGACCAGCCGGCGCGTCCACTGCCGTCGGCGCCGCGCCGTCGCTCGCACGCGAAATAGGTTTTCTTGACTTTCCCCTCCCCCTCCGGGGGAGGGCTGCTCCCCGCCTTGCTCCCTCTCCCTCTGGGAGAGGGCTGGGGTGAGGGCACGAGCGTCTCGACACTCACCGGCGGTCACACGCCCCTTCCTCGCGGCAACGCCGCGCGTGGCCGGGCTGTGGCGCGCTGGCACGGCGTCCGTCGTGGCGCTGCGCGCCCCTACCGGATTCCCTGCGCCGCACGCCCTCGCGTCCCCGCCGCCGAACTCGCGCCGCGCCCTTTGGGCGCTCTGCTCAAACAGCGGCGGCGAGCATGAAACGGTCGCGTGTCTCGATACGCACCCTGCGGGCGCTCTCGTAGCCACGCTGGGCCGCGAGGGCGTGCGCCGCAGGCGCCTGGGCCCTTATGCGCGCCACAGCCCGGCCACGCGCGGCGTTGCTGCAGACGTAGTGGCGTTCCACCGTTTGCGTTCAACAACCGTGGCGGAAGCCGAAATGCCGGTGGGGG
>NZ_VOBQ01000032.1 GCF_007833165.1 Caenimonas sedimenti | reverse complement strand
TGCGTATTTCGGCCCAACTTGGACACCCCGTTCGGAACCCGCTGGACACCAGGTTCGGCGCGACCTGGTCACTCTTTCGGCGAGGCGGTCACTGTCATGAAGCGAACAACCTGCCAGTAGTCGACGCCAATCCCTTAGGTGTACTCGAATCTCGGTCAGCTGCTCGATGACGGCTTCGCGCTACCGCTTCACAGTTCTGTGCTTCATGGATCGCTGACTAGAGTAGGCAGCGTCAATGGCGTGCGAGAAGCCCTTCAATTCACCCGCCCGCTTCGACGCCCAGTTGCGTCGAGAAGAAGAGCGCTTCATCGCGGACCTGTTTAGCACCGGCATCCGGCTTGAAGTACCCGCGCAAAGTGGTGCCGCTCGCCCGCCGAAATGCTGCGCACAAGCCTGATGCGGTGCTGAACCCGCTAGCTGCGGCCGCCGAGTAGACCGATCCCCCCTTAGCGATCTCGCTCAGCGCGACGGTGAGGCGCGCAGCGCGCTGCCACCCCCCCATGCTCAGACCGGTTTCGCTTGCAAACCACCTCGAGAGCGTGCGAGGCGCCATGCCTGCCAGCCGGGCAGCTTGTGCGACCGTCAGCGGACGACTAGGGTCTTCCACTATGGCCTGGGAGACGCGCGCGAGCTTTGCGGACGCAGGCCACGGCAGATGAATCGGCGACGAGCTGGTGAACTGAAGCTCGTTGACGAATAGGCCCCCAAGCAAGCGGGTCCGGGTTGTCCGAGCAGCATTTGTGGGGATCTCCGCGAGCGCGCCAAGTAGAGCGCGAAAGAGGTCGGTCACGATCACCTTTTGAACCGTCGGCGTCGAACGCGCGGACGGAAGGAAGGCAAATATGAGCCTGCAGGTGCTTGCGGCATGAAGCTTGGCACTGTTGCCTGACGGTAGCGACAAGGCACCGCCTGGCGCGCAGATCCAGTGGGCCGAATTCACCTGAAGCCGAAGCGATCCAGACGCGACATAGAGAACTCCCGCCCGCCGCATCGGTGGCATTTCGCGCGCCGATCCACCGACCATGGCGGTAGCCATGGCGACAGGCAACTTGCTTGCGCCGTCATAGTCCTCAAATCGTTCGCTCTTGCCGTACACAAGACTCCGTGGCTCGACCAGGCTACAGCTTGGCCGTTTCGCGACATTCTAGGCACACCACGGTTCGTACGATGGATGTGAAGGAGATCGATGTGCAGCCAAGTCCTTACCTGACACCCGAGCTGACGGAGTGGCGTACCCGCGTCAACTCATTTGTTCAAGCTGAGCTGGTTCCCTTGTCTGACCAAGTCGAGCGCACAGGCGCCATTCCCACGAGCGCGATTCAGCGACTGCGGGAAATGGGCATGTTCGGCTCGCATACTCCGCGCGAGTACGGTGGCCTTGGGTTGACGATGTTGGGCAGCTGCATTTCCATCGAGGCGATCGCGGCGGCGCACATTGCTTTCTATTACACCTGCGGGGTCAACGTTCACATCGGCTCGAAGGCGATTGAGCTTGCGGGCAGCGATGAGCTCAAGCGAACGTACCTGCCACGGCTCGCGTCCGGGGAGTTCGTTGCAGCCCTGGCGATGACGGAACCGGACGCCGGTTCAGACGCCGCCTCGATCTCCACACAAGCCTCGCGGTGCGCTGACGGCTACGTCCTGAACGGGCGCAAGATCTTCATTACGAACGCGCAAATCGCCGACTGCTTCACGGTCATTGCCCGCACGGGTGGACCCGACCGTCGCGGCGGGCTTTCCGCCTTCCTCGTGCCCCGCGGCACGCAGGGCCTTCGTGTCGGGCCTCCCATGGAAATGCTGGGAGGCGCAGGTTCGTTCCACAACGAAGTCGTCTTCGAGGACTGCGCAATCCCGGCTGACTTCCTGATCGGGGTCGAGGGTCAAGGCTTCGACCTGGCCATGCGTTGCCTCGATCATGGCCGTCTTCACTGGGCCGCGTATTCCGTGGGTTTGGCGCAGGCCATGCTCGACCTCGCCGTCGAGCGCACAGGCACGCGCAAGCAGTTCGGGCAGGCCTTGTCTCACAACCAAGCGATCCGCTGGGAGCTCGCTGAGTTGGCTACCCAGGTTCATAGCGCGCGCCTGCTGGCCTACGACGCAGCATGGCGGTTCGACCACGATCCGCAGAATGCCAGTGGATGGGCCGCGATGGCAAAGCTGGCGAACGCAGAAACGGTGTTTGACGTGGCTGATCGCGTTCTTCAATTGTTCGGAGGCTATGGCTACACCAAGAGCTACCCGATTGAAAGGATGTGGAGGGAGTCCCGCGTCGTCCGGATACTGGACGGCACATCGCAGATGATGAAGCAGATCGTAGGGCGTGAGGTGCTGCGAGGCACATACGCCGGATTTTGGCGGGAGTCCGGCCCATGATTTCACAGGGGCTGATGCAGGCGGTCCCGCTCACGGTGGGTGGGATTGTCGAGCGAATGGAAACTCTCTACGCTCACAAGAAGGTCACCGTTCTTCGGAACGGGACGTTCGAACGTGCCTCCTTCGGTCAACTCGCCCATCGCGCCAGAAAGGTGGCCGGGTGGCTGCAAGGCATAGGGCTGCAGCCAGGCGACTGCGTATCCACGCTCCTGTGGAACTGTCACGAGCACCTGGAGTTGTTCCTCGGCGTGCCCGCTGGCGGCTTTGTGTTGCACACCGCAAATGTTCGCCTGCCGCCGGCTTCTATCGCGACCATGCTGGCAGAGACCAGCCCCAAAGTGCTCGTGGTGGACGAATCGATGCTGCCCCTGCTTGCGGAAGTTGAGTTGCCCGCGGGGCTGCTGATGATCGCGTTGGTTGGCAGCTCCGACGCAGCAAAGAACTCTGCGCAATTCCCAGGCAAGCGGTTGCAGAGCTATCTGGCGAGCATTGATGTGAGCCATGGCGCCGAATGGCCCGATCTTAGCGAGACGGCAGCGTGCGGTGTCTGCTACACGTCCGGCACGTCAGGTAAGGCCAAGGGCGTGGTCTATAGCCATCGGTCCACACTCTTGCACGCCATGTCGATGCTGTTTACCGACACCATCGCCCTAAGTGAACACGATACCTGCCTCCCAGTGGTGCCGATGTTCCACGCTCAAGGCTGGGGATTTCCGTATGCTGCATGCCTATGCGGCGCGAACATCGCTCTCAGCTACCGCGTTTCCGATCCGGCTTCGCTGACGCTCCTCATCGAAGAAGCCAAAGTCACGATGGCGACGGCTGTGCCCACCGTTTGGATCGCCGTCCTTGAGGCGCTGCGCAAGGGTGAGATCGCCCCCGAACGGCTGGTCACTCTCAAGCGGTTGCCCATTGGTGGGGCGACAGTCTCAGCCGACCTGTTGACGGGCTTCGATCAGTTCGGTATCGAGGTCCAGCATTGCTGGGGAATGACTGAAGTGTCGCCGCTTGGTCTTGTGTCCACCCGCCGGGCGGGCATCACCGACGCCCAATGGCAGGAACTACGGCGAACGCCCGGATTGCCTCCGGTGGGATGTGAGGTTCGCGTCATCACCGACAAGGGTGTGGATGCGCCTCGCGACGGTATGACCCCGGGCGAGTTGCAGATCCGCGGCCCCTGGGTGGCCGATGCGTATTTCGATCCCGGTGCGGAAGATGGCCGCGGCTCGGAAGCAAGTTTCGTCGTGGACGGGAAAGGCCGACGCTGGCTCAAGACGGCGGACGTGGCAACCTGGAATGCGATAGGGTACGTGCGCATCGTCGATAGGTACAAGGATCTCATCAAGTCCGGAGGAGAGTGGATTTCGAGTCTCGAGCTCGAGTCGGCGCTGGCCTCACACCCAGCCGTGAGTGAAGCTGCCGTGATTCCTGTTCCGGACGCCGTCTGGCAGGAACGGCCCGTGGCGTATGTGTGCCTCGTGCAACAGTGGCAGGGGCCGCAACCGGATCTCGCCGGCTACCTCGTCGGGCGCTTGCCAAAGTGGCAGGTCCCCGACCGCTTTATCTTCCTGCAGGAGTTGCCCAGAGGAGCGACCGGGAAGGTCGACAAGCAGCGGCTTCGTTCATTGAGTGGATCTGCTTGAGCTTTGGGGCGATTGCTGCGTTCTCCTCGTGTAGCCCGCCAAGGGCCCGGCGATCCTGATGTAGCGGCGCGCTTGCTTGTCTTGATGAGGAGAGGCGCGCTCGGATAGACTCAGCTTCATGTTCATCCCGGCTTGGTCAACCTTGGGCAGCCGCCGCCGCTGGCGGTTGCTCACGGCCGTGCTGTCGCTGTGCGCACTGCTTTTCACGCAGAGCGCCATCGCGGCTTATGCCTGCCCGGGTGTGTTCAAGGCGGTCGAGATGGCGCAGATGGCGGACGCCGGCATGCCATGCGCCGAAGCGATGGCGGATGCCCAACCCACGCTTTGCCATGCGCACTGCCAATCGGCCGCGGGAACGCTGGACCAGTCCCAGCCGGTTTCACCCGCGGCCCTGCTTGCCCCGGCCACAATACTGACCGTCCGCCTTCCCTCGCCTCGCGAGAGCGTCGGATTGGCCGTGCAGCCTTCCGTCTTGCGAACCTCGGCCAGCCCACCGCTGGCCGTCATGCACTGCTGCTTCCGCATTTGACCTCCCACGGCGCCTAGGCGCTGCGCGCGACTTCGTGTCGCCGCAGCACGTTCGCTCTCTGGAGGTCTCATGTCCATTCTCCGTTTCCTTGGTGGCGCCGCTCGCGCTGCCAGCCTGCTCGCCTTCGCATCCGCCGCCTGGGCGCAGCAGCCCCTGGGCCTGCAGGATGCGCAACGTATCGCGTTGGCTCGCTCGCAGCAACTGGTCGCCCACGACGCCGCAGCGGCGGCCGCGCGCGAGCAAAGCGTCTCCGCCGCTCAGCTCCCGGATCCGGTGCTCAAGGCCGGCATCGAGAACCTGCCGGTCAACGGGCCCGACCGGTTCAGCCTTTCCCGCGACTTCATGACGATGCGAAGCATCGGCTTGATGCAAGAGTTCACGCGCGCCGACAAGCGCCGTTTGCGCGCCGAACGCTTCCAACGCGACGGCGAGCGCATCCAGGCCGAACGCCTGGAAGCCACAGCCACCATCCAGCGCGAGACAGCGTTGGCCTGGATCGAGCGCCACTACGCGCAAGCGATGGTCACGCTGCTGCGCCGCCAGTTGCAGGAGGCGCAGCTCGAAGTGCAGGCCGCCGAGATCGCCTATGCCAACGCGCGCGGCACGCAGGCCGAGTTGTTCGGCTCGCGCGCCGCCGCCGTCCAGTTGCAAGACCGCTTGCGTCAGGCCGAGCGCCAGGTGCGGGCCGCGGGCCTGGCGCTGGCGCGATGGGTCGGCGCCGATGCCGCCAGCCGGCCGCCCGACGGGCGCATCGATTGGCGTGACCCGACTGCCGCCGCGTCGCTCTCGCCAGACCACCTCCAGCACCTGCCGCATCTGGCGGTTTTGGCAGCTCAAGTTCGCGCAGCAGAAACCGAAGTCCAGCAAGCCCAGGCCAACACGCGCCCAGACTGGACGGTCGAAGCGATGTTCAGCCAGCGCGGCTCGGCTTACTCCAACATGGTTTCGATCGGTGTTTCGGTCCCGCTGCAGATCGGCCGAACCAACCGGCAGGATCGTGAAGTGGCGGCCAAGCTCGCTGCGCTGGCAGAAGCCCGCGCGAAGTATGAGGATGCCTTCCGGATGCATGAAGCCGAAGTGCGCATGCTCGCCAACGACTGGAATTCGGGCAAGGAGCGTCACGCGCAACTCCAGGCGGCGCTGCTGCCGGCGGCCCGCATGCGCAGCGCAGCCGCCCTGACCGCGTACCAGGCCGGTACCGGGCCGCTTGCCGCTGTGCTGGCCGCGCGCCGGGAAGAAATCGATGCCGGCATGCAGCTGTTGGCGCTGGAGATGGAAACCGCGCGGCTGTGGGCCCAGCTTCACTACCTCACCCCGGAAGCCGCCCCGCTGCCCGTGCCGAAGGAGCAACCATGACCAGCAACCACAAACTCGCGGCGATCGCCGTCGCGGCGGCCATCGCGCTCGCCGGTTACGGCGTATTCCGGATGGGCCAGTACAGCGCGATGGGGCCGGCGGCGGGGATCGATCCGGCCGCTCCGGTCGCGGTCGGCACTGGCCCGGCAGCCAAGGCACCCCTGCCGCAGAGCATCCCGGAAGGTGAGGAAGCGACACGTCGGCACATCAAGGCCGGCATCAAGGCCGGCGAAGTGGACCCGGCCAACGGCCACAAGATCCTGTACTACCACGATCCCATGGTGCCCGGGAACAAGTTCGACAAGCCGGCCAAGTCGCCGTTCATGGACATGATGCTGGTGCCGGTCTACGCCGGTGCGGACACCGACCAGGGCGGCATCACAGTCAGCCCTCGCATCCAGCAAAACCTGGGCGTGCGCACGGCCGTCGCGAGCGAAGACATGCTCTCGCCGCAAGTGAGCGCCGTCGGCAGCATCGCTTTCAACGAGCGCGAGCAGGCCGTGATCCAGGCGCGCGCCACTGGCTATGTCGAGCGACTGCTGGTACGCGCAACGCTGGACCGGGTCAACAAGGGCCAAGCCCTCGCCGAACTGTATGTACCGGACTGGGTCGCCGCCCAGCAGGAGTACCTCGCCGTGCGCCGCCTGCAGGGGCCGGACCTCGGGCCGCTGGTCGAAGGTGCGAAGTCGCGCATGCGGCTGGCCGGCATGACGGAGGAGCAGGTCCGCGGCGTCGAGGCGAGCGGCCGGCTCAACCCCCGCACGACGGTCGTGGCCCCGGGCAGCGGTCTGGTCACGGAGATCGCCGCACGCGAAGGCATGGCCGTGATGCCGGGCGCCACGCTGTTTCGCATCAGCGGCTTCGCCACGGTGTGGGCGAACGCGGAGGTGCCGGAAAGCCAGGCGGCGCTGCTGCGGCCCGGCGCGCGCGTGAAGGCCCAGACGCCGGCGACGCCCGGCGTGGTGTACGAAGGCCGGGTCGAGACCCTACTCCCCGATGTCAGCACCGCCACCCGCACGATCAAGGCGCGCGTTGAACTCGCCAATCCGCGCGGCCAACTGATCCCGGGGATGTTCGTTTCCATGAGCTTCAGCGACATGCGTCCCGAGAAGTCCATCGTGGTGCCGACCGAGGCGGTGATCCACACCGGCAAGCGCGCGGTGGTGATCGTGGCGGAGGAGAACGGACGGTTCCGGCCGGTGGAGGTGCAGGCCGGCATCGAAAGCGGCGGCCAGACCGAGATCCGCAAGGGCTTGCAGGCAGGCCAGCGCGTGGTGGTGTCGTCGCAGTTCCTGATCGACTCCGAGGCTAGCCTCAAGGGCGTGGAAGCGCGCCTGAACAACGAGCCGGCCGCGCCGGCCGTGCCAGCTGCGCCCGCGATGCCACGCCACCAGGGCGAAGGAACGATCCGCGAGATCGGCAAGGACAGCATGGCAATCGCGCATGGACCGCTGCCTTCCGCCGGCATGGGAGCCATGACGATGGAGTTCAAGCTGCCCGCCCCGAACCAGCTGCCGCGCAATCTCGCCGCCGGAGACCGCATCGCATTCGAGTTCTTCCTGGGGCCCGACGGCCCGCAGCTGACGCACGTGTCGCCCATGTCGGCAGCGGCCGCCGCGGCCTCGGGGAGCAGGAAATGATCGCTTCGATCATCCGCTGGTCCATCGTGAACCGGTTCCTGGTGCTGCTGGCGACCGTGATCGTCAGCGCATGGGGCGTCTACTCGTTGGCGAGGACGCCGCTGGACGCGCTGCCCGACCTCTCGGACGTGCAGGTCATCATCCGCACGACCTACCCCGGCCAGGCCCCGCGCATCGTCGAGAACCAGATCACCTATCCGCTGACGACCACCATGCTCTCGGTGCCGGGCGCGAAGACCGTGCGCGGCTATTCGTTCTTCGGCGACTCGTTCGTGTACGTGCTGTTCGAGGACGGCACGGACATGTACTGGGCCCGCTCGCGCGTGCTGGAGTACCTGAACCAGGTGCAGTCGCGCCTGCCCAAGGGCGCCAACGCCGCGCTCGGGCCGGACGCCACGGGGGTTGGCTGGATCTACCAGTACGCCCTGATCGACCGCGGCGGCACCCACGACGCCGGCCAGCTGCGCGCCTTGCAAGACTGGTTCCTCAAATACGAGCTGAAGAGCGTCGCCAACGTCGCCGAGGTGGCTTCCGTGGGCGGCATGGTGAAGCAGTACCAGGTAGTGCTGGACCCGGAGAAGCTGGCCGCGTACGCGATTCCGCACACCCGCATCGTGGAGTCGTTGCAGAAGGCCAACCAGGAGGCCGGTGGTTCCGTGCTGGAGCTGGGCGAGGCCGAATACATGGTGCGCGCCTCGGGCTACCTGCAATCGCTGGACGACTTCCGCCAGGTTCCCCTGATGACGACGCCCAGCGGCGTCTCGGTGAAGCTCGGCGACGTGGCGCGCGTGCAGGTTGGCCCGGAAATGAGGCGCGGCATCGGCGAGCTGGACGGCGAAGGCGAAGCGGCCGGGGGCGTGATCGTGATGCGTTCGGGCAAGAACGCGCTGGAGACCATTGCCGCGGTCAAGGCCAAGCTGAAGTCGCTGCAGGCCAGCCTGCCCAAAGGGGTGGAGATCATCCCGGTTTACGACCGCTCTGGCCTCATCGAGCGCGCAGTCGACAACCTCAAGGTCAAGCTGCTGGAAGAGTTCCTGGTGGTCGCGCTGGTCTGCTTCGTCTTCCTGTTCCACCTGCGCTCGGCGTTCGTGGCCATCGTTTCGCTGCCGATCGGGATCCTGGCGTCGTTCATCGTCATGCACTACCAGGGCGTCAACGCCAACATCATGTCGCTGGGCGGCATCGCCATCGCGATCGGCGCCATGGTCGATGCGGCTGTGGTGATGATCGAGAACGCGCACAAGCACCTGGAACACTGGGAACAGGCCCATCCCAACGAAAAGTTGGAAGGCGATGCACGCTGGCGCGTCATCGGGGAAGCGGCGGCTGAAGTCGGCCCGGCGCTCTTCTTCTCGCTGCTGATCATCACGCTGTCGTTCATTCCTGTGTTCACGCTGGAAGCGCAGGAAGGTCGCCTCTTCTCGCCGTTGGCCTTCACCAAGACCTACGCGATGGCGGCCGCTGCGGGACTGGCGGTCACGCTGATCCCGGTACTCATGGGGTACCTGATTCGCGGCAGGATTCCCAGCGAGCAGAAGAACCCGCTCAACCGGTGGCTCATCGCAGCCTACCGCCCGCTGCTGGAAGCCGTGCTGCGCGCTCCGAAAGTCACGCTCGCCATCGCGGGCGCGGTCCTGGTCGTGAGCTTGTGGCCCCTGCAACACATCGGCGGCGAGTTCATGCCGCGACTGGACGAAGGGGACTTGCTGTACATGCCCTCCGCCCTGCCGGGCCTGTCAGCCGGCAAGGCTGCCGAACTGCTGCAGCAGACCGACCGCCTGATCAAGACCGTGCCCGAAGTGGCCAGTGTCTACGGCAAGGCCGGGCGGGCAGAAACGGCGACAGACCCGGCGCCGCTGGAGATGTTCGAGACCACGATCCAGTTCAAGCCCCGCGAGCAATGGCGCGCGGGCATGACGCCCGATAAGCTGGTCGAGGAACTGGACCGCATCGTCAAGGTTCCGGGCCTCTCGAACATCTGGGTTCCGCCGATCCGCAACCGCATCGACATGCTGGCCACCGGCATCAAGAGCCCGGTGGGCGTCAAGGTGGCGGGCGCGGACCTGGCTGAGATCGACCGGGCCACCGGCGAGATCGAGCGTGTGCTGAAGGATGTACCCGGTGTCAGCAGCGCCTTGGCAGAGAGGCTGACGGGCGGCCGGTATGTCGATGTCAACATCCGCCGTGAGGCTGCCGCCCGCTTCGGACTGAACATCGCCGACGTGCAGTCCGTCATCAGCTCCGCCGTCGGCGGAGAAAATGTGGGAGAGACGGTCGAGGGGCTGCAACGCTTCCCGATCAGCGTGCGCTACCCGCGCGAGGTCCGCGACTCGCTGGAGAAGCTGCGCAGCTTGCCCATCGTCACTGAACGCGGTACGCGGCTGGTGCTCTCGGATGTGGCCGACATCAGGGTCACCGATGGCCCGCCGATGCTGCGCAGCGAGAACGCCCGCCTGTCCGGCTGGGTCTACGTCGACATCCGCGGCCGCGATCTGCGGTCGGCAGTGCAGGACATGCAACGCGTGGTTGCCGACAAGGTCAAGCTGCCACCCGGCTATTCGGTCTCCTGGTCCGGGCAGTTCGAGTTCCTCGAGCGCGCGACCGCCAAGCTCAAGGTCGTTGTGCCGTTCACGCTGCTCATCATCTTCGTGCTGCTCTACCTGACCTTCAAGCGTTTCGACGACGCATTGCTGATCATGGCGACGCTTCCGTTCGCTCTGGTGGGGGGAATCTGGCTGCTGTACTTGCTTGGCTACAACCTTTCGGTTGCGGGCGCAGTCGGCTTCATTGCTTTGGCGGGTGTCGCCGCGGAGTTCGGCGTGATCATGCTGCTGTACCTGAATAACGCGTGGCGGGACAGGATGGCGGCCGGCAAGGATTCGCCGGCAGACTTGCTCGATGCGATTCGGGACGGCGCCGTGCTACGGGTGCGGCCCAAGGCCATGACGGTTGCTGTCATCCTGGGCGGCTTGTTCCCCATCATGTGGGGTAGCGGCACCGGCTCGGAAGTCATGCAGCGCATCGCGGCTCCCATGGTAGGCGGGATGATCACTGCGCCACTACTCTCCATGTTTGTCATCCCCGCGGCCTACCTGCTGCTGCGCCGGCGGCGCGGCAGCCGTGCGTTTCCCAGCAGCACCCCAGGAGTCGCCTGAAAGAGCTTGACCTTGTACCGTCTACAGGGATTCAAATCGGCTTCATGCATTTGGAGAGGCCCATGATCGACAAGACATCCCAGCTAGCCGTGCTGATCCGCACTACCAGTTACCCCGCCGTGCTCGCAGCTTCTGCAGCGGCCATCTTCGGCGGCCTTGCTGCTGGCTGGACGTATTTGCCTACCGTGCCGCTGGTTACGGCGGTCGCCCTGGCGATTGTCGCGCTCCTGGAGCGCCTGCTGCCCTTTCAACAAGCCTGGCTCGAGGACCATCACGACACCAAGTGTGACGCGACTCACGCCGTTGTGAACCTTGCAGTGCTGCTGGCCGTGCATGCTGTGATCGCTGCACTGGCGCCCTACCTTAGCCCCGGCAGGTTCTGGCCCACCCAATTGCCGCTGTGGGCGCAGGCATTGGCCGCGGGCGCCATCCTCGATCTGAGCCTGTATGCCGTGCACTGGTTCAGTCATCGCAGCCGCTGGCTCTGGAAGTTCCATGCGATCCATCACAGCGCCGAGCGCCTGTACTGGCTCAATGGCGAGCGTCGCCATCCGCTGCATGCGGGGATGATGGCGGGGCCTGGGCTCGCCGTCCTGGTGATCCTCGGCGCGCCTGCTGCCGCGATCGGCGCCTGGCTTGGCGTCCTTGCTGTGCATCTTGCCTTCCAGCATTCCAACCTGGACTATCGGCTCGGGCCGCTGAAGTTCGTGCTTGCCGTGGCCGAAGTGCATCGCTGGCACCACAAGCGCGAGTACGAAGACGCCCAAGTGAACTACGGCGAGTTCTGGTTGGTGTGGGACCACCTCTTCCGAACCTTCAAGCTGCCGGCAACGGAACTGGGCCCCCGGGAGGTCGGCCTGAAGGAATCCGACTTCCCGATCAGCTATGGCGCGCAACTCGCCTATCCGTTTCGACGCACGCCTGCGGCAAGCCATTCCTACGAAAGCGCGCGCGGCGCATTTGCCCGGGAAGTCTCCACGGCGGTGGCGCACCGGTCGCGCGGCGACGTCGCGGGTGCGTGGCGCGCCTACGAGCTGGCGCACGTGATCTCACAACCCTACCTGCTGCTTCACCTCCGAAGTCACGCGGCGATGCTGCGCTACGCGATTCTCGTTGGCAACTGGCGCGAGGCGGGCGCCCAAACGCTGCGCTTCATCGTGGCACCGCTGGGTCATTTGTTGGGAAAGACACCTCCGAACAATGTCGGGACCGGCCGCGTCGGCCTGACTGATCCCGGTGAGTGGCCGTTGGAGTTGAACAGGGCAACGCTCGAGCGCCGGTAGCCACGCAGGGGGATGCGGCCGCGTCCCGCCGCAACGCTTGGGTCAGGGCGTGCGGCCAGGTTTATGTTTGCGGCTTTCGACGCGCCTTCATCGTCCGTAGTCCGGCATAGCGGCGTCATACTTGCAGCGGAGAACCAGGAGCAACCTATGCAACTCGACCGGACAACGATCGTGAGCGAACTCGGTGTGAAGTCCCATTTCGATGCCATGGCGGAGGCCGACCGCCGCATCGACTTTCTTCTCACGTACCTCATGCGATCCCAGTCGAGTTGCTTCGTCCTCGGCATCAGCGGAGGGGTTGATTCGACGGTGGCGGGCCGCTTGTGCCAGCTCGCCGTCGCCAAAGCCCGCTCCCAAGGAGCAGCCGTCAGATTCGTCGCGATGCGCCTGCCTTACGGGCTCCAGGCCGACGAGCAGGACGCGCAGCAGGCGTTGGCATTCATCGAGCCAGATGAAGTCTTGACTGTGAACATCCGACCGGCGAGCGATGCCATGCTGGCGAGCCTGAAGGCATCGGGACAGTCCTTCGAGCATGCTTCGCAGGAAGATTTTGTCCTGGGCAACATCAAGGCGCGACAACGGATGATCGCGCAGTACGCCGTCGCCGGGGCGCGGCGCGGGCTGGTCGTGGGCACCGACCATGCGGCCGAAGCCGTCATGGGCTTCTTCACCAAATTCGGGGACGGCGCGTGCGACCTGGCGCCGCTTTCCGGGTTGACGAAGGGGCGCGTGCGCGAACTCGCCTCACACCTTGGGGCCCCGCCCGGGCTGGTGAGGAAAGTTCCAACTGCCGATCTGGAGTCTCTGCGCCCCCAGCTTCCCGATGAGTCGGCCTTCGGCGTCGGCTACGCAGAGATCGATGCGTTCCTGGAAGGACGGCCCGTGTCAGAGGCTGCTGTGGCTATCATCGAACGGTTCTACCTCGCCAGCCGCCACAAGCGCGCTCTGCCCGCACAACCTGGATAGGCGATTTTCGTCAGTTTTGATCCCCGCTTGGTAGCTGTTCTGCCCTCGCAGGAACCAAGCTGAGCTGCACGACTCAGATCGAGGTCTGGCCGTTCCCATAAGTTGTCCCAAATTCCTTCGACGGCTAGCAACCAGCCGGTTCAGTCCGCTCCATGCCAACTGGTCTCTCAAACACCACGCCTCGTCACATCGCGTCATCGCAGTGGTCCCTTTTGCTGATCTGCTGGTTGGTTGCGTTCGTCGCGACTCTCGGCAGCCTGTTCTTCAGCGAGGTCATGAAGCTGGAGCCGTGCGTGCTTTGTTGGTACCAACGCATCGCGATGTTCCCTCTCGTGCCGATCCTCGCCATCGGGTTGTACTCGCAAGATTCAGGAGGCATCAAGTACGCCGTGCCGCTGGCGGGCGCCGGGTGGCTTGCGGCGTTCTACCACTGGCTGCTTTATTCGGGCTACATCCCGAAAGGCCTGCAGCCCTGCGGCAAAGGCCCGTCCTGCGCCGAGGTCAGCCTGGAACTGGGCGGCTTGGTCACCATCCCGATGCTCTCGCTGGTGTCCTTCACCATCATCATCATTTTGTTGCTGATTGCGGCCAAGACAGGTCGGTCCAGATGAACCGTCAACGAATCCTCCTGACTTCGGCCATGGCCGTGATCCTGCTGTTCGGCCTGGGCGTGTACCTGTACGACCGGATGGAAGATGAACGCCTTGGCGAACTCGCTCGCCAAGGCAACTCCATCTTCAATCGCCCGCATTCTCCGACGTATGGCTCCGCGCAGGCCAAGGTCCGGATCGTCGAGTTCTTCGATCCGGCCTGCGAGACCTGCAGGGCGTTCTATCCCTTGGTCAAGGACATTGTCGACAGACATCCCGGCAAGGTTCAACTGGTCGTGCGGTATACGCCTTTCCATGCCGGCGCCGACACCGCCGTCAAAGTTCTCGAGGCAGCCAGGCTTCAAGGCCTTTTCTGGCCGGTGAACCGCGCCTTGCTGGACGCCCAGCGGACCTGGGGCGCAGACCACAATCCCCGGCCCGATCTGATCTGGACCATCGTGGACGGCACTGGTCTGAACCTGAGGAAAGCCCGCGAGGATGCCGGCTCAGCTCAGGTCCTTGCCAACATCGAACAGGACATGGCCGATGCCAAGGCCCTGAACGTCACCCGCACGCCAGGATTTTTTGTCAATGGAAAGCCCTTGAAGGATTTTGGCCATGAACAGCTTAAAGCGCTGGTCAATCGGGAACTCGAAACGGCCTATCCGCAGTGAGATGAGAACCTTGACGCTGCTGGCCGGCTCCCGAGAGAAACCATGATTGCAAATACTGAATCTCCCTCCAATCACGCGCCTCTTGCCTTCGCGCGGATGGCTTGTGCCGTCCTCCTGATCGTCGGCAGTGCATTTGCCCTGCGGGTCCAGGCGCAACCGGCCAAAAGCGTGGTCACGACCGAGCGCGCGCGGGCGGAGTTGCTCGCGTATGCGCCGGAAGGCGTCGAGCCCGGCAAGACGGTGTGGGTCGGCCTGCAACTGGCCCACCAGCCCGATTGGCACACGTACTGGAAGAATTCCGGAGATTCTGGTCTCCCCACCCAGTTGAAGTGGACGCTGCCGCCGGGTGTCGAGGCCGGTGAGATTGCCTGGCCGATACCGAAGAAGTACCCGATCGGACATCTGGCGAATTACGGATACAGCGGCACGGTGCTTCTGCCCGTGCCGCTGACCGTCACGCCGCAGTTCAAGCCTTCGCTCCTGGGCGGTGACCTGCAGGTCAAGCTGAAGGCGCAGTGGCTCATATGCCGGCAGGAGTGCGTCCCGGAAGAGGGCGAATTCGCGCTCAAGATTTCCGCGCGCAGTGCCACAGCCCTGCACGCCGATGTCTTCAATGCCAGCTTCCAGGCACAGCCTCGGCCGTTGGCCGGCGCTGGAACTGTTCGGATCGACGGTGACACGCTCAAGGTCAGCGTTCCGGGCTTGCCAGCTGAGGCGAAAGGCAAGGTGCTCGGGTTCTTCCCCGAGACCAATGAGGTGATCCAGACCGCAGCGGCCGTCACGCAATCCTGGGATGGCAAGGTCTGGAACGCTGTCGTGCCCTTGTCACCCCAGCGCAGCCAGAGCCCGGCGATCATGCCATTGGTGCTGACCCTGGGAGACCAGGGTTGGCGCACCGAGGCTCAAGTCGTAGGCCAATGGCCACAGGTGGCCGCTCCAGCCGGCGTGTCCCCCGCGCTGGAGGAAGCGTTGCGGCGCAACAGCCTGAGCCAGCCGGCATCCGCTGTGTCTCTCACCTTTGCGGCAGCGCTGTTGGGCGCATTGCTGGGTGGCCTGATTCTCAACCTGATGCCCTGTGTTTTTCCGGTGCTGGCGATCAAGGTGATGGGTTTCGCGCGCCATGCCGACGACAGGCGCGGCCATCGCGTCAGCGGCCTGGCATTTTCGGCTGGCGTGATCGTCTCGTTCGTGTTGCTCGGCGCCATCCTGGTCGCCCTGCGGGCAGCGGGCCAGCAGCTCGGGTGGGGCTTTCAGCTGCAATCCCCGCTCGTGGTTGCGACACTGGCAGCGCTGTTCACCGTGATCGGCCTCAATCTCGCCGGTGTCTTCGAGTTCGGCGCCTTTCTGCCGAACAGACTGGCGACGCTGGAGAGCAAGCATCCTGTTGCCAATTCGTTCCTGTCCGGCGTCCTGGCCGTGGCGATCGCCTCGCCGTGTACCGCGCCCTTCATGGGTGCTTCTCTCGGCTTGGCCGTCACGCTGCCGGCGCCGCAGGCCTTGCTCGTGTTCGCCGCGCTCGGCTTCGGCATGGCCTTGCCTTACCTTGCCGCGGGCTGGATCCCCGGTGTGGCCAGGTTGCTGCCGCGGCCCGGGCCCTGGATGGTGACGCTGCGCCAGTTCATGGCCTTCCCGATGTTCGCGACGGTGACCTGGCTGCTGTGGGTGCTGGGTCAACAAAGCGGGATCGATGGGGCGGCTTCGCTGTTGGTGCTGCTGGTCGCCATGAGCATGCTGATCTGGTCCCTCACGCTGGTCGGCCGTTTACGGGGCTTCGTCGGCGGCATTTCATTCGTCGTGCTCGCGCTGCTGATGTGGCATGCAGGTCACAACATCACGGCAGTCGACGTTGCCCGGCCGGCCACGGCTGCCAGCGAAGGCTCCTGGCAAGCCTGGGAGCCGGGACGCGTCGAGAAAATCCTGGCAACCGGCCGCCCTGTGTTCGTCGACTTCACCGCAGCCTGGTGCGTCACTTGCCAGTACAACAAGAAAACGACGTTGGCGAATCCGGCGGTGATGGCTGACCTGTCAGCCAAGAGCGTCGCGTTGGTGCGGGCCGACTGGACACGGCGCGACCCGGCTGTCACAGCAGCCTTGGGCCAACTTGGCCGCAATGGCGTCCCCGTCTATGTGCTGTATCAAAACGGCCGGTCGCCGGTGGTGCTTTCCGAGATTTTGAGTGTGGATGAGGTGCGCGCGGCCATCGCTTCGCTCTAGGGGAAGTCTCATGCATAGACGCGCCCTTCTGTCCTCCCTTGCGCTGCCGCTCTTGCCCCTGCAGGCATGCACGTCGCTGCGCGCTGCTAGCAGACTGCGGGAGTTCGAACTGGTCGCAATCACAGGAGATGCTCGGATCGAGCCCACCAAGGACCCGGTGCCGGTCTGGACGTACGGCGGAACCGTCCCAGGGCCGCAACTGCGCGTGCGACAGGGCGATCGAATGCGGGTCACCGTTTTCAATCGACTGGCCCAGGCCACCACTGTGCACTGGCACGGCCTGCGCGTGCCGAACGCCATGGACGGTGTCCCGCACCTCACGCAGCATCCGATCGCGCCCGGCGGCCGCCATGTTTATGAGTTCGACGTTCCCGACTCTGGCACCTACTGGTATCACTCCCATTTCCAGAGTTCCGAACAGCTGGACCGGGGCTTGTACGGCACGCTCATCGTCGAAGAGCGTGAACCGGTACCGGTCGACCGCGACCTGACCTGGGTGCTGGACGACTGGCGCATCACGCCGGCGGGACGGATCAGCGAGACCTTCGGCAACGCGCATGACATGGCCCACGCCGGCCGCATTGGCAACGTGGTGACGGTGAACGGCTCAGTACGCGAAGACTTCAGCGTTCGGGCGGGCGAGCGCCTGAGGCTGCGGCTCGTGAACGCGGCCAATGCCCGCATCTTCGGGCTCGCCTTCCATGGCCACCGACCGCTCGTTATCGCCATCGATGGCCAGCCCGTTGAGCCGCACGAGCCGGAGGGAGGACGTGTCGTGATCGCACCCGGGATGCGGTGTGACCTGCTGCTGGACGCCGCCGGAAGGCCAGGCGAGCGGCACGAAGTGCACGACCTGTTTTATCCGCGAGGGCGCTACGTTCTCATGGAGTTCATCTATGAGCAGAACGCGCCTCTGCCGGCTCGTCCGGGAGCCATCATGGCCCTGCCAGCCAACACCGTTCCCGAACCAGATCTTGTGAACGCAGGCACACACGACATCGTGTTCCAAGGCGGGATGATGGGCACTCTGCATCAAGCGTTGCTGGATGGCAAGCCGACCGACATGCGCGCGATGCTGAGACGCGGGAAAGCCTGGGCGGTCAACGGCATGGTTTCCGATGGTCACGAGATGAAGCCGATGCTGGAACTCGAACGCGGCCGCAGCTATCGCCTGCGGATGCGCAACGAAACCCGTTGGCACCACCCCATTCACCTGCATGGCCACACGTTCCGGGTGCTCGAGCGCAACGGCAAGCCAACCAGGCACCAGGAGTGGCAGGATACCGTGCTGATGTCGCCGGACGAGCAAGTCGAGGTCGCCTTCGTTGCCGACAACCCTGGCGACTGGATGTTCCACTGCCACATCCTGGAACACCAGGACGGCGGCATGATGACCGTGCTACGCGTCAGATGATCTCGTCGCGTTCAACGACTCCGTAGGTCAGCCTTCGCGCAACGCGGCGCACCGGTCGTTCGCGGTGGCAAATCAGAGCGGTTCCGGGTCTCGTGTCGCCAACTGAAGAGCAGCCCTCAGGTCTCGGCAAGCAATTCTTCAATCAGCTTGTCAAGCTCGTCAAAATTCGGCTTGCCAACATACCGCTTCACGATATTGCCGCGCTTGTTCACTACGAACGTCGTCGGTGTGACGTTCACGTCCCCCCAGGCCCTCGCCACAGCACCGGTGTTGTCCAGCGCAACAGCGAACGGCAGCTTGCGGGTGCTGGCGAAGTTGACGACATAACTCGGAGGGTCGTAGCTCATGGCGACGGCAAGGGTCTCGTAGCCGCGTGAACGGTACTTCTCGTAGGCGCGCACAATCATCGGCATCTCTGCCACGCAGGTGGTGCAGCTCGTGGCCCAGAAGTTGACCAGGGTGACCTTGCCGCGAAAGTCATCGGCCGTTCTCAAGGATCCATCGAGAAGAACGAACGTGGCTTGCGGCGCGCTGGTGGAGCTGGTGCTGAAAAGCAGCCCACTGCCAAGCAATACTGCAGCGGCGAGGATCGTGGTGATCAATAGTTTGATTTTCATGTCTGTACACCTCGGTCAGCGGCTCGATTTCCCGCGGTCGCGTCAAGAGGCTGGGTATGACTCCCAAAATGGGCACGCAGAGCCATCTTCAACGAGTCGACGTCGATCGCACGTTGATCAACTCGTAGGCAATGCTGTTCAATGACGCTGATCGATTCTTCAACAAGCGCCAGAGCAAATTTGTCGAGATTCAACTCGCTCCAGGATTCGCTTTGGCCTGAGCAATTATCGCTATGTTGCTTCAACTCCGTAGCTCGAGTTGCGAGCGCCTTCACCCTTTGACTCTTAGGTTCAGTTGTTTGCATTCACGCCTCCTAAAGCACCTGATCCAAGCCGCCCTGGCGATCATCGAGCGGTACTACCTCGCCAGCCGCCAGAAGCGGGCGCCGCCCCTGCAACCGGAGTAGCCCGGAATCGCGGAGTTCACATGTTGAGCGCCCCCGTGCCGATGGCCAGCGAAGCTTCGCGTATCGCCTCGTAGAGCGTCGGATGGGCATGGGAGATGCGGCCGATGTCTTCGGCCGAGGCCTTGAACTCGATGGCCATCGTCGCCTCGCCGATCATCTCGGAGGCGTACGTGCTGATGATGTGAACACCCAGCACCGCATCCGTCTTCTGGTCGGCCAGGACCTTCACGAACCCGGAGGTGTCGCCGTTTCCAAGTGCGCGGCCATTGGCGGTGAACGGGAACTTGCCCGCCCGGAATTGAACGCCGGCATCCTTCAATTCCTGCTCGGTGCGGCCGACCCAGGCCACCTCCGGACTGGTGTAGATGATCGACGGGATGGCGTCGTAGTTGACGTGCCCCGCCTGGCCTGCGATGCGCTCCATCACCATGACGCCCTCGTCTTCGGCCTTGTGGGCCAGCATGGGCCCCCGCACGACGTCGCCGATCGCATAAACGCCGTCGACCGAGGTACGGCAATGCGCGTCCACATCCACGAAGCCACGCTGCGTGGTTTTCACGCCAAGGGTCTCCAGCCCGAATCCGGACGACGTTGGGACTCGGCCGACCGCGACCACGAGCTTGTCACAAGCCACGGAATGGGCCGTGCCTTGGGCGTCGACATAGGCGAGGCCGAGCGATCCGTCGCTCGCCCGCTCGACGCCGGTCACACGGGCGCCGAACCGAAAATCCATACCCTGCGCCGTGAGCAACTTGAGCATCTCGCGCGCGACGTCCGCGTCGCACATGGGCAACAACTCCGGCAGCGCCTCGACGACGGTGACCTGCGCGCCCAGCCGGCGCCAGACCGACCCCAATTCGAGCCCGATCACACCGGCTCCGATAATCGCCATGCGGCCCGGAACGGAGCGCAAATCCAGCGCGCCCGCGTTGTCGCAAACGTCCACATTGTCGACTTCGATGCCGGGCAGCTGGCGAGGAAGGGATCCCGTGGCGATCACGAGGTTGCGGGCGGTCACCTCCTCGGTGGAGCCAGACCGCGTGACGGCCACTGTGAAGACGCCATCCGTGCGCCCAACAATCGTCGCCCGGCCCTTCAGGTAGGCAACCTTGTTCTTGCGGAACAGGTATTCGATGCCTTGCGCCATCTTGGTGACGATTCCGTCCTTGCGCGCGATCATGGCCGGCACGTCCATCGTGGCGCCCGCCACGCGGATGCCATGCGCGAGGGCGTGCTTCTGAATCTTCTCGAATTCTTCGCTCGACGACAGCAGCGCCTTCGACGGGATGCAGCCGACGTTCAGGCAGGTTCCGCCGGGTCGCGGCTCTCCTTTCGGGTCCGCGTAGGGGTTGGCCTCCACGCATGCGACTTTCAGGCCGAGCTGGCCAGCCCGGATCGATGCGATGCAGCCGCCCGAGCCGGCGCCGATCACGAGAACGTCAAGAGGGGAGTCTTGTGTCATCTGCGGATAACGCCGTCGTAGAAAATCTTCCAGCTGCCACTGTCACGGGTCCAGTATTGGCGTCTGACCTGTCCGCTGCTCGCCGCTGTAGCGGCCCCATCGTTGAAGGTGACCACCATCGTTTCGCTGGATCCTTCCTTCCAGGAAAGCAGCGAGAGATCGCCGGGCCCTCGCGCGCCTTGCTTGACGGCGGCTCCCAGTGCCGCGGCCGGTATCGCATCGCGCACGTACATTGTCCGCAGCCGCGCCATGTCTCCGGTTTCCTTGGCTTGGCGCCACGCGTCGAGCTCTGATCTGAAGCCGAGCCGCGGGCTCTCCAGTTGCGGCGCTTTCAGCCACTGGAGAGACTGGGCAATGACGACCGGCGTGCCGACGTCCACGGTCCGCAGGATGCGGCTCAGGTCGGGGTTGGCCAAAACAACGCAACCGTCGCTCGCCTTGGGCGCCCGGGCGAACTGGCCAGGTGGCGCACCATGGATCCAGATGCCGCGGCCCGTGCGTCCGCTGCGTATGTCATGGCGATTCGGATAGTTGATGGGCAGCGCTCCCGCCCCGTAGAAGTCGCGCAACGTCTTCGGGTCCAGATTGCTCACCACGAAGTACACGCCGAGCGGGGTGCGCTGGTCGCCCTCGACTGCCTTGCCCACCCCGAGCTTTCCGACCGATACATAGAAGTGCTCGACAAGCTTCAGTCCGGCGGGACCATTCTCGAAAAGATACAGGCGCGCTTTGGCGGTATCGATCGCGATCGCATGGCGCTGGGAGGCAGACAGCTGGACGAACTGAGATGGCATTGTTCCGGCGGGAGCCAACTCGCGGTGCGCTCTCAAGCGTAGCAATGCCTCCTCGCGCATCGCGGCAAGCGTGACCGCCGAACCTTCCGACGCCCGCATTTGAACGTCACCGAGCATCGTGATGGGACCGCTGCGGGCAGCAAGAAGATCGCCGTAGACCAGCTGCGCAAGCTGGAAATTCGGGTGATCACGCACCAGAAGTTCCGCGCTGGCCAAGGCCTCTCGCGAGCGAGCGGCCGCGACCAGCTCGTAGATATCCAGCAGTCGCCGCTCCGCGGCTGCTTCCCCCCGCGCAGATGTCGCCTTCAGGCCTGGTTTTGCAGATCCCCAGGCAGCCGAGGCCAAGCCGAAGCCGAGGCTCAGCGAAACGAGGGCGAAAAAGACGGCGCGCATTGGTACGGTAGGGCAATGAGGACGGAGCATTCTAGGCAGCGCCCGCTCAGCCAAGCCAATCTCCCCATGGCCGGGCAGCCTGCGGCGTTCTTCGCTTGACCTTGTACCGACTACATGGTCTCTAATGGACGGCCCTGCGTCACCCTGCACTGCCCAAGCCATGAAACGAAGACTTTTTGCTGCTTCCATCCTGACCCCCATGGCCACCTGGTTGGTGCCCGCGAGGGCGCAGGATCGCCCTGTCGAGGGCCGGAACTATCTGGTCCTGCAGTCGACGCAGCCCACGCGTGACGCGCGGCAGGTGGAGGTTTTGGAATTCTTCGCCTACAGCTGCGGGCACTGCAACAGCTTCGAGCCCATGATCGACGCGTGGCAGAAAAAGCTGCCGCGCGACGTTCTGTTTCGCCGTATCCCGGTGGCGTTCCGTCAGGACCTCGTGATCCACGCGAAGCTGTACTTCGCGATCGAGACACTGGACCTTGTAGAGCAACTGCACCCCAAAGTGTTCGCGGCCATTCACACGGGACGCCAAAAGCTGGACACGCCCGATCAAATCGGAAATTTTGTGGCGGCCCATGGGGTGGACCGCGTGCGTTTCCTCCAGGTGCTGGACTCCTTCGGCGTCGCGGCGAAGGTGAAACAGGCCGCCGGGCTCGCGACCGGCTATGCGATTGAAGGCACGCCTTCTATTGGCGTGAATGGCCGCTGGCTTACATCCGGCTCGCTGGCCGGATCGAACGCGAAATCCCTTTCCGTGGCCGAGTACTTGCTGAACCTGGCGCGCAAGGGCGGCTAGTGGACGACGACGACGAATTTTCGGCGATGGACCTTGCGTCCAGCAACGCGCAGGACCGCAGGATCCTGTGGTACGTGCTGCTGATCAACCTGGCACAAAGCGCGCTCGGAATGGGCGTGGGGGTGTGGGCGTCCTCGACCGCGCTAATCGGGGCGGCCCTGGACAACTTGGCGGACGCGTCGGTCTACGCCGTGGGCATTTACGCCGTCGGCCGCAGCGTTCGCGCCAAAGTGATGGCCGCTCGGCTGTCCGGGTGGTTGCTGATCGGCCTGTCGATCCTGCTGGTCGGCGAGGTCATCCGCAGGTTCATGGGGTCGGAGGCGCCGATCGGTCCGGCCATGATGGTGATGGCTGGGTTGAACGCGGCGATCAACCTGTACTGCCTGCGCCTGCTCAAGCGCCACAAGGGCGAAGACGTCAACTTCAAGGCATCCGCCATCTTCACGAGCAACGACTCGATCGTGAACATGGCGATCCTCGCCAGCGGGATCCTCGTACTGTGGCTGGGCTCGAACGTGCCGGACCTGATCCTGGGCATCGTTTCGGCCCTGTTTGCGGCCAACGGCGGCAGGGAAATCCTGGAGCACGCCCGGAAGGCTTCAAGCGCGGCTTCCGGTGCCGTGGCACCGTGAAGCCGACAGCAATGGCCATGTGCATGAGCGTGAACTGATCGAGATCATTGGAGAGTCGAGCTATGGATACCACCAACACAAAATCGTGCGGTACCGCCGCATGTGAATCGCTGGCCAGCCAGCCCCTGGTAGGCTCGGCGCAACCAGCGACCGACACCGTCTTCTACATCGAGAAGATGGATTGCCCGAGCGAAGAGCGGCAGATCCGGCAGCGTATCGGCGAGATTGTGGGCGTCGAGGCGCTCGGGTTCGACCTGCAGCAGCATCGACTCACGGTGACACACCGTCTGGCCGACGTGTCACCCGTGACCGCGGCGCTCGTCGAGCTTGGATTGCCGCCCGGCGGGCAAGAAGAAGTGCGCACGGAGTCGTTCCACGTTCCGCGCATGGATTGCAAGAACGAAGTCGTGCAGATCCGAGAGCGGCTGGAACAGATCGCTGGGGTCGAGGACTTGCGCTTCGATCTCGCGCAACGTGTTCTGACGGTCGAGCACCGCTTGCCCAATGCCGTTCCGCTCGTCGATGCGCTTGCAGCCCTGGGCATGCCTGCGACGCCGCACCAGCCAGCCGATCTGCCGGTCCGATCCACCTTCCATGTGCCGAAGATGGATTGCCGCAATGAGGAGCGGCAAGTGCGGGAACGGTTGCAAGGCACGGCCGGCATCGAGGACCTGGAATTCGACCTGCCGCAACGCCTGCTGACGGTTGTCCACCGGCTGCCGGATACAGGCGCAGTTGTCCGGGCCTTGACGGAAATTGGAATGCCGCCAGCGGACGCGCAGCTGCCATCGCCGACACCAACGCCGACACCGACGCCGGATGGATCCGCAGGCGCCTCTTTGCGCACCGACACCTTCCGCATCGAAAAGATGGACTGCCCCACGGAAGAGGGCCTGATCCGCAAGCGGCTGGGCTCACTCGAGGGGGTCGACAGCCTCGATTTCAATTTGATGCAGCGGAAGCTGACCGTGCGGCACGCCTTGCCATCGACCGAGACGATCGTTACCGCGTTGAAGGACATCGGATTGCCGCCGGCGGAGGCAGTTGCATCCGCGATCGGCGGCGCGCAGCGCAGCGTCTATCGGATCGAGAACATGGACTGTCCGACCGAAGAGGGCTTGATCCGCGACAAGCTGCAGCACATGCCGGGGGTTCAGTCCCTGGACTTCAACCTCATGCAGCGCAAGCTGACGGTGTCGCACACGGTGCCGACCGCCGACGTGGAGTCCGCCTTGCACTCGATCGGCATGAAGGCCGTGCCGGAGGCAGGCGGTGCTGACACCCAGGAATCGCCCAAGCCCTCAGTCAGCAAGCGGCAGTGGGGCTTGATGGCTGTATCCGGCGTGAGTGCCGGCGTGGCCGAAGCCATTGCATTCAGCACGGGGAATGACTCCGCCTGGCCGGTCATCGGCCTCGCGCTGGTCTCCATCGCCACCGGCGGTTGGCCCACGTACAAGAAGGGCTGGCTCGCGCTCAAGAGCGGCATCCTCAACATCAACGCGCTGATGTCGATCGCGGTGACCGGTGCGATCCTCATCGGGCAGTGGCCCGAGGCGGCGATGGTAATGTTCCTGTTCGCGCTGGCCGAGGTCATTGAAGTGCTCTCGCTGGACCGCGCCCGCAACGCGATCCGGGGCCTGCTGGCGATGGCGCCGGAGCAAGCCACCGTGCAGCAGCCCGACGGCAGCTGGCTGGAGGTGCCCGCCAAAACCGTGGCCGTGGGCCAGCTCGTTCGGATCCGGCCGGGCGAACGCATCCCGCTGGACGGCATCCTGGAGAGCGGCCAGTCGGCGGTCAACCAGGCCCCCATCACGGGCGAGAGCATCCCGGTGGCAAAGGCCACTGGCGACACCGTGTTCGCCGGAACGATCAACGAAACCGGCTCCTTCGTCTATCGGGTGACGGCCGAGGCCACGCACTCCACACTGGCGCGCATCATCAAGGCGGTCGAGGAGGCCCAGGGCAGCCGCGCGCCCACCCAGCGCTTCATCGACCAATTCTCCAAGGTCTATACCCCCGCAGTCTTTGCAGTCGCACTGGCGGTCATGCTGGTGCCGCCCCTCTTCTTCGGGGCGGCCTGGATGGACTGGGTCTACAAGGCGCTGGTGCTGCTGGTGATCGCCTGCCCTTGCGCCTTGGTCATCTCCACGCCAGTGACGGTGGTGAGCGGCCTTGCAGCGGCGGCACGCCGCGGGATCCTGATCAAGGGCGGCGCTTACCTGGAGCAAGGTCGCCAGCTCCGATCTCTCGCCCTGGACAAGACGGGCACCATCACGCAAGGCAAGCCGGTCGTCACCGACGTCGTGCGCATCGGGTCCGATGAAGACGAGGCACTGCGCTTGGCGGCCAGCCTGGCGACCCGTTCCGATCATCCGGTCTCCGGCGCTGTAGCCGCGCACTGGCGTGACAAGCGCGGCCAGACGCTGGCGGAGGTGGACGATTTCGAGTCACTCACCGGACGCGGCGTCAAGGGCCGCGTGGGCGGGCAGTGGTACTACCTCGGCAGCCACAGGCTGCTGCAGGAACTGGGGATCGACAGCGCGCCCGCGGAAGCCGCGCTGAAGAAGCTGGAGGGGGAAGGCAAGACTGCCATCGCCATCGCGAGCCAGAACGAGGCTTTGGCCGTCATCGGGGTGGCGGACACCGTCCGCGACTCCAGCCGGGAGGCGATCCGCGAACTGCACGCCCTGGGGGTGCGCACGGTCATGCTGACCGGCGACAACCAGCAGACGGCCAGCGTGATCGCCCGCGATGTGGGCATCGACGATGCGCGCGGCGGCTTGCTGCCGCAAGACAAGCTCACGGCCATCGACGCCGAGCTGGCCGCGCACGGCACGGTGGGCATGGTTGGCGACGGCATCAACGATGCACCGGCGCTGGCCAAGTCGAGCATCGGCTTCGCGATGGGCGCAGCGGGCACCGACACCGCGATCGAGACCGCCGACGTGGCTCTGATGGACGACGACCTGCGCAAGATCCCGCAATTCATCCGCCTGAGCCGAAAGACGGGGGCGATCCTGAAACAGAACATCGTGCTCGCGCTGGGCATCAAGGCAGTGTTCCTGGTCCTCGCACTGACGGGCACCGCCACCCTGTGGATGGCGGTGTTCGCGGACATGGGAGCGAGCCTGCTGGTGGTGTTCAACGGCTTGCGGCTCCTGAAAACGCGCGGCGCCTGAACGACCATGGGCGCTGCCGACGCGGGACTGCTGCGGCACTGGGTGTACGACTGGGGCGGCCTCAACACCCAAATGATGCTGTGGACCAACCGATCCGTGTCGGTGGACTGGATCGTCCTGGCTCGAGCGCTCTCGGCAATCGGCAGCTACTGGGGCGCGCCGCTCGTGGGCGTGTTGCTGCTGGGCTGGCAGGCCGTAAAGCGCTCCGAACCCGCTGCGCTGGCGCCGTTCCGCTTCGGAGTCGGCTTCCTGGTCGCCATGCTCCTGGCCTGGACGGCAAAAGCCGCGTTTGCCATGCCGCGGCCGTCGGACCTCTATGCCAACGACATGGCTCGGGTGGTTGGCGCAGCCGATAGTCTCCACGCGTTTCCCAGCGGCCATGCTGTCTATACGGCGGCCGTTGTTGCCTGCCTCTGGCCTCTGGGTTCCTGGCCGTTCCGGCTGCTTCTGCTCGCGCTCGCCGCAGCCGTCGGCTGGTCTCGCGTGGCACTGGGTGCGCATTTCCCGGTGGATGTGGTTGGCGGCTTCCTGCTCGGCGGCGCTTGCGTCGCAGCGACCCATGGATGGGCCGCGTCGTTGAAGCGAGCCGCTGACGGGTGGGGAGCCACGCGATGAGATTCGGGTTTGCCGCAGCCCTGCGCCTGGCTGGCCGCATCGACGCCGTCAACCGCCAGATGGCGTTCGCCGTGCGCTGGGGCCTGCTGGCCAATGCCGTCCTCATCGCCGGCAATGCGTTCAGCCGCAAGCTGCTGGGCGTGGCGTCTTCGTCCATGTACGACGTGCAGCCGCACTTCTTCGCGGCGGCGGTGCTGCTGATGGCAGCGTTCGCGCTGCAGCGCGACGAGCATGTGCGCATCGACGTCTTCTCGGGATGGCTCGGGCCGCGGGGCATGGCCTGGCTCGACCTGGTGGGGACTTTCGTCGTGCTGCTGCCGCTCTGTGTGGTCGCTGTCTGGGTGACCGCGCCGGAATTCGCGCGGTCCTTCGCCAGCGGCGAAACGCGCGGCAGCCGCGAAAGCCTGAGCACCTTTCCCGCGTGGATCATGAAGGGGATGATTCCCCTGGGATTCCTTTCGCTGGGCGCGCAAGGCATCGCCGAGGCCGTGCGATGCATCGCCTTCCTCGCGGGGGCGGCGCCGGCCCGGCGCGTTGCGCAAACCGTGCAAGGCGGCCGTCCATGAGTCCCGAACTCATCGCGCCTGTCATGTTCGGCACGCTGGTGGTCGTGCTGATGGCCGGGTTTCCGGTGGCTTTCTCGCTGGCGGCGGTGGCCGCGGTGTTCGGCATCGCGGGGGTCGTCAGCGGCGCGTTCACGGCGCCCTTTCTGCTGAACATGCCGCTGCGCGTGCAGGGCGTCTTCAACAGCGACAACTTCCTCGCAATTCCAATGTTCGTGCTGATGGGCCTGATCCTGGAGCGCACCGGAATCGCCGAAGACACTCTCTTGGCCCTTGGCCGCCTGTTCCGCAAGCAGCCGGGTGGCTTGCTGGTGGCCACCCTTGTGGTGGGCTCCCTGCTATCCGCTATCACGGGGTTTGTATCGGCGTCTGTCATCGCCATGGGCCTGATCGCGCTGCCGACAATGCTCAAGGCGGGCTACGACGCCAAACTCGCCACCGGCTCGATCGCGGCTGCCGGTACGCTGGCGCAGATGCTGCCGCCCAGCCTGGTTCTCATCGTTCTGGCCGAGCAGGTGGAGGTGCCGCTGGTGGAGATCTTCCACGCGGCCCTGTTGCCTAGCGCCATGCTGGTCGGGTTGTACCTGGTGTACGTTGTCGCCGCAACCCGATGGCGCCCGGGGCTGGCGCCTCCTTTGATGGACGGCGCCACCGCATCCGTGAGCGCGTGGAAAGAGGCCGCTGTGGCGGCTGGTGTGCCGTTGGCGCTCATCCTGGCCGTCCTTGCGTCGATCTTCTTCGGGATCGCCACCCCGACCGAAGGCGGTGCGGTGGGCGTCTGCGCGGCGCTCCTGATCGGGCTGGCAAAGCGCCGCCTGAGCCGGCAGCGGCTCTCGGAGGCGCTTACCAACGCGGGTGTCCTGTGCTCGAGCGTGATCTTCCTGCTGTTGGGCGCGTCCTTCTTCATGCTTGTGTTTCGCGGTTTCGACGGCCAAGTCTGGATCGAACAACTCTTCGCACACCTGCCGCAGGGACAGCTGCCATTCCTGCTGTTCGTCTGCGTCGGCATCTTCCTGCTCGGATTCTTTCTCGACTTCTTCGAAATCGCCTTCATCGTCGTGCCCCTGATCGCGCCGGTGGCGCGCAAACTCGGCATCGACATGATCTGGTTCACCGTCATCGTGGCGGTCGTTCTGCAGACATCATTCATGCACCCGCCGTTCGGCATCGCGCTGTACAACCTGCGAAGCGTGGCGCCGCCGGAAGTTCGCACATCCGACATCTACCTCGGGGCCATCCCGTTCCTGATACTGCAGATGGTGATGGTGGGCATCCTCGTGGCGTTTCCCGGGATTGCCAGCACGCCGCCGCCGGCAGCCACGCTGACTGACAAGCAGGTGGAGGACGCGCTGCGCCAGACGCCCGAGCCGACTGCCGAACCCCCTTCAGACCCGATCCCGACCAAATGAATATGCACTCCCACCGCCAAGCTCCCTGGTTCGCGCTAGCCTGCGCAGTGCTGATCGCGGACCAGTCCGTCAAGAGCTACATTGATGCGACCACGCCGCTGGGCTGGTCTTCCGCGCTCACGCCCTTCTTCAATCTGGTCCATGTGCTCAATCCGGGCGCTGCATTCAGTTTCCTGGCGGGCGCGGGCGGCTGGCAGCGCTGGTTCTTCCTGGCCATCGCGGTGGCCGCATCCGGCTGGCTGATCTGGATGCTGCGGCATCCGCGGCCACGTCTGGAGTCGCTGGCATTCAGCCTGATTCTCGGCGGCGCACTGGGCAATGCGTTCGATCGGGCCGTGCGGGGTCAGGTGATCGACTACCTGGACTTCCACCTGCGAGGCTGGCATTGGCCGGCCTTCAACCTGGCCGACATCGCCATCACGCTCGGCGCGGTGTGCATGGTGCTTACAGCGGTCGGCGGCTCACGCGAGCCGCAGGAGCAGGAGTAGGCATGACCGGATCTGCATCGCGGCGGCAGCGGCGCAAGCTCGTCGCTGCACGAGCCGATCCCAAGCTGGAGAGACGCCGCGTGGCCTTGGTGTTCGGCATCTTTTTGCTGGTGGGCGTTCCCGCAGCCGTGCTGGTTCAGTGGAAAATCCAACAGCGGCCAAAGCCTTTCCAGTTGATAGACGTCAGCGGCGCCGACTACGCGCGGGGTTTCCAGTTGCCCGACCAGAACGGCGTCGTTCGTGGCCTGCAGGACTTCAAGGGCGAAGTCGTCGCTGTGTTCTTCGGCTTCACGCAGTGCCCCGACGTGTGTCCCGCGACCATGACGGAACTCGTACAGGCCAAGAAGCTGATGGGGGCGCAGGGGGCCAAGCTGCGCGGCATTTTCGTCACGGTGGATCCGGACCGCGACACCGCCCGAGTACTCAAGGCCTACCTGGGCAACTTCGACCCGGCGTTCTTGGCGCTGCGGCCGAACCCTGAGCAACTGGAACGCACCGTGGCCGAATTCAGGATCCACGTTCGAAAGAATCCGGGCGTCTCGCCAATGTCCTACACCTTGGACCACACGGCCGCGAGCTTCATCTATGACCCGCAGGGGCGGCTGCGTCTCTACGCGCGCCATGGCGCCGGCGCTGCTGCGCTGGCCGCCGGCGCCAAGTTGCTTCTGGACGGCGCGTGATGGATTCATCGCGTTCCACGATGCCGAATCTCATTCGGCGCCACTGGCTGCTCGGGCTGGGCCTGTCGCTCGCCGCGGGTCTGGGCGCGCTGGTGTACCGCGTGTCATCGGGTGTCCCTCCCCTTGGTGCGGCCGCGAGCGGGTTGCCGATCGTGATGCGCGCCGAGCCCTTGCCGTTACCGGAGCTGCGTGTGCTCGATGGCGCTGGCCGGCCGGTGGAGCTTTCGCGGCTCAGAGGCAAGCTGATTCTTCTGAACGTCTGGGCCACCTGGTGCCCGCCATGCCGCCAGGAGATGCCTTCTCTGGATCGCCTGCAGGCGCAGCTAGGGGGCGCGGACTTCGAGGTGATGGCCTTGTCCGTGGACGCCGGCGCGAAGGGGCTCGACCTGGTCAAGACCTTTTATGCGTCGGAGGGAATCAAGCACCTTGCCATCTACCAGGACGCCGAAGCTGCGGCGATCTTCAAGCTGAAGGCGGTGGGCGTTCCCACGACCTTGCTGCTGGACCGGCAAGGCCGCGAGATCGGCCGAATGAGCGGCACGGCGGAGTGGGACTCGCCCAAGATCGTTGAGGCTCTCAAGGCGCTGCAGCGCGCAGGGCAGGCGCAATGACGATCACAGCTACTGGCGTCGAGCCCAACGGCGCCTTCGCCGCTGGCGTGGTGTCTTTCCTTCGCCTTGCGTGCTCCCGCTTGTTCCAGGCTACATCTGGCGGCGCCTTCACAGGTCGCAGGCTGCAGCACCAGCACCTTCTGCGCCGTCTCGGCGGGCCACTGCAGGTAGCAGGGGGTGTCGTGCTTCTTGTCATGGGTGCGGCGATGATCACTGGCCATATCGGCCTGTTTGCAATTTGGATGCTGCGCGCGCTTCCTTGGCTCGGCCAGTTGGGCTAGAACTAGTTGGAGATAGCGATGGACACTTACAGGATTTCCGACGCGGAGCTTCTGCGCGAGCAGCGAGGCGTGGTCCGCGGTTCTGTGGCAGCCATCGCGCTCAGCGCAGCCGTGCTTGGCGCGGCCCATTTCGTGCTGCCCAAGCTCGTTCGATTCCCAGGCGGCGACATTGAGTCCGCCCTCAACTTCTGGGCGGGTGCCAGCCTCTTCGTCGTGCTTTGGGTCATCTTGGGCATTCGGCTGGTGTCGCAAGGACGGCGGCACTCTGCATTGGACATCCGAGGGTCCGCCTTTGCCCCGCCGAGCGAGCGCATTGCGGTCCAGGCCGCGTTCTTGCAGAACACGCTGGAGCAGGCAGTCGTCATGATGGTCACGCACTTCGCGATGCTTATGCTGCTGCGGGAGTCGGTGATGCCGCTGATCGCAGCCTCGGTCGTTCTGTTTTCGTTCGGGCGACTCTCCTTCTACCGCAACTATCCAAAAGGAGCGGCGGCACGAGCGTTCGGCATGGCGCTGACGGCGGTGCCGAGCATTGTGGCCTTCGTCGCGGCGCTGCTGGCCTTGGTTCATCAAATCTGGCAGTGACAATCCTGCCGTGAGCCGAGAGTCTTCGGAACTATGAAGTGACTTGAAGGTTCATGGTAAAGTGTGTACCGTTCACAAGGGGTACCACACGCATGAAGATCGGAGAGCTTGCAAAAATCACCCAGACCCAGGCCGAGACAATCCGCTTCTACGAGCGGGAAGGCCTGTTGCACGAACCTCCACGCAGCGAAGGCAACTACCGCCTTTACGGCAGCGAGCACTTGGAGCGACTGGCGTTCATCAGGCATTGCCGCTCGCTAGATATGACGCTCGATGAAATCCGCGCCTTGCTCGCGTTTCAGGACGCACCGCGAGAAAACTGCCACGCGATCAACGACGTGCTGGATGAACACATCGAACATGTTGCTCGGCGCATCCGCGAGCTCCGGGAGTTGCAGAAGGAGCTGAAGGCGCTTCGCGAACAGTGCGACGGAGTAGCTGCCGAATGCGGAATCCTGGACGGACTGAAGAGTGTCAACCTGCGCAAGGCTGGAGGGCACGGCGTGCATTCGGTGGGCCACCGCAGGCCGCCGCCCCAAGGTTCGCGCGCTGCAAAACCGAGCGCGAAGGCCAGGGGTTAGCTGCCGCGTCTGTCCCCGATAGCCCGGCTAAATGCGACGATGCCACACAGCAAGCATCTGCCGGTGCAGCGTGGCTTGCTAGTTCTTTTCCCCGCATTTGAAAGGACTCCAATGAAATTCCGAACCATCGCCATCGCTGCTGCCCTGGCCGCCAGTGGCGCGACCTTTGCCCAGAAAGAAGGATGAGCACACCACGTCCAAGCACGGTGGCATCTGGATCTTTGTAACCGCCGTCGCTTCGAGCTTGTCGCGGACGTGCTCGAGATCGCAATCGAGCGCCTAGATCTCGTACTCGCGCTTGCCGCGAGCGGCTGCGCCTCATCCGTATACAAGCGAAAGTACGCGTCGGAGGATGGGCGGCGAAAAGAAGGTCGGCCTCGCCTCTGAGCTTGGCAGCTTGGCGACAGAACCTCACTCGATCGCCGCAAAAAAATGGCCGCGGCGGAGGTGTCGACGGGCCATTCGCTTCTTCGCGTGCTCCACAACACGTCACCTTGCCCTTGGCGCCTTCGAGCTTGACGGCCTTGCCGAGCTGGCCGACTTACACCGGAAGCAGTTCCAGCGTCGCCACGCCTTCGGACCTCAGTCTTCACGGAGCCGGTATCAGCGAGGAGATCTCCCACGGCTCGGGCTTGGCCGCGATGTCGAACTCACTTCGTAGGGCTTCAACCGGCCATGGAGACCCCTACGGCGGGTTCACGCTTCTGCAAGCGCAGCGCGTCCACGCATCTTTCGCATGCTCTCACCTTTCAGTTGGATGCGATAAGCTTGATGCACGACGCGATCAAGCACGGCGTCAGCAATCGTCGGATCGGGAAACGAGGCGTGCCACTTCTCCGTGGGGTACTGACTCGTGATCAGCAGCGAACCGGTACGCATGCGCCTGTCGACGATGTCCAGCAGCACCTGGCAGGCGTAGGGGGTCATCTCCCCAATGCCGAAGTCGTCCAGGATCAGAAGGTTAGGCGTGGTGAGGGACGTCTTCAGCTTCGAGACCGTTCCTTCCATGGAGGCCTCCACGATGCTGGTGTAGAGGTCCGCCGCCTTCTGGAACCAGACCTTCATACCCTGCCGGCACGCTTGATGCGCAAGCGCGCAGGCGAGCCAGGTCTTTCCGACGCCCGTGGGCCCGACCACGATCAAGTTGTGTTGCCGTTGAATCCATCCGCAGCCCGCCAGAGACGACACCAGGGCCTTGTCCAACCCCCTCGATGGCCTCGTGTCCAAGTCTTCGAGCGATGCCGCCTCGGGCAAATTCGCGGTCTTCACCAAGCGGCTCAGCTTTCGCGTGCGCCTGGCCGCACACTCCGCTTCGAGCAACAGACCGAACCGGTCGTCGAAGTTCAGATCGTGCAGCTTGGGCGTCTCCTGCTGCCGCTCGTAGGCCTGGGTCATCGCGTTCAGGCGCAGCTCGCGCATCTGGTGCGTATTCTGGATGGACGTGCTCATTGAGATTCTCCGAAGTAGTCTGGGCCGCGCAGGTTCTGGTGCATCGGTTGAGGTTGCGGGTTCGGCCGCGGCCGCAAATCGGCCTGCGTTGACAGAATGGAAGTGATGTTGCGCAAGGAAGTCATGTTCAGCGGCAGCGCGTAGGAACAGACCGCTTCGAAGCGCTCCTCGCCATAGGTGCGAGCGAGTTCTCGCATCTTGCGAGCAGCGCGCAGGCCGTTCACCGGGTCGCTGCGGTCTTCCAGGTGGTACCGGATCATCTTGGCCGAATTGGGACCGACGCCGTTGCTCCATGCCTGCAGCGAGGCGGGCTCACCCTCCAGCACGCGTTGGTGTGAGAGCGGCCGGTGCTCGGTCAAGGTGCTCGCCTCACCCGGGCGATCCTTCAGCGCGTGAAGCGCCACCCGACGGCCACCTCGGAAGATTTCCAGGACCTGCTTGGTCGAGCGCAGGTCCACTCGCTCGCCGGCGAGGTAGCACGGCACGGAGTAGTGGCTACGGTGATGCTCGACGTGGTAGTCGTCGCCGACGCGAACCTGGTAGCGCCACTCGCACAGCTCGAAGGCTACTGCGGGCAAGGGTTTGAGCTGCCCCCGTTCGGTCTGTTCAAACCGCAGTCGCCTCGTGCCGTCCAGCTTCTTGAATGGGTGGTCGTTGAGCGCTACAGTGAGGCGTTGAATCTCCGCGTTGAGTTCGGTGAGGCTGAAGAAGACCCGGTCGCGCAGACGGAAGAGAATCCATCGCTGCGCGATCTGTACGCCCACCTCGACCTTGCCTTTGTCCCGCGGCTTGCGAGCGCGGGCCGGCGCAGCGGCCGTGCTGTAGTGGGCAAGCGCCTCGCGGTACGTGGGATTCAGAACGATGATGTCGCGCTCGCGCCGCAACACGGCGGCTTTGAGGTTGTCGCTGACGACCCAGTTGGGTGCGCCCCCGAGCGCGTGGAAGCAGTTGACATTGCACTGGACCCAGTCCGGCGTTGTCTGCGTGGCAACTGCTTCAACGTACGTGTAGTTCGAGTAGCCAAGCACCGCCACGAAGACCTGGGCGTAGATCGACTCGCCGCCGTTGGCATCGCGTACCTCGACGGTGCGGCCCGCGAAGTCGGTGAACAGCTTCTCGCCCGGCCGATGGACCTGCCGCATGACGACATGCTGTCTCTTGCGCCATTCTCGGTAGCCGACGCTGAACTGCGTGTACCCCACGCCCTCTGGGCATGTTTCGCGCCACTCCTGCCATAGCTGCTCGAGGGTTGCATCTGGGCGCTGCATCTCGGCGTGAACATGACCCCAGTCCGGTATGGGCTTGCGCTGCGCGATCGAGCGATCATGCGTCTTCAGGGCACGACGCCAACCCTCGTCATCCAGGGCCTGCAGATCAGTCCAGGTGAGTTGCTGTGCGCGCAACAGGTTGCGCAGATCGCCCACCGTGGTGGGCGAGATCTGCATCGAAGCACCGATCGCTCGGTTCGATGTCCTTAAGTCGTAGAAGTGCAGCCGCGCGATCTCGCGCTGCTGCTGTATGGGTAGCCGCATGTGGGCGCATCTCCTATGCGACACGGGAGTGCGTATCGCCAGAGCGAGTTTCCCCATCGAGCCCGACGCTTGACGCGTCGCGCTACGCAGCCGATACTCCAGCCATCCAAGTTTCCGACTCTTCAGCCTCGGCTGAGGAACAAGGGCCCGGGCGGCAACCCGGGCCTTTCCTTATTCTGGGGGGGACGAATTAAGGGGCTAGCGTGTGCCGCCTCCTTTCTGAAGCGACCCAGCCAATGCGCATCGGCTGACCGCGTTGCCGAAATGACCACGGTTGCCGATTCGGCAACGTGGTCACATCATTCGAAGCTGGTGGACGAGAGTGGAGCTGGAGCGCGCAGCGCTCAATCAGCTTTGCTCTCATGTGCAATTCGCGAGTTCGCGCCGAGCGGATGACTTGCGCGCTCTACTAGCCAGCGCTCGACCTCTGACCGAAGGAACAGGCGCCGCCGCCCGACCCTGAAGGACGGCGGCATCTCGTTGCCCGCGGCGAGGCGGTTTCGCGCGGTGTCGTCGGTGATGTGGAGCAGCTTGCTCACATCACTGATGGTCATCGTTTCCATGATGGTGCCTTGTCATCTCATCCTATCGGGGACGAGGACATTCGACACCTACCTACGTTGGTAGTGCGCCGGCGCAACAGTTTGCTTGACACCATTTCCGAACTGAGACTGCACAACCCTGAGGGGATTAGCAGATGCGGCCAAACTTATCCACAACCGTCGGGCCGCGCGGGGTTATTCACAGTTGAAAGACCGTCTGAGGGTGATCAGCACGCCGAACATGGAAGTCAGAACATCCGAACAGCCTGATCAGATTGGTCGAATTCCGCA
>NZ_VOBQ01000031.1 GCF_007833165.1 Caenimonas sedimenti | reverse complement strand
CGGGCACCGCAGCGCCCGGGGCGCCGGCCCCCGCGGCACCTGGCTGGGGCGCGCCCGGCGTGGCGCCGCCAGCGGCTGCCCGGCCGGCTCCGGCCTTGCCGCCCGCCCCGCTGATCCTGCCCGCGCCGCCCAGCATCACGGTGCCGGGGCCGTTCCGCGACCGCCGCCGCAGCCTGGCGGACATGGCGAACGAGCAGCTGCGGCGCGGCAAGCCCAAGGATCCGCTGGCGGAAGGGATGGAGGGGGCCGGCCGCGACGACTGCCTGCACGGCAGCACCGGCAGCGGCACGCCCACCGTGGGCGGATTGCTGAACGCGCCCAGCGTCATCGGCCGGGCACTCACGGACAAATGCGCTCGCTGAGCGCGCCACCGCGTCCGTTCAGGCGGGCCTCAACCTACCTCGTAGACGCTCGGGTCGCAGTAGATGGACGACAAGGGCAGGCGCACGCCGGCCAGGTAGTCCTCCAGGCAGCGCAGCAGCAGCGGGCTGCGGTGCCGGTCGGCACTGGCGCGCAGCTCGTCGGCCGTCATCCAGACGGTGCGCACGATGCCTTCGTCGAGGGGCCGTTCCGGCGCGTGCGCCCCCAGTTCACCGCAGAAGGCGAACCGCAGGTAGGTGACGTCCTCGCCGTCGGACTTCTTGATGAAGCGGGAGAGATAGACGCCGACCAGGTGCGTGGGGCGGAAGTGCCACGCGGTTTCCTCCAGCGCCTCGCGCGCGCAGCCTTCGGCCGGCGATTCGCCCGGGTCCAGGTGGCCGGCGGGGTTGTTCAGGCGCAGGCCGCCCGAGGTCTCCTCCTCCACCAGCAGGAAGCGGCCGTCCCGCTCGATGATCGCCGCGACCGTGACACTGGGCCGCCATCGTTGATTCATGCGGCATTATCTTGAACCTTTGCCAGAATGGGCGTCCGCAAGACGCATCTTCCGCATCCATGCAACGACTCCTCCTCGCGTTTCCCTTGCTCCTGGCCGCTGGCGCGGCTGTCGCGCAGACCGCCGGCCTGCCGCCCATCCAGGCCCCGGCGGCCGCGGCCAACCCCTACGGACTGGGCGCGCTGTGGAGCCAGGGCGACTGGGTGGCGCGCGTCACGCTGCTGATCCTGGTGCTGATGTCGGTGGCAAGCTGGTACGTGCTCATCACCAAGCTGATCGCGCAGTCGCGCATGGGTGGCCAGGGCCGGGCGGCCAGTGCCAGCTTCTGGAAAGCCGACACCGTCCGCCAGGGCGCCGACACATTGCAGAAGGACAGCCCGTTCCGCTTCATTGCCGAGTCGGCCCTGGAGGCGGGGCGCAAGCACGACGGCCTGATCGGCCAGGTCGATCTCCACACGTGGATGGGCCAGAGCATCGAGCGCGCGGTGGGCACGGTGCACAGCCGCACGCAGGAGGGGCTGGCCGTGCTGGCCACGGTCGGGTCGACCGCGCCCTTCGTCGGTCTGTTCGGCACGGTCTGGGGCATCTACAACGCGCTGGTGCGCATCGGCGCCACCGGGCAAGCCTCCATCGACAAGGTGGCCGGGCCGGTCGGCGAGGCGCTGATCATGACGGCGATCGGCCTGGCCGTGGCGGTGCCGGCCGTGCTGGGCTACAACTGGCTGGTCCGCCGCAACAAGGTCAACATGGACGCCGTGCGGGCTTTCGGTTCGGATCTGCACACCGTGCTGCTCGCCGCGGGCACCCGGTCGGCCTGATGGCGATCCGCTACCGCGATGCGCAGCAGGGCGACGACGCCCTGATCGCCGAGATCAACACGACGCCACTGGTCGACGTGATGCTGGTGCTGCTGATCATCTTCCTCATCACCATTCCGGTGGTGAACAGCTCCATCGCGGTCACCCTGCCGCGCGAGCCGAACCGCTCGCAGGACGCGAACGCCGAGAACGTGATCATCACCGTGGATGCGCAGGGAGGCATCTACTGGTTCGAAACGCGCCTGCCCGACGCGCAGGCGCTGGGCGAGCTGCTGGGCCGCATTGCGGTGATGCGTCCCCAGCCCGAGGTGCACATCCGCGGCGACGTGCGGGCCGACTACCAGTCGGTGGGCCAGGTGGTGCTGGCGGCGCAGCAGGCCGGGATCGCCAACGTCGGCTTCCTCACCGAGCCGCCGGGGCGATGAAAGCAAGCGCATGGGCCTGAACATTCGCGCCGGCGTCGAGCCGGACCCGGAGCCGATGGTGGACATCAACACCACGCCCCTGGTCGACGTGCTGCTGGTGCTGCTGGTCATGCTCATCATCACCATCCCGATCCAGCTGCACGCGGTCAACCTCGAGATGCCGGGCCGCAACGCGCCGCCCCCGTTGACGCCGCCCCAAGTGGTGCGGCTCGATGTGAATCCCGGCCCGCAATTCGTCTGGAACGACGAGGTGCTGGCGGACCGGGCCGCGCTGGAGGCGAAGCTGCGTGATGCCGCGGGCCAGGCCGAGGTGCCCGAAATCCACGTGCGCCCGCATGCCCGGGCCAAGTACGAGGCGGTGGCGCAGGCGTTGTCCAGCGCCCAGCGCGCTGGTCTCGTGAAGATCGGCCTGGTCGGTTCTGAGCAATTCCGCTAGGGGCGCGCGCGTTCAGGCGTCGTATTCCGGCGCACCCAGCACCCACAGGAAGGACTGCAGGTCGATCATGTCCTTCGCCTTGAAACCGGGCTTGCGCGCCAGGTCACGCCGGATCACCGCCGCGAAGGTCAACAGGCTCTGGTAGCCCGCCCACGCGGGCCGGCTCTGGTAGGCCAGGTCGTAGCCATAGGCCTGGGCCGCCTTGCGGGTCACGCGGGGCTTGAAGAAGATGTGGCGGTCCGGCCGCGCGATGAAGCCGAACACGGTGGCCACCGGCCAGGTCAGCACCGGGCTGCGGCGTTGCGGCAGATCGGCCAGGGCCTCGATCCAGTCGCCGAAGCGCCGCTGCGGCGAGCCATGGCCATAGAGGAAGGCGTAGAGCTCGGTCGCGAACAGCCGGGCGCCCGCCGGCGTCTTCAAGGCGTCGCGCAGGGCCATCTTCTCGAACGAGAACAGCATGCTGGTGCGCGACTCGATGCGCACCGCGATGTCCGCGATCTGGCGGAATTCGCCGCGGGCCAGCAGCTTGCGGTATTGGGGGGCGGCCAGCTCGGCCTCCCACTCGAGACGGGCGCGTTCCTTGCCGGAACGTTCGGCCACCAGGTAGGTCTCGTCCTCGAAACCGTCCGGGTAGAACAGTTCGAAGCGGCGCCGGCAGCGGGCCGCACCGAGGTAGTTCACGTTGGAAGCCGCGGGTCCGGAAAGGGAGGAGGGGAGGAAAGCTGCTCGTGCCATGCGGCCAGTGTTCGCCGCCCGGCTGGCTCAGCCATGTGGGACGGGACGCCGCCGGCCTGTAGGCTCCAGGCGGACAGGTCGCGCGTTTAGTAACCTGGAGACATATTTGTCGTTAGTGAGGGCGCACAAACGTCATGTCCGGGCTCCCAGGTGTCCGGAACGCAGGCACAAGTACCTAAAACCTTCGTGGCACAGCCCTTGCGTCACCCCATCGCTATTCCATGCACATACACACACCGGAGAGTTTCATGAAGCGACAGCTGCAAAAGGGTTTCACCCTGATCGAATTGATGATCGTCGTGGCGATCATCGGCATTTTGGCCGCCGTGGCCCTGCCTGCTTACCAGGACTACACCAAGCGCGCCAAGATGTCGGAAGTGGTGCTGGCCGCGTCGGCCTGCCGCACGACCATCACCGAGGTGTACCAGTCGGCTTCCGTCACCTCCATCGCCGCCGGCGGCTGGGGCTGCGAGCAGACCACCCAGGCCAGCAAGTACGTCAAGAGCGTGAACACCGACGGCGTCGGCACCATCACCGTGACGGCCACCGGCTTCAACGACAGCGCCATCGACGACATGACCGTCACGCTGACCCCGTACCACGACGCCTCCGTCGTCAAGAACCCGACGACCGCCAACCACATGGGCTCCCCCGTCTACAAGTGGATCTGCGGCCCGGGCACGATGCCCGCCAAGTTCCTGCCCGGTTCCTGCCGCGGCGGTTGATGAGAGCGCCTGCGCAAGCGGGCCTCCCATGACCAGCAAAGGCCCGCTCATGCGGGCCTTTTTCATGGGGCCGCCGGTTTTGCGGCCAACCGGAGCTGCGTGATCTCCGAAGGCGCCCCCAGCCGCTTTGGCGGCCCCCAGTAGCCGGTGCCCCGGCTGACATAGACCAGCAAGCCGTCCAGCGCATGCAGCCCGGCCGTGAACGGCTGCTGCAGCCGGACGAAGAAAGACCAGGGCAGGAACTGGCCGCCGTGGGTGTGGCCCGAGAGCTGCAGGTCGAAGCCGGCCCGCGCGGCCGCCGGCGCGCTGCGAGGTTGATGGGCCAGCAAGACTTTCGTCAGCCCGGCAGGGGCGCCGCGTGCCGCCGCCACCGGATCACTGGCGTGGCGCGCATCGAAATGGCCGCCGCTGAAGTCCGTCACGCCCGCCAGCACCAACCGCGCCCCGTCATGCTCGAGCACCACATGCTCGTTGTGCAGGACCCGCACGCCCAGCCGCCGCAGCTCCGCCACCCAGCCTTCCACCCCCGAGTAGTACTCGTGGTTGCCGGTCACGAAGAAGCTGCCGTGCCGGGCCCGCAAGCGCGCGAGCGGGGCGACATGGGCCGCCAGTTCGGCCACCGATCCGTCCACCAGGTCGCCGGTGATGGCCACGATGTCGGGCTCCAGCCGGTTGACGGCGTCGACGATGGCCGCGAGATAGCGGGCCTTGATCGTCGGGCCCACGTGGATGTCGCTGATCTGCACGATCCGCAAGCCCGCCAGCGCGGGCGTCAGCTGCGGCAGTGGGACGTCCACATGGACCACCCGCGCCGTGCGCCGGGCATTGAGAAGTCCGATGGCGGTGGCGGCCAGGGCCAGCAGCGGCACCGCTTGGGCGGAAACCTGCCGCCACTGGGCCCAGGGCAGCCCGGTGAACCAGCCGTCGACCACCCAGGCCATCAGCAGCAGCGCGTCGCGCAGCAGCGTGAGCACCAGCAGCGAGGAAAAGAGGCCCATGCACAACATGCCCGCCCATGTCAGCCGGTCGGCCAGCGCGCGGCTGCGCACCCGCCGCGCCATCAAGCCCAGGGGCATGAGGATGGCCGAAGCCGCCAGCAACAGCGCCAGGGCGAGGCCGGCCGTGGGAGGCAGCGCCGGCCCCAGGCGTGAGCCGATGTAGAAGTGCAGGCCCAGCGAGACGAAGACGGCGAAGAGCATGGAGAGGGCAGACTAAAGCCAGATGCGCGGTCCCGCCGGCGGCGGCGCGTGGCAGTCTTTCATGTAAGCTTAGGTTCAGCTAATACAAGAGCGGCCACCCCCGCGAGGAGAAGCGTCCATGCAGACTGGCGTTCCCGCCGAAACGACGGCGGGCGAACCCCCTGTTGCCCCCAACCCCGAGACGAAGAAGCCCTTGCGCATCGGCGTCCCGAAAGAGACCGTGGCGCTCGAGAAGCGCGTCGCCACCGTGCCCGACGTGGTGGAAAAGCTCGTCAAGCTGGGCTTCTCGGTGGCCGTCGAGAGCGGCGCCGGCGACGCCGCCAACTTCTCGGACGAGACCTACCGCAGTGCGGGCGCCGAGATCGTCCCGACCGCCGCGGCGCTCTGGTCCACCTCCGACATCGTCTTCAAGGTGCGTCCGCCCAGCCCCGAAGAAGTGGGCCTGCTGCGGGAGGGTGCCACGCTCATCGGCTTCGTCTGGCCCGCGCAGAACCCCGAGCTGATGCAGCAGCTGGCTGCCCGCAAGGTGACCGTGCTCGCCATCGACGCCCTGCCGCGCCAGTTGTCGCGTGCGCAGAAGATGGACGCCCTGACTTCGATGGCGGGCGTCAGCGGCTACCGGGCCGTGATCGAGGCCGCCAACGCGTTCGGCCGCTTCTTCAACGGCCAGATCACCGCCGCCGGCAAGATCCCGCCGGCCAAGGTGTTCGTCGCCGGCGCCGGCGTGGCCGGGCTGGCCGCGATCGGCACGGCCGCCAACCTGGGCGCGATCGTTCGCGCCAACGACACGCGCGCCGAAGTCGCCGACCAGGTGGTTTCGCTGGGCGGTGAATTCGTCAAGGTGGACTACGAGGAAGAGGGCTCGGGCGGCGGCGGCTACGCCAAGGTCATGAGCGAGGGCTTCCAGCAGGCACAGCGCGAGATGTACGCGAAGCAGGCCAAGGAATCGGACATCATCATCACCACGGCGCTGATCCCGGGCAAGCCCGCGCCGAAGCTGATCACCGCCGAGATGGTGCAGAGCATGAAGCCGGGCAGCGTGATCGTCGACATGGCCGGCGAGCAGGGCGGCAATTGCGAACTCACCGAGCCCGGCCAGGCCGTGGTGAAGCACGGCGTCACCATCATCGGCTACACCGACCTCGTGAGCCGGCTGGCCAAGCAGTCCTCGACCCTGTACTCGAACAACCTGCTGCGCCTGGCCGAGGAGCTCTGCAAGACCAAGGACGGCGTCATCCACGTCAACATGGACGACGACGCGATCCGGGGCCTGACCGTCATCAAGGACGGGGCCATCACCTGGCCGGCGCCGCCCATCAAGATGGCCGCGGCGCCTGCCAAGCCGGCAGCGGCGGTGGCCGCGCCAAAGGCGAAGGGCCACGGCCACGGCGCCCCCAGCGAGCCGATGTCCGCGCAATCGCTGGCGATCGTGTTCGGCGTCGGCGCGCTGCTGTTCGCGTTGGTCGGCCTGTTCGCGCCGGCGAGCTTCCTGTCGCACTTCACGGTGTTCGTGCTGGCCTGCTTCATCGGCTACATGGTCGTGTGGAACGTCACGCCTTCGCTCCACACCCCGCTGATGAGTGTCACCAACGCGATCTCTTCGATCATCGCCATCGGCGCGCTGATCCAGGTCGCGCCGCCGCTGACCGGCGCGGCCGCCACCGGCCGGCCCTCCGGACTCATCCTCGGCATGGCCGTCGTCGCGCTCGCGCTCACGGCCGTCAACATGTTCGGCGGCTTCGCGGTGACGCGGCGCATGCTGGCCATGTTCCGCAAATAAGAACTCGGGATATCCGGAACATGACCGACAGCCTGGCCACCGTCTCCTACATCGGCGCCACCATCCTCTTCATCCTCAGCCTGGGCGGCCTCGCGAACCCCGAAACGGCGCGGCGCGGCAACCTGTTCGGCATGATCGGCATGGCCATTGCCGTGCTGGCCACCATCCTCGGCCCGCGCGTCACGGCCGCCGGCATCCCGTGGATCGTCGGCGCGCTCGTCGTTGGCGGGGCCATCGGCCTCATCGCCGCCAAGAAGGTGCAGATGACGCAGATGCCGGAACTCGTCGCGCTGATGCACAGCCTGGTGGGCCTCGCCGCCTGCCTGGTCGGCTTCGCGAGCTACGTCGACACGTCCACCGTGTTCGCGACGCCCGCCGAGAAGGCGATCCACGAAGTCGAGATCTACCTCGGCATCCTGATCGGCGCCGTCACGTTCTCCGGTTCCATCATCGCCTTCGGCAAGCTGTCGGGCCGCATCGGCGGCAAGCCGCTGCTGCTGCCCGGCCGCCACCTGATGAACCTGGCCGGCCTGCTGGTCGTGCTCTGGTTCGGGATCGTCTTCGTGAAGGCACCGAGCATCGACGCCGGCATGATGCCGCTCATCATCATGACGGTGATCGCGCTGCTGTTCGGCGTGCACATGGTGATGGCGATCGGTGGCGCCGACATGCCGGTGGTGGTGTCGATGCTCAACAGCTATTCGGGCTGGGCGGCGGCGGCCACGGGCTTCATGCTCAGCAACGACCTGCTGATCGTGGTCGGCGCGCTGGTCGGCTCCTCGGGCGCGATCCTCTCGTACATCATGTGCCGCGCCATGAACCGCAACTTCATCAGCGTGATCGCCGGCGGTTTCGGCACCGGTGGCGGCGCGCCCGCGGCGGCGGGTGGCGCGGCCCAGCCGGCGGGCGAGGTGTCGCCGATCAGTGCGGTGGAAACCGCCGAGCTGCTGCGCGAAGCCAAGAGCGTCATCATCGTGCCGGGCTACGGCATGGCGGTGGCGCAGGCCCAGCACACGGTCTACGAGATCACGAAGTTCCTGCGCGAGAAGGGCGTCAACGTGCGCTTCGGCATCCACCCGGTGGCTGGCCGCATGCCCGGGCACATGAACGTGCTGCTGGCCGAGGCCAAGGTGCCGTACGACATCGTGATGGAGATGGACGAGATCAACGACGACTTCCCGGCGACCGACGTCACCATGGTGATCGGTGCCAACGACATCGTGAACCCGGCGGCGCAGGACGACCCCACGAGCCCTATCGCGGGCATGCCGGTGCTGGAAGTCTGGAAGGCGAAGACCTCCATCGTCATGAAGCGCAGCATGGCCTCCGGCTATGCCGGCGTCGACAACCCGCTGTTCTACAAGGAGAACAACCGGATGCTGTTCGGCGACGCCAAGAAAATGCTCGACGAAGTGCAGGCGGCGCTGAAGGCCTGAGCCGCCGTCGAGGCGGCCTAGAGCCGCCACTCTGGAATCCCATAGGGAAAACCGGGGGAAACCCGAGGGGGGACCCGGCCGACAATCCGGCAGCCCGACCATTGGATGGAGAACACAAGATGAACGCCGTACTCAACGCCGACCGCCCCTGGCTCAAGTCCTATTCCCCTGGCGTTCCCGCCGACATCGACCCCGGCCAGTACGCCTCGCTGGTGCAGTTGATGGAGGAAAGCTTCCAGAAGTACGCCGCGCGCCCGGCCTACTCTTTCATGGGCAAGGAAGTCAGTTACGGCCAGACCGATTCGCTCAGCCGCGCGCTGGCCGCCTACCTGCAGGGCCTGGGCCTGGCCAAGGGCGACCGCGTCGCCATCATGATGCCCAACTGCCCGCAGTATCCGGTGGCCGTCGCCGCCATCCTGCGGGCCGGCTTCGTGATCGTCAACGTGAACCCGCTGTACACGCCGCGCGAGCTCGAGCACCAGCTGAAGGACTCGGGGTCGAAGGCCATCGTCATCATCGAGAACTTCGCCAACACTTTGCAGCAGTGCATCGCCAACACGCCGGTCAAGCACGTGGTGCTGGCCGCCATGGGCGACCTGCTGGGCATGGTGAAGGGCGGCATCGTCAACTACGTCGTGCGCAACGTGAAGAAGATGGTGCCCGCGTACAACCTGCCGGGCGCCGTGAAGTTCAACGACGCGATCGCGAAGGGCACCCGCGGCACGCTGAAGAAGCCCGAGATCAAGTCCGACGACGTCGCGGTGCTGCAGTACACCGGCGGCACCACCGGCGTCTCGAAGGGCGCCGTGCTCCTGCACCGCAACATCATCGCCAACCTGCTGCAGTCGGAGGCTTTCAACCAGCCGGTGATGGACAAGGTGCCGGCCAACGAGCAGCCCACCAGCGTTTGCGCGCTGCCGCTGTATCACATCTTCGCGTTCACGGTCGGCATGATGCTGTCGATGCGGGTGGGCGGCAAGCTGATCCTCATCCCCAACCCGCGCGACCTGCCGGCCGTCCTGAAGACCCTGTCGAAGGAAACCTTCCACAGCTTCCCGGCGGTCAACACGCTGTTCAACGGCCTGGCGAACCACCCCGACTTCAACACGGTCAATTGGAAGAACCTCAAGGTTTCCCTGGGCGGCGGCATGGCGGTGCAGGGCGCCGTGGCCAAGCTGTGGCTCGACAAGACAGGCTGCGCGATCTGCGAGGGCTACGGCCTGTCGGAGACGTCGCCGTCGGCCAGCTGCAACCCGACCACCAGCACCGAGTTCACCGGCACCATCGGCGTGCCCTTGCCCAACACCTACTTCAAGCTGCTCGACGACGACGGCAACGAAGTGCCCATGGGCACGCCGGGCGAGATCGCCATCAAGGGCCCGCAGGTGATGGCCGGCTACTGGCAGCGCCCCGACGAGACCGCCAAGGTCATGACGCCGGACGGCTTCTTCAAGACCGGCGACATCGGCACGGTCGACGAGAAGGGCTTCTACAAGATCGTCGACCGCAAGAAGGACATGGTGCTGGTCTCCGGCTTCAACGTCTACCCGAACGAAGTCGAGGACGTCGTCGCCAAGCTCGAAGGCGTGATGGAGTGCGCCGTGGTCGGCGTGGCCGACGAGAAGACCGGTGAAGCGGTGAAGCTGGTGGTCGTCAAGAAAGACCAGGGCCTGACCGAAGAGAAGATCCGCGAGTACTGCAAGGCCAATCTCACGGGTTACAAGCAGCCGAAGGTGATCGAGTTCCGCACCGACCTGCCGAAGACGCCGGTCGGCAAGATCCTGCGGCGCGAGTTGCGGGACAAGAAGTGACAACGGCCGGCTACGCCGGCCCCGCGAACTGCGCGCGGAACGTCGGCAAGCCGACGCCCGCCGCATCGAAGCCGCCATCCACGGCCAGCACCTGCCCGGTGATGTAGCTGGCGGCGCTGCCCGCCAGGAAGCCCACGGCAGCCGCGATCTCCTCCTCCAGCCCGTAACGCGCCAGCGGCACGGACGCGTGATAGTCGGCGCGGATCTCCGCCGTGTGCACCTGCTTCGCCATCGCGGTCTCCACGGGGCCGGGCGCGATGGCATTGCTGCGGATACCGAAGCTCGCCAGCTCGACCGCCTGCTGCTTCGTCAGGTGGATCAACGCCGCCTTGCTCGTCCCGTAGGCCACGCGCAGGGTGCTGGCCCGCAGGCCGGAGATGGACGCGATGTTCACGATGCTGCCGGCGCCGCTGGCGCGCAGCAGCGGCAGGAAAGCCTGGGCGCAGAGGAACGGCCCGTCCAGGTTGGTGGCCATCACCCGTCGCCAGTCTTCGAAGCTCGTGCCGCTGATGGGCTCGAAGATCGCAACACCCGCGTTGTTGACCAGCGCATCGGTCCGGCCGAAGCGCTCGCGGACTTTTTCCGCCGCGTCTTGCACCTGGGCCGGCAGCGATACGTCGCAATGCAACGCGAGCACGCGTTCACTGTGGTCGGTTGCGAGCAGACCGGCCGCCGCGTCGAGGCGGGGCGCATCGACGTCGATCAGGGCCACGCGATGGCCGTGCGCGAGAAACCAGCGGGCAATGGCCAGTCCGATGCCGCGCGCGGCGCCGGTGACGACTGCGACAGGAGCGTGGGTGCTTGCGTTCATGCGTTCATTGTCGCGGCACAATCCGCCCATGTCCCCCATCGCCATCGTCTCCGCCATGCACGAGGAGCTGTCCGCCGTGCTGGCCCTCATGCCCGACGAGACGATGCAGACCGTTGCCGGCCGCGACTTCTATGCCGGCCACCTGCATGGCCAGGAGGTCGTGGCGGTCCTGTCGCGCATCGGCAAGGTGGCTGCTGCGACGACCGCGACGGTGCTCATCGAGCGCTTTCAGGTCGAGCGCGTGCTGTTCACCGGCGTCGCTGGCGGCCTGGCGCCTGGGGTGAAGGTCGGCGACGTGGTGGTGGCCGACAGCTTCGTCCAGCATGATCTCGATGCCTCGCCGATCTTTCCGCGTTACGAGGTGCCGCTCTACGGCATGAGCCGCTTCCCGACCTCCGCGACGCTCAGCGACAAGCTGGCCGAGGCGGCCCGCCGGGCACTGCCAGGGGCCACGCTGCATCGCGGCCTGGTCGCCAGTGGCGACCGTTTCGTGGCGAGCGCGGCCGAGAGCCGCGTTTTGCAGGCCGCCTTGCCCGATGCGCTGGCGGTGGAGATGGAGGGCGCGGCCTTTGCCCAGGTGTGCCACGACTACGGCGTGGCGTTCGCGGCCGTGCGCACTGTCTCCGACCGGGCCGACGACGAAGCCCATGGGGACTTCCTGCGCTTCATCGAAGAAGTGGCGAGCCGCCATTCGGCCGCCATCGTCGAGGCTTTTCTGCGCGGCTGAGGCGCAGGCGGCGCGCTACTTGCGCTCCAGCAGCCAGGTGGCGCCCAGCGTCCAGTTCGACACGCCGGGGCCGGTGAGACGGTGCGCGCGGCTCAGGTCGACGCTCCAGTTTTCGCCCGCCAGCCAGCGCGCCCCCACGCGAGCGAAGTGCGTCTGCGACTCCTTGTAGCGCTCCGCCACCAGCGACCAGCCGGAGATGCCGGTCCACTCCGCGGACACACCGTAGCGGTTCTCGTCATCGCCCCGGTGCACGAAGTCGCGCCCCGCGTTCAGGTGCAGCGCCACGTTCTCGTGCGCCACCCAGGTGGCCAGGCCGGCCAACGTGGCGCCCTGGTAGCGCGGCCGCGCATGCGCGGCCCAGACGGGTGAGAGCGCGAGGCCGACACTGAAGCCTTTGGCGACTTCCTGCGCCCACTTGGCCTGCAGCCCCCATGCCGACTCGGAACCGGCGCCGCGCGGGCGCGCGTGTTCGCCGGCGACGCCGAGCTCCAGCGGGCCGACCCGGCAGCCGGCGCCGGCATGGAACACGCGCTCACCGCCGCGCGCGCGCGTGAACCAGCCCTCCAGCTCGCATTGGCCCGGCTCCAGGATGGCGGCGTCGTCCACCGCGTGGTGGCCGCCGGCGGCAAAAACAGGACTGCAACCGATGACGAAGCTGAATCCGACTGCTGAGCCGGCACGTAAGATCGTGGCAAACATCGATTTTCTTTCTTCGCCTGAGGGAGCTCCCTTGATTGTCCGTCGCTTTGGTGCGTTCAGCGTCACCCTGTCCCTTGGCCTTGTCGTCCCGCTGCAACCCGCATCGGCCCAGACATCAGGGGAGTTGAAGCCGGTCACCATCCAGAGCACGCGGGAGGACCTGCAAGGCAGCGCCACCAGCGCCAGCGAAGGCGTCGTCACCTCGAAGCAATTGCGCACCCGTCCCGTCCTGCGCGCGGGCGACATCATGGAGGCGGTCCCAGGACTGGTTGCCACGCAGCATGCGGGCGAAGGCAAGGCCAACCAGTACTTCATGCGCGGCTTCAACCTGGACCACGGTACGGACCTGGCGACTTTCGTCGATGGCGTTCCCATCAACTTCCCGACGCACGGCCATGGCCAGGGCTACACCGACCTGTACTTCCTGATCCCCGAACTGGTCGATTCGGTGCAGTACCGCAAAGGCCCCTACTACGCGCAGGAAGGCGATTTCGCCACCGCGGGCAGCGTCCGCATCCGCACGCTGCGCAAGCTCGAGCAGCCGTTCGGCCTGCTGGAGATCGGCCGCTTCGGCTACCGGCGCATCCTGGCGGCCGGCTCCGTCGTGGCCGGCGGGGGCGATCTGCTGTTCGCCGCCGAACGCGGCGGCGACGACGGCCCCTGGACCGTGTCGCAGGACCTGCGCAAGACCAACCTCACCGCCAAGTACTCGCTGGGCACGCCCGACAACGGCCTGGTGCTGGGCGCCACCCACTACGAGGCTTCGTGGATCTCCACCGACCAGGTACCCAAGCGCGCGATCGACAACGGGACCATCGGCCGCTTCGACACGCTCGACCCCACCGCCGGCGGCCGGACCCGGCGCACGGGAATCAATGGGGAATGGACACGCTCGGAGGGCGGTGTGCAGACAGCCGTTTCCGCCTACGCGCTGCGCTACAGCTTCGACCTGTTCTCCAACTTCAGTTACTACACCCGGGGCTGCGACGCCGACCCGCTGCCGGCCGCATGCAACGGCAACGTTGCACTGGACCAGTTCGAGCAGGTGGACCGCCGCAACGTCTTCGGGCTGGGCGCGCGCCAGAGCCGGCCGCTGAAGCTGGGCGGGCTGGATGGCCAGCTGAGCTTCGGTGCCGACCTGAGGCGCGACAACGTCGGTGAGGTCGGCCTCTACGACACCTTCCAGCGCGCGCGCACCTCCACCGTCCGCAGCGACGAAGTCCAGCTCACGGCCCTGGGCCTCTGGGGCCAGGCCGAGTTGCAGCTCACGCCGCAGTGGCAGGCGATCGCGGGCCTGCGCTGGGACCAGCGGGACATCGACGTCACGAGCTCCGTCGCCGCGAACAGCGGCTCGACCCGGGCGTCGCGCGCCAGCCCAAAGGCTTCGCTGATCTACAGCCCGTCGGACCGGCTGGACCTTTATGCGAACTGGGGCCGCGGCTTCCACAGCAACGACGCGCGCGGCACCGTCATCCGCGTGGATCCGCGCGACGGCGTGACGCCGGTCGAGCGCGCCACGCCGCTCGCGCCCGCCACGGGCTACGAGATCGGCGCGCGCCAGAAGTGGGGCACGACGCTCACCACGACGGCGGCGCTGTGGGCGCTCGACCTGGATTCCGAGCTGCTGTTCGTGGGCGACGCCGGCACGACGGAAGCGTCCCGGCCGTCCCGGCGCCGGGGGATCGAACTGACGGCGAACTGGCGACCCGCGCCGGCCTGGGAAGTCGACGCGGACCTGTCGCTGACGCGCGCGCGTTTCGGCGACAGCGATCCGGCGGGCGACCGCATTCCCGGCGCGATGGAACGGGTGGCGACGCTGGGAATCACTTACGTGTCCGGTCCCTGGACGGTGGGGGCGCGCGTGCGCCACTTCGGCGCGCATCCCCTGATCGAGGACAACTCGATCCGCGGCGAGGCCAGCACGCTGGTCAACACGCGCGTTTCCTACCGCTTCAGCCGCGCGGTGGAACTGTCGCTGGATGTCTTCAACCTGTTCGACCGGCGGGCCAGCGACGTGCAGTACGCCTATGCATCGCGGCTGCCCGGCGAGCCCGCGTTCGCGGACGGCGTGACACCGGCGTCGGTGCACCTGCACCCCTCGATGCCGCGCACGGTGCGCGTGGGCGTGAAGGTGAGCTTCTAACCAACCATCCGTTCCAGCCCTTTCCCTAATGCGGGCCGAAGGTGCCTGCGGGCGCCTGGATGAAGGTCGACAACGCGCGGCAGGTCTTGGGGTTCCACGGCGGGGAGCGGTTGCAGGCCTCGCGAACGTGCTCTTGCGTGCGGCCGGTGATGGTGGGTGCAAGAACGCTGGCGAAAATTCTGGCGCGCTCCACGCCCTGGACCGTATCGGTCGTGGTGTCTTCGCTGAAGCGCATCGCCTCGCCAACGGCAATTTCCAGCAAGTTCTTGCGGTACACGCCCTCGCCCTCTTCGTACCGGGTGTCGGCGCCGCGCTCGACATACAGGCTCACGAGTTCCGGCGCCTTGCACATGTGCAGGATCGGCCGATCGCGGTACGTCGCGTTGAGGTTCACCTTGCGCGAATCCAGCAGCAACGCGACGGCGGCGCGGCGGCGGGCCAGTTCCCCTGACGCGGGCGAGTAGATGAAGTCGCAGGCGTTGAAGAGGACATACGGCGGAATATCGGGCTTCACCCCCAAGGGCGAGCCGGTCAGGAAGCGCACCACTTCCAGGTTGCCGGCGCGGATGGCGGCCGGCAGCAGCGGACCGGGCGCGCACACTTCATCCTCGCTGCTCAAGCCGCTGAACATCAGGCCCTGCAGCCACCTCTCCCGCCAGCGCTGCTTCGCGAGGCCGGAGGCAAAGTGTTTGAGCGACTGAAGCAAGCTCACCTCCTTGGCTTTCGCGTCCAGCCATGTGGTGATCTCGCGCTGAACGTCCGCCGGCGTGCCCGACGTGGCTGCCTTGCCCATCGGCCTTTCGAGCCAGTCGCCGCAACCCCCTCCGATCGCGTGCGCGGCAGAGGTCATCGAGGCGGCCACAGCGATGGCCAGGGCGAGCTTCATCACGGGGGCCATAGTGTCAACGCCGCGCCTGGTGGTGGAGGTACAGGGCGCGCACCAGCGGGACCAGAGCCCAAACCGGCGCCGCGAAGATCACGATCCAGACGAGCGTCAAGAACGTCTCGGCGCCACCGGAAAGCAGGGCTGAGAGCAGCGCAAGCGCGAAGACGACAACGAAGACGATTCCCCCGACCAGCAATCGCACGACAACCGACCCGACCGCGCCAGCGATGGATGGCAGCTCGCCGCCTGGCGCGGTCGCGCTGCCGGAGGGCCGCGGCGTGCTGGCGGTGCGTGTCCGAGCGCGCTTGGGGGCAGGAAAGCGGAGCGTGAACCGCCAGTAGACCGCCGGGGGAATCGCGATCGTACCGACGATGCCGGCCACGAGCACCCACTCCGACAGGTTGAACGACGCCGAGGGCTTCTCGCTGCGGACCAGCAGGTTCACCGCCAGGCCAATCAGCAAGACGAACGCAATGACGCCGGCAACGCTGGCCGAGGCCCAGCGGATTCTCTGCTGCCGTGTGCCGCCCTTGCTGAGCAGGATGAGGAAAACGGGAATGGCAACGATCAACAGGAGAGTCAGCGACACCACGTCTTTGGCTTTCTCATGGAGACGACCAGTGCGATGACCAGGCCCACGAACCCGGCGGCATACAGCGCCAGGAAGCCGAGAATCGCGAAGGGGTTGAAGGGCAGTGGTGCTGCCGCTTGGCACGCGCCGTCGTCAGCGCAACGCTGCCCGCCACCAGCCGCGTCCGGCCGAAGATTTCAACGGTCCCCGCCATCAAGCCATTCCTGAAAATGCATACTTTGGGCTGATTCTAGCGCGGGTCTTCGGGAACGAAGATCGCCTGCGGCAGCAGGACGTCGTGGACCACCAGGCGATTGCGCCGGCGGTCCAGGCGCAGCGTCCAGACCGACTCGCCGGCCGGGAGTTCGGCCGGCAGGTCCCCCGCAAGTGAAACTCCAACAGCCGGGTCGTGCCGGCTGCGAGATGCACCGGCGCGACGGCATCCAGCCAGATCTCGCCCGAACGAGCCGGCAGGCGTGCCTCGAGCATCCCAGCGCCGATCCAGGCGGATCCGTAGTAGCGATCGACGGCAAACTCCAGGCTCCCCGTGAGCGTCGCGCTCCCTGCGATGCCCGTCACCAGCAGCGCGCCCAGCAGGCCGAAGATCAGCCCGAGAAGGCCCGCACGAACAGGTCGCCTGCGTGCGAGAGCTGCGGCACGTCGACGCGGCGGCTAGCGCAGCCAGCCGCGCTTGCGGAAGTACCACATCGGAACCAGCGCCGAGGCCACCATCAGCCCCAGCGCGAACGGATAGCCGGACGCCCAGTCGAGCTCCGGCATGAACTTGAAATTCATGCCGTAGATGCTGGCGATCAGCGTGGGCGGCAGCAGCGCGACGCTGGCCACCGAGAAGATCTTGATGATCTTGTTCTGGTTGATGTTGATGAAGCCGACGGTGGCGTCCATCAGGAAGTTGATCTTGTCGAACAGGAAGGCCGTGTGGTTGTCGAGCGATTCGATGTCGCGCAGGATGCCCCGCGCCTCCTCGAATTGGTCGGCGTTCAGCATGCGGCTGCGCATCATGAAACTCACCGCCCGCCGCGTGTCCATCACGTTGCGGCGGATGCGGCCGTTCAGGTCTTCCTGCCGTGCGATGTCGGCCAGCACCTCGCCCGCCAGCGTGTCCGTCACCTCGCCGGACAGCACCTGCTTGCTGACCTTCTCCAGCTCGTCGTAGATGCCTTCCAGCGTGTCGGCGGAATACTCCGCGTCGGCGTCGAACAGCTTCAGCAGGACCTCCTTCGCATCCTCGATCAGCCCGGGCGCCCGGCGCGCGCGCAAGCGGAGCAGGCGGAACACGGGGACGTCCTCGTCGTGGATGGAGAACAGCACGCCGTGGCTCTTCAGCGTCTGGTTCACCAGGTTCAGGATGAAGGCCACGCGCACGGTGCGCGGCTCGTCGTCGCCGGCGATCAGGAAGTCGCTGCGGATGTGCAGGTCGCCGTTGTCTTCCTCGTAGAAACGCGCCGACTCCTCGATGTCCTCGTCCATCGCGTCTTCGGGAATGGAGAGGCCGTAGTACTGCTTGACCCAGCGCTTCTCTTCCGGCGTCGGCGACTCCAGGTCCACCCAGATCGGCTGGAACCGCGACAGCTCCTCCAGCGACTCGATTTCCTCCTGGAAGAGGCGGCCGTTGGCGAGGGTGAAGATGTTCAGCATGGCAGTCGGGCGCGATTATGCCGCCCGGCCATGACTTCAGCTGGAGAAGAACGCCATCAATTCGTCCTTGCGCGCATACGCGTCCTGCTCGCCCAGCTTCACCAGGGCCTGCACGAACTGCTGCTCGAACAGCAGGTAGCTGGCCAGCGAGCCGCCGCCGCCCCGCAGCGCGCCCAGGCCGCCGAGGGCCCGCCGCAAGGTGGTGGGCAGCAGGTGGATGTGCTTGGCGGCCACGGCGTCGAGCGACTGCGTGGGCTGGATCGCCAGCACCTCGATCGCGCGATACGGCATCACGGCGGCCACTTCACGCGGCAGCTGCTGCAACGTGCGGGCGATGCGCTGGGTCTGTTCCACGTCGGCCTGCAGCGTGTCGTGGAACACGCTGGCCATGGCATGGCCGGCGATGCCACCCATGGTCGGCGCGCGCGCGCCGACGCCGGCGCTGGTGGCCGTGTCGTCGCCGCCCATGCCGGAACGCTGCGGCTGCCCGACACCGACCACCAGGACCTTGTGCGCTCCCAGGTGCACCGCGGGCGACAGCGGCGACACCTGGCGCATGGAGCCGTCGCCGAAATACTCGCGCCGGCCGTCCACCCACAGCGGGGTCGCGGGAAACAGGAAGGGAATGGCGCTGGAGGCCACCAGGTGTTCGATGGTCAGCGGCTGGAATTCGGCGCGCCGGCCAGGGCGCTGCCAGGCCTCGTGCTTGCGGTCGTTGCCGGTGTGGCAGAAGGTCCAGTGGACGCCCGTGCTGTAGCTGGACGCGGTGACCGCCACGGCGTCGATGGCGCCGGCCTGGAAGGCTTCTTCGATGCCGCCCAGCGAGATCGCGTGGTGCAGCGTGTCCACCAACGGCATGTTGTCCAGGATCGCGCCCTGCTTGCGCGCCTGCCCCCACAGCTTGACGGCGGCCAGCAGCCGGCTGAAGCGCACCCAGCTCGGCACGCCCTCCATGCGGTAGACGTGGTCCGAGTCGATCCGGCTCCAGAACTGGCTCAGCAGTTCGAAGGAACCCAGGCCGGCGGCCGCGGTGCTGGCCAGGTAAGCCACGTTGAGCGCGCCGGCCGACGTGCCCACCAGCACCTGGAAAGGGAAGCGGCCGGGCCGGTCGGGCTGGATCTTCAGCATGGCGCCGACCGCCTGCAATACGCCGACCTGGTAGGCCGTGCGGGCCCCGCCGCCCATGAGGACCAGCGCATGGACGAGGCGGTCCGGGCGGGTGAGGCCGGCGTGGATGATGGTTCCGAGGCTCATGAAGGCCTGCCCATGGTAGAGCTTGCCGGGCCGGTGGCAACTAGCAACTGCCCGCTCCCGGCCCGATCGAGCTCGGCTGTGGGGTTCGCAGGACAAGTCCTACATGGCTGGGCCAGAACGTCCGACAGAACGGCCGAGAAGCGCCCCCTACATTGACTGGACCGGAGGCGAGGCCCCCGGGAGAGCAAGCCTTGAAGGAGCCGAGATGATCCAGCTAGCGACCGACCCGAACGCCAGCCGCCTGAACTGGCGGCCCGCCGCGGCCGAAGCCAAGACGGACAGCCCGCTGGCCCGCAAGGGCCGCACCGGCCACGCGTGGCCCTTCATCAGCCGCCAGGCCGACCGCCCCGCCACCGCGCAGCCCGCCAAGCGCACCCCCAGCAGCCACGGCAGCTGAGCACCGAACAGGAGCCGACCATGTACAAAGAACCCAAGTCCACCAACCGCTACAACGACACGCCCCGCGACAAGCCGCAGGCCGAGCGCGTGGAGCACGCCAACCTCGAGCGCCCCGGCGCGCAGGCCCACCCCCGGGCTGGCGGCTGGAACCGGCTCGACGCCGCGGCTGCCTGGCGCCTGCGCTGACGCCCTGGCGCCGTCGCGCCCGGAAAGCGGCCCTGCGGGGCCGCTTTTTATTTGGGGCGGCGTCCAGGCCCGTGGGCCTGCGCGGCCCCACACCGGCCGGCGTTTTGCTTTTTCTGTTGCAATGCCCGCTTGACTCCCGCTCCCACGCTGACACCGCGCCGTGAACTGTGGCTGCTGATGACCCTGGCCGGCATCCAGTTCACCCACATCCTCGACTTCATGATCATGATGCCGCTGGGGCCCCAGTTCCGGGCCCTGTTCGGCATCAGCGACGCCCAGTTCGGCTTGCTGGTGAGTGCGTACACGCTCGCCGCCGGGGCCTCGGGGCTGCTCGCCTCGACCTACGTCGACCGCTTCGGCCGCAAGAAGCTGCTGCTCACGCTCTACGTGCTGTTCGGGGTGGCCACGCTGGCCTGCGGACTGGCGCCCAGCTATGTGCTGCTGATGGCGGCACGGGTGGCCGCCGGCCTGTTCGGCGGCGTGCTGTCCGCGCTGTGCCAGACCATCGTGGCCGACACGATCCCGTTCGAACGCCGCGGCCGCGCCATGAGCGTGGTGATGACCTCGTTCTCGGTTTCCACCGTCGCCGGCGTGCCTCTCGGCCTGTTCCTGGCGGCGCATTTCAGCTGGCATGCGCCGTTCTTCGGGATCGCCGCGCTGAGCGGCGTGCTGGTCGTGATGGCGGCCCTGACCATGCCGCGGCTCGACCACCACCTGCAAGGGGTGCGGCCTTCCACCTGGAGCGGCCTGTCGCAGGTGCTGGCGGACCGCAACCACCAGAAGGCCTTCGCACTCACCGCGCTCATGATGTCGGCCGGGTTCACCGTGGTGCCCTACATCACCCTCTACATGACCGCCAACGCCGGCCTGCGGGCGGAAGACATCCCCTACATCTACCTGTGCGGGGGCGTCGTGACGCTCTTCAGCGCGCGCTGGTTCGGCCGCGCGACGGACCGCCTGGGCAAGGTGCGCACCTTCCGCTGGCTGGCGCTGGGGGCCGTCGTTCCCATGGTGGGCGTGACGCTGGTCGGCGGGCTGCCGCTGGCGGCGATCCTGGTGGTCACCACGCTGATGTTCATGTTCATGAGCGGCCGGATGATCCCCGGCATGGCGATCATCACCTCGGCGGCCGAGCCGCGGCTGCGCGGCACCTTCATGACGCTCAACGCGTCCGTGCAGGCTGCGGGCATGGGCATCGCGGCCTTCGTGGGCGGCCAGTTGATCAGCCGCGACCCGCAGGGACTGGTGCGCAACTATTGGCAAGCCGCGCTGGTCGGCGCTTTGGCGAGCTGCGCGGCCGTCTGGCTGGCGCCTCGCCTCACCCTCCATGGTGCCACCGCCGCGCCGGCAAAAAGCTGAGCCACATCAAGCACTTGCGCGGTGCTTTCAATTTGCTGCATCGCATGAGCGGAATTCGATTGCTTTTCAGGGGGGGCGGGGGCATAGTGGATCGACGACACGGTTTTTCCTTCTCCGGGCGTCATCCTGGCGCCCACTTCCCACCCGAGTGCAACAGGAGGCTCCATGAACCTGACGATCAGCGGTCACCATCTCGAAGTTACCCCGGCTCTGCGCAACTACGTGACCACCAAGCTCGATCGAATCACCCGCCACTTTGACCAGGTCGTCGACATCAAGGTCCTGTTGACCGTCGAAAAGCAAAAGGAGAAGGAACGAAGGCAGCGCGCCGAATGCAAGATCCACGTGAAGGGGAACGACATGTTCGCCGAGAGTTCCCACGAGGACCTGTACGCCGCGCTCGACGAACTCGTCGACAAGCTGGACCGCCAGGTCGGCCGGCACAAGACCCGCCTGCAGGACCACCACTGCGCTTCCCCCAAACGCCTCATGTGAAGCACGGGTAAAAGGCACCAGACAGAGGCCCCATCCGGGGCCTTTTTCATGCCCGTTGTCCTCCTGTGGCGCGGGAGGCACGTTTTGTTGCAGTGCACCGTCCCAGGTGCATAATCGCCCCCAGCCACCGCCATGAATCGCCTCGCGTCCATTTTGCCGTCCACCCAGGTCCTGGTGGGCGTCGATGCCACCAGCAAGAAGCGCGCATTCGAAGAGGCCGGCCTGCTGTTCGAGAACCTCCACGGCCTCTCCCGCGCCCTGATCACCGACAGCCTGTTCGCGCGCGAAAGGCTGGGTTCGACCGGCCTGGGCCATGGCGTCGCCATTCCGCACGGCCGCATCAAGGGCCTGAAGGCGCCGATGGCTGCGCTGTTCCAACTCGCGCACCCCATCGGCTTCGACGCGCCCGACGAACAGGCGGTGAACCTCCTGATCTTCCTGCTGGTGCCCGAGGCGGCGACTCAGAAGCACCTGGAGATCCTGTCCGAGATCGCCGAGCTGCTGAGCGATGCGCCCCTGCGCGACAAGATCAAAGCGAGCCCGACCGCCGCCGACCTGCACCAGCTGATCGCCAGCTGGCAGTCGGCTCAACCCGCCTGAGCACAGCCCCGGCGCCCAGGCTTGAAACCCACCGTCGTCAGCGCCGACGTCCTGTTCGAAGACCACCGGGCGCAGCTCAAGTGGGAATGGGTCGCCGGGCTGGGCGCCTCCGAACGCCGCTTCGACGAGGTGGCGGTGCGGGCGGCGCGCTCCGGCGCCGACCTGGTCGGCTACCTGAACTACATCCACCCGTACCGCGTGCAGATCCTGGGGGTGCGCGAGGTGGCTTACCTTTCCAACGCCACGGCCGAGGACTGCGCGCGCCGCATCTCCCGCATCGTCACGCTGGAGCCACCGGTGCTGGTGCTCACCGACAGCCAGGTCGCGCCGGACGCGCTGCTGTCGATGTGCGAGCGGGCGCAGATCCCCATGTTCGCCACGCAGGAGCCCTCGGCCTTCGTGATCGACGTGCTGCGCGCCTACCTGTCCAAGCATTTCGCCGAACGCACGTCGATGCATGGCGTGTTCATGGACATCCTGGGCCTGGGCGTGCTGATCACGGGTGAATCCGGGCTGGGCAAGAGCGAGCTGGGGCTGGAACTCATCACCCGCGGCAACGGACTGGTGGCCGACGACGCGGTGGACCTCTATCGCGTCAACCAGACCACCATCGAAGGCCGCTGCCCCGAGCTGCTGCAGAACCTCCTGGAGGTGCGCGGCATCGGCCTGCTGGACATCCGCGCCATCTTCGGCGAGACGGCGGTGCGCCGGAAGATGCGGCTGCGCCTGATCGTGCACCTGGTGCGCCGCGAGACGATGGAGCGCGAATACGAACGCCTGCCCTACGAGCCGCTCACCCAGGACGTGCTGGGCGTGCCGGTGCGCAAGGCGGTGATCCCGGTCGTGGCCGGCCGCAACATCGCCGTGCTGGTCGAGGCGGCGGTGCGCAACACCATCCTGCAACTGCGAGGCGTCGACACTTACCAGGAATTCGTCGAGCGGCACCGCCGGGCGATGGAGCAAGGCGGGTAGAGAACGCGTTGTTGCTGGGGTGGGGGGGGGGGGGGGGCGCGCCCCCCCCCCCCCCCCCACCCCCGCAACACCGGCTAGCGTTTCGATGCGCAGTTCGCGCAGAGTCCGTACAGCGACATCGCATGGTCCTGCAGGATCCAGCCCTTGGCCTTGGAGACGATCTGCTGGCGCTTCTCGATCTCGGCGTCGTAGAACTCCTCGACGCGCCCGCACGAGGTGCAGACCAGGTGGTCGTGGTGGGTGCCTTCGTTGAGTTCGTAGACGGCCTTGCCGCTGTCGAAATGGCTGCGCGACAGGATGCCGGCCTGCTCGAACTGGGTGAGAACCCGGTAGACGGTGGCCAGGCCGATGTCGGAGCGCTCCTCCAGCAGCACGCGGAAGACATCTTCGGCCGTCATGTGGCGCTGCGTCCCGCGGTGGAACACATCGAGGATTTTCATCCGCGGCAGCGTCGCCTTCAGGCCCGTGCTCTTGAGTTCGTCCAGATTGGTCATGGCTACAATGCGCCGATCATATCGCCAGCCCTTCCCCATGCATTTCCCGCCTGATCGCACGCCGCGAATCGCCCTGGCCGCCGCCGCGGCGCTGGTCCTGGCCGGCTGCGGCTCCTTCAACATGAAGGAGCGGGTGACCGGCCTGTTCTCGCCTTACAAGATCGAGATCGTGCAGGGCAATTTCGTCTCGCGCGAGCAGGTCGAGGCCCTCAAGCCCGGCATGTCGCGCCAGCAGGTGCGTGACATCCTGGGCACGCCGCTGGTGACCAGCCTGTTCCATGCCGACCGCTGGGACTACGTCTTCACCCTGAAGCGCCAGGGCGTCGAGCCGCAGCAGCGCAAGCTGACGGTGTTCTTCAAGGGCGACGCCATGGACCGCGCCCAGGGCGACACCATGCCCAGCGAAGCCGAATTCGTCGCCACGCTCGACAACAAGCGCAAGACCGGCGCCATCCCGCCCATGGAAGCCAGCGAGGACAAGCTGCGCGAGTTCAGCGGCAAGTCGGGGGCGGCATCCACCCCCATGCCGGCGACGCCGCCGACCGCTCCGGCCGCCAGTTACCCACCGCTCGAACCGCCGGCGCGTTGAGCCGTCCATGGCCAAGTCTCCGGAAACCCTGAAGAAGGTGGCGGTGGCCGGTGCGACGCAGCCGCCTCCCGCCGCGGCCTCCCAGCACCGGATCGCCGTCGCCGGCGCCTCCGGCCGCATGGGGCACATGCTGATCGAGGCCATCCGCCATGCCGACGACTGCCTGCTGGCCGGCGCGCTCGACATCGCGTCCAGCCCCAGCATCGGCAATGACGCGGCGGCCTTTCTCGGCCACGCGAGCGGGGTGCCGGTGTCGGCCGATCTGCGCACCGGCCTGGCCCGGGCGCAGGTGCTGATCGACTTCACGCGGCCCGACGGCACGATGGCGCACCTGAAGGCCTGCCGCGAACTCGGGGTGAAGGCCGTGATCGGCACCACCGGTTTGAGCGATGCGCAAAAAGCGCAGATCGCCGACCTGGCGCGCGACATGGCCATCGTGATGGCGCCCAACATGAGCGTGGGTGTCAACGTCACACTGAAGCTGCTGGAAATGGCGGCCCAGGCGCTGGCCACCGGCTACGACATCGAGATCATCGAGGCGCACCACCGGCACAAGGTGGACGCGCCCTCGGGAACGGCGCTGAAGATGGGCGAGGTGATCGCCGCGGCCATCGGGCGCGACCTGAAGCAATGCGCGGTCTACGCGCGCGAGGGCATCACCGGCGAGCGCGACCCCTCCACCATCGGTTTTTCGGCCATCCGCGGCGGCGACATCGTCGGCGACCACACCGTGCTGTTCGCCGGCACCGGCGAGCGCATCGAGATCACGCACAAGTCATCCAACCGCACGTCCTATGCGCAGGGCGCCCTGCGCGCGGTGCGGTTCCTGGCGGACAAGAAGACGGGGCTGTACGACATGTTCGACGTCCTGAACCTGCGCAACTCATGAGCCTCTGGGCGCTGCTGAGCCAGGGCGACTTCGTCACCCAGGGCGTGGCGCTCCTCCTGCTGGCGATGTCGGTCGCGAGCTGGGTGGTGATCCTCTGGAAAGCGCGCCTGCTGCACCGGGCCAGTGGCGACGTCGCCCGCAGCACCGCGGCTTTCTGGCAATCCGCATCGTTGCAAGAGGCGACACAGAAGGTCGGCGCGTTCGACCGTGAAGCCCTGGTGCTGCCGCTGATCGCCGCCACCCAGGTGCAGGCGCCGGGCTCGCTGGCCGCTTCCGGTGACAAGTCGCAGCAACTCACCCGCGTCCTGCGCGACGCCTTGCACCGCGTGCTGGACAAGCTGCAGTTCGGCCAGGTGCTGCTGGCCACCGTGGGCTCGACCGCCCCGTTCGTCGGCCTGCTGGGCACCGTCTGGGGCATCTACCACGCGCTCACCGGCATCGCCACCGCGGGCCAGATCACCATCGACAAGGTGTCGGGCCCGGTGGGCGAGGCGCTCATCATGACGGCCGCCGGCTTGGCCGTGGCCATCCCCGCCGTGCTGGGCTACAACATCTTCGGCCGGCTGATCGGCCGCATCGAGGCCGACCTGGAGGGCTTCGCGCGCGACCTGCGCGAGCTGCTGACCCACGGAACGGCGCCCGCCGGCGGCAGCTGACCATGGCTTTCGGCCGCCTCGAACGCACCCAGCTGCCACAGCCGATGAGCGAGATCAACGTCACGCCCCTGGTGGACGTGATGCTGGTCCTGGTGGTCATCTTCATCATCACCGCGCCGCTGCTGACCAGCGCCATCCGCCTGGAGCTGCCCAAGGCCGAGGGCGGCCAGGCCGGCGACGCGCCCCGCTTCGTCACGCTGGCGCTCGACAAGGCGGGCGGGCTGTTCCTGAACGACAAGCCGGTCACGCCGGCCCAGCTGAAAGAGCAGCTGACGGCCACTGCCAAGCGCAATCCCGACACCGAAGTCCAGCTGCGCGCCGACCAGGCCGTGCCCTACGGCCGCGTGGTGGAGGTGATGGGCGCGGCGCACGCGGCGGGGCTCACGCGCATCGGTTTCGTGGCGGAGCCGCTGGGGAAATAGCCCGCCGGCCAGGGAAGGCGGCCCCGCCGCCTACAATTTCCCCATCATGCAAGACAAGTACAACCACCTCGAGGTCGAGCGCGCCGCCCAGGCCGGCTGGACCGCGCGCGATGCCTATCGCGTGACCGAGGACGCAGGCAGGAAGAAGTTCTACGCCTGCTCGATGCTGCCCTACCCGAGCGGCAAGCTGCACATGGGGCACGTGCGCAACTACACCATCAACGACATGCTGACGCGCTACCTGCGCATGAACGGCTACAACGTGCTGATGCCGATGGGTTGGGACGCCTTCGGCCTGCCGGCGGAGAACGCGGCGCTGAAAAACAAGGTACCGCCGGCGAAGTGGACCTACGACAACATCGCCTACATGAAGCAGCAGATGCAGGCGATGGGCCTGGCGATCGACTGGTCGCGCGAGGTCGCCACCTGCGACCCCAGCTACTACAAGTGGAACCAGTGGCTGTTCCTGAAGATGCTGGACAAGGGCATCGCCTACCGCAGGACCCAGGTCGTCAACTGGGACCCGGTGGACCAGACCGTGCTGGCCAACGAGCAGGTGATCGACGGCAAGGGCTGGCGCACCGGCGCGGTCGTCGAGAAGCGCGAGATCCCCGGCTACTACCTGAAGATCACCGACTACGCCGAGGAGCTGCTCGACCACGTGCAGCAGAAGCTGCCCGGCTGGCCCGAGCGCGTGAAGCTGATGCAGGAGAACTGGATCGGCAAGAGCGAGGGCGTGCGCTTCGCTTTCCCGCACGCCATCCGCGGCGATGACGGCGAGCTGATCGGCGATGGCCGCATGTACGTCTTCACGACGCGGGCCGACACCATCATGGGCGTGACCTTCTGCGCAGTGGCGCCCGAGCATCCGCTGGCAGCTCATGCGGCCAAGACCAACCCCGAGCTCGCCACCTTCATCGAAGACTGCAAGAAGGGCGGCACCACCGAGGCCGAACTCGCGCTGCGCGAGAAGGAAGGCATGGACACCGGCCTGGTCGTCCAGCATCCGCTGAGCGGCGAGGAAGTGCCGCTGTGGGTGGGCAACTATGTGCTCATGAGCTACGGCGATGGCGCGGTCATGGGCGTGCCTGGCCATGACGAGCGCGATTTCGAGTTCGCGATGAAGTACCGGCTGCCCATCATGCAGGTGGTTCACGTGGACGGCGAGCGCTACGACTACAAGCAGTGGCACGAGTGGTACACCGACAAGGTCAACGGCGTCACCATCAACTCCGACATCTACAGCGGCTTCGGGTACCAGGAAGCGGTGAACGCCGTGGCGCACGCGTTGCAGCAGAAGGGCCTGGGCGAAAAGAAGACCACCTGGCGCTTGCGCGACTGGGGCGTCAGCCGCCAGCGTTACTGGGGCACGCCGATTCCCATCATCCATTGCGCCGAGCACGGCGCGGTGCCGGTGCCGGAGAAGGACCTGCCGGTGGTGCTGCCGCAGGACTGCGTGCCCGACGGCAGCGGCAACCCGCTGAACAAGCGCGAAGACTTCCTCGCCTGCGCCTGCCCCGTGTGCGGCAAGCCCGCGCGGCGCGAGACGGACACGATGGACACCTTCGTCGACAGCGCCTGGTACTACATGCGCTATTGCGACCCGAAGAACGACCAGGCGATGGTGGCGGAGGGCGCCGACTACTGGATGCCGATGGACCAGTACATCGGCGGCATCGAGCACGCCATCCTGCACCTGCTGTACGCGCGCTTCTGGACCAAGGTGATGCGCGACATGGGGCTGGTGAAGGTCGACGAGCCATTCACCAAGCTGCTCACGCAGGGCATGGTGCTGAACGAGGCCTTCGTGCGTGTCGACACGGGCAAGCACTACTACTGGGCGCACGACCTCGACATCGTGCGCGATGAACACCAAAAGGTGGTCTCCGCGACGGCGAAGTCGGACGGCCAGCCGGTGACCTACGAGGGCTGGACCACGATGTCCAAGTCCAAGAACAACGGCGTCGACCCGCAGGACCTGATCGAGAAGTACGGCGCCGACACGGCCCGCCTGTACACCATGTTCACGGCGCCGCCGGAGGCCACGCTGGAGTGGAACGACGACGCGCTGGAGGGCAGCTACCGGTTCCTGCGCCGGGTCTGGCAATTCGGCGTGAAGCTGAACGTCGCTGGCGTGGTCGCGGACAAGCTCGCGGGCAATGCCTACGGCAAGGCGGCCCAGGCCCTGCGCCGCGAAATCCACACCGTGCTGCGCCAGGTCGACTACGACTACCAGCGCATGCAATACAACACGGTCGTCTCCGGCGCGATGAAGATGCTCAACGCGCTGGAGGACTTCAAGGGGGCGGCGGAGCCGGGCGCCGACGCCGCGCTGCGCGAAGGCTTCGGCATCCTGCTGCGCGTGCTCTACCCCGCCACGCCGCACATCACCGCGGAACTGTGGCGAGCCCTGGGCTACACCGCGCAGTCCGGCGACCTGCTCGATGCCCCCTGGCCCAAGCTCGACGAAAGCGCACTGGTGCAGGACGAGATCGAACTCGTGCTGCAGGTGAACGGCAAGCACCGCGGCTCCATCCTGGTGCCGGCGGGCGCCGACAAGGCGGCGATCGAGAAGATCGCGGTCGCGAGCGAGGCTTTCACCAAGTTCGCCGCTGGTGCCGCACCGAAGAAGGTCATCGTCGTGCCCGGGCGCCTGGTGAACGTGGTCCTATGAACCGCCGCCTCCTCGTGCTCGCGGGTGCGGCCGCGCTCCTCGCCGGCTGCGGCTTCCAGCTGCGCCAGGCACCGGACTTCGTGTTCCGCTCCATCGTCATCGGCGCCGGGCCGACCTCGCCGCTGGGCAACGAGCTGCGCCGCAGCTTCGCGGCCGACGGCAAGGTCGAAGTCATCGTCGATCCCACGCGCATGCTCGGGGCCGACGTCGTGCTTCACGTGCTGCAGGAACAGCGCGAGAAGGTCGTGGTCGGCCTGACCGCCACCGGCCAGGTGCGCGAGTTCCAGCTGCGCACGCGGGTCAAGTTCAAGGTGGTGACGCCGAAGGCGAAGGAGCTGATCCCGGACACCGAGCTCCTGCAGACGCGCGACATCAGCTTCAACGAATCCGCGGTGCTCTCCAAGGAAGCCGAGGAAAACCTGCTTTACCGCGACATGCAGTCGGACATCGTGCAGCAGTTGATGCGCCGCCTGGCGGCGATCAAGACGCTGTAAGACGCGGCCAGCGGAAGGCGTCCTACAGCGCTGGCGCCGGGGTGGTGCCATACCTGAGGCATCCCGTCGCAGGAGCACGCATGGCCGCCGCCCCCTCGACCGGCACAGCTGCCGGCATTCCCGACTACATCGGCCAGGAGGCCCGCTTCGGCGCGCGCAACTACGCGCCGGTGCCGGTCGTCGTCGATCGCGCCCTGGACTGCCTGGTCTGGGATGTCGAAGGCCGCGAATACATCGACATGATGAGCGCGTATTCCGCCGTCAGCCATGGCCACCTGCACCCGCGGCTGGTGGCCGCCGCGCAGCGGCAGCTGGCGCGCGTCGCCGTCACCTCCCGCGCCTACTACGGCACCACGCTGGGCCCGTTTCTCGAGAAACTCAGCGAGGTCACCGGCTTCGAGCGCGCGCTGCCCATGAACACCGGTGCCGAGGCGGTGGAGACGGCGATCAAGTGCGCGCGCCGCTGGGGCCATCGCGTGAAGGGCATCGTGGATGGCCGCCAGCAGATCCTGGTCGCGCGCGGCAACTTCCACGGCCGCACCAGCACCATCATCGGCTTCTCCAGCGAGGCGGGGTACCGTGTGGGCTTCGGCCCGTTTGCCGACGGCTTCCAGCACTTCGATTTCGGCGACATGGAGAGCATCAAGGCGGCCGCGACCGCGGACACCTGCGCCGTGCTGATCGAGCCGATCCAGGGCGAGGCCGGCGTGCTGCTGCCGCCGCCCGGCTTCTTCCTGCAGCTGCGCGTCTGGTGCACCGAGAACAACGTCCTCCTGATCGACGACGAGGTGCAGGCCGGCCTGGGCCGCACGGGCAAGTGGTTCGCCTTCGAGCACGAAGGCATCCGGCCCGACGCGCTGATCCTCGGCAAGGCGCTGGGCGGCGGGCTGCTGCCGGTGAGCGCCTTCGTGGCCGATGCGGCCGTGATGGACGTGTTCACGCCCAACAGCCATGGCTCCACCTTCGGCGGCAATGCGCTGGCCGCGGCGGTGGCGCTGGAGGGCCTGCGCGTGCTGGAGGATGAAAAGCTGGTCGAGCGCAGTGCCGAATTGGGCGCCTACCTCATCGCGCGGTTGCGTGAAGTGCAAGCCGAAGTCCGGCCGCTGATCCGCGACGTGCGCGGACGCGGGCTGTGGGTCGGCGTCGACATCGACCCGGCGTGCACCACCGCGCGCGACCTGGTGGAGCGGCTGGCGGCCGCTGGCGTGCTTTCCAAGGAAACGCATGACACCGTGATCCGCTTCGCACCGCCTTTGACGATCAGCCACGAGCTGGTCGACCGGGCCGTGGAGACTTTCCGGCGCGTGGCACACGAGAGCCATCGCAAACTGGGTTTGGCAACCATCCCACCGACGCCGGAACATGTCGCTGCGTAGGCTGGGGTGAGCCCGCAAGGCGAACCCCCCCTTGCGCCCCGGCAAAAACCCGGCGGGTCGCCGCGCGGGCCGACCCCCCCCTACACTGGAGGCATGCAGCTCGCGCCCGCCCAACTGACCCCGCACCTGCAGCGCGGCCTGAAGCCGCTGTACACCCTGCACGGCGACGAGCCGCTGCTGGTGCAGGAGGCCGCGGATGCCATCCGCGCGGCGGCGCGCGTGCAGGGCTACACCGAGCGCACCGTGCACACCGTGGCCGGCGCGCACTTCGACTGGAGCGCCGTGCTGGCGGCCGGCGGCTCGCTCAGCCTGTTCGCCGACAAGCAGATCGTCGAAGTCCGCATCCCTTCCGGCAAACCCGGCAAGGACGGCAGCGCGGCCCTGCAGCAGCTGGCCGAAAGCGCGGTGGGCAACGACTCGACACTCACCCTGGTCCTGCTGCCCAAGCTGGATTGGGCCACCCTCAAGGCGGCCTGGTTCACGGCGCTGGAAGGCGCGGGTGTCGCGATCAAGCTGGATCCGGTCGAGCGTGGCCAGTTGCCGCAGTGGCTGACGCAGCGCCTGGCGCAGCAGGGCCAGCGCGTCGCCGCGGGTGAGGAGGGCCAGCGGACCTTGCAGTTCTTCGCGGACCGCGTCGAAGGCAACCTGCTGGCGGCGCACCAGGAAATCCAGAAACTCGCCTTGCTCTACCCGGCGGGTGAGCTGGGCTTCGAACAGGTCGAAGGCGCGGTGCTCAACGTCGCCCGCTATGACGTCTTCAAGCTCTCCGAGGCCGTGCTGGCCGGCCAGGCCGTGCGGGCGCAGCGCATGCTCGACGGCCTGCAGGCCGAGGGCGAGGCCGAGGTGCTGGTGCACTACACGCTCTCGGAGGACATCCGCGCCCTGAAGCGGGTGAAGGATGCGATGGCGGCCGGCCGGCCCCTGCCGCTGGCGCTGCGCGAACAGCGCGTCTGGGGCCCGAAGGAGCGGCTGTTCGAGCGCGTGCTGCCCAAGCTGTCGATCGCCGCCGTGGACGGCCTGCTGCAATCCGCCCACATCGTCGACGGCATCGTGAAGGGCCTGAAATCGCCCGGTTGGCCCAGCGACGGCTGGCAGGCGCTGCACCGGCTGGCCATGGACCTCTGCAGGGAATGCCGCGCTCCGGGATAATTCAGGGATGAACGCGCTGAACATTGCTGAATTGATGCACAGCCTCGGCTTGCAGGCGCGGGAGGCCTCCGCGCGCATGGCGGCGGCGAGCGCGGCCGAGAAAAGCGCGGTGCTGTCGACCCTCGCGAAGCTCCTGCGCGAAAACATCCAGGCTCTGCAAGCAGACAACGCCAAGGACCTGGAGCGCGCGACGGCGGCAGGCTTGTCCGCGCCCATGATGGACCGCCTCAAGCTCACGCCCAAGATCATCGAAACGCTTGCCGTCGGCTGCGAGCAGCTGGCCGTGATGCCGGACATCATCGGCGAGATCCTCGGCCTGCAGCAGCAGCCCAGCGGCATCCGCGTGGGCCGCATGCGGGTGCCGCTCGGCGTGTTCGGCATGATCTACGAGAGCCGTCCCAACGTCACCATTGAGGCCGCCAGCCTCTCCATCAAGAGCGGCAACGCCTGCATCCTGCGCGGCGGCTCCGAGGCCATCGATTCCAACAAGGCGCTGGCGCGCCTGGTGCGGCAGGCGCTGGCGCAGGCCGGCCTGCCCGAAGACGCGGTGCAGCTGGTGCAGACCACCGACCGCGAAGCCGTCGGCCACCTGATCACGATGCCGCAATATGTCGACGTGGTCATCCCGCGCGGTGGCAAAGGGCTGATCGAACGCATCAGCCGCGACGCCAAGGTGCCCGTCATCAAGCACCTGGACGGCAACTGCCATGTGTACGTGGATGATCCGGTCGACATCGCAATGGCCGTGAAGGTCGCCGACAACGCCAAGACGCAGAAATACAGTCCGTGCAACGCCAGCGAAGGCCTGCTCGTCGCACGTGGCGTGGCCCTGGATTTCCTGCCGAAGATCGGCGCGATCTACGCCGCCAAGGGCGTGGAGATGCGCTGCGACGCGGAAGCGAAAGCGATCCTCGCGGCGGTGCCGGGCGCGAATCTGCAGGAGGCCACCGAACAGGATTGGTCCGAGGAATACCTCGCGCCCATCATCAGCGTGAAGGTGGTCGCCGGCATCGACGAAGCCATCGCCCACATCAACCGCTATTCCTCGCACCACACCGACGCCATCCTCACGCGCGACCACCTGCATGCGGCAGCGTTTCCTGCGCGAGGTGGATTCGGCCAGCGTGATGGTCAACGCGAGCACCCGGTTCGCTGACGGTTTCGAGTACGGGCTGGGCGCGGAAATCGGCATCAGCACCGACAAGTTCCACGCGCGCGGCCCGGTCGGTATCGAAGGCCTCACTTCGCTCAAGTGGGTGGTGCTGGGCAACGGCGAAGTGCGCGGCTGAAAATGCACGACTTCTGGCCAGCCTGCGGGTACCGCCTGCTGGATCACGACAGCGACGGCCACCTGGTCGTGACCGATGCCTTTCTCGCCAGCCTGCTGGCGCGGCCTGAGCTGGCACCGGTGCCGGAGTCGTGCGCCGCCGAACTGGCACTGCACGCGCGCCTGCTCGCGAGCCCGCGCGACATGGTCACCGAGCAGGTGGCGCAGGTGCGCGACGAGGACGCCCGCGCCAACTACGCCGTCTGGTTGCGCTTCCGGGATCGGCTGCTGGCCCGGCCGACGCTGGAAGGCAGCTACCTCGCGCTGTTCCAGGGCGACGTCGACGTGCCGCCGGTGTTCGTGCACCAGCTCACCCAGATCCTGCTGCGCAACGTGCTCGGCGACGACGCCACGGCGCTGCAGGCGCGCGCGGCCGAGATGCTGTTCCGGCCGCAGAAGATCGCGATCCAGGAGGACGGCCAGGTGATGGCGGCCGACGACCAGACGGTCGAGCGGCACGCCCTGGCCGGCACCTTCGGCACCATTGGTGAGTTGTTGAAGCAGGGCGGCGCCGTGCTGCGGACCGCCGAACTCGACGTCCTGCGCGAAGACAACGCGGATGTCTACTGGGAACGCAGCGAGGCGCACGACCTGGTGGTGAGCCTGACGCACGGCCAGCCGGCGCTGGACGCCTTGTGCCGGGTGATGGAGCGCTGGGTGCGGCACTTCCTTGGCGTGACGGTGACCATCGCCACGGAACGCGAGATCGACGACGAGCAGTGGGTCTGGCACGTCGGGCTGGATGCCCAGGCCAGTGCCGTGCTCAATGCGCTCTACCAGGGTGAAGAGGTGACGCAGGAGCAGATGGCCCGCATGCTGTGCCTGTTCCGCCTGGAATTCGCCCAGGCATCGGACATGCGCGCGGAAGTGGCGGGCCGGCCGGTCTACCTGGCCATGGCGATGGATGCCGACAAGCGGTTGAAGCTCAAGCCCCAGAACCTGCTGCTCAACCTGCCGCTTGCCCGGCAGTCCTGAAGCCGCTGCCAGCCCGGCCGTGGGCTTGCAAGGCCGGGGCCCAGCCCCCAGGTTCTAGAATCAGCTCATAACTCCAAGGCACAAGAGCCGCATGGTCCCCCATCTCATCACGGCCCTGACCGGCCCGACCAACGAGCTCGAACAGCGCGTGCTCGACTCGATGCCCGCCATCGAGCGCTGGTTCCGGCTCGAGTGGATGGAGCACACGCCGCCTTTCTACACCGCCGTCGACATCCGCAATTCGGGCTTCAAGCTGGCCCCGGTGGACACCAACCTCTACCCGCGCGGCTGGAACAACCTCACGCCCGAGATGCTGCCGCTGGCGGTGCAGGCGGCCATGGCGGCCATCGAGAAGATCTGCCCCGAGGCCAAGAACCTGCTGATCGTGCCGGAGAACCATTCGCGCAACACGTTCTACCTGTCGAACGTGCTGCAGCTGAAGCGCATCTTCCACATGGCCGGCCTCAACGTGCGGATCGGCTCCATCAGTCCCGACATCAAGAAGCCCACCACCATCGAACTGCCGACCGGCGAGACGGTGGTGCTGGAACCGGTGGTGCGCAGCAAGCGCCGCCTCGGACTGAAGGATTTCGACCCCTGCACCATCCTCATGAACAACGACCTCACGGCGGGTGCGCCGGGGATCCTGGAGGACTTGCACGAGCAATACCTGCTGCCGCCGCTGCATGCGGGCTGGTCGGTGCGGCGCAAGAGCCGCCACTTCCGCAGCTACGAAGAGGTCGCCAAGCGTTTCGGCAAGCTGCTGGGCATCGACCCCTGGCTGATCACGCCCATGTTCAACCGCTGCGGCGAAGTCGATTTCACCCAGGAGCAGGGCATGGAGTGCATGCGCACCAACGTCGATGCGCTGCTCGCGAAGATCAGGAAGAAATACAAGGAATACGGCATCAACGAGAAGCCGTTCGTCATCGTGAAGGCCGACAACGGCACCGACGGCATGGGCATCATGACCGTGCGCGACGTGAAGGACCTGGACCACCTGAAGCAGAAGACGGTCAACAACAAGGACGGCCAGCAGGTGACGGACGTCATCATCCAGGAGGGCGTGCTCACGGCCGAACGCATGAACGAGGCGGTGGCCGAGCCCGTGGTCTACATGATGGACCGCTACGTGGTGGGCGGGTTCTACCGCGTGCACGCGGAACGCGGCATCGACGAGAACCTGAATGCGCCCGGCGCCAGCTTCGTGCCGTTGGCGTTCGCCGAGAGTACGCGCTTACCCCAGCCGGGCCAGAAGCCGGGCGCCAGCGCGCCCAACCGGTTCTACATGTACGGCGTGATCGGCCGGCTGGCGATGTTGTCGGCCAGCTATGAGCTGGAAGCGACCGACCCGGACGCCGAGACCTACGACTAGCCCTGGCTACCGGCGCGGCGTTCCGGCGGCCGCCAGCCGGTTGGCCCGGTGCCGATGTTCCAGGCGCTGGAACATCTGGTCGATGAAGATCACGAAGGCCATGCCGAAAGCAGAGATGCTCACGATCAGCGGCAGCTCCAGCGAGGTCATCAGCCAGTCGCCCTGCGGAAAGTTGAGCGACGCCGGCGTCGTGCAGATGAAGCTGCCCGCTTCCATGCCCGTGTAATGCATCGCGCAGACGGCGGTGGCCATCAGCACGGACGCCAGCAGCCGGGCCTGGAGGCTGCGCACGGCGAAGGCCAGCCAGAGCGCGGCCGTGGCCGCGAGGACGGCGATCACGATGGAGGCCGCGACGAGCGGCCAGGACCACTGCAGGAAGCCGCCGAAACGCATGCCCGCCATGCCGAGGTAGTGCATCGCGCTCACGCCGAGCCCGAGCAGCACGCCGGCGCCCAGCATGCGCGCCAGGCTGTCCGGACCGCGTGCCACCCACAGCAGGGCCATCGCGCTGCAACCGACAGCGGCGATCAAGGAAACCAGGGTTTCGGGCAGTGCATAGCTCACCGCCATGTCGACGCGCAGGGAGAGCATGCCCACGAAGTGCATCGCCCAGACGCCGATGCCGCCCAGCGCGGTGCCGCTGGTGACCGCGTTGAACACGCTGATGCGGCGGCCGGCGCGGACGATGCCGGCGGAGGCCGTGAGCGCGACGAAGGCGCCGACGACGGCGATGACGAAGGAAAGCGCCACGAGCGAGGGCGCGTAGCTGGCGGGCATGAGGAGGTTCATGGAAGTGCGAGGTTCAGGGTCAGGGTTGGGCTGCCATGGGGGGCAGCGGCAGGGGAAAGCGCGACTGCCGCACCCGCGCGACGCGCAGGTTCACCAGGCGGGTGGCAATGGCGTACTGCAGGCGGCCGAGCCAGCCTCGCGTGCCGGCCGGCCGCGTGGCATGGAAGGCGGCGGGCTCGTGCCAGGCACCGTGGTGGTCCACCACGTCGCCGGCGCGGAACTGCTGCAGGCAATCGCCCTGGCCGTCCCAGGCGCCAGCTGCTTCCTGCACGATGCCCCAGCCGCTGTCGAGGCCGTGGTCGTGCAGCAGGTGCTTGGCGTGGGCGAACAGCACGGGGTCGACGACGTAGCCGTCGGTGCTGTGCCAGCCGTCGGGAAGCAGCACTTGCCCCACGGCGTGCGGCAGCACGGCCGGCCCCCGGTCGAGGATCCCCGCGAGGAAGCGCGGCCGCACGTCGACGAACACCAGGCGGGCGGGCAGGCCGGCGGCGCGGCACAAGGCGGTGAACAGCACGCCCTTGGAGTGGCAGTCACCGCTGCCGCGGCGCAAGACTTCGCTGGCGCGCACGCTGTGGCCATCGGCGCTGGCCGAGAACGGCAGCCCTCGCACGAACGCCTGAATAGCGGCCGCGCGTGCCGGCAGGGATTGCCGCGCCTGCGTCAGCTTCTGGGCCGTGATGCGCAATTTCGGGTCGCTCAGGTCGAGCTGGCGCGTCTCGACCAGCCACGGGTCGGCCGCCGGGCTCACCGCTGGGCCACTTTGGCTGCCGGCACGACGCGCTCGCCGTTTTCCCGCACCACATCACTGCGGATGCGGATGTCTGGCGCGGCGGAGATGACCTTGCCGGTGGCGTTGTCGACCAGTTCCAGCTTCATCTGGTAGTCGCCCGCGGGCGGCTCCAGCCAGGTTTCGGTCTGCCCGCCGCGGAAGGCCAGCACTTCGGCCCGCGCGCCCTTGCGCTGCAGGGTCAGCCGGAAATGCCCGGTCCCCGGCGCCTTGGCGTCCGCATGCGAGACGTTCAGCCCGCTGGCATGGAACACCACGCGGAAAGCGTTCTGCAGCGCCGCGCCGTCGGCGGGGCTCAGGATCTCCACGCGCGGCCGGCCCTGCACCGTGGCGCGCGGCAACGCCGTGTTGCGCCTGGACACCACGATGTTCACGGGCTTGCTGAAAACGAAGAAGGGGATGTGGCCCTGGTCGGCGAGCAGCAGGCTCAGGTTGTAGGTGCCGGGCTTGAGGTCGAGCACGGCCTCCATCTGGCCCTGGCCGAAGTGCACGTACTGGTCGGTGAAGGGCAGCGGCTTGCTGAAATCCATCGGCAACGGCTGGTTGATGAGCAGGTGGTGGTGGCCCGCCCGGCCGGCCTGTTTGCCCGCCGGCACCAAGCCGCGCATGGACAACCCGAAGCGCGCCACGAAGGGGGACTCCACCGTGTCCCCGTCCTTGAGGTTGGTGAAGTACGCACTGGGTTGCAGGTTCACGGGCGGCACGACCCAGGGGTGGACATGCACATCCCCGGCGTCAGGCGCTGCATGGATGCAGGCGCTGCCTGCCAGGGCGGCGATGCCGACCGCCAACTGGTGCAGCCACTGTTTGCAGGTGTTCATAGTTGAGTAGAATGTGAAAACGTTGAAGACGTAAATGTCCTTCAGTTGTGTAGATTTGTCACAAGAGATGGCGAAATCTCTGGAGAATACTGGGCAATAGCTATGCAAGATCTACTCGATAATCGGTTTGATAGTGAGGAAGCTGCCGCGGTCCACCGGATCGGGGCGGTGTCCCGCCTGGCGGGTGTGCCCGTGACCACCTTGCGGACCTGGGAGCAGCGCTACTCAGCCTTCGCGCCGGCCAAGACGTCCGGGCGGCACCGGCTCTACCGGGACGCCGACGTGATCAAGGCCAGGCTGCTGCGCCAGCTGGCTGAATCGGGGCAGGGCATTGGCGGCATCGCGCATCTGCCCATCCAGCATTTGCAGCAACTCTTGGGAACGGCCCAGGAGCCCACGGCCGCCGCGCTGGCTCCAGCCCGGCGGGTCGCGGCCGTGATCGTGGGTGCCGCCACTGCTGCCCGCTTCAATGCGCCGGGATGGCGCGACCACGACCTGGATGGCGCGCTGCATGTGCGCCAGGTGTTCGTGGACCTGGAGGAGGCTGCGGCGGGCAACGACACGGCGCGAGGCGGTGGTGAAGGGGAAACCGGCATCCTGCTGGTGCGGCTCAACACGGTGCATTCCCGCACGTACGGGCAGTTGATGGCGGCCATCGAGCGGCAGCGGGTGCAGCGGGTCATCGTCCTCTACAACTATGGGCCCCCGGCGCTCGTCGAGGCGCTACGCAACGCCGGCCTGATGGTGCGGCGGGAGCCTGTGCCCGATGCCGAGCTGGCCGAGCTCATCCGCTCGGTGGTGCTGCTGGACGCCGCTGCCGCGTTTCCCGCCGCCGCGGGTGCCCTGATTCCCCGGCGCCGGTATTCCGAGGCGAGCCTGGCGCAAGTGGCCGCCAGCCCGAGCAACGTGGTGTGCGAGTGCCCCCGCCACATCGCGGAGATCATCGGCCAGCTCGTGAGCTTCGAGGAATACAGCGAGCAGTGCCTGAACGACACGACGGAGGATGCCCGCCTGCACGCCTACCTGCGGTCGGTCGCGGGTTCGGCCCGTGTCCTGTTCGAGCACGCCTTGCAGCGGGCGGCGCGGCATGGCGGCATCGCGCTGGCCGAGGACGCCGCCGGGCCCTGAGGGCGTTGCTGCAGTGCAACATGATGGTGGGCGGGGGCTTCCGGTGGGCGCACAATAGCCGTCCCAAAGTCAAGACCCCGCCGGCTTGGGACATGGAGCCGGGACGGGGCCGTTCGTGCAGAACCAAAAATCCTCGCTCGCGGCATTGACGATCGCCGCCATCGGCGTCGTCTACGGCGACATCGGCACCAGCGTGCTGTATGCCGTGAAGGAAGTCTTCGGCTCGGGCCATGTCCCGTTCACGCACGCCAACGTCTACGGGGTCCTCTCGATCTTCTTCTGGACGTTGACCGTCATCGTCTCGATCAAGTACGTCGTGCTCGTGCTCCGGGCCGACAACAACGGCGAGGGGGGGCTGATCGCCATGCTGGCGCTGGCTTCGCAGGCCGTGAAGGACCAGCCGCGGCTGCGCCAGGTCCTGCTGGGCATCGGCATCTTCGGCACGGCGCTGTTCTACGGTGACGGGGTCATCACGCCCGCCATCTCGGTGCTCTCGGCGGTCGAAGGCCTCGAGGTGATCTCCCCCGCCTTCAAGGACTGGGTGATCCCGCTCACCATCGTCATCCTGCTGGCGTTGTTCATGGTGCAGAAACGCGGCACCAGCGGCATCGGCCGCTTCTTCGGGCCCATCACGCTGGTGTGGTTCTTCGTGCTGGCCGTGCTCGGCCTTTCGCACATCGTGCATCACCCTGAAATCCTGCAGGCCCTGAGCCCTCACCACGCGCTGCGCTTCATCTGGCAGCAGCCGGGCACGACCTTCATCATCCTCGGCGCGGTGGTCCTGTGCGTGACGGGGGCTGAAGCGCTGTATGCCGACCTGGGGCATTTCGGCAAGAAGCCGATTCGCATCGCCTGGTTCACGGTCGTGATGCCTGCCCTCACCATCAACTATTTCGGCCAGGGGGCCCTGCTGCTGTCGACGCCGGAGGCGGTGAAGAACCCGTTCTATCTGATGGCCCCCGACTGGGCGCTGATCCCCCTGGTGGTGCTGGCCACCCTCGCCACCGTGATCGCGTCGCAGGCGCTGATCACCGGAGCATTCAGCGTGACCAAGCAGGTGGTGCAACTGGGCTACCTGCCGCGGCTCGACGTGCAGCACACCAGCGTGCGCGACACCGGGCAGATCTACATCCCGGCCGTCAACTGGGGCCTGTTCATCGCCATCGTGCTCGCGGTGGTCATGTTCCGCTCCTCCAGCAACCTGGCTGCGGCGTACGGCATTGCAGTGACGCTCGACATGCTGATCACCACGGTGCTCACCTTCTTCGTCATCCGCTATGGCTGGAAGTACCCGCTGGCGCTGTGCGTTGCCGCCACCGGCATCTTTTTCATCGTGGACCTGGCGTTCTTCGCGTCCAACCTGCTCAAGCTGCTGCAGGGCGGCTGGTTCCCGCTGCTGATCGGCGGCCTCATCTTCACGCTGATGATGACGTGGAAGCAGGGCCGCGCGATCCTGAACGAAAAGCTCAAGTCCGACGCGATCGACCTGCGCAGCTTCCTCGAGTCGGTGTTCGTCAGCCCGCCCGTGCGGGTGGAGGGGACGGCGGTGTTCCTGACCGCCGAACCGGGCACGGTCCCCAACGCCATGCTGCACAACCTCAAGCACAACAAGGTGCTGCATGAGCACAACCTGTTCGTCACCGTGCGCCACCACGAGGTGCCGTGGATCGGCCTGGACCGCCGGGCCGAGATCGAGTCACTCGGGCATGACTGCTGGCAGGTCGTCCTGCACTACGGTTTCAAGAACGACCCCGACGTGCCCCGCGCGCTCGACCAGATCCGCACGCGCGGGTGCGAGATCGAGCCCATGACGACCAGCTATTTCCTCTCGCGCGACGTGGTGGTCCCCACCATCGGCGGCGGCATGGCGTCCTGGCGCGAGAAGCTGTTCGCGCAAATGCACCACAACGCCAGCGGCGCGGCCGACTTCCTGAACCTGCCGAGCAATTCGGTGGTGGAGCTGGGCTCCAAGGTCGAAATCTGACTATTTCTTGAGGGGCGGCAGTTCCAGCGTGACCGCTGGGGCGCCGCCTGCCGCCGGCGCCAGCACCGCTTTCCGGCCTTCCACGGACTGGACCACCAGCGTGTCGTCGACCGCCGCGCCCACCCGGAACGGCCGGGCCGGCTTGCCATCGACCGCAATGACGGCGGCCCCTTCGCGCGAGCGCACGGCATCCACCACGCCCACCAGCACGAAGCGGCTGGAGAGCGCCGGCGCCGGCGC
>NZ_VOBQ01000030.1 GCF_007833165.1 Caenimonas sedimenti | reverse complement strand
ACGACCTGGGGGGCCTCCGGCGGCCCCTGCGGGGGGCTTGAAGAAAGGAGAATCCGAAAGCCGAAGTCACCAGACCATCCCGGTCTGACTCACACCAACCAGCCTCCACGAAACCCGGGGCGGTTCACTTTCCGACCTAGCAGATACGTTGAAAAGCAGAGGTTTGAGCTTGAATCTCGCCAAGACTCAGATTCTTTCGTCGATGGAGGTTCGACACCACTTCTGCTTTGCGCAGAATGTGACTCTGGACAAGATTGACTTGCGACTGAAGAAGGGACGCGTGACAGTCCAGGATTGCGCTGAGCTGGACGAGATATTCGCCGCATCCTTGTCCTCCCCTGCCAAGAATGCCGACAAGGTTACAAAGCGCACTCTTCGAATCTTGGCATCTCTGAATTTGGAACTGCCATCACCCTTGATTAGACGCCTCTTTGTGGAGTCGGCCGAGCTTCGGGAAAACGTGGCCGGCCACCTTGCCAAGCTTGGGTATTCCTACGCAAGAGGTCGGCTTTTGCTGAAGATTGCCACCGATGCCCGAGCTCTTGATGATGGGGCACGTTTTGCGGTTAAGGATGTGGTCTTGGCGTGGGATGTTTCGAGTGACGCCACAGGGGTGGACTTCGTGACTGCCCTACTATCATGCGTCAAAGAGTATGCAGGGGAGGTTGGCTTCTGTACTGCTCTCGCAGTCTTCGCCAAATTCGCACCACCGAATAAGCTCCTCTCATTTCTTGAAAGCAAGCGCCGAATTTGGGAGGCCAGCAGCTTTGCACACAGGCAGGTGATCTCGGTATTGCCTCGACTCATGAACTATCGTCCCTACAAGGTCGAGAGGTATTTGGTAGATGCACTCAACTGTGGCAAGGCAGATGTCGTGTCGGTAGCAAAAAATCTCTTCGATCTTGCTGAACTCACCGGAATGTCACCTGAGATCAGAATGGCCTTCTTCCCCACAAACGCAGCTGGTTCCCCCTACCCACTGTCAAAGTTCCTTATTCTGAAGTGGATGTACCACCACGGCGTCACTGCATCGCACCAAACACAGGCAGACATTGAGAAGCAAATTGGCGACCGGTGGTACACATCGGCGTTGCAAGCTTGATGTTTTGGCAGCGCCCCTCCTACCTGCCACCCTAACATTTGCTCGCAACTCCCCGGCTGAGTCGCCGCGTGAATCCCAGACAATGCCGCTCCATGGATCAGCTTCGAATTTCACAGCGTCCTGGCGCGCAATCTTGCTTTCCGTCCACCCCGGATCCGTCTACCACCGCGCTTGGCTGGCACGAGGGCGCAGTGGCCATCGCGTTGCATGGAATCTGCTGGTCCGTGCTCGCGCTTTCGGTCTGGCCGCTGGTTCCGGCCCCTGTGCGGGCAGATGTGGGGCCAAGAATCCAGCGGACACTGGCTCTCGCGCAGGAGTGGGCCTTGTCTTCCTCATCGCAGTTCGAATCCAACGAGGCCGCAACGCCGGCTCGCTCGCGGAGCGATCCGCAGCAGTGCGCACCTGTCTGCCTGCGTCTGGAGCGCTGAGCGATTCGCCAGTGAGAGCCCACGGAAGAGCCAGACTTTCATTGCGCTGACGAAGAGCAACCTCGTGCGGCGCCCGGCTGTTCGAACAGCTAGGATGGCGCAGTGACAAACCAATCTCCCAACTCCCGCCCCATCGTGGACGCCGAGCACCGCGGCTGGACGCTCCAATCCCACTGGTTTCCTTCGTTCTGGGGCGCGCCGGAGGGTTGGATCTGCTATGTCATCGGGCCAGAGTCGTCCCACAAGCTGAATATCGGTCGCTGGCCGACCAGCGACCTGGCTTTCGAGCACGGGCGTGCCTACGTCGATCGCAGGGTCGACGCACCCAATCAGGCCGCCGCGCGGCCCAACCTGTTGAAGGTTCGCCATCAATCGTTTCGTTGAGAGATGAACGCCTCGGGCCGCCCTGACAGCTAGCGAGCCGGCGCGATTCGGCCCTCGCCCGCTGCGCGCACCAACCTCCGAAACGTCGGGCACTCCGCATGACTGGGCGCCGGGCACACCGCCGCGTGCCTGAGCCCGTCGCTCATCGCCTTCAGGCGCTTCACCTTCGCATCGATCTCGTCGGCCTTGGCCGCGAGCAGGCGCTTGTCGATGCTCGGTTGCCCGTCCGCCGTGAACATCGTGCGGATCTCGCCCAGCGAAAACCCCGCCGCCTGCCCCAGCGCGATCAGCGCCAGCTGGTCCAGCACTGTGGGCAGGAAAAGGCGGCGCAGGCCCTGCCGGCCGACGGAGGCGATGAGCCCCTTCTCCTCGTAGTACCGCAGCGTGGAGGCCGGCACGCCGGAGCGCTTGGCCACTTCCGAAATGTCCATGATTCAAAAAGGCCTTGACCTCAAGTTGGCTTGAAGTTGCATCCTGACGGCACTCACCCCCATCGGTCAACCCAAGAGGCGCTGTCATGAACCCTTTTCTTTCTCTCACCCCCATCGCGGAGCCCATCGCCCGCGTGGCCGCCATCGGCGTCCTCGCCACCGCCGTCATGGACGTGTGGCTGCTGCTCCTGCAGCGCCTGAACGTGCCGACGCTCAACTTCGCCTTCATCGGCCGTTGGGTCGGCCACCTGGCGCGCGGGCGCGTGGCGCACGCAGCCATTGCGCAGGCCGCGCCGGTGCGGGGCGAGCTGGCGCTGGGCTGGCTCACGCACTACGCCGTGGGCATCGCCTTCGCCGGTTTGCTGGTGGCCGCGCAGGGCCTGGACTGGGTGCGCAGCCCCAGCCTGCTGCCCGCGCTGTGCGTGGGCGTGGCGACAGTGGCCGCGCCCTGGTTCGTCATGCAGCCGGCCATGGGCACGGGTATCGCCGCGAGCAAGACGCCCACGCCCTGGCGCAATCGCGCGCGCAGCCTGGTCAATCACTCCGTTTTCGGCCTGGGCCTTTACCTGGCCGCCGCTGGCATCGCCTGGGTGGTGCGCTGATCCGGCGCGCCTTGCCCTGCTTCTCTCTCAACTTCCATCAGGAGTCCATCGAATGAACAACATGAATCTCGCCGTCGTCTTCCATAGTGCCCACGGGCACACCGCGCACATCGCCGGCCATGTGGCCGCGGGCGCCCGCGCAGTGCCTGGCACCGAAGTGCAACTGCTGCAGGCCGAAGACGTGGCGCGCGATCCATCCGTGCTGCTGCCTTTCGACGGCATCGTGCTGGGCTCGCCCACCTACCTGGGCGGTGTCTCCGCGCCCTTCAAGGCGTTCATGGACGCCACCGGCCGCATGTGGCGCCATCAGCAGTTGAAGGGGAAGCTCGCGGCCGGCTTCACCGTGTCGTCGCTGCCGGCGGGGGACAAGCAGTCCACGCTGATCTCGATGTTCACCTTCGCCATGCAGCACGGAATGGTGTGGGTCGGGAACCCGATCCTGCCGGAGCAGCAGAGTGGCGTGCCCTATGACGAGGCCGCGAACCGGCTCGGCTCGTGGTCGGGGCTGATGGCGCAGGCCGGGCATGCGTCACCGGCGGATGCGTTTCCGCCCGGCGACGTGAAGACGGCCTTGCTGTTCGGGGGAAATTTCGCGCGGGCGCTGCGGCGGATGGCTTGCGCTGCCAAGATCGCCGATCCCATGGAGGTGCTTGCATGATCCCGGCGAAATTCGCGCCTGCGTTGTTCGGTTTGATTCTTTCGGGGCTGATGTCGCTGGTGGTCTCGGGCATCGCGACAGCGCGCGCTGTGGGGGTGACGTCCGGCTTCCTGGAGGTTTGGGCCGGCAGCTGGATCACGGCCTGGGCCGTCGCTTTTCCGGTGGTGCTGGTGGTGGCGCCGCTCACGCGGCGGTTGGTGCAGCGGCTGGTGGCGGCTCCGGGTTGAGGCGGTGACGGGGACTATCATGGTCGCCCGCCCCTCGGCTCCGACGCAACCAGCCAATGAGTGATCCTGCGCAATTTCGCCTGGCCTTCGATGCCAAAGGCTATTGGAGCCAGCCAGTGCCCTACACATGCGAATCGCTGGCGGCCAGGACACTCCACTTCACGCCGGGGGACATCCAGAGCCGCATGCAGCTGCAGGCCCCCGAGGTGCTCGATCTGGAGTACACGAGGATGATGATGGGCTTCCTGCTGTTCAAGCCGGTCCCTTCCACGATCGCGATGGTCGGCCTGGGTGGCGGGTCGATCGCGAAATTCTGCTTCAAGCACCTGCCCGACACCCGGTTCAGGGCCATCGAAAGCAATCCGCACGTCATCGACCTGCGCGAGAAGTTCATGATCCCGGCGGACGGCCCGAGGTTCAGTGTCTTCCACGAGGACGGCGCCGCCTTCCTCCGGCACCCGCCCAAGCAATATGACGTGCTCCTGATCGACGGGTATACCGACCAGGGCCTGCCGTCCCAGCTGTGTTCCCAGCGGTTCTACGATCACTGCCACGCGGCCCTGCTCCCGGGCGGCATCCTGGTGGCGAATCTCAATGATGACGCCCACAACTTCTCCGCTTACCTGAAGCGCATCGCCAGAAGCTTCCAGGGCAACGGCTTCGCCGTCCAGGAGCAAGACGGATTCAATTGCATCGCTTTCGCCCGCAAGGGCGTGGCGCTTCAAGAGGTTGTCTCGCCGGCGGAGATTGCTTTCCCCGATCTCGACACGACAGCGCGTGCGGAAATGACCCATGCGATGCAGCGCGTGTCCGCCGCGGCGCGGTTGGCTGCAGAAAGGGCGAAGCAGCAGAAGATGACGATCTCGCCAGCCCGGCTGGGTGACTCGGCCGGGACGGAGTCGTGAAGAAGCAGCCCGCGGATCAGGCGCGCTTGCGGATGCTGCGCATCGCCATGCCGGCCACAGCGGCGGGCGAAACAGGCGACAGCTCATAAGACAGCTTCAGCGTCAATGCACCTGCGGCCGGGAAAGCCTCGGCATCCATCCTGGCCACTTCGCGCTGCAGCCATTCGGGCCGCTGGATGCTGCTGGGCGCCGAGATCGAGATGCTCGTGCGCGGCGGCGCTTCGGCGGCTGTCCAGAAGGCGCAGGCGGAGAGCGTGACGATGGGAAAGAGCGCGGCAGCAAAGCGCGCGCCATGGCGATGGAGAAGAGTCATGCGGTACGGCAGCATGGGTACGGGCCTGCGGCGATTCTAGAGGGTGCCTCCTCATCCTTGACGCTCCGCGCCCCTGGATTCCTGCCTTCGCAGGAATGACAACCGCCCTGACTAAGGCACCCCGAGCAGGTCCTGCTCGCTCCAGCCGGCGGCCGCCAGATCGCCAACGCGGAAAGGCGCATCGCTCACCATCAGGAATTCATCGAGCTGAGGCGGCTTGACGCCGGCCGACGACAGCATCGCATGCACTTGCCCGCGATGGTGGGTCTGGTGCATCGCCAGGTGGGCCAGGACGCGATGCGCCAGATCACGGTCGACGCGATCCGGGCGGTCGATGTGCACCACCTGCACGAGGCCGGCTTCGTCGAGCCTGTCGCAAAACACGATCAGCTCCTCGTCGACCTCGCGCTGGCGCCTGCGCAACGACGCGAGATCGTCGGCCGGCACGAAAGCGTAGAAACCGCTGCGCGCCAGCGGACCCTGGCCCAGCAGCGAATCCAGGTAGTACCGGTCGATCACCAGGATGTGGTTGAGCGTCTTCGCCAGGCTCGGGAAGAAGCCGGCCCGCGGTGCGTGGAACGCTTCGGCGGGCAATGTCGCGATCGCCACGTGCAGGCGCTCGTTGGCCAACCGGTTGGCGCGCGCGGCGGCGCGCACGTGCTGCAGCATCAAGCTCATGGCCTGACTCTAACGTGCCTCCGCCCGGATCCGGCTCAGCAAGTCCTGCGCCTCCACGATCGTCGGCGCGGCGGCGCTCAGGTGCTGCAGCGCACGCGCGCGATCGGCGGCGACGCCCAGGCCGAGCCGGTAGGCCATGCCCAGTTGGTAGTGGGCCCAGGGCACGTTGTACTCGGCGGCTTCCTGCAGCAGTTGGAAGCCGAGCACGGGATTGGCGGGGCCGGCGAGCCCTTCCCGCAAGACGGTGCCGTAGACCGCCTTGCCGACCGGGTCGCCCGCCTGGGTGGCACGCTCGCCAAAAGCACGGGCCTTTGCATGGTCCCTGGGCTGGCCGTTGCCTCCGACCAGGTGCTGCAAGGCCTGCCGGCCCAGCGCTTCCGCGTCGGCGTTGGGAATCGTGACGCGCACCCTGGGCGCTGGCGCCGGGACAGGCGCCGCAGGAGCCAACATGCTGATGGCCGCCGAGGCCTGCATCTCCGTCGCCGGTGCCAGCGGCGTCCCCAGGATGACGGTCTCGCGTACCCCTGAGGTCGTGACTTCTTCCTTCGGCCGGTTCTGCGCGAACACCGGTGCCAGCTCACGCGCCCGTGCCGTCAACTCCGCTTCGCGTTCCGCGTGCGGCGGATGGGTGTTCAGCCAGTAGCCTTCCCCCGTGGAAACCGTGCCCGCGACTTGCCGCCAGAAGCCGATCGCCAGCGCCGGGTCGTACCCGGCCTTGGCCATGGCTTCGGTACCCAGCCGGTCGGCCTCGTGCTCCTGGTCGCGCGAGAACTTGGCGTTCACCACGTTGGCGCCCAGCCCGCCAAGTTCGGCGCCGGCGCCACCCGTGTAGTAGCCACGCAGGCCCAGGCCGATGTCGACGACGGCGCCCACGAGCACACCGAACGTGGTCACGATCTGGGACCGTTCGCGCCCCGCCAACCCGTGCCCCGCATGCAGATGGCCGAGCTCGTGGCCCAGCACGGCGGCGAGGTACTCGTCGCGCTCGCCCGCGATCCGGAGCATGCCGGTCGTGATGCCGATGGCGGGCTTGCCGTCGCGGAGCGACGCGGACGCATTCGGCGCGTGGGCTGCCGTCACGTAAAGGTGCGGCGTCTCCATGCCGTAGACCTTGGCCAGGCGCTCCAGGACGTCGGCGGTCCTCTGCACCTGGTCGCGCGACACTTCGCCGACGGTATAGCCGCTCGCCGTCCGCAGGGCGATCGTGCCGGAGTTCGTTTCGCGCAGCATCGCCGCGGCCGGCCAGGATTGGGCGTGGACGGAACCCGCGACGAGCAGGACGCCAAGGAGGAGAGCGCGCAACCTCATTCCCCGATCCGCCTCACGTCGCCCTTGCCCGGCACCGCGCTTTCGTGAAACAGGTCGAACAGGTACTGCGCGATTTCCGCCTCTTCCACGAAATCCGGCACCACGAAGCCCGCGGGGCTCCGCTTGCCGTCGGCACCGATCGCGTAAGCCTGCCACACCTCACCTTCGCGCTCGATGGCGAGGATGCGGCCGAAGGCGTTGTAGCGGGACATGGCCATAGCGTACGTCACCTTGCGCCCGCATCCCCTGTTTGCGCGATGCGAACCGTGCGGCACCGTCGCAGGATGGCGACGCTGACCCTGGAGTGCTCATGCCGACCCTCGAAATCTGGCTGGAATATGCCAGCACCTATTCGTACCTTACGGTGTCCCGCGTCGGCGCGCTGGCGCGCGAGCGCGGCGTACTGCTGGACTGGCAGCCCTTCTGGATGGCGCCCCTGCGGGAGCAGATCGGCATGGGGGCGCCTTTCCCCCATGCGTCCAGCAAGGCGGCCTACATGTGGCGCGATCTGGAGCGCCGGGCGCACACGCTCGGCCTGCCGTACCGCAAGCCGGAGCAGTACCCCGTGAACTCGCTGCAGACGATCCGCGTGGCCCTGGTCGCGGCGCGGCAGGGCTGGTGCCAGGCCTTCACGGAGGAGGCCTTCCGCCTCCACTGGACCGAAGGGGTGTTGATCGGCACCGAGGCCAACCTGCACGCAGCGCTTGGCAAGGCGGGACAGGACCCTGCTGTGGTGTTGCCGCTGGCGTCGTCGCCCGGGAACAAGGAGGCGCTGAAGGCCCAGACGGCCCGCGCGATCGAGCGCGGCATCTTCGGCTCGCCATCGTTCGTGGTGGGCGGCGAGCTGTTCTGGGGCGACGACCGGCTGGAGGATGCGCTGGACTGGGCGGTCGCCCAGGGTGGCTAGGCGCCAGCCTCGAGGGACAACCAACCCAGCGCCTTCACCTCGCTGTCGAACACGCTCATGTCCATGCCAGTGCGCCGGGCGGACCGTTCGCTGATGCGCGTCAGCCGCTCCGGCAACACCAGCAGGGCCAGCCGGCGCATGTGGATGAAGCTGCAGGCGATCTCCTGGCCGATGTGCAGCAGGTCGGCGCGCGGGTAGACCGTGACGAGGCCGCGCAGGTCGATCAGCATCACCTCTTCGGGCCAGCCTTCGCTCTCGATGCCCAGGATGTGCAGGGTGGAGATGAACTTGTCGATGGAGAGCAGGCCGCTGACGCGGGCGAACACACAGCCACCGGCGTGCTCCGTCTCGATCTTGAAGGGGTCCGCGGCGCGCGGCCCCAGCCATTGCTGCTGGGCGCCATCGTGCTGGCGCGCATGCTGTTGCATCGGATTCGGTGCAGTGCCCATGGAGATGGTCCTTCCGTCGACGTCGTAGCTTGCGCCGGTTCGATGACGGTCTGTTGACGCATCGAACGGTGTCCTCCGGGCCCAGTTTCCTCCGCGGCACGGAACATTGCAATGGGGGTCACGTGTCGCGAGAACCCCACAGATCAAGGTGGCCTCGGGCCCTCTGATGTGGCCTTCGGTACGCATGAGGTTCACAGCCGCGTACCACCCTCTTAACATGGACCCCCCACCCCGCAAGGTTGACCCATGGCCGCCGCCCGTTCGATCGCATCGCTCTCCCTCAGCTTCGGCCTGGTGTCGATCCCGGTCAAGCTGTACTCCGCCACCGAGTCCGCGGGCACGGTCAAGTTCAACATGCTCACCAAGGATGGTTCGCGGGTGAAGCAGCAGTACGTGTCCGAGAAGGACCCGGGCGTGGTCGTGCCGCGCACGGAGATGGTGAAGGGCTACGAATTCGAGAAGGACCGCTTCGTGCTGTTCTCGCCCGAAGAGCTGAAGGCACTGGAAGAATCCAGCGATCCTGGCGTCGAGATCCTGTCGTTCATCCCGACGAATTCGGTCGACCCCCTGTTCTACGACAAGGCCTACCTGCTCGCCCCCGACAAGCGCGGCGCCAAGCCCTATGCGCTGCTGGCCGGTGCCATGCGCCAGAGCGGCCGCTGCGCGCTGGCCAAGTGGAAGTGGAAGGCCAAGCAGCACGTGGTGCAGATCCGCGCCACCGATGAAGGCCTGGTGCTGCAGCAGCTGCTCTACGCGGCCGAGGTGCGTTCGCTGAAGGACCTGGACATCGAGAAGGTCGACGTGTCGCAGGCTGAGCTGCAACTGGCGCTGCAATTGATCGACCAGATCGCAGCCGACAGCTACGACCCCACCCAGTACGTGGATGAAGAGAAGAAGCGCGTGCTGGCCGCCATCGACGAGAAGATCGCCGGCAAGCAAGTGGTGGCGGCCACGCACGAGGCCGCGGCCGACACGGGCCAGGTCATCGACCTGATGGAGGCCCTGCGCGCCAGTTTGCAGAAGAAGCCGGCCACCTCGGCCAAGGGTCCGGCGAAGGCCGCGGCCGTCGAAGCCGAACCGGCCAAGGAGCGCAAGAGCGCCAAGCGCGCGCTGGCCGCCGTGCCGGCCGCGGAGGCCGCACCCGCGCCGGCCAAGGCACGCGCGCGAAAGTAAGTCCCTGCCGGTGAGCCAGGATCACGAAGGCTCCACCTTCACGCTGCGCCGTGTCCAGGCGATGCTGGGCCTGTCGCGCGGCATCGTCTCCGGGCTGATCGCCGCCGGTTTCGTCACGCCCACGCGCGGCAGCCGCAACGAGTTGCGCTTCACGTTCCAGGATCTGGCGCTGCTGCGCACCGCGCATGCGTTGCAGGTGCAACGCGTTCCGCCGCGGCGCATCCTGCAGTCGCTGGCGCGGCTGAGGGCCTCGTTGCCGGCGGAGCTGCCGCTCACCGGCCTGCGCATCACCGCCATCGGTGCCGACGTGGCGGTGCGGGATCGCAGCGGGCGCTGGCGTTCCGACAGCGGGCAATTGCTGATGGATTTCGACGTGGCGCAGGTCGGTGGAAACGTGACGCTGCTGGAACGCGCGCCGTCGGCACAAGACGAGGCCAACGACGCGCAGGCCCTGTTCGAGCGGGCGCTGTCCCTGGAAGACACCGATCCCGCCGCCGCGGAAGTGGCTTACCTGCAGGCGCTGGCCCTGGCGCCGGGCCTGGAGGATGCCTATCTCAACCTCGGTGCGATGTGGGCCGACGCGGGCCGCTTCGTCGAACTCGTCCGCCTGTCGGCGGCGGCGCTGAAGCAGTGCCCGGAGTCGGCGCTGCTGCACTTCAACCTGGGCGTGGCGCTGGACCACCTGGAGCGCCTGGACGATGCGGCCGATGCGTATGAGCGTGCCCTGCAACTGGATCCGACCCTGGCCGACGCCCACTTCAACCTGGCGGAGCTGCGCAAGCAGGCGGGCGACGAGCGCGGCGCGCTGCGCCACTACAGCGCCTATCGCCGGCTGCAGCGTTAGGCGCGGTCATGCCGGCACGCAAGGCTCCGCCTCCTGCCGAAGGCGCCAGCGCGCTGGCGCAGTACCGGGCCAAGCGCGATTTCAGCGCGACCAACGAGCCAAGGGGCGATGAAGCCCGCGGCGAAGCTGGCGCTTTGTCCTTCGTCGTGCAGAAGCACTGGGCCAGCCGCCTGCACTACGACTTCCGGCTGGAGCTCGATGGCGTGCTGCTGTCGTGGGCCGTACCCAAAGGTCCCAGCTTCGATCCCGCCGACAAGCCGATCGCCATCCGTGTCGAAGACCATCCGCTGGCGTACGGCAGCTTCGAGGGCACGATCCCCAAGGGCCAGTACGGCGCCGGCAAAGTCATCGTGTGGGACCGTGGGACCTGGGAGCCGGCGCTGGATCCGCAGCAAGGTTTGAAGGACGGCAAGCTGGTCTTCACGCTGCACGGGCACAAGCTGCAAGGGCTGTGGGAACTGGTGCGGATCGCGAAGCCGGGGGACAAGCAGGAGCCCTGGATCCTGTTCAAGAAGCGGGATGCGACGGCGCGGAAGAAGGCGGAGTACGACGTGTTGAGTGCGTTGCCGGACAGTGTGGGCGGGCTCGTCATTCCCGCGATGGCGGGAATCCAGGGCTCCCAGGAGAACGGCCTGCCGCCCGGCGCCATCAAATCGACTCTCCCCACCACCCTCTCCCCCCAACTCCCCACCCTCGCCGCCGCCGCTCCCACCTCCAACCAATGGCTCTGGGAAATCAAGTTCGACGGCTACCGCATCCTCGCGCGCATCGAAGGCGCCAAGGTGCAGCTCATCACGCGTGGCGGCCACGACTGGTCCGCCAAGATGCCGGCGCTGGTGCAATCGCTCGCCGCGCTGAACCTGGGCAGCGCTTGGCTGGACGGCGAGATCGTGGTGATGGGCGCCGATGGCGTGCCCAGCTTCAACGCGCTGCAGAACGCCGTGCAGAACCCGCGCAGCACCAGCATCGACTACTTTGTGTTCGACCTGCCCTATTTCGAGGGCCACGATCTGCGCAAGGTGCCGCTCGTGGCGCGGCGCCAGGTGCTGCAGCGCCTGCTGGAAGACCGGCGGCAGCCGCACCTGCGGTACAGCGCGGCGTTCGAGGCCGATGCGGCGCAGATCCTGGAATCCGCGCGCCGAATGGGCCTGGAAGGCGTGATGGCGAAGCGCAAGGACGCACCCTACGAATCGCGGCGCACCGAGACCTGGCTCAAGCTGAAGAACCGGCAGCGGCAGGAATTCGTGGTGGCCGGCTACAGCCTGCGCTCCAGCGGCGAGCCGGAGGTGGGTGCGCTGATGCTGGGCGTGTACGAGGCGGGCGGGGCGTTGCGCTACGTGGGCAACGTGGGGACGGGCTGGGACGCGAAGACGGCCGCGGCGCTGAAGAAGCAGCTGGCACAGATGGAGGTGAAGGCGTCGCCCTTCGGCAAGCAGCCCGTGCGCGTGCAAGGCGCCGCCGCACGCGCGGGTGGCGTGCACTGGGTGCGGACCAGCCTGGTGGCCGAAGTGGAATTCGCCGATTGGACGGCCGACCAGCAGATCCGCCACGCGGTGTTCATCGCGCTGCGCGACGACAAGGCTGCCGCCGAAGTTCAGCGCGAAACGGCGGTCATGCCGGCGGGGCCCACGCTGGCGCAGGCCGGCGGCAGCGTCGTCGAAGGCATCACGGTGAGCAACCCCGAGCGCGTCATCGACGCGGCCAGCGGCATCACCAAGCTCGAACTGGTGCGCTACTACGCTTCGGTCGCGGCATGGATGCTTCCGCACCTCACCGGGCGGCCGTGTTCACTGGTGCGCGGGCCGCAGGGTGTGGGCGGCGAGCTGTTCTACCAGAAGCACTTGAACGAACAGGTGATCGCCGAAGTGCGCGAGCTGCCGGCCAGCGTCTGGCCCGAGCATGCCCCGCTGCTGGAGGTGGCGACGCCCAAGGCGCTGGTGGCGGCGGCGCAGATGAACGTGATCGAGTTCCACACCTGGAATGCGATGGCGAAGAAGGCCGACAAGCCCGACCGCGTGATCTTCGATCTCGATCCGGGCGAAGGCGTGCGTTGGGAGCACGTGCAGGAAGCCGCGTTGCTGGTGCGCGGCCTGCTGTCCGAACTGAAGCTGCAAAGCTGGCTCAAGACCAGCGGCGGCAAAGGCCTGCATGTGGTGGTGCCGCTCACACCGCGCGAAAGCTGGGACACCGTGAAGGCCTTCTCCGAAGCGGTGGTGCAGCACCTGGCCCAGGTGATCCCGCAGCGCTTCGTGGCGAAGAGCGGGCCGGCCAATCGCATCGGCCGCATCTTCGTCGACTACCTGCGCAACAGCCATGGCGCGACCACGGCCGCCGCCTATTCCGCGCGTTCGCGCCCGGGGCTCGGCGTGTCGATGCCGATCGCCTGGGACGAACTCGCGGTGTTGCAACGCAGCGACCAGTGGACGGTTCGCACGGCGCGGGAGTACCTGTCATTCCAGACGGTGGATCCGTGGGCGGACTACTGGGGCTCCAAGCAGACGCTCGCGGCGGGGCGGCGCGCGCTCGGCTGACCTGTCACCTCTGGCGCTGACCGCTTCCCAGTTCAGCCCATGCTTTTGCAGATACTTGCGCAGGCGGTCAGCATCGTTCACCACGGTTCGCTTGCTGCGCGACCGGTCGTACAGCTTCCGGCCCGCCTCCGACAGCGACCGCGCCTGCCGGCAGACGCCGACGACGGCTTCGAGCTGCATGCGGTCGAACAGGTCCATGGCCGCCAGCGTCGACTCGGGCACCAGCGTTTCCAGGTCAACGCCGCCTGCGGCTGAAGCGCCACCGTCCTGGCGTTGCCACAACCACTTCAGCCGGACCAACTCGGCATCGACCTGCGCCAGCGAGATCCGCCCGCCATCCGCCAGCGTGGCCAGCCGCGTGACGCTGGCCGACAGGTCGCGGAAGTTGCCGCTCCAGAGCGCCGCGGCGGACTGGGCGAATTCGAGATAGCGCACCTTGGCTTCCGCGTTGAAGCGCACCGCCCGGCCGGTCTCCGCCGCGGCCTTGGCGAGCAGGTGGTGGATGTTGGGCTCCAGGTCTTCCGGCCGCTGTGAGAGCCCGGGCAGCGTGTACGACCACAGGTTGATGCGCGCGTACAGGTCTTCCCGGAAACGCCCCTGCGCGACGTCGAAGCGCAGGTCGCGGTTGGTTCCGGCGATCAGCTGGAAATCGCTGGTGACCTCGTGGTCGCCGCCGACCGGGAAGAAGCGCTTGTCTTCGATCGCCATCAGCAGCATCGCCTGCTCGTCCGGCCCGAGCTCGCCGATCTCGTCGAGGAACAACACGCCTTCGTGGGCCGCGCGCAGCAGCCCGGCGCGGCTGGCTGCAGCGCCCGTGAATGCGCCCTTGGTGTGGCCGAACAAGGCTGACGCGGCGCCGTCACCGCGCAGGGTGGCGCAGTTCACCTCGACAAAGCCGCCCTTGACCTGGTGACGCGACTTCTTGAGTTCGAACATGCGACGGGCCAGGTGCGACTTGCCCGCGCCGGTCGGGCCCGTCAGCAGGATCGGCGCGCGCGAGCGCACCGCGACGCGCTCGATCTCCTCGATCAACGCGTTGAAGCGCTGGTTGCGCGTGTCGATGCCGCTCTTCAGGAAAGCCAGCGCATCGTGCTGCTCCTGTTCGAAGCGCTTGGCCAGCACGTCGTAGCGCGAGAGGTCCAGGTCGATCAAGGCGAAGCTGCCGGGATCCGCACTGGTCTGCTTCTTCGGCGGCGAAGTCTGGACCAGCACGCCCGGAATGAACCGCGACTCGACCAGCAGGAACATGCAGATCTGCGCGACGTGCGTGCCGGTGGTGATGTGCGCCCAGTACTGCTCGGTCTCGGGCCGGAATGGGTAGGCCCGCACCCAGTCGTAGAGCACGCCGTACATCTCGCCGAAGTCCCACGGGTCCTGCACGTCCATGGCGACGAGACGGACTTCGGTCTCGGGCGACACCATCGCGATGTCGCGTTGCACGCCCTGCGCCAGCGCCTCATGGCGCGGGCTGTAAAGCAGCTCCAGCCGATGGATCACCGTGTCCTCGTGCTGCGTCATCGAAACGGTGGGCCGCCACTTCTCCCAGCGGCCCGCGCCGCCGCCGGCATCGAGCTGCGTGCCGAGGAATCCGATCACGACGGTTTTCTTCTTGGGCATAGCTTGAAGAATACAACACTAGCTATGTTTCTATTCCTCTAGGCATCCCGAGAGCGCACAGACGACCGGTTTCGGATGTCCATCGCCACGAATACTGAACAAATTCAATGGCTTGCATCAGTCGAAGGAGGGGCGGCCCCGAATTGGCACATCGATTGCAATCAACGAGGCCACACAAGTTGAATGCAAGAGGAGAACCCCATGGTCAACACCCAACTGTTCAAGTCGCTCCGGGGCGTGTTGCTGCCGGCCGCGACGGCCCGCAACCACGAGCAGGCGCCCGCCTATGCGCTGAGCGCACGGCATCAGCTGGCGCAACTGGCGGCCACCGGCTGCCTGTCGCAGACCTTCTACGCCAACGCCGAATCGCAGCTGGACGCCGTGACCGCACTGGCGCAGGCCGTGGAGCCCGCATTCGTCGCCAAGACGGCGATCTACGCGCGCCAGGCCGGCTCCATGAAAGACATGCCCGCGCTGCTGGCCGCCACGCTGGCGGCGCGCGATGTGCAATTGCTGGCGCAAGTGTTCGGCCGCGTCGTCGACAACGGCAAGATGCTGCGCGGCTTCGTGCAGATCGTGCGCAGCGGCGCCGTGGGGCGCAAGTCGCTCGGTTCGCGCCCCAAGAAGCTGGTGCAGGCCTGGCTGCTGGCCGCGAGCGAGAAGCAACTGCTGAACGCTTCGGTGGGCAACGCGGCTTCGCTGGCCGACGTGGTAAAGATGGTTCACCCCAAGCCCGCGGAGGCCTGGCGCGCCGCCTGGTTCGCCTGGTTGATCGGCAAGCCTTTCGATGAAGCGGCCTTGCCGCCCATCACCCAGGCTTTCGAGCGCTTCAAGCGCGCCAGCGCCCAGGGCGTGGCCGCCGAGGTGCCCGAGGTGCCGTTCCAGATGCTGACCGCGCTGGACCTGAGCACGGCCCAATGGGCGCAGATCGCGCGGGCCGGTTCGTGGCAGATGGTGCGGCAGAACCTGAACACCTTTGCGCGTCATGGCGTGTTTGCGCTCGACGGCATGGCGGAAGCGATCGCGGCGAAGTTGCGTGACCCCAAGGCCGTGGCCCAGTCGCGCGTCTTGCCCTACCAGCTGATGTCGGCATTCAAGGCGACAGGTGACGCGGTGCCTGCCGCGGTGCGCGACGCGCTGCAGGACGCGATGGAAGCGGCGCTGGCCAACGTGCCGGCGTTTGCCGGCCGTGTCGTGGTTTGCCCCGACGTGTCGGGCTCGATGGGCTCGGCTGTGACGGGCCATCGCGGTTCGGCCACGTCCAGCGTGCGCTGCATCGACGTGGCGGCCCTGGTTGCCGCGGCGGTGCTGCGCAAGAACCCGCAGGCGCGCGTGCTGCCCTTCGAGCAGTCGGTGGTGAAGCTGGCGTTGAACGCCCGCGACTCGGTGATGACCAATGCGCAGGCGCTGGCATCCATCGGGGGTGGTGGCACCAACTGCAGCGCGCCGCTGGCCCTGTTGAACAAGGAGCGTGCGCGGGTTGACCTGGTGATCCTGGTGTCGGACAACGAGTCGTGGGTCGATGCCACCCGGCGTGGTGCGACGCAGACGATGCGCGAGTGGGAAGTGCTGAAGAAGAGCAATCCACAGGCGCGCCTGGTCTGCATCGACATCCAGCCGTACGGCACGACCCAGGCGGCGGAGCGGCGCGACATCATGAATGTCGGCGGCTTCTCCGACGCGGTGTTCGCGACCGTGGCCCGTTTTGCCGAGGGCAAGACCGGGGCCGAGCACTGGGTGGGCGAGATCGAGAAGATCGACCTCGCCGTTCAGTGATGGTTGAATGTTGGCTGTCGTGAAGCGAATGTTTGGCGTGACTACATTTTCCATGTTGCGTCTCGCCAATCTTCCTTGTCGCTTCACGGGAGTCTTTTTTGTGTGTCGCGTTGCGAATGCTGGTGGAACTACAGCCTCCTAAGCTCGTGGTCGTGGGTTCGAATCCCGCCGGTCCCAAATCTGGGGGACCGTAGCTCAGTCTGGTAGAGCACGAACTGTTTCACCGACCCCTGGTCGCAACGAGGCATCCTTTTTCGAGAATGAATTGAGATGAACATGCAACAGAACTACAACATCGACCACCCCGAAGGCGGCGTCCCCATCAAGATGTGGACGCGCGGCGTGCCCGTGGAAGACGAGGCGCGCAAGCAGCTGGCCAACGCAGCCCGCCTGCCCGTGGTGTTCAAGCACATCGCGGCCATGCCCGACGTGCACCTCGGGATCGGCGCGACCGTGGGGTCGGTGATCCCCACGCTGCGCGCGATCATCCCCGCGGCGGTGGGCGTGGACATCGGCTGCGGGATGATGGCCTGCAAGACCACGCTGCACGCCAACGACCTGCCGGACAACCTCGGGCCACTGCGCGCGGCAATCGAGCGCGCGGTGCCGCACGGCTCCACGCCGCGCGGCCGTGGCCGCGACGAAGGAAGCTGGGAGAACCCGCCCGACGCGGTGGATCAGGCCTGGGCGACGCTGGCGGACGAGTTCGATGCGTTGTGCGAACTGCACCCGCGCCTGAAGAACACCAACAACCGCAAGCACCTGGGAACACTGGGGACCGGCAACCACTTCATCGAGGTCTGCCTCGACGAGGACGGCGCCGTCTGGTTCATGCTGCACTCCGGCTCGCGCGGCGTGGGGAACGCCATCGGCACGCACTTCATCGAGCTGGCCAAGAAGGATGCGCAGCTGCACCAGCGCAACCTGCCCGACCAGGACCTGGCGTACTTCGAGGAAGGCGCGCAGTACTTCGGCGACTATGTGCGCGGCGTCGGCTGGGCGCAGAAGTTCGCGGCGCGCAACCGCGAGGTGATGATGGTCAACCTGATCGCGACGGTGCGAAAGGTGATCACCAAGCCTTTCGAATCGCACATCGAGGCGGTGAACTGCCACCACAACTACGTGCAGCAGGAACGCCACTTCGGCGAGGACGTGTTCGTGACCCGCAAGGGCGCGGTGAGCGCGAAGCGCGGCGAGCTGGGCATCATCCCGGGCAGCATGGGCGCGCGCAGCTACATCGTGCGCGGCCTCGGGAACCCGGAGAGCTTCGAGAGCTGCAGCCACGGCGCCGGCCGCGTGATGAGCCGCACCAAGGCGAAGAAGATGTTCACCGTCGACGACCAGATCCGCGCGACCGAAGGGGTCGAATGCCGCAAGGACGCGAACGTGATCGACGAGATCCCGATGGCCTACAAGGACATCGACGCGGTGATGGAGGCGCAGAAGGACCTGGTGGAAGTGGTCCATACGCTGAAGCAGGTGGTTTGTGTGAAAGGGTGAGGGCCGGGGGCTCTCACCCTTTGGATTGAAGAGAAGAGAAGAACAAAAATGAACCCGATCCAGATCGATGGCTCCACCGGCGAAGGCGGTGGCCAGATCCTGCGCAGTGCGCTGGCTTTGTCCATGTGCACCGGCCAGCCCATTGCCGTGACCCGCATCCGCGCGAAGCGCCCGAAGCCGGGGCTCATGCGCCAGCACCTCACCTGCGTCAGCGCGGCGGCCGCCGTCTCGGGAGCGAAGGTGGAGGGTGCCGAGCCCGGCTCGCAAGACCTGGTGTTCGCGCCCGGCCCCGTCCGCGCGGGAAGCTACAGCTTCAATGTCGGCACGGCCGGCAGCTGCACGCTGGTGCTGCAGACGGTACTGCCCGCGCTGATGCTGGCACCGGAACCCAGCCACGTTTCGCTGGGCGGCGGCACGCACAACCCCATGGCGCCGCCGTTCCACTTTCTGGAGCGTTGCTTCGCGCCACTGCTGCAACGGCTGGGCGTGGAGCTGGGGCTCGAGCTGCGCCGCCACGGTTTTTACCCGGCCGGTGGCGGTGAAATCGAGGCGCACATCCGTCCGGCTGCTGGGGGCCTGGCGCCGTTCGACGTGCTCGAGCGCGGCCCGGCTGTCGAGTCGTACGCGGAATGCCTGTTGGCGGCCGTGCCCCATGCGGTGGCGGAGCGCGAGCTCTCCACCCTGGGCCGCCTGCTCGGCTGGCAGGCCGAGCAGCTCCGGACAAAGGGGCTTCCGCAGCACGAAGGCCCCGGCAACGCGCTCATGGCCACGCTGGCCCATGAGCACGTGACCGAGGTGGCGACGAGCTTCGGCGAGAAGCGCATCGGTGCCGAACAGGTGGCGAAAGCGCTGGTGCGAGAGGTCAAGGCCTACCAGTCCAGCGAGGGCGCCCTGGGCCCGCACCTGGCGGACCAATGGATGCTCCCGCTGGCACTGGCGGTCTCCGCGAAGGGCGAAGGTGCTTCCTTCACGTGCACCGAGCTGACCGAACACGCCACGACCAACATCGGCGTGATCGAGCAGTTCCTGCCCGTGAAGTTCGCGGTCGAGCGGGGCGGATCGGCGTGCCGGGTCACCTGCGCGCGGCTGACAAGTCCTCGATCAGCGCCATGATGTTGCCCTCACTGTCCTTGAACCACGCCGCCTTGGCGCCGCCCGCCGTGATGGCGCCGGCGGCGCTCTTCTCGCCCGGCATGTCGTAGTCCTCGAACACCACGCCCCGCGCCTTCAGCTTGGTGATGAGGCCGTCGACGTCCTGCACCGACCAGAAAGCCTGGCTGGCTTGCGAGGTGCCGGCGTTCGGCGTGGGGTAGAGGAAGCAGGCCGTGCCGCCGGCGAACTCGAACACCACGCCGCCGTTGGTTTCCTCCCTGGCCGTCAGGCCGACCTTCTCTTCGTAGAACTTGCGCGCCCTGGCCATGTCCTTGGCCGGGATGTACGCGTACATGGGGAATGCGTGCAGCATGGGTTCTCCTTGGCGAGTTGACGATGGTCGCGCCTTTCACGACGAACAGTACCGGTGGGAATCGACATCAAGTTGTGACGATGCGCAATCACAGCGCGGCCGTGGGCGCTCAGGATTGCCGGAACGTCTTCAGGATCGCCAGCAGGCTGCGCGTCGCCCCGCTCAGCAGCGGCAGGGCGCGATGCGCGATCACCGTGTCGCGGACCAATGCCGGCTTCAACGGGACCACCTGGACACCGCGCGCAGTGTGAGCATCCATCGCGCCTTCCATGGGCAGGATCGCGGCACCATAGCCGGCGGCGACCAGGCTCTTCATGGCCTCGTTGTAGTTGAGCACGATGCGGGGACGCGCCACGATCCCGGCCGTGGCGAACCACTCGGTGGTCTGGCGGTACAGGCGGGTGCTGGCATCGTTCGCGATGAGCGGCTGGGCCGCGAGCCACTGCGGCGTCACACGCTTCGGAGCCTTCCAGCCGGGCGGCAGGAAAGCCATCAGCGGATCGCGCCGCCAGCGACTCACCACCAGGTCGCCCGCCGCCTGCGGGGGCGCGACCAGCACCACATCGAGCGTGCCAGCCAGCAGCGCGGCCAGGCCGTCGTTGGTGCCGATGATGCTGACCTCCACGTCGACATCCGGGTGCGCGCGCGCCATGTCCTGCAGCACCTGCGACAGCAGGTACACCAGCATGCCGGTGGACGCGCCCAGCCGCACGCGGCCGGTGGCGCCCTGCTGCTGGCGCCGCACGGCCTGCACCGCGTCGTCGGCTTCGCGCAGCACCCGCCGCGCATGGGCCAGCAGCACGTCGCCCGCCGCGGTGGGCTGCACCCGCCGGGCGCCGCGCAGCAGCAGCTGCGTGCCCAGCCGGGCCTCCAGCTCGCTCACGTGCAGGCTCACGGTGGGCTGCGCGAGGTTCAAGGCGCGCGAGGCGGCCGAGAGCGTGCCCAGGTCGGCCACCGTCACCAGCGTGCGCAGCTGGTCGAGGTTGAGTTCACGCATCAGGAATCCTGAACATGGGTTTCAGAAATCTCAACTTTTCAGATGGCAGTGTAGACGGCAACATGCCTGCATGAACACGAACACGCATGCCATGACGAGACCCCGGCCGCTCGACATGCCGCTCCGGGCACACACGGCCGATCTGCTGGTGCGCGTGGGCGCGGCGTTGGCGCGGCGCCTGGGCGCCGCGGGCTCAGCCGCCGGCGAGCTCTATGCGATGGATGATCGCGGGCTGCAGGACCTGGGGATTGGCCGCAGCGAAATCGGTCACGTGCTGGACAGCGGCCGCGTCAGGTAGACCAGTTCGCGGCCCGGGATCGCCACACGGATCGGCATGAAGATCGTGCAGTCATTGCAAGGCGCGCGCACTTCCTCGCTGCCGTCGATGGCGATCAGCTCGCCCGCGGCGAAAGTCTCCATGCCGATCACCGGCCGCGCGAAGCGGGCTTCCGGCGTCTTCACCAGCACCGCCGTGATCAGCTCGTAGCGGCGCTGCGGGCCGGGAGCCTGCCAGGCGGGGTCTGCATCGATCAGGCCGAAGTGCGCCAGGAAGCGCAGGGCCACCTCGGTCGCCAGTTCGCCGCTGGCCCGCGCGAAGTGCTGGCCGCATTCGGCCACAAGCGCGACGCCATCGAAGTTTGCCTCGCCATGGCGGCCGTGCTCGATCAGCGGCGTGCCCGTGCCCATGCCCTTGGGCATGACGAGATGGATGCCCGGCACGCCGATGGCCAGCGCGGCCCGCGCATTCGCGGTGCGGCCGGGGTAGACCCAGAACGGGTCGACCGTTTGGGCGGTCGAATGGATGTCCAGGATGTGGTCGGCCGCTGCCGCCACCGGCCGCAATTCGCGCGCGCGGCGCAGCTCGGGGCTGTCCTCGCCGCCCTCCAGCCACTGCTTCGACCAGACCCTGTTCAGGTTGTGCACGAGCATCCGACTCTTGAAGGGATCCTGGCGATCGAAGGAAGCATAGGCTTCCACATTCGCGAAACTCACCGTCAGCGTGCCCACCTTGGGCCGCACCGCCGTGTCGAGCAGGTGCGTGGCCGCCACCATGCCGCAGAACTCGTTGCCGTGCGTCAGCGCGTTGACCAGCACGTGCGGGCCCGGCCGGCCGGAGTCGAACCGGTGCACGTACGGAATGCCCGTGTTGCCCCTGGCGTAGGGCGCCAGGTCACGCGGCAGGAGCTCGAAATCGGTGAAGGCAGCGCCAGGCGGGTTGTGCATCGCCCGGATGTTCGCACAGCCCGCCCGCGGCGGCGGGCTGTCAGGCCGACCGGCTCAACCAGAGGAAATAGAAGCCCAGGAGCACGCACGCGCCGGCGATGGACCAAAGCAGGATCCGCGGCAGCGACTCGGGGTCTTCACGCATCGGTCCACCCAGCACACGGCCGGCGAGGAAGGCGAGGATGGCAACGACGAAGGGATAGACGTAGGTGGGGATGCTGTCCAGCATGGTGGCCTCTGAATGGAGGCCTCAACGCTGCCGCGCCGCCAGCGCGCCCGATGCGGGACAGGTCCGCAGGGGCGGCGGCGTGTCTTCCTGCGTCCCGCTGGCGGCCACGTTGCAGCGGCTCACCGCAAGTACTGGGGCGCGGGCAAAGGATTCAGTGCCGCCCCGGAATTGCCGTTGTCCGCGCAGATGAAGCTGGTCGCCGCTTTCGGATCGCCCCTGCCGAAATACCTCGGGAATTGCGGATAGGCGCAGATCGGCCGCTGCGCTTCGATCCCCAGCAGCGGCTGGTCCTGCACGTACTTGGTCGCGACCAGCTGGTCCGGGGCCGTCCCACCTTCCACCCAGTTCTGCAGCGCCACCATGGCATCGTGCGTGCCGGAAACCAGCGGCGATTCGGGCGCCAGCACGGCGCCGCTGAACAGGTTGCCGAACGAGTTGGGCCCCGCGCCGCCCGCGCAATGCGCCATGCCTGGCACCACGAACAGGCGCGCGAACTGGCGGGTGCGGCCGAGTGCGGTGTTCCAGGAGCCCGGCTGCGCCTGCACCATGCGGTGGTAGTGGTTGATCGACTCCTGAACCGGGATCAGCGGGTCGGCCGTGCCGTGGTACGCGATCAGGCGGCCGCCCCGCGCGCGGAAGGCGCCCAGGTCCGGCTGGTTGGCATTCAGCATGGGCGCCAGCAATGCATCGACCGAAGCCATGTGTTCGTTGAAGTCGTAGCTGGCCGCTTGCCAGGTCAGGCCGAAGACCCACTTGAAGAGCGAGCCGAACTGCGGTTCGGCCCGGCCTTGCGACTGCCAGCCGAACAGGCTGTCGCTCTCGGCGCCACGCGTGGACGCGCTGACGATGCGCTGGCCGTTCGCCGGATTGCGCGCGCCGTCGTAGATCCTGCGCGCCGCGGTCACCTGCTCGGGCGAGAGGCAGTTGGTCGCGGTGGCCCCTGTGCATTGGAGCGCGCCCGGATCCCAATTGCACGCGCGCGGATCGGTGAGGAAGGCGTCGCTGGCCAACCCGCCGCTCTTGACGTTGCAGGCCTGCGCCACCGCCGTGGTGATCAACTTCGCGTGGTCGGAGTTGAACGTGCTCTGCGGGGTGGCCTTCTGCGCCTGGAAGTTCCACACCAGCCCCGTGTGGATGTGCGTGCGGTTGTGCGCGGGCGCGCCGGCAAGGATGCCGTCATAGTCGTTCGGGTAGCGTTGCGCCGTCATCAGTGCCTGTTGGCCGCCGGTGGAGCAGCCATTGAAGTACGAATACGCGGGGGCGCGTCCGTAGTAGGCGGCGATCAACTCCTTGGAAACGACGGTCATCAGGTGCGTCGCGCGGTGGCCCCAGTCCTCCCATTTTTGCGGATGACCCACCAGCAGGTCGCCGTTGTTGTTGCCCGAAGGTGCGGTGCCCATGTCGGTGGTGGCGACGGCGAACTGTCGCTTCAGCGCCACCAGCATGGCCGGCGCGGGCACCGCGATGCTGCCTGCGTAACCTCCATTGCCGACGCCCTGGAAGCGCCCGTTCCAGTCGGCGGCGGTGGGCAGCCACAGCTCGATGTGGATCAGCGAGTCGGGCGTCGGCGTGGCGACCGCGGTGACCTTGCAGAACGACGGGACGCCGGTGTAGGTGTTGCCGTCCGCGGCGAGATAGAGCGGCCCGAGGACCGGCACCGAGGCCGTCACCCGCGCGCTCTCAAGCGCGACGGTGAGCAGGCCCGCGCAAGGCACAGCTGCGGTTGCAGGTAGCGCGACGGCAAGCCCCGCGAACGCGAGGCACATCGAAAAAAACCGGCTCAGCATTTGACGTCTCCCATCCTGTTGGCGCGCGCCCCCGGTCCTCTTCTTGTGGCCTCTGTCGCCATTCTCCGAAGCTCCAGGCCGGTTCGTGCGGACTATTCCTTGTTTTCGCGTCGGAATTTCTCCCGCACAGCTAGAACTCTCCACCGCTCCTACCTGTCTATCAGAGGCCTCCTACACACCCATCAACAAGGACCTACACGAACAATGCAGAGCTTCAAGAACACCGCCTGGGCCGTCGCCTCCCTTGCCGTCATCTGTGGTTGTGCCAATCACACCATGGATGTGTTCGCCAGCTCTGCAGCGCCCGTGATGCAGGTGCCGGTCCAGAAAGCCGTGTCCGCTGCCGCGACGGTTGCCGCGCTGACGCCGGCCGCGCCGGTCGCGACCCCCCTGGCCACTGTGGCCCCACTGACCGCCGTTGCACCAGTGCACAAGCCCGTGGCGCCGCTCGTGTTCGACGAATCGCTGCGCGCACAAATGAAGTTCGAACGCGTCCGCCTTGGCGACAAGGTCCTGCAGACGCTGGACGAGCCCTCGCGCATCCTGCTGGCGAAGGCGGCCGCCCGCAAGGCGCGCCTCCATGAAGTGGGCCTGAGCTACGAGGACGTCTACGGCATCATCGAAGCCGAGACGTCGTGGATCCCGCGCACCGGTGCCAGCAAGGACGGCACGGCCAACCTCGGCCTGGCGCAGTTCGAGCCGAACACGGCCGAACGCATGGGCATCGTCGATCCCGGCGATCCGCTGCAGGCGGTGTTCGGCGCGGCGCTCTACATGAGGACTGGCGCGAAGTGGGCCTCGGGCAAGCTGAAGGGCCTGAAGCTGCGCCCGGACGAATACGCGAGCAAGGTGCGTGAAGGCGTGTCGGTGCACTACAACCTGTCGGTCAAGGGCCGCAACAAATGGGATGGCCGCAACACGCTCGATTTGCCGATCGAAACGCAGCGGCACATCAGCAACGCGCGTGCCGGCGCGGCGGAGGCCGCGCAGCTGGCGCGTTTGCTGAAGACCTGAGCCAGGCGGCTCTTCACGCCCTGAGTTGAACGCCCCCGGGTCAGCCTTGGCTGCGCGCCTTGGAGGCCGGCGGCTCCGCCGGGCGCAGGAACGGCTCCAGGGCGGCGCACTCCTTCGCCGGCCGCCTGGCAAGCCGCTGCTCGGTCCGCACGATGGGGTCCGCCGACGCTCCCGGGGCCTTGCCCAGCACCATGTGGAGCGTGGCGCCCGTCACCAGGAAGGCGGCAGCGCGCCCGGCGGACGCTGGCACCAGCGAAGGCTTGCCGTCGACCTGACGGCCCGTCTGCGCGAAGGAATAGGTGCCCGGCGTCATGTCGGTGAGCGCATAGACGCTCACCTCCTGGCCGCCCCGGCAGGCCGTGACCAGGGTCGCGCCCTGATAGGCGCGGATGCAATCCGAAGCGGGCTGGTCGACCTTGCCGCTCTGGCGCTCGACGCGCGCATCGATCATCTTCCAGCAGCCATCGAGTTCGGTCGATGCGGCGGCCGGGCCCGCGAGGGCGAAGGCGGCGGCCGCCGCCACGCAAATCTGGTTCATTGTTTGTTCCTGCTCCGCGGCGAAGGCTAGCGAATCGGAGTCGGCCGCGCAAGACATGCGCGAGAATGGCCGCAGCTTTTTTCACTTGCCCGCCCGCCTTGTCCTTCCCCTCGCTCGACCTGTCCGCCAACGCGTCCGCCTCGCCCCAGCTCCACACCCTGGCCAACGGCCTCACGCTGCTGGCGGTGCCCATGCCGCAGGTGGCCAGCGCCAGCGTGGCGATCTTCATCCGCGCGGGCTCGCGTGACGAAGCACCCGCGCAGGCCGGGGTCAGCCACTTCCTGGAGCACATGGCCTTCAAGGGCACGCACACGCGCACGGTGCAGGCCATCAACTTCGCGGCGGAATCGCTGGGCGCGGACATGAACGCCTATACCGACAAGGACGCGACCTGCTACTACCTGGAAGGCCTGGGGGCGCACACGCCGCAGATGCTGGAGCTGCTGGCCGACATCGTGCTGGAAAGCACCTTCCCGGCGGATGAACTGGAGCGCGAGCGCGAGGTCATCTTGCAGGAGTGCACCGAGTACGACGAGGACCCGCAGCAGCTTTCCTACACCCTGCTGGACCAGGCGCTGTGGGGCGAACATCCGATGGGCCGCCCGATCATCGGCATACCGGCGACCATCGCCGCGATCTCGCGCGACGATGTGGTGGACCATGTGCGCAAGCACTACGTGGCCGATCGCATCGTCGTGGCCGCGGCCGGCAACTTCGACGTCGATGCCTTCTTCTCGCAAGCAGAAAAGCGCTTCGCGCACGTGCCCGGCGCGGCCCGGTACAGCGCTCCGGAAACGCCGGGCCATGTGGGCCAGACCAAGGCCAAGCGCCTGCCGGGCGTCTCGCAAACCTACATCACCATCGCCTGGCCCATCGCCAGCCGCGGCACGCATCCACACCTGGCCAGCCTGGCGGCCACGCTGTTCGGCGGTGGCATGAGCGCGCCGCTGGTCGACGCTGTGCGCGAACGCCTGGGGCTGGCCTATTCGGTGGGCGCCACAGCCGATGTGGGCGACGTCCACGGCGCGCTGGTGGTGGACGCCACCACCACGCCCGACAAGGTGCCGGCGTTCACCCAGGAGCTGGCGCGGCTGCTCGCCGCGCAGGCGCAAACCATCGCGGCGTCCGACCTGGCGCGGGCCCGGAACCAGCTGCTGGTGTCGCTGGTGCGCAGTTCCGAACGGCCGCTTCGCCTGCTGCAGCGCTGCGTCGAACACCTCTGGGCCTCCGGCGCGGCGTTCGACTTGCGGGCGGCGATCGCCAGCGTCCAGGCCATCGAAGCGGAGACCGTGCGGCAAGCGTTCGAAAGCCTGCTGGCGCATCCGGCGGCGACGGTGCTGGTGGGCGCCGGCGCGACGGCCAAGGCGGCACGCGACTTTCAGGCGAAGCTTCGGGTGTCCTGAAGGGGCGGCATACACTCCTGCGCATGACGGACAGCATGAACGGGAAAGTGGCGCTGGTGACCGGTTGCGGCGCCGGCATCGGGCGCGCCATCGCGCTGGAATTCGCCGCCCAGGGCGCCAGGCTGATCCTGGGCGACATCGACGCGGCAGGGGCCGGGGAGACGGTGCGGCTGGTGCAGGCGGCGGGCGGCGACGCCTTCTTCGTGCGCGCGGACGTGACGCGTTCCGCGGAGGTCGAGGCGCTGGTCGGCCAAGGTGTCGCGCACTTCGGCCGCCTGGACTACGCGGTGAACAACGCCGGCGTCGAAGGCGACATCATGGTGCCGCTGGCGGAGTACGCCGAATCCACCTGGGATCGGGTGCTGGACATCAACCTGAAGGGCGTCTTCCTGTGCATGAAGCACGAGCTGCCGCACCTGGTCGCGTCGGGCGGGGCACTGGTCAACATCGCTTCGGTGGCCGGCTTGAGCGGCGGCGCCATGGGCTCGGCGTACTACGCCAGCAAGCACGGTGTCGTCGGCCTCACGCGTGCCGCCGCCATCGAGTACGCCCGGCGGGGCGTGCGTGTCAACGCGATCGCGCCAGGCATTGTCGAGACCGGCATGACCGAACGGGGGCTGGGGCAGGACGAGCGAGCCACCGCGCGTGCGAAGTCCATGCATCCGCTGGGCCGGTTCGCCACGCCCGCCGAGGTGGCGCGGGCGGCGGTCTGGCTGTGCTCGACCGCCGCGTCGTTCATCACGGGCCACGCCCTGCCGGTGGACGGCGGGTACCTGGTGCCGTAGCAGGTCGCCCTCCGCGGTCCTACGGGCAGCGACCTCGTTCGCCCACAAGACCGGCCCCCGGCAACCCCTAAGTTCTGCACTGCCGGACCGGCCGGCGGCAGAACCCAAGGAGAATCCATGCCCCAATCGACCAAAGACTCCCGTGGCGGCAAGACCACCGCCAGCAAGAAAACGCACGCCTCCGGCGCGGTGTCGGACAAGGCGGCGGCCAAGAAGGCCGGCGGCCGCAGCGACCGTTCGCCGACCGGGCCCAACAAGCACGGCGAGAAGAAGACCACGCCCTGAGCCTCTGGGGCTGCGGCGCGCGGCCCGGGTCCTGCGTTATCGTGCCGCATGACTTACCGCGTGAAGCTCTACGAAGCCGACGCCTCGCCCGCCGAGCTGCGCGAGGCGGAGCGGCGTTTCCGGGAGGCGCTGGAGGCCACCCTGGGCGACCCGGCGCTGGTGGTGCCGGTGTTCCAGGCCTGCCAGCGCATCCTGGGCACCCATGGGGACGAACCGGCGCGCGACAGCCTGTCGGAGGGCGAGTGGCTGGTGCTGGAGCAGTGGCGGGCTGCCGAAACCGCCGCTGTGGCCGCCGCCTTCGGGCCGAACCGCTACATGGGGGATGCCATGTATGCGATCGAGATTTGACGTGGATAATCACCGAGGCGCCGCTATTGACCGGCGCCTGAGGGCTCCGGTAAGCTGGCCGCGAGCCCTGAAGCCGCGCGTCCTGCATCCTGGCAGGCCCAACGCGCGATCGATGCAAGTGATGCAAAGGCGATGTGCGCGGTGATCTCCCCTGGCCTGATGAAGGCATGTCGCGGGCTTGTCCCGGCTGGTTCCCAGCGATGAATGCTGCGCGCAGATGAGCCGGCACGCCGAGTACATCGTCGGTTGCCGTTCCTGCGGCAACCACTGCATGGTGATCGAGCGGGTGCGCATCGTCACGGTCTCCGACGAGGTGCCCTACTCCGACGGCTACCTGGGCGGCTTTCACGGCGTGCAGACCGAGATCATCACGTGCCCGCACTGCGGCATCGCCGTGTCATGGCGCAAGAACTGCGTCTCCGCCGACCTGCTGCGCAAGGCCGGCGACCTGGAGCGGTTCCACCTGCCACAGGCCGCCTGGGGCCCGCCCTCCCTGTATTGGGCCGGCTTCGAGCGCTATGACGCGATGTTCCACCCGCCCGGCAAGCCCGCGAAGCCGGGCACGCCGCTGCCGCGGCTGACGCAGCCCCCCAAGTCCACCGACGTGGTGTCGCTGCGCAAGCGGGGCTGGCTGGCGCGCGGGCTGCTCTGGCTCGACAACGACCGGGAGCGGACGGAATTCTTCTTCGGTGTCTTTCCGACCAACGAGGCCCGGACCAAGGAAGACGAGCGGCGGCGCGCGCTGCTGCTGCGCGCCCTGCTGGAATCCGCGCTCTTCAGCGGCGAAGCATCGGACGCCACTGCGCTCGAGATCGGCGAGTGGCACCGGGAGATGGGCGAATGGGATGCGGCCAGGAAGGCGCTCGACCGGAAATTCCAGGACGGCACCCTGGCGCGCCGCGCCAAGCAGTTGCAGGAGTTGATCGCCGCGCGCATCCCGACGGTGGTTCCCTTCGAGACGGTCGTGTCGGCGCGCGCGCCGGAGCCGCCTCCCGCCCCGGCACCGCAGCCCGCGCCGGAAGCCGAGTTTTCGCTGGATTTCGCGGCGGAAGCGCCGGCTGCGCCGGTGGTCACGTCGCCGCCGGCTCCGCCTCCGCCACCGCCTCCTCCGCCACCGCCACCGCCTCCGCCGCCTCCGCCACCGCCGCCCCCCGCGCGGACACCGGCACCTGCGCCGGCGCGCACGCCAGCGCCTGCACCGGCCCGCACACCGGCTCCGGCACCCGCACGCACTCCGGCCCCCGCGCCAGCGCGCACACCGGCGCCGGCCCCGGTGGCCGCGGCGGCTGCCGAACCGGAAGCCGAAACGAAGCGGCCGGCCAAGATCGAGCCGAAGTCGCCGCGCGCCCTGCTCACCACGCTGCTGGAAGTGCTGGGCACCATGCCGGCCGAAACCCTGACGCGCGACTACATTCCCCGGCCGTACGGCGCCTTGCTGCGCTCGCTGGTGAAGTCGCACGGCTGGCAGGAGGACACGTTCGCCGTGGCGGTGATCTTCGGCTTCGCCCGCGCCCATGGCTGGCCGGAAGATGCCGATGAAGCGGCGCTCAAGGAGCTGGAGGACATCTACGCCATCGACGACGGCCTGCAGGAGTACCTGGCCTCGGCGTTCAAGCGCGGCACCTGGGAGCAGTGGGCGTTCGACATGCCGACGATGCCGGCACCGAAGATCAAGAACTAGAGCCCGGCTTCAGGGTTCGTCCGCTCCAGCAGGAAATCGACGAGCGCCCGCTCCAGCAGGAAATCGACGAGCGCCCGCTCCAGCAGGAAATCGACGAGCGCCCGCACCCGCAAGGGCATGTGGCGCCCGGCCGGGTACAGCAGCGAGAACGGCCTGGAACGGCCGCCGAAAGCCTGCAGCACCTCCACCAGCCGCCCGGCCTTCAACTCTTCGTCCAGGATGAACCGGTGCGTCTGCACCAGTCCCGCCCCCGCGCGGGCCAGCGTGGCGACGGCCAGCACGTCGTCGGTGCAGGTGTAGCCGCCCTCGGTCGCCACTGCCACATCGTCCCCGTCCACGCGGAACTCCCAGGCCACGCGCTGGCCCGTGCGCGGCAGCAGGAACTGGATGCACTCGTGGTGCGCCAGGTCCTCCGGCGTGGCCGGAATGCCGGCGCGGCGCAGGTATTCCGGTGACGCCGCCACCACCAGTTCAGCCTGCATCAGCAGGCGCGCGACCAGCCCCGAGTCAGGCGGGTTGCGGGCGCGGATCGCCAGGTCGAACGGCTCCGACGTGAAATCGACGTTGCGGTTGCTCACCTGCACTTCCACCCGCACCTGCGGATGGCGCGCGCGGAAGGCCGGCAGCAGCGGCAACAGCACGTAATGCCCGAAGGTGGTCGGTGCGCTGATGCGCACCAGTCCCGCCGGCTCGGCCTGCCTGCCGGTGAGATCACGCTCGGCCTCCTGCAGCTGGTTGAGTGCCTGCCGGCACTGCATGAAGTAGGCCCGGCCGCCGTCGGTGAGCCGGATCTTGCGGGTGGAGCGCACGAACAGGCGCACTTGCAGCCGATCTTCCAGGCGGCCGATGGCGCGGCTCACCGCGGCCGGCGTGATGCCCGCTTGCGCGGCCGCCGCGGTGAAGCTTTCCAGCTCCGCGGCCAGGCAGAACAGCTCGATGCTGCCCACCATGACGTCGCCGAATCCACGCTCCATGAGTTACACGAAGGAATGAGTGAAGTGCATCTCGGCTAGTTTATCAATCACGAAGCCATGAATAACCTTGCTCCATTCCTCAACCACCACCCGGAGCGCATCCATGGCATCCCCCATCAGCATCGTCTTTCACAGCGGCTACGGCCACACCCGCAAGGTGGCCGAGGCCGTGGCCCAGGCGAGCGGCGCCAGCCTGCTGGAGATCGACGAGCAGGGCGACCTGCACGCCGACGGCTGGGACCGGCTGGCCGCCTCACGCGCCATCGTCTTCGGCTCGCCCACCTACATGGGCAACGTCAGCTGGCAGTTCAAGAAGTTCGCCGACGCCTCGTCCCGCGTGTGGGCGCAGCAGGGTTGGAAGGACAAGCTGGCCGCCGGCTTCACCAACAGCGCCAGCATCAACGGCGACAAGCACGCCACGGTGCAGGCGCTGTTCACGCTGTCGCAGCAGCACGGCATGCTCTGGGTGGGCACCGGCATGATGCCCGCCAACAGCAAGGCCGCGACCCGCGACGACATCAACCACCTGGCCGGCTTCAGCGGGCTGCTCACGGCCACGCCTTCGGACGCGAGCGTCGAAGAGATGGTCCCCGGCGACCTGGCGACGGCCCGCGCCTTCGGCGAACGCGTCGCGGCCGTCGTGCGGCGCTACAACTGAGGAGCGCGGCCATGCCCTATGTGAACATCCAGGTCACGCGCGAAGGCGTCACGCGCGAGCAGAAGGCCCAGGTCATCGCCGGTGTCAGCGACGTGCTGCACCGGGTGCTCGGCAAGGACCCCGCCATCACCTACGTGGTGATCGAGGAGGTGGAGCCCGACAACTGGGGCGTCGGCGGGCTGCCGTTGCCCGAGTTCCGCCGGCGCCAGGCCGCGCCATGAGCGGCGCTTCCGGCTTTGCCGAGGTGTCCGCACTGCTGGCGGAGTACTTCGATGGCTTGCACCACAGCGACTCGGCGCGCCTGGCGCGGGTGTTCCATCCCGAGGCGCACTACTTCACGGCCACCGGCGGGACGCTGGTGCACCTGGACATGGCGCGCTACCTGCCCATCGTCGAAGCGCGGCCTTCGCCGGCCAGCCGGGGCGAGGCGCGCAGCGACCGCATCCTCGCGATCGAATTCGCGGGCCCGGTGACGGCATTCGCCAAGGTGAATTGCTCGATCGCGCCGCGGCAGTTCACCGATTTCCTCACCCTGCTGAAGGTGGACGGAGCCTGGCGCATCGTCGCGAAGGTGTTCCACTACGAAGTCGTGGAGCCATCGCCCTAGCGGCGCTGCCGGGGACCGAACAGGATCAGCAGGCCGTCGTCCCGCACGATGAACTGCTCCGGCTCGAACCCCATCGTCTCCGCCAAGGCAAGTTCGCGTGGCGAGAATCGATGCAGCACCACCTCGGCCAGCGCCTCGCGCGCCAGCGCCGGCAACACGGCCACCAGGGCCTGGCGCGATTCCGCAGGCAAGCCCGGCCAGCGCAAATCCAGGATCTCCAGCCGCTGCCCGCGCAACGTCTGGTCCGACGGCTCGTAGCGCAGGGCGAACACGACGTCCAGTTCACCGGCGGGCGCCTCCTTCGCCTGGCGCCCGCTGACCTGGGCCACGAGCGTGGCGCCGAGCAGGTTGCGCGCCGGCAGCATGAGCAGGCGGGGCGCGCTGGCCTGGACCTCCAGCACGCCGCGCAGCCCGAAGCGCACGGGAAAGCGCGCCGCGAGTGCGCCGTGAAGTTCGGCCGCGGAGATCTTGTGGCGTGGCCGCTGTTCGCCGTCCTGCGCGAACAGGCGGGCGACCGGCCAGCAGGCCAAGGTGGTGATGAGCAGCCGGCGGTCCATCTTTCTGGGATAGTGCCAGCATGCGCCTCGTTCCGCAGGTTTACTGGGGGTTTGCCGCGCTGGCCGTGGCCGCGCTGCTGGCTTTCAACGACCAGGTGGCGCCCCGCGCCGCCGGGCCTTCCAACACATTGGGCCAGGACGAGGTCGCGCAGCTGCTGCCCGGCACGTGGCTGCGCGAATACGGCGCGGATGCCGTGCAGGCCCGGCGGGTGCTGCAACTGGCGGCGGATGGCGGATTTCGCGAGACCGTGCGGGCCACGGGTGCATCCGGCGAGACCATCGAGCATGTGCACGAGGGCACGTGGCTCTACGACGGCACCAACCTCAAGCGCAAATACACGCTCATGAACGGCCGGCCACCGTCGCGGCTGAACCTGCCGTTCGCCACGTTCCAGATCGCTTTCGAGACCCGCAACGAATTCGTCGGCACGGACCACATCCACCGCAACCGCATCCGCTACCGGCGGGTGGCGGACGGTACGCAGCCGTAGGCCGGGCCGCCCGGGCGGGAGTGGGAGGGTTCCGCGCGGGGCGCCGCCGTCCGCCTACGCCTGTAGTCGGCCTGCCGACCTGCTCGGCCGTCGCCTTCCCGCAAGCGGACAGGCGATGGGGCGACCGACAAGGCCCGCCCCGGCGGCCAAGATCGAACCCATGAAAGCCATCGCCACCACCATCCAACATGCGGAGCCGCGCGACTGTCTGCTCCTGCTGGCCGCTTCGGCGTCCGCGCTGGTGCTGTCGAGCCTGGACCAATGCACGCGTGGGCCTTCGATCACCGCCATGGTGCTGACCCACCTGCACTGGTTCTACTGAACGGCGAGCCCGCTCAGTTCGTTTTAGCCACCCGCCAGACCACGTTGCCGACATCGTCGGCCACCAGCAACGCTCCTTTGCCGTCCAGGGCCACACCGACAGGGCGGCCGTAGGCCTTGCCGTTCTTGCTGAGGAAACCGGTGAGGAAAGCCTGGGGCGTCCCGTTGGGCTTGCCGCCGGCGAACGGGACGAACACCACGTTGTAGCCCGTCAGCGTCTTGCGGTTCCAGGAGCCGTGCTGGCCGATGAAAGCGCCACTGGCGTAGTTGGCGGGCATGCGCGCATCGGAAAACGCCAGGCCCAGCGGCGCCACGTGCGAGCCCAGGCCATAGTCCGGCGCGATCGCCTTGGCGACCATGTCGGGGTTCGGCGGCTTGACGCGCGCATCGACGTTCTTGCCCCAGTAGCTCCAGGGCCAGCCGTAGAACGCGCCGTCCTTCACCGAGGTGAGGTAGTCGGGCACCAGGTCGTTGCCCAGTTCGTCGCGCTCATTCACCACCGTCCACAACGCTTTCGATTGCGGTTCCCAGCCCAGCCCGTTCGGGTTGCGCAGGCCGCTCGCGAAGAGGCGCTTGTTGCCGGTCGCGCGGTCGACCTCCCAGATGGCGGCGCGGCCTTCCTCGGACGCCATGCCGTTGTCGCCGATGTTGCTGTTGGAGCCGACCGTCGCATACAGCTTGCTGCCGTCGGCGCTGGCGATGATGTTCTTGGTCCAGTGATGGTTGGCGCCGGCCGGCAGGTCGGTCACTTTGACCGGCGCGGCGCTGATGGTGGTCTGCCCCGGCTGGTAGGGCACCTTGACGATCGCATCGGCGTTGGCGATGAAGAGTTCGTTGCCCACGAGCGCCATGCCGAAGGGCGAGAACAGGCCGCTCATGAAGACGTTCTTCACTTCGGCGACACCGTCGCCGTCGGCATCGCGCAGCAAGGTGATGCGATTGGCGCTGGGGCTGCCGGCGCCGGCCCGCTTCATCACCGCGCCCATGGCCTTGCCGCGCACGCCCTCCGCGTGCACGTTCCTGGCGCCCTCCTTCGGCGGCGGCTTGTTGCTCTCCGCCACCAGCACGTCGCCGTTGGGCAGGGTGTAGACCCAGCGCGGGTGGTCCAGTCCGGCCGCCAGCGCCGTCACCTTGAAGCCAGCGGGCGCCTGGGGCATCGTGCCCTGCGGCCAGCCCTGGGCCGGCGCGATGTTCACCGTGGGCACCAGGCCGCTTTTCTCCGGCGCCGGCAAGCTGGGATTGACGCCGATGCCCTGCGGCCCCGATTGGGCGAAGGCGGCGGCGATGCATGCCGCCAGCGTGCTGCCCGCGAGGGCGGAAGGAAGGAGGCGCGGAACGTACTTCATCAGCGAAAGTGTGGTCGGCGGCACCGCCGCACCCCTGTAGGCGAAAACCGCGAAAATCGCGGCATGACGCAAGAGCTGTTCCGCCAGGATGCCTATCTGCGGGAGACCCCCGCCTCCATCGTCGCTCTGACCGAGCAGGGCGTGGTGCTCGACCGCACTGTGTTCTATCCGCTGGGCGGTGGCCAGGCCGGTGACAGCGGGGAACTGGTGCTGGCCGGCGGCGCCGTGCTGGTGGTGGCCGACACGCGCAAGTGCAAGGACGCCGAAGGCAAGCCGACCGCTGACATCGCCCACGTGCCGGCGCCGGGCCAGGAGGCCCTGCTGGCCACGCTGCAGCCCGGCCAGCCGGTCGTGGCGCGCATCGACTGGGAGCGCCGCCATCGCCACATGCGCTTCCACACGGCGACGCACCTGCTGTGCCACCTGGTGCCGCAACTGGTGAACGGCTGCTCGATCACGGCCGACGCCGCCCGGCTCGACTTCAACATGACGGATCCGCTGGACAAGGAGGCGCTCTCCGCAGGCATCGCCCGGCTGGTCGCTGCCGGCCATCCCGTGCAGATCGCTTCGATCACCGATGAAGAGCTGGACGCGAACCCGGCGCTGGTGAAAAGCATGTCGGTCCAGCCGCCGCGCGGCACCGGGCGCATCAGGACCATCCGCGTCGGCGATGCGATCGACTACCAGCCCTGCGGGGGCACGCATGTCGCCAACACCGCGGAAATCGGGCCTGTGGTGGTGACCAAGATCGAGAAGAAGAGCGCGACCACGCGCCGCGTCGTGCTGGGCTTCGCTTGAACAACCGCGCTGCGGCCGGAACTTCCGGCCCACCGCTGAGCTCCACCACTGCAATGCATTTCCCCCGTTTCCTGGCTGCGGCTGCGCTGGCCCTTGTTTTGGCGCCGCTGGGCGCGGCCGCCCAGGGCAAGGCCGTGGTCACCACCGAGCGGGTGCGCGCCGAACTGCTGGCCCACGCGCCGGAGGGCTTGCAGCCGGGCAAGCCGGTCTGGGTCGGCCTGCAATTGGCGCACCAGCCCGAGTGGCACACCTACTGGAAGAATTCGGGTGACTCCGGCCTGCCGACGCAGCTGGAGTGGAAACTGCCGCGCGGCGTGGTCGCGGGCGACATCCAGTGGCCGCTGCCCAAGAAGATCCCGATCGGCACGCTGGCCAACTACGGTTACGAAGGCACGGTCCTGCTGCCGGTGCCGCTCACGATCACGCCCGAGTTCAAGCCTTCGGTGCTGGCGGGCGACGTCGAGATCAAGCTCAAGGCCAACTGGCTGGTGTGCAAGAAGGAATGCATCCCGGAGGACGGCGAGTTCATGCTCAAGCTGCCGGCACGCAGCACGACGGCCCTGCATGGCGGCGCGTTCGACGCGGCCTTCGCGGCCGCGCCGCGGCCGCTCGCAGCGCCGCTGGGCGACCGGGTCCCGGAAAGCCACGCCCGCATCGACGGCCAGGCGCTCGAACTCTCGGTGCAGAACCTGCCGGTGCAGGCCCGCGGCAAGACGCTGCAGTTCTTCCCCGAGACCGCTGAAGTCATCGAAACGGCGGCGCCCTTCACGCAAGCGTGGAAGGGTGCGGTGTGGACCGCGCGCATCCCCCTGTCGGCCCAGCGCAGCGCCAGCCCGAATCCACTGCCGGTGGTCCTGGCGGACGGCAGCCAGGGCTGGCGGGCGGAGCTGAAGGTGCTGGGCGCCTGGCCGACGGTGGCTGCCGCGGCGACCGTGTCGCCTGCGCTCGAAGCCGCCCTGCGCGGCAACGCGGCGCAGCCGCAAGGTGCGCCGCCGATCACCTTGCTCGCGGCGCTGGTGGGGGCCTTGCTGGGCGGGTTGCTGCTGAACCTGATGCCCTGCGTGTTCCCGGTGCTGGCGATCAAGGTTGTCAGCTTCACGCGCCACGCGGACGACACCCATGGGCACCGCGTGGCGGGCCTGGCCTACACGGCCGGCGTGCTGGTCTCCTTCGTCGCCCTGGGCGCCCTGGTGCTGGCCCTGCGGGCGGCCGGGGAGCAGCTGGGCTGGGGGTTCCAGCTGCAGTCGCCGGCGGTGGTCGCGACGCTGGCGGCACTGTTCACGCTGATCGCGCTCAACCTCGCCGGTGTCTTCGAGTTCGGCAGCTTGCTGCCGAGCAGCGTGGCCACGCTGGAGGCCAAGCATCCGGTGGCCAACTCCTTCCTGACCGGCGTGCTGGCGGTGGCAGTGGCTTCCCCCTGCACCGCGCCGTTCATGGGCGCTTCGCTCGGCTATGCGATCGGGCTGCCCGGCCCCCTGGCGCTGGCCATCTTCGCGGCGCTGGGCCTGGGCATGGCCTTGCCGTACCTGGCCGCCAGCTGGCTGCCCGCCGTCGCGCGCGCGCTGCCGCGGCCGGGCGCCTGGATGGAGACGTTCCGGCGCCTCATGGCCTTCCCCATGTTCGCCACCGTCGCCTGGCTCGTCTGGGTGGTCGGGCAGCAGGCCGGCATCGACGGCGCCGGCGCGCTGCTGGGCTTGCTGGTCGCGCTGAGCATGGTGGTCTGGGCGTTCACGCTGCGCGGCCGGTCGCGGCTGGCCCTGGGCGCGTTGGCGCTGGCGTGCTTCGGCGTGCTGGCCTGGTCGACCGGCGACGCCATCACGCGCCAGGCCGCGGCGCCGCAGGCTGCCGCCGGCGGCCGCTGGCAGCCCTGGGAGCCCGGCCGGGTAGACCAGCTGCTGGCAGCGGGCCAACCCGTCTTCGTCGACTTCACGGCCGCCTGGTGCGTCACCTGCCAGTACAACAAGAAGACCACACTGTCGAACGGGGCAGTGCTGGGCGACTTCGAATCGCGTAACTTCGCCTTGTTGCGGGCGGACTGGACCCGCCGCGACCCCGCCATCACCGCGGCGCTGTCCCAGCTGGGGCGCAACGGGGTGCCGGTGTACGTCATCTACCGGCAGGGCCGCCGCCCGGTGGTGCTGTCGGAAGTGCTGGGTGTGGATGAAGTTCGTGCTGCGATCAACCAACTCTAGGAGTACCGCCATGCTGCGTCGTGCCTTGCTTGCCTTCTCTGCCCTCGCCTGGGTCGCCGCCGTGCAGGCCGCGCCCGCGGTGGGGCAACCCGCGCCCGATTTCACGCTGAAGGACGCGAGCGGCAAGACCGTGAAGCTGAGCGACTATCGCGGCAAGCACGTGGTGCTGGAGTGGACCAACCCCGGCTGCCCCTACGTGAAGAAGCACTACAACAGCGGCAACATGGCTGCCACGCAGCAGGATGCGATGAGCAAGGGTGCGGTGTGGCTGGCGATCAACTCCACCGAGAAGGACGCCTACGACTACCTCGAGCCGGCCAAGCTGGTCGCCTGGATGAAGGAGCGCAAGTCGGCGCCGACCGCCACGCTGATGGACGAAGAAGGCGTGGCCGGCCGCGCCTACGGCGCGCGCACCACGCCGCACATGTACATCGTCGATCCGCAAGGCAAGCTGGTGTACGCCGGCGGCATCGACAGCATTCCGTCCAGCAATCCGGACGACATCAAGAAGGCCACCAACTACGTGAAGCAAGGCCTCGGCGAGGCACTGGCCGGCAAGCCGGTGAGTGCGGCCACCACGCGGCCTTACGGCTGCAGCATCAAGTACAAGAGCGCGGCCTGAGCGCCGCGCCCGGTGACGCCGGGTCGCCAGACACGTTCGCGCGGCGGCGCTGACGCGACGGAGGCATTCATACTCCGGCGGTGACCTGGATTCCCCTCTACTTCGCCGTCGGTGCCTCGGTCGGCTTTCTCGCCGGCTTGCTCGGCATCGGTGGGGGGATGACCCTGGTCCCCTTGCTGGCGTGGATGTTCACCGCCCAGCAGTTCGCGCCAGACCACGTGGTGCACCTGGCCCTGGGGACGGGGATGGCCTCCATCATGTTCACGTCCAGCGCCAGCGTGCGGACGCATCACCGCCTGGGTGGCGTCGACTGGGCCTTGGTGCGCCGGCTGAGCCCCGCCATGGTCCTCGGCACGCTGGTGGCAACGATGGCGTCAGCCTGGGTCCCCCAGCGCGTCCTTGCCCTGGCCTTCGGCGTCATCGTGTTCGCGGGCGCAACCCAGATTCTGCTTGGCCGCAAGCCCTCTGCCGCGCGAGGCGTGCCAGGCGCCCCCGCGCTGTTCGCGATCGGGCTTCTCATCGGCGTCATCTCCGGGCTGGTGTCAGCGGGCGGGTCCTTCCTCACGGTGCCGTTCATGCTGTTCTGCGGCATTGCGATGACCACTGCCATCGGCACCGGTGCCGCACTGGGGGTTCCGGTGGCGGTGATGGGAACGCTTGGGTATGCGATCAGCGGCTGGCACGTTCCCGGCCTTCCTCCTTTCACGGCGGGATTCATTTACGGCCCGGCCCTGGCCAGCATCGTGGCCGGCAGCGTGTTGACGGCGCCGGTCGGTGCCCGGGCGGCGCACCGCCTGCCGGTCGCCACCCTGCGCCGGGTGTTTGCCTGCCTGCTGTACGCACTGGCGGCGAAAATGCTGTGGACCTACCTCTGAGAGGGGTCCAGGCCACTCGCCGCCCCGCTCGCTAGTCCCGGATTTCCTTCGTCACGTGCCGGTGCAGTTCCTGCACGCGGCTGGACAGCTCTTCGCGCTCGCGCCGGTCCACCCAGCCGTCGCGGCTCATGCGGGCCTCCAGGTCGCGGACTTCCCGCAGCTCGCGGCGCAGGCGCCTGGCCTCGCGGTCGTTCAGGCGGCCGCGCCGTTCGCCGCGCTCGATGCGCTCGCCAGCTTCCCGGATGCGCAGGCGGATCTCACGTACTTCGCGCGACGCCTCCTCGGCGCGCCGCCCCGACGGGCCCGGGCGGCCGTCCGGCTGCGCCTGGACGATGCCGGGAACCATCGCGACGGCAAGCGTGAGTGCCACTGCGCTGGAGAGTAGAGAGAGTTTGGCGTGTCGCATGGCGGCCCTTCCGGGGAGGCGGGAAGCCATGCTAGCGGGCATCCCGCGACCGGTCCACAGTCCATCCGGACCAGATGCCTGGCATCCCGGGCAAAAGTCGCGCAGCGCTCTTTTTTCAGCGCATGCTTACACTGCGGCATGAGCACGATCAGCGAACTGCGCCGCATCCTCGGCACCTGCCGCACCCTCGCCGTGGTGGGCCTGTCGCCGCAATGGCACCGCCCCAGCTTCTTTGCCGCCAAGTACATGCAGGCCCATGGCTACCGCATCGTGCCGGTGAACCCGAGTGCGAAAGAGATCCTGGGGGAGCGCTGCTACCCCAGCGTGACCGCCGCCGCGCAGGACCACGCCATCGACATGGTCGACTGCTTCCGCCGCAGCGAGGACATCCCGCCGATCGCGCAGGAAGCCATCGCCATCGGTGCGAAATGCCTGTGGCTGCAGATCGGCGTCGTCGACGAACCGTCGGCGCAAATGGCCCGCGCGGCCGGCCTCGACGTGGTGATGGACCGCTGCGTGAAGATCGAGCACGCGCGGCTGTTCGGCGGGCTCAACTGGGCCGGCGTCAACACCAAGGTCATCTCCGCGCAACGCCCGCGCCAGCTGTTCTACTGAAACCATGGCCGACCAAGACCACGAATACGGCTTCGGCACGCGAGCGATTCACTCGGGCGCCATCCCCGACCCGGTGACCGGCGCGCGCGCGACCCCCATCCACCAGACCACCAGCTTCGTCTTCGACTCGGCGGAGCACGCCGCCAGCCTGTTCAACCTGCAGACCTTCGGCAATGTCTACAGCCGCATCAGCAACCCAACGGTGGCGGTGCTGGAAGAGCGTGTGGCCTCGCTGGAAGGCGGCCGCGCGGCGCTGGCCTGTGCCACCGGCATGGCGGCGCAGATGACGGCCCTGCTGGCCATCCTGAAGGCCGGCGACCACATCGTGGCGGCATCGACGCTCTATGGCGGCACCGTCGGCCAGCTGGGGATCGGCTTCTCGCGGCTCGGCATCGAGACGACGTTCGTCGATCCGGAGGACCCGGAGAATTTCCGGAAGGCGATCCGCCCGAACACCCGCGCCGTCTACGGCGAAACGCTGGGCAATCCGCTGGTCAACGTGTTCGACATCGAGCCCGTCGCGCAGATCGCGCACGAGCATGGCCTGCCGCTGGTGATCGACAACACCGTGGCCTCGCCTTACCTTTGCAATCCGTTTGCTTTCGGTGCCGACATCGTGGTGCACAGCGCCACCAAGTACCTGGGCGGCCACGGCACGACCATGGCGGGCGTCGTGGTCGAGTCGGGCAAGTTCGATTGGGGCAGCGGGCTCGCGGCGAAGAACTTTCCCGAGATGCTGGAACCCAGCCGCGCATACCACGGCGTGAAGTTCTACGAAACCTTCGGCGACTTCGGCTACACGATGAAGGCGCGGATGGAGGTGAACCGCACCTTCGGTGCCACGCTGTCCCCGCTGAATGCCTGGCTGATCCTGCAGGGCATCGAAACGCTGCACCTGCGCATGCAGGCGCATTGCCGCAATGCGCTGCGCGTCGCCGAATTCCTGAGCGAGCACCCGCTGGTGGGCTGGGTGAACTATCCCGGCCTGCCGGGTTCACCGCATCACGCGCTGGCGAAGAAGCAGTTCCGCCCGGTCGACGGGGGTCCCGGTGCGTCGGGCATCCTCACCTTCGGCATTCGCGCCGGTGACGCGGCGCGCGCCGGCGAACGCTTCATCGACGCCTGCGAGTTCTTGAGCCACCTCGCGAACATCGGCGACGCGAAGACGCTGGTGATCCACCCGGCATCGACCACGCACCGTCAGCTGAACGAGGAGGAACTCGCGCGCGCCGGGGTGCGGCCGGACATGATCCGCCTGTCGGTCGGCATCGAGGATGTGGAAGACATCCTCTGGGACGTTGACCAGGCCCTGCGCAAGGCGGTGTGACGCGCACGGGCCGCTGGGGTTCGCCTGCGGGCTCACCCCAGCCTACGCGACGCGCTCCAGCCAGCAGAAGAGGCCCGGAATGGGCACGCCCTGGTCCTCGCGCACGGGGTGCCGCTCGATCCGCGTGACGCGAAAACCGTGCGCATCGGCCAGGCGCCGCACATAGCCCTCGGAATGGGCATAGCGCAGGCTGGCGCGCAGTTCCACCTCGGCCTGCGCGGACTCCTCCAGGCTGAAGCAGAACAAGCCGCCGGGAAGCATCAGGCGCTCCAATTCGCCGAAGACGCCGTCGAGCGCGCCGACATAGACGAACACATCGGCGGCCACCACGCCATCGTGCGGCAGCTCGCGATGCTTCAGGTAGGCCAGCACGTCGCCCTGCACCAGCGCGTCGTACCAGCCATGCGTGCGCGCCCGCTCCAGCATGTTGCGCGAGAGATCGACGCCCGTCATGCGGTCGGCCAGCGGCCACAACCAGCGGCCGCACAGACCGGTCCCGCAGCCGAGGTCGACGGCGTCGTGGAAGTGCCGCCCCTGCTTCGCCAGCGGTTCCAGCAGGCGTCGCGGCGCGTCGTATTTCAGCGCCTCCACCAGGTGCTGGTCGAACTCCTGCGCATAGCCGTCGAACAGCGCCTCGACATACCCGTGCGGCGCGGCCTCGGGCGCCGGTGCGGCCGCAAGGCCGGCGAGGTAGAAGGCATTCAACTCGGCGTCGCCGCCCTGGGCCAGCGAAGTTCGGAAAGACTCCGCGGCCTCGTCGGCACGCCCCAGCTCCTTCAGGACGCTGCCGCGCAGCAGCCAGATCGCCGGCGCCTCCGATTGCCCGGCCAGGGCGCGATCGAACATCGCCAGGGCTGCGGTCTTGCGGCCCAGTTCGGCCAGCGCTGTGCCCGCGTGCCCCAGGGCCTCGGCGTTGTCCGGTTCGCTGGCCAGGGCCTGTTCCAGGTCGGCCAGCGCCTCTTCGGCACGCCCGAGCTTCAGGCGCGCCGCGCCCAGGTTGGTGAGCACTGAAGGTCGTCCCGGTGCCAGCGACAGCGCGGCGGCGAAACGGGCCTCGGCTTCGGCGAAGCGCCCGGCCTGGTAGTGCGCCACACCTTCCAGGAAGAAGGTGCGCGCCTGCGAAAGGATGGCGTCCATGGGTGCGGGCGATCATAGCCAAGGGGCCCTGCGACAATCGCGGCATGAGCTTCGCGCCCCTTCAGAACGACACCTTCCTGCGGGCCTGCCTGGGGCAGGCCACGCCCTATACGCCGCTGTGGCTGATGCGCCAGGCGGGCCGCTACCTGCCGGAATACAAGGCCACGCGCGCCCGTGCCGGCAGCTTCATGGGCCTGGCCACCAACGTGGACTACGCGACGGAGGTCACGCTGCAGCCGCTCGAGCGATTCAAGCTGGACGCGGCCATCCTCTTCTCCGACATCCTGACGGTGCCCGACGCCATGGGGCTGGGCCTGACCTTCGCCGAGGGCGAAGGCCCGCGCTTCGCTCACACGGTGCGCGATGAGGCGGCCGTCGCCAAGCTCGCGGTGCCCGACATGGACCAGCTGCGCTATGTGTTCGATGCCGTCGCGTCGATCCGGCGCGCACTGGATGGCCGGGTGCCCCTGATCGGCTTCTCCGGCAGCCCCTGGACGCTGGCCTGCTACATGGTCGAAGGCAGCGGTTCGGCGGACGACTGGCGGCGCGTGAAGAGCCTGCTGTACAGCCGCCCGGACCTGATGCACCGCATCCTGGCGATCAACGCCGAAGCCGTCACGGCCTACCTCAACGCCCAGATCGAAGCGGGCGCCCAGGCGGTGATGATTTTCGACAGTTGGGGCGGTGCGCTGGCCCATGGCGCCTTCCAGAATTTCAGCCTGGGTTACACCTCGAAGGTGCTTTCCGGGCTGAAGCGCAGCCACGCTGGCGCGGTGATCCCGCGCATCGTTTTCACCAAGGGCGGCGCCCCCTGGCTGGATGCGATGGCGCAGCTCGATTGCGATGTGCTGGGACTCGATTGGACCGCCAGTCTGGGGGCCGCGCGCGCCCGCGTTGGGGAGCGCAAGGCACTGCAGGGCAACCTTGATCCGGCCGCGCTGTTTGCCCCCCCGGCGCAGGTGGCCGAGCAGGCCATCGCCGTGCTCGAGGACTTCGGCCCGCCGCACCAGGGGCCGGGCCGCGGCGCCACCCATGTCTTCAACCTCGGCCACGGCATCAGCCAGCACACACCGCCTGACCATGTGCATGCGCTGGTCGAAGCCGTGCATTCGCATTCGATGCGCATGCGCGCCGGCTGAGCCCCGTCGTGAACAAGCAGTCATCAGGGAGTACCCTAGGCAACGCGACTGCAAAAAGTTTGCCAGCGCCTTGACTTATGCACAAAAGGCGTGTTGCGGCGCACCCAGTCCGGCGTCGCGGCGGCCGCCGTGCTGCAAAAACAGTAGCGCTCCTAAGTGGTTGATTTTGTTGGCTTTCGCTGAATGCGCTTTTTCCGGGCAACGCAGCCAAGCCCTTGATTTCTCGGGCCTCGCGCGGCGGCGGAGGCGGTCTATCAACAAAGTTATCCACACATTTTGGGGTTGCGGGGCAAAGCGCTTTGGAATCAACGACTTACCGGGTTTTCCGCAAGCTCACGTGAACTGTTCTGGCTAACTGCCGTTTTTGATGCCCCAGCTCGTCTCCGTCGTCGTTGCTACCCCCGCGCACAGCGCGCTGGCCAGCCCGCTGAGCTACGAGAGTGAGCTTCCACTCGCGCCCGGGACCTTGGTGCGCGTGCCCCTGGGCAAGCGCGAACTGTGCGGCGTGGTGTGGGATGCACCGCAGCAAACCCGGCACGACAATTCGCCAGCAAATTTGCGGCCAATTACAACTGCGCTGGACGGCGTACCGCCGCTGTCCGCGTCCTGGCGACAACTCGTTACCTTCGCCGCGACCTATTACAAACGGGGGATCGGCGAAGTGGCGCTCGCCGCGCTGCCGCCGCAGTTGCGCGACCTCGACGCCACCCAGCTGGCCCGCCGGTTGAAGCGGCCGGCCCAAGCGCACGAGGGCGCCACCACACCGGGCCCGGCCGTTGTGACGGCGGAGCAAGGCGCGGCGCTGGCCGCGATCGCCGCGGGGGGCGGGCCATTTCTGCTGTTCGGCGCCACGGGCAGCGGCAAGACGGAGGTCTACCTGCGCGCCGCCCAGGCCTTGTTCGAAGCCGATCCGCAGGCGCAGGCCCTGGTGCTGGTGCCCGAGATCAATCTGACCCCGCAACTGCTGGCCCGCTTCGCCGAGCGGTTCGGCGCCGGGGCGGTGGCGGCGTTGCACAGCGGCATGACGCACCCGCAGCGCCTGCGGGCCTGGCTCGCGGCCCACCTGGGGCAGGCGCGCGTCGTGCTGGGCACGCGCATGGCGGTGTTCGCCTCGCTGCCGAAGCTGCGCCTGATCGTGGTGGACGAGGAGCACGACCCCAGCTACAAGCAGCAGGAAGGCGCCCGCTACTCGGCGCGCGACCTGGCGGTCTACCGGGCCCGGCTGGAAGGCGCCACCATCCTTCTCGGCTCCGCCACCCCTTCGATGGAGAGCTGGCAGGCCTGCGAGAAAGGCCGCTACCGGCGGTTGGACATGCCGGCGCGCGTGGGAGCGGGCGCGCTGCCGGCGGTGCGGCTGGTCGACATGAACCTGCAGCCGAAGCGCACGCTGTTCTCGCCCGCGCTGCTGGCCGCGATCATGAAACGCATCGCGCGCGGCGAGCAGTCGCTGGTGTTCCTCAACCGCCGGGGCTACGCCCCGGTGCTGGCCTGCGGCGCCTGCGACTGGAAAAGCGAATGCGCCCACTGCAGTGCCTTCCGCGTCTTCCACAAGGCCGACCGCACGCTGCGCTGCCACCACTGCGGCTACACCGAGCCGGTGCCGCGCGCCTGCCCGAGCTGCGGCAACGTCGACATCGCCCCCGTGGGCCGGGGCACGGAACGGCTGGAGGAACAGCTCGCCGCGCTCGTCGCGCCCGCACTGCGCCCCGATGGCCGCCCGGCGCGCGTCCTGCGCATGGACGCCGACAGCACGCGCGGGCAAGGCGAGCTGGAGCGGCAGCTCGCCGAGGTGCATTCCGGGGAGGTGGACGTGCTGGTCGGCACGCAGATGGTCACCAAGGGCCACGACTTCCGCCGCATCACGCTGGTGGCGGCCGTGAACCCCGATACAGCGCTGTTTTCCAGCGACTTCCGCGCGCCGGAGCGGCTGTTCAGCCTGCTGCTGCAGGCCTGCGGCCGCGCGGGCCGCGACGCCGTGCATGCGGCCGCCAGCGAGATGTGGGTGCAGACCTGGCATCCGCAGCATCCGCTGTTCGCGGCGCTGCGGCGGCACGATTTCGCCGGCTTCGCCGCGCAGCAGCTGAAGGAGCGGCAGCAGGCCGGCATGCCCCCCTTCACCTTCCAGGCCCTGCTGCGGGCGGACGCGCGCGAACAGGAGGTGGCCCAGGGCTTCCTCGCCGCCGCCGCAGCCGCGGCGGCGGAACTGGCGGGCCACTACGGCATCACCGTCTACGCGCCGGTGCCGCAGAGTGTCCAGCGAGTGGCCGACGTGGAACGGGCGCAGATGCTGCTCGAAAGCGAATCACGGCCCGCGCTGCAGACGTTCCTGGATGCCTGGCAGCCGCTGCTGCACAGCTTGCGGCCGCGCGGGCTGATCCGGTGGGCGGTGGACGTGGATCCGCTGGCGATCTGAGGTCCGCTAGGTGTGAAGTGTCAAGAGGTTGTTTGTAGCTGAGAGCCTGGAGATTGGCGGTTTGCAGCCGATCCCATGGTGCTGTCGGTGCCAGTTGTAGAAGTGGTTCCACTGCGGCAAAGCGGCTCGACGC
>NZ_VOBQ01000029.1 GCF_007833165.1 Caenimonas sedimenti | reverse complement strand
ACCTGAATCAGCGCCATGCGTCGTTACGGCCTCCTTGAGTGCGAAAGCACACGGCGTCGGCCGCGCCTAGCCTGGCGCTGATTCAGGTGCCGGCGCAGGCCCGTTTCTCTGCCGCCCAGGCTCCTAGCGCGTGTCACGTAGGACGAGGTGCCAGGGGAACCTGCGGCGCCGTCCTACATCCCATGGGCATGCGTTTTTTCCAACCGCCCGCTCCTGCCTCTGCCGTGCTGGCTCTGGCGCTCGTGGCACCGGCCGTGGCCAGTGCCGGAACCATGAAATTCAGCACGCCCTGCGAAGTGCCCGGCCTGCGTGAGGCCATCCTGCAGCAGGTCAACGCCGTGCGTGCGCGCGGCTCCAACTGCGGCGGACAGGTTTACGGCGCAGCCCGCGCCGTCGCCTGGAACGACCAACTGGTGTCGGCCGCCTCGGGCCACTCGCGCGACATGGCGGACCGCAACTACTTCGACCACCGCAGCCTCAGCGGCACCGAACCCGCGCATCGCGTGGATGCCGTCGGCTACAAATGGCGCGGCGTGGCCGAGAACATCGCAGCGGGCCAGTTCGACGCCCATTCGGTGATGCGCGGCTGGCTCAACAGCCCCGGTCATTGCAGCAACATCATGGACCCCAAGTTCACGGAGATCGGCGTGGCTTGCGCGGCGCGGGCCGGCACCGTCTACGGGGGTTACTGGACGATGGTGCTGGCGCGCCGTTAGGTTCAGCCTGCGGCCAGGCGCTCAGCTCGCTTCCAGCACCTGACCCTGGCCCCGGCCGCGGCCCAGCGCCTCCACCAGCTGGGGCAGCGCCTCCTTCAGTGCCGGCTTCAAGGTGTGGGGCGGATTCACCAGGAACACTCCGCTGGCCGTGAGGCCGGGGCGCGGCGCGTCGTCGCCGGGCAGGGCCTTGGCCCGCGCCTCCGACTGCCCGATGTTCAGCGTCGCGTGCAGCCAGGGCTTGCCGGCCTGGTTGGCCAGCGTCTTCAGCCGCTTCGGCAATGAGTGCGCCTCGGGCCGCGGGATCACCGGGTACCAGACCATGTAGGTGCCCGTCGCGAAGCGCGTCAGCGCCTCCTGCACCACGGCCGCGACACGGGCGTAGTCGGTCTTGATCTCGTAGCTCGGGTCCATCAGCACCAGGGCCCGCCGCGAAGGCGGCGGCAGCAGCTTGCGCAGGCTTTCGAAGCCGTCCGCGCGTTCCATGCTCACCATCCGCTTGGCTTCGATCTGTTCGATGTGGCCGGCCAGCGCCTTGCTGTCGGTCGGATGCAATTCGAACAGGCGCAGGCGGTCCCGGGCTTCGTCGCGCAGCACGGCCTGGGCCACGAAGGGCGAGCCCGGGTAGATCTTCAGCTTGCCCGACGGGTTGAAGCCGGCCACCAGCGCCAGGTAGTCGGCGATGAGGGGCGAGGCCGCAGCCGCCGTTGGGCTGGCGGCGAGTTTCAGGTAGCCGTCCGCGGCTTCCCCCGAGGTCCCCGCGAAGTCGCTGTCGAGGCGGTACAGCCCCGCGCCGGCATGGGTGTCGATGACCGTCAGCGCCGTCGGCTTGGCGGTCAGGTGCTTGAGGACGGCGATCAGCACCATGTGCTTCAGCACGTCCGCATGGTTGCCGGCGTGGAAACCGTGGCGATAGCTGAACATGCGGGCATGGTACAGCGGGCGGGCCGCCCGGACTTGCTAGGATGCCTCATGGAGGCCACCAGCATCCCCACCGAGCCGGGCAGCCGGCGCACTGTCCACGACCTGCTGGTGCCGGTCACCGTGGGTGCCCTGCTGGTGATTGCGCTGCTGCTGCGGCTGTTTTTCTGGCGCCACACCCAGCGCACCTGGGAAGACGCGCTCATCACCGTCCTGCACGTGGAGAACTTCTGGGCCGGGCTTGGCCTCACGCACGTGAAGCCCGGAGAGGCGCCGCTGCACGGCTTCACCAGCCCCCTGAGCGTGCTGGTGCCGCTGCTGTCGGGTCTGGTCGACGGTGTGGCGGCGCACGCGCTGGCGTTCCAGAAGGCGGCTTCCGCGCTGGCCGCCGTGGGTGTGGTCTGGCTGGCGCACCGGCTGATGCAGCGGGTCGAGGTGGAACCCGGCATGCGCCTCGCCTGGGTGATTTCGACGCTGGGCTACCTCGCCTTCGAGCACCACCAGGTCCTGTGGGGCATGGCGGGGATGGAGACCACGGTCGTCACGCTCGTGCTGTTCTTCAATTTCCACGCCTATGCCGTGCGCTCGCCGCGGCTGATCGCCGTGGGCATGGCGCTGGCGCTCTACGCGCGGCCCGACTTCCTGTTCCTCAACCTCCTGGGCCTGGGCTTTTGCCTCGCCTTCCTGCGCCGCGAGCTGCCGCGCATCCTGGCCATCGCGTTCATGCTGTACCTGCCGTGGCTGTTGTTCACGTCGCTGTACTACGGCTCGCCGATCCCCAACACCATCCTGGCGAAGTGGTTCGGCTATTCCTACGGCGGGCGCGACTTCCACAAGTTCCTGAGCTTGCTGGTGCCGCTGGGGCCCTCCTTCGCCGGCCACGGCATGGGGCACTGGCGCGAATGGGACAACGGCGCCATTTCCATCCTGGTCGGCGGTCTCTTCGTCGTGGGGGCCTGGCAGGCGGCCGTGCGCCGCGTGGACGCGCTTTACATGCCGGTCGCTTTCGTGCTCGCCTATTGGCTCTACTACCAGTTCGCCGTCGCGGGGGTCTTCGGCTGGTACCTGGCGCCGCTGTCCGCCGCCACCGTGCTGGTGGCCGGCTACGGGCTGGTGTGTGTCTTTCCGCGGCCGTCGGCGGCCACCGTGGTGGCGCTCGGCTACGCGGCGGCGCTGCTGGCCGTCCTGCCGGGCAACATCCGCGCCGAGCGCGGGATCCAGCGCTTCATCGAAACCCCGGTGCGCCAGCAGATGGGGCGATACCTCGGGCAGGTGCTGGGACCCACGGACTACGCCGGCATGGAACCGCTGGGCTACTCGGCCTACTACTCGCGCCGTGCCATCCTGGACTATCCGGGCCTGGCCAGCCGGCAGGTGACCGATTTCCTGCGCAAGAAACCCCGCACGCCCATGTGCGACGTGTTCGCCGAACTGCGCCCGCTCTACGTCGCCCTGCGCCCCTGGGAATGCAAGGACCACCCCTTCCTGGCGCGTGACTACCAGCTGGAGCGCGAGTTCAAGGCCGACCCGCAGGCCGCCAGGATCAAGCGCAACGACCTGAACGTCGACAAGCATTTCCTGGTCTACCGCCGCAAGCCGCCGGCGCCTCCGCCGCCCCCTCCCGTCCCGGCCGAATCGCCCAACGCGCCCTTTCCCTGATTCCTTTGTATAATGCCGGGCTCTGCAGCGCCTTGCGACTCCGCGGCAGAGACGTCGGGCAATTTGCATTGATCGACACATCCACCGCCTAAGAGATCCCCGCCAGAGGGACACCGACCGCGGAAAAGAGTCCTCCCAAACCAAGCTCGAGAGTCTTATGACCACCACTGTCAGCGCGAAACCCGCTGACGTGACGCACGAGTGGTTTGTGATTGACGCCACCGACAAGGTGCTCGGACGGGTAGCCAGCGAAGCTGCCCTCCGACTGCGCGGCAAGCACAAGGCCATTTACACGCCTCACGTCGACACCGGCGACTTCATCGTCGTCATCAACGCCTCCAAGCTCCGGGTCACCGGCGCGAAAGAGACCGACAAGATCTACTACCGCCACACCGGCTACCCGGGCGGCATCCGCCAGCAGACCTTCAAGGAAATGCAGGCCAAGCACCCCGGCCGCGCGCTGGAAAAGGCCGTCAAGGGCATGCTGCCCAAGGGCCCGCTGGGCTACGCCATGATCAAGAAGCTCAAGGTGTACGGCGGCGCCGAGCACCCGCATAGCGCCCAGCAGCCGAAGCTGCTCGAACTCCCTGGAGCCCCCAAATGATCGGTGACTGGAACAACGGCACCGGCCGGCGCAAGAGCAGCGTCGCCCGCGTGTTCATGAAGAAGGGCACCGGCAAGATCACGGTGAACGACAAGGACATCCAGGAGTTCTTCGGCCGCCAGACCTCGATCATGATCGCCAAGCAGCCCCTGATGCTGACGAACCATGCCGAGACGTTCGACATCATGTGCAACGTGCACGGTGGCGGCGAGTCCGGCCAGGCCGGCGCGGTGCGCCACGGCATCACGCGCGCGCTGATCGACTGGGACGCGACCCTGAAGCCGGCGCTGTCGGCTGCCGGTTTCGTCACCCGCGACGCCCGCGAAGTGGAACGCAAGAAGGTCGGCCTGCACTCCGCGCGCCGCCGCAAGCAGTTCTCGAAGCGTTAACCGTTTGATCCCCGACATCGGGGTTTCGTCCGACACAAAGCCGCACAAGTTCGCACTTGCTGCGGCTTTGTTGATTGGGCAGGATGCTCAACCATGCGTTTCAAACTGCTGAGGCGACGGCTCACGATCAGTGCCCCGCGGATGGTGCTGCGCAGCGCCATGCCCTGGCCGCTGCGCTGGGCCGGGGCGGCGGTCGTGCTGGGATTCTGCGGCGCCATCGGCTTGTGGGCCTTCGAGTTCGGCAAGGAAATCGCCGGGCTCGACTCGGGCGCCCGCGAGGAACTGCTCCGGCTGCGTGCCGACTTCGCCAAGCTGCAGGAAGAGCGCGACAAGGCGCAGTCCATCCTCAACACGTCCGGCAGCCTGATCACTGCGGAAAAGGCCGCGCAGGAGCGCCTGGCCCAGCAGATCAAGACGCTCGAATCCGAGAACCGCGCGCTGCGTGACGACCTCGGCTTTTTCGAGAAACTCATCCCGTCCAGCGGTGCCGAAGGCGTGGCCATCCGCGGCCTGCAGGCCGAGGTGCTGGCCGGCACCCAGCTCAAGTGGCAGGTGCTGGTGCTGCAGCCCGTCAAGAACGCGCCGGAATTCCGCGGCAAGCTGGAGCTCAGCGTGTCCGGCACCCTCGAAGGCAAGCCCTGGATGATGGCTTTGCCGGGCGGTCCACTGCCCCTGCAGTTCCGCCAATACCGGCGAATGGAGGGCATGATCGACCTGCCAGCCCATGCCGTGGTAAAAAACGTCTCTGCCAAGGTGGTGGAGGGCGCGGTCAGCCGCGCCGTGCAGAACGTGTCTTTGTAAATCGTTCGTTGAGGAGACCCTATGTTCGGCAAGAAAGCCCAGCCCCCCATCAAGAGCCTGATCGCGCAGGGCACGCGGATCGAAGGCAACATGAAGTTCCACGAAGGCCTGCGCATCGACGGCGAGGTCTTCGGCGACATCCGCGCCTCCGACCAGTCGAGCCTGCTCGTCATCTCCGAGGCGGCCGTGGTGCAGGGCGAGGTCCAGGCGGACCACGTCATCATCAACGGCACCGTGCGCGGGCCGGTGCACGCCCGCGAGCTGCTGGAACTGCAGCCGAAGGCGCGGATCGAGGGCGATGTCTCCTATGTCGCGCTTGAAATGCACCAGGGCGCCATCATCTCCGGGCAGATGCGCCCGCTCGTGATGGGCGCCGAGGACGAAAAGCCCCTACTGAAACTGGCATCGAAGAGCGCCTGATTGGCGCCGCGGACTCGCTGGGCTTACCATAGGGCCCAGCCGTCCCGTTTGCCGAAGGAATCTCCATGAGCGCAGTTGCAGAGAACGTCACCGCCGAAATGCCCCAGCCGCTGCTGTTCAGCGACAGCGCGGCCGCCAAGGTGGCGGACCTGATCGCCGAGGAGGGCAACCCCGACCTGAAGCTGCGCGTGTTCGTGCAGGGCGGCGGCTGCTCCGGCTTCCAGTACGGTTTCACCTTCGACGAAGTCACCAACGACGACGACACCGTGATGACCAAGAACGGCGTCTCGCTGCTCATCGACGCGATGAGCTACCAGTACCTGGTGGGCGCCGAGATCGACTACAAGGAAGACCTGCAGGGTGCTCAGTTCGTCATCAAGAACCCGAACGCCACGACCACCTGCGGTTGCGGTTCCAGTTTCTCGACCTGAGCAACTTCTGAAGTGATCAGCGGGGGTAGATTGCCCCCAGCACACGGGCGCCTTGGGCGCCCGTGGTGCTTTGGAGGTCCAGGTTTTCGCGGCGCACCGCCTTGCGGGCCAGCCAGGCGAATGCCGCGGCTTCCACTTGCAGGGGCGGCAGGCCGTGGGCGGCACTGGAAGCGACCCGCGTGCCCGGCAGCAAGGCCTGCAGGCGCTGCATCAGGTGCGTGTTGAGGGCGCCGCCGCCACAGACGATCACATCGCGCAGGGCGGGCGCGAGGCGCCGCGCATCCGCCGCGCAGGCGCGGGCGGTGAGCTCGGCCAGCGTCGCCTGCACGTCGGCCGGGGCGGAGCCGGCGAACGCGGCCAGCTGCGCGTCGAGCCAGGGGCGGTTGAACAGGTCGCGCCCGGTGCTCTTGGGCGGATCCAGCCGGAAGTAGGGCTCGGCCAGCAACGCCGCCAGCAAGGGCTCGATCACCCGGCCGGAAGCGGCCCAGGCGCCGCCGGCGTCATAGGGCTGCCCCGTGTGCTGCTGGCACCACGCGTCCATCAGGGCGTTGCCCGGCCCGCAGTCGAAACCCTGCATGGCGCCGCTGGCATGCAGCAGGGTCAGGTTCGAGATGCCGCCCAAGTTGAGCACGCCCACGGTCTTGCCAGGACGGCCGAACAGGGCCTGGTGGAAGAACGGCGCGAGCGGGGCGCCCTGGCCGCCCGCGGCCACGTCGCGGCTGCGGAAGTCCGCCACCACGTCGATGTGCGTCAGTTCGGCCAGCAAGGCGGGCTGGGCCAACTGGATCGTGTAGCCGGTGCCGTCGAACTGCTGCGGGCGATGCCGCACCGTCTGGCCATGGGCCCCGATGGCGTCCACGACGGTGGCGGCGACGCCGGCCTGGCTCAGCAGCTGCTGCACCACGTCGGCGTAGATGCGCATGAGGGCGTTGCCCGCCAGCCAGCCCCGGTGCAGCTCATCGGGCCCGCTGGTGTTGAGCGCCATCAGTTCCGTCCGCAGCGCGTCCGGCAGGGGGGCGCTGGCGTCCGCCAGGACCCGCAGCGGCGCGGCGGAGAAGTCGGCCAGCACGCCATCGACGCCGTCCATCGACGTGCCCGACATGAGGCCGATATAGAGCTCGGACATCGGGCGATGTTAGCCCGGAGCGTCCCGAAGAACGCTATTCGCCGAACGCCGATGAGCGGCCGGACAGGCTGGCCGCGGCGACCAGCTGGTGGCGCATGAAACCGGCGAGGCGGTTGAAGTCCGGCCGGGCGTCGGCCGCCAGCTCGGTGGGCGGCTGCCGCCGCGCGACCTCCAGGGGGTCCACGTGCACACCGTTCTCGCGGAACTCGAAGTGCAGGTGCGGCCCGGTGGCCCAGCCCGTCTGGCCGACCGCCCCCAGCCGCTGGCCGCGCGCCACCGCGGCCCCGGGGCGCACGTCGATGCGGCTCAAATGCGCGTACAGCGTGCTGTCGCCGCGGCCATGGTCGACCTGCACCACGTTGCCGTAGCCGCCCATCCAGCCGGCGAACTGCACCTTGCCTTCGCCGACACTGCGCACCGGGGTGCCGACGGGGCTGCCGTAGTCCACGCCCCGGTGCTGCGTCCACGCATGCCGGATCGGGTGGAAACGCATCTTGAAGCCGCTGGTGACGCGGGACACTTCCATCGGCGAGGCCAGGAAAGCGGTCTCCAGGCTCTTGCCGTCGAAGTCGAAATAGCCGCCCGCCGGCTTGCCCGGCGGCTGGAACCAGAGCGCCTGGTGCGTGCGCTTGCGGGTGGTGAATTCGGCCGTCAGCACGCGGCCCGCGCGCAGCGGCTCGCCGTCGGCTTCGAGCATCTCGTAGACCACGTGGAAGCGGTCGCCGCGCTGCAGTCCGCGGTGGAAGTCGATGTCACCGCCGAAGATGTCCACCAGCTGCGTGGCGACCGCATCGGGGATGCCGGCGTCGTCGACCGCCGCGAACAGCGAGGAGCGCAACACGCCCGTGCCCACGCGAACCGAGGTGGTGTAGGGCACGACCTCGACGCGCGAGGCGAAGCCGCCGCTGGCCGATCGCTCGACCACCAGCCGCTTGAACTGCGCGGTGTCGTCGCCGCTCCAGCGCAGGCTCAGGCGCACCAGGTTGCGGTCGTCGTCCGCTTCGGCATGGATCGTGCGTCCCGCCACACTGAGGAGGTAGGTGCGGGCCGCCGTGTCGCGCCGCAGCCAGGCGGCGGCCGCCGGGTCGTTGATCTGGAGGCGGGCCAGCAGCGATTCGACCGTGTCGGAGCCGCGGACCTGGTCGGTGGTGAACAGGTTGAAGCTGTGCACCCCCAGCGCGTCGCTCTGCTGTTGCAGCGGCAGGGGTTCGACCTCCTCCACCAGTTGCTGCACGGGCAGCGCCGAGGCGTCGGGACCGAGTTCGGCGACAGCGTAGGCGCCGCCTCCGCCTCCCAGCATCACGGCGGCCAGCAGCGCGGTGACCTGCTTCGGGTGGTGCTCCAGCGCATGGGCGGCGCGGTTCAGAAATCCATGAATCAAACTCGGTTCCTTCTTCGGGCCCTGTTTGTCCTACAAACAAGTAGGAGGTTCCCCGGCATGCGGCCGAGGTGACGGCCGATGGCGGAAAGCAGCAGGAGTGCCGCCACTTAGAATCGGCAGCGGAAAATCGTGGCGCGAGTATAGCCAGCCCGCAGGCGCCCGAATCTGTAAAAGTCCTTATGAATCAAGCCCTTGTTACAAAAAACCCCCCAGACCCGGCGCGCGTGGACGCGGCCATGGCGGTCACGCTGCGGGGCGTCGAGGAGCTGATCCCGCAGGACGAGTGGCGCAAGAAGCTGGAGCGGTCGGACGCCACGGGCGTGCCGCTGCGGATCAAGTTCGGCCTGGACCCGACGGCGCCGGACATCCACCTGGGCCACACCGTGGTGTTCAGCAAGATGCGCCAGCTGCAGGACCTGGGGCACACCGTGATTCCGCTGATCGGCGACTTCACCACCACCATCGGTGACCCGTCCGGGCGCAACAGCACGCGGCCGCCCTTGACCCGCGAGCAGATCGAGGCCAACGCCAAGACCTACTTCGACCAGCTGCGCACGGTTCTGGACGTCGACCGCGCCGAGGTCCGCTACAACAGCGAATGGTCCGACGCACTGGGCGCGCGCGGCATGATCCAGCTGGCGGGCAAGTACACGGTGGCGCGGATGATGGAGCGCAACGACTTCCACGAGCGGTTCAAGACCGGCTCCTCGATCAGCGTCCACGAATTCCTCTATCCGCTGGTCCAGGGCTACGACTCCGTTGCCCTGAAGAGCGACCTGGAACTCGGCGGCACCGACCAGAAGTTCAACCTGCTTGTGGGCCGGCACCTGCAGGCGGAGTACGGCCAGGAGCCGCAATGCATCCTGACCATGCCGCTGCTGGAAGGCCTGGACGGCGTCGAGAAGATGTCGAAGAGCAAGAACAACTACATCGGCGTCACCGAGGAGGCGAACACCATGTTCGCCAAGGTGCTGTCGATCGCCGACACGCTGATGTGGCGCTGGTTCACCCTGCTCAGCGCGCGGCCGGAGAGCGAGATCGCGAAGCTGAAGGCCGAAGTGGATGGCGGACGCAACCCGAAGGACGCGAAGGTGCTGCTGGCGAAGGAGATCACCGCGCGCTTCCACAGCGTGGCCGCGGCCGATGCGGCGGAGCAGGACTTCATCAACCGCAGCAAGGGCGGCGTGCCGGACGAGATCGCGCAAGTCACGCTGTCCGGCGCCCCGCTGGGCATCGCGCAATTGCTGAAGCAGGCCAACCTGGCGCCTTCCACCAGCGAAGCCAACCGGCTGATCGAGGGTGGCGGGGTGCGGGTAGACTCCGGCGTGGTGAGCGACAAGGGGCTGAAGCTCGGCGCGGGAACCTATGTCGTGCAGGTCGGCAAGCGGAAATTCGCGCGCGTCACCCTGTCATAGAAGGCGTGTTTCTGGGTTGTACAAGGCTTGTACAATCCAGGACATGATCACCAACATCGACATCGATGAAGACCTCGTCGCGGAAGCGATGAAGGTCTCGGGCGCCCGCACCAAGCGCGAGGTGGTGGACAAGGCGTTGCGCGACCTCGTGGCCCGCTCGCAGCGCACACGTTTTCGCGACATCTGGGGCACCCTCAAGGAAGAGGACTTCTGGCCGGACTATGACCCGAAGACGCAGCCAGGGGAGCCGCCCGGGATGTACCGCGTCGAGCAGCCGGTGGCCAGCTACAAGGCACGGCCGGCCGTGGCTGCGCAGGCCCGGCGAACGAAGAAATGATCCTGCTCCCCGACTCCTCGGTCTGGATCGATGCGAGCCGTGGTGCCACCACCAGCGCCACGCGCTTCATGGCGGATCGGGACGAGCAGGAGGAGATCGCCACCACGGGCATCATCTTCCAGGAGGTGCTGCAGGGGATCCGGCACGAAGCGCAATACGAAGTCATGCGCGAGAGGATGTGGTGCACGCTGATCCTGGAGCCCCGCGAGCTCTCGACCTACGAGATCGCGGCGCAACTGCACCGGCGGGCGCGCCAGAAGGGCCTGACCATCCGCAGCGCCAACGACTGCCTGATCGCAGCCATCGCCCTGGAGCACGGGGCACTGCTCGTCCACAACGACCGGGACTTCCTGGCACTGGCGGAGATCGAGCCTGCACTCCTGGTCTACCCAGGCCGCGCGCACTGACGCCCCTGCGAGGCGCTCACTTCGCCCCCGCCGCTTCCAGCATCTTCACCATCTCGCCATAGCCGCGCGACTTCGCCAGTTGCAGCGGCGTCTGGCCTTGCCGGTCTTTCAGCTGCAGGTTGGCCTTGGCATCGATCAGCGCCTTCAGCGTCGCCTGGTGGCGCGCACCGCCGTTGCCCAGCACGATGGATTCGATCACCGCCGTCCAGTGCAGGTTGTTGACGTGGTCCAGCGGCGCGCCGGCTGCGATCAACTGCCGCACCACGCCGTCGTGCCCCAGGTGCGCCGCCGCGATGAGCGCGGTGCCGTCGTAGCGGCTGGTCACCAGCCTGGCGCTGGCGCCCAGGGCCAGCAGCACGCGCAGCGTTTCCTCGTCATCGGCCACCGAGGCGATGGTGACCCCGTCGTAGCGGTCGTTCTCCAGCAGGTTCAGGTCGGCGCCGGCTTTCGCCAGAGCCTGGATGGCGGCGCGCTGCTTCGCGAACGCCGCCACGTGCAGCGGCGTGCGGCCGTTGCCATCGCGCGCGTTCAGGTCGGCCTTGGCCGCGGCAAGTTTCCCGATCTGCGCCACATCGCCGCGGTGAGCCGCGGCGTGCAGGCCCTGGTAGCGTGCGGCTTCGGCGGGCGTGGGACCGGTCTGGGCCGCGGTGGGCAAGGCGGCCAGTGCCGCGCAACCCAAGGCCACGGCCGCCAGGAGCTGGCGAGCGGGCTTCACTTGAGTTGGTCCTTGACCGTGTCCAATGCCGCGACCGCGCACTGCTCGTCCAGGTGACCACCGGGCGCGCCGCCCACGCCCACCGCGCCGATGGTCTCGTTGCCCACCTTGATCGGCACGCCGCCACCGAGCAGCAGGAAGCCGGGGATGTGCACCAGGTTCGCGGCGGCGGCGTTCTTCTGCGCCCCTTCCATCATCGCCAGCGTGTTGTTCTTCGCCGAGGCGGAGGTGAACGCCTTGTCGAGGCTGGCGGCCAGCGTGTGCGGGCCGGCATTGTCGGCGCGCTGGACCGAGCGGACGCCGCCCGCGCGGTCGACGACCGTGGCGGTCACGGCGTAGCCGGCCGCGCTGCAGGAGGCGACAGTCGCCGCGGCGATCTGGTTGGCGAGTGCGAGCGAGACGTTGCGCTCGGTGCGCACGCCCTGGGCGGACGCGCCGGCGGCGAGCAGGGACAGGGCGAGGGCGATGGAAGCTTGCTTGCGCATGATGGGTCTTTCCTGGAGTTCAACCGGTTCGATCAACCGTGACGCCACTGTAGAAATTCGCGTCGCGCCCGAACATTCGTAGCGCTACGCCCGTCCCTCCGTACAACTACGGAGCGGCTTCCACCAGCGCCGCGTAGTGCCGGATCAACTGGGCCAGCGACTCCGCCTGCAGCTTGCCGAAGATGTTCGCGCGGTGCGTCTCCACCGTGCGGGGCGACAGCGAGAGCGACCGCGCGACCTCCTTGTTGGTGAGCCCGGCGACGATCAGCCCCAGCACCTCGCGCTCGCGTTCGGAGAGCTGCGCATAGCGCTCGCGCGCGGTGCGGTCGGCCGCGTGGCGTTCGCGCGATTGGACGTGCTGCCGCACGGCGTTCTGCAGCGCTTCCAGCAGCACCTCGTCGTCGACCGGCTTCTCCAGGAACTCCGCCGCGCCGGACTTGAAGGCGCGCCGGCACATCTCGACCGTGCCATGGCCGGTGAGCATGATGACCGGCTGGTCCACGCCCTCTGCCTTCAGGGTGTCGAGCACGGTCAGGCCGCTGATGCCAGGCATGCGCACGTCGAGCACGATGGCGCCGATGTCCTGCCGGTCGAAGTCGCGCAGGAAGGCCTGCGGGTCGTCCCAGCCGTGCACGCGCAGGCCGACGGTGGAGATCAAAAGCGCCAGGGCGCTGCGCACCGCCGAATCGTCGTCGATCAGGTGGATCAGCGGCGACAGCGAAGGTGCGCTCATGCCGTTCCTGCCAACGGCAGTTGCAGGTGGAAGGCGGCGCCGCGCGGCGTCCCGTGCGCGGCCTGCAGGCGGCCGCCCATGCCGGTGGCCAGGCTCTCGCAAAGGCTCAGCCCCAAGCCCAGCCCCTGGTCGCGCGTGCTGTAGAACGGTTCGAAGACATGCGCCAGCGCGTCCGGCGCGATGCCCGGCCCGCTGTCGATCACGCTCAAGCGGCCTTCGTCCCCTTGCCGGCTCAGTTCCAGGCGCAGCGTGCGCTCCTCTTGCGGCACCTGGTCCAGTGCCTGCAGGGCATTCATCAACAGGTTGTGGATGATCTGCTCCAGCGCCACCGGCTCGGCGCGCACCGCGAACGCGGCGTCGGCCCCGTCCACGCGCGTGGCCACCTGGCGGCGCGCGATCTCGGGGTCCAGCAGGTCCAATGCCTTGCGCACCGCTTCAGCCAGCGACACCGACTGCACCGGTGTGCCCTGGCCGGGCCGCTCCACGGCGCGGCGCAGGCGGCCCAGCACGTCGGACGCGCGGCGCGCCTGGTCCGCCGCCTGCTGCATCGCGCCGCGCGCGGTGTCCAGCTCCGGCGGGTCTTCCGCCAGCAGGCGGCTGGCCGCCTGGGTGTTCGCCAGCAAAGCGGCGAGCGGCTGGTTCAGTTCGTGCGCCATGCCCGCGGCCAGTTCACCCAGCGTGTTCAGGCGCGCCACCTGGCCGAGCCGCAGCAGTTCCTCGGCCCGGCGGCGCGCGGCACGCTGGCGCTGCCAGGCCTGCAGCGCGGCGAGCAAGGCGGCCACACCCAGCGTCCAGGCCAGCATCTGGCCCCAGGGCAATTCGCCCCAGCCGACGGTGCGCACCGCGACCACGTCGAAAGGCTGGCTTTCGGCGGCGAGGTGCTTGCGGAATTCGTAGCGCCACCCGGTGGCGTCCGCGCGGCCTGGCTGCAGCACGAAGCGTTGGCCCGCGTGCTCCAGCGTCAGCTGGACGGGGCTGGTTTCGGGCGGCATCGGCCATTCGGACCACGGCACGACGGCCTTCAAGTCCATGCGCAAGGCGAAGCTGCCCGGTTCGGACGCCAGCACCAGTTCGTAACGGCCTTGCGGCAGGTCCACGCCCGCCAGCACGGCCCGCCGCAACTGGCGCGACTGGGCCTCGGCCGCGGCGAGGCGCGCCTCGGGCCATGCGGCCCCGGCATCGCGCCGCTGCACGGCGAGGATCTGCGGATAGAGTGCCGGCAGGCGCTGCTCGGCGGACTGCCCCGTGCCCGCAGGCTGCAACAGCGCCAGCGTGGCGAGCACCGCGTCGTGCTGCACCACACGCTGGCTGAGCAGGCGGTGCGCGATGCGGGCGTCGGTTTCGAAGGCATCGCGCGCCCGCGCCAATTCCGCGCGCGCCAGCAATACGCAGCCGGTACCCGCCAGCAGCAGGCCGAGCACGATCCACATGGCATGACGGACGAGCAGGCTGCGCATGGCTGCGATTCTGCACGCACAATCCCCGGCATGAACACCTGGTCGCCCGAGTCGCTGACGCCGCAGAAGCTGCTGCGGGCGTCCGTGGTTGTGGCGGCAGTGACGATCGCGCTGAAGTTCCTGGCCTGGTGGCTGACCGGCTCCGTCGGCCTGCTGTCGGACGCGATGGAGTCGATCGTCAACCTGGCCAGCGCGCTCTTCGCCCTGCTGATGGTGAACATCGCCATGCGGCCCGCCGACGCCGACCACCCCTACGGCCACCACAAGGCCGAATACTTCTCGGCGGGGTTCGAGGGCCTGCTGATCATCGTGGCGGCGGTGGGCATCGTCTGGGCCGCACTGCTGCGGTTCAATGACCCGCGGGGCCTCGAGCAGGTCGGGCTGGGGCTGGCGCTTGCCGTGGTGAGCTCCGCCTTGAACGGCGGCCTGGCCTGGCTGATGCTGCGCTCGGCGCGCGTGCACCGCTCGATGGCGCTCGAAGGCGATGCGCGCCACCTGCTCACCGACGTGTGGACGTCGGCCGGCGTGATCGTGGCGGTCGCGCTGGTGGCCCTCACGGGCTGGCTGTGGCTCGACCCCGCGATCGCCATCGCCGTCGCCATGAACATCATGCGCGAAGGCGTGCACCTGATGTGGCGGTCCAGCGAGGGCCTGATGGACCGGGCCGTGGAAGACGAGGTCATGGCCGAGATCGAGAAGACGCTGGCCCAGTTCGACCACCGCACGATCCGCTTCGACCACCTGACGACCCGCCGCTCCGGCCGGCGCCGCTTCGTGGACATGCACATGCACATGCCGGCCAGCTGGACGCTCGGCAGGGCGGCGGCCTTGCGGGGCTCGGTCGAACAGGCGCTCATGAGCGCGGTGCCGGGGCTGCGCGCCACCATCCAGCTGCTGCCCAGTGATGTCGAGGCCCACTTCGACGACGAGAAGGACTTGATCTGATGCTGGCCGTCGCGCAACGGGTGAGTGAAGCGAAAGTGCTGGTGGACGGGCGCGTGACCGGGGAGATCGGTCATGGCTTCCTCGTGCTGGTGTGCGCCGAACGCGGCGACAGCGAGGCGCAGGCCGACAAGCTGCTCGCCAAGATCCTGAAGCTGCGCGTCTTCAGCGACGACGCCGGCAAGATGAACCGCAGCGTGCAGGACGTGGCGGGTGGCCTGCTGCTGGTCAGCCAGTTCACGCTGGCGGCCGACACCAGCGGTGGCAACCGGCCGAGCTTCACGAATGCCGCCGCGCCGGAGGAGGGCCGGCGGCTCTACGATTACTTCGTGGCGCAGGCGCGGGCCGCGCATCCGGTGGTGCAGACCGGTGAGTTCGCGGCCGACATGAAGGTGCACCTGGTCAACGACGGGCCGGTGACGATCCCGTTGACGGTGCGCTAGTACGGATTCTCGAAGCCCAGCGCCCCCAGCAGCAGGATCTCCAGCGCCTCCATCTCGAGCGCATCCCGTTCGCCGCTCTCGTGGTCATAACCCTGCGCATGCAACGTGCCGTGCACCAGCAGGTGCGCGTAGTGCGCTTCCAGCGTCTTGCCCTGCGCACGGGCTTCGGCGGCCACCACGGGGCCGCACAGCACGAGGTCCGCGGCCACCTGCGGTTCGCGCGTGTAGTCGAAGGTCAGCACGTTGGTCGCGTAGTCCTTGCCGCGGTACTGAAGGTTGAGCGCACGCCCTTCGTCCTCGCCGACGATGCGGACCGCGATCTCCCCGGGCCGCAGCAAGGCCTGCGCGATCCAGGTTTTCACCTTGGGCGTCTTCAACACCGAACGATGCACCGCCGCGTCGGCGAAGCGGCCGAACTGCAAAGTGAGATCCAATGGAAGCCCTGGATTCCCGCCCGAGCCTGCCCTCCGCGAAGGCGGGGGGCGGGAATGACGGCTTGTCATGCGTCCTTGCCGCGGGCGGCGTCGTATGCATCGACGATGCGTGCCACCAATGGATGCCGCACCACGTCGGCGCTGGTGAACCGCGTGTGGGCGATGCCCTTCACGCGCCGCAGCACGCGTTCGGCATCGACCAGCCCCGACAGGTGGCCCTTGGGGAGGTCGATCTGGCTGATGTCACCCGTCACCACGCACTTGCTGCCGAAGCCGATGCGGGTGAGGAACATCTTCATCTGCTCCGGCGTGGTGTTCTGCGCTTCGTCGAGGATGACGAAGGCATTGTTCAAGGTGCGGCCGCGCATGAAGGCGAGCGGCGCGACTTCCAGCGCGTTGCGCTCGAAAGCCTTCACCACACGCTCCATGCCCATCAGCTCGTACAGCGCGTCGTAGAGCGGCCGCAGGTAAGGGTCCACCTTCTGCGACAGGTCGCCCGGCAGGAAGCCGAGCTTCTCGCCGGCCTCGACCGCGGGACGCGTGAGCACGATGCGCTGCACCGCGCTGCGCTCCAGCGCATCGACCGCGCACGCGACCGCCAGGTAGGTCTTGCCGGTGCCGGCGGGGCCGATGCCGAAGGTGATGTCGTGGCTGGCGATGTTCTCGAGGTACACGCTCTGGTTCGGCGTGCGCGCCTTCAGGTCGCTGCGCCGCGTCTGCAGGACCATCGCACCGTCTTCGTCCTCCTGCAGTGGCGCATCGCCGGCCACCATCAGCTGCACGCGCTCGCGGGGGATCGTGCGGCCGGCCATCTCGTACATCGCCTGCAGCACGTTCATCGCGCGCTCCGCCTTGGCCTTGGGACCCTCGACGCGAAAGTGCTCCTGGCGGTGGCCGATGCGGACCTGCAGGGCTTCCTCGATGGTGCGCAGGTGCTCGTCGAGCGGTCCGCACAGGTGGGACAGGCGGGTGTTGCTGGCCGGGGTGAAGCTGTGACGGAGAATCATGGGCATGCTTTGGGTCTTGCGAAGGATTGTCGCCGTTCTCTGCCTGCTGGTGGCCGGCGGTGCGCCGGCCGCCGTGCTGGAACTGAACCAGGCGCAAGCGGCGATCGGCACCCCGGCGGGGCCCACCGGCGAATGGCAGCCGGTCGCCCTGCCGCACAACTGGGAAACCACCTTCCCGGGCCATACCGGCGACGTCTGGTATCGCCTGCGCTTCGAGGCGCCCCTGGACGCCGGGCTGCTGGGTGTCTACGTGCAGCGCGCCTGCACCAACCTGGAGGTCTCGCTCAACGGCGAACTGGTGGGCAGTGGCGGCCTGATGTCCGCGCCCGTCGCCCGCAACTGCTACTACCCGCACTTGCTTCCCTTGCCGCGCGCGCTGCTGCGGCCCGGCACGAACGAACTGGTGGTGCGGGTGACCGGCTTTGCCGCGCGCGAGGTTTCGGCTCGCCAGCGGGCCGCCGGCTTGTCGGCCCTGCAGATCGGGCCCCGGGAGGAACTGCAGCCGGCCTACGACCGCCAGCTGTTCTGGAACATCACCGTGGCGCAGATCATCGCTGCCACCATCGGCGCGCTCGGCGTGTCCATGCTCGGCCTGGCGGCGCTGCGGCGCAAGGACACGTACCTGTTCTACTTCGGCCTGTTCTCGATCGGCTGGAGCCTGCTCAGCGCGCGGCTCTTCGTGCAGAACGTGCCATTGGGACACCTGCAGACGGAGATCCTGATCTGCAGCGCGTTCCCGCCCATCCTGGCGTGCGCCTATCTGTTCCTGATGCGCTACCTGGAGCGGCGGAGGCCGTGGGTCGACGCCCTCCTCTGGCTGCAGGCGCTGGTGGTCCCCGTGGTCCTGGCCCTGGCCGGGCGCGAGCACCTGCTGCGCGCCGCGAGCACGGTCTACAACCTGACGGCGGTCGAATTCGCAGCTTGCGTGATCTGGTTCTTCGTGGTCGCCTGGCGCCGCCGCCGCCGCGAGTTCTGGCTCATGGGCGGCGTGCTGGCCGTGGCCCTGGTGCTGGTGGCTCTGGAGATCGCGCTGCAGAACGACCTGCTGCCGCTGCCCAAGATCCACCTGATCCACTTCGCGATGCCGTTCGTGTTTGCGGTGATCGGCGTGCGCCTGATCCAGCTGTTCGTGCAGGCGCTGCACCAGGCGGAAACCGCCAACGTGGTGCTGGAGCAGCGCGTGGCGGAAAAGTCCCGCGAGCTGGAGCGCAACTACGAGCAGCTGACCACGCTGCGCGCGGCGCAAGCCGCGCAGACGGAGCGCCAGCGCATCGCGTCCGACCTGCACGATGACCTGGGCGCCAAGCTGCTCACCATCGCGCAGGCCAGCCTGCATGTGGACGACCGGGAGCGCGTCGCCGGCATGGCCCGGCAGGCGCTGGACGAGATGCGCCTGTCCGTGCGCGGCCTGACCGGCGAGCCGTCGCTGGCGGCCGACGTGCTGGCCGACTGGCGGGCCGAGACGGTGACCCGGCTGGTGGCCGCCGGCATCGAGGCGCATTGGGAAGCGGGTGAGCCGCCGGACGGCCTGGTGCTGCCCGCCCGCACCCACGTGCAACTGACGCGCGTGCTGCGCGAAGCGATCTCCAACACCATCCGGCACAGCCGTGCTCGCCACTGTGCCGTGCGCATCGCCCTGGTAGGCGCAGCCCTGCGCATGGAGGTGGAAGACGATGGGGCCGGCCTGCCGCCGGGGGTGGCCCAGGCCGGCCGGGGCCATGGCCTGTTGAGCATCGAACGGCGCATCCGCCAGTTGCGCGGTGAGTACACGCTGGGCGGCGGCGCGGCGGGCGGCACCCGCCTGTCCCTGACGGTACCGCTCGCGCAATCCGCTAACATCGATCGCACATGAAGCACGCCCTGATCGTCGAAGACCTGCCCGACATCCGCGCCTGGCTGGGAGAAGTGGCGATCAGTGCGTTCCCCGAACTCCAGGTGACCAGCGCCGCGCGCCGGGACGAGGCGCTGCGATGCATCCAGGGCGGCCGGTTCGACCTGGCCCTGATCGACCTGGGCCTGCCGGACGGCAGCGGGCTGGACGTCGTCGCCGCCCTGCGCCGCGCGCAGCCGCAGGCGCTGCCGGTGGTGGTGACCATCTACGACGACGACGACCACCTGTTCCCCGCTTTGCAGGCTGGCGCTTTCGGTTACCTCCTGAAGGAGCAACCGCGCGAAACCCTGGTGGCCCAGCTGCTGCGCATGGTCGATGGCGAACCGCCGCTCTCGCCACCGATCGCGCGCCGCGTGCTGGCGTATTTCGCCACCGCGGCCGAAATGCGGCAGGCGGCCATGCGCCAGCTCGAGGAACAGGTGCACCTGACCGACCGAGAGACGGAGGTGCTGCAACGCGTCGCGAAGGGCTACACCCTGCCCGAAATCGCGCAGCAGTTCGGCCTGTCGCGCCACACCATCGCGGACTACATCAAGCAGATCTACCGCAAGCTCAACGTGTCCTCCCGCGCCGAAGCCGCGCTCGAAGCCGCACGGCGCGGCCTGGTCCGCCCATGATCGGCCGCCTGAACGGCGTGCTGGCCGACAAGAACCCGCCGCAGGTGCTGGTGGATTGCAGCGGTGTCGGCTACGAGGTCGACGTGCCCATGAGCACTTTCTACAACCTGCCGGGGCTGGGCGAGAAGGTCACGCTGCTCACCCATTTCGTCGTGCGCGAAGACGCGCAGGTTCTCTTCGGCTTCGGCACCGCCGGCGAGCGCGAGGCTTTCCGCCAGCTCATCAAGATTTCCGGTGTGGGTCCGCGCACCGCGCTGGGCCTGCTGAGCGGCATGAGCGTGGGCGACATCGCGCAGGCGGTGACGGCGCAGGACGCCAGCCGCCTCGTCAAGGTGCCGGGCATCGGCAAGAAGACGGCGGAGCGGCTGCTGCTCGAACTGAAGGGCAAGTTCGGCGCGGACCTGGGCAATGCCGCGCTCGGCGGCGCCAGTGACGCCCAGGCCGACATCCTGCAGGCCCTGCTGGCGCTGGGCTACAGCGACAAGGAAGCGGCGGCCACGCTCAAGTCGCTGCCGAAGGACATCGGCGTCAGCGACGGCATCAAGCAGGCGCTGAAGGCGCTGGCGCGCTAGGCCCGCAGCCGTGGCGATCCACACCGACGATTTCGCGCCCGCGCCCGACAAGCGCGTGGTCTCGGCGGCGCCCGCGTCACCGGCCGAAGAGGCCATCGAGCGCGCGCTGCGCCCCAAAGGCCTGGCGGAGTACGTGGGGCAGGCCAAGACCCGCGAGCAGCTGGAGATCTTCATCGGGGCGGCGCGCAAGCGCGGCGAGGCGCTCGACCACGTGCTGCTGTTCGGCCCGCCCGGCCTGGGCAAGACGACGCTGTCGCACATCATCGCCAACGAGCTGGGCGTCAACCTGCGCTCGACCTCGGGGCCGGTGCTGGAGAAGCCGAAGGACCTGGCGGCGCTGCTGACCAACCTCGAGAAGAACGACGTCCTGTTCATCGACGAGATCCACCGGCTCTCGCCGGTCGTCGAGGAAATCCTCTACCCGGCGCTGGAGGACTACCAGATCGACATCATGATCGGCGAGGGCCCCGCCGCCCGCTCGATCAAGCTCGACCTGCAGCCGTTCACGCTGGTGGGCGCGACCACGCGGGCCGGCATGCTCACGAATCCGCTGCGCGACCGCTTCGGCATCGTCGCGCGGCTGGAGTTCTACACGCCGGAGGAGCTCGCGCGCATCGTCACGCGCAGCGCGGGATTGCTGAAAGCCCCGCTGGACGCCGAGGGCGGCGCGGAGATCGCGCGCCGCTCGCGCGGCACCCCGCGCATCGCCAACCGGCTGCTGCGCCGCGTGCGCGACTACGCCGACGTCAAGGGCACGGGCCACATCAGCCGGGAGATCGCGCACAAGGCACTGGCCATGCTCGACGTCGACCCGCAGGGCTTCGACGTGATGGACCGCAAGCTGCTGGAAGCCGTGATCCACCGCTTCGACGGCGGACCGGTCGGGCTCGACAACGTGGCGGCCTCCATCGGCGAGGAACGCGACACCATCGAAGACGTGATCGAGCCCTACCTCATCCAGCAGGGCTACCTGCAGCGCACGCCGCGCGGGCGCATCGCCACGCTCGCGGCGTACCGGCACCTGGGCGTGGTGCCGCCGAAGAGCGCGGGAGAGCTGTTCGGCAGTTGAGTCGCGCGAAAGCGACGCGGCTTGTTGCCCGCGTGCTGCCGCGGTAAAGCCGGTTGGAACATTTGTGAAGTCTGGCAAAGGCGTTGGCCCGCTGTATTCCTCCTGGCCATGATTGCGTTCCATGACGAACCCCCCGGATCACTCCCTCACGCGCCGCGGCTTCGCCGCGGGCATCGGCGGCTCCGCGCTGCTCGCCCTGGCGGGCTGCGGCGGCGGCGGCTCGGACCCCGCGCCGGCACCCACTCCCGCGCCGACCCCGGCGCCCACGTCCGCGCCGACACCGGCCCCGACGCCCGCGCCTTCCGCCGCCGGCATCGCCTTGCTGGCTGGCGGATTGGGCGGCCCCGGTTCGCTCGAAGGCCACGGTGCGGACGCCCGCCTCTCGCGGCCCCAATGGCTGGCGGTGGCGCCTTCCGGTGATGTGTACTTCGCCGATGGCATCATGGTCGGCAAGGTCACGGCCGCCGGGGACGTGCGCTACCTGGCCCAGTTCCCGTACATCTCGATGAGCGGCATGGCGGTCGACGCCCAGGGCACGCTCTATGCCGCGGCGGGCGGCATGGGTGCCATCTACCGTCTCGTGGAGCGCACCGGGGAAGCGTCCGTGTTCGAGCTCGTGGCGGGGCTGCCCCAACCCTTTCCCAATGGCGGCTTCGTCGATGGCGACGGCGCCACCGCGCGCATGAAGCTGCCGGGGAGGCTGGTCTACGACGGCCAGGATTTCTATTTCATCGATGCAGGCAATCTCGCCGTCCGGAAGATGGCGCCCGACGGCAGGGTCACGTCCGTGGCTGGCGGCCCCACCAACACCGCATCGGTGGACGGGACGGGCGCGGCAGCGGGCTTCTCGGCGTTGCACGGCCTGGTGCGGCTCGCCGGCGGAGATTTCCTCGTGCTGGATGGCGACCGCTGGCGCCGCATGACCCCCCAGGGCCAAGTGACGACCCTGCCGGGGACGGTCCCCGAATACGCGCGCAGGGCGACCGTTGCCGCCGGTGCCGACGCCGTCTATGCCCTGCGCGAGGCCAGCGTCGTGCGGCTTGGGCTGGACGGCTCGGTGCGCACCGTCGCCGGCGTCTGGGACGCCGCCGGCTACGACGAAAACCCGGGGACCGGCGCCCGCTTCAATACCCTGACAGGGCTGGCGGTGCTGGCCAACGGTGACCTGGTGCTCGCGGACACCGGCAATGCGGTCATCCGCCGCATCACCGCTGGGGAGGGAGCCCACGTGGCGGTCATCGGCCGCGCGCCGCGGAATGGCCGCGCCGACGGCACCGGCGCGGCCGCGCGGTTCGACCAGCTGAACGGGTCGATGGCCCTGGATGCCGCCGGCAATCTGTATCTGCTGGACGTGCAACGGGAAAACGTACGCAAGGTGACGCCGCAAGGCATCGTTTCCACGCTCTTCTCCGGCTTCCCATCGCAAGGCGGACTGGCGATCGACGCGGCCGGCAACTTGTATGGCGTGCGCAACCGCGCCATCGTGCGCGTCGCGCCGGATGGCTCGCAGAGCATTTTCGCGGGGCAGCCCGGGGTGCTGGGCTTTGCCGACGGGCCGGCGCTGGAAGCCACCTTCGCCCGACCGCAGGGGCTGGCATTCGACCTGCAAGGCAACCTGTTCGTCGGTGACGCGCCCGACATCACGTCCACCGGCTGGTTTGCGCACACGTCCAGCTACAAGTACGGCAACACGATCCGCAAGATCACGCCGGCCGGCGTGGTGTCGACCTTCTCCGGTGCGCGCGGCCGAGAATTCATCTTCGGCGCGGGCACGCCAGGCGACCTGTCTGCGGATTACCACGCGCCATCGGTGCTGGCCGTCGATGCGACCGGCCGTGTCCACGTGCTCGACACGCGGCTGGGCAATGTCCGGCGCATCGGACCGGAAGGTGGCGCGCCGACGCTGCTCGCGCCGGTGGCCGGCGCCGGAACGACGGGCGCGTTGACGGCGATGGCGGTGCGCCCCAACGGCGAAGTGTTCTTCACGCTCACCAATTCCGATGGCGTGACGGGGTTCTCGCGCGTCACCCTGTTCAAGCTGGACGCTGCCGGTGGCGCGCCCCGGCTGGTCGCGGGCCAGGCGCAGGCGTTCCGGCACGGCGTCCGTCTTGGCGCCTTGCCGGGCGCGCTGAACTTCGTCCAGGGCCTGATGGCCTCGGGCGACGTGATCTACGCGCTGAGCGAGAACTCGGTGCTCACCCTCCGGGAGGGTTGATCCAACGAGTACCACGAACCCTCGCTCCTCGCCTTCGACGGCCGGGCACGTTGCACCATGTCATGGTCGTGCTGGCCGCGCCGGACGGCGCGCTCTACGTGATGAGCGAGAACGCGGTGCTGCGGGTCCAGCCGCCAGCGGTGTAAGAGCGACGCGCCTGGGACGACTACCGGCATGCAACGCCGTCAAGCCATGAAACGCATCACCCTGTTCGGCCTGGGCGCCGCCCCGGCCCTTGCCGCTGCCGCGCCCCCGCCCAAGCTGCACCTGCCGGAGGAGGAATGGCGCCGCCGCCTGACGCCCGCGCAATACGACGTGCTGCGCCGCGCCGGGACCGAAACGGCCCGCTCCAGCCCGCTGAACCACGAGCATCGCAAGGGCACCTACCACTGCGCCGGCTGCGAACTCCCGCTGTTCTCGTCGGAGACCAAGTACGACAGCGGCACCGGGTGGCCGAGCTTCTACGCGCCGCTGCCCGATGCGCTGGAGACGTCGATCGACTTCTGGCTGATCATTCCGCGCACCGAATACCACTGCGCGAAGTGCGGTGGCCACCATGGCCACGTGTTCGGCGATGGGCCCAAGCCGACTGGCAAGCGCTATTGCAGCAACGGGGTCGCGCTGAAGTTCATCCCCGGCGCGGCCTGAGCTCCGGCTTCACCAGCTGTTGCGCAGCTCGCGCAAGCGCGTGAAGACGGTCTTGGCGTCGGGTTGCTCCGGCAGATCCGGAAACTTCTCGCGCAGCGCGGCGATCACCTTGGGGCTGTCCAGCCGCATGAAGGTGTTGATGCGCTTCTCCTCGGCCAGCGTGGTGACGATGGACTGTGCCGGGTCGTGGCCCACCACCTGCGGCAGCAGCGCCTGCGCCGCTTCGTTGCCCGGCTCGCGCGCGAGGGTGAACCTCAGGTTGTTCTCGATGTAGTCGTGGCCGGGATAGACCCGCGTGTTGTCGGGCAGGCGCGTGATCTGGTCGGCGAAGGTTTGGAACAGCGCGTCCACGCTGCCGCCGTTGTGCACGTTGCCGGCGCCGGCATTGAACAGCGTGTCGCCGGAGAAGAGGGCCGGCTCGTCCGTGTGCGAGCGCAGGCAGATGTGGCAGAAGGTGTGGCCGGGCGTGTCCAGGCATTCCAGCTCGACGCGCTTGCCGACCTTGATCACGTCGCCGGCGCGCACGCCGCGGTCGACACCGGGGATCAGCTTGGCCGCCTTTTCATGCGCGATCACCTTGGCGCCGGTGGCGGCGACCACGGCCGCGTTCCCGCCCACATGGTCATGGTGCTCGTGGGTGTTGAGCACCTGGGTGATCTGCCAGCCCTTGACCTTGGCGGTGGCCAACGTCTTCTCATGGTCCAGCGGATCGATGGCCAGCGCTTCCCCGGTGTCGGGGCACGCCACCAGGTAGTTGAAGTTGCGCAACGCGTTGCCGGTCCAGATTCGTTCGACGATCAATTGCTGCTCCTGGGCATGTCCTGCCACGCATGGTAGCGTGCTGCCCCATGAGCGCGAATGACCCTGCCGGCCATTTCTTCGACGTCGTCATCGTCGGCGCCGGCCTGTCGGGCATTGCGGCCGCGCACTACCTGCAGGCACTTTGCCCCGGGCGCAGCTACGTCATCCTGGAAGGCCGGCAGGCGATCGGCGGCACCTGGGACCTGTTCCGTTATCCCGGCGTGCGGTCCGACTCCGACATGTTCACGCTGGGCTACAGCTTCCGGCCGTGGGCGAGCAACGCCAGCTTCGCGCCCGGCCCGGCGATCCGCGACTACGTGCGGGACACGGCGCGGGAAGAAGGAATCGACCGGCACATCCGGTTCGGTCACCGCGTCACCGGCGCGGCATGTGGTTCGGAGGCGGCGCGCTGGACCGTGACTGCGAAGACGGATGGCGAGTCCGCGGGTGAAGCGCGCTTCACCTGCCGCTTCCTCTTCTTCTGCAGCGGCTACTACGACTACGAGCAGCCCCACGACCCGCCGTGGCCCGGCCGCGAGACGTTTCAGGGACGGATCGTGCATCCGCAGCACTGGCCCGCCGACCTGGATCACGCGGGCCGCCGGGTGGTGGTCATCGGCAGCGGGGCGACGGCGGTCACCCTGGTGCCGGACATGGCGCGCACCGCGGCGCACGTGACCATGCTGCAGCGCTCCCCCAGCTACATCGTCCCGCTGCCCACGCGCGATCGCATCGGCGCGGTACTGCGCCAAGTGTTGCCGGCCGGGCTCTCGCATCCGCTCATCCGTTGGAAGAACATCCTGCTGAGCACCGCCTTCTACCAATACTCGCGGCTGCGGCCGGCGGGGGTGAAGCGCGCGGTGCTGCGGATCGCGCGGAAGTTCCTGGGCCCGGTCTTCGATGTCGAGCGCCACCTCTCGCCGAGCTACGACCCCTGGGACCAGCGCCTGTGCATCGCGCCGGACGCCGACATCTTCCACGCCATCCGCGGCGGCAAGGCGGACATCGTGACCGGCGAGATCGCCTGCTTCACGCCCGGTGGCATCCGCCTGGTTTCCGGCGAGGAGCTGCCGGCCGACGTGATCGTCACGGCCACCGGGCTCACGCTCAAGGTGATGGGCGGCGCGGCGCTGACCATCGACGGTGTGCCGCTGGACCCCGCAGGGACGATCGTCTACCGCGGCGCCCTCTACAGCGGCGTGCCCAACATGGCCGTGGCTTCTGGCTACACCAATGCCTCATGGACGTTGAAGTGCGAACTCGTCGCCCGCTATGTCTGCCGCCTGTTGAACGAGATGGAAGCGAAGCAGCTCGACGTCTGCGTGGCCGTCAACGACGATCCGGCGCTGCCGCTGCAGCCGTTCCTGAACCTCAGCTCGGGTTATGTGCAACGCTCGGCGCACTTGCTGGCCAAGCAGGGCCAGCGGCGGCCCTGGCGCCTTTACCAGAACTACTTCCTGGACCTGATGGCGCTGAAGTTCTCGCCGCTGCGCGATGGCGTCATGCGGTTCTCGAAGCGGAAGGCTCCAGCGGCTGCGCCAGTGGAGCCGGCCCCGCGCTGACCGGCGTCCCGGGCTGCGCATGGCGCGCGATCAGCACCTGCGCCGTGTAGTAGGTGGCCAGCACCCAGAACTGCGCCAGCGGCAACGGCATGGCGAACTTGTTGATGGCCAGCAGCGAATCGCTCAGCATGAAGAACACGGCACCGATCGCGACACCGAGCGACGCACCATCGCGCAGCACCGTCGCCCGGCCGATCGCTTGCGCGGCCATGAGTGCAATCACGACGGCGTAGCAAGCCACCGCCACCTGCAGCACGGCGTTGAGTGACGGGAACAGGAAGGCGTACATCGCGCCGGCCGCGGCCAGCGTGGCGGCGAGCGCGGGCTTGCTGGCGAACCAGGGCGCGTCCTGGCGGAACAATGCGATGTAGCAAAGATGCGCGAGCAGGAAGGCGACGAGGCCGGGGATGAAGAGGCCGGGCAGCATCAGCAGCACGTCGCCGACCAGGGAGAAGGCGAGGCCGGCGATGAGCAGACCCTTGAACCGGGGCGAGGAAGAGCCACGCCGCCACACGAACGCGATCGCCAGCACCATCGCCAGCGGCTTGAAGACGCGGTACAGGTCGATCAAGCCGGCGGCAGCGGTCGCGGTGGCGAGCGCCGCCACTTCGATCAGCACGGCCTCCAGCATCGTGATCCGCCCTTGCATCACCGCCCCGATGGCCCACAGGCCGGCGGTCAAGGCCGCAAGCCAGACGGCGGCCTGCGACAACGCCATTTGGTCCACGTGCCAAAGGAACACCGCGACGCCCTGCAGCAGCACCACGAACTGGATCCCGCCGAACCAAGCCACCGCAGAAGTCATGGGTGGGTCATAGCGTTCCATCCGCTCCAGGTCGAACGCAGGCTTCGGAAACCTTGCGGCCACGTCCGCGGGGCGCCAGCCGGGCGGCTTGAACCAGACCCGCAGCTTGTCCAGCCAGTTGCGGGCATGCCAGCTGTCCTTCGCCAGGCCCCAATAGACTTCGGCATTCGACCAGAGGGGGTCCCAGCTGTTCAATGGCGCCCGGGTGCCGTACACGCATTTGGTCCCTTCTTCCTTGAAGCTTCCGAACATGCGGTCCCAGATGATCAGGATGGCGCCGTAGTTGCGATCGAGATATTCGTCGTTCACCGCGTGGTGCACCCGGTGGTTCGAGGGCGAACAGAACCAGCGGTCGAACCAGCCGAGCTTGGGCACGTGCTCGGTGTGGACCCAGAACTGGTACAGCAGATCGACCAGCGCCACCACGCCGAACACCAGGGGTGGCACGCCGGCCAGCGCCATCGGCAGGTAGAAGATCCACCCGAACAACACGCCGGAACTCGTCTGGCGCAATGCCGTGGAGAGGTTGTACTCCTGGCTCTGGTGGTGCACCACATGCGCCGCCCAGAACAAGGCGGTTTCGTGGCCGGCCCGGTGCAGCCAGTAGTAGCAGAAATCGTAGAAGACAAGGGCCAGCAGCCAGCCCGCTGGCGACATCCAGAACGCGTCGTTGCGCCACAGCGCCGCCGAGGAGAACACGACGGTGTAGATGCCGAGCCGGAACAGCACCTTGCTGATCTCGCTCAGCATGCCCAGGCTGATGCTGTTGATGGCGTCGTTCAGCCGGTAGGTGTTGCGGCCCTTGTGGACGCCCCAGGCGAACTCGAGCGCGATGAGCAGGAAGAAAACAGGGGTCGCCAGGACGATGACCTGGCTCGGCGAGAGCTGCATGCCCCGATTTTCCTTGTCTTCAGGTCAGCGCGCCTCTGGCATCAACCCGGATGATCCGCTCCACCTTGCCGTTGGCCAGCCCCCCGCCCACGCCCACCAGGTGGTTGTGCAGGTTGACTGTCGGGTCGCAGTGGCCCGGGATCAGCCAGATGTCGTCGCCGATCTGCGGCACGCGCTGGTTCTTGCCGGTGGGGCGCAGGATGCCGTGCTCGTCGCCGCCGTTCGCGTATTTCAGCTCGCCGGTCTCGTCCACCGTCAGCACCGTCGGCAGGCCGGAATCGACGGCGTGGCTCTTGTGGCCGGCGTCGCAGACGGCATGCCGCACGCCGGAGCTGACCACCTGCGATTTGACGAACAGCGCATGCTCGAACGCCGGCTGCGCCGGGTCGCGCTCGTTCGCGGCGTAGTCGCCGTCCATGAAGAGGAAGGAGCCGGGCTGCAGTTCGCCGAAGGCGCCGCTCGCGGCTTCGCAGACCATGCTGCCGGTGCCCGCGCCGGTGATCAGGTCCACCGGCACGCCTTCGCTTTCGATCAGCTTGCGGGTGAACAGGACGTCCTGCACGACCACGCTGATGGCGTCGCGGCGTTCGGCTGGCGTGCGCATGTGCTGCGCCTTGCCGTGGTACGCCTGCAGGCCCGCGAAGCGCAACGCGGGGTGCTTGCGGACCTCCAGGGCCAGTTCCACGGCTTGCCGGCCGGGGGTGACGCCGCAGCGGCCCTGGCCGACGTCGAGTTCCACATACACGTCGATCACCGCCGCGCCGCCGCCGTTGCGCCGCTCGTTCATCGCCTGCGACAGGCGGCGCACGCCCTCCACGCTGTCGACGGCGATGGCGAGTTGCCCGTGCTCCACGGTGAGGCGGTGCGCCAGGTCGGCCACGCGCGCCAGCTTCTGCGGCGCGATCACCACGTTGCTGATGAAGATCTGCGTGACGCCGCCGGCCGCCATGGCCTCGGCTTCGCTGGTCTTCTGCACGCAGATGCCCGAGGCGCCTGCCTGCATCGCCAGCTTGGCGAGGGCCGAGCTCTTGTGCGTCTTCGCGTGGGCCCGCCAGCGGATGTCGTGCTTGCGCGCGAACTCCGCCATGCGGCTCAGGTTGCGCTGCATCGCGTCGATGTCGACGACGAGCGACGGGGTGTCGATGGCGCTGACCGGCTGCCCGATCAGGCGGCGGAGGTCTTCAGAAAGAGGTGTTTTCGTCGTGGGCTGCATGGTCCAGGTGCTGGGTGTCCGACCAGCCCACGAGAGTAAACCCCTCGGGCGTCCACAGCAACCTGTTAATGGCCCCGTTGGGCAACTGCCACGTGCGCGGTGAATTCACTTCCTGCCCCGTCGCGACGCGGTAGAGCGTGTCGAGCACCCCGCCATGCGCCACCACGGCGATCTGCTCCCCGCCGTGCCGCGCCGCCAGGTCGCTGATGGTGCGCGTCACCCGCTCGCGCAGCTGCAGCAGCGATTCACCGCCTTGGGGCGGCTCCCATTCGGGGATCCGCTTCTTCCAGTTCTGGGCGTGGTCGGGCCAGGTCTGGTGGATCTCGTCGAATGTCTTGCCTTCGAACATGCCGAAGCGGCGCTCGCGCAGGCCGGGGTGGGCCACCACCGGGATGCCGGCGGCGTCGGCGATGGCGCGCGCCGTTTCATGGGCCCGGCCCAGGTCGCTGGAGTAGACGGCGCTGAGGTCTTCGCCGGAGAGGGCGTCGCCCACTCGGCGGGCCTGCCAGCGGCCGGTGTCGTTCAGCTGGATGTCCAGCTGGCCCTGGATGCGCGCGTCCACGTTCCAGGAGGTTTCTCCATGCCGGACGGCAATGATGCGCGTGGCTTCCATAACGCCACATTGTATGGAGCGCGCTTTACATGAGACGACCAATCGGTTGCGAGTTGTTAGCGTCAGCGGGCGGCGGCGCCCACCTGGATGTCGACCCGCCGCGGACCGGTTGGCGGGTTGGGGAAGCCCTGCAGCGCAGCCTCGAACATGGCCGGTAGTACGGATCGGTTATCGAGCCAGGGCCCGTCGTTGGCGGCATGGCTCTCGAACACGACGCGGTTGGCCGGCAGCTCGCGCACGACGACGCTCACTTCGCGCTGGAACCACGGTTGCTCCATGTACGGGAAGGGGCGGTGGAAGCCCCAGCCGCGCCCACCGATGCCGAAGCCCCAGCCCCAGGGCTGCCAGGGGTCGGCCCAGGGCGACAGGGTGCGCTGGATGCGAGCGGACACTTGCACGCTGTAGCGCGGCGCCGCGTCGTCACGCTGCAGTCCCGCCTTGTGCAAGGCAGGATCGGCGTAGGCCTCCAGCGTGGCCTGCGAAGGCTCCGCGAGCTGCGACGGCAGGCGATCGAAGCGGTAGCTGAACGGCGGCGTGGCGGCAGCGCCCGCCGTGGTGAACGACTGCACCCGGTTGTCGAGCAGGTAGCCCGTGGCGCAGCCGCCGAGCAAGGCCGTGGCCGCGAACGCGATGAGCAGCAGGCGGACGATGCGTGCCATGAAGCGCCTCCCGAGCGCGCGAGGCGCACCCCTGGCGTGCCTCAGAGTTGGATGACTTGCAGGCTGGGCAGGCCGGCGGCGGCGGGAAACTCCTCGCTGTCGAACGCCTTGTCGCCGTCGTCGCTGGCCACGCCCGTGGCGGTGAGACCCTTGAAATCGTGCAGTGTTCCGTCGGCCAGGTGGGACGGCACCACGTTCTGCAGGGCGTGCAGCATGTTGTCCAGCCGCCCGGGATGCTTGCGCTCCCATTCGCGCAGCATCTGCCCGACCTGCTTGCGCTGCAGGTTCTCCTGGCTGCCGCACAGGGTGCAGGGGATGATGGGGAATTCCCGCAGCTCGGCCCAGCGGGCCAAGTCCTTTTCGGCGACGTACGCCAGCGGGCGGATCACCACATGCCGGCCGTCGTCGCTCTGCAGCTTGGGCGGCATCCCTTTCAGCTTGCCGCCGAAGAACATGTTCAGGAACAGCGTCTGCAGCAGGTCGTCGCGGTGGTGGCCCAGGGCGATCTTCGTTGCGCCGAGTTCGGTCGCCACGCGGTACAGGATGCCGCGGCGCAGCCGGCTGCACAGGCTGCACATGGTCTTGCCGGCCGGGATCTTGTCCTTGACGATCGAGTAGGTGTCCTGGTTCTCGATGTGGAAGGGGACGCCCAGCGCCTCGAGGTAGTCCGGCAGCACGTGTTCCGGGAAGCCCGGCTGCTTCTGGTCGAGGTTGACGGCCACCAGGCTGAAATTGACCGGCGCGCGCGCCTGCAGCTTGAGCAGGATGTCGAGCAAGCCGTAGCTGTCCTTGCCACCCGACAGGCAGACCATCACCTTGTCGCCCTCGCCGATCATCCCGTAGTCGGTGATGGCCTGGCCGGCCAGCCGGCACAGGCGCTTTTCGAGCTTGTGGTTCTCGCGCTCGATCTTGCGTTCCGCCGGCAGGGGCGGGGTCTCATGGTCGATCCAGACGGCACTCATGGAGCCATTTTCGCATCCGGGCGCAAGCGGCGCCGGATGACGGACCGGCGGGCGATTGTCCTGCGCCGGGATCCGGCCACTGCACTTACGGTCGAGTCACAACTTTTTGTTGGAGACCCCATGTTCAAACAGCTCTTGCTCGCCGCCGTTGTCGCGGCGTCGTTCGGCACGATCAGCGCTCCGGCGCTGGCGCGCGACATCATCGTGCAGGTCGCGCCCCCGCCGCCGCGGAATGAAGTCGCGCCGAAACCGCGCCGCGGCTCGGTCTGGGTTCCCGGCCACTGGGAATGGAACGGCCGCCGTCACGTCTGGGCGCAAGGCCACTGGGTGCGCGAGCGCCGCGGCTATGCCTACAGCGAGCCGCGCTGGGAAGAGCGCAATGGCCGCTGGCACTACCAGGCCGGCAACTGGCGCCGGGGCGACCGCGACGGTGACGGCATCTCCAACCGCAATGACCGGGACAAGGACGGCGACGGCGTGCGCAACTCGCGCGACCGCAACCCGAACAACCCGAACAAGAGCTGACCCCGCGCCGCCCGCGAGGGCGGCCTGAGCGCTACTTGCGGGGCGGTGCCACGGCGGCGCCCTCGATCCGGTGCCGTTGCAGTGCGGCGGCGACGAAGCCTGACGCCTTCATCTCCTCGATGAAGGCGCTCAGCCACGCCTGCGCCGCCAGCCGGCCCTTGGGCACGCCCATGGCCTGCTCGATCACCATGAAGCGCCCCGGCAGCAGCCGCACGCCGCCGACCCGCTTCGCATCCGCCTCCAGTTGCTGCTTCACCCCCGCAGCCACTTCGAGGTTCTGCGCCATGAACAGGTTGGTGACCTCGGGCGACGTCGGCGCGCGCACGAGCGTGGCTGCCTTGAGTTCGCGCGTGAGGTACAGGTCGTAGGCACTGCCGCGTCCCACCGCCACGCGGTTGCCGGCGCGGTCGACGTCCTCGTTGCGGCGCAGCGGCGAAGCCTCGCGCACGAGGTACGCGCCTTCGATGATCACGTAGGGCGCTGTGTAGTCCATGTCGGCCCCGCGTACCGGGTCGATCGCCACGAACGCGAGATCCACCTGCCGCGATTTGATGGCCTCCACGACGTTGCCCGCGGAATTGAACAGCACCAGTTCGACCGGGATGCCCAGGCGGCGCGCGGCTTCGCGCGCGAGGTCGATGGAGACACCCACGGGTTCACCTCCCGGTCCCCGATTGGCGAGGATCGGATTGCCGAAATTGATCGCAGCGCGCAGCTTGCCCGTGGAAGAGAGTTCAGCGGCGGCAGCCGCCGCGGACGGCGACGAGCTTGTGCTGGCGCAGCCGGCCAGCAACAGGACGCCGCCCGCGCAGAAGGCGCGGCGGTCGATGGCGGAATCGCGGTTCATGTGGTTCTCCATGGCATTCATTCCACCTTGACGTTGGCGCTCTTGACCAGATTCACCCAGAACTTGCTGTCCTCGGTGAGAAAGGACTTGAACTGTTCCGGCCCGGGCGAGATGGACACTTCGGTGCCTTCGCGCGCCAATGCGGCTTTCACTGAAGGCTGCTGCATCGCGGCGATCGTCGCGTCGTAGATCTTCTTCACCACGGCGGGCGGCGTGCCGGCCGGCACGAACATGCCGTACCAGAACTCCAGGTTGTACTCCGGCAGGCCCGCTTCCTTCATGCCGGGCAGATCTGGCACGAGGGGTGAACGCTCGGTGGTGCTGACCGCGATGGCGCGCAGGCGGCCGCCGCTCACCTGCGGCAGCACCGAAGGCGAGGTGCCGAAGGTCACCTGCGTGTCGCCCGCCATCACCGACTGGATCGCCGGCGCGCCGCCACGGTACGGCACGTGCGTCATCTGCGCGCCGGTGAGCATGGTGAAGAGCGCGGCGCCCAGGTGCGGCGCGGAGCCGTTGCCCGAGGTCGAATAGTTGAGCTTGCCCGGATCCTTCTTCGCGGCCGCGATCAGTTCGGCCACGGTGCGGATGCCGGTGGCCGGATTCACCGCCAGCACCAGGGGCGACGTTGTCATCTTCGTCACCGGCGCCAGTTCCGCGGGTGTGTACCCGAGCTTCGGATTGAGCGCGGGATTCACCGAGATGCTGCTCGGGCTGGCAATCAGCAAGGTGTAGCCGTCCGCGGGCGCCTTCGCCACGAGTTCGGCGGCGACGCTGGAGCCGTTGCCCGGTTTGTTGTCCACCACCACGGTCTGGCCCAGGGCCTTGCCGAAGGCGTCGCTCATCGCGCGGGCGACGTAGTCGGCGGCCCCGCCCGGCGCGAAGCCGATCACCAGGCGCACCGGTTTGCTCGGGTAGGGCGCGGGCTGCGCCCAGGAAACGCAGGCGCACGCGGCGAGGGCGAGCGCGAGCACGAAAGGCCTTCTTTTCATCGTGGGTCTCCCTGGATCCTGAGGACGATCTTGCCGACATGGCCGCCGTCTTCCATGCGTGCCTTCGCTTCGGGCAGTCGGGCGAAGTCGAAGACCTGGTCGATCTGCGGCGTGATGCGTCCGGCCGCGAAGTGCGGCAGGATTTCGGCCACGAAGCGCGGGACCGCGGCCGAACGCTGCTCCTTGGTCCGCAATTTGTTGGAGACGCCGAACAGGGTCAGCCGCTTTGCATGCAGGGCTTCGAGGTCAATGTCCGCGTGCACCACACCATCGACATAGCCGACGGTGGCCAGGCGGCCCTCGAACGCCAGCGTGCGCACGCTCTCTGTGAACACCGTGCCGCCGACCGTGTTGACCACGAGGTCCGCGCCCTGGCCCCTGGTGGCTGCCATCACGGCCGGAGCGAAGTCGGGCTGGCGCGTGCACAGCCCGACGTCCAGCCCCAGGTCTCGCAGGGCGTCCAGCTTCGTCTGCGAGCCGGATGTGCCGATCACCTGCGCGCCCAGCACCTTGCCCAGTTGCAGCGAGGCCACGCCCACGCCCGACGAAGCGCCGTTGATCAACAGCCATTCGCCGGCCTGCAAGCGGCCCTGCAGCACCAGCATGTCGAACGCCACCAGGAACGTCAGCGGGATGCTCGAAGCCTGCTCCCAGTTCAGCGTGGGCGGGATCGCCATGGCTTCGCCGGCTTCCATCAGGGCGTATTCCGAGAACGCGCCGGCACAGCGGCCCATCACCCGGTCGCCGGGGGCGAAGCCGCTGACCTCGGCGCCCACGCTGACGACCTCGCCGGCGCCCTCGCCGCCGATGGCCTTCCAGCTGCCCGGCTTGCCATGCAGGCCGTGCCCGAGCAGGAACTCGCCGCGGTTCAGCGAGGCCGCGCGCAGGCGCACCAGCAATTGCTTGGCGCCCGATACCGGAACAGGCGTGTCACGCCGCTCCAGCACCGTGGCCGTGTCTGTCATCTGCATCCACCAGGACTGCATGATCTTCCTTCCTAGCGGCCGGTGAACACCGGCTTGCGCTTTTCCATGAAGGCCTTGCGGCCCTCGGCGTAGTCGGCGCTTTCGAAGCAGCCCTTGATCAACGAGGCGCAGAGTTCGTTGTCGACTTCCGGCGAGACCTTGAGGATCTCGCGCGTGATCGCCTTGCCGGCCATCACGGTCAGCGGCGCGTTCTCGGCCAGGGCCGCGCTGTACTCCGCCAGCAGGCCCGGCAAGCCGTCGGGTGGGCAGGCCCGCGACACCAGGCCCAGCGCCTTGGCTTCCACGCCGTCGATGCGCCGCGCCGTGAAGAACAGGTCCTTGGCAGCGCCCGGGCCGATCAGGTCCACCAGGTTCTTCATCGCCGAATAGCGGTAACCCAGGCCGAGCCGCGCCGCCGGGATGGAGAACACCGAGTCGGTCGAGGCGATGCGGATGTCGCAGCTGATCGCCACATTGACGCCGCCACCGATGCAGAAGCCGCGGATGCAGGCCAGCGTCGGCTTCGGAAAGTCGTGGATGCCCATCAGCGTGGTCTCGGCCATCTTCTCGTAGTACGCGACGGCTTCGCGCGCGGCGCGCATGTCCTCGAACTGCGAGATGTCGGCGCCGGAGACGAAGGCCTTGTCACCGGCGCCGGAGAACACGACCAGCCGCACGCGGTCGTCGTCGCGCGCGATTGCCAGCAGAGGGGGCACGGCCTCCCACATGTCGACCGACAGCGCGTTGTGCTTCGCCGGGTTGTTGAAGCGGATATGCAGCGTGCGGCCTTCGAGCCAGGTCTGCACGCGCTCGGTGCTGGAGGTGTAGATGTTTTCGACTGTGGGTTCGGCCATCAATAGACTCCGGCGGCTTTCATGCGGGTGAGGTCGTCCTGGCCGAGCCCGAGCTCGCGCAGGATCTCCTCGGAGTGCTCACCACGGCGCGGCGCCGCGCGGGCCACGGTGCCGGGCGTGCGCTCCAGCTGCACCGGCTGGCCGACCAGGCGCTGCGGACCGTGCCACTTCGACACGATGTCCTTCACCATGCCCAGGTGCCGCACCTGCGGCTCGTCGAACACTTCGCGCATGTCGTTGATCAGGCCGCAAGCGACGCCGCCTTCGTTGAGCTGTGTGATCCAGTGGCTGCGGTCCTGTTGCGCGAGCCGCTGGTTGATCTCTGCATTCAGCGCATCGCGGTTGACCGAACGCGAGGGCTTGTCGTGATAGCGCTCGTCCGTGATCCATTCCGGCGCGCCCAGGATGTTGCAGAAGCGCTCCCAGATCTTGGAGCCGAACACGGCGATGTTCATGTAGCCGTCGCGCGCCTTGTAGACGCCCGTCGGAATGCTGGTGGGGTGGAAATTGCCGGCCTGGGTGGCGACCTCGCCATCGATGAGATAGCGCGAGGTCTGGAAGTCCATCATGTAGACCATGGCTTCCAGCAGCGAGGTGTGCAGCCATTGGCCTTTGCCTGAAGCTTCGCGTTCCAGCAGCGCCACCAGGATGCCTTGCGCAGCGAAGATGCCCGCGCAAAGGTCGGCGATGGGGATGCCGACGCGCATCGGCGCCTGGCCCGGCTCGCCCGTCACCGACATCAGCCCGCCCATGCCTTGCGCGATCTGGTCGAAGCCGGGCCGCGTGGCCAGCGGCCCGGTCTGGCCGAAGCCGGAGATGCTGGCGTAAACCAGGCGCGGGTGGTCCGCGGCGAGCGACTCGTAGTCGATGCCGAGGCGGTACTTCACGTCCGGACGGAAGTTTTCCACCACGACGTCGGCGCCGGCGATCAGCCGCTTCAGCGTCGCGATGCCTTCGGCCTGCTTGAGGTCGAGCGTGATCGAGCGCTTGTTGCGGTGCGTGTACTGGTAGTCGGAGCCATCCTGGCCGCCCAGGGTGTCGTCGCCGCGCATGTGTTCGGGCATCTGGACCTGGATGACGTCGGCGCCCCAGTCGGCCAGTTGCCGGCAGGCCGTCGGGCCGGCCCGCACTTGCGTGAGGTCGATCACGCGGAAGCGTTGCAGCGCGGCGGAAGCAGGCAGGTGCGGCATGCTCAGGGCCGGCACAACGCCGTCAAGGCGCGGACATCCGCCATCGCGGCCAAGCCGCGCCATTGCGCCGTGATGTCGCGGCTGCGAGTTCCACCCAGCACGGGCACCACCAGGTCCGCGAATTTCGCTTCGAGCTGCGCGTCGGACAAGGGGTTCTCGAGCGAGCCGATGGCGTGTTCGACCTGGACTTCGACACGCCGGCCGTCATGCAGCACCGCGGCCACCTGGACGGAAGCTTCGTCGACCGAATCGTCCACCGTGGCGCGCACCTTGTTGCGCAGCGCGACCACTGCCGGATCGTTGACGACGGCGTCCGAGAACTCTTCTTCGCCCGCCCGGCCATGGATCAACCCGACCGCGCAGCCGTGGTACACGCTGAACTTGCCCTGCAAGCCGTCCTTGGGTTCCTTCTTGCCCGTGAGTTCCAGCACCAGCGAATGCACCCGCAGTTCGATGCGCTCGACCTGGTCGGCCGTGACTCCGCGGTCGCGCAGCTGGACGCAGGCGTCGATGCTCGGGTGGATGACGATGCCGCAGGCGAAAGGCTTGTAGGTGTTGAAGGAGATCTCGAAGCGCTCACCCAGCTCGTCGGTCACTTCGTTCCACGCGCGCTTGTCCGAAGCCACCTGCACGAAGCCGCGCGGTGCCTCCAGCGCTCGCGGGCTGGCGGTGAAGCCCTGGCTGGCGAGCAGGGCCGACATCAGGCCGGCGCGCGCCGCGCCCCCGGGGTGAAACGGCTTGGTCATCGTGCCGAACTGCTCGCGCAGGCCGACGGGTTGCGAGGCGGCGATGCCGAGCGCCATCGCGGCCTGCTGCTCGTCCAGCCGCAGCAGGCGCGCGCAGCCGGCCGCCGCGCCCAGCATGCCGGTGGAGCCGGTGATGTGCCAGCCGCGGTCGTAGTGGTCGGGGTACATCGTGTTGCCGATGCGGCAGGCGACGTCGATGCCCAGCACGAGCGCGTCGATCACGTCCCGGCCGGACGCGCCGCGGTGCTCGGCCAGCGCCAGCACGGCCGAGGCCACGGGCCCCGCCGGGTGGATGATGGTCTTCAGGTGCGTGTCGTCGAAATCGAAGGTGTGCGAGGTGATGCCGTTGACGAGGGCGGCGCTGGCCATGTCGACTTTTTCCGCGCGGCCGAGCACGGAGGCCTGGGGCGCGGGGGCGAGCATCTGCACGGCGGCGATCGCCGCGTCGGCGGCTTCGTGGCGGGCCGCGCCGATCGCGCAGCCGAGCCAGTTGTAGAAGGTGCGATGCGCTTCATGCTCCACGGCATCGGTCCAGCCGCGCGAGGCATGGCCGGCGACGAAGCGCGCGAGGATGGACGTGATGGGCGGGGCCGCCGTGTCGGCGGCGACTTGGGTATTGCGGGCCAAGGGGATCTTTTCAGGAAGTGATGGGTGAACTACTCGTCGAGCCGGATGTTGCGGGCCTTGGCCAGCGCCGTCCAGCGGGCGATGTCGGCGCGCATGTACTGGCCGAACTGCTCCGGCGTCATCGGCCAGGGATCGACCGCTTCGCCGGCGAGCTTCTCGGCCAGGTCCGGCGCTTTCAGCACGGCCACCTGGGTTTCGTTCAGGCGCCGCACGATGTCGGCGGGCATGCCGGCCGGGCCGACCGAGCCGTACCACTGCATCGCGTCGAAGCCCTTGAAGCCGACTTCGTCCATGGTCGGGATGTCCTTCAGCTGCGGACTGCGCTGCGTGCCGGTGACGCAGAGCGCGCGCATGCGGCCCGAACGCAGGTGCGGCAGCGCCGCGGCAAGACCGGGGAACATGGCCTGCGTCTGGCCGCCCAGCACGTCGTTGATGGCGGGGGCGATGCCGCGGTAGGGGATGTGCAGCATGAACGCCCCCGTCTCCTGCTTGAACAGCTCCATGGTCAGGTGGGTGAGCGAGCCGGGCCCGGCCGAGCCATAGCTGAGCTTGCCTGGATTGCGCTTGACGTAGTCGATGAACTCCTTGACGTCCTTCGCCGGCACGTTGGCGTTGATGGCCAGCACGTTGGGCGTGGCGCCGATCATGCCGATGGGCGTGAAGTCCTTGACGGCGTCGTAGGGCACGCGACGGGTGGCCGGCGTCGTGCCGTGCGTTGCCACGTAGCCTTGCAGCAAGGTGTAGCCGTCGGGCGCCGCGCGTGACGCGGTCTGGCACGCCACCACGCCGCCACCACCGCCCTGGTTGTCCACCGTGAAGGGCTGGCCGAGCGCCTTGCCCCAGCGTTCGGTGACGACGCGGGCGATCATGTCGCTGCCCCCGCCAGGCGCGACCGGCACGATGTAGCGGATGGGTTTGGCGGGATACGACTGCGCGAGCGCGAGGCCGGGCAGGGCGACGGCGGCCGATGCGGCCTGCAGCAATTGGCGGCGCTTCATTCGGGATGTCTCCTTGTTGGAATGTGGGCATCATCCGCGCGCGCGCGCATGCTGTAAATTGCAAGTTTCTGAGCTTTTGGTGCATTTGCCGGACGAATGCGCCGGTCCCATGATCAAGCCTTCGCTCGCCGACCTCCGCGCCTTCGTCACCGTCGGCGAACTGCAGAGCTTCGCCGCCGCGGCGAAAGCACTCCACCTTTCGCCGCCGGCACTGTCCCGGCGCATCAGCCACCTGGAAGAGCTGCTCGGCGTGCGCCTGTTCGACCGCACCACGCGCAGCGTGGCGCTCACGGTGCTGGGCCAGCGCTTCCTCGGCGAGGTGCGCGGCCTGGTGGAGGACCTCGACCGGTCCGTCTTCAGCCTGCGCGACGCGGCGGAGCTGGAGGCCGGCGACGTCACGATCGGCTGCGTCTTCTCGGCCGTCCACCACTTTCTGCCGCCGGTGATCCGCGCCTTCCGCGCGCAGCATCCGCGCGTGCTGGTCCGCATCATCGAGGAGGGCGCCGACGAGGTGCTGGCCAGCGTGAAGCACGGCGAGGCCGACTTCGCGGTGAACTACATCGGCATGCAGGACCCGGAGGTGGAGTTCACGCCGCTGCTGAAGGAGCCCTATGTGCTGGCGGTGCCGGCGGGACACCCGCTGGCCAAGCGGCGTTCGGTCCGCTGGCAGGAGCTCGCAGAGTATCCGCACGCGCGCGTTTCGCATGCGTCGCGCAACCGCCTGCTGATCGACCAGGCGCTGGCCGAGCTGCCGCCCCTGCCGCGCCCCATCATCGAAGTGCGCCACGTCTCCACGCTGATCGGGCTGGTGGAAAGCGGGCTGGGCCTGGCCGTCGTGCCCAAGCTCACGCTGCCGCAACGGCCGGCTTCGGTCGTCGGCGTGAAGCTGGAACAGCCCGAGATCAGCCGCACGCTGGCCATCGTGCGGCGCAGTGGCCGGGGGCTCTCACCGGCGGCCGCCGCCTTCGCGAAACTGCTCACGGACGCCGGCCGTGGCAAGCGGAAAACCATCCGGCGCGACTGACGCCATTCATGCCTGGACTGCATGAATCCGTCCAAAAGTTGCAATATACAGAGCGGGCGGCCGCCTCCAAGATGCGCGGCAAAAGGAGACAAGCCCATGCTCAGAAGTCTGCTGCAGGCCGCTGGCTGCTCGCTGTGCGTGATGGCCGCCGCGGCGCAAGCCGAGGTCGTCCGCTTCGAAGTGCTGGAGAGCGTTCCGGTGTTCGAGGGGCGCAGCTTCGGTGCCGTCGGCCCCTACGTGCGGGTCACGGGGCGCGCCACCATCGCGCTGGACCCGGCGGACCGCCGCAATGCCGTCATTGCCGACATCGACAAGGCACCCCGCAACGCGGCCGGCAAGGTCGAAGCGACCACGGACGTGGTGCTGCTGCGGCCCGCGGACCCCGCGCGCGGCAACGGCACCTTGTTCGTCGACGTTCCCAACCGGGGCCGCAAACGGGCCCCGCAGCTCTTCGACGACGCGAGCGATGCGGGCTCGAACGCGATCGACAAGGCGGCGGACGCCGGGCTCGGCTTCATGCATGGCCAGGGCTACACCATCGCGTGGGTCGGGTGGCAGGCGGACATTCCCTCGCAGCCGCGCCAGATCGCGCTGGCGGCGCCGGTGCTGCAGGGTGTGACCGGGGCGGTGCGCGACGAGTTCATCTTCGACCACATGCGCAGCCCGGCGCAGCAGACCCTGTCCTACCCGGTGGCGGACCCCGGCTCGCTCGCGGTCACCGTGCGGGCGCGCTGGGACGCGCCACGAGAGAAGCCCGCCGGCCTCGCCATTCGCGCGACCGGGGCCCAGACGGTCGAGATCACGCGGCCGGCGACCGGCTTCGATGCCGGTGCGCTCTATGAAGTCACCTACACCGGCCGCGACGCCATCGTGCTGGGGCTGGGCTTCGCCGCGACCCGCGACGTGGTGGCGTTCCTGCGCAAGGACACGAGCGCCGCCAATCCGCTGGCGGCCCGCCTGCCGCAGCGCGCCATCGGTTTCGGCGTGTCGCAGTCGGGCCGCTTCCTGCGCGACTTCCTGCATCTCGGCTTCAACGAAGACCTGCAGGGCGCCAAGGTGTTCGACGGGTTGATGCCCCATATTGCCGGCGCCCGCCGCATGGCGACCAACGTCCGCTTCGGCAACCCTGGGCGCAACGCGCGGCACCCGCAGGACCCGTCCTGGCAGGCCGACACCTTCCCCTTCACCTACGAGCCGCTGGCCGACCCTTTGAGCGGCAAGCGCGACGGCATCCTGCAGCGCTGCCGCGCCAACAACACGTGCCCGCGCATCATCCACACCGACAGCGAGCACGAATGGTGGGCGTCCCGGGCGTCGCTGGTGGTCACGGACGCGGCGGGCAACCACCTCGACCTGCCGGCGGACGTGCGCGCCTACATGATCACCGGCACACCGCACTTCACGGAAGCGACGGACAAGGTGCGCCGCGCGCCCACGATGGCGCTGCCCGTCAATCCGATGCACGCGGGTGCGCCGATGCGCGCACTGCTGGTTGCCATGCAAGGCTGGATCACGACCGGCACGGAGCCGCCCGCCAGCCGGGTGCCGATGCGTGCCCACGGGACTTTGGTCGCGGCCGCGGACGCCGTCCCCACGAACATCCCGGGCCTGCCGTATGCCGCGATCTACACCGGCGCGGCGTTCACGGATCCCAACGTGTTCCCGGCCAAGGTGCTGGGCAGCTACCCCGTGTTCGTGCCGCGGGCCGATGCCGATGGCATGGCCATCGCCGGCATTCGCCTGCCGGCACTGGCCGCGCCACGCGCGACGTACACCGGCTGGAACCCGCGGCCCGAAGGCTATGGCGCGGGCACGCTGTTCGCGCTGCAAGGGGCCGTCGTGCCCTTCGCGACGACGCGCGCCGAGCGCGAGGCCGCGCGCGATCCGCGGCCTTCACTGGCGGAGCGCTACCCCGACGATGCGGCCTATGTGGCGGCGGTGCGAGCAGCGACCGCGCAGATGGTCGCGGAACGGTTGCTGCTGCCGGAAGATGCGCAGCGCGCCGTGGAGGCAGCTGCGCGTGACGGGCTGTCCAAGTTGCGCTGAGCTTTGACTTTCAACGAGCCATGAGGAGCACCATGAAACACCTGAAACGCTGGGCCGCGGCCACCGCTTTCGCGGCGCTGCTGGCCGCGCCGTCCTTTGCCCAAGTCGTCAAGGTCACGCCGCTCGGCGGCATCGAAGGCGAGTTCTGTCCGCAGGACCGCGCCCTGATCTTCGAAGACCCCAACGGCACGCGCATCCTTTACGACCCGGGCCGCACCGTGGCCGGCGCGAACGACCCGCGTCTTGGCAAGATCGACGTCGTCCTGGTGAGCCACATGCATGGCGACCACGCCGGCAATGCGCACATCAAGGAGCCCAACGCCGGCACCTGCGAGCGGCCCGACATCAGTGTTTCGGCGGCGCCCAACACCAGCGTGGTCAACATCGCACTGGCCAAGAAGGCCAAGATCGTGACCGGCAGCGAGATGCCCGCGTTCTTTGCGGCCAAGCTGCGGGCCAATGGCGGCAACGCCGCTGATTCCATGCTGGCCCGGTTCGGTGGCAGCGTGACCGTGGGCGCCGTCCGCATCGCCACGGTGACGGCCCTGCACAGCAACGGCGTGGACCCCGACTACATCGGCGGGCCCTTCGGCCAGTTCCTGAAGGACGCGGGCATCGCGGGGGACGTGGGCCCCGCCACCGGTTACGTGCTGCGTTTCAGCAACGGGCTCGTCGCCTGGCTGTCGGGCGACACGGGCATCACCGCCGATCACGAGATCGTGCGGACCCACTACAACGCGAAGCTGGCCGTCATGAACATCGGCGACGGCTTCACGACCGGGCCTGCCGAAGCGGCGTTCGTGGTGAACGACATGGTGAGGCCCGCCGCCGTGATCGCGTCGCATGCCAACGAGGTCGGCACCGTGGGCGGCAAGGTGCGCGCCGGCAGCAAGACCGAGGCGTTTGCCCGGGCGGCGAAGATGCCGGTGCACATCCCGCTGTCGGGCCGGACGATGGAGTTCGACGCCGCCGGGAAGTGCACTGCGGGCTGCTGATCGTCCGGCGGCCGGTGGATCAGCCCAGCGCGATGCGGCGCCGCCAGGGCAGGCGCTCGTCCGCCTCGTAGTCGGCGACCACCCACGTCCGGGTCGGGTGGTCAGCCATGTCTGCGAGGAATTCGCGAATGATCCGGGCCGACGCCGCATCCAGCGCGGCGAACGGCTGGTCCAGGCAGGTCACCGTGGCACCGCTGGCCAGCAGGCCTGCGAGAGCCACCTTGCGCCGGCTGCCGGTCGAGAGCATGAAGAGGCGCTTGTCGCGATGGTCGCTGAGGTCCAGTGCGGCGATCAGTTCCTCCAGCAGCTCCGCGTTCCAGCGAGCGCATCGCGCCGCCAGGGCTTGCCACACCTGCGCGGGCGTCAGTTCGTCTTGCCCGGGCAGGAACAGGTCGAGCCAGAGCACGTCGCCGCCGAGCGCCCGCAGCCAGCGCGTCTTGCCGGACCCTTCGTCACCGGTCACGGCGACCAGTCCGGGCGGAAGGGCGGGGTCCGTCGCTGATGCCATCCGCCAATGATGCCGTGAGTTGACAGGGGCGATTTTCGATATTAGAGTGATATCACTTTTCCGGAGACGCCCCTCATGTCCGCTCCCGCCGCCATTGCCCATTCCTACGATCGAACCGAGGACGAATACCGCTCGCTGAGTGGCTACGCAATCGTCTTCATTGCCGCTGCCATCCTCGCCGCCGGCCTGTTCGTTCTCGCCCGGCAGGCGGCGCCCACCGCGGTGGGTGTCGCATTGTTGCTGGCCGGCATGGCGTTGCTGCCGGGGCTCTACATGCTCCAGCCCAACGAAGGCATCGTCCTCACCCTGTTCGGCAAGTACCAGGGCACCGATCGAACCGAAGGCCTGCGCTGGACCAATCCCCTGCAAAGCGGCCGCAAGATCTCGCTGCGGGCGCGCAACCTGAACACCGCGCCGCTGAAGGTGAACGACAAGCGCGGCAACCCGGTGGAGATCGGCGCCGCGGTGGTCTGGCGCGTGGTGGACACCGCACGCGCCGTGTTCGAGATCGACGACTACACCAAGTTCGTCAGCATCCAGGCCGAAGCGGCGATCCGCCACCTGGCGACGCTCTATGCCTACGACAGCGGCGAGGACCTGGACGCGGACGAGACCACGTTGCGCGCCGGGCTCGACACCGTGGCCGATGCGCTGAAGGCGGAGCTGAACCTGCGCTTCGCCAGCGCCGGCGTGGAGGTGCTCGATGCCAAGCTGACCCACCTGGCCTACGCCCCCGAGATCGCGCAGGTGATGCTGCGCCGCCAGCAGGCCACGGCCATCGTCAGCGCGCGCCACCAGATCGTGGCCGGCGCGGTGGGCATGGTGGAGGCCGCGTTGCGGGGCCTGTCCGAACGCAACCTGGTCGTGCTCGACGACGAACGCAAAGCGGCGATGGTGTCCAACCTGCTGGTGGTGCTGTGCTCGGATCACGATGTGCAACCGGTGGTCAACACCGGCACGCTGTACACCTGAGAAGCTGAGACCCAAGCCGCATGGCGAGTCCCGGCAAGAAGGCGTTTCCGCTGCGCATCGATCCCCTGCTGTGGGAGGAGGTCGAGCGCCTCGCCGCGCAGGAGCTTCGCAGCGCGAACGCGCAGGTGGAGTTCCTGCTGCGGGAAGCGCTGGCGCGGCGCGGGCGCCTGCCGGGTGCGGCGGCGGAACGGGCACGAAAGGAGAACCCCAAGTGAATGAACTGAGGCGTGCTGCGCGGCGCCGGTGGCTCGCGATGCTGGGTGCCGTGCCGCTTGGTGTCCTGCCGTGGACCGCGTCCGCGCAATGGCGCCCCTCGACCGCGGACGAACGGACGGCCGACACGCGCGCCTTCGCGGCGCTCGAAGATCCGCTCGCGCGCCGCTGGACCGACGTGCAGAGCGTGGCCATCGTGCTGGGCGGACGCCTGCGCCACGAGTTCCACCGTGACGGCGCTCCGGACACCCTGCGCAACGTGCAATCCGTGGAGAAGAGCGCACTGACAGCGTTGGTGGGCATTGCGATCGGACGCGGAGAAATCCGCAGCATCGACCAGCCCGTGGTCGCGCTGGTACCGGAGTGGGCCGCGCTGAACGCCGACCCGCGCACGCGCGACATCACGGTGAAACACCTGCTGACCCTGAGCGCCGGCTTCGACCTGGGATCGGCGACCTCCATCACGGGCAAGCTGCCGCCGGCCCAGGGCTGGGCACGCCCGCTGATTGCGGCGCCGGGCGAACGCTTCGCCTATGACAACGCGATCGTCGTGCTGCTGGGTGCCTTGCTCGAGCGCGCCACCAGCATGCCGCTGGCCGACTACGCACGGCGCCATTTGGTGGAGCCGTTGGGCATGGCCGAGCCCCGCTACGCACCTATCCTGCACATGCGGACGGTCGACATGGCGAAGCTGGGCCAACTGTTCCTGCAGCAGGGGCGCTGGGGTGACCGGCAACTGCTGCCGGCCGGGTACGTGGCCGATGCGACCCGCCCGCAGAACCGCGGCGGCGCTCCGGTGAACATGCCCCTGGGCTATCTCTGGTGGATCCTGCCGAATGAGGCGCCGCGCCGAACCTACATGGCGAGCGGCTACGCCGGCCAGGTGATCTGGGTGCATCCGCCACTGGATCTGGTCGTGGCGATCACTTCGACGGTATCCGCCGACAGCCAGCGCAGGGCGCATTTCCTGCAGCTGCTGCAGGAAGGCATCCTGCCCGCGGCGCAGAAGGCCGGCTGACGGGTCCATGCAACTGGTCTGGCCCGCTCCCGAATACCTGCGCTCCTATGCCGATGCGCTTCGGCGTGGCTGGTCGCCGAACAACCTGCGGCCGCAAGTGGCGGACGAAGAGCTCGCCGCGATCCGGCAGAACCCGGATGCTTTCTTCGACCGGTTGGTGAACTTCCAGGGCGGCGGCGAAGGCGTCATGCTGCCCGACGGCTCGGTCGTGCCGAGGCTGCCGGGCTATCGCAAGTGGATGTGGGACGGCGAGTTCTGCGGCAGCATTCAGTTGCGCTGGGCCGACGGCACGCCGGAACTGCCGGCGTACTGCCTGGGCCACATCGGGTACGGCGTGGTGCCCTGGAAGCAGCGGCTTGGCTACGCGACTCGTGCGCTGGGCTTGATGCTGCGGGAAGCAAGAACTCGTGGACTACCGCACGTGGAAATCACCACGTCGCCGGAGAACCTGCCTTCGCAAAAGGTGATCGCTGCCAATGGCGGAGTGCTCGTCGAGGAATTCGAGAAGCTGGCGTCCCTGGGCGGAGGCCGCGAGCTCCGGTTCCGTGTTGGGCTCTAGGTGTGAAGTGTCAAGAGGTTGTTTGTAGCTGAGAGCCTGGAGATTGGCGGTTTGCAGCCGATCCCATGGTGCTGTCGGTGCCAGTTGTAGAAGTGGTTCCACTGCGGCAAAGCGGCTCGACGC
>NZ_VOBQ01000028.1 GCF_007833165.1 Caenimonas sedimenti | reverse complement strand
GCGGCCAGCGTCGCTGGCCGGCTCGTCAGCTTCATGCCCCAGAAGACGCAGCTGCCCGCCGCGAGCAGCCAGACCGCGAAGGTCGCGCCGCGCACCGTCCAGCTGCCGGGCGTCGCGTTCACCATGGGTTCACCATGCGGCGATTATCATTGAAGCGATGGCTTCCTCTTCCGTATCCCCGCGCCGCCGCGTCCGCACCGCATCCCACGGCTTCACCCTCATCGAGCTGATGGTGGTGCTGGTCATCATCGGCGTGCTGGCCGCGCTGATCGTGCCCAACGTGCTGGACCGCGCGGACGACGCGCGCAGCACCGCCGCACGCACCGACGTCAACAACCTGATGCAGGCGCTCAAGCTCTACAAGCTCGACAACCAGCGCTACCCCAGCGGCGAACAGGGGCTGGGCGCGCTGGTCACGCGGCCCACCACCCAGCCCGTGCCGCCCAACTGGAAGCCCTACCTGGAGAAGCTGCCCAACGACCCCTGGGGCCGCCCCTACCAGTACCTCAACCCGGGCGTGAAAGGCGAGATCGACGTGATGTCCTTCGGCGCGGACGGCCAGGCCGGCGGCGAGGGGAAAAATGCCGACGTCGGCTCCTGGCAGTAGCCGGGCCCCTCGCTCCCGCGGCTTCACGCTCCTGGAGCTGCTGGTCGTCGTCGCCATCATCGCCATCGCTTCCGCCGGCGTCAGCTTCGCATTGCGCGATGCCGAGGGCGCGCAACTCGAACGCGAAGCGCAGCGCCTCGCCGCATTGCTCGAATCGGCCCGCAGCCAATCCCGCCTGAGCGGCCAGCCCGTGCGCTGGCGCGCCACCGATGGGGCTTTCACCTTCGACGGCCTGCCGGCTGAATCGCTGCCCCGCACCTGGCTGGTGGAAGGCACGCAGGTCCTGGGCACCACGGTGCTGGTGCTCGGCCCGGAGCCGATCATCGGCCCGCAGTCGGTGGTGCTCGGCTCCACCCGGCAGCCGGGGCGGAGCCTGCGCATCGCCACCGACGGCCTGCGGCCCTTCCACGTCGCGGCCGACGCGCCATGAAAGCGCGGCTCGCCGGCTTCACGCTGATCGAAGTGCTGGTGGCGCTGGGCATCGTCGCCATCGCGCTCGTCGCGGGGCTGCAGGCCACGGCGGCGCTCACCAACAACGCGCAACGCCAGTCCGACATCCTGCTGGCGCACCTCTGCGCCGAGAACGAACTGGCCAAGGTCCGGCTGTCGCGGCAGGTCCCCAGCGTGGGCGACAGCGACCAGCCTTGCGAACAGGCGGGCCAGGCCTTCCAGGTGAAGGTGACGGTGTCGCCCACGCCGAACCCGAGCTTCCGGCGGGTCGATGCGCAGGTGGTGACGGCCGGCTACCCGGTCGTGCGCCTGTCGACGGTCGTCGGACGCTACTGAGCATGCGGCGGGCACGCGGCTTCACCCTGGTCGAACTGCTGGTGGCGCTGTTCGCGCTGGCGCTCCTCGCCATGCTGAGCTGGCGCGGCCTGGACGGCATGGCCCGCGCGCAGGAGCGCACGGCCGAACGGGCCGACGAGGTGCTGGCGCTGCAGATCGGCCTGGCCCAATGGACGGCCGACCTGGAGGCGCTGGTGCAGATTCCCCAGCTGACCGCACTGGAATGGAACGGCCGCGCGCTGCGCATGACCCGCCGCGGCACCGCGTCGGTCACCGACGGCCTGCGCGTGGTCGCCTGGACCCGGCGCGACGGCCAGTGGTTCCGCTGGCAGTCGCCCCCGCTGGTGACGCGCGGCGAGGTGGCCGCGGCCTGGCTGCGGGCCGACCAGTGGTCGCAGAACCCGGGCGATGCCGAACGGCGGGACGAAGTGATGGTGACGCCGCTGGAAGAGTGGCAGCTGTTCTACTTCCGCGCCGATGCCTGGACCAACCCCTTGTCCAGCGACGCCACCGCGGGCGTGGGCGAGGCGACCGGCAGCACGACCGGCGGCCGCGCCACCGGCATCATCCCCGACGGCGTGCGCCTGGTGCTGCAGTTGCCGCCCGGGCGCGCCATCACCGGCCGCATCACGCGCGACTGGGTCCGGCCCACCGTGGGGGGCGGCAAGTCATGAGGGTGCGCGAATCCGGGGCCGCGCTCCTGGCGGCGATGCTCACCGTCTCGCTGGTGGCGACTTTCGCTGCCGCCGCGCTGTGGCAGCAGTGGCGCAGCGTCGAAGTGGAGGCGGCCGAACGGGCCCGCGTGCAATCGTCCTGGATCCTCACCGGCGCGCTCGACTGGGCCCGCCTGATCCTGCGCGAAGACGCGCGCTCCGGCGGCGCCGACCACCTGGCCGAGCCCTGGGCGGTGCCGCTGGAGGAGGCGCGCCTGTCGACCTTCCTCGCCGCCGACAAGTCGAACACCACCGAGAACGACGCCGACAACACCTTCCTCTCGGGCCAGATCCTCGACCTGCAGTCGCTGCTGAATGTGACCAACCTGGTGGAAGCGGGCCGCATCTCCGAACCCGGCATGCGCAGTTTCATGCGCCTGTTCGACCTGCTGGGCCTGCCGCAGGCGCAGCTCAGTCGCATGGCGGAGAACCTGCGCTTCGCCTCCGACATCAGCACCGACAACCGCTCGGCCAGCCAGGCGCCGCTGCTGCCGCAGCGCGTGGAGCAACTGGTGTGGCTCGGCCTGCCGGTGCAGACCATCGCCGTGCTCGAGCCCTATGTGACGGTGCTGCCGGTGCGCACGTCGGTGAACCTGAACACGGCAAGCGCGGAGGTGATCCACGCCGCCGTGACCGGCCTCAGCATGGCCGACGCGCAGCGGCTGGTGGCCGAACGCGAACGCGCGCACTTCCGGCACATGACGGACGCGGCCAAGGCGATCGGAGCGGCCGACACGATCTTCGCCGACGGGACGGCCGGCGTGGTTTCGCGCTTCTTCGAAGTGCGCGGCCGGCTGCGCCTGGGCGAAGTGGTGGTCGAGGAGCGCTCAGTCGTGCAACGCGACGGCCTGGAAGTCCGCACCGTGCAGCGCGAACGCGGCGTCGTGGATCCGACGGCCCTGACGCGAGCGGCGCAGAAGCGTTAGGCCCTGGCGCCGACCCCGCACCTACAATCCCGCAGTCCATGAGTTCCCTGATCGTTTCGCTGCCGCGCGAGAGCGCCACCGCCGCCACGGAATGGGCCTACGCGCTCACGCCCGACGGCCGCATCCTGGCCAGCCACGGCACGGCGCAGGCCGCGCTGCTGCCGGTCCCCCGCGGAGCCGGCGCCGAAGTGGTGGCGATCGTGCCGGTGCACGCGCTGGCCTGGCACCGGGTCGAGCTCCCCAAAGGCATTGCGCCCGGTTCGCCGCGGCTGCGCGCCGCGCTGGAGGGCATGCTGGAAGAGCAGTTGCTGGACGAACCCGACGCCCTGCACCTGGCTTTGCAGCCCGGCGTGCACCTCGGCCAGGCCATCTGGGTCGCCGCCTGCGACCGCGCCTGGCTGCGCCAGGCGCTGCAGGCGCTGGAAGCCGCCGACCGGCCGGTGAGCCGGATCGTCCCGGAATTCGCGCCGGAAGGCGATGCGGCGCTGTACGTGCTGGGCGAGCCCGAGGACGCGACCGTCGTCGCCACCTCCGCCGAAGGGGTGCTGGCGCTGCCGCTGTCGGCTGCCGCCGGGGCGCTGCTGCCGCAGCTCGACGAGTCCGCGCCACGGATGGCGGAACCCGCCGTCGCGGCGCTCGCCGAACAGCTGCTGCAACACAAGTGGACGCTGCAGCAGGCGCCGCAGCGCTGGCTGCAGGCGGCCCAGTCGCGCTGGGACCTGTCGCAATTCGAATTCGCCAGCGCCGGTCGGGCGCGGATGATGAAGAAGCTCACCTCGGGCTGGGGTGAACTGCTGAACGGGCCGCGCTGGCGCCCGGCGCGTTGGGGCGCGGCGCTGCTGGTGCTGGCGCACCTGGTGGGCCTGAACGCCTGGGCCTGGAAGGAGCGCGACAGCCTGGAAGCCAAGCGCGAAGCCGTGCGCCGGACCCTGACCCAAACCTTTCCCCAGGTGAAGGTGATCGTCGACGCCCCGGTGCAGATGGAGCGCGAGATCACCGCGCTGCGCCAGGTCACCGGCGCTGCGTCCGGGCGCGACCTCGAGGCCCTGCTGGGTGCGCTGGCCTCGGCTTTGCCCCCGGGGCGCACGCCCTCCGCCCTGGAATTCACGCCGGGCGAACTGCGCGCCAAGGGCCTCACGCTCTCGCCCGACGAACTGCGCAGCGTCTCCGCCAATCTCAAGGGGCTGGGCTACGGGGCGACGCCGCAGGGCGACCTGCTGGTGGTGGTGGCGGAGGACGCGCGATGAGCGCCGCCCGGCCGCCCGAAGGCGCTCGCCCCCTCCGCTTGCGGAGGGGGGAGGCCCTCCAATGAACAAGTCAGAACTGCGCGCCCGCTGGAACGGGCTGGCCCCGCGCGAAAAGACGCTGGTCCTGGGTGCCGCCGCCCTGGTCGCCTTCGCGCTGCTCTGGTGGCTGGCGCTGGCGCCGGCGCTCGCCACCCTGCGCAGCGCGGAAAGCCAGCACCGCACGCTGGACGCGCAGCTGCAGCAGATGCAGCGGCTGCAGGCGCAGGCCCAGGCCATGCAGGCGCAGCCGCGCCAGACCTATGACGAGGCGCTGCGCCAGCTGGAACAGGCGATCCGGGGCCAGCTGGGCACCACGGCGCGCTATTCCATCGCGGCGGAACGGGTGACGGTGACCCTCACCGGCGCCTCGGGGCAAGTGCTGGGCCAGTGGCTCGCGCAAGTCCGCGTCAATGCCCGCGCCCTGCCGGGCGAGGCCCGCCTCGTCCGCAACGCCAACGGCAGCTGGGACGGCACGCTGGTGCTGACCCTGCCGCCGCGCTGACGGCCCCCCGCGTGGTGCGCGCACAGCGGATCGTGGTTCCCGCACCCTGGGCCTGGGCGGTCTGGGGCGGCGTGCTGGGTCTCGCGGGCGCGTTTCTGCTGTTCGCGCCGGCCCAGTGGCTGGCTTCCGCGGTGGCCCGGGCCAGCAACGGCCAGCTGCTGTTGAACGATGCCCGCGGCACCGTCTGGACCGGCTCGGCCCAGGTGGTGCTCACGGGCGGCCAGGGCAGTGCGGACGCCGCAGCCCTGCCGGGCCGCCTGGAATGGCGGCTGCGCCCGCGCTGGGACGGCGCCTGGGTGCGGCTGCGGTCGGAATGCTGCCTGCGCCAGCCGCTGGACGTCCGCCTGCGGGCCCGGCTGCGCGGCGCCGACGTGGACATTTCCGATTCGGTCTCCCAGTGGCCCGCCAGCGTGATGGCCGGCCTGGGCACCCCCTGGAACACTTTGCAATTGGACGGCGGTTTGCAGCTGTCCACGCAGGGGCTTTCAGTAGAATGGGCCGAAGGCCGCCCGGCAGTGACCGGGCGGGCCGAGTTGGTGGCGCAGCGCCTGTCGTCGCGCCTGTCTACCCTGAGGCCCATGGGCAGCTACCGCATCACCCTGCAAGGGGGCACCAGCACGACGCTGCGGGTGGAGACCCTCGAAGGCAGCCTCCAGCTGTCCGGCAGCGGCCAGTGGGTCGGCGCCCGGCTGCGCTTCCAGGGCGAGGCCAGCGCCGCGCCGGACCGCGAGGCGGCGCTGTCCAACCTGTTGAACATCATCGGACGGCGCAGCGGCCCCCGCTCGCTCATCACCATCGGTTAGAAGGTTTCATGATCTCTCGTCTTGCCGCCGCCTCCCTCGCCGCCGCGCTGCTGCTCGTGGCGGCGCCGGGCGCGCTGCACGCGCAACGCGCGAACGAACCCGTCACCCTCAACTTCGTCGGCGCCGAGATCGAGGCGGTGGCGCGCACCATGGCGGCCATCACCGGCCGCAACATCGTGGTCGACCCGCGGGTGAAGGGCACCATCAACCTCTCGACCGACCGCCCGGTGTCGCCGGCCGCCGCCTTCAACCAGTTCATGGCGACGCTGCGCCTTTCCGGCTTCACGGTGGTGGAGTCGGGCGGCTTGCTCAAGGTGGTGCCGGAGGCCGACGCCAAGCTGCAGGGCGGCGCCGTGTCGGTGGAGGCGCCCCCGGGCGGGGGCCAGATCGTCACGCAGATCTTCCGCCTGAACTACGAGAACGCCGGCAACCTGGTGCCGATCCTGCGCCCGCTGATCAGCCCCAACAACACGATCAACGTGAACCCGGGCAACAACTCGCTGGTGATCACGGACTACGCCGACAACCTGCAGCGCATGGCGCGCATCATCGCCGCGCTGGACGTCTCGAACGCCACCGACGTCGAGGTGCTGAACCTGCAGCACGCGCTCGCGTCGGACCTGGCGCCCATCGTGCAGCGGCTGGTCGAAACCGGTGGCGGTGCGGGGCCGGGCGGCGCGCCGGTGGCCGGCCAGGGGCAGGCGGACACCTCGTTCCGCACCACCGTGATCGCCGAGCCGCGCAGCAATTCGCTGATCGTGCGCGCGGCCAATGCGGCGCGCCTGAACCTCGTGCGCTCCCTGGTGGCGCGGCTGGACCAGCCCGGGCCCCAGGCCAGTGCTTCGGGCATGGGCAACATCTACGTCGTCTACCTGAAAAACGCGGACGCGACCAAGCTGGCGGCCGTGCTGCGCGCGGCGATTGCCAGCAACAGCACCACGGGCGGCGGCGCGGCCATCAACGTTCCCGTTGCCGCCGCGGCCAACATCAACCAGGCCGCGGGCAGCACCGCCGCCACGGCGCCCGTGCAAGGCTCGGCCCAGCCTTCCACCGGCGGCCAGATCCAGGCCGATCCCGCGACCAACTCGCTGATCATCACCGCCCCAGAGCCGCAGTACCGGCAGTTGCGCGCGGTCATCGACCGGCTGGACGCGCGCCGCGCCCAGGTCTTCGTCGAAAGCCTGATCGCCGAAGTGAACGCCGAGAAGGCCGCCGATTTCGGCATCCAGTGGATGAGCCCGCTGGGCCGCAGCGGCAACAACACCGTGGGCGTGCTGGGCACCAACTTCAGCCCCGGCGTCTCGGGCACCAACATCATCGACCTGGCACTCACGGCGGCGGGCGAGGGCACCACGCTGCCGTCGCCCGGGCTCAACATCGGGGTGGGCCGCAAGATCGGCGGCGTCTACGTGCTGAGCGCGCTGGCGCGTTTCCTCGAGTCCAAGGGCGACGGCAACATCCTCTCCACGCCCAACCTGCTCACGCTCGACAACGAGGAGGCGAAGATCGTCATCGGCCAGAACGTGCCTTTCGTGACGGGCCAGTATTCCAATTCGAATTCGGGCACCGGTGGCACGGTGAACCCGTTCCAGACCATCGAGCGCAAGGATGTCGGCCTGACGCTGCGCGTGCGCCCGCAGATCAGCGAGAACGGCACGGTGAAGCTGCAGATCTTCCAGGAGGTCTCCAACGTCGTGCCGAATTCGGTCAACTCGGCCTCCGGCATCATCACCAACAAGCGCTCCATCGAGTCGAACGTGCTGGTGGAAGACGGTGGCATCGTGGTTCTCGGTGGGCTGCTGCAGGACGAATACGCGGGCAACGTCGAGAAGGTGCCGGGCGTCGGCGACGTGCCGTTCTTCGGCAACCTGTTCAAATCGGAAACGCGTTCGCGCAAGAAGCTCAACCTGATGGTGTTCCTGCGGCCGATCGTCGTGCGCGATGCGTCGCAGACCGAATCGCTCTCGCTGGACCGCTACGACCTGATGAAGGGCAAGCAGGAATTCTCGCAGCCGGTGCCGAGCGTGGTGGTGCCGGTGAACGAGTCGCCCATCCTGCCGTCCGCGGGCCGCAGCCCCGCCGGCGCGATGCCCGCGCCCGCGCCACTGGGGCAGCCCGCCACGCCCACCCCTGTGCGCTAGCGGGAGCAGGACGATGCGGTACCCACTGCCCTACGCGTTCGCGCGCAGCCAGCAGTTGCTGCTGGAGGACGATGGCGACGAGCTGGTGCTGGTCCATGCCGGCAGCCTGGCGGCCACCGGCTTCAGCGAGGTGATGCGCAAGTACCCCGTGCGCACGCTGCAGCAGGTGGAGCCCGGCGCGCTGGCGCAGCGCATCAGCGCGGCCTATGCCCAGGGCGAGTCGAGCGCGGCCACCGTGGTGAGCGAAGTGCAGAACGACGCCGACCTTTCGCGCATCATGCAGGAGCTGCCGGCGGTCGAAGACCTGCTGGAAGCCAGCGACGACGCGCCCATCATCCGCATGCTGAATGCACTCCTGACGCAGGCCGCGCGCGACGGCGCCAGCGACATCCACATCGAGCCCTACGAGCGCCATTCGAGCGTGCGTTTCCGCGTGGACGGCACGCTGCGCGAGGTGGTGCAGCCGAACCGCGCGCTGCATGCGGCGCTGATCTCGCGCCTGAAGATCATGGCGGAGCTGGACATCTCCGAGAAGCGCCTGCCGCAGGACGGCCGCATCTCGCTGCGCATCGGCACCCGCGCGGTCGACGTGCGCGTCTCCACCTTGCCGAGCGCGCATGGCGAACGCGCCGTGCTGCGCCTGCTGGACAAGAGCGAGAGCCGCATCACGCTGGAAGCGGTGGGCATGACCGGCGACACGCTGGACCGCTTCCTCGACCTGATCACGCAGCCGCACGGCATCATCCTCGTGACCGGCCCCACGGGCTCGGGCAAGACGACGACGCTCTATGCGGCGCTGGCCCGGCTGGACGCCAGCAGCAGCAACATCATGACGGTGGAAGACCCCATCGAATACGAGCTGCCGGGGATCGGCCAGACCCAGGTCAACCCGAAGATCGACCTCGATTTCGCCAAGGCCCTGCGCGCCATCCTGCGCCAGGACCCGGACGTGATCATGATCGGCGAGATCCGCGACTTCGAGACGGCGCAGATCGCCATCCAGGCCTCGCTCACCGGCCACCTGGTGCTGGCCACGCTGCACACCAATGACGCGGCCAGCGCCGTGACGCGCCTGACCGACATGGGCGTCGAGCCGTTCCTGCTCAGCTCGTCGCTGCTCGGCGTGCTGGCGCAGCGACTGGTGCGCAAGCTGTGCCCCTACTGCAAGGTGGCGGTGGAGGGCGTGGTGCGCGGCTGCCAGCATTGCGGCCATACCGGCTACCAGGGCCGCACCGGCGTCTTCGAGCTGATGACGGCCGACGAGGCCATGCGCGCGCTGATCCACAACCGGGCCGCGGAAGCAGAGATCCGCAGCGCCGCGCTCACCACCGGCATGCGGTTGATGCGCGACGACGGGGAGCGCTTGATCCGCGAGGGGATCACCTCGCGGGAGGAAGTGCTCAGGGTGACGCGGGACTAGGTTCCCGACGCCGGCGCGGCTGCGGCCCGCGGCGGCACCCCCGTCGCGGCGAACAGCGCGAGGGCCTGCAGGACCTTCGGGTCCGCGCAATGAAAGGCGACCACGCCGCCGACGCGCATTCGCACGATCAGCCGTGGCGCCACCAGCCACTCGAGGCCGGGCACGGCCAGCAGGCGCGCCTGCGCGATGTCGCCCCAGGCGGCGCGTTTGGTCCAGATCCAGCTTTGCCGGATGCCCGCCGCGTCCACCGCCGTCCGGCTGCGCCAGATCCACCAAAGGCACCAGCCGACCGAAAGCCCCGCCAGCACGAAGACGGCCGCGGCGCTGTCCGTCCAGCCCGCCTCCAGCAGCGGCACCCCGACCCGCGTCCCCTGCAGCACCAGCGCGGCGACGAACACACTGGCGAGCCACTTCACCGTGAGCGGAAACGCGGTGCCCTCCACAGCGTAAACGGTATCGTTCATCTGGTGGCCGGCGCCGGCTTGAACAGCTCGTCGAGCTCCTTCTGGGTGTCCGTCGCCGGCTGCGGCTGCGGCTGCGACTGCGACTGCGACTCGGCTTCCCCCGGCATCTCGATCTTCACCTTGTCCAGGTCCACCGCCACTTCCTTGTCGAGAAACACGGTGACGGTCTCCGGCACGAAGATGACGATGACGACGAGCGCCAGCTGCAGGATCACCCAGGGGATGGAGCCGAGGTAGATGTCGCGCGACTCCACCCGCCTGGGAATCGCCCCGTTCTTGAACAAGGTGTCGGCGATCCCGCGGAGATAGAACAGCGCGAAGCCGAAGGGTGGGTGCATGAAGCTGGTCTGCATGTTGACGCACAGCAGCACGCCGAACCAGACCAGGTCGATGCCCAGCTTGTGCGCCACCGGCCCGAGCAGCGGCAGGATGATGAAGGCGATCTCGAAGAAATCGAGGAAGAACGCGAGGAAGAAGATGAACACGTTGACGACCAGCAGGAAGCCGATCTGGCCGCCCGGCAGGTTCGAAAGCAGATGTTCGATCCATTTCCCGCCGTCCACGCCCTGGAACACCAGCGAGAACACTCGCGAACCGATCAGGATGAAGACCACCATGGCCGTCAGGCGCATGGTCCCGCCCACGGCCTCGCGGATGAGGTTCCAGTTCAACCGCCGGTGCAGCGCCGCCAGCACGAACGCCCCGACAGCGCCCATGGCGCCCGCCTCCGTCGGCGTCGCGATCGCGTGCCGCATGCCGGGCAGGCCGCCCATGCTTCCGAGCACCATGAAGATCAGCACGGCCGAGGGGATGATGCCGCGCAGGCATTTCATCCAGAGGGCGAAGCCGTCGAGCGTCCGGGCGTCGCGCGGCAGGCCCGGCATGTGGTGCGGGCGGAAGCGGCTGAGCGCGAAGGTGTAGATCGCGAAGATCAGCACCTGCAGGATCGACGGCCCCCAGGCGCCCTTGTACATGTCGCCCACCGAGCGGCCGAGCTGGTCGGCCATGACCACCAGCACCAGCGAGGGCGGGACGAGTTGCGTGATCGTGCCGGAGGCGGCAAGCACCCCGGTCGCGTAGCGCATGTTGTAGCCGTAGCGCATCATCACCGGCAGCGAGATCATCGCCATGGCGATCACCTGGCCCGCCACCGTGCCCGTGATCGCGCCGAGGATGAACCCGACGATGATCACCGAGTAGCCGAGGCCGCCGCGGACGGTGCCGAACAGCTGGCCCATGGAGTCGAGCATGTCCTCGGCGAGCCCGCACTTCTCGAGGATCGCGCCCATCAGGGTGAAGAAGGGGATCGCCAGCAGCAGCTCGTTCGACAGGATGCCGAACACGTTCAGCGGCAGGTTCGCCATGAAGCTCGCCGGGAACCAGCCCATCTCGATGGCGTAGAAGCCGCACATCAGCCCCAGCGCCGAGAGCGAGAACGCGACCGGAAAGCCGATCAGCATGATGAAGATCAGCCCCGCGAACATGAGGGGCGCGAAGTTCGCCATCGTCATTGCAGCGGCCTCTCGTAGTGGAGGTCCATCTCGTACCGGTGCGTGAGCCAGCCGACGCGCTTGATGGCTTCGGAAATGCCCTGCAGGAACACGAGCGCGAATCCGAGCGGCAGCATCAGGACCGCCGGCCAGCGGATCAGTCCCCCGGCATTGTTGGACATCTCCCCGCTGGTGAACGCGCGCAGGAAATAGGGCGCGGCGAACCAGAACATGGCGGCCATCGAAGGCAGCAGGAAGAACAGCAGGCCGAGCAGGTCGACCCAGACCTTCCCGCGGCCCGGGAGCTGTCCGTAGACGAGGTCGACCCGCACGTGCTCGTTCAGTCGCAGCACGTGGGCCGCGCCCAGCATCACGCACGCGGCGAAGAGGTACCACTGGATTTCCAGCCAGCCATTGGAACTGACACCCAGCCCATAGCGGATGAACGCATTGCCCGCGCTGATCAGGCAGGCCAGCGCCGCGGCCCATTTGGCGACGAAGCCGAAACGGTCGTTCACCCAGTCGATGCCGTGCGCGAGCGCCAGCAGAACTTTCACGCGCGTCCCCTCGTCGTTTGTCAATCGAATGTATCGAGGGGGGCGTAAACGGCCCGTAAAAATCGGGCCCGGTCTCTGACGGACGCCTGACGCTCAGCCGCAGATCGCCTGCAAAGTGTCACGCGAGGACGCGGGCTCGCTGCTCCACTCGTGCTCGCGGAACAGGCGCCAGAGCAGGAGCGGCTCCCGCGCCGCCCGAAGCCGATCGCGAAATCCCGGGCTGCGCAGCAATGCGCGGTAGTGCTGCAGCATCGCGCTGTGCACACCCGTCGCCGGGCGGGGTGCCACCAGCACCAGCACTTCATGGACCGCCACGCCGTCGATGGTGCCGAGAAAATCGATGGGCGCCGTCGAGCGCACGAACGCCGCTTGCGGCCGGGTCAGGCCCCAGGCATCCGCGTGGGGCGTGGCGATGCCGTCACCGACGACGGTGGAGCGCCGGCCTTCCCGCGCGCACAGGCGCCTGACGAGTTGCAAGGCATCCACGCCATGGGCCTCGCTCAGCGTCGCCGCCGCCAGCTGGAACGCTTGCGCCGTCGTGGCGACTGCGGCGTCGCACACGATGCATTCCTGCCGCAGCAGTCCGCGGTTGATGGTGGCTTGCCAATTCACCCTTCGATTTCACAACCGGCCGCGTAAAGGCCGCGTAAGGATTGCAGACAGGTCCCGCGCGGCACAATGCCGCAGGGCAGGAGACGCATGCGGCAAGCCAGTAACAACTTTCTCGACCGGCTCGCGGCACGACGCCGTGAGCGCCTGGGTTGGGCGCGCGCATTCGCCGTTGTCGTGCTTTGTGCCTTTTGTGCCGAGCTCCTCGCACCGCACGCGGCCTTGCAGGACGTCATCATGGTCTACCTCGCCGGGGTGGCGTACGTGGCCTTGCACGAAGGCCTGCGCACCTCCGTCGCGACGGTCCTCGCCAGCATCCTGCTGTTCGACCTCCTGATCGTGCCGCCGCGCTGGGGCCTGAACCCCCTGCACACCAGTCACCTGCTGACCCTGGCGGTGATGCTGGCGGTCGGGCTCCTGATCAGCACCCTCAGCTCGCGCGCGCAGCAACAGGCCGCGCTGGCCGAGCGGCGCGCGCTGCGCGCGCAGGCCATGAGCGACCTCGCCGCGCAGCTGGCGTCGGCGCGGTCCCATGCCGAGGTGGAAAGGACGGTGTCCGCCGCTTCGCTGGCGATGCTGGGTTCCGGCTGCCGCATGGACCTGGACGGTCGGTTGCTGCTCGATCAAGCCGGCAGGCTCCTGACGGATGAAGAGCGCGAACTGTTCCGCGGCTTCGAACACCAGGGGCGGCTGGCGGTGGAGCGATGCGTCTTCGAACAGCGCAGCACCGAGGCCACCGTGGCGGCGGAACGGGAGCGGCTGCGCAACACACTGCTGTCGGGACTCTCGCACGACTTCCGCACGCCGCTCACCACCATCGTGGGCGCCGCGACAACCCTGCAGGAGCAGGGCGCGCGCCTCGACGATCGCATGCGGCAGACGCTGGTGAGCAGCATCCACACCGAAGCCAGGAGGTTGCACGAACGCATGAGCCACCTCCTGGATCTCACGCGCATGGAGGAAGGGGCGGTCCAGGTCAGTCCGGAATGGTGCCCCGCGGACGACCTGGTCGCCGAAGTCCTGCTGTCGTTCGGCGACCGGCTGGGCCGGCACGTGGTGGACGTGGACGCCGCCCCGGATGCCGTGGTCTGGTGCGATGCGCGCCTGGTGGAGCAGGCGCTTTCGAACATGGTCGACAACGCGTTGCGCTGCACCCCGGCGGGTGGCGTGATCCGGATCCGCGTGAAGACGCAGGAGACGCAGTGGTGGCTCAGCGTGTCGGACACCGGCCCGGGGCTGCCGCCCGGCGCCACGGAAGACGTGTTCCGCAAGTTCTACCGGGGGCAGGCCGAACCCGCCGGCACGGGCTTCGGACTCGGCCTCGCGATCTGCGCGGCGGTGGCGCGCCTGCACGGCGGCTCGATTGCCGCGCACAACGAGGGCGGCGCGGTCTTCACGATGCGGCTCCCTCAGCCGCAGCGCCTGCCTCTGGAGGAAGGATGAGTGCGCGCGGCGCGCAGATCCTGCTCCTGGAGGACGAGGAGCAGATCCGTCGCTTCCTCGTCACTTCACTGGAAGCGGAGGGCCACGTCGTGCTCGAAGCGGGCACCGCCGCGCTGGCGACCCAGCTGGCGGCGAACCGCCGCATCGATGTCTATCTGGTGGACCTCGGCCTGCCCGACCTCGACGGCGTGGAGTTCATCCGGCGGCTGCGGCAGTGGACGCAACGCCCGGTGATCGTGCTGTCGGCGCGTTCCCAGGAGCGGGAAAAGGTGGAGGCGCTGGATGCCGGCGCCGACGATTACCTCACCAAGCCGTTCGGAGCGGCGGAGCTGCACGCGCGTCTGCGCGTTGCCTTGCGGCACGCCGCGCAGACGAGCCAGGGGGGCGAGTCGGTGCTGCGCATCGGCGCACTGCGCATCGACCTGCAGGCAGGCGCGGTGTACCGGGCCGGCGAGCTGGTGCGACTCACGGCGACCGAGTGGCGGCTGCTCGAGGCACTGGCGCGCCGTGCTGACCGCGTGGTGACCGCGACGCAGTTGCTGCGCGATGTCTGGGGTCCGGGACGCAGCGAGCACGGCCACTACCTGCGCATCTACATGCGCCAGCTGCGGCAGAAACTCGAAGCCGATCCGGGGCGCCCCAGGGTGCTGCTCACCGAGACGGGGGTGGGCTACCGGCTGGTGGCTGGGGTCACGGACGGGAGTCCGGGGTAACGCAATCGCAGCGCTTTCTGAGTGACTACACCGTGATCACTTCGTCGTCCGTCGTCTTGCACTTCGCGATCATCGCCAGCGCCAGGGGGTCGCCCGGGAACGCTTCGGTGATCTCGATGAAGCGCTGGCGCGCCTGCCCGATGTCGCCGTCCTCGAACGAGGCATAGGCCTTGTTGGTCATCTCGCACAGGCGGATGATCTGCGGCGTGGCCAACAGCTCGGGGTCGCCGTCCTTCAGGCCCATCAGCTCGTAGACCTGCAGGTCCTGCCGGCGGCCCTTGACCGTCACCACGCCGATGCGGCGGATCCACAGGCGCTCGCCGGCTTCGCGGAACACGGCGTGGCTGATGCAGATGTTGGTGCCGAATTCCTTGTTCGTGCCTTCCAGCCGCGCCGCCAGGTTGACGCCGTCGCCCATGACGGTGTAGCTCATGCGGTCGGGCGCGCCCATGTTGCCCACCAGCACGGCGTCGCTGTGGATGCCCACGCGCACTCGCAGGGGCGGGATGCCCCTTTCGGCGTAGTCGGCGTTGAGCTTGTCCATGCCGCGCTGGATGCGCAGCGCCGCCACGCAGGCGTGGTAGGCATGGTCTTCCAGCTGCGCCGGGGCGCCCCAGAAGGCCATGACGCCATCGCCGATGAACTTGTCGAGGGTGCCCTTCTCGACGATGGTCGCGCGCGTCACGACGTCGAAGTAGTGCGAGACGCGGTCCAGCAGTTCCTGCGCCGGCGTGATCTCGGTCAGCGTCGAGAACGCCTCCAGGTCGGTGAACATCACGGTCAGGAACTGGCTGCGCCCGCCCAGTTCGAGCTTGTGGCCGGTGGCGATCAGCTGCCGCACCAGTTCGCGCGGGACGAAGGCCGAGAACGCGGTGATGGCGCCCTGCAGCGTGCCCACCGAGGTCGCCAGCGAGGAGATCTCGCGGATGCGGGAACGCACCGGCTCGCTGTGGGTCGTCTTGAAGTCCTGGACGTCCTGCACCTGCTGCTCGAGCTGCTCCAGCGGCCGGGCGATGCGGCGCGACAGCGCATAGATCACCAGCACCTGCAGGCCGATGGCGACCAGGCCCATGAGGAGCAGCTGGCGGTTGTTGGCGCTGGCCTCGCCGACGAAATCTTCCAGCGGCGTGACGATGACGACGTCCCAGGCCTTGCCGAACTCCGGCGGGAACGGGGCGAACATGGCGACGTACTCGTCGCCGCGGTGCATGAAGTTGAACTGCGCCTGCTTGTGGGCGCCTCGCTCGCCGAACGCCAGGGCCGGCAGCGGGTCTTTCAGTTCGTTGATGCGCACGCGGCTCAGTGCACCGGCGACGTCGCGCTTCAGGACCTGGCTGGCATCCGAGTGGGCCACGATGAGCCCGTCACGGTCGACGATGAGCGACAGCGAATTGGGGCTGACCAGGCGCGCCTTCAGGAAGTGCGACAGGCTGTCCATCAGGATGTCGATGGCGACCACCCCGCCGACCTGGCCCTTGACCATGAACGGCATGGCGACGGTAATGCCGGGGAGGCCGGTCGTGGCGTAGATGTAGGGGTTGGAGGTGATCAGCCCCTTCTTTTCGACGGCATCCTTGTACCAGGCCCGCACGCGCGGGTCATAGGTGGTGGTGGCCGTCGAGGTGCCGAGCACCTGGCTGCTGGTGTCCAGGAAGGTGTAGACCTCCAGCGGGCTCTTCGCGCTGCGGTCGATCCAGCGGTTGGCATACAGCGTGATGGGCGGGGGGTCCTTGCCATGGATCTTCACCTTTGGCGGCACGCGCAGGGCCATGCGGTAGGAACCGTCGGCGAAGCCGACGTAGACGCTGCTGATGGTGGGGCTGTGGCTCAGCACCTCCAGCATCGTCGGCAGGGCGCGGTCCTGGCGGAAGAACTCCGGCTGCTCCGCGGCCAGGCGCGAACTCACGCGCACCAGTGAAGCGATGGGGTCGACCAGTGCCTCGGTGTGGCCGATGGTTTCCACGCGCGCGCGGTCCACGGATTCCTCGGCCTGGCTGCGTGCCATCCGCTCCAGCGAAACGTAACCCGCCCAGATGGCGGCGGTGAAAACCGGCAGGACCATGGCGATGAAGAGCACAACGATGCTCGGGCGCAACCGCCATTCGCCCAAACGCATTCTCATCCGCGGCCCCTTCATAGCTGTGGCGGGCCCGCGCGTAAGCGGCCCACCGGCCATCATAGACCGGGGGGTGGCTCGCCGTCGATTGGTTCAGACCCTCTGGGGCACGGAGCTGTCGCCTGGAAGCTTCACCGGCGCCTGCGGCCCGCGCTCCTCCTCGATCGGGGGCGGCATGGGCTGAGGGTCATTGGGCGAGGGTTCCGGGGTCACCGGCGGCACGGGTTCCGGCGTGTGGAAGCGGGCCTTGAACATGACCATGGCGGGCGTCCTCATGCCGGCTGCTGCGTCACGCTGGGCTTGCCCGTGTCGCCGTCGTCGGCGATGCCGGGGCCGGAGTCGATGACGGGGTCCGCCTCTTCGTCCTCCAGGTCGGCGGCGCGGATCTCGGCCTCGAGGGGCAGCGGCGGGCGGCCGGTGACCGGGGGCAGGGGCCCGGCGGCGCGGCCCGGTGGCGGCTCGGGAATCACGGCGCGCTCGGGGGGCTGGTGGAACGCCTCGCCGCCGTGGGGAGTGGTGTCGTCAGGCATGGGCAGGTCCTTTCCTTCCCATGAAGCTTCGCGCGCCGAACGCGGGCAGGCGTTAGTCCAAGCTCCCGCGCGGCTGTCGGAACAGCGCCCCTTTTCGCTCAGCAGCCCAACTGACCGGCCAAGTCTTCGAGGCCTTTGGTATGCATATCGTTATCCGGCCGGGCCGTGACGTCCTTCACGTGCCCGGCACCGAATTCCAACGGCCGCTCGACATAGGCCGTGCGCAGCCCGCAGGCGCGCGCCCCGGCCAGGTCGTCGTGGTGTGCCGCCACCAGCATCACGCGCGCAGGCGGCAGATCGAACACACGCGCCACGCCGAGGTACGTGGCTGGATCCGGCTTGTAGGCGCGGAACACTTCGGCGGACAACACGCAGTCCCAGGGCAGCCCGGCGCGCTTGGCCATGCGCGTGAGCAGGCCCAGGTTGCCGTTCGACAGGCTGCAAAGGATGTACTTGCGCTTCAGCCGCTGCAGGCCCGCGACAGCCTCGGGCCACGGGTCCAGCCGGTGCCAGGCGCGATTGAGATGCCGCCGCGCCTCTTCGTCCAGGGCTTCCAGGCCGAACTGCGGCAGGATGCCGTCGAGGATGATGCGGTGCAGGTCGTCGATCAGGGTCCAGCCCAGCTCGCCGGACATCACGCGCGCCATCGCCGGCTGGTAGCCGGCGCGCCAGGCGCGCGCGAACGCATCGCCATCCACCTGCGGCTGCAGCTGCGCGAGTTCGCGCACGATGCTGCCGTGCCAGTCGACGACGGTGCCGAAGATGTCGAACGCGAGGACGTCGACCTCGCCCGCCAGTGCGTGCGCCACGATCAATCGAGCTTGATGTTGCCGGCCTTGACGACGCGGCCCCACTTGGGGACTTCGCTTTCGATCAGGGCCTTGAACTGCTCGGGCGTGGTGCCGCCGACGATGAAGCCCTGGCTGCCGAAGAACTCCTTGATGTCGGCGCTCTCCATGGCCTTGACCACTTCGGTGTTGAGTTTCGCCAGCACCTCACGCGGCACGCCGGCCGGCGCGAACAGGCCCTGCCACGAGGCCGCTTCGAACTGCGCGAGGCCGGGCAGGCCGGTCTCCGCGACCGTCGGCACGTCGGGCAGCATCGGATGGCGGCGTGCCGAGGTCACGGCCAGCGGCGTGACCTTGCCGGCCTTGATCTGCGGCAGCAGCACGAGGAAGTCCCCGAACATGGAATCGAGCGTGCCGCCCAGGAGGTCGTTCATGGCCGGCGCGCTGCCCTTGTAGGGCACATGCATGAGGCGCACCCCGGCGGCCTGGTCGAACATCTCGGCGGTGAGGTGCATCGAGGTGCCGTTGCCCGGCGTGCCGTGAGACAGCGGCTTGACCCGCGCCGCGGCCACGTAATCGCGCACCGACTTGATGGGACTGCCGGCGTTCACCGACAGCACCAGCGGCGCCGAGACCAGCTGGCTCACCGGCGCGAAATCCTTCAGCGTGTCGTAGGGCAGTTTGGGGTACAGGCTGGCTGCGATGGCGTTGCTGCCGGTCACGCCCATCAGCAAGGTATAGCCGTCGGGCGCCGACTTCGCGACGAAGTCCGCGCCGGTGGTGCCGCCCGCGCCGGGCTTGTTCTCGACCACCACGGGCTGGCCCATGGCGGTGGCGAGCTTCTCGCCGAGGCGGCGCGCCAGCAGGTCGGTGCTGCCGCCCGGCGGGAAGGGCACGACGATGCGGATCGGCTTGTTGGGATAGGCGCCTTGGGCGAGTGCCAGCGTGGGCAGCAGGGCCAGGGTGGCGGCGAGGAGGGTACGGCGGGTGAACGGCATGGCCAAAGTCTCACGCAATTTCCGGTCCCGCGGACCCGGGCAAGCCCCAGCCACCGGCGCCCGCGGTCTCGATCACCAGCCGGTCGCCGGCGTGCCATTGCGCTTGCGCCTTGGCGGGCAACGGCACGACGGTGCCATCCGCGCGTTCGATGCGGGCCGAGCCCGGCGCGCCTGCGGCGGCGCCGGTCGCGCCCTGGGCCACGCTGCGATGGCGCTCGCCGCGGTACGAGATCATCCCGCTGCCTTCCAGCAGCCGATAGCAGCGCACCACGCCGTCGCCGCCGCGGTGCTCGCCGGCGCCGCCCGAACCGCGGCGCACCGCGATGCGTTCCACCCGCAGGGGCGCGATGCCTTCGATCGTTTCGGCCGGTGTGTTGCGCGCGTTGCCGACGTCGGTGGACACGCCCGAGCCGCCCGGCCCCCAGGGCGCGCCGCCCGAGGCGGAGGCGATGATCTCGGTGAAGAGCCACTCGGTGCCCTCGGCGCGCTGGCCGCTCAGCGAAAGCACGACCGAGACCCCGGCGTTGGCGGCCGGCATGTAGTCGGGCAGGGCCTGCGCCCAGGCGCCCATCAAGGCATTGGCCAGCAGCTTGACCAGGTTGGTGCGCGCGTTCAGCGCCGCCGGGAAGCCCGGGTTGACGATGGTGCCCGGCGCCGTCTTCAGGGTGATCGGCGCGGTGCAGCCGTCGTTGCTGGCGGCCTGGGGTGCCAGCATGCGTGCCAGGTAGCTCACGGCGGCCCAGACCGAGGCCCGCGACGCGTTGGCCGGCCCGCGCGTCTGGGGGGCGCAGCCGCGCAAGTCCACCTCCAGCGTGTCGCCGCGCTTGCGCAGCACCACGTCGATGCGGACCGGCTCGTGGCTGATGCCGTCGCCATCGAGCGCGTCCACGAAACGGTAGTCGCCGTCGGGCGCGGCCGCCAGCGCGGCCCGCGTGGCCGCTTCGGAAGCGTGCAGCGCGGCTTCGCATTGGGCGGTGAAGCCGACCTTGCCGGCCAGCAGCGGCTGCAGTGCGGCGTCGCCGTGCAGCAAGGCTGCCCATTGCGCCCGCAGGTCGCCAGCCAGGTGATCAGGCGTGCGGCTGTTGGTGCACAGCAGGCGCAGCAGGCTGGGGTCGGTCTGGCCGGCGCGGTACAGCTGCACCGGCGGGATGCGCAGGCCTTCCTGGTGCACCGACGTCGCGTTGGCCGGCAGCGACCCGGGCGTGATGCCGCCCACGTCCTGGTGGTGCAGGATGCAGGCCACCAGCGCTTGGACACGGCCGCCTTCGAACACCGGCCGCAGCAGGATGAAATCCGGCAGGTGCGTGCCACCGCGCCAGGGATCGTTGCTCAGGTAGCCGTCGCCCGGCACCATGGCGTTCACCGGGCATTCGGCCAGGATGCCCTGGACCGCCGGCGACAGGCTGCCCAGCAGCAAGGGCAGGGTGCGCGCCTGCGCCACCATGCGGCCATCGGGCAGGAAGATCGCCGTGGCGCAGTCCATCGCCTCGCGCACGATGGTCGAGAACGCCTTCTCGGCGATGACGTTCTGCATCGCATCGGCGATAGCTTCCATCTGCGCGGGGAAGCTGTCCTGGTCGCCGGGCGCGGCCTGTTGCGGTGGGACCAGAGCGGCGACGTCGAGGCCGGCGGCGGCCACGGCGGCGAGGGTGCGTTCGTACTCGCCACCCGGGCCCTCCGCTTCGTGCGAACAATGGACCGGCACGTGCGGCAACGTGGCCACGAGCAGTTCGCGCACCTGTTTCTCGTGCAATGGATTGCGGCTGGCGAACAGGAGGCTGACGGCAATCGCCTCCGGCGGCTCCGGCAGTGCCTTCAGCGCCGCGACGAGTCCCTTGGCGTCCAGTGGCTCCACTTCGGCACCGTGCGCGTCGATGCGCCCGCCGACTTCGAAGCGGCGTTCGGGCGGCAACGCCGCCAACCAGGGCGACGCCGGAACGTGCAAGGCATAAGGGTCGGCGCGGTTCTGCCGGGCCAGCGTCAGCACGTCGGCGAAGCCGCGCGTGCAGACCAGGGCGACTCGCTTCACGGCGCTTTTCAGAAGCGGTCTGGCCGGAAGGGCGCCAGGTCCACCTGCGGCGCCCGGCCGGCCACCAGGTGGGCGACTTCGCGGCCCGTGGTGGCGCCGCCGCACATGCCGACGTGGCCATGGCCGAACGCCAGCCAGGCGTTTTGCAGGCGCGGCGCCCGCCCGATGACGGGCAGGCTGTCCGGCAGGCAGGGCCGATGGCCCATCCAGCGCGACGTGCGCGAGACGTCGAGGTGCGGGAACATCTCGCGGCCCTTGGCCAGCAGCACGTCGGCGCGGCGGTAGTCCGGCTGGCGTTTCAGGCCCGCGAATTCCACGCTGCCGGCCAGCCGCAGGCCCATCGCCATCGGGTTCACCATCAGGTTGTATTCGGGAGCCATCACGGTATGGCGCAATGCCAGGTTGCTGCTTTGCACGGTGACATGGTAGCCGCGCTGCGTCTCCAGCGGGACGCTCAGCCCCAGGCTTTGCGCGAGCGCGCGCGACCATGCGCCGGTGGCGACGACGACGCCTTCGCATTCCAGGCGGCCACCGCTGAGCAGGCGCACCGCCGTGACGCGATCGGATGAGCTGTCGAAGCCGATGGCGGCGTCATTGAGGCTCTGCGCGCCATCGGCGACGCACTGCGCGTGCAGCGCCTTCACCAGCGCGGACGGATCCACGGTCGAGCCGTTGTCGGGCGCGAGGATGCCGAAGCGGAAGCGGCCGCGCAAGTCGGGCTCCAGCTGGGCGAGCGCCGCCTCGTCCACGTCGCGCAGGTCCACGCCCAGCTGGCGGCGCAGGTTCATGCCCCACTGCCATTTGGCGGCGGCGTGCCCGGAGCTGTAGACGTAAAGGCAGCCGCTGCGCCGGACCAAGTGCTCCGCCTGCGCATGCGCCAGCAGCGGTGCGTAGCTCTCGAAGATCGGCGCGAGCAGGCAGCGCAACGCTGTGGCGATGCGCACCACCTCGGCGCGCGACGAGGCGCGCACGAAGCGCAGCAACCAGGGCAGCACCGTGGGCAGGTAGGACGGTTCGATGCGCAGGGGGCCGTCGGGGTCGCGCAGCCAGGCCGGGACCTGCTTCCACATCCCCGGCATGCCGACCGGCAGGCAGGCGCTGGGCGAAAGCGATCCGGCATTCCCGAACGAGCAGGCTTCGCCGGGCGGCGTGGGCGAGACGAAGGTGATCCGATGGCCGTCGCGCTGCAGCCAGGCGGCGGTGCAGGCGCCGACGATGCCGGTGCCGAGAACGGCGAGATGCATGCGAGGGAGTCTAGCGGCGTCGCCGGTTTCCGTATCAAATTGTTCGGTAGCTCATCCATATCCCCTAAGATGCGCGAACGCGCCTGACGGTGGGCGCGGTCGGAGGGGCTGATGCTCACGGAAGACGAAAAAAGAATCCTGCGCGAGTCCTGGCGGCTCGTCGCTCCCATCATGGACACCGCGGGGGACCTGTTCTACCGCCGCTTGTTCGAGCTCCAGCCCGCGTACCGCAAGCTGTTCCCGGACGACATGGCGGCGCAAAAGCGCAAGCTCACGGGCATGCTGGCGTTTGCCGTCCGCACGGCCGACTGGTCCGAAGAGAAGTGGGCCCAGGACGTGTCGAGCGACGATGACCTGTTCCTGGTCGTGCTGGCGCTGGGCCGGCGGCACGCTCTTCTCTACAACGTGCCGGAAGAGGCGTTCCCGACGGTGGGCGAAGCCTTGCTGTGGACGCTGAACATGGGGCTGGGCCAGGCCTTCACCGCCGAAGCCCGCGCCGCCTGGAGCAAGCTGTACGCGCTGCTCTCCGCCACCATGCTGATGGGCGCCCGGCAAGCCGGTACCCCCGCAGCGGCCTGACGAGGACAGCCACCATGCAATCCTCCCCCACCTTCACCCCGATCCCGTTCGGCACCAACGACGTGCAGATCATGACCGGCACCTTCGACGAGTTCACGTTCGACGATGTCATCCAGGTCCTGGGCCTGAGCCGGCAATGCCTGCGCTTCCTGGTGCGGCGCGGCGAGTCGGCGGTCAGCGAGGTCCTGCTGAAGGCCGGCCAGGTGCTCGACGCGCGCATGTCGAGCAGCTCCGAGCCCGAGACCGTGTTCGTCTCCCTGAGCGGCAGCGCGATCCGCGGCTCGGGCCTCTCGTTCGCGGTCTATCACACCCAGCCGACCGGCCCGTTCCCGCTGCCACGGGCGCGGCTGAGCGACCTGTATGCGCGATCACGCCGGGTCCAGCCTCAGTCTGTCTCGGCGAACGAGCCCACGCTGCGACTCACGGCGCAGCAGGCGCAGGCCCCGGCAGCTGCGGCGCAGGCGCCGGCGGCTCAGGCCACGGCCCCGGCGGCACGCCCCCCGGCTGCCGCAGCGACACCCGACCACCTGCTGCCGACGGTCTCGCTGCCCGCGACGTCAGCCGACACGCTGAGCAGGGCCGTGCTGGCCGACCTGCAGCCGGTGCTGCGGCAGGAACTGCAGGCCGCCATCCAGATGTTGCGCGAGCAGTCGCAGGCCCTGCACACCCTCGATGGCCGGCTGCAGGCCTTGCCCCAGCTCGTGGCCTCCGAGGTGCGGCTGGCGCTGGCGCAACAGGAAAGGCGGTCGGCCGCGGCGCCGGCACCGGCGCCGGTGGCCCCGGCCATCGTCCCTCCGCCAACATCGCCCGCCCTGCTGGCGGCGCTGGGCGCTGGCTTCATGATCCTGCTCGGAGTCATGGTGGTGCTCGTGGTGAAGCTGCTGCGCTGAGCCGATGACGGTGGTGGGCGCGGACTCGATCATCGCGGGACGCTACCTGGTCCGGCGTCCGCTCGGGACCGGCGGCATGGCGGACGTGGTGGCGGCGGACGACCTCGAAACCGGCCAGCTGGTCGCCGTCAAGCTGATGCGCGACCCGTTGGCCGACGGTGCCTTCGACCGCCGCATGCTGCAGGAGCTGCTGTCGACGGCCCAGGTCATCCATCCGAACCTGGTGGGCGTGCTGGACTTCGGCATCGTGGCGCACACCGGCCGGCCGTTCTTCGTGATGGAGCTGTTGCAAGGCGAGGACCTCTCGTTCCACCTCGCGCGCGAGGGCAGCTGCGCGGCCGACTGGATCATTCCCCTGTTCTGCGATGCGCTCGATGGCCTGCACGCCGTGCACGCCACGGGCATCGTGCACAAGGACATCAAGCCGGCCAACCTGTTCCTGGATACCAAGCCCGGCCTGCCGTGCCGGCTGCGCATCACCGACTTCGGCATCGCGCGCCACATGCAGCGCGCGCAGATCACGCAGGACGGCGGCCTCGCCTGCACCCCGAGGTACACGGCGCCGGAATATCTGGCCACCGGCACGGTGACACCCGCGTCGGACGTCTACCAGATGGGCCTGGTGCTGGCCGAGGCGCTGCTGGGTTGGCCCATGGTGGCCGAGGGCGCGTTTCCGGAAGTGATGAAAGCGCACGCTCAAGGCCTGCTGCGGCTGCCGGCGGGCATCGCGACCAGTCCGGTCGGCCAGATCCTGCGCCGCGCGCTGGCGCGGCACGCGATCGAACGCTATCTGCAAGCCAGCGAGTTCGCCGCCGCGTTGCGCGAACTCGATCTCGAAGCGGCCTCCGCGTCGATCGAGCTGCACGCGGCCTTGCACCGCCGCGCCATGACCGCGCAGCCGTAGCGGCGCCGGTCAGGCCGGCAGGACCTTCGTCTCGGCCGTGGGCGCGTTGGCCTTGACGGAAGCGATTCCGCCCTCCATCGCCGCCGCCGACTTGTACATCTCGCTCTTGCCGATGGTCTCTCCATTCACCGCCACCAGCACGAAATAGGACGAACTGTCCTTGGCGGACTTGCGGTGGAAGTGGGCGTCGACGGCGGCGTTCGTCTTCACCGATGCAATGCCGCCTTCGGCGGACTGCCTGGACGCGTAGGTTTCGCTGGTGAGGATGACTTCATGGTTGCCCGCCTTCAGGTTGAACATGAATTGCGAACCGGCGGCCGGTTTGAGTTCGAAGTAGCCTGCCATGACGAATCCTTTGGAGTGGAGGTCGAGTCTGGCACCTGCGCGCGGCGCGTGCGGGCCGGAGGTGGCGCATCTGTAAGCAAATAAGTGGCCGGCGGCGCAGGCAATCTGTGAAATCCGCAGGAGATTCCGCTGCCATCCCGGCACTGACGCCACGCGGGCGGACATGGCCCACTGACGCATCACACACCACCAGGAGAACCGTGATGAACGTCAAGTGGAAGCTGTTGCTGGTCACCGCCGGCTGCCTGTTGTCCTGCGCGAGCCTGGCGCAGGTCACCCTGTCGGGAGTCCGCTACGAAGCCGGCGCCGAATTGCGCGGTGGTGCCAAGGTGCAGTTGAACGGCGCGGGCATTCGCTACCGTGGTCCGTTCAAGGTGTACACCGCCGGTCTCTACCTGGGCCGCAAGTCCGCGATGCCGGAGGAAGTGCTCGCCGCGGCCGGCCCCAAGCGGCTGGCTGTCACCATGCTGCGCGACATCGACGCCTCGGAGCTGGGCAAGCTGTTCGTGCGCAGTGTCGAAGACAACATGGACCGCGCGTCGTTCTCCCGGCTGATCCCCGGCTTGATGCGCATGAGCCAGATCTTCACCGACCACAAGAAGCTGGCGGCCGGCGACGGCTTCACCATCGATTGGGTGCCGGGCGTCGGCACGGTGATCAGCGTGCGCGGCGTCCCGCAAGGCGAGCCGTTCCGTGAGCCGGAGTTCTTCACCGCGCTCATGCGCATCTGGATCGGCCCGGTACCGGCAGACTGGCAACTGAAAGAGCAGTTGCTGGGGCGGCCGGCCCAGGGCTGAGAAAACTTCAGCGCAGCGGCGCGGGCTCCGTCGTATCGAACGCGCTGTTGCCGTGCCGGTCGGCGGCGCCCTCCGCCAGCAGGCGGTCGAGGTCGGCTTTCGCGCCGCGCGTGGATGCGGCGCGTGTGCTGATGTGGACCGGACCGGCGATCACGTCGGCACCGGCCGCGGAGGCCATGGGGAGAAGGTTCGCGCGCGGCTCGTTCGGCTGCGCAGTCCAGGAGCCGGGCCGGGGCAGGGGCGCCACGACGGCGTCGGCTGCCAGCCCGAACTGCCACGAGAAGCCCATCACCCATTGATCGGCCAAGGGGTCGAGCGCCATCAGGCGCTGCACGAAACTCTGCTCGAGCCCGGGCGCGTGGACCATCAGCAGCGGATTCCAGTGCCTGATGATGAAGCGCGCGTGCACCCCGGTGGCCTTGCCGCTCGACGAGGCGGCGAGCGCATGCATCTCGATCCATCCGGCAGGGATGCCGGTGCGCGTGAGGGTGTCGCGCAGCACCAACCGCAGCAGGTCGCGCCGGACGGTGAACTGTTGCCGGGCGTCGAGCGGGACCTGGCTCAGCATGCTCGAAGTGGCGAAGCCGGAGGCGGTTGAATTCTGGAAGGTGGATGGATGGGCGGAGGCGGGCGGCACCCGGGCCCCCGGCTTCTTGCCGGCCCTGGCCTGTGAGGTCCCGAAGAGCGCACTGAGTAGTCCCATCCCGTCCCCGCTTGTCATGAAGTTGCCCGAATGTATTTGGATCGGCGGGGAATGCAAGATTGCCGGCGCGAAAAAGGGACAGGGCCGTGCGAAAAGCCGGGACCGTGACGCACGAGTGCTCCTCCGGTTGACCGCGCGCCAGCTTCACTTCTTTCGCGCGAAGAGTGCCACCGCGCCCAATAGCAACACGGCATCCATGAAAATTGAAAAAGCACCGAACCAGAAGCGGCACTCCGCTTCGCTGGTCGGTATGCGTAGACGGCCACTGGTGCAGCTGCGTTCGCCTGGGCCGAAAGCGGCCCAGTGCGTGATGACAAGGAACAGCGCCGCACCGACCATGAACGCCGCAGTGGACGCGCGCGCCATGCGCAAGCTGTGGAGCGCCCAGAAGAGGCCGAACATGAAGACGAAGCCGCCCAACACTTGGATCTGCCACGCCGCCACACCCGGCGCCGGGCGCAAATCACCGAAGCTGACGGCAAGACCCAGGATGCAGATGCCGGCGCCCAAGAAAGCACCTATTGGGCTTTTCCGGCTGGCGTCGAGTTCTTCCAGGCGGTGCAGCAACGGTGGATGGTCGGACATGGCGGTGGGGGTGTCGCGATGCCAGGGCAGGATACATCGGATGTCTTGGAGGTCGCCAAGAAAAACGCCCCGGAGCCAAAGGCTGCCGAGGCGATTTTTCACCAACTGGTGGCCTGGGGCGGAATCGAACCACCGACACGCGGATTTTCAATCCGCTGCTCTACCAACTGAGCTACCGGGCCGTGAGCCGGAAATTATATCAGGGCCGTCCCCGCTCGCTCGAGGTCACCCCGCCGCGCCGCGCTTGCCGCGCGACAGGTCCACGCCGAGCTGCTTGAGCTTGCGGTACAGGTGGGTGCGTTCCAGCCCAGTCTTCTCGGCCACGCGGGTCATCGAGCCGCCTTCCTTGGCCAGGTGGAACTCGAAGTAGCACTTCTCGAACTCGTCGCGCGCGTCGCGCAGCGGCTTGTCCAGTTCGAACAGCTGGCGGGCCTGCGGGCCCATTTCCACCACGGCCGGCAGGTTCTGGCCGCCGGTCATGGCGGCTTCGACGGTCAGTTCCACCTGCGGCATGGGGGCCACGATGCCCATGCCGGGCTTGCGGACCACCCCTGGCGCGGCTGCGGCGGCCGTCCCGCCATTGCGGACCAAGCCGGCTTCGACCGCCTTCAGCAGCTTCTGCATCGTGATCGGCTTCTCCAGGAAGGAGTGCGCGCCGATCTTGGTGGCTTCCACCGCGGTCTCGATGGTGGCGTGGCCGCTCATCATCACCACCGGCATGGTGAGCAGGCCGGTGGTGGACCACTCCTTCAGCAGCGTGACACCGTCGGTGTCGGGCATCCAGATGTCCAGCAGCACCAGGTCGGGGCGCTGGCGCTGCCGTGCCGCACGGGCCTGCGCCGCGTTTTCGGCGAGGTCGACGGTGTGGCCCTCGTCATTGAGGATTTCGGACAACAGATCCCGGATGCCCAGCTCGTCGTCGACCACCAGAATATTTGCCATCGCACCTGCTTCGTTGGTTTGCTTTGCGGGTCCAGCCGCCGGACTGCCCTGGGCTGTTGCTAACTCGCAACTGCGAATGATAACGAGACTTGGGCGCCCTGGATGACATCGTCCTGCACCCGGTTCTTCAAGTCGATCCGCGCGCCATGCTCGTCCGCGATTTTCTTCACGACGGCCAGCCCCAGGCCCGTTCCTTTGGGCTTGGTGGTGACGTAAGGCTCGAACGCCCGTTTCAGGATGTGTTCGGGGAAGCCGCCTCCGCTGTCCTGGACGATCAAGCGCACGCGCTTGGCCGCTTCGTTCCACTGGGTCTTCAGCGTCACCTCGCGCACCGGCCGGCCTTCGGTGGCGTCCTGCGCGTTCTGCAGCAGGTTGTGGATCACCTGCCGCAGCTGCTGGCCGTCGCCCAGCACGTGGGGGCACCTGGCGTCGAGCTCCATGCGGATCGGCACATGCGGCGCGTCCGCGCGCTCGGCCTCTTCCTCCCGGGCGTAAAGATGCAAGACATCCGTGACGAGTGCATTCAGGTCCACCGGCTTCAGCTCCGCGGCGGGCAGGCGGGCGTAATCGCGGAACTCGTTGACCAGGCGCTTCATCGCATCCACCTGGTCGACGATGGTGTGGACCGACTTGGTCAGCACGGCCTGTTCGGCCGCGCCCAGCTTGCCGGTCAGCTTCATCTCCAGCCGCTCCGCCGAAAGCTGGATGGGGGTCAGCGGGTTCTTGATCTCGTGCGCCAGCCGGCGCGCGACTTCGCCCCAGGCCTGGGCGCGCTGCGCGGACACGATCTCGGAGATGTCGTCGAACACCAGCAGCCTGGCCTCCCCGGGCATCTCGGCGCCGCGCGCAACCAGTGTCACGACGTTCGCGGCCTGCTGCGCGCTGGCCGGGCCGGCGTTGAGCTCGAACGATTGCTGCCAGTGATCCAGGCCCTGCTGCAGGCGCTCGTTCAGGTAGTCGTCGAAGCGCTGCTGCACCGCGCCGCCGAATGCCTCCAGGCCCGGCACCGACGCCAGCGGCTTGCCTTCGTAGGCGGCCAGCGGCACGCGCAGGATGCGCGTCGCGCCGGGATTGATCGAGAGGATGCGGCCCTGCGCATCCAGCACGATCACGCCGGCTGTCAGGTTGTCCAGGATGGTCTGCAGGTTGGCGCGCGCCGCGTCCACCTGGTGCATGCTGCGCTGGACCGCTGCCCGGGCGTCGGACAGCTGCTGCGTCATGTCGGCGAACGAGCGCGTCAGCCCACCCAGTTCGTCCTTGCCCTGCAAGGCGGGTTTCGGCGACAGGTCGCCTGCCGCCACCTCGCGCACGCCGGCGGCCAGCAGCACCAGAGGGCGGGCAAGCTGGTTGCCGAGGATCACCGCCAGCAGCACCGCCCCGAACACCGCGAGGAACAGGCTCAGCGTCAGCGTGCCGATGTACATGCGGCGCAAGCCACCGCGGGCCAGGGCGCGCTCCTGGTATTCGCGATTCGCCTCCTGGACGGCGATCGCGTTGGCCACCAGCGCCGGCGGCACGCTCATCGTTGCCTGCAGGTACCGGGTTTCGGCCAGCAGGCCGAAGTTCGGCTGCGGCACCAGGGCGATCGCCTTGATGCGCGTGTTCTGGATCGAGGTGAGGCCCGGGTCGTCCAGGCCTTCGATGACCGTCACCACGCGCTGGCTCCGCGCGTTGCGCAGCTGCTGCGCCGCCGGCCTCTCGGGGCGCAGCTGGAAACGCGAGGCTCCCGCGCTGCCGATCATCTGGCCGCCCGCGCCCCACAGCACCGCGTCGGTGGCCGACAGCTGCTCGCGGACGCGCTCCAGCGCCAGCGGCGCGGAGGATTCGGGCACCTCCGCCAACTGCGACGCGGCGCTGCGCGTCTTGTTGCCGAAGTCGCTGGCCAGCGTGTCCAGCGTGGTCCGCCCGAGCTCGAGGCCGGCGCTCAACGCGCCCTCCACTTTCACGTCGAACCAGCTTTCGATGGAGCGCGAGACGAACTGGTAGGAGACCACGTAGATCAGCATCCCGGGCAGGAAGCCCACCAGTGCGAAGATGGCCGCCAGCTTGATCAGCAGCCGGCTGCCGAATTTGCCGCGGCGCAGGCGCGAGGCCAGGCGGACACCCACCCAGAGGATGACGGCCAGCAGCAGGCTGGCCACCACCACGTTCAGGATGAACAGTCGGTTGTAGTTCTGCTCGTAGAGCTCGCGGTTGTTGGTGGCCTGCGTCAGCAGGAACATCAGCACGATGCCGATGGCGACGATGACCGTCACCCCCACCAGCAAGGCCCAGCGCAGCGCGCGCGAGCCCTTCACCAGCGCGCGGGCGGAGCCTTCCGCCGGCCGTTCGGTGGTCACCGGGGCGCCTCGGCCACCAGGCGCTGGTTGCGCCCCGCGCTGATGTTCCAGTCCGATTGCCCGACGGCCCCGATCTGGAAGGGCCTGGGCAGCTGCGACACGTCGAGCCGGAAGCGGAATTCCAGCTGGTGGGCGACGTCGGGGTCGACGTCGGAACTGTCGGCGATGCGCCAGCGCGAGACGCGTTGCACCGCGCCCAAAGCCTCTTCGCGCGTATCGAAGCTCTGGCCCAGGACCAGCCCCGAATTGCCGATCGGGCTGGACGACACCTGCAGCCGCCAGCGCCGGGTGAGCGGCTGGAACGACAGGCGCATATGCCGCGCGGCGCTGGCCACGCGCTTGTCGGCCCAGTACCAGCGTTCGCGGTAGATCGTCGCCTCGGCCACGAAGAACATCGGAATCCCCTTGGCCAGGGCTTCCTCCACCACGGGGGGCAGTTCGAAGCGGACGGTGCTGGAAAGCAGCAGGCCCTCTTCGCCCCGTTCGACGTGCAGGGCGGTGATCTCCGCTGGCGCCGTGTCGGCCCGGACCGGCGGGGCCACCAGCAGTGCCGCAGCGGCCAGGACCAGCGCGAACGCCAGCCAACGCCAGGCGCGCTCAGCCCTCAGGGGCAGGCGCGGCAGCGTCCGGCGCCCCTTTTTGCAGCACCGCGTAGTAGAAACCGTCGTGGTCACCCTGGGGATTGTCCCGGACGCCCGGGGCGTTCGCCCCGCTTTGGGGAAGCAAATGGCCGGGCGCGGGCTGCAAAGCGGCCGCATTGTGGTGTGCAACAAACGCCGCGACGCGAGCCTCGCCCTCGGCGCGGAAGACGGAGCAGGTGCAGTACACCAGCCGGCCACCCGGGCGCAGCAGTGGCCAGAGCGCTTCCAGCAGGCGCGCCTGCTGCCCCCCCAGCCGGGCGATGTCCGATTCGCGCCGTAGCCAGCGCACGTCGGGGTGCCGCCGCACGATGCCGGAGGCGGTGCAGGGGGCGTCCAGCAGGATGGCGTCGAAGGGCTGGCCGTCCCACCAGGTGGAGGTCTCCGCCGCGTCAGCCGCCTGGACACGGGCCTGCAGGCCCAGCCGGCGCAGGTTCTCGTGGATGCGCTCGCAGCGCGCCGGGTCCACGTCGAGGGCCAGCACGTCGGCATCCGCGAGTTCCAGCAGGTGGGCAGTCTTGCCGCCCGGGGCGGCGCAGGCGTCGAGAATGCGAAGACGCGCATCGACGGGCGCCAGGCCGTCCAGCAGCAGGGCGGCGGCGAGCTGCGCGCCGGCGTCCTGCACCGACAGCGCGCCCTCGTTCCAGCGGGGGAGCTCGTGCACCGGCCGGGCCTGCTGGAGGATCAGGCCCTGGGCGCCGACCGGTTGGCTGGCGATGCCGGCATCTGCCAGGGTTTGCTGCATCGCGTCGCGCGACGACAGCCGGGCGTTGACGCGCAGCGTCATCGGCGCGGCGGTATTGGCAGCCGCCAGGATCTGCTCCCAGTGCGCCGGATGGTCCTGCCGCAGCCGCTGGATCCACCATGCGGGATGATTCCAGCGCGCGACCGGGTCGTTGTCGGTGGCGGCCACCAGTGCGTCGCGCTCTCGCAGGAAGCGGCGCAGGCAGGCATTCAGGAACGCCTGCTGGGCGCGCATCGACGCATCGCGCTTGGCGGCCTCCACCGCCTGATCCACCAGCGTGAACGGCGCATAGGGCGCATCGGCTTCCCGCCAGCACAGGGCGAGGGCCAGGCACAGCAGCGCGTCGGCCGCGGGTGGCGGGGGCCGCTTGGCCAGGCGCTTGCGCAAGGCCTCGGCGCGGCCCAGTTGCCGCAGGGCATGGAAAGACAGCGATTGCGCGGCAGGTCGCAGATCGCCCGGCACGCGCGCCAGCGCCGGCGTGGCCGACTCGCCGCGGCGCACTGCCGCCAAAACGGAAGCGGCAGCCTGAAGCTGCCGCCACAGGGGAATCGGTGTCAACGTCAGGCCAAAGTGTCCGACCAGATGTTGCGCGCCCAGTTGTTGGCGTAGGCGCCTTCCAGCTCGGTGGGGCCGGGGCTGAGGCCCCCGGAGCCGGCGACCGTCTTGAAGGTCTTCTCCGCCGCCACGTACTCGTGCACGCTGGCCACGTGGACCACGTTCTTGTCGTCCACGAAGCTGTAGCAGGTGTTGGTGAGCATGGGCGCGGGGTTCACCGCCCAGCCGGAGAGCTGCGCGACGATCGCCGCGGCGGCAACCTTGCCGTGGCTGTTGGCCATGTGGCCGCTCTTGGGCATGCCCGGGGCGATCTGGATCGAATCGCCCAGCACGTGGACGTCCTTCGCCACCGTCGATTCGAAGGTCTGGTAGTCGACCCCGCACCAGCGGTTGTTGGCGAGGTTGTTCAGGCCCGCCTGCACGGCGATGGCGCCGGCGCGCATGGAAGGCAGCGCGTTGATCACCGCGGCTTTCACATCCTCCTGCACCTCGAACTTGACCACGCCATTGCGGGCATCGACCGCCGTTGTCTTGTGCTGCGGCCGGTATTCGACGATGCCGCGGTATTGCTCGGCCCAGACCTTCTTGAACAGGCCGGCCTTGGAGACCACGTCGGGGTTCGCGTCGAGGATCAGCACCTTGCTGCGCGGCTTCGCCTGCTTGAAGTACCAGGCCACCTGGCAGGCACGCTCGTACGGCCCGGGCGGGCAGCGGAACGGCTGCTCGGGGATCGTCAGCGCATAGACGCCGCCGTCCGGCATGGCTTCCAGCTGGCGCCGCAGCGCCACGGTCTCAGGCCCCGCCTTCCAGGCTTGCAGGATCTGGCCCGAAGCCTGCGCGGCTTGCGAGCCTTCGATGCTGTTGAACAGCAGGTCGATGCCGGGCGAGACCACCAGCTTGTCGTAGGCGATGACGGGGCCGCTGGCCAGCCGGACGTTCTTGCCGGCCGTATCGATAGCCGCGACCATGTCCTTCACCACCGTGACGCCGTGATTGCGCGACAAGCCCGTGTAGGGCGTGGTGACATCGGCGATCTGGCGGCTGCCGCCCAGCACGAGGTTCGACAGCGGGCAGGAGACGAAGGCGTCGTTGGGCTCGACGAGGACGACGTCGATCTTGTGGCCGGACAGGAGCCGGATGTACTTGGCGGTGGTGGCGCCGCCATAGCCGCCACCCACGACGACGACGCGTGCCTTGGAGGGCACACTGGTGGTGGCGCAGCCGGCGAGGCCCAGCAGGGCGAGGGCAGAGGAGCTTTGCAGGAAGGAACGGCGTTGCATGGAGTTGCTCCTTACTTCTGCGCGGCGAAGTAGCCGGCGATCTGTTCGAGCTGCGCGTCGGTGTAACCCTTGGCCAGCTGGTTCATGATGGTCGAGGGCCGGGTGCCCGCCTTGAAGGCCTTGAGTTGCGTGAGCAGCTGGTCGCGCGGCATGCCGGCCAATGCCGGCATGGTGGAGCCGACGACGGCGCGGCCGTCGGTGCCGTGGCAATTGGCGCAGGTGGCCGCCAGGCTGCGCACATAGAGTGCCTGCTGGTCCTGCGCCTGCGACGCGAAGGGCGCGGCGGCGGCCAGCAGGGCCGCCAGGGTGGCAAGGGGCTTCATCCGGTCTCCTCGGGTATGTTTGCCGCGACTATAAAGAGCGGCCCGCCGGGGGGCAAACAATTTATGGCGATGAGGTTATGGCCGGGCGCGCAGGCCGCGCCCCGGCTGGAAGCCGAACACCCACGCCAGCACCAGCGCAGGAAACTGCGCGATGGCCTCGTTGTAGCGTGTCACCGCCTGGTTGAACTGCTCGGTGGCTGTTTCCGTCATGCTGACCCGCTGCGCGCGTTCGATGCTCAGGTTGTCCGGCAGGCGCGAGCCGGCCAGGTCATGCGCATCGTCGCGCACGGCGCGATCCCAGGCGGTGGCCAGCACTTCCTGGGCGGCTCCCAGCGCCGCGATGCGCTCGCCATCCAGCGGCTTGATGCGGGCCGAAGCGAGCGTGGCCGCGAGTTGCGCGGCCGCGCCCTGCAGGCCACCCCAGAACACGCTGCCGCCGTCGAACTGCGAAGGCGGCTGCGAGGCGTCCTCCGGCAGGCAGGCGTGCACCAGCTGCACTTGCTTCGTGAGCTCCGCTTCGAGCGCCGCGAACGCCGAATTCGCGGCCGAGCGCAAGCGCATCAGGCGGTTGTAGGCACCAACCCCCCAGAACACCAGGATGGCGGCGATGACCCAGATCAGCAGAGACGATTCCATGGCCAATAAAAAAGCGCCACCGCCCGGAGGGGCGATGGCGCTAGCAGTTTAGGGCGGAACCTGGTTTTGGGCGTACGTGCCCCTCCTTGCCTTGGAGAGGCTGACTCTCGCGGGCGTTGATGCCGTCGAAGCCCACGACAAAGCTGGCACGTTGCGACGCCCTCACTTTGGAGCTTGCGTAAGAGGGCCATCCCGATTTATGGTCGTGCACGGAGATCAAGATGGCTTACGAATTCTTTTTTAGTTACAGCCGGAGCAACAATAACGAGTATTTGCAGACCTTCTTCGAGAATCTATCCGAGGCTGTTCGTGAAGAGCTTGGGAAAGGGAAAGGGGAAGTGGTCGGCTTTTTCGACCAACGCGACATCGAGCTCGGCGAGGACTGGGACCAGAAGATCTTTGAGGCCTTGCAGGATTCGAAGGTGATGGTGGCAGTCGGCTCGCCTGGCTACTTCAAGAGCATATTCTGCGGCAAGGAGTGGGAACTCTTTCGGCAGCGGTGTGCGAAGGCGGTCCAGAGCGGTGCGCCGCCGCCGCCGCTCATCAAGCCAGTTACCTGGATCGCCTTCAAAATCGAAGAGTTGCCAGCTGTGGTGCGTGCCGGCCAGGCTGCTATGGGCGACCCGCAGGCTCTTCACAACGTGAAGGGTCTCAAGCTGATGCTGCAGTCCCTAACCAAGTACAGCGTGGACTATCACGAATACATTGCCCAGCTGGCCCGGGAGATCGTCAAAGCGGGCAGGGAGCACACAATCCCGCGGCTTGCGGCCGCTCCCTCCTACACGCAGATGCAGCCGGCCTTTCCGGCCGCCCCCAGCGAACTTCCGCTGGGTGGCGCCGCTCCCGCTGTGCTCGGCCCAAAGCACATACGCGTCGTCTATGTTGCTGCGAATCCGCAGCAACTGGCAGGTGCTAGAACCCTCGAGCCGTATCTGGATTCGGGCGCGTCCGACTGGAAGCCCTTCCTGCCCATGCAGACGACACGCATTCATGCCGTCTTCCAACACTTGGCTTCGGCGGAGGGTCTCGGATTTACCAGTGAGGAGCTCTCGTTCGGTCCTACATTGGTCCAGGAAGTGCAGAAAGCCTGGAATCTGAGACAGATAGTGATATTGCTCGTCGACGGTTGGACACTTTCGTCCGACGCCAACTACCGCGCGATCCTGCAGCAGTTGGACCAGCGCCTAGACGTGCACTGGTGCGTGCTTGTCCCTTGGAATGAGGAGGACCACGACTCCATGGCAAACCGCCCTCAGATCGAACTGGCACTGCAGCAGACATTCTATTTGCATAGACACATTTCGCCGAATCCGATGTTTTACCGGGAGGGGATCCGCTCGCCCGACGAACTCCAGCAGGCGCTACGCGACGTGCTAACTCGCTTGAAGGAAGAGGTGCGGAAAAGGGCAGAAATCGAAATGCCCGTACCTGCAGGGCCGTCGAAGTACGTCATCAGCGCGGGCGCTTGACATGCACGATCTCTCGTCCCCGCGAAACGGACGCATCCTTACCTTCTACTCTTACAAGGGCGGCACAGGCCGATCGATGGCGCTTGCCAATGTCGCCTGGATTCTCGCGTGCAGCGGTCATCGCGTCCTAGTCATCGACTGGGACCTTGAGGCGCCGGGCTTGCATCGTTACTTTGCCCCGTTTCTGATCGATAAGGAGGTGAGTGGCTCTTCCGGCTTGATCGACATGCTCGACGAGTACGCCTCGGCGGCGATCCTGCCTAAGCCGAAGGACGGCGCCGAACCTGACGCGGCTTGGTACCGCCCCTATGCCGATATTTCTGACCACGTTCTGTCAGTGAACTTCAGCCATTTTCCTGGAGGCGGCTCCATAGACTTTCTTTCAGCGGGCTGCCAAGACGACACTTATGCCATTAAGGTCAGCTCCTTCAATTGGCAGAACTTCTACGACCGGCTCGGCGGCGGCGGGTTCATGGAGGCGCTGAAGGAAAACGCGCGCGCGGCCTACGACTACGTCCTCATCGACAGCCGTACGGGTGTAAGCGATACGGCAGGCATCTGTACCGTGCAGATGCCCGACACGCTCGTCGTCTGCTTCACATACAACAACCAAGGAATAAAGGGCGCTGCCGGCATCGCTCGCTCCGCCGTGAAGCAGCGGCATCGCATGGACGATGAACGACGTGAGCTGCTGAGGCAGGACAAGAACCTCGTCGCTCAACTCGCCACGACACCACTTCCATACCAAGTATTTCCGATTCCGATGCGCGTCGATCCCGGCGAGAGCGAGCGACTGGAAATTAGGCAAGCATTTGCACGTGAATCGTTCGATTCGCTGGTGGAACATCTCGAACCTTCAAAGGTACCTGCGTACTGGAGCTCGGTCGAAGTGCCGTACACCCCGTTTTACGCCTATGAAGAAGTGCTGGCGCCGTTCAAAGACAACCCAGAAGACCCGCGCAGCGTGCTGGCGTCTTTCCTGCGGATCACGCGCTACCTGACTGGCGGACGGGTGGGGGAGATGCGTATGCCGCTCCCCACCGCGGAGAGGCAGAAATTTCTCGATGCGTTCGCCGAGACTCCGCAGCGCAAGCGCGAACGCGAATCAACCGCACCGGTCGCCGCCACCTTAGCTTCAGTGCCGCTAGAACAGGCCGCGGTCATGGAGGCCGAGCGGGCTATGGCTAGTCTCGACAAGGACGAGCAGGTGATCGCGCGGCAGGTATTCGGACGGCTCGTGCGCCTCGTACACGCGACTGAAGGCGGGGGGTGCATCGCGATTCGTGCGGCGCTCCGTGACTTTCACCAGTCACAACGCAGCGTCATCGCAAAGCTGGCGAGCTTCGCTGTCCTCTCCATTTCAGAATCCGATGACAGCGGCACCTTCGTACTGCCACATCCGGCCGTGGTCAGCCACTGGAAGACACTCCAGGAATGGATCGAAAAGGACAGGGACTTTCTGCTGTGGCGCCAGCAGTTGCGCGGCTACATGATCGACTGGGAACGCAGTGGCAAGGATGACAGCGCGCTTCTCGTTGGGACCTTGCTGAGCGAAGCAGGCCTTTGGGCGACCAAGAATAGCTCGGATTTGAATGAGGGCGAACTTGCATACATCGCCGCGAGCAGGGAGAACGCGACACTCGCGGCGAAGCGGCCCACGATCTGGCGCCGCGCTGCGTCGATGGGGATCATGACCACTTGGACGCTTGCGATCGCAGGTGGGGTTTGGTTCGGCCTAGCATACCTGCTCGGCAGCCCGTCTCAAAACGTGCGATTGCACACACAACTGCCGGTCGATCGCGTACAGCTCGGCATGCTCCGCGCGGCAGCCGAAGAAGGGGTACGGACTGAGAATTACACAACGGCGATCGAAGCATATCAGCGCATGCTGGCGATCAGTTCAGAGAACGATACGAAGGTGGCCTTGGCATACGCCTACCGCAAGTCTGGACGGCTGGGCGATGCTTTGGTCCTCTTGAATGAGGTGGCAGCAACTGAGAACAGCGCGCGGGTCCAAATCGGGATCGGCCAAACACTCACCAGTCTCGGCCGCCTCAACGAGGCCGTGGTCGCATTCAGCAGAGCGATCGAACTGGACACCAGGGATGCTGATGCGTACTACTTGAGGGGCCTTGCTAATGTGTCAGCGGGCCGATCGGGAGAAGCGCTTGCTGACTTCACGCGTGCCATCGAGTGGCGTCCCACGTTTGCCGGGGCCTACATTGAGCGTGCGAACGTGTACGAGAACACCTCGAAGCTCGTCGAGGCACGAGCCGACTACGTCTCGGTGCTCGGCATTGTGAACGCCAGTCCGGAGGACCAACGCTTCGCCGCAGAGCGAATGAAGGTTCTGGAACCGAACCTGCGTGCAGCGGGCGGCGCGCGCCGCGTTTTCATTCAGTTCCAGTCCATTGGCGACGACAAGCTCGTCGAGGAATTGCGGCGTGCGCTTGGACAAGAATTCAAAGACGTGGCTGTTCCGCCCGGAGAAATGGCAACGATCTCGACAGCCGGCGATGTTCGCTTCTACTTTCCTGCGGACGAAAAGCTCGCCACAGCGGTCAAAGAGTCGATCGAGACTTTCATGGCCCGAAAGCGCATTCGAGTGGCTTTGAAATTGATCAAACGCGACATCGTCGAGAAGTCCAGTCCCGTTCGTGCTGGCACAGTTGAGGTCTGGCTGCCGCCCCTCACGGGCGGCACGCAGGGACTCATCCGACAGTCGAAATGAGCTTCACCTCGCCGAGAGGCCTCGTGCGTGATCGTTCCGCGTCCGTGGGCCAATTGATTCCGCAGGTTACTTGAGGGGCTTCGGCGCAGCCAGCGGCAATCTATGGTGGACAAGTCAGCTGTGAATCGGCAAGAAAAAAGGGCGCCACGTGCCCGTGGCGCCCCGCTTCAGGCGATGATGACTGCTTATTCGGCCGACGCGCCCTCGCTGGCTTCGGAGCCGCTCGCACCTTCCGCCAGCGTCGCCAGCTCGGCCGCTTCGGCGTCGGCGATGGCGCGGCGCTCGGCCTCGTCCATCATGTCCTTGGCCTTGCGCGCGTCGTGGTACGCCATGCCGGTGCCGGCGGGGATCAGGCGGCCGACGATGACGTTTTCCTTCAGGCCGCGCAGCTCGTCGCGCTTGCCCATGATGGCCGCTTCGGTCAGCACCCGCGTCGTTTCCTGGAAGGAGGCGGCGGAGATGAACGAGTCGGTCGAGAGCGAGGCCTTGGTGATGCCCAGCAGCAGGTTGCTGTAGGTCGCCGGCACCTTGTTCTCGCCGCGCAGGCGGTCGTTGGTGTTGAGGATTTCCGAGCGCTCGACCTGCTCGCCGGCGATGTAGTCCGACTCGCCCACGTTCTCGATGATCACGCGGCGCAGCATCTGGCGCACGATCACCTCGATGTGCTTGTCGTTGATCTTCACGCCCTGGAGGCGGTAGACGTCCTGCACTTCATCGACGATGTAGCGCGCGAGTTCTTCCATGCCCAGCAGGCGCAGGATGTCCTGCGGGTCGGCCGGGCCGTCCACCACGGACTCGCCCTTGTTCACCACCTGGCCTTCGTGCACCAGGATGTTCTTCTCCTTGGGCACGAGTTCCTCGTGGACGCCGCCTTCCGGGTCGGTGATCTGCAGGCGGATCTTGCCCTTGGTCTCCTTGCCGAACGACACCGTGCCGGTCATCTCGGCCAGCACGCCCTTGTCCTTGGGCGAACGGGCTTCGAACAGCTCGGCGACCCGCGGCAAGCCGCCGGTGATGTCGCGCGTCTTCTGCCCTTCGACCGGGATGCGGGCCAGCACTTCGCCGGGGCCCACGTCCTGGCCGTCGCGCACTTGCACCAGCGAGCCGACCTGGAAGGCGATCGTCACCGAGTGGTCGGTGCCGGGGATCTTCACCTCGTTGCCGGACGGATCGATCAGCTTCACCTGCGGGCGAATCACCTTCGCGGAGCCGCGGCGCTTCGGGTCGATCACGACCAGGGTCGACAGGCCGGTGACTTCGTCGACCTGCTTGGCGACCGTCAGGCCCTCTTCCACGTTCTCGAACTTCACCGTGCCGGCGAATTCCGTGATGATGGGTCGCGTCAGCGGGTCCCAGTTGGCCAGGATGGTGCCGGCCTTGACGGTCTGGTCCGCCTTGACCGCCAGGATCGCGCCGTACGGCACCTTGTGGCGCTCGCGCTCGCGGCCGTGTTCGTCATGGATGACGATCTCGCCGGAACGCGAGATGACGACCAGCTCGCCCTTGCTGTTGGTGACGTAGCGCATGGTCGGGTTGAACCCGATCACGCCGTTCGACTTGGCGTCCACGCTCGAAGCCACGGCGGCGCGCGAAGCGGCGCCACCGATGTGGAACGTGCGCATTGTCAGCTGCGTGCCCGGCTCACCGATCGACTGCGCGGCGATCACGCCGACCGCTTCGCCGACGTTCACCATGCCGCCGCGGCCGAGGTCACGGCCGTAGCAGCTGGCGCACAGGCCGAAGCGGGTGGCGCAGTTGAGCGCCGTGCGGACCTTGACCTCGTCGACGCCGGCGGCTTCCAGCTCGTCGATCAGATCTTCGTCCAGCATGGTGGCGGCAGAGACCATCACCGCACGCGTTTCCGGATGCAGCACGTCCTCGGCCGCGACGCGGCCCAGGATCCGGTCGCGCAGCGATTCGATCACTTCGCCGCCTTCGACGATGGCGCGCATCAGCGCGCCGTCGGCGGTGCCGCAATCGTGCTCGGTCACCACCAGGTCCTGCGTCACGTCGACCAGGCGGCGCGTCAGGTAGCCGGAGTTGGCCGTCTTCAGCGCCGTGTCCGCGAGGCCCTTCCGGGCGCCGTGGGTGGAGATGAAGTACTGCAGCACGTTCAGGCCTTCACGGAAGTTCGCCGTGATGGGCGTCTCGATGATCGAGCCGTCCGGCTTGGCCATCAGGCCGCGCATGCCCGCCAGCTGGCGGATCTGGGCGGCGGAACCGCGGGCGCCGGAGTCGGCCATCATGTAGATGGAGTTGAACGACTCCTGGTCGACTTCCTTGCCGTGGCGGTCGATGACCTTTTCCTTGGCGAGCTGGGCCATCATGACCTTGGACACTTCGTCGCCGGCCTTGCCCCAGATGTCCACCACCTTGTTGTAGCGCTCGCCGGAAGTGACGAGACCCGAGGTGTACTGCTGCTCGATCTCCTTCACTTCCTTCTCGGAGCGGGCGATGATGCTCGCCTTCTCCGGCGGCACCAGCATGTCGTCGATGGCGATGGAGATGCCCGCGCGCGTGGCCAGCCGGAAGCCGTTCTGCAGCAGCTTGTCGGCGAACACCACGGTTTCCTTCAGGCCGCAGCGGCGGAAGGACGTGTTGATCAGGCGCGAGATTTCCTTCTTCTTCAGTGCCTTGTTCAGGTTGCTGAAGGGCAGGCCCTTGGGCAGGATTTCCGACAGCAGCGCGCGGCCCACGGTGGTGTCCACCAGCTTGCGCGAGGCGACGAACTCGCCGGTGTCCTTGTCCTTGTTCCATTCGGTCAGGCGCACCGCCACCTTGGCGGTCAGCTCGACCACTTCGCTGTCGAGCGCACGCTGGACTTCGGACACGTCGGCGAAGATCATGCCCTCGCCCTTGGCGTTGGTGCGCTCGCGCGTCGTGTAGTACAGGCCCAGCACCACGTCTTGCGACGGCACGATGGAGGGTTCGCCGTTGGCGGGGAACAGCACGTTGTTGGAGGCCAGCATCAGCGTGCGGGCTTCCATCTGCGCTTCCACCGACAGCGGGACGTGGACGGCCATCTGGTCGCCGTCGAAGTCGGCGTTGAACGCCGCGCAGACGAGCGGGTGCAGCTGGATCGCCTTGCCTTCGATCAGGATCGGCTCGAAGGCCTGGATGCCCAGCCGGTGCAGCGTCGGGGCGCGGTTCAACAGGACCGGGTGCTCCTTGATGACCTCTTCCAGGATGTCCCACACCACCGGGGTGCCGGCTTCGACTTCCTTCTTCGCCGCCTTGATCGTGGTGGCGATGCCCATGGCTTCCAGGCGCGAGAAGATGAAGGGCTTGAACAGTTCGAGCGCCATCAGCTTCGGCAGGCCGCACTGATGCAGCTTGAGCGTCGGGCCCACGGTGATGACCGAACGGCCCGAGTAGTCGACGCGCTTGCCCAGCAGGTTCTGGCGGAAGCGGCCGCTCTTGCCCTTGATCATGTCGGCCAGCGACTTGAGCGCACGCTTGTTGGCGCCCGTCATGGCCTTGCCGCGGCGGCCGTTGTCCAGCAAGCTGTCCACGGCTTCCTGCAGCATCCGCTTCTCGTTGCGGGCGATGATTTCCGGCGCCTTCAACTCCAGCAGGCGCTTCAGGCGGCTGTTGCGGTTGATGACGCGGCGGTACAGGTCGTTCAGGTCGGAGGTCGCGAAGCGGCCGCCGTCCAGCGGCACCAGCGGACGCAGGTCCGGCGGCAGCACGGGCAGCACGTCCATCACCATCCAGTTGGGCTTCATGCCCGACTTCTTGAAGGCTTCCAGGACCTTCAGGCGCTTGGAGTTCTTCTTGACCTTGACTTCGGAGCCGGTCAGGTCGCCGCGCAGCTTCTCGATCTCGGTGTCGAGGTCGATGCCTTCCAGCAGGTCCTTGATGCCTTCGGCGCCCATCTTGGCGACGTATTCGTCACCGTATTCCTTGCGCTTCGCGTCGTAGTCGTCCTCGGACATGATGCCGAACTTCTTCAGCGGGGTCATGCCGGGGTCGGTGATGACGTAGGCCTCGAAGTACAGCACGCGTTCGATGTCGCGCAGCGTCATGTCGAGCACCAGGCCCAGGCGTGACGGCAGCGACTTCAGGAACCAGATGTGCGCGCAGGGCGCGGCCAGGTCGATGTGGCCCATGCGCTCGCGGCGCACCTTGGTCTGGGTCACTTCGACGCCGCACTTCTCGCAGATCACGCCGCGGTGCTTCAGGCGCTTGTACTTGCCGCACAGGCACTCGTAGTCCTTGATCGGGCCGAAGATCTTGGCGCAGAACAGGCCGTCGCGCTCGGGCTTGAAGGTGCGGTAGTTGATGGTTTCCGGCTTCTTCACTTCGCCGAAAGACCACGAGCGGATCTTCTCGGGCGAAGCGATGCCGATGCGGATGGCATCGAAATGCTCGTCCGGCGTGAACTGCTTGAACAGGTCGAGTAGGGATTTCATGTCACTCTGTCCTTGTCTTATGAGCGCTCGAGCTCGATGTCGATGCCCAGCGATCGGATTTCCTTCACCAGCACGTTGAACGACTCCGGCATGCCGGCGTCGATCGCGTGTTCGCCCTTGACGATGGACTCGTACACCTTGGTGCGGCCCTGCACGTCGTCGGACTTCACGGTCAGCATTTCCTGCAGCGTGTAGGAAGCGCCGTAGGCTTCCAGCGCCCACACTTCCATTTCGCCGAAACGCTGTCCGCCGAACTGCGCCTTGCCGCCCAGCGGCTGCTGCGTGACGAGCGAGTAGGGGCCGGTCGAGCGGGCGTGCATCTTGTCGTCCACCAGGTGGTGCAGCTTCAGCACGTGCATGTAGCCGACCGTCACCGAGCGCTCGAACTGGTCGCCGGTGCGGCCGTCGCACAGCATGGCCTGGGTGCGCGTGGCCGTGAGCCCCTTCACCTTGGCGATGTCTTCCGGGTACGCCTGGTGCAACATGCCGCGGATCTCCTCTTCGGAGGCGCCGTCGAACACCGGGGTCGCGAAGGGCACGCCTTTGGCCAGCTGGCCGGCCATCTCGACGACTTCGTCGTCGGAGAGTTCGTTCAGCGCTTCCTTCTTGCCGGACTTGTTGTACAGCTCGTCCATGAACTTGCGCAGCTCGGCGACGCGGCCTTCCAGCTGCAGCATGTTGCCGATGCGCTGGCCGATGCCCTTGGCGGCCCAGCCCAGGTGCACTTCGAGCACCTGGCCCACGTTCATGCGCGAAGGCACGCCCAGCGGGTTGAGCACGATGTCGCACGGCGTGCCGTCGGCCATGTAGGGCATGTCTTCGACCGGGACGATCTTGGACACGACACCCTTGTTGCCGTGGCGGCCGGCCATCTTGTCGCCGGGTTGCAGGCGGCGCTTGACGGCCAGGTAGACCTTGACCATCTTCAGCACGCCCGCCGGCAGCTCGTCGCCTTGCGTGAGCTTCTTGCGCTTTTCTTCGAACGCGAGGTCGAAGCTGTGGCGCGTCTGCTCAAGCGAGTTCTTGATCGACTCGAGTTGGGTGGCGACTTCGTCGTCGGCGGGGCGGATGTCGAACCAGTGGAACTTCTCGACGGAGGCGAGGTAGTCCTTGTCGATCTTCGCGCCCTTGGCCAGCTTCTGCGGGCCGCCGTTGGCCGGCTTGCCCACCAGCAGTTTCTCGATCCGGTCGAACGCGTCGGCTTCGACGATGCGCAGCTGGTCGTTCAGGTCGAGGCGGAAGCGCTTCAGCTCGTCGTCGATGATCTGCTGGGCGCGCTTGTCGCGCTGGATGCCTTCACGCGTGAACACCTGCACGTCGATCACGGTGCCTTGCGAGCCCTGGTCGACCCGCAGCGAGGTGTCCTTCACGTCGGAAGCCTTCTCGCCGAAGATCGCGCGCAGCAGCTTCTCTTCCGGCGTCAGCGTGGTCTCGCCCTTCGGCGTGACCTTGCCCACCAGCACGTCGCCCGGCTGGACTTCGGCGCCGACGTAGATGATGCCGGACTCGTCCAGGCGGTTCAGCTGCTGTTCCGAGAGGTTCGGGATGTCGCGGGTGATTTCTTCCGGGCCCAGCTTGGTGTCGCGGGCCATCACCACCAGTTCCTCGATGTGGATCGAGGTGTAGCGGTCGTCGGCGACGACGCGCTCGCTGATCAGGATCGAGTCCTCGAAGTTGTAGCCGTTCCAGGGCATGAACGCCACCAGCATGTTCTGGCCGAGCGCGAGCTCGCCCAGGTCCGTGGACGCGCCGTCGGCGATCACATCGCCCTTGGCGATGCGGTCACCGCGCTGCACGATCGGGCGCTGGTGGATGTTGGTGTTCTGGTTGGAACGCTGGTACTTGATCAGGTTGTAGATGTCCACGCCGACTTCGCCGGCCTGGGCTTCCGCATCGTTCACGCGCACCACGATGCGGGTGGCGTCAACGTAGTCCACGACACCGCCGCGGGTCGCCGTCACGACGGTGCCGGAGTCGATCGCTGAAACGCGTTCGATGCCGGTGCCGACGAAGGCCTTCTCGGGGCGCAGGACCGGCACGGCCTGGCGCTGCATGTTGGCGCCCATCAGCGCGCGGTTCGCGTCGTCGTGCTCCAGGAACGGCACGAGCGAAGCGGCGACCGACACGATTTGAGCCGGCGACACGTCCATGTACTGGATGCGCTCGGCGCCGCACAGGATGGATTCACCCTTTTCACGCGCGGACACCAGCTCGCCGGTCAGGCGGCCTTCCTTGTCGAGGATGGCGTTGGCCTGGGCGATGACGTACTTGCCTTCCTCGATGGCGGACAGGTAGTCGATCTGCATCGTCACCTTGCCGTCGCGCACCTGGCGGTACGGCGTCTCGATGAAGCCGTATTCGTTCAGGCGGGCGTACAGGGCCAGCGAGTTGATCAGCCCGATGTTCGGGCCTTCCGGCGTTTCGATCGGGCAGACGCGGCCGTAGTGGGTGACGTGCACGTCGCGCACTTCGAAGCCGGCACGCTCGCGCGTCAAACCGCCCGGGCCCAGGGCCGAAACGCGCCGCTTGTGCGTGATCTCGGACAGCGGGTTGGTCTGGTCCATGAACTGCGACAGCTGCGACGCACCGAAGAACTCCTTGAGCGCCGCGGAAATCGGCTTGGAGTTGATCAGGTCGTGCGGCATCAGCGGCTCTTGCTCGGCCTGGCCGAGACGTTCCTTGACGGCCTTCTCGATGCGGGCGAGGCCGGTGCGGTACTGGTTCTCGGCCAGTTCGCCGACGCAGCGGACGCGGCGGTTGCCCAGGTGGTCGATGTCGTCGACTTCGCCGCGGCCGTTGCGCAGGTCCACCAGGATCTTCACCACCGACAGGATGTCGTCGTTGGTCAGGACCATCGGGCCGGTGCTTTCGTCGCGGCCGACCTTGGCGTTGAACTTCATGCGGCCTACGCGCGACAGGTCGTACGTGTCCGGGTTGTAGAACAGGCGCTGGAACAGGGCCTGCACCGCGTCTTCCGTCGGCGGCTCGCCGGGGCGCATCATGCGGTAGATGGCGACGCGGGCGGCGAACTCGTCCACGGTCTCATCGATGCGCAGCGTCTGCGACATGTACGGGCCCTGGTCGAGCTCGTTGGTGTAGATCGCCTGGAGGTCCTGGATGCCGGCCGTGCGCAGCTTCTTCAGCAGCGCTTCGGTCAGCTCGTCGTTGGCCTTGGCGATGATCTCGCCCGTGTCCGGGTCGATGATGTTGCGGGCGACCACGCGGCCGACGAGGTAGTCCTCAGGCACGCTGATGTGCGTCGTGGCCGAGGCTTCCAGGTCACGCGTGTGCCGCGCGGTGATGCGCTTGTCCTTGGGGACGATGACCTTGCCGGACTTGTCGGTGATGTCGAACCGCGCGACTTCGCCGCGGATGCGCTCGGCGACGAATTCCATCTGCGCGCCGGTGTCCATCAGGCGGAAGTTGTCGTTGACGAAGAAGTTCGCCAGGATGGTTTCCGGCGTCAGGCCGATGGCCTTCAGCAGGATGGTGACCGGCATCTTGCGGCGGCGGTCGACACGGAAGTACAGGACGTCCTTCGGGTCGAACTCGAAGTCGAGCCAGGAGCCGCGGTACGGGATGATCCGCGCCGAAAACAGCAGCTTGCCCGAGCTGTGGGTCTTGCCCTTGTCGTGCTCGAAGAACACGCCGGGCGAGCGGTGCAGCTGCGAGACGATGACGCGCTCGGTGCCGTTGATGATGAAGGAGCCCTTGTCGGTCATGAGCGGCACTTCGCCCATGTAGACCTCCTGCTCCTTCACTTCCTTCACCACCTTGGACTGCGGAGTGGAGGACTCGCGGTCGTAGATGATGAGCTGGACCTTGGCCCGCACGGCGGACGCATAGGTCAGGCCGCGGGTCTGGCATTCACGCACATCGAACGCCGGCTTCGCCAGGTTGTATTCGATGAACTTCATCTCCACGAATCCGTTGTGGGAGACGATCGGGAAGGCGGAGTCGAACGCGGCCTGCAGGCCCTCGATCGTGCGCTTCTGTGGCGCCATGTCGGCTTGCAGGAAAGCGGTGTACGCGTCCTTCTGCATCTGCAGCAGGTACGGCACTTCGAGCACGCTGTCGCGTTTGCCGAAACTCTTGCGGATGCGTTTGCGTTCGGTGTAAGAATAGGCCATGAGATCTCCGGGCTAGGTCAGCTCGCAACTGTCGGCCACCTGTCCGGGACCACGGACGGGGGCGCTCTTGGCGGGTTGGCCACTACCAACCTTGGCGGACGGCCCCGCGTTGCACGGGGCCCGAACCAAGCAGTCTTCTGCAGTCGGGTCAGAAGACACTAATCAGCAGCCCGCGGGGCCGCTGATTGGTGTGCTCTGTAAAGCACCAAAGGCTGGAGGCCCTTGCGGGCACTCCAGCCTTGGAACCAGGGGCGAACTTACTTGAGTTCGACCTTGGCGCCGGCGTCTTCCAGCTTCTTCTTGGCAGCTTCGGCGTCGGCCTTGGCAATGCCTTCCTTGACGGCCTTCGGGGCGCCGTCCACCAGGTCCTTGGCTTCCTTCAGGCCCAGGCCGGTGATTTCGCGCACGGCCTTGATGACCGACACCTTGTTCGCGCCGGCTTCCAGCAGCTGAACGGTGAACTCGGTCTTCTCTTCCGCGACGGCGGCGGCGGGGCCCGCGCCACCGGCGGCCGGGGCGGCCATGGCCGCGGCGGACACGCCGAACTTCTCTTCAATGGCCTTCACCAGGTCATTGAGTTCCATGACGGTCATGCTGTCCAGCGCCGTCAGAAATGCGTCTTTGTCGAATGCCATTTTCTACTTTCCGAAATAAGTTGGTGGGGAGCAGGGTTACCAAGCTTGACCTGATGGGTCAATACGACTGACCTTGCGGTCAGGCCGCGGCAGCTTCCGGCTCTTCCTTTTTCTTCGCCAGGGCGCCCAGCACCACCGCGGTGCGCGAGATGGGCGACATGAGCAGGCCGCAAAGCTGCGCCAGCAACACTTCCTTGGAGGGAATGTTGGCCAGCTGCTTCACACCGGCGACGTCCAGGGCCTTGCCCGCGAATGCACCGCCGCGAATGACCAGCTTGTCGTTGGTCTTCGCGAAGTCGGCCACCACCTTGGCGGCGGCGACGGCATCCACGGAAAAGCCGTAGATCAGCGGGCCGGTCATCTGGTCCCCGACGACTTCGAATGCGCTCCCGGCGACGGCACGGCGAGCCAGGGTGTTCTTGAGAACACTCAGGGTCACGCCCTTGCCGCGCGCTTCGTTGCGCAGTTTCGTCATGTCGGCGACCGTGATGCCGCGGTATTCCGCCATCACCAGCGTTTGAGCTTTGGCGGCGAGAGCGGTGACGTCGGCGACGACTGCTTCTTTCTCACTGCGATTCAGACTCAAGGTCTACTCCTTCAAAATGCGCCTTCGGTCAGTACTGACTTACAGCGCGCCTTATTGCAGCGACCAACCGTTTCGGAAATCTCTCGATTCGTCTTCGGCGGGATCGCCATCTGCGTTGGCTGGTGAATTAAGCGAGATAGCACCTCGCGCCAACGGTCTTGGATGGCCCGCCGGGGTTTCGCTTTCGCTGGCCCCCGGCGGCCCACCACACCGGCAGGCGCCTCGCGGCGCCCGCCAATTTTTTTACGCCGCCGCCGGTGCGGTCAGCGACTGGATGTCCACGCGGACGCCGAGGCCCATCGTCGAGGACACGGCCACCTTGCGGAGGTACACGCCCTTGCTGGTGGCCGGCTTGGCCTTCGTCAGCGCGTCGATCAGCGCCGTCAGGTTGCCCTGCAGCTTGTCGGTGTCGAACGAGCGGCGGCCCAGGGTGGCGTGGATGATGCCGGCCTTGTCGGCACGGAACTGCACCTGGCCAGCCTTGGCGTTCTTCACCGCCGTGGCGACGTCCGGGGTCACCGTGCCCACCTTCGGGTTGGGCATCAGGCCGCGCGGGCCGAGGATCTGGCCCAGCGTACCGACGACGCGCATGGCGTCCGGCGCGGCGATGACCACGTCGAAGGGCATGTCGCCGGCCTTCACCCGGGCCGCCAGGTCGTCCATGCCGACGATGTCGGCGCCGGCGGCCTTGGCTTCTTCGGCCTTGGCGCCCTGGGCGAACACGGCCACGCGCTTGGTCTTGCCGGTGCCGTTGGGCATGACGACGGCGCCGCGAACCACCTGGTCCGACTTCTTCGGGTCGATGCCCAGCTGCACGGCCACGTCGATGGATTCATCGAACTTGGCGGTGGCGGCTTCCTTCACGTAGCCCAGGGCTTCGGTCAGGGGATACAGCTTGGTGCTGTCGACCTTGCCCTCGAGGGCCTTTTGTTTCTTGGTCAGCTTGGCCATTTACAGACCCTCCACCGTGATGCCCATCGAGCGGGCGGAACCGGCCAGAGTGCGGATGGCGGCATCCACGCTGGCAGCGTTCATGTCTTTCATCTTGGTCTTGGCGATCTCTTCGAGCTGGGCCCGGGTGATCTTGCCGACCTTGTCCGTGTGCGGCTTGGCGGAGCCCTTGTCGAGCTTGACGGCCTTCTTGATCAGGACGGTCGCGGGCGGCGTCTTGATGATGAAGGTGAAGCTCTTGTCCGCGAAGGCGGTGATCACCACCGGCAGCGGCAGCCCCGGCTCGACGCCCTGGGTCTGGGCGTTGAACGCCTTGCAGAACTCCATGATGTTCAAGCCGCGCTGGCCCAGCGCCGGGCCGATCGGGGGAGAGGGGTTGGCCTTACCAGCTGGCACTTGCAGCTTGATGAAGCCGACGATTTTTTTCGCCATTGCTTGCTTTCCTTGCGGGTTCAAACGCCTTGGCCTTCAGGCCTCGGCTCCCCGGGGGGTTGACAGCTCTTCTTCTTGAATTCCGCGCTGAGCTGGTAAGCGCGAAACAGGTCAGGTTTTCTCGACCTGGGAAAACTCAAGCTCGACCGGCGTCGCACGACCGAAGATCGTCACCGACACGCGGACCTTGCTCTTCTCGTAATTGACTTCCTCGACCGTGCCGTTGAAATCGGTGAACGGGCCGTCCTTGACGCGCACGTACTCGCCCGTCACGAATTCGACCTTGTGGCGCGGCTTCTCGGTGCCTTCTTCCATCTGGCCCAGGATCTTCGCGACTTCATCGTCGGAGATGGGGGCGGGACGGTTCTTGGCGCCGCCGACGAAGCCCGTCACCTTGTTGGTGTGCTTCACCAGGTGCCAGGTGTCGTCGTTCATGATCATCTGCACCAGGACGTATCCGGGGTAGAAGCGGCGCTCCGACGAGCGCTTCTGGCCGTTCTTGATCTCGACCACTTCTTCGGTCGGCACCAGGATTTCGCCGAACATGTGCTGCATGCCGGCGCGGTTGATCCGCTCGCGGATGTTGCGCTCGACGGCCTTCTCCATGCCGGAATACGCATGCACGACGTACCAGCGCAGATCCGGATTCACCGGCTTGACAGGCGTCTCGGGCGTTTCCGGCAGCTGGCCGTCGGCGGCCGCGGTTTCGATTTCGCTCATTACTGCTTCCATCCGAGGATCAGGTCGTAGAACAGCCACTCAAGGGTCTTGTCGGTCAGCCACAGGAACAGCGCCATCACCACGACGAAGGCGAAGACGTACAGCGTCATCTGGATGGATTCCTTGCGCGTGGGCCACACGACCTTGCGCACTTCCTTCCAGGCGTCGCGGCCGAAAGCCACGAATTCCTTGCCCGGCTCCGACACCAGGAACACGGCGACCGCCGCCACCAGGCCCGCGATCAACACGCCCCATTGCACGAGCTGGCCTTGCCGGGCGAGCAGGTAGAAGCCCGCCAGCGAGGCGATCACCAGGGCGATGGCGGCCCCGACCTTGGCCTTGTCGGCGCCGGTCGTGACGGTTTCAACTTGCGTAGTGGCCATATTCGGCTGAATCCCTTAAGACGCTGAAGCCCGTCACACAGGACGGGCTTGTTTTCGCGGTGCCACTCAGGTGGCAGGGGCAGTAGGAATCGAACCTACAACCTTCGGTTTTGGAGACCGACGCTCTGCCAATTGAGCTATACCCCTATGGCTTTACTCCATGATCTTCGCAACGACGCCCGAACCCACGGTCTTGCCGCCTTCGCGGATGGCGAAGCGCAAGCCTTCTTCCATGGCGATGGGGGCGATCAGCTTGACCGTGATGGTCACGTTGTCGCCGGGCATGACCATTTCCTTGTCCTTCGGCAGCTCGATCGCACCGGTCACGTCCGTCGTGCGGAAGTAGAACTGGGGGCGATAGTTGTTGAAGAACGGCGTGTGACGGCCGCCTTCGTCCTTGGAGAGGACGTAGATCTCGGCGGTGAAGTGCGTGTGCGGCTTCACGGAGCCCGGCTTGCACAGGACTTGCCCGCGCTGCACGTCTTCGCGCTTGGTGCCGCGCAGCAGGATGCCGACGTTGTCGCCAGCCTGGCCCTGGTCCAGCAGCTTGCGGAACATTTCCACGCCGGTGCAGGTGGTCTTGACCGTCGGGACGATGCCCACGATCTCGATTTCCTCGCCGACCTTGACCACGCCGCGCTCGACGCGGCCGGTGACCACGGTGCCACGCCCGGAGATGGAGAATACGTCTTCCACCGGCATCAGGAAGGCACCGTCGACCGCGCGCGCGGGCTGCGGGAAGAAGGTGTCCATCGCGTCAGCCAGCTTCATGATGGCCTGCTCGCCCAGCGGCCCCTTGTCGCCTTCCAGGGCCAGCTTGGCGCTGCCGTGGATGATCGGGGTGTCGTCGCCGGGGAAGTCGTACTTGGTGAGCAGTTCGCGCACTTCCATCTCGACCAGCTCCAAGAGCTCGGCGTCGTC
>NZ_VOBQ01000027.1 GCF_007833165.1 Caenimonas sedimenti | reverse complement strand
GAAGATCGACGAATTCGTCACCAGGTACAACGAGTCCTGCAAGCCCTTCACCTGGACTGCGACAGCCGACTCGATCCTAGAAAAGATCGTGCGACTGTGTTCGCGAATTAACGGGACAGGACACTAGGCCTGGGCGACACGCACCCGTCCGGCGACTGCACGGACCCGCCCAGGCGCGGCCCGCCAGATGGCGAACGCCGAGAGAAGCGAGCAGCCGATCGCGACGCCGAATGCCACCGTGTAGCTGCCCGTGCGATCGTGCACGAAGCCCATGAACCACGGACCCACGGCGCCGCCCGCCAGCGCGCTGAGCATCAATGTCCCGAAGATGGGCCCGTAGTGCTTGCCCTCGAAGATCTCCGCGGGGATGGCCCCGATGACCGACGTGAGGCCGTAGCCGAGGGCTCCCTGGGCAATCACCATCGTGTACAGCAGCGCGACGCTCGGGTACGCCTGCAACGCAAGCAGCGCGGCATAGGCGAGGCAGAAGCCCAGGCTGCCGATCGCCCAGACGATCTCGCGGCCGACGCGATCGGACAGCCAGCCGAGCGCGATCTGTCCGGGCACGCCCGCGAGGCTCACGGCACCAAGCGCCCAGGCCGCCTCCGTCGCGCCGAAGCCGGTCTCCATGAGGTACTTGGTCTGGTGCACTTGCACCGCGTACCAGGAAAAGAGCGCGCCGAAATAGCCCAGCGCGATCCACCAGAACCGTGCGGTGCGCATGGCGCGCGCAAGCGTCCAGTCGACCGCGGCCCACGCGGGGTCGACCACGTTGGTCCGCCGGGCCTGCGCCGCGGCCGGTGTGTCGGCGTCGCCGTCGGGCGCCAGGCCGATGTCCTCGGGGAGCCGCCGCAGCAGCAGGTTCAACGGCACCAGCACGACCAGTGCCAGCACGCCTAGCAACGTGCAGGCGGCACGCCAGCCGTTCCGCTCCACGAACACCTGCAGGGCCGGGAGCATCACGATCGAGCCGAACCCCACGCCGGCAAAGGCGATGCTCATCGCCAACGCCCGGCGCCGCACGAACCAGTTCGGCAGGAACAAGGCCTGGCCGGTGTAGCCGGTGAACGTCGTCCCCGCGCCCACCAGCAGGCCGAGCGTGATGTAGACATGCCAGGGCTCGCCGGCGAAGGTGGCGAGGAGCAGGCCCGCGGCCGTCGCGCCGACGCCGATCTCCATCACGAGGCGCGGCCCATGCCGGTCCATGAGCCGTCCGAGCAAGGGGCTCAGCACGGCGGAGACCAGGAAGCCGAACGAGAACGCCCCGGCGGTCACGCCGCGCTCCCATCCGAACTCGTCCAGGATCGGCGGAAAGAGCAGCGAGAACGCCGTGCGTGCGTTGACGCAGATGGCCATCGTCACGAAGACGACGGCGACGACGATCCAGCCGTAGAAGAACGGCAGGCGCCGTGCGAGCTTTTCGATCAAGGGATGCCTCCTGTTCCGCATTCTGCCGATGGCAAGTCCAGGTTACCCGGCCTTCCCGCTCGGACCGGCATCCCATTCGCTACAGTAGCGCCCGATGCATCGAATCCCGGCCGCCCTGTTGATCGCGCTCGTGCTGGGTCTGCCCGCCCAGGCGCAACCGCAAGACCGTCCGCCGCTGCCGGAGCTGCTGCAGCGGGCAGGCGCCGGCACCAGCCGCGGCGCGCCCGACCTGGCCGGGCTCGACGCTTCTCCGGCACGCGCCCAGCAGCTGCCGTTCTTCCGCGCGGTGATGGCCGCGCCGCTCGACGCGCCGTACCGTGCCGGCGTGTTGGGCGACGACCTCCGGGACGCGGCCGGATCCCCGCGTGACCTGATCGGCTGGGCCGGGGCACTCCTGGGCGTGCGATTGCAGCGCCCGGCCGCCTGGGGCACGGCTGGGGTCGAAGCGCAACTGCGCACCGCCCAGGATCCGCTCGCGGCGAGCCTGGCGTGGATGGCGTCGACCCAAGAGGGCGCCGGCTGGGTGCCGGTGCTGCCCGATCAGGCGCAACTGCCCAACCCCTTGCGCCATGAGGTGGCGCGGGTGCTCGCCGCCATGTCGCGCTCGCACCGCTTCCTGCAACGCGCCTTCGAGCGCTTTCCCCCCGGCGTCACGCCGCAGCTGCTGCGCCGGCAAGGGCTCGACGACCTGCTCACCCAGTTCGAGACACCGGACTTCCGGCAGCTGCTGCCGCTGGTCGAGCGTGAAGCCATCCTTGCAGGCATGCTCGACCTGGTCGGGGCCGTCGAGCGGCTGCAGGGGTTCGTGAAGAACGAAGCAACACTGCCGCCCGTCGCCTGGTCGCTGCAGACGCCGTTCGGCTGGATCGTCGTCGACACCACCGGCGGCAACAACCGCCATCAGCTAAAGGATCCCTTGCTGGTGCTGGATGTCGGCGGCGACGACGACTACGAGTTCCTGGCGCCGGGCGAGACGCACAGGATCAGCGTGCTCCTGGACCATCGTGGCAACGACCGCTATGCCGCGACGGCCCCAGGCGCCGACCCTTCGAGCGCGACGCTCGGCTACGGCATCCTCTGGGACACCGAAGGTGACGACCGCTACGAAGGCACCCAGCAGGCACAGGCGTCCGCCCTCTTCGGCGCAGCGCTGCTCGTCGATGGCGGGGGCAGCAACCGCTTCGTGGCGAGCAGCCGGGCGCAGGCGCACGCGATCGGCGGCGTCGCGGTGCTGGTCAGTGCCGGCGGCGACGACGAGTTCACGGCGCAAACCTACTCGCAGGCCACGGGGGGCCCAGGAGGTGTCGCGCTGCTGGTCGATACCGGCGGCAACGATCGCTACCGCCTGACCGCCTTGCCGCTGGTACGGCCTTCGCCCCAGCTGCCGGACCGGAATACGTCCATGGGACAAGGCGCGGGCTACGGAATGCGCGGGGACTTCTTCGACGGGCGCTCCATTGCCGGGGGCATCGGCATGTTGCTGGACCTGGCGGGGAACGATCACTACGAGGCGCAGGTCTTCGCGCAGGGCGCGGGCTACTACGAGGGCCTGGGCATCCTGCTGGACGACGGCGGCAACGACCGCTTCGAAGCAGCCTGGTACGTCATGGGTGCATCGGCGCACTACGCCGCGGGGATCCTTCTCAAGCGCGGCATCGGGAACGACGTCTACCGTTCGACGCACGAGATCGCGCTGGGCGCCGCGAACGACCTCTCGGTCGGCGTGTTTGTCGATGAGGGGGGCGACGACGATTACACCGTCGGCTTTCTGAGCCTGGGCGCCGCGTACGCGAACAGCACGGGCATCTTTGCGGACGGCGCCGGCAACGATCGCTACGCCGTCGGATCCCCGACCTGCGGCTCGCTCGGGGCCGCGCACCAGCACGCGTGGGGCAACTCGCGCGAGACCTTGCCGAACCTGGGTCTCTTCATGGATCTCGGTGGTGCCGATTCCTACCCGGCGCATTGCGCGCTGGCGGCGAACGACAAGCTGTGGGCTGGCGCGCGCGTCTGGCCGCGGCTCCATCTGCGCAGCGAGGCAGCGGCAGGAATCGACGGCGAATGGGCGCTGCCCTTCCCGCTGCGCCTGCTGACCCGGCCGGCGGCGGCTACCGCTCCCAGTCGTCCAGGTGGGCAATGAGGTCGTCGATCGCGATGACCTCGCGGCGGTCGTCGTCGCCCCGGAACACGATCGCCGACCAGCCGCTCATGCCGATCGGCCGCAGGCGGTGGCCATCGATGCGCAGCTGCTGCCCGGCGACGGCCCGCATCACCACGCGCTCGTAGCGCGAGCGGGCCAGCTGCGCGGACGGCGCCAGCATGTCCCAGGTGCAGAGCTTCCCGACGTCCTCGTACTCCGCCGGCCGGTCCTCCAGATCCAGCAACGACGGACTGCGCCCGCTCAAGACGGCGCCGAGCAGCCGGAAGGTGAAAGGGTCGCACATTCGCCGGATGGGGCGCAGGAACCGGCGGACGATGCGCTCCGCCAGTGCGCGCAGGCTGAGCCCGCCATGCCGCTGCGTCCGCCACAGATCGCTGTCGATGTCGCACGTGAACGGATTCCGGGGGTAGCAGGTGTAGCGGGCCAGCCACCCCTTGCGCGATGTATGGGGCACCGGTTCGAACCCGCTGATCACGGGAATGTTGTGCGCGGCGAGCTGGTCCAGCCCATAGCTGGGCCAGGTCATGACCTCGCGCACGACGCCGGCGATCAGCGCCGCGGTGGCGATCATGAGCGAAGGGTTGGGCGTGAAATCGGACGTGATCTCGATCCGGTCGCCGCGCGGCCGCACGCCGACGCCGGTGGAGCGCCGGTTGGTCGCCAGCAGCATCACCGGCACGGGCAGGACGTAGGTGAGCAGCAGCGCCAGCTGCTCGATGGTGCGCCCGTTCGCCGGCTCCCCCGCCGGCAGCTCGAACGAGACGTTGTAGTGCGCGCTGAAACCCACGAGCCGCGTCACGTGGCCGTTGCGTGCGTCCCAGTCGTCGAGTTCGCCGCGAATGAACTGGAGCGCTTCCCACAACGAGCGCCCCGCTCGCGCCGCGCAGCCGCGTTCGATCTCGACCACCGGCGTCGCCACCTCGATGACTCCGGTGTCGAAGTAGACCGCGCCGCCGGTGGGCAGGTGATACGACGTGCCCTGGCGATGCATCAGGTCGCCACGGATGAAATCGCGTGGACTGCCGAACAGGTCTTCGGGCCGCGTCGGCTGGTCGTCCAGCATCAGGGAGCACTCGGCCTCCAGTCCCATCGCGGCCAGGCGCAGCCGGCCCGGTCCGGTGGCCTGCTCCAGCTTCTTACCGTTCTCCATGTCAGCCCACCGGGTCGAACACCGTGTAGCCGATGTCCAGGTGCAGATGGTCGTCGGCCTCGCCATCCCCCTGGCCGAAGGGACGGATCCACACGCCGGGAATGACGCGCCGCGCGATGGCCGCGTATTGCTCGATCTGTTCGCGGCCGTCGAGCAACGTGTCGCCCACGCGGTAGATGTTGGCCGCGGTGCCCCAGCAGTGCCGCGACGCATGCCGGCTCAGGGCGTGCCCCGGGGAGCGGTAGCCACCGTTCGCGGCGACATGCACGTAAGTCCCCGTCTCCAGGCGGAACAACTCGAGGGCGGCCGCCAGCAGGACCAGCGCACACGGGACGTGGCGCGGAAACCTGCGCGCTTCGGGTGCCTCTCGCACATCGACGCCGATCAGTTCCCACACCTTGAAGTGCGGCGTGAGTGGCGTTTCCATGGCCTGGGCCCAGGACTCCACCCGCAGGAACGACGATGGAAGGACACGCGCAATGTCCGAACGGTCGTGCAGCGCCTCGCCAGGACGGAGGATGCGGCGCAAATCGGCCGGCAGGTCGGCGCCGAGGACAAGAGGCAACGGCAGCGCGCTCATTGGTCTACCCTCCGCGCTACGCGCTGCGGGGCTATGAGCCTTGGGGCGGCCCGGCGGCTCACGCAACGCCCTCCGTCATGGACTCGTACACGGCGCGCGAAATGCGCGCGATCGTTTCCTGCCGGCCATTCACTTCCGGCGCCCACTCGGTGAGGATGACGACGACGTAAGCATCACGGCCGTCGAGGTACACGATGCCAGCGTCGTGGGCCACGGTCGAGATCTCGCCGGTCTTGTGCGCGACGCGCGCATCCTCCGGCAACCCGGCCGGGATGCCGGTGCGGAAGCGCTGCTGGTGCAGGATGTCGAGCATCGCCTTGCAGGCGTCCTTCGAGATGGCCTGGCCCTCGTCGATCATGCGCAGCGCGGCGCACAGGCCAGCCGCCGTGACCCGGTTGTTGAGGCCCGCCTCCCACGCCAGCTCGTCCTCCACACCACGCAGCAGGTCGATGCCCCCCAGCCGCAGGCGGGCGAGCGAGGCCCGAGCGGCCTCGATCCCGACGAGATCGAGCAGCAGGTTCGTGGCGAGGTTGCTGCTGGTCACGATCATGTGTTCGGCCAGCTCATGCACCGTCAGCATGCGGCCGATGGCGGCGTGCACTTCCGCGTTGGCGTCGCGCTCGTCCGCCACGCGAAAGGGGCGTCCGTCGACGACGCTCAGGAAACGGTTGCGCACGTGCACGCGCGAGTGCGGCTCGAACCGGCCTTGCTCGATTGCGTCATACACCGCCACGAGCACCGGCACCTTGATGGTGCTGGCCGCATGGAACCAGCGCTCCGGGTTGAGCGACCAGGCGGTGTGATGCATGAAGTCGTAGGTCGCGACCGCGATCGCGGACGCGTTGGCGTCTTCGCCGATCCGCAGGATGGTGTCGCGCAACGGGGCCTGGGTCATTTTCGGGAACAGTGGGTCTGCCAGGATGGTGGGGCCAGCGGGGAGCCATCCGCGTCAGACTGAATGCCAAAGTGCCCGGCGCCCAGCGCCGAATGTCTCTGCTGAGCTGCGCGGCCGCGCGGGCCTATGGCGCCAACGCCTTCTTCATGTAGGCGGAGTAGAAGCCACTGATGTAGTCGTCGATGCGGCCGAACTCTTCATAGCCCTGCCGGATGTAGAAATCGCGGGCCTGCCATTCGAAGGTGTTCAGCGTGGCGTTGCGCGCCCCCAGGTCGCGGGCCTTCTGTTCCGCCGCTTCCAGCAGCCTGCGCCCGACCCCCTGGTGCCGCGCGGATTCGTCCACGAACAGCAGTTCCACGTTCAGCCACGACAGGAACACGAATCCGCGCAAGCCGCCGACCAGCCCAGCGCCTTCGTCCTTCGCGCTGACCCAGACGGGTTGCACCTGGCCGTACTCGCCGACGAACCGGTAGTTGAACTGCCGCATGCGGCGGCCCAATTCGCCGGAGTGGACCTCTTCCGGCGTGGGCGTGTAGATCTCGAAATCGCTCATGAGTGGCAGTCCACCGGTGGCCGCGGGCCGCCGATGGTACCGCCGCTGCGCGCGAGAAACCGGCGCTACTTCTTGACCCGGCGATAGAACGCGAGCGCGTTCTTGAACATCACCTTGTCGCGCACGCCGGCGCCCATCGGGGCGAGATAAGCCTCGGCGATGGCGATCTGGGCCGCAAATGTCCCGTGCAGCTCGATCACCGGCCAGTTGCTGCCCCAGATCAGGCGGTCCGCTCCGAACGCGGACATCAGCACGTCGAAGTGCGGCTTGTAGGAAGCGAGGTCGGTCGGCGATGCGAAGACCACGTCACCGGGCGCGTACATGTCGTAGAACGACGAGAACTTCATGTACATGTTCGGGCAGGCACTGGCGAGGCGGCGGATGTCGGCTTCCCAGGTGGCGTTGACGGCCTGCCCGCTGGCGCCGCCCAGGTGGTCGATGATGATGCGCAGGTTCGGCACCGCGGTGCACAGCGCCTGCACCTGGCTCTTCGGGTTCTTGGTCCCCCGGCTGATCAGGTCCAGGGTCATGCCGCGGTCCGCCAGGTCGCGCAGGTTGGTGAGCTGCGCCGTGGTGAGCGTGATGCCTTCGGCCGGGCCGGTGAGGTAGCCGCGGATGCCCACGAAGCGCGGGTCGGCCGCGAAACGCGCCAGGTCGGCCGTGAAGGTCGGCGAGCCGATCTCCAGGTTGCCGACGAAGAACGAGTAGAACGGATCGTTCTTCACCAGGTCGAGGATCCACTGGTTGTCGGCGACGATGCCGCTCGCCTCCACGATGCCGGCGGCCACGACCCCCTGCGACTTGGCGAACGCGCTGTATTCCGGCGGCAGCACGTCGCGGAAGATCGGTCCTTCCGCTGCCGTGGGCCACGGCACACCGCCGGGCCGCGACGTCTGCCAGAAGTGGATGTGGGTCTCGACGATCGGCCGCTTGCCAGCGGGCGCCGCGCGTTCCGCCGCCTCGATGGCCGCCTGCAGCGCTGGGTCGTCGTTGTTGTCGCTGCCCCCGCAGGCCGTGGTGATCCATGCCATGCCCAGCAGCGCCGCCGCCGCGGCGCAGAACCTCAGGCCCTTGCTCACTGTCTCCTTCATTCGTGTCTCCTTGTCAGATTGATGGTGTCGTCCGGGTAGCACGGAATCATGGTAAGGCCAATTGTCGATCAAAGTCAATATTGGTCTTACCAGTCACTTGCCAGCGCGGCGTGGATCCGCGGCTGGGCGATCCCGCACCGCAGCTCGGCCGCCAGCGCCACCACCGGCGCCAGTCGCCGCTGCTTCTTCTGGTCATGGTTCTGGGCGATGTCGGCGAGCCGGTGATCCAGGAACGGGTTGAGCAGCCGCTCCCGCACCTGCGCGAGGTAGCTCTCGGCTTGCGCCCGCTGGCCGAGGGCATCGAACACCGGCAACACCTCCTGGGCCCACAGGGACTCCAGCTCACCGCGCGCCGCAGGGTCGTTCATCGCCTCCAGCACGGTCTCGCCCGGCTCGCGCCGGCCGGCCAGCCAGCGCTCGGCCAGGTAGGTGTGGCCCGCGTTCAGCAGGAACAGCTTCAGCCGCTCGTGGCGGGTGAGGTCGTCGGTCAGCTGGATGTCCTCGTGCACGCAAGGCAGCAGCAGACCGGGCTGGCGTTCGATGGCCCACAGCGCGTAGGGCTCGGCCACGGCGCCCACAGGACGCAATGCCTGGGACACGATGCGGTCGACCAGGGAGTTGGCCCACACGCAGTGGTCGCCCAGCCAGGCGATGAAATCCGGCTCCAGCTCCCACCGGGCCGCCAGGCCGCGCACGAGGTCGCGCAGGACGTCGCCATTGCGCTCGATGAGCTCGCAGGGAAAGATCGACAGGTCTTCGGCGGGCAGCTCCCGCCAGCGATGGTGCAGCAGCACCAGGAGCTTGGCCGGGAAACCGCGCGGCGCATTCGCCGCGTCGTGCAGCAACGCCGGGCCGTCCGCATCCACCAGCTGGTAGCCGCGGTCGCCCGTGTTCGAAACGATCACGCGGACATCGGTCGCCATGGCCTCGCGCAACGCGTGCCAGGCGGCATCCGCCTGCCAGGCTCGCACGACGGCGCGGCAGGTCACGTCCTCTTCGACGCGTTGCCCATTCCGCAGCCCGCGGATGCGCACCGGGTAGCCGCCGCCGGCTGCCAGCGCCGCCACGCGCTCCGCGCTTTCCGGGTTGCTGGTCGTCTGAACGACCGCGATGCCGCCGAGCGCTTGGCCCACCGCACCGCGAGCCAGCGCCTGCGAGACGAACAGATCCACATGCGCCTGCAGGAACCGGCTGGTGCCGAACTGGAGGATGGGCGGGCTCATCGGCCTCTCAGCATTCCACGATGGCCTTCACCACGCCGCGTGCGGGATCCAGCAGGTCCTTGAAGCCGTCGGGCACCTCGGCCAGCCGGAGCCGGTGGGTGTTGAGCGCCGCGTCGGGAATGTGGCCGGCCCGCATGGCGGCCAGCACGGTCTCGAAGTCTTCGGTCGTGGCGTTGCGGCTTCCCAGCAAGGTCGTTTCCCGCTTGTGGAACTCCGGGTCGGCAAAGCTGATGGTTCCACCGACGACCGAGATCAGGACATAGGTGCCCCCGTGGGCAACGAACTTGAAGCCGCGTTCCATCGCCTTCGGATTGCCGGTCGCGTCGAACACGATGTCGAAGAATTCGCCATCGGTCAGTGCGGCCAGCCGCTGCTCGTCGTCGTGTCCGACCTCCACGCAGGCCGCCGTTCGCAGATGGGCTGCGCAGAAGTCGAGCCGGTCGCGGCGGGTGTCGAGCGCCGTCACTCGCGCGCCGCGCAGCCCGCAGAAGATCATCGCCGCCATCCCGATGGGTCCCGCGCCCACCACCAGCACGCGCTGGTCCGCGCGCACCCCCGCGCGCCGGGCCGCGTGCGCGCCGATCGCCAGGAACTCCACCATGGCGGCCTGGTCCAGCGAGACGCCCTCCACCTTGTGCACGAAGCCCTGCGGGACACAAAGGTATTCGGTGAATGCGCCGTCGCGGTGGACGCCCAGCACCTGGATGTTGACGCAGCAGTTCGTCTTGCCCTGGCGGCACGCCACGCATCGCCCGCACGACAGGTACGGCATCACATACACCATATCGCCTGGCGCGAGCGAGCTGTCCGCCGGGACCTCCTCGACGATGCCGGACAGCTCATGCCCCATCACGCGCGGGTAGCTGAGGTAGGGCTGGTTGCCCGTGAAAATGTGCAGGTCGGTGCCGCAAACCCCGACGCGCTTGACGCGCAGCAGGACCTCGTCCTCCGCCCGCGTGGGCTTGGGGCGGTCCTGGGCGCGCAAGAGGCCGGGCGTCTCGCAGATCACTGTCAGCATGGCGGGTCCTCTTCAGGTGGATGGCGGTCAGCCATGGAAGCGCCTGTAGATCTCGGTGAGCCGGCCGTTCTCGAGATTCTTCGCGACCCACTGGTTGATCCAGGCCTGCAGCTTGGGCTCGCCCTTGCGCATGCCGATGCCGAGCGGGAAACCCTGCATCACGAACTTGGTCTCCAGGCCGAGGGCGGGCGCCTTCTCCGCCATCACCTTCACGAGCGACGGCGCGGTGGCGACGATGTCCACCTGCCCGCTGGCGATGGCGGTGACGAGCGTGCTGTCGTCGTCGAAGCGGACGATCTGGGCGCCCTTCGCACCTTCGGTGGCGAGGCGGTCATTGGTGGTCCCGCGCGCCGTCGCCACGCGCTTGCCGGCGAGGTCGCCAAAGCCCTTGATGGCCAGCGTCTTCGGCCCGGCGACCACCGCCTGGATCTGCGCGTACGGCTGCGAGAAGTCGATGACCTTCTCGCGCTCCGCGGTGACCGAGAGCGACGAGATCACGACGTCCGCCTTGCCGGTCTGCAGGAAAGGGATGCGATTCGCGCCGGTGGTCTGCACGATCTCCAGTTCGACGCCGAGGTCCCGGGCCAGCAGGCGCGCGGTCTCCACGTCGGAGCCCGTCGGGTTCATCGACGCGTCGGTGGTGCCGAACGGGGGCGCACCGAGGTCGATGGCGATGCGGATCTTCTTCGCGGCCCGGATATCGTCGAGCGTGTCAGCCTGGGCGGCGCCTGCGCCGGCCAGGATGGCGATGCCAGCACAGAGGCCGCGGAGGAACGTGGAACGTTGGATCATGGGGGTCTCTCTTTCGTTGGAGGGGAGCGGATGTGATCGGCCTCAGAGGCTGCTGCCGACGAAGTTGTGCAATTCCTCGGTCACCGGGGCGTCGAGCATCGCCGCGGGGCCGTGCTCCCACACCTTGCCGCGGTGCATGAAGACGACCTCATCGGCGACCTTGCGGGCGAATGCCATCTCGTGGGTGACCAGGATCATGGTCATGCCGTCGGCGGCCAGTTTCTCCATCACGCGCAGCACTTCGCCCGTCAGCTCCGGGTCGAGCGCGGACGTGACCTCGTCGAACAGCATCAGCTTGGGCGACATCGCCAGCGAACGGGCGATGGCGACGCGCTGCTGCTGGCCGCCCGACAGCTGCGACGGGTAGGCACCCGCCTTGTCGGCCAACCCGACCTGCGCGAGGGCCGCGTCGGCCCCGTGGCGCAGTTCCGCGCGATTGCGCTTCAGCACGAGCCGCGGCGCCAGCATGACGTTCTGTTCCACGGTCATGTGCGGGAACAGGTTGTAGCTCTGGAACACGATGCCGACGTCCCGCCGCAGCTGCTGCAGGTTCAGCCCCGGCGCCGTGATGTCGTGTCCGCAGACCTCGATGCGGCCCTGGTCCACCGTCTCGAGCCGGTCGATGCAGCGCAATGCGGTGCTCTTGCCGGAGCCGCTGCGTCCGATGACGGCGACGACCGAGCCCGGCTCCACCTGGAACGACACGTCCTCGAGGACGCGGGTCGGGCCGAAGCTCTTGGAGACCGATTCGACCTTAACGATGGGCGACATTCAGCCTCCGTTCGAGCCGCCGGCTCAGCACCGACAGCGGGTAGCAGATGGCGAAGTACAGCGCCGCGATCAGCACGAAGATCACGAAGGGCTGGAAAGTCGAGTTGTTGATCACCTGCCCGGCGCGCGCCAGTTCGACGAAGCCGACGGCCGAGGCGAGCGAGGTGTTCTTGACGATCTGGACCATGAACCCGACCGTCGGGGGGGTGGCGATCTTCACGGCCTGCGGCAGGATGACGTGGACCAGCCGCTGCCGCCAGGTGAGTGCCAGGCACTCCGCGGCCTCGGCCTGCGCGCGCGGCACCGATTCGAGGCAGCCACGCCAGATCTCCCCCAGGTAGGCCGACACATAGATGCTCAGGCCGATGCCGGCGGCCGTGAGCGGCTGGATGTTGAAGCCGAGGGCGGGCAGGCCGAAGTAGGCCAGCGACAGCAGCACCAGCAAGGGCGTGCCCTGCACCAGCTTGATGTAGAGCATGACGAGGTATTGCGTGGCCTTGGGGCCATCGACGCGGCAGATCGCCACCGCGAAGCCCAGCAGCCCGCCGCCGGCGAATGCCAGCAACGACAGGACGACCGTCCATGCCAGCCCGTTCAGCAGGAACTGCAGCTGGGGCACCGTCAAGGCCGTCACGTGTGCCCCATCACAGCGGCGTGCCAAGCCGGCGGCGCCGCGGGAACGCGGCGTAGCTCGCACACGAGAAGACGAGGCGCATGACCATCGACAGCACGAGATAGGCGGCGGCGACGATCAGGTAGGTCTCGACCGAACGGAAGGTTTCGGACTGGATCCGGTTGGCGGCCGCGGTCAGTTCCTCGGCCGAGATCTGCGAAGTGATCGACGATGCGAGCATGAGCAGCACGTACTGGCTGGTGAGCGCGGGGTAGACCCGCTCGATGGCCGGTGGCAGCACCACATGGGTGAGCAGGTGCCGCCGGGAAAGACCCAGGCATTCCGCCGCTTCGATCTGCCCCTTGGGGACGGACTCGATGCCCGCGCGCACGATCTCAGACGTGTAGGCCCCGACGTTGATCACCAGGGCGGCCGTCGCCGCGGCGAAGGCGTCGACTTTCCATCCGATCGAGGCCAGCCCGAAGTAGACGATGAAGATCTGGACCAGCAGGGGCGTGTTGCGGATCGCTTCCACGTAGACCGAACTCAGGCGCGTGAGCCACGGCTTGCGGCCCGTGCGGGCGAGCGCGCAGGAAACCCCCAGCAGGAACCCGAAGACCGTTGCCGCCAGCGACAGGCCGAGCGTGGTTCCCGCGGCGGCCAGGAAGTCCGGCCAGTACGCCAGGGGCGCCCTGAAGTCGAAGTCGTATTTCATCGCGCCGGTTCATTCCCCACTTTGGTCAGGCCAATTATAGTTTTCACCATAATTGGTCTTACCGTAGTTTCCCTAGGCGCTGCCCCGGCGGTATCATCCGCAGCACATGCACACCTCATGAGCGCTCCGAAGCCACCCGACCCGCGCCGCCTCTACCAGCAGATCGCCGACCAGATCAAGGAATTGATCGCCAAGGGGACTTTCCAGGTCGGGGACCGGCTGCCGGCCGAACGCGAACTCGCCCTCTTGCTCGGGGTGTCGCGGCCGTCGCTGCGCGAGGGCCTGATCGCCCTGGATGTCCAGGGCAACATCGAGATCCGCGGCGGCTCAGGCGTCTACGTCTGCCCGCAACCCGAGGCCCGGGCCGCCAAGGCCACCCCCGAACTGGGCGAGAGCCCGCACGAACTGATGCAGGCGCGCTCCGCGGTCGAGAGCGCGGTGATGATCCTCGCGTGCGCACTCGGCACGAAGGAACAGCTCAAGCAGTTGCGCGCCATCGTCACCCGCATGCGGGAGGAGACCGAGCGCAACCGGGCGCCGCTGGAGCTGGACCGGCAGTTCCACATGACCCTGGCGGACATGAGCGGCAATTCCGTGATGGCGCGCATCATCGCGCAGCTGTTCGACGAGCGGCACAGCCCCATCTCCGCGAAGCTGTCGTCCAAGTACGAAACGCCCCGCACCTGGAAGCAGGCGCTGAAGGAGCACGAAGCGATCCTGCGAGCGCTGGAAGCGCGCGACCCGATCGCCGCTCAGGCCGCGATGCTGTCGCACCTGCGCGCTTCCGAATTGCGCTGGGTCGGTGATTGAGCCAACCCGATCCACCGGGCCCCATGGGGCGGATCAGCTCGCCTCCATCCACTCCACCCGCGCGCCCAGCCGCGTGATGTTCTCCGCGAATTGCGGATGGGCCCGGCGCACCGGTGCCGCGTTCCGGATCACGGATCGCCCCGGAACGCTGGCCGCGACCATCAGCAAGGCGATCGCCACCCGGATGATGTAGGGGCTCTCGACCTCGGCCGGCGTCAGGGCCTTGCCGCCGAAGGTCACCACGCGATGCGGATCCGACTGGAAGGCATGGGCGCCGAACTTCGACAGTTCCGACGTCCAGCCCAGCGCGCCGTCGTAGACCTTGTTCCAGAACATCATGCTGCCTTCGGCCCGCACGCCCAGCGCCACGAAGATCGGCAGCAGGTCCACCGGCAGGTACGGCCAAGGCGCCGCCTCCACCTTCTGCAGGATGCTGGGCGTGAAGGGTTCGCGGACCTTCAACCGATCCTCCACGGCGCAGCGCGACCAGCCGTCGGCGTGCGTGACCCGGACGCCGAACTTGGCGAAGGTGCGGTCGATCAGCGGGAAATGGCCGGGTTGCGAATTCTTCACCCGGACGTCCCCGCCGGTGATCGCACCAAGAGCCAGGAAGGTGACGACCTCGTGGAAGTCCTCGGTGAAAGTGAAATCGCAACCGCCAAGGCGGTCCGTTCCGTGCACGACGAGGCGCGAGGTGCCGATGCCCTCGATCTTCGCGCCCAACAGCTCCATGAAGCGGCAGAACTCCTGCACGTGCGGTTCACCCGCGGCGTTCGTCAGCGTCGACACGCCATCGGCCAGGGCCGCGCACAGCACGAAGTTCTCGGTCGTGGTGACCGAGGCGTAGTCGGTCCAGTGGTCGTTGTGGCGCAGGGGGCGGTCCGCCCGCAGCACGACGCTCTGGCCGGTGCGCTCGACGCCGGCCCCGAAGCGCTCGAACACCTCGATGTGCGGGTCGATCTCGCGCGCGCCCAGCGTGCAGCCCTTGACGTCGCCCTCGATCCGGGCGGCGCCGAAGCGCGCCAGCAGCCCCGGCACCAGCAGGATCGAGCTGCGCATGCTCTCGGGCAGGTGGTCGCGCACCGGGTCGAATTGCGTCTCGCTGTGCTGCAGGGACAGCACGCCAGTCTGGAAATCGATGGCGACGTTGCTGCCCAGCCGGCGGAACACGTCCAGGATTTTCCGCACGTCCGTGATGTCGGGGACGCCGCGGAGCCGGACCGGCTCACGCGTCAGCAGCGTCGCGCAGAGGATGGGCAGGACGGCGTTCTTGTTCGCCGAGGGAACGATGTGGCCGTGGAGCGGCGAGCCGCCGTGGATGATGAGATGGGACATGCGCGCATCTTGCGAGAGCGCAGCGCCGCGCGAACGCTGGGCACCGATGCTCCGCCGGCTGGCCGGCAGCCTGGGGTTCGGCGCCTTGCTCCAGCACATCGAAACCGTCGTGCCCACCGGGGCGATGCTGCTCGCCGACGAGGCATTGGCCATGCGGACGCTGGGTGCAGCCTGCCGCGCCGCCGCCGGCACCGGGGCACGCTCCATCATCGTGGGTGGCGCGGGCCTCGCCGGCTATGCCGAACGGCTGCAGCCCGAGGTGCCCCTGCCACTGATCGACAGCGCCCAGGCCGGCCTGGACGTGATGCTGCAGGGGCTGGCGCCGCCCGCGCTGCGCAGTGACGATGGGTTCGTGGCTGATTGGTCCGGCATCGCGCCGGCGATGCAGGGTCTCGCGCCGGATCACGCCCGTTGAAGCTCTGCCGTAGAACTTTCCTACAATCGCGGTCATGAAAGCCGAGAAGCCGCTCCCCGCAGCATGGCGCCTGGCGGGTCTGCTGACCCTGGCCGCGGCGTGCCTCTCGCCCACGCCGCCAACGCATGCCCAGGCGCCGGACGAGTGGAAAGCGGATCCGGTGGAGTTGACGCAATCGCTCAAAGCGGTCCTCGCGCGCGGCAAGGCGTCGTGGTACGGGCCGAGATTTCACGGCAGACGCACGGCCAGCGGCGAACGCTTCGACCAGAACGAACTGACGGCGGCGCATCCGACGCTGCCGTTCGGCACCATGGTTCGGGTACGCAACGTCGCCAACGGGCGCGAGGTGGTCGTGCGGATCAACGACAGGCTGCCCAGCCGCCGCCGCATCATCGACCTGAGCAAGGCCGCGGCCGTTTCGCTCGGGTTCCTGAACGCCGGCCTGGCGCCGGTCGTCCTCATCCAGCACTGAAGCGCGGGGGGCGATCAGCCCCGGCGCACCAGCTCCAGCACGGCTTCGGCGAACAGCGCCGGCTTCTCCTGCGGCAGGTTGTGGCCGGCACCGGGCACCACGCGATGGTCGCGCCCACCGGTGAAGCGCGCCGCATGCGCCGAGGCAGGTGCCGGCGGCCGCACGCCGTCGTCGGCGCCGTCGAAGCTGATCGTCGGCACGGCAATCGCAGGTTGCGCCGCCAGCTGCTGTTCGATCGCCGCATAGGCCGGATCGCCCGGCACCAGGTTGAAGCGGTGCCGGTAGGAATGGATCACCACGTCGGCGAAGTCCGGGTTGTCGAACGCCGGCGCGGTGCGCTCGAAGGTGGCGTCGTCGAACACCCAGGTCGGGGACCAGGTCTCCCAGAGCAGCCGCGCCAGGGCGCGCCGGTTGCGCCGCAGACCTTCGCGCCCGCGCTCGGACTGGAAGTAGTACTGGTACCAGAGCTTCAGCTCGTTCGCGGGCGTGTCGGGCTCCAGCGCCCGCGCGTGGTTGAAGATGTTGTAGTTGTTGTACGAGACCAGGCCGGCGCAGCGCTCGGGCCAGAGGGCCGCCACCACGCAGCAGGCGCGGCCGCCCCAGTCATAACCGGCCAGCACCGCGCGCGGAATGTTCAGCGCGTCCATCAGGGCCAGCAAGTCCGCGCCCAGGGCCGCCTGTTCGCCGGAGCGCGGCGTGGAGGCGTCCAGGAAACGCGTACTTCCGAAGCCGCGCAGGTAGGGAACGACCACGCGGCAGCCGGCTTCCGCCAGCCGAGGGATGACTTCCGCGAAAGCATGGATGTCGTACGGGAAGCCGTGCATGAGGAAAACCGGCGGGCCATCCGCCGGGCCCGCCTCGTGATACGAGATGGCCAGCCGGCCCGCTTCGACCGAACGCAATGGTGTCAGGGCATGCATGGCACCAGCTTGCCACAAGGCCGGCACGGCACGTCGGCGAAAATACCGGGATGGAACTCGTCCCCATCGAACAAGACGGCACGGTGCGCCTGACAGGCATCGAGATGCCGGAGATCTGCGGCGGCATCGTCGAAGCCACCACCGCCCTGTATCGGCGGATCGGCTTCAGCGAACCCTGGATCTGCTACCTGGCCGTGGAGGACCAGGCCGTGGTCGGCACCTGCGGCTTTGCGGCGACAGCTGCCGAGGGCAGCGCCGAGATCGCCTACTTCACGTTCCCGGGCGGCGAGGGCCAGGGGGTCGCCACCCGGATGGCGGCAGCGCTGATCGCCCTCTCGTCCCGGGAGACCGCGAGTGTGGGTGGGCGGTTCATCGCGCACACCCTGCCCGCCGAAGGCGCCTCCACCGCGATCCTCAAGAAGCTGGGCTTCGAGTTCGAGGGCCCCGTGCAGCACCCTGAAGATGGCGAAGTGTGGCGGTGGCGCCGCCCCGCCCTCGCCTAGGAGCCTGGGCCTAGTGGTTGTCGCGCGGCAACCCGAAAGTCGTGTTGATCCGCTGGTACTTCACCGCCGGCTTCAGCACCATGCCTTCCGACAGTTCATCGACGATGCCGCGCTGGATTTCCTGCCACGGAGTCTGGCTGGCGGGGTACTTGTAGCCACCGGCAGCCTCGAAGGCGGCACGGCGCTTCTTCAGTTCCGCATCCGAAACCAGCATGTTCGCGGTGCGCTTCTTCAGGTCGATGCGCACCTTGTCGCCGGTCTTCAGCAGCGCCAACCCGCCGCCAGTTGCCGCCTCTGGCGATGCATTGAGGATCGAGGGTGAGCCGGAGGTCCCGGACTGCCGGCCGTCGCCGATGCAGGCCAGCGCCGTCACGCCCTTCTTCAGCAGGTAGTCCGGCGCGCGCATGTTCACGACTTCGGCCGCACCTGGATAGCCGATCGGCCCGACGCCGCGCATGAAAAGCACGCTGGCCGGCGTGAGTTTCAGCTTGGGATCGTCGATGCGCTTGTGGTAGTCCTCCGGGCCGTCGAACACCACCGCGGTGCCCTCGAAAGCCATCGGGTCCGCCGGATTCTCCAGGTACTGCTTGTGGAACTCCGGCGTGATCACGCTGGTCTTCATGATCGCGGAATCGAACAGGTTGCCGCTGAAGTTGAGGAAGCCCGCGTTCTTCTTCATCGGCTTCGCGTACGGGAAGATCACCTTCCGATCGCTGGTGAACTGGCCTTCGCAATTCTCGATGAGCGTCTTGCCGTTGGCGGTCAGCGCAGGCTGGATCTTGCCCTGCGCGATCAGTTCGGCCACCACGGCGGGCACGCCGCCAGCGCGGTAGTACTCCTCGGCCAGGTATTCGCCCGCCGGCTGCAGGTTCACCAGGAGCGGGATCTTGTAGCCGTGCTTTTCCCAGTCCGCCGTGGTCAGCTTCACGCCGATGTGCTTGGCGATCGCGTTCAGGTGCACCGGCGCATTGGTCGAGCCGCCGATCGCGGAGTTGACCACGATGGCGTTCTCGAACGCGGCCCGCGTCATGATGTCAGAGGGCTTCAGGTCTTCACGCACCATGTCCACGATGCGCTTGCCGGTCAGGTACGCCATCTCCTGGCGGTCGCGGTACGGCGCGGGAATGGCCGCGCTGCCCGGGAGCGTCATCCCGAGCGCCTCGGCCAGCGAATTCATTGTCGACGCGGTGCCCATGGTGTTGCAATGGCCGGTGGACGGCGCCGACGAAGCCACCAGCTTCAGGAACTCCTGGTAGCCGATCTCGCCCGCCGCCATCATTTCGCGCGCGCGCCAGACGATGGTGCCCGAGCCCGTGCGCTCGCCCTGGTACCAGCCATTGAGCATCGGGCCGGAATTCAGCGCGATGGCCGGAATGTCGACGGTGGCCGCGGCCATCAACTGCGCCGGGGTGGTCTTGTCGCACCCGGTGGTGAGCACCACGCCATCGATCGGATAGCCGTAGAGCACTTCGATCAGCGACAGATATTGCAGGTTGCGGTCGAGCGCCGCCGTGGGGCGCTTGCAGGTTTCCTGGATCGGGTGGATCGGGAACTCGAAGGCGATGCCCCCGGCATCCCGGATGCCTTCGCGCACGCGCTGGGCCAGAACCAGGTGGTGGCGGTTGCAGGGGGCGATGTCCGACCCCGTCTGCGCGATGCCGATGATGGGCCGGCCGGACTGCAGTTCGTCGAACCCCAGGCCGAAGTTCATGGTGCGCTCCAGGTAGAGCGCGGTCATGTCGGCGTTGTCGGGATTGTCGAACCAGGCTTGCGAGCGCAGCCGTGGGAGCGCCTTCTTGCCCGGGGCCTTGCGTTCGCGACTGACTTTCTTGTTCTTCATTGAATGGCCTTGAGGGTTTGCGCGGCCGTCGGCAGCGCCTTGCAATCGTCGATGTACTGCTGGACGATCTCAGCGAAATTCTCGTGCGGCTTCAGGCCAAGCCGGGCCGCCCGCTCGGCGGTCGCGCCCCCGGGCCAGTTCGCCACGATGCCGGCGATGCGCTCGTCGCGTTCGAACCGCACCAGCTGGCGCACCTTGCGGCCTGCCACCTGCTCCAGGGCGTCGAGCATGTCGCTGACCTTGACGTTCAGTGCCGGCAGGTTCATGCCCAGGCGCCCCAGGAACTGCTCGCGCGACGCTTCATAGACGGCGATCAGGCCGTCGATCGTCCGCGCCGGCGACGACATGGGATGCGACACGTCCGGTGAGACCGGGCAAATGGACTCGACCCCGGCCAACGGCTCGCGGATGATGCCGCTGAAGAAGGAAGATGCCGCGCCATTCGGCCGGCCCGGCCGGACCGTCACGGTCATGAGGCGCGCCGCGCGGCCGTCGATGAAGCCCTTGCGCGTGTAGTCGGCGATCAGGTGCTCGCAGACGAGCTTCTGCGTGCCATAGGAGGTCTGCGGTGCGGGCAGCGTGTCGTCGGCCACCAGCTTGGGCAGCGGCACGGCCGCGTCCGGCCCGAACACCGCGACCGAGCTGGAGAAGACCAGGCGCGGCACCTTGCCGCCCGCCGCCACGTTGGCGCGCAGGGCGTCGAGCAATGCGCGCGTGCTGTCGAGATTCGAGCGCAGGCCCAGCTCGAAATCGGCCTCGCACTCACCGGACACCGCGGACGCGAGATGGAACACGCCGTCGAAAGTCTCGGTGCGCAACGCATCGGTTTGCGCCAGCAGCGGCCCGGTGCGGGCTTGCACACGGGCGTCGGCCAGCAGGTCCGCCGGTGGGGGCGCGATGTCCGTCAGCACGACCTGCTCGATGCGCCCGCCGGCCAAGGTGCCCCGCGCCAGCAGGGTGCGCGCCAGGCGCGCGCCGACGAAACCACCACCGCCGGTGATCAACAGTTTCATGAAAGTCCCTTCGAAGATTGTTTCCTGCGCCGGCCGGGGATCACGCCGCCCTCCACCAGCCGCTGTTCACCGCGCAGGATGTGCCGGGTGGCATGGTGCCGGGCTGCCTCGGCGTCGCGCGCGGCGATGGCTTCCACCATAGCCCGGTGCTCCTGCTGCACCGACTGCATGAAGTCGCGCCGGCGCGCCTCATTGCCGCGAGTAATGCGCATGGCCTCACGCAGGTACTGTTCCAGGAAGCCGATGAGCAGCCGGAACTGCGGGTTGCCCGCCGATTCGCCGATGACGCGGTGGAACGCCAAGTCTTCGGCCACGCCGTCGCGGCCCTCGGCCACCGCCATGTCGATGGCCTTGAGGGACCGGCGCAACTGCGCGATCTGCGCGCGCGTCGCACGCTCGGCCGCCAGGGCGGCGATCTCGCCTTCCAGCACGCGGCGCACCTCGATGACGTGCACCACCGCCTGCACCGACCCCAGGACGGCCGGGTCGAATTCGAGCGGCTGGTTGACCGGTGTCGGCGCGACGAACACGCCGGAGCCCTGGCGGGCCACCACCAGCGAGCGCGACTTGAGCTGATGCATGGCTTCACGCACGACCGTGCGCGAAACCCCGTGGGCCGCTGCCAGCTGCTGTTCCGTCGGCAGCCGGTCACCGGGCTGCAGGGCGCCGGCCCCGATCTGCGAGATCAGCCGCCCCGCCAGCCGGTCGGACAGCCTTTCGGACACCAGCGGGGTCGAATCGGTGGCGGAAAGGGCTGGCACGGAAAGGGTGGGAGGAAGCTGGGCGAGACGCTTTTATCAGGTCATCATACAAATTTAGTGAGCTTTCTCCCGCAGGGTTTCCCTGATGGCGACGCGCCGGTCCTGTGCCGATACTGCGCGGCATCCCAGGGGACTTCATCGCAATGGCCAGTGTCACGATCCAGGCAGTCAAGAAGAATTTCGGCGAAGTCGCGATCCTGCACGGCGTGGACATCGACATCCAGGACGGCTCTTTCACCGTCCTGGTCGGCCCGTCGGGCTGCGGCAAGTCCACGCTGCTGCGCATGATCGCGGGGCTCGAGCAGATCAACGGCGGCGAAATCCGCATCGGCGACCGCCGCGTCAACGACCTGCCGCCGAAGGAACGCGACATCGCGATGGTGTTCCAGAACTACGCGTTGTATCCGCACATGACCGTGCGCGACAACATGGCCTTCGCCCTGGCGCTGGCCAAAGTCGACAAGGCCACCATCGAGTCCAAGGTCAAGCGCGCGGCCGAGATCCTCGGTCTCCTGCCCCTGCTGGAGCGCTATCCGCGCCAGCTGTCGGGTGGGCAGCGCCAGCGCGTGGCGATGGGGCGCGCCATCGTGCGCGACCCCCAGGTCTTCCTGTTCGACGAGCCACTGTCCAACCTCGACGCCAAGCTGCGCGTGGCGATGCGCAGCGAGATCAAGGAACTCCACCTGCGCCTGAAGACCACCTCGATCTACGTCACGCACGACCAGATCGAGGCCATGACCATGGGCGACAAGATCGTGGTGATGCGCGACGGCCGCATCGAGCAGACCGGCAGTCCGCTGGAGCTCTACGACCAGCCTGCCAACCAGTTCGTGGCTGGCTTCATCGGTTCGCCCGCCATGAACTTCCTGCCCGGCACGCTGCGCCGCGCCGGCGGGGCGGCGCGCGTTGAACTGCAGGATGGCACCCTGCTCGACGCGCCGCTGCAGGCCGGCGGCGAGGATGGCCAGCCGGTGGTCTACGGCACGCGCCCCGAGCACCTGTCGCTGTCGGATGCCGGCGGCATCCCCTCGCAGGTGGTGGTGATGGAGCCCACCGGCATGGATACTTTCGTGGCGTGCCGGCACGGAGGCGCGGACCTGTCCGCCGTGTTCCGGGAGCGGCACGACTTCGCGCCCGGCACCATGATCCGCCTGCAGCCCGACCTGCAGCGGGCCCACCTTTTCGATGCAGGCACCGGCGCAAGGCTGGTGGCGTGACAGGTTCCGTGATCGACCGTTCCACAGACAACACAGGAGACAACCATGAGTGAGTTCAATCGCCGCAAGTTTCTCGAAGGCTCGGCCAGCGTCGCCGCTGCCGCCACGCTGGGCACCGGTGCCACCGTCTTCGCGCCGGCGGTCCATGCGCAAACCCTGGCGCTCAAGCCCGAGAAAGGCGCCAAGCTGCGCGTCCTGCGCTGGAGCCGGTTCGTGCAGGGCGACATCGACGCCTACATGCTCAACGTCAAGAAGTTCACCGAGAAGACGGGGATCGAGGTCCGCGTCGACAACGAAGGCTGGGAAGACGTGCGCCCCAAGGCGGCGGTCGCGGCCAACACCGGCGGCGGGCCGGACATCGTGCTGTCCACCAACGATGACGCCAACCTGTACCCCGAAAAGCTGCTCGACGTGACCGACGTCGCCGAATACCTGGGCAAGAAGTACGGCGGCTGGTACCCGGCGGTGCACCAGTACCTGCGCCCCGACGGCAAGCGGTGGCTGGGCCTCGGCCTCGGCGCCGCCGGTTCGATGATCGTCTACCGCGACAGCATGGTGAAGGCCGCGGGCTTCACCAGCTTCCCGAAGGACACGGCCGGCTTCCTGGCCCTGCACAAGGCCCTGAAGGACAAGGGCACGCCCGGCGGTTACGCCCTGGGCAACGCCACCGGCGACAGCCTCTGGACCAACTGGCTGATGTGGTCGCACGGCGGCCAGCTGGTCGACAAGAACAACAAGGTCGTGATCGACAGCCCCGAGACCATCAAGGCGCTCGAGTACGGCAAGGAGCTGTACGCCACCTTCATCCCGGGCACCCTGTCGTGGCTGGACCCGAACAACAACAAGGCGTTCCTCGACGGCCAGATCAGCGTCACCAACAACGGCATCTCGATCTACTACGCGACCAAGACTTCCACGGACCCCAAGGTGAAGGAGCTGCAGTCCGACATCCAGCACGCTTCGTTCCCCATCGGCCCGGTGGGTGTGCCCACCGAATCGCATCTGTTCTTCAACCAGATGATCTTCAAGTACACCAAGTACCCGCAAGCCGCCAAGGAGTTCCTGCGCTTCATGATGGAACGCGAGCAGTTCGATGCCTGGCTGATCGGCGCCGGTGGCTACATCGCGCATCCGCTCGCCGCCTATGAGTCATGCCCGATCTGGACGTCGGACCCGAAGCACACGGCCTACCGCGACTGCGTGAAGAACATGCGGCCCACGGGCCACGCGGGCCGGCTGGGCTACGCCTCGGCCGGCGCAGGCGCCGACTTCATCGTCGCCAACATGGTGGCGGAAGCCATCAGCGGATCGAAGACCCCCAAGGAAGCCGCCGAACGCGCCCAGAAGCGCGCCGAGCGCTACTACAAGGTCTGACCATGGCGCAACCTGCGGCGCAAGCAACGGTTCCGGCGCCGCAGGTGCGCGCCCACCGGCAGCCTTCGTTCCTGGAGCGCTTCCAGAACAACAGGAACGCCCTGGGCTGGGCGTTCATGTTGCCGACGACGGTGCTGCTGGTGCTTTTCCTCACCTATCCGCTCGGCCTGGGCACCTGGCTCGGCTTCACCGACGCCAAGATCGGCCGCGACGGCGAGTGGATCGGCCTGGAGAATTTCAAGTTCCTGGTCGGCGACAGCGTCACCCGGCTGGCGCTGTTCAACACCCTCTTCTACACGGTGGTGGCCAGCATTCTCAAATTCGGCCTCGGCCTGTACCTGGCCCTGCTGCTGAACAAGCGCCTGCCCTTCCAGAGTTTCTTCCGCGCCGTGGTTCTCCTGCCCTGGATCGTACCCACGGCCTTGTCCGCCATCGCCTTCTGGTGGATCTTCGACGCGCAGTTTTCCATCATCAGCTGGGCGCTGATGAAGATGGGCCTGATCGACAGGTACATCGATTTCCTGGGCGACCCCTGGAACGCCCGCATCTCGACCATCGTCGCCAACGTCTGGCGCGGCATCCCCTTCGTGGCCATCTCGCTGCTGGCCGGGCTGCAAACCATTTCACCCTCGTACTACGAGGCCTCGGCGATCGACGGGGCCACGCCGTGGCAACAGTTCCGGTTCATCACGCTGCCGCTGCTCACGCCCATCATCGCGGTGGTGATGACGTTCTCGGTGCTGTTCACCTTCACCGACTTCCAGCTGATCTATGTGCTGACGCGCGGCGGACCGCTCAACGCGACGCACCTGATGGCGACGCTCGCATTCCAGCGCGCCATTTCCGGGGGCGCCCTGGCGGAAGGCGCGGCCATCGCGACGCTGATGGTGCCTTTCCTGCTGGCGGCCATCGCATTCAGCTACTTCGGCTTGCAGCGCCGTGCCTGGCAACAGGGGGGTGACAAATGAGCAACGCCAAGAACAACGACGCCTCGCAGGGCATGGACTTCCTGCAGTCCATGCCGCGCCGCTGGGTGACGCTGTACATCCCGATCGGCATCTTCGTGTTCGTGCTGCTGTTCCCGTTCTACTGGATGGCGATCACGTCGTTCAAACCGGACAACGAACTGCTGTCGCGCAGCGGCAACCCGTTCTGGATCATGGGCCCCACCCTGGCCCACTTCGAGAAGCTGCTGTTCCGCACGGAATACCCGGCCTGGCTCTGGAACACCGTGATCGTCTCGGTGATCGCCACGGCGATCTCGCTGGTCTTTTCGGTGCTGGCGGCCTACGCGATCGAGCGCCTGCGGTTCCAGGGCAGCAAACCCGCCGGCGGCGCGATTTTCCTGGCCTACCTGGTGCCGCCTTCGATCCTGTTCATCCCGCTGGCCGCCATCGTCGTGAAGCTGGGGCTGTTCGACAGCCGGATGGCGCTGATCCTCACGTACCCGACCTTCCTGATCCCGTTCTCGACCTGGCTGCTGATGGGCTATTTCCGCTCGATCCCCTATGAGCTGGAAGAGTGCGCGCTGATCGACGGCGCGACGCGCTGGCAGATCCTGATCAAGATCGTGCTGCCGCTCGCGGTGCCGGGACTGATCTCGGCGGGCATCTTCGCCTTCACGCTCAGCTGGAACGAGTTCATCTACGCCCTCACCTTCGTGTCTTCCAGCGAGAACAAGACGGTGCCGGTCGGCGTGGTCACCGAGCTGGTGGAAGGCGATGTCTACCACTGGGGGCCGCTGATGGCGGGCGCCTTGCTCGGCTCGCTGCCCGTGGCTTTCGTGTACTCGTTCTTCGTCGAGTACTACGTGTCGGGGATGACGGGCTCGGTGAAGGAGTAGCGGCTAGTACCGCCTACTTCCAGACGGTCGCGTGCGCCTCGAAGTCGGGGCGCTGCGGCCGCACGACACAGAAGCGCTGGCCGGTCGGCGCTTCCATCACCCACCAGGTCTTCACCTGCGAGACGCGTCTGGCGCCCAGCGCCTCCAGCCGTTGCACCTCCGCGTCGACGTCGTCGGTCTCGATGTCGAGGTGCACCCGGCTGGGGTGCTGCACCGCCTGGACCAGCATGGTCACTTCGCCGGGCGGCCCTTGCAGGTTCCGATAGTGCTCCAGGCCCGGTGTTTCGGGCGCCTTGATGCCGCGGCCGAGCGCCGCGGCCCAGAAGCCCGCGGCGGCCTCGAGGTCCTCGGTCTGGCAATCGATGACGACGGTTCCAAGGCGGCTCTTGTGCATGCTCAGGTCTCCATGCAAAGAGCGGATGATGCCTGTTTCTCGCCTGCCGGGGACCTCAGCCGGAACGCCCGGCAGCGGCACTGCGGTGCCGGCGCCGGTAGTGCCCGGGCGTCTGCCCGGTCTCCCGGGAAAAGAGCTTCGAGAAGCTGGCCAAGTCCTGGTAACCGACACTCGCGATCACCTCGATCAAGGGCAGGGAACTGCGCTCCAGCAGTTGCCGCGCCTTGTCGATGCGGGCTTCCTGCAGCCACCTCAGCGGGCTCGAGCCGGTCTCCTGCCGGTACCTTCGCAGCACCGTGCGCTCGGTCAGGTGGAACGCATCGGCCAGCGAGGCCAGCCTGTACGGTTCGCTCAAGCGTGACTTCAGCCACTGGTTGACCTTGGTCGAGAACAGCGCGTGCTCCGGAGGCAGCAGGGTCCGGTCGAAGTATGGCCGCTGGCTCGCTCGGCCGCCGTCGACCATCGACAGCTTGCCGGTTGCCCGGGTCACCGCGGCGCCGAAGTGCTGCTTCACGAGATGGAGCGCGAGGTCGAACGCGCTGCTGACGGCACCCGTTGTCGTCACCGTCCCGTCAGTCACCAGCATGGCGTCCTTGACCATTTCGATCTCGGGGTAACGCGCCTGGAAGTCCCGCGCGAATGGCCACGCCGTGACCGCGCGCCTGCCGACCAGGACGCCGGCTTCGGCCAGCAGGAAGCTGCCCACGCAGACGCTGGCGATGGCAGCACCGGCTGCGTGGCGCCTCCGGATGGCGGCGAGCTCGGGACGCAGCTGGGCCAGGCGGCGCTCCCATTCACCGAACCGCGTGACCTCGAGGCCAGGAACCACCAGCAACCCGTGCTTGCCCCGGAGTTTTCCAGCCGCCAGCGTGACGCCACCAGCCATGCGGACATTTCCTTCGCGCACCGTGACCAGCCGGGTCTGCATCGGTGCGAACTTGCCGGGGAACATGTTCGCCGCCAGGTGATTCGCGACGAGCACGAGATCGGTGAGGGCCAGCACTTCGACGCCCATGCAGCCGGGATAGACCAGGATCGCGATGTCGCTCATGAGGGCCGGGTTGTCTGGAACGGCAAGAATATAGTCGTTCCTGACACTGGCGGCAATCGACGCCGCGCTTCAGGATTGCGCCTTCACAGCAACTCTTGAGGTCGATGGCATGCGCTTGACAATCATCCTGGTGGACGGCTTCACGGCCCTCGACATCGTTGGCGGCTACGAAGTGCTGGCGAATGTCCCGGCGATTCAGGTCGAATTCGCGGCGAAGCAGCGCGGGCCCGTCTGGGCCGACACGAGACGCCTCGCGCTCAGCGCCTTCAAGTCGTTCGAAGAGATCGAAACGACCGACATCCTCTATGTCCCGGGTGGACCTGGCGTCGGCCCTGCACTGGAAGACGACGAGGTCATCGAAACGATCCGCCGCCTGGCCATGACCTCGACATGGACAGTCGGCATCTGCAATGGCGTCGAGTTGCTGGGCAAGGCCGGCTTGCTGGGCGGCAAGGAAGTCACGACGAACTGGGCCGTGCGAGAGAAGGTGGCCACCTACGGCGCCACCGTCAAACACGTGCGGTACGTGCGCGACGGCAAGTTGGTGACGGGCGCCGGCGTTTCGGCCAGCATCGACGCCAGCCTGTACCTGGCCGGGTTGATCGCAGGCAAGGAATTCGCCAAGACCGTGCAGCTCGGCATCGAGTACTACCCGGATCCGCCCTTCGGCAACGGCACGCCCGACGACGCACCGGACTTCGCGAAGAAGATGGTCAGGCAGTTCGAGGCCGAGGGCACGGAACGCATCCGCTCGCTGACGGCCCCGGTCTGATGTCCCAAGCGATGGAATACTACTTTTCCCCGCTGGCCTGTTCGTTCGCGGGACATGTCCTGATCCGGGAGGCCGGCTTGGAGATCGCCATGCGACCGGTGTCGTTGCGCCGCAAGGAGACGGACGATGGACGCGCCTTCGCGGACATCTCCGCCAAGAGCCAGGTGCCGGTCCTCAAGTTCGGCGACGGGCGCATCCTGACCGAGAACTCCGCGGTGCTGCAAGTGCTGGCCGACATGGCGCCGGAACGCCTGTACCTGCCGGACCGCTCCACGCCCGCCGGGCAGTCGACCTTGGAGTGGGTGAACTACGTCGCGACCGAGGTGCACAAGCTGTCGCTTTACCCGGTCTTCTCGGATGGGGTACCGAGTGAAGTGAAGCGCTGGGCGCGCGAGAACCTGGAGAAGAAGCTGGCCTTCGCGACAGCGCGGCTATCCCGATCACGCTACCTGGCCGGCGACACGTTCACCATCGCCGATGCGTATTTCGGCTGGGCGTTGATGCTCACCTTGCGGGCTGGCCTGTGGAAGCCGGCGGACGGCTTGCTCGCCTACTGGAACCGCCTGCTGGAACGGCCGGCGTTCACCGGGGCGATCGAGGTGGAAGAGGAATTGTTCGAAAAGTTTGCCTGACAGCCGGGCGTGCATGGTCCATCCACCTGATGGACCATGACGCCCGCCGCCGTGTCAATAGCGGTAGGGGTTGCGCGGCGCGCGGTCGTAACGGTTGGCCACGCCGTCGCGGTCGGCGTCGCCCCACGGCCGGTCGGCCTGGTTCACGTGCCGCCGGCTGTTGTCCCAGCGGTCGTGGGCGTTGGGGATGCCATCGCCGTCACGGTCGCCCCAGGCGCCGCGGCGCTGGTGGCCGTAGACGGGCTGCGGCTGGACATAGACCGGCGACGGCTGGTAGTAATAGGGCGCAGGCTCGCTGTAGTACACGGGTGCCGGCACGCCGATGGAAATCTGGAAATCGCCGCGGGCATGGCTGGCGGTGGAGGCTGCGAGCGCGGCCAGCCCGAGGGCGGCGGCCACAGCACTGCGGAAGGTGACTGAACGGTTCATGGAAGACTCCTTGGGTTGGTGTGGAAGCCATCTTGCGCCGCGGCCCATGAACGGATCCTGAACGGATCTCGGGGCACATGTAACTCCGCGTAATCATGGCGGTCCGGCCATCCGCTTCGCCGTCTGGGACCGAAGCAAACCGATGAAGGCCTGGCTCGCGCGGCTTGCACGGTAGCCACTGCCGAACGCGAGGCAGGAGCGAAACGGGACCGCGGGTTCGAAGGGCACGCTCGCCAGACCCTGCTGCTGGAACTTGCGCGCCACGACCGGGTTCGTGATCGCGATGCCTGCGCCGGCCAGGGCCAATTCGCACTGCGTCAGGCTGTAGGGTGTCGTGATCGCCGGCTGCCACGCAACGCCTGCTTCCACGAAGCTGCGCTTCATGTGCGCGCACGCAGGGTCCAGCGGTGACAGTCCGATCACGGCTTCATCGGCCAGGTCGACGGGCGCGAGCACGGATCGCCTCGCGAGGCGATGGCTGACCGGCATGGCGCAGACGGCAGTCACCTCGTAGAACATCGAGGTGCTCAGCCCCGCCAGGTCCGCCTCGTCGCTGAGCACGGCGAAGTCCACCTTGCCCGCGACGAGCGCATCGCGGATGCTGCGTGAACTCTCCACCATCAAGGTGAGGCGGATGGTGGGGAAGGTCGCCCTGAATTGCCCCACGGCTTCTGGCAGCACCGCGGTGGCGAGCGCATGGAGGCAGGCCACCTTCAACTCGCCCTTCGCAGGCGACCGCAGCGCGTCCAGGCGGGCCCCGACGCGTTCCATGGCGCCGAACACTTCGTCGATGTCAGCCAGCAGCGAATGCGCGGCGGCCGTGGCCGCCACCCTGCCATGGCGATGGGTGAGGAGTTCCACGCCGCAGCCGCGCTGCAGTTGCGACACGGTCTGCGTCACCGACGGCTGGCTCACGTGCAACGCTTCCGCGGCGCGGCTCAACGACCCGAGCTGCACCACGGCGCGCAGGACTTCCAGCTGGCGCAACGTGGGCGCCCAGGCCGGCTCGGTGGCGGGAGGGGATTGGCGGGGCATCAAGCCGACTTATACAGCCTAGGGCCCGCTGGCTGGCCGCCTGGCCGTGCGATCCCTAGACTGCCCGCATGGCATTCCCTGGCCCCGCAGACGTTGACCCCACACACAGCTCCAGCTGGCACTGGAACCCGGCCCTGGAAGGCCTGCGCTGCCTGGCTTGCGGCAGCCTGTACGAGGTCACGCTCCGCCACGACGGCTGCCCCAAATGCGCCACGGGCGGCCGCTTCGTGAGCCTGGCCGCCTCATACACCAGACCTTCCGAAACCGGCATCTCGCTCCCCATCCTCGGCATCCAGCAGCATTCGCAAGCCCAGGCCCGTGTCCTGCCGGCGCTGGCGGAGGCGCTGGGCGTCGCGCGGGTCACCGTCCAGGATGAAAGCGGCAATCCCACGGGTTCCCACAAAGACCGCATGTCGGCCTTCGGCGTCGCGCATGCGTTGCTGGCCGGGGCCGGCACGGTGGTGCTCGCTTCCAGTGGCAACGCCGCGATCTCCGCGGCCACCTATGCCCGCGCCGCCGGCTTGCGGTGCGAAGTGGCGGCCTATGCCGACATGCCACCAGCCTTTGTCCGCGCGCTGGACGAGCAAGGGGCCACGCGGCTCGCCTTCGCCGACAACCAGGCGCGCTGGGCCCACGTGGCGCACCGCGCCGGCGACTCCGGCGTGCTGCCCCTGACCAACTCCCACCTGCCGGCCTTGGGCAGCGCCCCGCTGGCGATCGAAGGCTACAAGACGATCGCCGCAGAGATGGGCGCCTGGGACAGCTTGCCGGATCACATCCTCGTGCCGACGGCGCGGGGCGATCTCCTTTGGGGAATCTGGCGCGGCCTGTCGGAACTGAAGGCAAGCGGAGGCATCGACACCATGCCGCGCCTGTGGGCCGTCGAGCCGTTTCCCCGTCTCTCGCGGGTGTTGCAAGGCGCGGGCCTGCATGAACTCCATCCTGGCCAGAGCGCCCAGTTCTCGACGGCAGGCGCCACGACCACGTGGCTGCAGCACCAGGCTGTCACTGCTTCGGGTGGCGGCGCGGTCGCGATCGATGACGGCACCGCAAGACGCGCACGCGTGAGCTGGCGATCCGCCGGCATCGAGCCCGAACTCTGCGCCGCCGCCACGCTGGCCGCCGCGCGCCAACTGGTCGCCGAGGGCCGAATCGCACGGTCGGCCCGCGTCTGCCTGGTGCTGACGGCCGGCGCCGCCCGCGACCCGGCATGGCCGGACGCATCCGACACCCCATCGCTGTTCCACCCCATTCACGGAGTCCCCGCATGACCATGAACCTCACGCGACGCCATGCCGTCCTCGGCCTGCTCGCCGCCGGATTGGCCCCGGCCGCCAGCGCCCAGGCCGTCCCCATGAAGATCATCGTGCCCTGGGCGCCGGGTGGCAGCACCGACGCCATCGGGCGCGCGCTGGCCCAGCGCCTTTCCGAAACGACCGGCCGCACCGTGATCGTCGACAACAAGCCTGGCGCCGCCGGCCAGATCGGCACCGACGCCGTCGCCAAGGCGCCGCCGGACGGCAACCACCTGCTGATCGTGGAACTGCCGCATGCCATCGCGCCCGCCGTCACGGCGAAACTGCCCTATGAGTTCCCGCGTGACTTCGCCCCGATCACGTTGCTGGGCACAACACCGCTGATCCTGTTCACCACCGCCGACGCCGGCGCACCGGGGGACTTCGCCAGCTTCATGGCGCGCGCCAAGAGCGGCCCGCCACTGGCGTTGGCGCACAGCGGCGCCGGCACGGTGAGCCACTTGTCATCGGAGCTGCTGGCCGCGCGCAGCGGCGCGAAGTTCACCCTGGTCCCCTACAAGGGTTCGGCGCCGGCCCTCATCGACGTGGCCAGCGGCATCGTGGCGGGGCATTTCTCCTCCCTGGCCGCCGGCTCCTCGCTGCTGAACGCCGGCAAGCTCCGCGCCCTGGCCGTCACCAGCGCGAGCCGGCTGCCCGCGCTGGGGAATGTGCCCACGCTCGACGAACTCGGCGTGCGCGACATGGCCGTCGACCAGTGGTGGGCGCTGGTGGCACCGGCCAGGTCGAACGCCGACATGCTCGAGAAGCTGCGCGAACAGGTGGCTGCCGCGATGGCCTACCCCGCGGTCCGGGACAGGCTGTCGTCGCTTGGCGTCGTGCTGCGGTCCTCGTCGTCCAGGGCCGAGCTGGCGGGCTTCATGCAGAGTGAAGTGCAGCGCTGGGGCGCCGTGGCACGCAACCTGGGGCTGAAGCCGGAGTAAGCGCAGCAACGCCGCGTGGCGACAAGCTGCCGCAAAGGTTTCCTGCGGTACGCTTCACCTCATGACGCGCCTGCTGCTAGCCGCCCTTCTCGCCATGTCACTGTGCTCCGCCGGAGCACAGACGGCGTGGCCGGACTACATCTCGACCTTGCGCCCGGACGTTTCCGACAGTCCGGTGAACGCCGCACTGCCCCCCGACGTGAACGTGGTTCCGCCCGGCAGCGACATGCCACCGGGCCGAGCGCGCTGGAGCGGACTCTGGCAAGGCTGGGCCTGCGCCGGCCAGGCGTGCGACGTCAAGGCGGCGGTGGAGCGCCTGCGAAGCGACGGAGCGACGGTGGCCTATGCCGGTGCCAGCGCCAGCAGCACCAACGTCCACCGTGGCGAGGCCACGTTCGTCGACAACGAACTGCACCTCGTCCTGCACACGGGCAACACGCTGGTGCTGCGGTTGCGCGTCGACGGCGACATGGAGATGTCGATCTGGCAGCCGGACAAGCGGTTGCTCTCGGGCGGGGTCCTCACGCAGCGCCCGCTGGTGCGCCAGCACCGGCGCAGCGTGGAACGCCTGGCGACGCCGTGGGTGGAGGATGGCCGGCCGGTGTCGCTCGCGATGGTGATCTATCGCCCCATGCAAGGCACGGGGCCATGGCCGACGCTGGTGGTGCATCACGGTTCCACCGGCAACGGCGACCGCAAGGAGCTGTTTGCAGGCGTGTACACGTCACTCGACGTCGCCCGGCACTTCACCGCGGAGGGCTGGCAGGTGATCTTTCCGCAGCGGCGCGGCCGCGGTGGATCGGACGGCCTTTATGACGAAGGCTTCCCGCCCAACCGCGCCGCCTACTCTTGCGACCCGCAATATTCGTTGCCGGGCGCCGAGCGCGCCCTGGCCGACGTCCACCACGTGATGCAGCACGTGGCCGCCCGGCCGGACGTCGATCCGAAGAAGGTCCTGATCTCCGGCGTGTCGCGCGGCGGCATCCTCGCATCCGCTTACGCGGGCCAGCACCCAGCCGCAGTGCGTGGCGTGATCAATTTCGTGGGCGGATGGGTGGGCGACCGCTGCCAGAATGCGGAACACATCAACGGAACGTTGTTCCGTGCCGCCGCCGCCTACCCGCGGCCCATCCTGTGGCTGTATGGCGACCGCGATCCCTTCTACAGCCTGCGCCATAGCCGCGGCAACTTCGAGGCGTTCCGTGCCGCCGGCGGCCAGGGCCGCTTCGTCACCTATGACTTTGCAGCAGGACAGAACGGCCACTTCGTGTCGAGCCGCCCGGACTTTTGGCGCGGGGATGTCGATGCTTATGTGAGCGCGGTCATCGCCCAGTGACAGCGGCGCCTAGGCCCAGATCACGGCGTCCGCCTTCCCGTACCACCGCTCCACCTCCTGCGCCACGCCCGCTTCGATCCGCGAGCGCCGGATCTTCATCGTCGCCGTGAGGCAACCGTTCTGGATGGACCAGGGTTCACCGGCCACCACCAGGAAGGCCAGCCGCTGGTGCTGCGCCAGGCTGGCATTGACCTCCTGCAGCAGCTTCTGCAGCGCGCCCTGGACTTGCGCGCGCACCTCGGCGTCGCCCAGCCTGGGCCGCAGGTTCTCGTCCAGCATCAGCACCGCATAAGGCGCCGGTTGGCTCACGCCGGAGACGATGCTCAGCTCCACCATGGGATGCGCGTTCAACTTGCTCTCGATCGGCGCCGGCGCGACGTATTCGCCCTTGGAGGTCTTGAACAGCTCCTTCTTGCGGCCGGTCAGGCGCAGCTCACCGTTCTCGTCGTAGTGGCCGATGTCGCCGGTGCGGAAGAAGCCGTCTTCGGTGAAGGACTCGGCGTCAAGGTCGGGGCGCTTGTAGTAGCCGCGCATCTGCCCGGGCGAGCGGATGAGGATCTCGCCATCATCGGCCAGGCGGACCGCAACGCCGGGATGCGCCTTGCCGACACTGCCTGCCGCGTAGCCGCGCGCGTGCGAATAGGCGAAGTCCTCCGTCATGCCGTAGCCCTCATGCAGGTCCATGCCGAGGTTGAGGTACCACTGCTTCAGGTCGCCCGGCAAGGGCGCCGAGCCGCTGCCCGCGGTGATCACGTCCGCCAGCCCCAGGCCGTCCAGCACCTTCTTGCGCACGGCGGGGGCCATGGCCGGATTGGCCAGCATCGCATCCAGCTGCGCCGGCGGCAGCCCGGCGAACACCGCTTGCTGGAACTTGGTCCACAGGCGCGGCACCGAGATGAAAGCAGTGGGCCGGGCGCGCCGCAGGTCGTCCATGAAACTGGTCAGCGAATCCACGAAGAAGACATGCGTGCGACCACCGGCGAAGGCCTGGCACTCGATGTACGCGCGCTCGAAGCAATGGGCCAGCGGCAGGTACGACAGCATCCGCCATTGCTGGTCCGGACCGTAGCGCGCGGCGCTGTCCTCCTGCAAAGCCTGCGTGACGCGGCTGATGCTGCCGAAGGTCTGCATCACGCCCTTGGGCTGGCCGGTGCTGCCGGAGGTGTAGAGCAGCATGGCCACGTCATCCTCGCCGCGCTGAGGCCGGCCTTGCAGCGGCGCTGTGCGGGCGATGATGTCGTCCCACGCCGGAATACCCTGCTCCGGCGTCACCGGCGCCAGTGGCAGGGCAATGCACGGCAACCCGGCCGGCACGGCCGCGGCCAGCTCACCCCAGGCATCGAGCTTGCCCACGAACAGCAGCTTCGCCTCGCTGTGCTCCAGCACGTAGCGCACGTTCTCGGGCGAATCGGTGGGAAAGATCGCGACGGTGCAACCACCGGCCATCCAGATGGCCAGCTCGGCGAGCATGAAGTGCGCGCTGTTCTTGGCCAGCATGGCGATGTTGCTGCCGCGCGGAATGCCCAGGCCTTGCAGGTGGGCGGCCATGCGGCGCGCTTCGTCCAGCGCTTCGCCCCAGGTGATGTCGCGGACTGCGCCGTTGCCCAGGGGCTGCGTGAACAGCAGCTTGCCGGGTTGCCGCGCTTCGTTGTGGTAGACGCGCTCGAGGATCAGGTTCATGCCGGCGATCATGACAGTGAGCGACCCTCACCGGCAAGAGTGACGGCGCGTTGGCCAGGCGTCACCAAATTAGGGGGCACTTCGCCCGCCCACCGCCCTCCCGCGGATGACAAATTACAGGCACTGCCTTAGTCTAACGACTTGCCTGACGCATTTGTCTTGACGCAAGGAGGAGCACATATGGAGAAGAAGAAGAAGAAGTACGCTGTCGTGTTCGTGCATGGCCTGGCGAAGAAGCCTGAGCCGAAGGAGCTGGAACGCATCTGGCGATGGGGCCTGGAGCGCGACGATCCGCAGCCCGACACCTTTGCCCCGCCGAACCCGGGCATCAACCTGGACACGGAAGGCGCGCCGGCACTCTTCACTTACTGGGCCGACGTGTTCTATGGCGAGGACTACGAGACGGACAACAAGGCGATGTTCGAAAGGAACGCCGAGTCAGCCGTGGTGAGCGAAACACTCGAATCCTTCGAGTCGACGGAATCGGTGACGGTCGAGAGCAGCACGGAACTCGCGGGCAAGACCCAGCCGCCCGACCCGGCGTCCGTCTCGGCGAGGGAGAAGCAGTTTCTCGGCGCCTTCCAGCTGAAGCTCGAGGCGGCACAGGCCGCCTCCGAAGCGCGGCTGCCCAAACGGAAGGCGCGGCCTGGCAAGCGCACTGTCGCCGCCACCGCGCCCGGCCAACTCGAGATCGCGTCGTTCCTGCCGGACTTCATGAAGGAGGCGATCATCAAGAAGGCGGCCATGGAGGCCTACTACTACCTCTTCAACAAGGAGTACGTGAGGCCCGACGGAGCGAAGTACATGGTGCGCGACGAACTCCGCAAGCGCATGATGAATGACCTGGTCGATGCGGCCGGGCAGGCCGAAAAGGTCGTGCTCGTGACGCACAGCATGGGAACGATCATCGGCTACGACGTCTTGCGCAACGTGGCCGGCTGCCCTCAAGTGGACACCTTCATCACGCTCGGGTCCCCGCTGGGCGTGACGGAGGTCCAGGACGAACTGCGTGCGGAGGGGAAAGGGAAAGTTGACTACCCGCTCAAGGCCGGCCGCTGGATCAACATCTACGATCCGCTGGACCCGATCTGCGGCGCCGACCCCAGGTTCGCCAACGACTACGAGCCGGTGGAAGGCAAGTCGGTGGTGGACGTCGAGGAAGGAAACTGGGGGAACTGGCGGCATACCATCACGCACTACTTTGCCGGTAGTCTCTTCCGCAAGCACCTTGCCGAGTCGATCGGGAGATTGTGGCCATGAATCCCCGGATCGCCGAGGATGTCGCCGCACGCTTGAAGGAGGGCCACTACGACGATCCGCCGGAGCACGTGCTGTCGGCGGCGGTGCAGCAGATGGCCGACCAGTTCGCGACGGGCGACAAGCCTACGGATGCGCAGATGCGCGCAGCGATGGGCGCCCTCCGGCGCCACCGGCAATTCTCCTTCATGGAGCGGGTGGGCACCGAGTGGCAGCGCGCGGGCGGCAAAGACCCTTTGGTCCAGCGCCAGTTCGCGCAGGCGCTGGTAGAGATCGGGCGCTTCGACGATGCGGGAAAACTCGTCGACGAGGCGCTCGCACAAGCCGACACCACCGACGACTTGGCGCTGAAGCGCGAACTGGGCGACTACCGCGCCCTGCGTGGGCGCATCTTCAAGCAGAAGTTCGTGCTGCACGAGGACCCGAACGACCTCGCCCGTTCGGTCGAGGCGTACCAGCAGCACTACCGCGTTCGGCAAGACTACTTCAATGGGGTCAACGTCCTGGCGCTGCGGATGCGCCTCGATGTCATGGGCGGCGACACGGACCCCCAGCCGCTGGGGCAGCTTGCGCACAACGTCCTGAAAGAGGCCGAACACGGAGCACTGACTCAGCCCGTCGAGCCGTTCTCTCGCGCGGCGGCTTCGGAGGCATGCCTCGCCCTGGACCTCATCGAGCCGAATGCCGGCTGGTGTGACAAGGCCGAGCTCTGGCTTTGCCGGTTTCTCCAGCACAGTGGCACAGGCCGCTTCGAGGTCGAGTCGTTCTATCGCCAGGTGCGCGAGATCTGGCGGGGCAATCCGCTGGACATCGGCACCTGCGCGGGCCGGTTGGCCGCGATGTTCGAGCGCCACGTGCTGCGAACGGAACACCGCTGGTCCCCGGATGCCAGGCAGATCGCGCGCTTGCAGCGCAATCCGGGCGAACTGGAGAAGAACTTCGGCTTCGAGAAGACCTTCACCGTCCACCATCTGCGCCGCATGCTGGACCTCAGCCCCAACATCGGCTGCGTCACCGACCACGACAAAGTCCGCCACGGCACGGGGTTCCTCATGCCAGGTGCGATCCTGAACTACCCCGAGTACCCGCTGGTGTTCGTGACGAACGCGCACGTGATCAGCGACACCGTGGAGGGCGCCCTGGGGGGCGCGGAAGCGCTCGTGATGTTCGAGATCGAGCACCGGGTGGTGGGCAATACCCAATACCATGGCATCGAGAAGATCCTCTTCACCTCAGACCCTGGCGAAATTGCCTGTGTGCCAGATGCGCCGGACCTGCTGGACGTCACCATCTGCGCCTTGAAGTCGCTCCCAGACGGCCTGCCGGGCCTGCCCGCGGCAGCCAACATCCCCCTCGTCACCGGGAAGACCAAAGCCTTCGTCGTCGGCCATCCGAAGGGCGGCAGCCTGCAATTCTCGTTGCAGGACAGCGTGCTGCTCGACGTCTGCTCCGAACAGCGCCTGATGCACTACCGGACGCCGACCGACCCAGGCAGCTCGGGCAGTCCCGTCTTCAATGAGAACTGGGAAGTGATTGCCCTGCACCACGCCGGAGCGCATGACTGTCCCAGGTTGAGGGGCGGAGGCAGCTACGAGGCGAACGAGGGCATCACGCTGCAGGCCATCCGGCGGGCAAGGGGCGTCGCCGTCTGAGCAGCGGCGGTTACCGCGGCGACAATAGCGGCAGCAACTCCCGCACGTCGCCCAGCGTGTCCAACGCTTCCACCGCCCGCAACAGCCGCTGCCGCTGTTCCACGGATGGCGGCCTGGGCGCATACGCCATGCAATCCTCGAACCGCACCAGATGCTGCGCATCGTCGAGGTCGTTGCCCGGGAAGCCCGGCGGGATGTCCAGCTGGCGCAGCGCCACCTGTCCGTCGCGCGTGGTCAGCCGCAGATCCACGGACGCATGGCCCCGCGCATCGAGCCGCTCGTCCGCGATGACGCGGATACGGCCGGTCATTTCCTGCACCGTCGTGTCGCCGATGTCCACCGGCGCGAAGTGCCGCAGCTTCGACGACCCGCGCACGAGCGCATTGGCCACACAATAGCCCGCGTTGAACTGGGCATCCACGCGCGGATTCGCCCCCACGTGGAAGGCATGGCCCACAAGGCGGTGGGCATAGGGCGGCAACCGCACTTCGGCACTGCGCACGTCGGCGGCACCCAGGCCGGTTTCGGCCATCCACGCCAGGGTGAGCTCGGTCACGCCTTGCGTGACGCCGCAGCTCGGGTACTTCTTGAAGACGACGTTGCGAAGCTTCCAGCGCTCGCCCAGGCCGGCCGTCACCGCGTCCAGGTCCAAGGTGTCGCGTCCATAGAGGTGGCCGAAGCCATAGTGGCCGCCCAGGAAGTTCTGCGGACCGGTGATGCCGCGCTGCGCCATCTGCGCGCAACGCACGCCCGTCTCCGCCATCCAGCCCTGCACCACGCGCACGCCCAGTGAGCCGTCGACGTGGCTCTGGAAGCTGCCGCCGCAGCGGTTGAACGCCAGCGCCAGGGCATGCAGCGTCTGCTGCCGCGTCAGGCCCAGGATGCGCGCGGCGGCAGCCGTGGCGGCGAAGCCGGCGACGATGCCGGTGGGATCGAAGCCGTTGTACTGCGCCTCCGTCAGGTTCAGGCGCGAGCCGACCTCCGCGCCTGCAGCCAGCGCCGCCATGAATTCGCTGCCGGAGCAGCCACCCGCGAGTTCCGCGGCGGCCAGGGCGGCTGGGAACAGCGCGGCGCCGAAGTGCGGGCCGGGCGCCATGGCGTCGCAGAAGTCCAGGGCGCGGCACATGGTGCCGTTGAATTGGGCGGCGGCGTGCGCCGGCAAGCGGTCGCCGTAGACCAGCGTCGTCGCCTGGGCTGTGCCGCCAGATTCGAGCAGCAGCTCGCGCAGCGCCTTCACGCCGTCTTCCGCCGCACCGGCGAAGCCCGTGCCGATGACCGTTTGCACGATGCGCCGGACGATCCGGCGCTCCGCGGCGGGTACGGAGGCCGTGCGGAGGTTGACGATGAAATCCGCGAGGTGCTGCTCTGCTTGGCTCATGGCGATGCGTCCTTCGATGCGCGCTGAGGCAAATTGAACCACGGCGCCGCGGCGTGATGGAACGAATCAGTCCGGATCGGGAAAGGCATCCCGAAAAGCCGCGCCGAAGAGCCGGGACCCCGTCACGGGAAGCGTCAGCGTGACGCGGCCTGGCGCAGCGGCCAGGATCACGCGCGCCCTTGGCACGTCATAGCTGATCGCCAGCGGCACATCACGCTCGTCCGCCGCGTGCAGGTCGAAGTCCCATTCGGCGCCGCCCCCCTCTGCCGACGGCGCGCCGAACTCACGGTGCGCCCACCCCAGCACCGCCTCCACCTCCCCGAGCAAGGGAACAAGCCCCGCCGGAAGCACCGACGCCATCGCGTCGAAGCTGCAGGCCCCGCCCTCCTCGTCGGTGAAGTCGAACAGCAGGTATTGAAGTTCCATCCCTGAAGGATGCCCTACCCTGGGTTGACTTACCATGCCGGCCCTAGGAGCCTGCCATGTCCGTCACCATCTTCCACAACCCTGCCTGCGGCACGAGCCGCAACACGCTGGCATTGATCCGGCACGCCGGCATCGAACCGGCGGTCGTCGAGTACCTGAAGACACCGCCCTCCGTGGAGGAGCTGAGAACGTTGCTCGCCGAAATGGGGATGACGGTGCGCGAGCTGCTGCGCAAGAAGGGCACGCCCTACGAAGAGCTCGGCCTCGATGACCCGAAGTGGTCCGACGAGCAGTTGCTGGAACTGATCCAGCAGCATCCCGTGCTCATGAACCGGCCGGTGGTGCGTACGCCGCTCGGGACGAAGCTTTGCCGGCCCTCCTCCGAGGCCGTGCTGGAGCTGCTGCCCGGGGGGCCCTTGCTGCCTTTCAAGAAAGAGGACGGCGAAGTGATTCGAGACACCGGCGCCCGGCGCGCCTCCGCAGCCTGAAGACGGCAGCACGATGATGTTCACATCCACCTTCACGTTCGCCAAGGGCCAGTACGACGATGAGTTCCACGCCCTCGACCAGGTCATCGCCGAAGTCGCCAAGGGCATTCCCGGCTACCTCGGTGAGGAGGCCTGGGAGAACTCCGCCACGGGGTTGATCTCCAACGTCCACTACTGGGAAAGCATGGAGGCGCTGCAGCAGCTCATGAAGCACCCCGCACACCTGGAAGCCAAGCGGAAGCAGGCGCAGTGGCTGGCGGGGTATCACATCGTGATTGCGGAGGTGAAGGGGAGCTATGGAGATGGGGGGATTGCGCATCCGTTGGCTGGGAGGATGCTGCCCCGCCAGCCCGCCTGACCGAAGGAACTCCGCTGAGAGAAGGCGTCAGCCAACCTGCCGCTCATCCACATAGCACCAGCGCCAATCCTCCCCCGGCTCCGCCGACTGCACCACGGCGTGGCCGGTGCTCTTGAAGTGCCCCGTCGCGTGCTTGTTCTTCGAGCTGTCGCAGCAGCCGACGTGGCCGCAATGCAGACAGGTGCGCAGGTGAACCCACGTGTCGCCCATCGCCAGGCATTCCTGGCAACCTGTGGACGTGGATGCCGCCGGCGCAGCGGGCACATGGGCGCAAGCCTTGATGGTCATGACGTGGCCTCCTTCAGTTGCTGCGCTTCCAGGAACCGGTGCAGCGCCGCGACGACCGCGGCGCCCTCCCCGATCGCGGCGCCGACGCGCTTGGTCGAGCCGGCACGCACATCGCCCACCGCGAACACGCCGGGCAAGCTGGTCTCGAGCTCGCCGCGGTCCGGGCCGCCCGTCAGCACGAAGCCCGCACGGTCCAGGGCCACGCCGCAGCCGGCCAAGAAAGCCGTCTCCGGCGACGCGCCGATGAACAGGAAGAGGTTGCGCGCGGGTCGGCGCGTCACCACCCCGCTGTGCCGGTCCCGCCAGGTCATGTGGTCCAGATGCCCGGTGGCGTCGCCCTCCAGCTCGGCGAGTTCCTGCCCGGGCAGCACGGTGATGTTCGCCGCGGCTTCGATGCGATCGATGAGATAGCGCGACATGGTCGCTGCCAGGCCGGCCCCGCGCACGAGCACGGTCACGCGGGCCGCATGCGCGGCCAGGAACACCGCGGCCTGGCCCGCCGAATTGCCGCCGCCCACCAGCACGACCTCTTCGCCCTTGCACAGGCGCGCTTCGATCGGCGAGGCCCAGTACCAGACGCCGCGGCCCTCGAAGGCCGGCAGGCTGGGCACGCCGGGCCGGTTGTACCGGGCACCGCTGGCTACGACCACGGCACGTGCGCGCAAGCGCCGGCCATCGGCCAGGTGCAGTGCCGCACCGGCGCCGGGCGTGCATTCCAGGGCCGTGACCTGCGCGGGGATCAGCACACGCGCGCCGAACTTCTGCGCCTGCACCAGGGCGCGCCCCGCCAACGCCTGGCCGGAGATGCCGGTGGGGAAGCCCAGGTAGTTCTCGATGCGCGCGCTGGCGCCGGCCTGGCCGCCGTAGGCGCGGCAGTCCAGCGCCGCGACCGCGAGGCCCTCGCTCGCCGCGTAGACGGCCGTGGCCAGCCCCGCCGGCCCGGCGCCCACGATGACGACGTCGAACAGCTGGTGCTGCTCCGCCGGGTCGATCAGGCCGAGGCAGCGCGCGAGTGCCTCTTCATCCGGGTCGACCAGGATGCTGCCGTCGGGGCAGACGGCGATCACCTCGTGCGGCTGGTTCGCGTACTGCGCGGCCAGCGCGCAGGCGGCGGCATCGTCGTGCGCACCCATCACGTGGTACGGCTCGCCGTTGCGGCGCAGGAAGTTTTCGAGGCGCACCAAGTGGGGGGCCTGCGCGTCGCCGATCAGCACGGCGCCGGTCAGGCCCTGCTCGATCAGGGCCACGCGCCGCAGGATCAGCGCGCGCATGATCCGCTCGCCCAGATCGGCCTCGGCGGTGATCAGCGCGCGCAGCCGGTCGGGCGGCACCAGGATGGCTTCGACCGCCTCCTCGGCGATGCCGTCAACGAGCGCGGGCGCGCCCGACAAGGCACCGACTTCGGCCAGGAAGGAGCCGGCGCCTTCACGGACGATGGGAGCGATGTTGCCGAGGCCGTCGCGCTGGCTGATGGTGACCAGGCCGGACAGCAGGAGGAACATGCCGGGGCCGGGTTGGCCGGCGCGGAAGAGGTGGTCGCCGGCGGCGTAGGTGCGGGGGGTGCCGAAGCGGGCGGCGCGGGCGAGGTCGGACTCGCCTAGGACCGGGAACATTTGGTCGCGGCGGGTGGAGAGGGTGTCGGTGAGGGGGGTTGCGGGCATGGAGTCGCCATTGTTCCGCAAACTGTGGGAAGACCGTATGGGAGCGGGTCGCAAGAGCGCGGCCATGGCTATTTGCCAACCGTGCAACGTCCGGTGGGGAGGACCGCTTTGCAGCGGTTGCGGTCGGTCGCCCAAGGCCGCCCAGGTCACGCTCCTGGTCCCATTTCGGTCAGTGCGCCACCCTAACCTGTAGAAGCGCGATCGAGCACAAGGGGTCGAGCGGACGCAATGGAATTCGCCAGTGTGCCCAGCCTATAACCTCAGGGACACCTGCCTCAGTCTGAGTCCGGCGCCAATTCAAACCATCAATCGTGCAACTCTGTTGAACTCCGCTTCGCTGATCTTTGCAGCCCGGAAGCGAGTAAACGGAACCTCACCTGTGTCGAAGCACCCTTCGAGTTCGGTGGTGTAGAACGGCGCGTCGCGCAGCCGCGCGGGGATTAGGTGCTTGCAGACAGCGAACTTGGTGTGCTTGCTGGCCCTGTACCAGTAGTGTGCGTCCCACTCAGCCAAGGTTCTCGGCGGCTCGCCGCCCTGACTCCAGTTCTGCTGGGGATTCCCATTGTCGGCAGGAAGCCCCGTCGTAAGGTGTAGCGGCTTGCAGTCGTTACCTTCGACGATGCAGTTTGATGGGAGCGGCACGTTGCGATCCTGGAACCACCGAGCTGCTTCTTCATGGCTCGCAAAGACATTCACGACTTCGAGTGCCGCCACAAGTCCCCAACCCCGACAGGTGGGGTTCGGATTCTTGACCGTTGCGTACAGCACGCGGCTTCCTACCTCAAATCGCGCGTCGTCCCCAGGACGACACAATTCCGTGAATGTTGGCGGATTGGATTCGAGATCGGGTTCGCGCCGGCAGGAACCATCAATGAAAGATGGCTCCCGGTGGTCCGATACGGCAATGCGCCCTGTCGCAGTTTCGCAAAGTGGATGAAACGTGAGGAAGAAGTGTTCTGGTCGATCTGGCATCACGGGTTTATCTGTCGGAAGGCTTTCGGCGCGACTTTAACTATGAAGCGTCGAAGTCTCAAACTCCGCTTCCGGCCAAGCAACGCCGTGAAATCGCGTTATCACGCGGCCTGGCCCATTGCGGTCAGATGCAGTCCTGCGGCCGCAACGCGTCGTAGGTTGAGCTTCTAGCACACCTGAACAATTGCCAGACCAGTGCTAGAAACCGCCATCACCTCGTGAATACCCTCCAATGCCACGAGCTCTTGGCGAACAATCTCCCGCCTTCCGTGGTTGTCGCGCAAAGCGCGGGCGAACGCGTGAGCGAGATCGTCGGCTACACGAGCGACCCGCGCTGCATCGAAGAAGAGTTGGAGGGCATCGACACTCATGGCCATCGCAAAAGGACGTTGCAACCTCGAAATGATATAGCCACCTTGAACTTCGAAAGCGTTATCACCGCGCAGCCGCTCCAGTACTAGCTGCGCCACGAGCGGTGGCGCAGGTTGCGCCATGAGGGCGTCGTCCAACAGCTGAGCCCAATTCGGGTGTCCGCAGCGCCGAAGCTCCATAATGAGTTGGTTGATCGCGATCACCAGCAACCCTCGCGGACTTCCCTGAAGTTGCTCGGGTGGGCGATTATTGAACCAGCGGGCTGTGAGCGCCGCACCTGGTGCAAAGTACGTGTACGCGAGGACCTGAGCTTGCAGGGCGATCGCCCACCCGTTGACAGACTGCACCTTATGATCGAGGAAAGATTTGGGCTTGCTCCCTATACCGGCCGACGAAACGCCCTTTGACTCCAGCAACATGGTGCTGTACAGGTCGGGGTTGATGGCCAGATAATCAGGACCAAAGTGCCCAGGCCACTGAACGCCGCACACAGGGGCGATTCCAAGCATTGCACAGCGCGCCTCGATCTGCGGCAGAGATCCGTGGAAGCCAAACCCTAGGAATGACGCGACGCTCAGGCAAACTGCCAGTGCAACCGTTTGAGTGACTATTCCCTTCCAGTGCACGGGAACATCCATGAACTCAGGAGCGACGATGAGCGCTCCGCCGTTCATTCTCGTCGTGGATTGCATCCAGCCGTGAGCCGCCTCTGGCGTAAAGAACCACCGCGAGTCGACCATCATCTTCATCGCGAGATCCCACTGCGAGATTGGTAGCAGTTGGACCGCCACATTTGGCGGGAAGGGGATGTAGGCGGTCTCGATTGCCGATCTGGTCTGAGCGTACGTCGGATGCGGCGCGACTGCGACAACAGGTGGAGAGTAGAACGTCAGACTCATTGGGAATGCGGAGTTGAGTTGTGAGGATAGCGCGCCAGCTGGTCGCCTTGTTCGCGACAGCTGCTTGGAGTCGACAGCTGACTCCACCCGGACGCGTGTACCGCCCGTGGGCACCGGAGCTAAGACCTCTCCATGACCACCAGCTAGAGGGACTACGCCTTCTTGCCCATCAGGATGGATTGGTCCTTCAAGACGAGCTTCCGCTTAATCTTCTTGTCTTTGACGATCTCGAGCATCAGCTCGTAGCCTTTCAGCTCACGACTTGCAACTTTGTCTGGGGCAGTCCAGCGCAAGCTATATCCCATCTCTTTCATCTTGTCCTCGAAGCCAGATCCCTTCGCCCAGTCCATGTCGACCAGTTTCGGTTCGCCCTCCTTCACCTCAAGGTAGTCTTTGACGCCCTTGATAGCCTGATACCCGTCCTTCGCAACCTCGAAGTATTCCTTGCCTTCCTTGTACAAGGTATGGGCTTGACCAAGCGCGTAGAGCACGCCAGAGACTTCTAAGATCATCTTGACCTCTCAATGATTTGAATCGTTTGACGTCTGCGGGAGTCGGATTCATCTGCGCCTGCGGCGGGCGTTCATGGGCGAGTGTGAGGCCAAATGCGCCCGGGGTGTCTTGGTGCGAGTCAGTTCGGAAGCATTCATCAACAAGGACACCAACTCTAATGCGAGGTTGCGGTTGGGATCAAGCCGTTGGCTCTAGCTAACTTCTTCCCTTCCTAGGACCGCTTTTCTCCGTCGGGTTTGCGGTCATCCTTTCGAGCATCCACCCGTAGATTCGATCCACCTCGTAGACGGTCAGAACTTCCTGCTGTAGATCCCGTTGCAATTGCCACTCCATGTTTCGCTGCACGCGGAAGTCTGAATGCTCCTTGCGGTAAGTGTCGGCACGCACCTTGTAGATGTTGGTGATCTGCAGATACACGTCCGTCGTCGGTTCGCCCAAGACAACATCGCCGACTTGAAGGTGCGCTAGGCGATTTTCGACGTCGTAAAGGGTATCGATGGCCTCGTACTTCTTCAGGGCCTCGCGCGTATTCGCGTCAAACTGGAGCGGCGCGTCCTTGTAGACCTTGCCCAACCTGCGAGGCGGGAACGCCTTCGGAAAGACCATGAGTCGCTTGAATTCGTCGCCTAGCGTGACTTCCTCACCTCGCACTTGAAGGTGCTGCCAGAAGCCGGCGAACGGCCCGGCTTTTCCAATGAACTCAGCATAGATATGAGGCATGCCGTGCGCTACATCTCCCTTTTCGTCAATCAGGGTCATCGCGTCGTACCGCAGCAGGCCATCGACGACGAAGCGAGCCTGCTTGGCCTGAGGAAGAAACTTCCAGAACCCCTCGACCGACTCACGCTGCCCGTCCTCGTTCCCGTCTTCGGCTTCCGTATCGCGGCCGCCTTGACGGCCAAGGAGATCCAACGCAGGGGTGAAGTCCCACTCCTTTCTTTCCAAATCCACGAAAGCGTAGTGATCGCGAACGTGTATCCTCAGGCCAAGAGGATGGTGACCAAAAGCGATGTACTCTTTCCACCTAGGGCGAGTCTTGAAGTCAGAGTAGGCTTCTCTATCGGGGTAGTGCAGGTCAGCTGTATCTCGAATCAGGAGAGATTGATGAAGCTGATGGCCTTCCCCCCACATCCGAAGCAGCTTGTTCTTGGCCCCAACCGAAGAGCGGAGCTCCGCTACCCTTGAGCGACGCCGCGTGACCAAAGACACGCCGAAAAACGTGAATAGAACCCGGTCGTTCTTCGGGAGGTGCAGCATGTCTTCGAGTTCGGCACTGCCCCACAGATAGAACTCCATCACGCCGCGTTTGCGCAACTCCTCCCTGAAGACGTCATACGTCTTTTTTGAGAAACTCGCGGACGCTGCCAAGATGTAGCCGTACGGAGGCTTCTCACTCGAGACTTCTGCAAGGATCGCCTTCATGCGCGTTGGGCCAATCTGCTTCTCGCGCTTACCCTGAATCATCCAGAGGTTCCCCTCCATGGGGTGCGCGATCTTCGTTTCGGTGTCGGAGTCATCCTCGACGTCGGAACTCTCGAGGCGCACCTTCTCATATGCCCGGATGTCGAAGCCATCGTCGCTTCCTCCGCGCCCAGTCGCCTCAATTGATTGCCACTCCTTGTAGTCGTAAATCAATTCGCGAATCAGGTCCTCGAATCGGTGCGGGTCGAGATCCTCGAAATGAATTGGCCCGAAAGTGCGGGTTACTTGCGGACGTGACTTGACCATAGCGCGAGTGTAGTGAGGCAAGGCATTTCAGCAACCTCACCCAAAAGAGCAGGCATCGCTACAAGTACCTTTTGGGCATAGAGAGCCGATTGTTTCGCTTGGCTGCTCTTGCTCACGTGACCATCGCTTTCTGCCGATCGCGATCGCTCGCCACGCGCATCGGCCAACGTAAGCTATGCGTGACTGCCGTCATCTGGCGGCCAAACCCGACCGAACGGACCCAGTCTAAAGCGGTCACTTCGGCTACCGCTTAGCCGATATCTGGGCCCGAAGGCGCCGAGAGGGTGCATAGCGCCTCCGCCCGCTTGGCACCTTTCCTGCTAATCCCCCGCCGAGGTTGCACTTCCACGCAACCGCCGGGGCCCCCCATGAAACTGAACCGTCGCCAACTCCTAGCCGCCGGCGCCGCCGCGGCCGTCTCACCCGCCTGGGTGCATGCGCAAAGCGCCTGGCCCTCGCGCGCGCCTGTCAAGCTGTACTGCCAGTTCCCGCCCGGCGGCCTGGTGGACACGGTGGCGCGCATGATGGCGCCGCACCTCTCGCAGGCGCTGGGCCAGTCCGTCGTGGTGGACAACAAAGCCGGCGCCGGTGGCCTGATCGGCACCGAATACGTGTCGCGCCAGCCGGCCGATGGCTACTGTTTACTCGTGAGCCACGCCTCGGTGCACATCTACGCCACGGCGACGCGGTCCAAGATGCCGTTCGACCCGATCACCGACTTCACCCACATGGGGATGCTGGTCGAGGCGCCCATGGTGCTGCTGGTGCGCCCGCAGTCCGAATACACCACGTTGGCGCAGTACGTCACGGCCGCCAAGTCCAAGCCGGTGCGCTACGGCACCTCGGGCATCGGGTCGGCCAATCACCTGTTCGGTGAATTGCTCAAGATCGAAGGGTCGGCGCCCAACCACGACCACGTGCCCTACCAGGGCAGTGCCCCCGCCATGCAAGACTTGCTCGGCGGCAGCATCGACGGCCTGTTCGATCCCGTGACCACCAACGTCGCCCAGTTGAAGGGCGGCACCTTGCGCGCGCTCGCCGTTTCCACGCAGAGCCGCCTGCCCGCCCTGCCCAACATCCCCACCTTCGCGGAGCTGGGCTACCCCTCGCTCACGGGCTCCCAGTGGCTGGGGCTGTCGGCGCCCAAGGGCCTGCCCGCGCCCGTGGCCCAGAAGCTCACGGCACTCATCCCCGAAATCCTGGCCAAGCCCGACGTCGCGTCCCGGCTGGAGGAATTGCAAACCCTGCCGCGCAAGACGCCGGTCGTGGGTGACGAGTTCGTGGGCGTGATCAAGTCGCAGATCACGACCTGGACCGCCGTGGCCAAGCGCGCCAAGGTCGAAGTGGTGGTCTGACCAGGCCGGTGCGGGCGCACCTCGCCGGGGCGGGCTCTTGCCGCAGAATGCCGTCATGACAGCACGGTATCTGGGCGCCCTGCCGGGCCACGGCCGTTTCGACTACAGCCCGATCACGCGCCGCGCCGGCTACCGCTGGCCCGGCGGCGCCGGCCTCGCGGTCTATCTGGGTTTCAACCTCGAGCACTTCGCTTTCGCCGAAGGACGCGGCGCGAACATCGGCTTGCCCGTGCCGGCCACGGACGTGCTCAACTGGAGCTGGCGCGAATACGGCAACCGGGTGGGCGCCTGGCGCTGCATCGAGCTGTTCGATCAGCTGGGCCTGCCCACGGGCGCGATCATCAACACCGCGCTGTACGACCATTGCCCCGAACTCGTGGCGGCTCTCGTGGCGCGCGGCGACGAACTGGTGGGACACGGCCACACCAATGCCGAACTGCAGGGCAGCCTGGCCGAAGCGGACGAGCGCGAGTTGCTCCTGCAATGCCGCGGCCTGATGCAGCGCCACAGCGGGCTGGGCGCCGCCGAACCGGGCGGATGGCTGTCGCCCTGGATCAGCGAAAGCCCGGTCACTCCCGACCTCCTCGCGGAAACCGGCTACCGCTACACGCTGAACTGGTGCCACGACGACCAGCCGCATCGCATGCGCACACGCAACGGCGGCAACCTGTGGTCCGTCCCCTATCCGCAAGAGCTGAACGACATCCCCATGATCGTCGGGCGGCTGATGGGCGGACCGGAATTCGCGGCGATGATCGTCGACCACTTCGAGGAGATGCTGCAGCAGGCACGCACCACGCCGCTGGTGATGGGCATCGCGCTGCATCCCTACCTGGTGGGCCAACCCCACAGGCTCAGGCACCTGCGGAGGGCGCTGGAGCGCATCGCCCGCGAACGGGATCTCGGAAACGTCTGGTTCACGACACCCGGCGCGATTTGCGCCCATGTGGAGGGCGCGGAGGGGCAGGCGGCGGGTGGCTCGGCGCTTTGAAGGCCGCACCGCGATCTTGTCCACCGGCCAGCTGGTCGAGGCAGCCGCACCCCGTGTGACTCACCGCACCTTCAACACCTCGAGCGACGTCACGATCCCGTTGTCGAGCGCATTCCCCATGTCCGGCTTCGCGCACAGCTTGGACCGCTGCAAATTCTCCTCCGTCCCCTGGCAAATCAGCAGGCGGGTGGGTCCGTAGCCGGCCGGGGACTCGGTCGGATGGTAGAAGTAGGCCATGCCCCGGTTGATCGGGAGCCGCACCCACTGTTCGACCAGGTCCGGGCGCGCCTTGCCGTCGCTGTACTTGATGATCCAGGCCTTCAACGGCCCGACGGCGGTGTCGATCAGCTTGCCGTCGTGGCCGTAGTTGCCATGCAGGGCCACCGCCGTGCGGTTCAGGGGCTGGTCATCGGTGAAGAAGCGCTCCTTGCCGCCGAGAAAGAAGCGGGAGCATGAAGAGGCGCAGAGGCCCGAGACGCCCGTGTTCAGCCCGCGTTCGCGGATGAACTCGCCCATCATGTAGCCGGTGCGCGCGTCGCCGCCGGGCGAGTTCTTCAGCACCACCGTCGTGATGCCGGGGTTCTCCTCCAGCGCGGCCTTCAGCGCGCGCATCTCGGTGCCGTTGACGGAGCCGGAGAGGATCACATAAGGCACCTTGACCTCGACCTCCATGGCGGCCGCCGTGAGGGGCAGCGCCATGGTCAGCGCAATGCTGGACAGCCATCGCAGCCCCGACCGCGTCGCGCGCGTGATCCCCTTGTGCATGGACGTTCCTCCTTCGTGTTGAATCGCCGTAGCTTAGCGGACGCCGGGCTCGACTTCGTCTGGAGAAATTCGGGCCCCTTCCTATGGCAGCGGACTCTCCCTGCGCCGCAGCAGCTCCGCCACGATCCGGTCGCAGCGCTCGCCGTCGAACGCGAACACGTCGCGCTCCGCCGTGTCGAGCTCCTGCGCGATCGACTCACGCAACATGCTGCGCGCGCGGAAGTGACGCGTGCGCACCGTCGCCTCGGGCACGCCCAGGCTGGCGGCGGTCTCCTCGACGCTCAGCTCCTCGATGGACCGCATCACGAGCACGGTGCGGAAGTCCTCCGGCAGCGCGTCGATCTTGCGTTCGAGGAGCTCGCGCATCTCGCTGCGCAGCAGCGCGCGGTCGGGTGTTTCGGCGTCGATGTGGGAACGTTCGTCGACCATGGCGTCGACCTCCTCGGGGAGTTGCGCCGCCGCCGCGACGATCGGCACGATGTTGTCGCGGCGCGCCTGGCGGCGCAGCCGTGACGTGCATTCATTGACCACGATCCGCGTGAGCCATGTGGCCAGCGATGCCTGCGAGCGGAACTCGTGGATCGAACGGTAGGCGGACAGGTAGGCTTCCTGCAGCGCGTCCTCGGCGTCCGCGTTGTTGCGCAGCATGGCGCGAGCGACGCGGTAGAGGCGCCGGTTGTGCCGGCGCATCAGGGTCTCCAGGGCGCCGCCGTCGCTGGCCCGCAGCCGCTCGACGAGGCCGGCGTCGTCTGGCGGTTCCGGCGCGGCGCGTAGTGGGGCATTGCTCATCGGGACGGTCTCCGGTGCGGGCGCTTCAAGGATGGTCGTGAGGATAGACGTCACGAGTGCCCCGCGCGTTCCCGGGAACGCCGCGGCCGCTGGCGGCGTCTGTGCCCTGACGAATCACACGAAAGGACCGAGATGGACTCCCAGACGATGCTGAAGGTGGCCGTGGTGCTGTTCGCGCTCACCGGGGCGGGCGGGCTGCTCCTGGCGGGCATCCGCTTCAGCAGCAAGCGGCAGCCGCCGGCTTCGCTCGCCATGCTGCACGGCATGCTGGCGGGCAGCGGCATGACCCTGGTCATCTACGCCGGCATCGCGGCCGGCATGCCGAACGGCGCGTGGGCGGGGCTCATCCTGCTGGGCATCGCCGCCGTGGGCGGCGTCGTCCTCAACCTCGCCTACCACTGGCGCAACAAGGAACTGCCGGCGCCGCTGATCCTGATTCACGCACCGGTGGCGGTCATCGGGCTGGTGCTGCTGACGGTGTCGGTGTGGAAGTGAATGCGCCCGGCGGTCAATCGTCGCGCCCTGCCAATGCCAGATAGGCGCCCAGGCCCAACATCGTGACGCCAGACACGCGGGTCATGATCCAGGCACGGCCCGCCCGCAAAGTGTTCGAACGCAGCAGGCGGACCGCGGCGAAGACCGCCAGCACATCGACGAACGTATTCAACGCAACGCAGATGCTGCCAAGCACCACGAGCTGCACCGCCACAGGCTGGTCCGGTGCGACGAACTGGGGCAGGAACGCGAGGAAGAACAGCGCTGTCTTGACGTTCAGCAGTTCGACGAGGACACCTTCGCGGAAGGCCCGTCGAGGTCCCTGCGGCTCGTGCTGCTCCACGGTCAATGGCTCGACCTTGCTGCGAAGCATGCGAATGCCGAGGTAGAGCAGGTAAGCCGCACCGACGTACTTCACGACGTTGAACGCGACTGCCGATTGCGCGATCACGAGCGACAGGCCGAGCGCGGCCGCCAGCACATGCATCATGCCGCCGACGCCTGTGCCGAAGCAGGATGCCAGCCCCTCCGTCCGGCCGCCCGCCACCGTGCGAGCCACCACGTACGCCATGCCCGGGCCGGGTGTGATCGCAAGGAAGATGGCGGCAATTGCGAATGCGACGAGCGACACGGGTGACTCCTGCGACTTTCAATCCCTCGTGAGGCGGATGTCCACCTCGCGATCCACGTACTTCCACTCCGGCGTGCCGCGCAGCGACCTCACCAGGGATTCGAAACGGCCCTCGTCTTCCGGCGCGTACTCGAACCAGGTCAGGAAATCGAAGGGGCCCCCGAGATCGCGGCAATGGTGCAGGCGCCGCGCCACGGCCGGCAGGTATTCCAGGCCCAATGCGATGTGGTGGGATTGCTCTTCCAGGCAGGCCCGCCGCTCGTCCTGGGAGAGATTCCACCACGCCTCGGATTTCCGGATGGGGATCAGGGCGGCACGCGTGGCCTGCCTGCGGCCCAGCCCCTCCTGGATCGCCGTGAGGGCCTGCACTTCCGGCCTGTGCGTGTAGCGCAGGTTGCTCGTCGTTCCGCTGAGACGCCAGGCCTCGCCCTCGCTTGCCGAGGGCGCCTGCGACTCGAACACGGCGAGCCGCCTGGCCGCCGCCATGCCTTCACCGGTCACGGTGTCGACGCGATCGATGCGCCAGGGGCCGGTGTCATTTGCGGCGAAGGTGACGAGAAGCGGTGCTGGCATGGCGCAAAGGCGAAGGCCGCTCTGGAGTTGAAGATGAGTCTGGTTCCAGCAATATCCGTGCCGCTCACCCCTGTTTGAGGCACCGGCAGCGCGAACTGACTTGCTTTCAGCGCCCCAACCCCATCGCCCGCGTGATCACTTCCTTCATGATCTCGTTGGTCCCACCGTAGATCCGCTGCACCCGCGCATCCGCATACGCGCGCGTGATCGGGTACTCCCACATGAACCCGTAGCCGCCGTGCAGCTGGACGCATTCGTCCATCACCTTGCACTGCAGGTCGCTCGTCCAGTACTTCGCCATGCTCGCCGTCGCCGTGTCCAGCTTGTCCTGCACCACCAGCTCCAGGCACTTGTCGACGAACACGCGCGCCACCTGCACCTCGGTCTGCATCTCCGCCAGCTTGTAGCGCGTGTTCTGGAAGGCGGCGACCGGCTGGCCGAACACCTTGCGGTCTTTTACGTAGGCCACCGTCCAGTCGATGGCGGCCTGCGCCGATGACACCGCGGTCACCGCGATCTGCAGACGCTCCCACGGCAGCTGCTCCATCAGGCAGATGAAGCCCCGGTTCTCCTGCGCCGCGCCGCCGAGCACGGCATCCGCCGGCAGCTTCACGTTGTCGAAGAACAGTTCCGACGTGTCCTGTGCTTTCAGGCCCAGCTTCTTCAGGCGCTTTCCCTTTTCGAAGCCCGGCATGCCGCGCTCGACCAGCAGCAGGCTCGTGCCCTTGGCGCCGGCGGCCGGGTTGGTCTTGGCGACCACGATCACCAGGTCGGCGTGCCAGCCGTTGGTGATGAAGGTCTTGCTGCCGTTCAGCACGTAGCTGCCGTCGGCCTGCTGGATGGCGGTGCTCTTGATGCCCTGCAGATCGCTGCCGGCGGCTGGCTCGCTCATGGCGATGGCGCCCACCATCTCGCCGCTGGCCAGCTGGGGCAGGTACTTCTGCTTCTGCTCCTCCGTGCCGTAATGCAGGATGTACGGGGCGACGATCTCGCTGTGCAGCCCGAAGCCGATGCCGGACCAGCCGCCGCGCGCGAGCTCCTCCATCTGGATCACCGAATAGAGCTTGTCCACGGCGGCCCCGCCGTATTCCTCAGGCATGGTCGCGCACAGGTAGCCGTTGGCGCCGGCCTTGCGCCAGACCTCGCGGTCCACATAGCCCTGCTCTTCCCAGGCGTCGTGGTGCGGTGCGATCTCGCCCTCGCAGAACTTGCGGAAGGCATCGCGGAAGGCTTCGTGGTCGCTGGTGAAGAGGGTGCGGTCGATCATGGAGGGCTTTCAGGGGCGGCTCGGCATTTTTGCAGAGCGGGTGCTTGGTGAAATGAATATACTGCAACGCAGCCAATTTCCACCTGGAGAATCATCATGACCGAAGCCTTCGTCTACGACGCCATCCGCACGCCGCGCGGCAAGGGCAAGAAGGACGGCAGCCTGCACGAGGTGAAGCCCGTCAACCTGCTGGCCGGTGTGCTGAGCGAGCTGCAGCGCCGCAACGATTTCGACACCGGGCAGGTGGACGACGTGGTGATGGGCGTGGTCTCGCCGATCGGCGAACAAGGCTCGGTGATCGCCAAGGTCGCTGCGCTGAAAGCGGGGTGGGACTTCCGCTGTTCCGGTGTCCAACTGAACCGCTTCTGCGCCTCGGGCCTGGAGGCCGTGAACATGGCGGCCCAGAAGGTTCGCTCGGGCTGGGAAGACCTGGTGGTGGCCGGGGGCGTCGAGAGCATGAGCCGCGTGCCGATCGGTTCCGACGGCGGGGCCTGGGCGCAGGATCCGGAGACGAATTCGGCGACCGCGTTCGTGCCCCAAGGCATCGGCGCGGACCTGATCGCCACGCTGGAGGGCTTCTCGCGCGACGACGTGGATGCGTTCGCGCTCGAATCGCAGAAGCGTGCCGCCAAGGCGCGCGAGGGTGGCTTTTTCGCCGGTTCCGTGGTGCCGGTGAAGGACTTCCTGGAGCAGACCATCCTGGCGCAGGACGAATTCATCAAGCCGCACACCACGATGGAGGGCCTGGCCTCGCTCAAGGCCGCGTTCGACCAGCTGGGCGCGATGGGCTTCGACCAGGTGGCGATCTCGCGCTACCCGCAGGTGGAGCGCATCAACCACGTCCACCATGCCGGCAATTCGTCGGGCATCGTCGATGGCGCGGCGGCGATCCTGATCGGGAGCGAAGCCGCGGGCAAGACGCATGGCTTCAAGCCGCGCGCTCGCATCGTGGCTGCGGCGCTGTCGGGTGCCGATCCCACGATCATGTTGACCGGGCCGATGCCGGCGGCGCGCAAGGCGCTGGCCAAGGCGGGGATGACGATCGACCAGATCGACCTGTTCGAAGTGAACGAAGCTTTTGCGGCCGTGCCCATGAAGTTCATGAAGGAGATGGGCGTGCCGCACGAGAAGGTGAACGTGAACGGCGGCGCGATCGCGATGGGGCATCCGCTGGGGGCGACGGGGGCGATGATCCTCAATACGCTGATTGACGAACTCCATCGTCGCAACCTGCGGTATGGCCTCGCGACGTTGTGCGTTGGCGGTGGCATGGGCATTGCGACCATCGTCGAAAGAATCTGATTTGACTTCACTCCCTCCCCCTCCGGGGGAGGG
>NZ_VOBQ01000026.1 GCF_007833165.1 Caenimonas sedimenti | reverse complement strand
ATCGGGCCGCATGCCGCGTTGCGGTCACGGGTCAAGCCGTCCAGGCTTGACCCGCGCCCGCGCCTTGCCTGCGGCCCGATGCGGGGCAGCGAGAGCACAGATATTTGTGTGAACAGGCCCTAGTCACTCGACCCGGTTCTCCAGCACCCCAATCCCGTCGATCTCGATCTTCACCACGTCCCCGGCCTGCAGGTACTTCGGCGGCTTGAAGCCGATGCCCACGCCCACGGGCGTGCCGGTGGCGATCAGGTCGCCCGGATAGAGCGTGATGCCCGCCGACAGGGTGGCGATCAGTTTCGGGATGCCGAAGATCAGGTCGCGCGTGCTGGCGTTCTGCCGCTCCTCGCCGTTCACCCAGCACTTCACCTGGGTGTTCTGGCCGTCCACCTCGTCGGCGCTCACCAGCCACGGGCCCATGGGGCAGAAAGTGTCGAACGACTTGCCCATCAGCCACTGCTGGTGGCGGCTCTGCCAGTCGCGCGCGGTCACGTCGTTGACGATGGTGTAGCCCCAGACGTGCCCCAAGGCGTCCTCTTCGCGGATGCCCTTGCCGCCGCGCCCGATGACCACGCACAGCTCGGCTTCGTAGTCGATCGCCGTGGAGACAGCGGTGGGAATGCGGATCGGGTGATGCGGCCCGACGACGCACTCGGGCACCTTGGAGAACAGGATCGGGTCGGCCGGGATGTCGCCGCCGCTCTTGGCGCTGGAATCGAAGCCGCTGCCGGCGAACTCGCGCGCATGCGCGTGATAGTTCTTGCCGACGCAGAAGATGTTGCGGCGCGGCCGCGGGATGGGCGCGAGCAGTTGCACTTGCCCGGGCGTCAACGCGGGGCCGTGCGAAGCCGGCAAGGCCCGGCCCTCCACGAGCGCTTCGACCAGCGGCAAGGCCCCCAATGCCAGCTCGGCCGCGGGTGCGGCCAGAGGCTGGATCGACTGGCCGTTGGCGGACACGATGCCCACGCCCGGCTGGCCCTGGTACAGGAAGGCGGCCAATCTCATGCGGAACTCCTCATGGGGGAAAACTCTCTCCCGCGGCGGGAGACGGTGTATAGCATGCTAACAAACTGAACCAGGAGAGTGTCATGTTCCGCCGCATCTTTCTCGCCGCCGGGCTGTGCGCCGCCGCCGGACTCGCCGCCGCGCAGGGCGCCTACCCTTCCAGGCCCATCACCATGATCGTGCCCTTCCCGCCGGGGGGCCTGGCCGACATCGTTGCGCGGCCGGTGGCCGAGGCGATGGCCCGCGATCTCGGGCAGCCCGTGCTGATCGAGAACAAGGGCGGCGCGGGCGGCGGCATCGGCATGGCGCAGGCCTCGAAGGCGGCGGCCGACGGGCACACCATCCTGATGGCCCTGTCGTCGTACAGCGTGATCCCGGAGGCGGACACACTGCTCGGCCGGGCGCCCATGTACACCTTCGGGTCGCTGCGGCCGATCGCGCGCTTCACCGCCGACCCGACCGTGCTGGCCGTGCGTGCCGAAGCGCCGTGGAAGACAGTGAAGGACTTCGTCGAGGACGCGAAGAAGCGCCCGGGCGCCATCAACTACGGCTCCTCGGGCAACTACGGCACCATGCACGTGCCGATGGAGATCCTGGCGCAGAACGCCGGGATCAAGATGACGCACGTGCCGTTCACCGGCGCGGGTCCGGCGGTGATCGCGCTGCTCGGCGGCCAGATCGACGCCGTGTCCTCCGGCCCGGCCACGGTGCTGCAGCACGTGAAGGCCGGGAAGCTGCGCGTGCTGGCGCACTGGGGCGCGGCGCGCCTCGACGCCCTGCCCGATGTCCCCACGCTGAAGGAGGCGGGCTACGCCGCGGAGTACGCGCAATGGTCCGGCCTCTTCGTCCCGGCCGGCACGCCCGAACCCATCGCCCAACGCCTGCGCGCGGCGGCGCGGGTCGCCGCGAACGACGCCAAGGTGAAGGAAGTGATCCTGGGCGCCGGCAGCCCCATCCTGTACCAGGACACGCCGGACTTCGAAGCCTATGTGCAGGGCGACGTGCGCCGCATGGCCGACGTGGTGAAGAAGATGGGCAAGGTGGAGTGAGCATGGCCCGCCGTCACGTCCTGCGCTGCCTGGTCGCCTGCGGTCTGGCCCTCGCGCTTTCGCCGGCGACCGCGCAGACCTGGCCCACCCGCCCGGTGAAGATCATCGTCCCCTTCGCCGCCGGCGGCCCGGCCGACAACTACGCGCGCTTCCTCGCGCAACGCCTCCCGGACCAACTCGGCCAGTCGTTCGTCGTCGAAAACAGGCCCGGCGCCGGTGCCGTGATCGGCACCGACGCGGTGGCGAAGTCGCCGGCCGACGGCTACACGCTGCTGCTGATGTCGAACACGCACACGGTGAACGAGACGCTGGTCCAGAACAAGCCGTACAACCTGACCCGCGACTTCGTCCCGGTGGCACCGGTCAACTACTCGGACCTGATCCTGGTGGCCCACCCGTCGGTGGCAGCGGCCAACGTGCAAGGCGTGCTCAAGTTCGCGAAGGAGCGGCCGGGCAAGCTGAACTACGCGTCGTCGGGCACCGGCACGCCGTACCACATGGCCGGCGAGCTGTTCAAGAGCATGGGCGGCGTGTTCCTGGTCCACATTCCCTACAAGGGCAGTTCGGGCGCCCGCACCGATCTCCTGGGCGGCCAGGTCGACCTGATGTTCGATGCCGTCACCACGATGGTGGAACAGGTCAAGTCCGGCAAGGTGAAGGCCATCGCCACCACCGGCAAGCAACGCTCGGCGGTATTGCCCGACGTGCCGACCGTGCACGAGTCCGGCGTGTCCAACTATGAGGCGACCATCTGGCTCGGCCTGATGGCACCCAAGGGCACGCCCGCCGCGGTGGTCAACCGCCTGAACGAGGCCGTCAGCAAGATCACCAGCCAGCCCGACGTGCAGCAGCTCTGGAGCCGCCAGGGCGCGACGGCGATGGTGATGAACGCTGCGGCCTTCGACAAGTACGTGCAGGACGACATCGCCAAGTGGGCGAAGGTCATCCAGACGGCGAATATCAAGGCGGAATGAACCGGATGAAGACCTTGCACATCTTGAGCGGCGGCGCGGCACACGCGCTGGTGCGCGCGCTGCAGCCCGCGTTCGAGGCCCGGCACGGCTGCCGCATCGAGGGTACCTTCGGGGCCGTCGGCCTGATGAAGGACAAGTTGCTGGGCGGTGAGCCCTGCGACCTGCTGATCCTCAGCGCCGCGCTGATCCGCGACCTGGCCGCGCAAGACCACGCCGTCGCTGGGTCGGCCCGCGACCTGGGTGTGGCAAAGACGGGCGTGGCCGTCCGCGCGGGCGCGGCGGAAGCCGACATCGGCTCGCCGGAAGCATTGAAGGCCTTGCTGGAACGGGCCAGTGGCATCTACTTCCCGGACCCGGCCAAGGCCACGGCCGGCATTCACTTCATGAAGGTGCTGCAGGGCCTGGGCCTTGCCGAAGCCGCTGCCACCCGCCTGCACACCTTTCCGAACGGCGCGACCGCCATGGGCGCACTGGCCAAGGCGCCGGACCTCGGCGCCGTCGGCTGCACCCAGGTCACCGAGATCCTGGACACCCCCGGCGTGCGGCTCCTCGGGCTGCTGCCGCCGCCTTACGAACTGGCCACCGTGTACACGGCGGCCGTGGCGGCGCGCGCCGCGGAGCCGGAGCTGGCGGCCGCTCTGGCCGCCGCGCTCAGCGACGCGAGCGCCGAGGGTGCGCGAAAGCACGCCGGCTTCGAGCCGGCGTGACCCTGCCGCTCAGGCCAGCAGCGCGTTGACGCGCTTCACATAGGCCGCCGGGTCTTCCGGCATGCCGCCTTCGGCCAGCAGGGCCTGGTCGAACAGGATGTGCGCCAGGTCATGGAAGTTGGGCGAGGTGTCCAGCTTCTGCACCAGCGGGTGCGACGCATTCACTTCGAGCACCGGCTTGGCGTCGGGCGCCTTCTGTCCAGCCTGCTTCAGCAGGCGCGACAGCTGCAGGCTCATGCCGCCTTCGCTCACCACCAGGCAGGCCGGCGAATCGACCAGGCGCGTGGTCACGCGGACGTCCTGCGCCTTGTCCTTCAGCGCTTCCTTGAGCCGGGCCAGCACCGGCTTGAAGGACTCGGCGGCTTCCTCCGCGGCCTTCTTCTCCGTCTCGTCCTGCAGCTGGCCCAGGTCGACCTGGCCCTTGGCGACCGACTGCAGCGGCGTGCCGTCGAAGTCGGTCAGGTAGTTGAGCGCCCACTCGTCCACCCGGTCCGTCATGAACAGCACTTCCAGGCCCTTCTTGCGGAAGATCTCCAGCTGCGGGCTGTTCGCCGCGGCCGCCTGGGTTTCGGCGGTGACGTAGTAGATGGCCTCCTGGCCTTCCTTCATGCGCGCCTTGTAGTCGGCCAGCGAGACGCTCACGGTGTCGCTCGCGGTCGACGCGAAGCGCAGCAGCTTCGCCAGCCGGTCGCGGTTGCCCATGTCCTCGCCCAGGCCTTCCTTCAGCACCGCGCCGAATTCGCCGTAGAACTTGGCGAATTTGCCCTTGTCTTCCTCGCTCGCATCCTCCGCGGTCTGGGCCTTGGCCAGGTCCTCCAGCATCGACAGCACGCGCCGGGTGTTGCCTTCGCGGATGGCCTTCACGTCGCGGCTTTCCTGCAGCAGCTCGCGGCTCACGTTCAGCGGCAGATCGGCGGAGTCGATGACGCCCTTGACGAAGCGCAGGTAGGTGGGCAGCAACGCCTCGGCCTCGTCCATGATGAAGACGCGCTTGACGTACAGCTTCACGCCGGCCGCCTTCTCCCGGTTCCACAGGTCGAACGGCGCGCGCGCCGGGATGTAGAGCAGCTGCGTGTATTCGGTGCTGCCTTCGACGCGGTTGTGGCTCCAGGCGAGCGGGTCTTCGAAGTCGTGGCTGATCGCCTTGTAGAACTCCGTGTACTGCTCGGGGGTGATGTCCTTCTTCGGGCGGCTCCACAGCGCCGTCGCCTTGTTGACCGTTTCCCATTCTTCCGTCAGGACGTGGTCGCCCGGCTTGTCGTCTTCGCCATCCTTCCACTCTTCCTTGCGCATCAGGATGGGCAGGGAGATGTGGTCGGAATACTTGGAGATGATGGACTTGAGCTTCCAGGTGGACAGGTAGTCCAGGCTGTCGTCGCGCAGGTGCAGCGTGACGCTGGTGCCGCGCTCGGGCCGGGTGATGGTTTCCACCTCGAAGTCGCCGGCGCCGCCGCTCACCCAGCGCACGCCTTCCTCGGGTGGAACGCCCGCCCGGCGGGATTCGACAGAGATCTTGTCAGCCACGATGAAGCCGGAGTAGAAACCGACCCCGAACTGCCCGATCAGCTGCGCGTCCGCCTTCTGGTCGCCCGAGAGGCGCCCCATGAATTCGCGGGTGCCGCTCTTGGCGATGGTGCCCAGGTTGTCGATGGCTTCCTGCTGCGTGAGGCCGATGCCGTTGTCGGCGATGGTGAGCGTCTTCGCGTCCTTGTCGAAGCTCACGCGCACCTCGAGGTTGGGGGCGTCCTCGTACAGCGCGCCGTTGTCCAGGGCTTCGAAGCGCAGCTTGTCGCAGGCGTCCGAGGCATTGGAGATCAGCTCGCGCAGGAAGATCTCCTTGTTGGAATAGAGCGAGTGCGTGACGAGGTGCAGCAGCTGGGCCACCTCGGCCTGGAAGGAAAGGGTCTGTTTCTGGCTCATGGGAATGTGTGGTGGGGCCGCCGCGTTATTTTTCAAGGCGGGCCATGCTAGCGCAAGGTGGCGTGAACAAATCGAGGTTTCCGGCTGGGCGGGGCCTTTCGGCCATGGCCACCGCTTTGCGTATTGTTACAGTGCGGGCTATGAGGATTGAACTTCCCGCCGACAGCTGGGCCAGCACGCACCGCGCGCAAGATGACGCGCACACGCTCACGTTGCCGGCCCTGCGCCCGGCGGTGGCCGTGGCCCCCACGCGGCCCGAGGACGAATTGCTCACCATCCGGGTTTCGGTCCGCGCGCCGGAGCCCGTCACCCTGACGCTCACTTTCTAGACGCCCAAAGAAAAAAGCGCCCCGCGAGCGGGGCGCTTTTTCTTTGGGAGCGCTGGATTACAGGCTCAGTTCGCCGGAGGGGATCTTGCCCAGGCGGACGGCTTCGGCGGCTTGCGCGCGCACGATCTTGGTGTCCAGCTTGGAAGCGAGCGGCGCGGCGACGCGCGAGCCGGCCGGTTCGGTGCTGCGCGTGGCGGAGACCGTGGCCGCTTCGGCCATGACTTCGGCGCGCGTGCGGCTGCCTTCGAACTTCACGGCGTATTGCGAGCCGTCGGCTTCGTCGGCACGGGCGACACCGGAAACGGCGGCGGCGAGGGCGGCAATGGCGATGATGGACTTGGTGTTCATGATGGAGACCTTTCAGTGAGTGGTTTGGGTTTCGGTTTTCGATTAGCGCCGGGTTCTTGATGTCCTGCGCTAACCGTGACCTCACTGTAGGTGGGCCTCTTTAGCTGGCCCTTAGCACTCTCTTAGGTGCGAATTAGCACAAAGCCGAATCCTGACCACAAGGGAGACTGCGCTGCGCGATGCTCCGCGCAGTCTTCGAGGCGGGCAGCGCAAGCTGCCTGCCGGGCGCAAATCGCGCGGAATAACATGAAGCGCGATTTCACCTGTGAGAAGGATCCGGCTTCGCCGGGCCTTCTCACACTGATCAAGCCACTCAGAAAAGTCGCACAGCGACTTTTCTGAGTGATCACTCGATTCGCGCGATGAGGCCGCTGCGGTCTTCGCGATTGCGCAGCGTGAGCGACAGGCCGCAACGTTCGGCGGCGCTGCGTGCGATCGAGAGGCCCAGGCCGCTGCCGTTGGCGCCGTTGCCCGGGACGCGGAAGAAGCGGTCGAACACGCGCGGCAGCATCTCGTGCGGGATGCCTGGGCCCGTGTCGACGACTTCCACGGCGAGCCGGCCGCGCTCCTCGAGCAGGCGCACGTCGACGACGCCGCCTTCGGGCGTGTAGCGCAAGGCGTTCTCGATCAGGTTGTCCAGCAGGCTGCGCAAATCGCCGGGTACGCAGCGCAGCGTCATCGGTTGCGCCGCCTGTTCCGGGCTCACGAAACCCAGGTCGATGTGCCGCTGGTCCGCCAGCGCGATCAGCGTGCTGATGCTCTCGCGCAGCTGCGACTGCAAGTCCACCATGCCGGGGCCGTCCGCGCCGGCGGCTTCCTGCCGCGAGAGGCGCAGCAACTGGTCCACCAGGCGCTGGGCCCGCCGCACGCCGGATTCGAGCTGGGCGAAACGCTGCGCTGCGGCCGGGCCGGGCGCGAGGTCGCCGCGCAGGTTTTCCAGCTGCAGCCCGATCGCCGCGATGGGCGTGCGCAGTTCATGCGCGGCATCCTGCACGAAACGGCGCTGCGTCGCGAAGGCGTCCCGCAACCGTTTGAGCAGGCTGTTGAACGAGGTGACCAGCGGCGTCATTTCCTGGGGCACCCGCTCCAGCGAAAGTTCGGCGATCGAATGCTCGTCCTGCTTCGCGGCTTCGCGGCCGATCTCCTGCAGCGCCGCCGACATCGCCCGGGCCACGCCCCACAGCACCAGCATCGACAAAGGCAGCAGGATCAGCACCGGCGCGATGGCGGCGCCCGCGCGCTCGGCGGCCAGGTGCGCGCGGAACGAGTCACTTTGCAGGATCTGCACGCTGGTGCCGCCCGCGTGGGCCGGCGGCACCACGAAGACGCGCCAGCGGCGGCCGTCCTGCCGCACGTCGTGGAAGCCCTGCGCGGGCTGCAGCGGCAACGTGGCCTGGGCAAACGAAGTCACGCGTGCCTTGCCGTCGGCATCGAACACCTGCGTGACGTATGCGCCCCATTTGTGGACGCGCTCCGCGTTCAGCTGCGGGAGCGTGAGGTGGTCTTCATTGGCCGCGACCGAATGGCCGAGCTGCTGCATCTGCTCGTCCATGAAGCCGCTGACCATGCGCGAGTAGGTCCAGTAGGAGAACGAGGCCGAGGCGACGCCCACCAGCAGGAACAGCGGCAGCAGCCACAGCATGAGCGCGCGCCGCAGCGAGCAAAGGCGGCCCCTGGGAAAGACGTGCCATTTCATGGCGCGGCCTCGCTTGGCGCTCCCGCCACTGCGGGCGCCACGCGCCAGCCCAGGCCCCGCACATTGCGGATGGCGTCGGCGCCCAGCTTGCGCCGCATCCCGTGGATCAGGACGTCGACCGCGTTGCTGCTGACCTCTTCGCCCCAGCCGTAGATGCGGTTTTCCAGTTGTTCGCGTGACAGGATCGCGCCAGGGCGCTCCAGCAGGGCGTGCAACAGCGCGAATTCACGCGCCGACAGTTGGGACCGCTCGCCCAGCACCACCACCTCGCGCGTGGTCAGGTCGAGCTGCACGCCCTCGGTGCCAATGACGGAATGGGCGCTGCCGTCACGCCGCCGGATGCAGGCGCGCATGCGCGCGAGCAGCTCGCGGAATTCGTAGGGTTTGAGCAGGTAGTCGTCGGCACCCAGGTCCAGGCCGGCGATGCGGTCGTCCAGCCCGTCGCGGGCCGTCAGCACCAGCACGGGCGTGGCATCGCCCTTGGCGCGGGCCGTGCGCAGCACCTCGATGCCGTCGCGCTTGGGCAAGCCCAGGTCCAGCAGGACGCAGGCGTAGTCGCCGTCGGCCAGCGCGCTCTGGGCCAGCAGGCCGTCCTTCACCCAGTCGACCGACCAGCCGTTGGCGCCCAGCGCCTCGCGCAGGCTGTGCCCGATCATTTCGTCGTCTTCCACCAGCAGGACCCGCATGAGATCAACCTTCCTGCCGCAAAGGTAGCACGCCGTCCCAGCGGGCTTCCTGGCGGGCTTCATGCAGGAACAGCCAGCCGGCGGCCAGCAGCAGCAGCGACTGGGCGACCTCCGGTGCCAGCGACGCGGACGCCGGCTCGACCCCCTGGACCAGCACCGCCGCCGCCAGGTACGCCACCTGCACCAGCAAGGCGGCGCCGATGGCGGGCAAACGCAAGGCCGGCCACGCCAGCGCGGCCAGCAGGCTCGCGGCCAGGCCGACCAGGATCCACTGCCGGTGCGCCGCCGCCAGGCCGGCTGGGCCGTCCAGCGTCCAGGCGGCCGCCAGCGCGGCGAGGGCAGCAGCGGCGAGAAGGCCGACGGCGAGCTTGTGGGTGATGTCGTGCATGGCAGGACCGGATGAATGAGGGGATGGCAGCACGATAGACGGCCATCGTTAGCGCTGTATTAGCAGCACGCGGCGCCTGGCGTCCAGCCGTTGCCTGCCGGCAACGTCTCACGTCCCCAGTGAAGCCGCGAGCGCAGCAAGGCCGTCCGCCAGCGGCGTCGTGGGCTGCCACGCCAGCAGGTCCCGGGCCAGGTCGATCCGCGTCGCCGAATGCAGGATGTCGCCGAGGACCGCCGGGCGCTGGTTCAGCGTTGCCGGCCTGTCGAAGGCCCTGCTCATCTCGTCGATCAACTGGCGCACCGTGATGGAATGCCCCTGGCCCACGTTGACGACGCCGGACACCCCACTTTCCAGCGCCTGCACGTTGGCCCGTGCGACATCTTCGACGTAGACGAAGTCCCTGGTCTGCAGGCCGTCACCGTAAACCTGCAGAGGCCGTCCTTCCAGCAGGGCCGCGGCGAACTTGCTGATGACCCCCGCGTACGGCGAGTGCGGGTCCTGCGCAGGCCCGTAGACGTTGAAGTAGCGCATGCCGAGCGCCGAGACGCCGTGCAGGGAACGGTACAAGGCGGCGTACTGCTCGTTGATGACCTTCTCCAGCCCATACGGCGAAAGTGGCGCAGTGGCGGCTTGCTCGTCGACCGGCAGGCTGGCCGGCGTGCCGAAAACGGCGGCGCTCGACGCGTAGACCACGCGGGCGATGCGATGGGCGCGCACGGCCTCCAGCACGTTGATGAATCCGGTGACGTTGTTGGCGGCCGATGCAACCGGTTCGGCGATGGACCATTGCACCGACACCTGGGCCGCCAAGTGCAGGACGGCGTCGCAACCCTGCACCGCGGCGTTCACCGCGGCGGCGTCGCGCACATCCGCCTCGATCACGTCGAGCCGGCCAGCAGCGTGCGCATCCGCACGGAGGCGGTCGACTTTCCCGGTGGACAGGTTGTCCAGCACGCGGACCCGCCAGCCCCGGTCGAGCAAGGCCCGGACGCTGTGGGATCCGATGAAGCCCGCGCCACCGGTGATCAGGACGGTCTGCATGAATGGATGAATGTAGCCGCGCTATTTGTAACGGTGCTCAAAAATTGAAGCGGCTGCGCGCAAGATCTCACGCGGACTTACTGCGGTTCCTGACGGATGTGTGTAAATGTTACGCCCCCATGAGATACTTTCTTGGGGCCAATGTGGGTTACAACGAAAGTCCCATCGAAGTCAAAAATGATTGACTACCGCGAGGTGACCGAACTCGCCAACGACCCGGTCAGCGCAGAACAGATCGAGCGGCTCGAACGCCGTTATTTCTGGGCGCGCTCGTATTGCTCAGGCTGCGACGTGCACGAGCTTGCGTGCGGCACGGCGCAAGGGGCCGGCGTGCTGGCGCAGGTGGCGCGCAGCTTTGCTGCCTCCGACAGCAGCGACGCCATGCTCGCGCTGGCGAAGGCGCACTATGGGGACCGGATCACCCTGGGGAAGCTCGATGCACAGCGGCCAGACTTGCCCGACGCCCAACTCGACGTGCTGGTGCTGTTCGAAGCCCTGTATTACCTGGCCGATGCCGACGCCTTCTTCCGCGAGGCCAGGCGCGTGCTGCGGCCGGGCGGCACGCTGCTGCTGGCCACGGCCAACAAGGACCTGTTCGATTTCAATCCCAGCCCGTACAGCCACGAATACCTGGGCGTCTGCGAGCTGGCGCAGCGCCTCGGCGCCGCGGGCTTCGAAGTCCAGGTGTTCGGCGACACCCCCATCGCGGAAATCTCCGCGGTGCAGAAGCTGCTGCGCCCGGTGAAGAATCTCGCGGTGCGGCTGAACCTGATCCCCAAATCCATGGGCGCGAAAAGGTTGCTCAAACGCCTGGTCTTCGGCAAGCTGCGGCCCATGCCGGCGGAGATCGTGTACACGCCTGCCCGTGCAACCCCGCCCACGCCGCTGGCGCCGGATCGTCCGGATCGCGGCCACAAGGTCCTGTTCTGCGCCGCGCGCAAGCCGGCCTGAAGCCGGCCGATCCCCAACACCACCCGCAGAGTCCGCCGTGCGCAACATCCCCTTCTTCCCCTATCCGCAGCTGTTCACCGGTGACGAAGCCGCCCTGCTCGAGGTGATGCGGTCGGTGTGCAGCCGCGGGGCGTACATCCTGCAGAAGGAATGCACGGAACTCGAGCAGGCCCTCGCGGAGTTCCTCGGCGTGCGGCACGTGCTGGGCGTCGCCAATGGCACCGACGCCATCGTGATCGGGCTGAAGGCCGCCGGCATCGGCCCCGGGGATGAAGTGATCCTGCCGTCGCACACCTACATCGCCTCCGCCGCCGCCGTGCAATGGGTGGGCGCCACGCCCGTGCTGGCGGAATGCGGCGCCGATCACATGCTGGATCCGGCGGACATCGAGCACCGCATCACGCCCCGCACGCGCGCGATCATGCCGGTGCAGATCAACGGCCGCACCTGCGACATGGACGCCATCGGCGCCGTGGCGAAACGGCACGGGCTGCTGGTCTGCGAAGACGCGGCGCAGGCGCTGGGATCGCGCTTCGGCGGCCGCGCGGCAGGCACCTTCGGCGCGTTCGGCACTTTCAGCTTCTATCCCGCCAAGCTGCTGGGCGCGTTCGGCGACGGCGGCGCCATCGTCACCAACGACGACGCGATCGCGACGCAGGTCAAGCTCCTGCGGGATCACGGCCGCAACGACGAAGGCAAGGTGGTCGCCTGGGGGCTGAACTCCCGGCTGGACAACCTGCAGGCGGCCGTGCTGCTGCACAAGTTCAAGACGTATCCGGAGGCCATGGCGCGCCGGCGTGCGATCGCGCAGCGCTACCAGGACCGGCTTGGCAGCCTGCCGCAGGTCGCTCTGCCGCCCGCGCCCGACGCCGATCCCCGGCACTTCGACGTCTATCAGAACTACGAGATCGAAGCCGACCGGCGCGACGCCCTGCGCGAACATTTGCAGAACCACGGCGTCCGGACCATCATCCAGTGGGCGGGGACGCCCGTGCACCAGTTCAAGGCGCTCGGATTCACCACGCAGTTGCCGCGCACCGACCGGTTCTTCGAGCGCTGCCTGCTGCTGCCCATGAACACGGCGCTGGCCGACGACGACGTCGACTCCATCTGCGACACGATCGGAAGCTTCTATGCCAACGCGTGAACAGCTCACCCGCAGCCTCCGGATTCCGAGGCTGCCCCGGCTCGGCAACCTGGGCGAAGCCGAGGAATTCCAGCAGACGGTGTTCACCGCGGACACCGACGTGGACGACCTGTTCGCCCACTACCGCGCGATGCTGATGATCCGCCAGGCCGAAGAGCGCATCGGCCTGGGGGTGGAGGAACGCAGCGTGCGTTGCCCCGCCCACCTGGCCATCGGGCAGGAAGCCATCCCGGTCGGCGTCAGCGCCCATCTGCGGCCCACCGATCGCGTGTTCGGCGCGCATCGCTCGCACGGCCACTACCTGGCGATGGGCGGCAGCCTGCACAGCCTGTTCGCCGAGGTGCTCGGCCGGGTCACGGGCGCGTCCCGCGGCATGGGGGGTTCCATGCACCTGTGGAACGGCGGCGCCGGTTTCGGCGGCTCGGTGCCGATCGTGGCGGCCACGGTCCCCATCGCGGTCGGGGCGGCGCTGGCCGCCAAGATGAGCGGCGGCGGCGATGTGGCCGTGGTCTACGTGGGCGACGGCGCGTTCGAGGAGGGCGTGGTGCACGAGTCGATGAACCTCGCGGCCGTCATGCGCCTGCCGGTCCTGTTCGTGGCCGAGAACAACCTGTTCGCCAGCCACCTGCACATCGACCTGCGCCAGCCCAGCGACAAGCTCGGCCGCTTCGCCGATGCCAACGGCATCCCCAATGCGCTGTGCGACGGCAACGACGTCGTGCAGGTCAGCGGGCATGCCGCGAACCTGCTGGAAGCCTGCCGCAGCGACAACATGCCGGGGTTCCTGGAGGCGGTGACCTACCGCTGGCGCGGCCACGTCGGCCCCAAGGAAGACCAGGACGTCGGCGTGGACCGCCAGGGCGACCTGGTGAACTGGAAGCTGCGCGACCCGGTCGGCCGGCTCGCCCGGGCGCTGAGGGCCACTGGCACTCCGCCGCGCATGCTGGAGATCATCGCCGAGGAAGTGGCCGCCGAAGTGGCCGCGGCTTGGGCGCAGGCCTTGCGCGATCCGCTGCCGCCCGCCGGTCAAATGATGGATTGCGTCTACGCACCAGTGGAGCGGGCCGCATGACGACCACGACCTACGGCGACGCCATCCGGCTGGGGTTCGACTACCTGTTGTCGCGCCACCCGGAAGTCTTCGTCATGGGCCAGGGCCTGTGGAGCCCGTGGTACGTGGGCAATTCCATGACCGACCTGGAGAAGAAGTTCGGCACCGACCGCGTGATCGACACGCCGGTTTCCGAATCCGCCTGCACCGGCGCGGCCATCGGTGCTTCGCTGTACGGGTACCGGCCGATCGTCGTGCATCCGCGCATGGACTTCATGCTGTACTGCATGGATGCCATCGTGAACCAGGCCGCCAAATGGTCGTCGACCTTCGGCGGGCAGGCGCATCCGGCCGTCACGATCCGCGGTGTCATCAACCGCGGCGGCGAACAGGGTTCACAGCATTCGCAGGCCCTGCATGCCTGGTTCGCCCACATCCCAGGCCTGCGCGTGGTGATGCCGGCCACGGTGGCCGATGCGCGCGACATGCTGATCGCCGCCGTGCTGTGCGACGACCCGGTGCTCTACATCGACGACCGCTGGCTGTACGGGCGCACCGCGGAGATCGCGCCGATCGCGACGCCGCCCCTGCCGCTGCATCTCATGGGCCCGGCCCTGCTGGAAAGCGGGACCGACCTCACGCTCGTTGGCGCCAGCTACACCACGACGCAGTGCCTGGAAGTGGCGGACGCGCTGCGGCAGCAGGGCGTCTCCTGCGACGTGATCGACCTGCGCGTCATCAATCCGCTCGACTGCGGCCTGGTCGCGCGGTCCGTCGAAAAGACCGGCCGCCTGCTCGTCGTGGACGGAGGCTGGAGCACCTGTGGCCTGGCCGGTGAAGTGATCGCGCAGGCCGCGGAGCGGGTCCCGCTGGGCGCCTGGAAATCCTCGCCCCGGCGCGTGACCCTGCCCGACGCCCCCGCGCCCTCCGCCGGCAACCTGGAAGACGCGTACTACCCGCAGGCGAGCGGCATCGAAGCCATCGCCCGGGCCTGCCTGGCCGCATGCTGAAGCGCCTCTTCGACGTCGCCGTCAGCCTGGTGCTGCTGGCGCTTGCATCACCGGTCCTCCTCGTCGCCTGCTTCCTCGTCTGGCGCCAGGACGGCCACTCGCCGTTCTACATCGCGCCCCGGGTCGCCAAGGGGGGCGGCACCTTCCGCATGGTCAAGCTGCGGTCCATGACGAAGAACGCGGACAAGACCGGCGTCGACTCCACCGGCGCCAACGACATGCGCATCACCGCGGTCGGGCGCTGGATCCGGCGCTACAAGCTCGACGAGCTGACGCAGCTGTGGAACGTGCTGAAGGGGGACATGAGCCTGGTCGGACCGCGGCCCAACGTGCAGCGCGAAACCGACCTGTACAGCCAGGTCGAGCGGGGGCTGCTGGACGTGCGCCCCGGCATCACCGATTTCGCTTCCATCGTCTTCGCCGACGAGGGCGACATCCTGGCGCCGCACGCCGACCCCGACCTCGCCTACAACCAGTTGATCCGCCCCTGGAAAAGCCGCCTGGGCCTGTTCTACGTGCAGCGCCAGACGCTGGCGATGGACCTGCGCCTGTGCCTGCTGACCGCCGCCATGATCGTCAGCAGGGCCGGCGTCCTGGCCCATGTTTCCGCTTGGCTGCGCCGCCTCGGCGCCGACGAAGACCTGGTCCGCGTCAGCTTGCGGCAACAACCCCTGGTGCCAACACCGCCGCCGGGGCTTTCGGACGTCGTGCAATCGCGGGGTTGAGCGCAGTCGCACTGATAATGAACAGCCAAGGGTTCAACGCAATGCACCAGCAGTCCACGATCCGCGCCATCCGCACCACGCCGTTGGCCATGCGAGCCGCCAGGTGGGCCGCGTGCGCCGCGCTGTGCTGGGCTTCGGCGCTGGCCTTCGCTCAGGTGTCGGAGGAGGGGTTGCGCCTCTCGCCCTCGAGCGACCTGAGTTCTCGTGGCATGCAGGATTACATCTCCACCGGCGCGGCGCCCATCAGCATCCGCTCCCAGGCCTTGCCGGCGCAACAGTCCATCCGCATCGACGCGGGCCAGCGGGTCGAAGTCCCCACCGGCGGCAACGTGCCCGGCCCGGGCGTGAATCCCAACGCACCCTATCCCGGCCAGGTCTCCGATGAAGCCGCGGCGCAGAACCGTTCCCGCAGCGAATTCCAGCAGCTGATCTTCAAGACGCGCGGCCGCGACATCGAACACTACGGCCTCTCCCTGTTCGGCGCGCCGCCCACGACTTTTTCGCTGGCCGACCGCATTGCCCCGCCGGCGAACTACATGATCTCGCCCGGGGATGAAATCCGCATCCGCGCCTGGGGCCAGGTCGACATGGATTTCGTGGCCAGCGTCGAGAAGACCGGCCTGCTTTACATCCCGATCGTGGGCGCGGTGCCGGTCGGCGGCGTGAGCTTCCAGGAGCTGAAGGGCCTGATCCGCAACCGCCTGGCGCGCACCTACAAGGGCTTCGACCTCGACGTGTCGCTGGGCGCCATCCACACGATGCAGGTGTTCGTGACCGGGCGCGCCGCCAAGCCGGGTGCCTACACGCTCGGCGGCCTGGCCAGCCTGGTCAATGCGGTCTTCGCGGTGGGCGGGCCGGCGGAAAACGGCAGCATGCGCAAGATCGTCCTCAGGCGCAACAACGTGGTGGTCACGGAGCTCGACCTGTACGACTTCATCGCGCGGGGCGACAAGTCGAAGGACGTGCGGCTGCAGTCCGGCGACGTCATCTACTTCCCGCCGGCGCTGGGTTATGCCGCCATCGCCGGGAGCGTGCAGAACCCCGCCATCTACGAACTCACGCCGCGCACCAACCTGAAAGAGCTGATCGACCTGGCCGGTGGGCTCTCGACCACCGCACGGGCTGGCCGCGTGGTCGTGGAACGCATCGAGAACCGGCAGTCGCGCGTGGTTGCCGAATTCACCACCGAGCCGGCGCAGACCGCGCGCCTGATGCAGGACGGCGACGTGGTGCAGATCAACCCGATCTCGCCGCGCTTCGAGAATGAAGTGACGTTGCGCGGCCACGTGCCCGAGACACAGCGCCTGCCTTTCACGCGGGGCATGCGCGTCACCGACGTCGTGCCGAACCAGATGGCGCTGCTGGCCCACCAGTACTGGCAGGTGCGCAATGAAAAAGGCCGCGGCTTCCACTGGTTGCTCGACAAGCCGGCCACGGGCGGGCGGGTGGCGGCCAACCAGCCGCCAGGTTCGCTGGAAGCCATGGTGCAGCGCCAGCCAGTGGGCCCGGCGGATCGCAGCATGAGCGGGTATGCGCAGCAGGGTGCAGCGAGCCGGGACGCTGAAGACCGCCTGCGCAGGCCCCAGACCGAAGCGGCCACGCCGCCGGGACGCGTGCGCACCTACAACGGCACCGAGGGCCCTTCCGGCGACGAGCCGATCTACCGCTCCGGCCTGCCGCCGGCGGCGCCGCGGCCCGACATGCTCGACGAGCTCGCGCGCGGCAACCAGGACATCTACTGGGACTACGCGTCCATCGAACGCTTCGATCCGGCGACCCTGCGCACCGTCCTGATCCCGTTCCACCTGGGACGCGCCATCGTCGAACGCGACCCCAGCGAAAACAAGCTGCTGGAGCCGGGTGACGTCATCACCGTCTTCTCGCAACGCGACATCCGGGTGCCGGTGGCCAAGCAGGCGCAGTACGTCCGCATCGAGGGCGAGGTCGCGCGGCCCGGCGTGTACCAGATCGCCTTCGGGCAGCCGCTGGCCAACGTGATCGCGCAGGCCGGCGGCCTCACCGAGAACGCCTACGTTTACGGCACGGAACTGGTCCGGGAGGAAACGCGCCAGTTGCAGCAGCAGGAGCTCGACAACCTGGTCGACCGGCTCGGCGAATCGCTGGAACGCAGCGCCAGCACCCGGCTGCGCGAGTCGCTGGACGGCGGCGGCGCCGGCGCGCCGGACGCCAGCGCGGCGCTGCTCGACGCGCAGCGCCGCCTGGTGCGCAAGCTGCGGCTGGTGCAGGCCAGCGGGCGCATCCTGCTCGACGCCGAAGCCGTCGGTGAGCCGGGCCGCCTGCAACCCGACAAGCTGGACATCGTCCTGCAGGATGGCGACCGCGTCTACATCCCGGCCAGGCCTTCGACGGTGATCGTGCTGGGCGCCGTGAACCGGCCGAACGCGATGGTCTACCGGCCCGGCCGCAGCGCGCAGGACTACATCGCGCTGGCGGGGGGCGCCACCAGGAACGCGGCATCCCGCGAAGTGCTGGTGGCTCGCGCGAACGGCAGCGTGCAGAACCTTCATGGTGGCTCTGGCGGCTGGTTCAGTGGCGAAACCACCACGATTCTCCCGGGGGACACGATCCTGGTGCCGGAAGACACCGATGCGTTCACCTCGCGCCGCATCTGGCGCGACTGGACGCAGATCATCTACCAGGGCGCGCTGGGCGTTGCCGGCCTGCGGCTGCTCTCGGATGTGTTCACCAAGTGACGGCGCGCGCGCCAGCGTGAGCCAGGGCCACCTTCCAGGATGAACGCCCCCACGCTGTCATCGCTGCGGCGCTCGGCCATCCTCGCGGCCCTGGTCCTGGCGCCACTCGCGGCCGTGGTGGCATTCGCGGTCAGCCTGCTGCTGCAGGACGAATACCAGAGCACGGCCAAGGTGCTGCCGCCGGCCCTGTACAGCGCGCTCGCACGGGTGCCGATCTTCACCAATGAAGTGACCGCCGAACGCATGCCCGACCAGCAGAGCGTGCGCTACCAGAGCGACATCGCCATGAGCGTCCTGAAAAGCACGCCGGTGCTGGACGCGCTCGTCAAGCAGGAAGGGCTGGCGCGCCACTACGCCACCGACAGCCCGCGCGTCGCCCGGGAGCGCCTGCTCGATGCCACGCGCGTGTCGGCGGGCCGCGACGGCGTCCTGGCGATCCAGGTGTCGGACGCCAACAGCGCGAAAGCGGCCAGCATCGCGAACGCCTACGTCACGGGTCTGGAACGCTACGTGATCGAGCTGACCAACACCACGGCGCGCGCGCGCGCCGAGGCCATCCGCCAGCAACTGGCCCTGGCGCAGCAACGCCTGCGCGAACTCGATGCGGCATTCGTGCAGGTGCAGGCCCGCACCGGCATCGTCAAGGTGTCGCCCGAGCAGTCGGCGGGCAGCGCCAATTTGAATGACCTGCGCCAGCGGCTCGCGGTGCGCGAAGCCCAGTTGACCGCCATGAGCGTCTATGCCACGCCGGGAAACCCCGCCTATGTGCGCATCCAGGCCGAGGCGCAGGCCCTGCGTGGGCAGATCGCCGCGATCGTCGGCCAGCCCCGCACCGGCGCGGCGGGCCGTGGCGGCAGCGAGGACGAAGCCCAGTACCAGCGGGCCCTGCGCGACGTGCGCACGGGTGAGGAAGCCGTGGACGGCTTGCGCAAGCAATTGGCCCAGGCGGAATTCGAATCGGTGAGCAAGCTGGCCGGCTTGCAGGTCATCGAGCGCGCGACGCCGAGTGAAGTCCGCAGCGGGCCGCGCCGGCTGCTGATCGCCGGGTTCGCGTTCCTCGCGGCGGTGCTGGTCGTCACGCTGTGGTTCCTCTGGCGGCTGGGCCGCCTTCGCTCCGCCAGCCAGGGTTCAGGCGCCGCTCCCGCCGCATCATGAGCCGCCGGGCCGCCCCAAGGCGAATCCCGCAGCGCGCAGCGCGGAGGGTTGTCGAGTGACCGCGGCGGGCGATTCGCTGGTGCGCGGCCTGGCGGCGAACTACCTCGGCAAGGCGTTCACCGCTTTCCTGAGCCTGGTCACCCTGCCCATCCTCTACCGCCAGCTCGGTGGTGAAGCCTTCGGCGTGTTCGGCCTGTTCTTCTCCGTCCAGGTCCTGCTGGGGGTGTTCGACTTCGGTGTCGGCGCCGCGATGCAGCGCGACCTGGCGGCGCTGCAGGCGGGCGCCCCCACACCGCGTGCCGCGGACGTGGTCGCCACGGTGCGCAGCATCGAACGCATGCTCTGGGGCATCGTGGTGCTCGCGTGCGCCCTGGCGGCGGCGGGCAACGAATGGATCGCCGGGCATTGGCTGCACGTGCAGGCGCTGCCGCTGGACCTCGTCGCCCGGGCGCTGTTCTGGATGGCGGTCGCGGCCTCGCTGCAGTTCATCGGCAACTTCTACACGGGCTGCCTGAACGGCCTGCGCCGGCACCGCCAGACGAACGCGTTGCAAAGCGCCGTCTGGGCCTTGCGTTTCGTCCTGCTGCTGTGGTGTGTGCAGGCGGGGGTCGCGCCCGCGGGGACGATGGAAGGCGCGGTCGTCACCGTGCTGCAGGCCTGGGCGGCGAGCAATGCGCTGCACGTTCTGGCCGCGCGCGTGATGCTGATGCGCTCCCTGCCGGCGGCGGCGGGCGAGCCCGGCGTCGCGCACCTGCGGCAGGCGGCCCGCTTCGGGCTGCCGCTGGTGGCGGCCACCACGCTCATCATGCTGTTCAACCAGGTCGACAAGCTGGCGGCCAGCCGGCTGCTCGCGCTGGACAGCCTGGGCCGCTACACCATCGTCTGGAGCATCGCCGAGGTGATGTACCTGATGTACCAGCCGGTGTACACGAGCTTCCTGCCCATCTTCGCCAGCCGCCAGGCCGCCGCCAGGGCGAGCGGCGACGCCGCCGGCTTGTGGCAAAGCATCGCCCTCGCCTGGCGCGTGATGTCGATCGCCGTGCTGCCGGTGGCCGTGGTGATTTTCGCTATGCCGGGCCTGGTGATCCTGGCCTGGACCGGCGACGGCCAGCTCGCCGAAAGCGGTGGCGGCGTGCTGCGCTGGATCATCGCGGGCGCCGCGGTCAATTCCTTCCTGTTCATCCCGTTTGCGCTGCAACAGGCCGCCGGCGACCTGCGGCCCTGGACCTGGCGCATCGCGCTGGCGCTCGTGTTCTACGCGCCGCTGGCGATCCTGGCGATCCACCGGTGGGGCATGCTGGGCGCCGCGGCGGCGTGGTGCGCCGGCAGCGTCGTGCTCGCCATCTGGCTGGCGCGCGCCAGCGGCCAGTCGGTTCCCGACGCACCCGCGGGATCGGGCTTCCTCGACGCGTTGCTGCCGGGCAGCCTGCGGACGCTGCTTCCATGCGCAGCGGTCGCCGTGTTGGGCGCGTGGCTGCCGTGGCCGGCCGGGCGCGTGGGCGCCGCGGTGCTCGCCCTCGCCGTGCTGGCGGTCTGCGGCTTCGTCGCCTTGCGCAGCCAGCCGCAGCTCTGGACCTGGTGCATGCAGATGCTGGCGCGCCTCCGGGGCGGCCGGGCGCTCACCCCATGAAGATGCTGGCCACCAACGTCGCCTTCCAGTTCGCCAGCCGCGTGCGCAACGGCTGGGGGTGGTTGCGCGCCTCCTGGTACGGCGTCCGGCTGGGACGCGGCGCCGTCATCAGTCCCAAGGCCGACATCGCGCACGCCAGCTTTTTCGGCAACGCGCAGATTGCCAACGACGTGCGCATCGGCCACGGCAGCTACGTGAACTCGGGTCTGGTGGACAGCTGCGACATCGGCTGCTGGTGCTCCATCGGTTTCGGTGTGCACATCGGGCCGCAGGAGCACGACATGGCGCAGGCGTCGACCTCGCCGGTCTTCCAGCGGCAATTCCAGCCGGAGAAGGCGGGCCGCCACGTGCAGCCCGCCCGTCCGAAGATCGGCCACGACGTGTGGGTCGGCAGCGGTGCGATCATCCTGCGCGGCGTCATCATCGGCGACGGCGCGATCGTCGCCGCCGGCGCCGTCGTCACGCGTGACGTCGCGCCATACACCGTGGTGGCCGGCGTGCCGGCCCGGTTCGTGCGCGACCGCTTCGCCGACGAAACCCGGCGTCAGCGGGCCGCGGCCGATCTCCAGGCCGCATTGAAGTCGATCGGCTGGTCCGCATGACGAGCCCGGCCGCCCCCCCGGCCGCCGGCGCCGCCGCGACGCCCGAGGGGCCCGCACCCGATGCGCTGGCGAGCCTGCGCCGCTGGGCCTGGGGCATCGCGGCACTGACGGCCGCGTTCGCCCTCGCCCTGGCCGGCCTGCAGGATCATCCGCTGCGCCTGACGCTCTACGTCTGCGCCTTCGCCGTCATCGCCTTCTGCTACTTCGCCTACACGCACGCGGATCATGGCTTCGACGTGCTGCATCCCTCGATCGGCCTGTTCCTGCTGCTGTTCCTCTATTCGCTGTCGTCGGCCCTGTTCGTCGAAACCGAAGGCACGACGTTCTTCGGCGAGCGGCTGCTGCCCGACGTTCATCCCATCTACTACTGGACCTGCATCGCCGGGGCGGCAGGACTGGCGCTCGGACTGGCGCTGCGGCGCCTGTGCGGGGTGAGGTCCAGCCCGATGGTGGCGGTGGCCGCCGGGGACAACGCCCGGCTGCGCCAGACCATGGTCTGGTGCGCCCTCGCGCTGTGCCTGGTGTTCCTGCCGTTCATCGCTCCCAAGTTCAATTTCGTGACGGTCCGCTCGTACTACGAAACCGCCTTGAGTTCCCGGGTCGAACGCCTTGCGGACGATGCGGTGGGCACCATGGACGTGCTCACGTTGTACCTGCCGCTCACGCTGCTGCTGGCCACCTGCGCCTACGCGATGCAGTGCAAGCAGGTGCGCCCGGCGTGGCGCCTGCTGGCGCTGGCGGCGTTCGCGGCCTACGTCACCACCGGCTTCCTGGCGGGTGAGCGCTACACGATCCTCTATTGCGGCCTGGTGATGCTCGCGTACCGCCACTTCCGCGTCGCGCCCATCACGCTCACGCAGGCCCTGGTCGCCGGCGGCGCCGCCTACTTGCTGATGAACCTGGTGCCGATCGTGCGGGGCAGCACCGACCCGGCCCGGATGCTGCAGGCGCTGCAGGACAACTTCGACTTGCGGGGGTGGGCCGATTTTTCCCTGACCTACAGCAACGAACTGCTGACGGCCACCAACCTGCACCGGCACATCCAGGGCATGCTGCTGGGCGAGACCGGCTACAACTGGGGCTACTCGCTCGTCACCGACCTGCTGGTCTGGATCCCCCGCATCCTGTACCCGGACCGGCCGCTCCCGACGTCCGAGATGTTCGTCGAGGTGTTCTACCCCGGCGTACGCGACATCGGCGGGGGCTACGGCTTCTTCATCCTGCAGGAGGGCTACTGGGCCTTCGGCATCTTCGGGGCCTTCGCCTTCATGGCCTTGTTCGGCTGGATCGTCGACGGCATCTACCGCCTGATCTACCGCTGGCAGGGCTACGACCTCGTCCTGTTCCTCTACGCCGCCGTGTATGCAGACATCGTGATGGCGTCGATCCGCTCGGGCGTGGTGGGCTCGTTCAAGGCCGGCCTGCTGCATGCGGTCCCGTTCGGCTTCGTGCTGCTGGTGCATGCCCTGCGAAAGCGCCTGCGCAAGGACGGGCCTTGAGGGCCTGGATCGTCACTTCCGGCGAACCCCTGCCGAGCGATGCCGGCGGCGGCGCACGGCTGCTGCGGCACGGCATGGTGGCCGCGATGATGGTGGCGCGCGGCTGGCAGGTGGTCTGGTGGACCGCCAATTTCGACCACACCGAAAAGCGCATGCGCCATGCCGGACCACTGCCCGCCTCGCTGGACCTGGCACCCGGCTACCGGCTGGTCCTGCTGCCAAGCCGCGGCTACACCCGCAACGTCTCGCTGGCGCGCATCGCCGACCACCGTGAGCTGGCCGCGGCCTTTGGCCTGGCCGCGGAGCAGGAGGCCCCGCCGGACGTCGTCCTGTGCTCTTTCCCGCCGATCGAACTGGCGGCCGCAGCCACGTGTTACGGGCAGCGCCACGGCGTGCCGGTGGTGGTCGACGTGCGGGACTTGTGGCCCGACATCTTCCTCGACGTCGTCCCGGGTGCGCTGCGCTGGCTCGGCCAGTTGCTGCTGCAGCCCTATGCGCGCCAGGCGAGGCGTGCCCTGCGCGGCGCCACCGCCGTGACGGGCATCACCGAGCCGATCGTCGAATGGGGCTGCGCCAAGGCGGGCCGGCCGCGCGCACCGCTGGACCGGGCCTTTCCGCTCGCCTGCCCTGAGCCGCAGCCTGCCGATGCGCCGGGCGTGCAGGCCGCCACCACACGCTGGACGCAGCGCGGTGTCGGCACGGGACGCTTCGTGGTCTGCTTCTTCGGCGCGATGGGCGCCCAGTTCGACTTCGAGACCGTGCTGCGAGCCGCGGCCTTGCTGGAGCGCGAATGTCCGCAGGCGCTGATCGTCCTGTGCGGCCAGGGCCACGGACTCGCGCGCCTGCAGGCGCATGCGAGCCATCACCCCAACCTCCTGGCGCCCGGCTGGCTGGGCCGCGACGACCTGCACAGCCTGATGCGGCTGAGCGCGGCGGGGCTGGCGCCCTATTTCAACGAGCACAGCTTCACGCTGAGCGTACCGAACAAGGTCATCGAATACCTCTCGGGCGGCCTGCCGGTCGTGGCCAGCCTGCAAGGGCAGACCCAGGAATTGCTGGCCGCCCACGAGTGCGGCCTCACGTACCTCGAACACGATCCGCAGTCGCTGGCCGCCTGCTTGCGGCGGCTGTTCGACGATGGTGCGCTGCGCGCGCGCCTGGGCGCCAACGCGCGGCGGCTGTTCCAGCAGCGCTTCACCGCCGAGAGGGTCTACGGCGCGATGATCGACCACCTGGTGGCTGTCGCGGCGCCGGTCGGCGGGGCGCGCGCATGATCTCCGCCGTCCCCCCTCTGCGCAGCCTGTGGGTGCACAACTTCGACCCCAGCATCCCGGTGGGCGGCGTGTTCATGCACACGCTGGCCGACGCCATGCGTGAATGCGGCGTCCGCGTGGACCTCTTCTACACCGGCCGTCTTTCCAACCCCCTGGAGATCTGGCGGGCGCGCACGCTGTTGCGCGAGCTCAGCAGCGAGTTCGACGTCGTGCATGCCCAATACGGCTCCATGTGCTCGCTGGTCGCCAGCGCCGCGCCAGGCCGGAAACTGGTGTCGCTGCGCGGCTCGGACTGGTACGAGATCCCCGAAGGGCCCTTCGCGGAGCGCATGCATGGCACGCTGGCCAACACCTTCACCCGCCAGGCGCTGCCGCACTACGACCGGGTGGTGGTGATGTCGCACGCCATGCGCGCCGAGATCGAAGGACGCAGCCGTTCCCTCGCGCGCGGCGTGATCGACGTGGTTCCCGACGGCCTGGACCTCCGCCTGTTTCGCCCCATGGACCGGCAGGACTGCCGGCGCGCCCTTGGCCACCCCGACGACCAGCGGCCCTGGGTGCTGATGACCACCGTGTTCGAGGACAACCCCATCAAGCGTGTGCCCCTCGCCAAAGCGGCGGTCGAACTCGCGCGGCAGTCCATGCCGGAGCTGGTGCTGAAGGTGGCGAGCAACGTGGCGCACGAAACCATGCCGCTCTGGGTGAACGCCTGCGACGCCGTCGTGCTGACTTCGGTCCACGAGGGATGGCCGAACGCGATCAAGGAGGCCCTGGCCTGCAATGTCCCCTTCGTCTCCACCAACGTGAGCGACCTGGCGGCGATCAGCGCGCAGGAGCCGGCGTGCAAGACCGTCGCGGCCGAACCGCGGGCGCTGGCCGACGCGCTCCTGGCCACGCTGCGGCATCCCGGCCGCGCCAACCTGCGCGATCATGTGCAGTCCATGGACGTGCGCGCCGTGGCGCAACGGCTGCGTGAGATCTACGACGAGATGGTGCTCACACCATGTGCGGACTAGGCGCCATCGTCCAGCTGGCCGGCGACCGCGTGGCGCTCGAGCGCAGCCTGGGCGCGCTGGAGCGGGCGCAGGCGCACCGGGGCCCGGACGGCCGGCACTTCCGCGTCGCCGAGCTGGCTCCGCCTGCTGCCGGCGCAATCGCGCCGCTGCTCGGGCTCGCCCTGCAGCGGCTGGCCGTGGTGGACCTGAGCAGCCGCTCGGACCAGCCGATGCAGTCGCCGTGCGGGCGCTACGTGATCTGCTTCAACGGCGAGATCTACAACTACAAGGAGCTGGCCGCCGAGCTGCGGCGCGCGGGCGACACCAGCTTGCCGGCCGAACCCGGCGACACCATGGTGCTGCTCGCCTGCCTGGCGCGCTGGGGCACGGGCTGCCTGCCGATGCTCAACGGCATGTGGGCTTTCGTGCTGTTCGACCGCGAAGCCAACACGCTGCTGGTGGCACGCGACCGCATGGGCGTGAAGCCGCTCTTCTGGGCCCTGGACGACAGGGGGCTGGTGCTGGCCTCGGAAGTCAAGGGCGTCCTGGCGGCCACCGGCAAGCGCTACGCGATCAACGAGGACGTCGCCGCCCGACACCTGGCCCAATCGCTCGCCAACACCGACACCCAGACCATGTTCCGTGGCATCGAGGCGGCACCGGCCGGCAGCTTCGCGCGCATCGAGCTGGCCGGCCCGGATCCGCTTTCCCTGCAACCGCGGTTCGAACGCTTCTGGCGCCATCCTTTCGAGCTCGGCAAGCCGTTGCTGGAGCAGGCCGACCCGCACGAGCTGTGCGAGCTGCTGCAGGACGCCGTGCGCCTGCGCCTGCGCAGCGACGTGCCGTGCGGGCTGCTGCTTTCGGGCGGGCTGGACAGCTCGTCCATCCTGGCTGCCGCGCATTCGCAGCAGCTGGACTTGCAGGTGCTGTCGGTGGTCAGCCGCGACCCCGCCAGCAGCGAAGAGTACTGGGTCAAGCAGATGGCCAGGCATTGCGGCGTGCAGCCCACCTGGATCCGCATCGACGAAGACCCGCTGTCCATCCTGTCCGATCTGGACGATGCCAGCCGCTTCAATGACGCGCCCCTGCCCGGCCTGGCCATGATCGCCCAGCAACGGCTCATGCGCGCCGCCCAGGACAAGGGCATCACCGTGCTGCTGTCGGGCCAGGGCGCCGACGAGCAACTGGGGGGCTACAACAAGTTCCTCTACTTCTACCTCATGCAACTGCTGCAAGAGGGCCGTTACGGCGAGGCGGCCTCGCAGGCCTGGGCCTGCTTCGCCCGGGGGACGGTGCTGAATGAGTTCCGCCTGGCCGAGGCCAAGCGCTACCTCCCGTGGCGGCGGGCCTCGGCCTCCATTGTCGGCCCGCGGCTGGCGCAGGCGCAACTGTGCGACACCGCTTCGGCCGGCAGCTACGCCGCGCGCGAATGGCGCGACCTGCATTCGCTGTCGCTGCCGCTGCTGCTGCATTGCGAGGACAGCATGTCGATGTCGTGCAGCCGCGAGACCCGCCACCCGTTCATGGACTACCGCATCGTGGAGCTGCTGGCCACGGTGCCGGCCCGCCAGAAGTTCCAGGACGGCTGGCCCAAATGGATCCTGCGCCAGGCCATGCGAAAGCACCTGCCGGTGTCCGTGACCTGGCGGCGCGACAAGAAGGGCTTCAACATCCCGGAAGCCAGCTGGCTGCGCACCGCGTTTGTCCCGCACGTGCAGCAATGGCTGGCGGGCGAGCCGCTGTGCGTCGCGCACGGCCTGGTCAACGCGCCCGCCCTGGCGCTTTCCTACCGGCGCTTCATCGAAGGCGCGCCGGGCGCGGCGTACAAGGACGTCCTGGCCGCGTTGACGCTGGAATCCTGGTTGCGCGTGAATGACGGCACCCTGCTGAAGGGCTGAAGGCCTTCGAAGATGATGACGACGCGCGCTCGAGACGACGGGATCCGGCACCTGGAAGCGCGCATGGGGCGCTGGAAACTGGAGCGGCGGACACCGGCGGTGCGAGCGTCCCGGATGATCCACTGGCTCTTCGGCCATGTGCTCTACCCCCTTGGCATCGCTGGCGCGACGACGCTCGCGCGCACCGCCTGCCGGATCCTCGGCGCAGACATGGCGGTGGTCACCAATCCGCTGGGGGCGCGCTTCGCGTTCCCGGCCTGGGACAGCTACTACGGCCACTATTTCTACGCTGGCCGGGACTACGAGCCCGAGATCGCGCGGCTGCTCGCCGCGCATGCGGCCAACAGCTCGGCCAGCTTCCTGGACTGCGGCGCCAACTACGGCTACTGGTCCGTGCAGGCGGCGCGCGTGCTGCAAGGCGGCGTGGTGGCGGTCGAACTCCACCCGGCCACGATCGCGTTGCTGACCATCAATGCGAACTCGGCGGGCCGGCCGGTCCAAGTGCTCAACGCGGCGGTGTGGGACGAGGACGGCCTCGCCATGAGCGTCACCGGCACGGGCCAGCACGAAGGCCACAGCGCGCAGGTGGCCGAAGCGGCAGGCGCGGTGCGCTCGCGGACGATCGACTCCATCGTCTCCGAGCTGGGGCTCGCGCCGGAGCACCTGCTGGTCAAGGTCGACTGCGAGGGGGCGGAGGTCCGCGCCCTCGCCGGCGCCGCGAACGCCGCGGCGCGAGGTGCCTGCTTCGTTCTCGAAGACCACGGGAATGACCCGCAGTGCCGCGTCTCGCGCCGCGTGTTCGAGCTCGGCTGGCACCTCGCCATCTTCGACGCGCAGGCGGATCGTTGGCGGGAAATCGGAACGGTGGACGAAGTCAGCGGGATGAAGACCGATCCGGCGCGCGGCTACAACGTCATGGCATGGGCGGGAACCCTGCAGCCCGCGCTGGTTCGCGCCTTCGCGTGAGCGGCGTGCGCCCTCAGCGATCTTCCCGCGCCAGCAGTTCGAACGTGAAGATCCAGGCCATGCGTTGCACCAGGGGCACCCGGGCCAGCAGGCTGTCGAGCGCGTCCAGCAGGCCCAGCAGGCGCGGCGCGAACGCCGCCGCGTAGCTGGTGATGTGCCAGAAGCGCAGCTCGCCGAGATCGAAGAAGCGGCGGGCGAACGCGACGTCGTCCAGGCCCAGGATGTGCGTCTTCTCCCAGTCCGTGCGCATGGCCGGCGTGAGCATGCGGTACAGCTTGATGAAAGGGTTGTAGTCGAGCGCCTCCACGGCCAGGATGCGGCCGCCCGGCGCCAGGATGCGGCGCAACTCCGGCATCGCGTAGCTGAGGTCGAGGTGGTGCAGCATGCCGGAGCACAGGATGACGTCGACGCTGCCATCGGGCAGCTTGGTGTTCTCCGCGTCCGCCTGGAAAAAAATCGCGTTGGACACGCCGGCCGCCTGGGCATCGGCCGCCGCATTCGCCACGGAGACCGGGCTGATGTCGAAGCCGACGGCGAGCGCCGCGCCCAGGCTGGCGGCCTTGATGGCCTGCATGCCGTTGCCGCAGGCGAAGTCGAGGAACACCTTGCCGGGCACGTGCCTGGCAATCCACGCATCGGTGTAGTTGACCGACTGCCGGACGGTGCTGTAGTACTTCTTGTTCGAGTAGTACTTCTCGAAGTCGTCCTGGGAGATCGACGCCTGTGCCTTGCGGTCACGGTCCCGGTCGTGGAACTCGAGTTCGCGCTTCTTGCGTTCGCTCAGGCCGGCCAGCCATTCCTCGTTGCTGATCCGTGCCAATGCCTCGATTCGTTCGCGGAGCTCGGGCACGGTGAGCGGGGGGCGCAAAGTCGGCATTCGGGCCATTCTAGGCTCAGCGTATCCTTGAACCCGAATGTCGCTTCCAGGAGCAGGCGGACGCGTTTCAGCGTCCTAGCAAGTGGCATGCCATGTGGAACTTTTTGGCCTTTTGTCCGGTTAAGTTGTAACTTCGTCGGATGGCTGCTATATAAACAATAGCTAGATGCCTAGAAATGACAAGGTTTTTGTCCGGATTCTCACCATTTAGGTGGAATTGATTCGGTTGCAACTCGTTACGTCAATCCCTATAGTCCGCAGCATGCCGCGCCCTCTGTATGGATGACTACTTTGTTCGCACTCATTGACAGCCAGTGGTTCAGCACCCCATCGAACTCTTGGTCCGACGCCTGCGCGCCCTCGGCTCGCGGGGCGGACACGTCCTCGCCCTCGGCCTGCTCTCGGTCTGCTGCAGGGGCGGGGCACAACCCGCCGCTCCTAGCGTGCAGTCGCTCGATCGTGTGCAGGCCGAGCAGGAACGGTTGAAGAAGATGCTGCAGGGCGTTCCCAAGGCTTACGTCGACAAGGTCATGGTGCCTGGCGACCTGCCGTCGTTGGCAGGCGAAGAGCTGGAAGGCTCCGGGTCCGCCTCCGGATATCGCGCCTACATGACCGAAACGCGACTGAACGCGGCCCAGACGGACGACGGCCTCCAGCTGCGCAGCAGCCGCGAGCTGGGACAGCGCCTGGCCTACCGGCACCAGACCTTGAATTACGGCATTTTCGACGCGCAAGTCGATCTGCGCGCCACGAGCGGGGATCCGCAGCTTGGATTCGGGCTCGGCGCTGCGGGGCGCGAGCGCAGCGCGCGGTTCACACTGCGCAACCTCGGGCTGCCCCTCACGCCACGCGCCTTCGCTGACACAGCGGCTGGCGACATCTACAGCGAGGTGACGGACGGGCTGGCCCGCACGTACCGGATGTCCCTGGGCCATCGGCCGGTCCGGGGCCTGGCCACCCGCCTCTTCGGCGACGGTTTCGATGTCCGCGCCGGGACCGGGGAACGCGGCGCTTTCGCGGGCGGTCCGTTTCCGGGTTTCGAGCCGCTGCCTGGCCGGGTGTCCTGGCTGGGGGGCAGTACCCGCCTGCCCAATGGACTCTTGCTCGGCCTGCAAGCAAATCAGGCGTCCGGCGTACTGGAGGCGGATGGCACGGGGACCACCCAGGACATCGCCAGCGTTGCGGCGAGCGCCGGCTTCGGTGGTGCCGTCTACGCGGATGGCAGCAGCCGCGGCCGTCTCACCCTCATTCGCAGCCGGACCACCGGCCTCGGGCAGCCGCGCGAAGCGCAGGGCTGGTTCGTGGAAGGCGGGGTTGCCGGCTTCGGCTTGCGCCATGAGTTCGGTGTTTACGCGGCCGATGACAACCTGTACTTCGGCGACACCCAGTTGCCCGCCGACAACCGCGGGGCCTACTGGCGCGTCGATGGGGGCGGGATGCGCCATTCGTGGGGCCTCGGCCTGCAAGTGGAAGACACGAACCCCGATCGTTCCTCGGAGACCCAGGCGAACCGGCTGTTCGGATTCCAGGCGAACGGCGAGTACCGGTTCAACCGCAACCAGGCCGTCGGGGGATCGCTCCACCTCGAGAGGCGCCGCAATCTCTCGGTTGGCGGCCCTGGGCAGGCCGACCGCGGTGCCCGGTCGCTCTACGCCAGCGGCTATTTCCAGACGCAGAGCTGGGGCGGTGGCCGGACCCGGGTCCGCGCGACCGTGCGCCGCAACGAGATCCTCGTCACCGATGCGCTGCCCGCCTCCGGCGAGGAAGTGGAGATCGAGCACGACTGGATCCGCGGCCGGTACGAGACCATGCGGCCTGAACTGGTCACCACGCTGGGTTTGGCGCGGGAGCGCAGCAATGGCGTTTCGGTCGTCACGCCCACGGCCGGCCTCAGCTTTCGCTTCTGGCCTGACGCCGACTGGTCGGTGAGCGGCCATCTGCGCTACACGTCGAGCGACTCGAACCTCACGACCAGCCGGGGGCTCTCCGGCGTCGTGGACACGGAGAAGCAACTGGCCGACGGCTGGCGGGTCGGCGCGTCGCTGAGCCTGAACCAGGCCGTGGTGGACCTGAACAGGCTGGTCGACGGGGAACCGCGCGTGACCCGCAGCAACGACAAGATCGCCTCGGTCTACGTCCGCTGGGAGGGCGCCTCCGGCACCACCGCTCGCGGGCTCGGAACCCGCACCGGTCAACCGGGCGGCGGCGGCCTCGGGGGCATCGTGTTCTTCGACGCCGACCGTGACGGCGAGCAGCAGGCCGCCGAAAAAGGGGTCCCCGGCGTCGAGGTGCTGCTGGACGGAAGTTTCCGCGCCACGACCGATGCCAACGGCCGATTCGATTTTCCGCTGGTGACGACAGGTCGCCACCAGCTCTCGCTCCGGTTGGAAAGCGTGCCGCTGCCTTGGGGCGCGGCGGCCGGCCAGACCTGGAACGCCGAAGTTCCGCTGCGTGGCCTCGCCACGATCCGCATTCCCGTCGTCCGGGTGGGCGAATGAGGGCCGCCGCGCAGCAGACAACCCGTCCGGACGCGCGCCGTCCGGACAACCGTGCCCGTTTTGCATCGCATCCACGGTGGGCCGGAACGAACGCAGCGACGGCTGCCCTGGATGCTCAGTTTGATCTCTCGAGAGGAAATGTGAAATGAAATCGATCTTCAAGTCTTTGGCCATCACCGGCGCTGTGCTGGTCTTGTGCTCCGGTACGGCGATGGCGGAAAGCCGCTACGGCTACGCCTCCTCCGGCACCGGCACGGTCACCGCCACGGCCCGGGTCAGCGTCAGCGTGACGGTCCCGAAACTGATCCTGTTGCGTGTCGGTGGCTCCGGCGCCTTCGCGGCCGGCACGGACACCGTGGACTGGTCGCTCGCCGCTGCCACGCCGGCCGGCATCGTGAACGGCAACAACACGGTCATTGCCTGGGACGGTACGACCGCCCCCACGTTCACGGCGACCGCCGGCACCGTCGCGTTGCCCGCGAGCGCGTGGACGAACGCCAATGCCGGCACGATCAGCTGCCAGGTCACCACGGCGTTCGCTGCCGGCGGTCCGGCGGCGACCGACCTGACGGTGGCGATTGGCGGCGGCACACTGGCCCATCCGGCCGGCGCGAACGTTGGCGCCGCCTGCACGGGCGCAACGACCGCTTTCACATCCAACTCCGTGCGGACCTCCACTTGGACGTATTCTCTGGACAGCAGCAATGCGGCCAACTGGCGAGCTGGCGCCTACAGCGCCCAAATCACCTACACCGCCTCCGGCACCTGATCCAGGGACGAGGTGCGCGGAAGTGCGCGCGGGTCGGATGCGTCGAAAGGCGGGCCTGGCTCGCCTTTTGGCTTTTCTTGCGTTGAGCCTGGCGGGGGTTCCCGCCTCGGGACTGGTGCTGTACTTCGACGGCAGCGGGCAGCGCAGCATCACACTGCGTGTGGGCTCCAACGACGCCATCGTCAACAACGTCACTTTCGACGTCCTGAATGCGGACGTCGCCCCGACACCGACCCCTGTCACGGGTGTCGCGGGCAATGGGGCCCCTGCGGTGAATCCGGCCGGAGGGGTGCTCTTCGTGGTCTCCACGAATCGCCGGGGTGGCGGCGCCGATGTGGTCCGTTTGACGGCCAACTCCTCGGCCGGTCTGACCTGTTCGAGCGGCGTCTGCCTGGGTGCCGGCATCACCATCCCCTTTTCCACGATTTCGTGGACGTCGTACGAGATTCTCGGAGGCGGCTTCGCTTCAGGCATCCCCAGCGGCACGTTCACGGGCGCCGCCGCGCAGACCCTGTTCACGAACACCGTCCCCGCCGGCAACGACAGCCTCATCGCCACGAACGTGCTGCTGTTCCAGTACGCCAATACCACCTTGTATCCGTCGGGCACCTACACCGGCCGTGTCACATACACCCTGACCGTCCCATGAGCCGCCCCTCCATCCGCGCGCGCTGCCTGGCCGCTGTTGTCTCGGCGGCCGCGTTGTGCACGCCGCCGGCCACCAGCGCGCCGGTACGGCTCGACGACTCCGCCTCGCCCCGCTATCGGGTCGGCGCCCAGGTCGTGCTCGCCGAGAATGGCCGCCGGCTCGCCGAGATGCCATTGGCCAAGACGGCGGAAGTGCGGTTCGGCCGGGTCGATTACAAGCTCGCGACCGCGGCGTACCTCGGCCGGAAGGCTCGCATCTTCTATGTGGTGCCGGCCAACGTGCCGGGCCTGCGTGCCGCCCAGGGCCTGCGAGCCGACTGGCGAGGCCTGGGACGGTTTGCCGGTGGCAGCGCATTCGCGGGCCAGCGGCAGCTGGTCTGGAACGGGACGATCAGCGAGCCATGGATGGTCGAGTCCATCGAGCTGACGGCGCACGTGGATTTGCAGCAGGTACGCTGGGCCAGGGATGGTCATTTCGCGTTCGAGGCCTATTTCGAGATCGAGGTGCTGCCATGAGGATTTCCGCCGCCCTGTTCGTGGGCATGTGGCTGACGGCCGTTGCGTTCCCGCAGGCGCGGGCAGCCCCGTTCGAGATCGCCGTGTCTCCCTCCCGGGTCGAAGTGACTGGAAAGAGCGGCGCCCGCCTGGGTCAGTCGGTGAACCTGATCAACCTGGGCACGACGCCGACCGAAGTTTCCATCCGGACACTGGACTGGACTTTTTCCGAGGAAGGCCATCTCAACTACTTCGACGAACTGCGCGAAGGCAGCTGCCGGCCGTGGGTGACCCTCGAACGCCGATTCGTCCAGTTGGCACCACAGGGGCGCACCGCCTTCCGGTTCCAGATCGAAGTCCCGCCCGGCGCGAGCCGCGGTGAGTGCCGCTTCATGCTGGCCATCGAAGGCGTCGAGCCCGCCCACCGCGCGGAAATGCAAAGCGGTGGCGCCAACCTGAGCCTGCCGGTCAGCGGCCGCATCGCCATCGCGGTTTACGTCATGCTCAACGGTGCCGCGCCCAAGCTGGAGATCGTGCAGATCGGCGTCAAGGAAATCCAGGGATCGCGCGTGCCGGTCGTCACCGTGACGAACAAGGGGGATGCGCACGGACGCCTGGACGGCGGGCTGGAATCGGTCGATGCGAAAGGGCAGAAGTTCGATCTGATCCCCGAGGGCACGCCGGTCATGCCTGGGCAGACCCGGACACTACCGTTGCAACCGAGGGGGGAACCCAACCAGAGGCCGCCCGTCCCGCAGTTCCCGATCCGGAGTGAAGGCCAGCTGGACTGGGAGTTGGGCAGTTTCAAGGTGAAGATGGAGTTCCCGTGAGGCGTCCCTGGCGCCATGCAGTCGCCCTGGGCGCCGCGCTTGCGGCCATCGGCGCGGTGCGGGCAGAGACCGACACGGATGGGGGCGGCAGCGCCTCCGCGGCCCTGTCCGCCGTGGCACGACTGGATTTCGTCCTGAACATCGGGAAGTTCATCTTCTTCCGGGTGGGCACTGGCGCGTATCCCACAGCGAGCACGACGGTGGAGACGGTGGCCTTCACCCTGGTCCCGTCCATTCCCGCGGCGCCGACGGTTCCCCCGGCCACAGCCAACAACGTCGTCGTGCCCTGGAACGCAGCCGCCCCGACGTTCACCGGGACTTCGTCGACGAACGTGTTGCCGGTGGAGGTGCGCAGCAATGCGGGCCAGGTCACGGTGCGTGCGGCCGTCACCACCGCGCTGGTGAGCGGCCTGAACAGCATCCCGTTCTCCCAGATCACCATCACGTCCAGCAGTGCCGACCTGCCGGCACCGTTGATCCCAGACGCCGGCGCGGGCGCAACGGTCAACATCGCCGGGTCTTCGTTCGGCAATCGCGTCACCCAGCAAAGCGGAACCTGGACCTTCGGCTACAACCCCGTGGCCGTGCCGCCGGCCGGTGCCTACAGTGGTCAGGTGACTTTCACCGCCGCCTCGCCCTGACGTCGCTTGCCGGCGCCGGGATTCATCTCGGCAATGCTTCGACCTCCCTCACCCACCGGTCCACCAGCCGCCGCCGCTCGCTGGCCCTCCCGTATTTCTCGAAGTCATACTTGATCAACCGCACGTCGTCGATCGTGGGGATCCGGGGGTCTGGCTTGAAGGTCTTGTTCGCCGGCACCTGCAGGCTGTTGGCCCGGGCGCCGATCTGCTGCCCGGCCGGGCTCATCAGCCAGTCGTAGTAGCGCTTCGCGCCCTCTCGGTTGCGCGAGCCTTTCACCAGCGCAATCCCGCCGATCTCGTAGCTGGTCCCCTCGCAGGGGCCGGCCGAGGCCACCGGAAACTTGTTGGTGATGCGCTCGTTCTCGAAGCCGAAGATGAAGCTCACACCGATCGCCACCTCGCCCTTCGCCACGCTGCGGGCCTGCGCCGTGCCGCTGCGCGTGTACTGCGTGACGTTGCGGTTCAGCTTCTTCAGGTAATCGAAGGCCTGCTCCTCGCCCATCATCTGCACCAGGCCCGCCAGGATGGTGTAGCCCGTTCCGCTGGCGCCCGGGTGCGACGTCTCGATCTCGCCCTTGTAGCGCGGATCGAGCAGGTCCTTCCAGCACTTGGGGGCGGGCAGCTTCTTCTTCTTGAGCACCTCCTCGTTCCAGCCGAAACCGATGGCGCTGGTGTAGAAGCCGCCCACGTGGTTCTGGCTCATTGCATATTGGCGCACCGCCCAGCCGTGCAGATCCGCCAGGTAATCCGGCCGGTAGGCGTCGAGCAGGCCGACCTCGGCCGCCTGGTAGTAGGGGTCGCCGGTGCCGCCCCACCAGATGTCCGTCTTCGGGTTGGTGGCTTCCGCGCGGATCTGGGCCAGGGCTTCACCCGTCGGCTTGCGCGTCTGCTGCACGCGCACGCCGGTCGCCTTGGTGAACTCCTGCGCCGCGAGTTCGCACCAGGACTGGTCGGTGCTGCAGATCGCGCTGACGGCCTGTTGGGCCTGCGCGCCGCCGCCCCACAGCGACAGTGCCAGCACCGCCACCACGGACAGATTCTTCGTCATTGCCATCCCTTCAAAAACGTTCGCCTGGCGCGAGATAGCGCCATTGGCCCACCGGCAGATTCCCCAGGTGGATGCGTCCGATGCGCACCCGTTTCAACCCGACCACCCGCAAGCCGACCAATTCGCACATGCGGCGGATCTGCCGCTTCTTGCCTTCGGTCAGCACGAAGCGCAGTTGCTCGGGGTTCTGCCAGTCCACCTTCGCGGGCTTGAGCGCCTGCCCGTCCAGGCTCAGGCCATGGCGCAGGCGCGCGATCTGCGCGGGCGGAAACGCAGCCTGAACGCCATTCGTGACCGCGCCGTACTCCACCCGTACCAGGTATTCCTTCTCCATGCCGGAGTCCTCGCCGATCAGCTGACGCGCCACCCGGCCGTCCTGCGTGAGAACCAGCAGGCCCGTCGAGTCGATGTCGAGCCGCCCCGCCGGTGCCAGCCCTTTCAGTTGCGCGGGCGCGAAGCGGTGCGGCGAGCGGTCGTCCTGCCATCGGTTGCGGGCCTGGAACAGCACCACGGCCGGCTGGTAGCCGTCCTCGGCCTGCCCGCTCACGTAGCCCATGGGCTTGTGCAGCAACACGGTCACCTGCTCGCGCTGCTGGCCCCGCGCTTTCGGATCGACCTCGATGCGCGCGTCAGGCGCGACCTGCAGGCCCATCGGGGCAATTGCGCCATTGACCTTCACCCAGCCCCTGGCGATCCAGTCGTCGGCCTCGCGGCGCGAGCACAAGCCGAGTTCGGCCATGCGCTTGTTCAATCGGCTGGTGGTGGAAGAGTTCGGCGTGGGCTCAGGCATGCGGTCGGGAAATGAAAAGCGTGGAGCGCAGGGACGGCAGGTCGAGGATGCGCAGGCCGCCGTACTCGACCCGGATGATGCCCTGCTCCTGCAACGACGACAGCGCTTCGTTCACGCGCTGGCGCGACAGGCCGACCAGGTAGGCCAGTTCCTGCTGCGTGATCCGCAGGACTTCGCCGACGCCGGGGTACAGCACCGGATTGAAGAGCGATGCCAGGCTGCGCGCGACGCGCAGGTCGGGGTTGTTCATCCGGTCGATCTCGCGCGCGGCGATGAACTGGCCGAGCCGCTCGTTCAATTGGTTCATGACGAAGCGGTTGAAGCCGATCGAGTGGTCCAGCAGCCAGTGGAAGGTGTCCACCTCCAGCCCCGCCACCACGCTCTTGCGCAGCGCCTGGATGTTGTAGCGGTAGCTTTCGCGCTTGAGTGCCGTGCCCTCGCCGAACCAGCCGCCGGGCGGCACGCCGGTGAACGTCATCGTCTGGCCGTCGGCGTTGTCGGTGCTCATCTTCAGCAGGCCTTCGACGACGCCGAACCAGTATGTGACCGGCCGGCCGATGCGGCAGACGAAGTCGCCGGGCAGGGCGTCGCCCACCTTGATGTCCGGCACGGCCCGCTCGCGTTCGCTCGGCAGCAGGATGGCCAGCCACGGGATGCCGGCCAGTTCGTCCGGCTTGGGATCGCGGCGGCGCTGGTGAAGTGTCAGTTCGGCGACCATTTCTGGGGTTAGTCCGGGGCAGGGCTCTCCCCTAAATTGTCGTTGCAAAGACACGGCGGCAACAAGCGGGCTTCTAGTCTCGCGCTCTTTCCACCGAGGAGCGTCCATGAAACCATCCGCCATCCGCCGCCGCCTGCTCGCGGGCCTCGTCGCCGCTCCCTGGGTCGCCGCAACGCGCGCGCAGGACGCCGTTCCCTGGCGCATCGGCCAGAGCATCGCGCTCAGCGGTCCGCTCGGAGACCTGGGCCAGGCGATGCACCAGGGCGCGAAAGCCTGCTTCGCCGCCGTGAATGCCAAGGGTGGGATCCACGGCCGGCCCATCGAGCTGCAGGTGCGCGACGATGGCTACGACGTCCCGCGGGCGTTGGCGAATGCCCAGGCCTTCCTCACCGACAAGGACTGCTTCGCCCTCTTCAACTGCATGGGCACGCCGATGATCGGCGCGATGCTGCCCAAGGTGCTGGAAAACGGCGTGCCGTTCTTTGCGCCGTTCACCGGCGCGTTGCTGGCGCGGCCGCCCGGCGCCCGCAACGTGTTCAACATCCGCGCCAGTTATCCCGACGAAGCGGAGCAACTGGTGCAGCACCTGGCCACGATCGGCATCAAACGCATCGGGATCGCCTACCAGAACAACGCCTTCGGCAAGGAGGTGCTGGCGGGCGCGCAGGTGGCGATGGAAAAGCACAAGCTGGGCGGGGCCACCACCGTGACGGTGGAGAACGACGGCAAGGACGCCGCGCAGGCCGCGGCCAAGCTCGCCGCCGCCGCGCCAGAGGCGGTGCTCGTGGGCCTGGCCGGCAAGCCGACGCTCGATTTCGTCAAGGCCATCCGCGCACAGCGCCGTGGCCTGCCGCTGTATGCGCTGTCGGTGATGGGCCCGGCAGCGACTCTGCGCGCCTTGGGCGACGACGCCACCGGCATCGCGGTGTCGCAGGTCGTGCCTTCGCCCGGCAACGCCGTCGTGCCGGTGGTGCGCGAGTTCCAGCAGGCGTGGAAGGCAGCGGGCGTGGAGCTCGAGCCCTCGCACCTGGCGCTGGAGGGCTACATCAACGCCCGCGTGTTCTGCGAAGTCTTGCGCCGCGCCGGCCGCAACGCCAGCCGCGCTGCGTTCATCGATGCCGGCTGGCAGCTGCGCCGGTACGAGCTGGGCGGCTTCGAGGTGAACTTCAGCGAGCCGGGACGCAATGCCTCCCGCTTCGTCGAATTGACGATGGTCGGCCGCGACGGCCGCTTCATCCGATAGATGGCCCACCCCCGAAGCGGCTGCGCCGCCCCCCCTCAAGGGGGCGCCACCCGCGGCCCGGCAAAGCCGGTTCCGCGGTGGCCCGCTTGAAATCCCAAGGGCAGACCCTAGTAGGACATTCCCGAGGAATGTCGTCGCAAAGACAAGACGGCGTCAAACAGCGGCCTACATTCCGCCCCTGAGCCGGACCACATCCCACGAAGGAACCGCATGGAGACGACTTTCCCCCGCCTGCTGCTGCAGCACGCCGCCGAGCGGCCGGGCGCCGCCGCGATGCGCGAGAAGGAGTACGGCATTTGGCAGTCGCGCAGCTGGGCGGAGATGGCGCTGCTGGTCGAGCGCATCGCCTGCGGGCTGCACCAGGCCGGGCTGACGCGAGGCGAGCACATGGTGGTGGTGGGCGCGAACCGTCCGCGGCTCTACGCCACCATGCTGGCCGTGCAGTCGCTCGGCGCCATCCCCGTGCCCCTGTACCAGGACGCCGCAGCCGCTGAAGTCGTGTTCCCCATCAACAACGCCGAAGTGCGCTTCGCCTTCGCGGAGGACCAGGAGCAGGTCGACAAGCTGCTCGAGGCGCGTGCGCAATGCCCGCAGCTGGCGGCGATCTTCTATGACGAACCGCGCGGGCTGCGCAAGTACGACGAACCCGGCCTGCAATCGCTGGACGCACTGATCGAGTCCGGCCGTGTGTTCGGCGAGGCCAATGCCGGCTTTTTCCGCACGACGGTGGAGCAAGCGAAGCCGGACGACGTGGCGGCGATGTTCTTCACCTCGGGCACCACCGGCAACGCCAAGGGCGTGGTGCACACCCACCGCACGCTGCTCGATCGCGCGAAGGCGGGCGCCGAGTTCGACAAGCTCACCACCGCCGAGGAAGTGCTGGCCTACATGCCGCCGGCCTGGGTCGGCCAGAACATCTTCAGCTACGCGCAGTGGCTGGCTTGCGGCTTCGTGGTGAACTGCCCGGAGTCGGCCGCCACGGTGATGATCGACCTGAAGGAGATCGGCCCGACCTACTATTTCGCGCCGCCGCGGATCTTCGAATCGCTGCTCACCAGCGTGATGATCCGCATGGAAGACGCCAGCGCCATCAAGCGCAGCATGTTCAGCTGGTTCATGGACCTGGCGCGCCGGGTCGGCCCCGCGTTGCGCGACGGCCAACCTGTCGGCGCGCTCGACCGCTTGCTCTATGCCGTGGGCAACTTCGCCGTCTACGGGCCGCTGCGCAACAACCTGGGCATGTCGCGGGTGCGCGTGGCCTACACGGCGGGCGAGGCGATCGGCCCCGACCTGTTCACCTTCTACCGCGCCATCGGCGTCAACCTCAAGCAGCTCTACGGCTCCACCGAGACCGCGGTGTTCGTCTGCATGCAGCCGGACAACCAGGTGCGCTCCGACACCGTGGGCATCCCCGTGCAGGGCGTCGAGATCCAGGTCACCGAAAGCGGCGAGATCCTGATCAAGTCGCCCGGCCTGCTGAAGGAGTACTACAAGAATCCGCAGGCCACCGCTGAAGTGAAGGACGCGCAGGGCTGGTACCACACCGGCGATGCCGGCTTCCTGGACGCGCAAGGCCACCTGAAGATCATCGACCGCGCGAAGGACGTCGGCAAGCTCGCCGACGGCTCCATGTTCGCGCCCAAGTACATCGAGAACAAGCTCAAGTTCTTCCCGCACATCAAGGAAGCGGTGGCCGTGGGCGACCGGCGCGACATGGTCTGCGCGATGGTGAACATCGACTTCGAGGCGGTCGGCAACTGGGCGGAGAAGCGCAACCTGCCCTACGCGGGCTACACCGACCTGGCGCAGAAGCCCGAGGTCTACCAGCTGATCAAGGAATGCATGGAGAAGGTCAACCTGGACCTGGCGGGCGACGACAAGCTGGCGGGCAGCCAGATCCACCGCTTCCTCGTCCTGCACAAGGAGCTCGATGCCGACGACGGCGAGCTGACGCGCACCAACAAGGTCCGCCGCGGCTACATCGCCGACAAGTACCAGGTGCTGGTTGATGCCCTGTACGGCGGCAAGTCGGAGCAGTACATTGAAACGCAGGTGAAGTTCGAGGATGGACGCACCGGCAGCGTGAGCGCGACGCTGAAGATCATGGATTCCCGCACCTTCGCGCCGGTGAGGGCGGCGGCATGAAGATCATGAGAGACCACCCAGGACCAGGCGGCAGCAACGGGGGCGCACCCGAACCCGCCCCGGCCGGCACCCAGCGCCAGTTCGGCGAGGTCATCCTCGACGTGCAGAACATCTCGCTGGCGTTCGGCGGGGTGAAGGCGCTCAGCGACATCTCGTTCGACGTGCGCGAGCACGAGGTGCGCGCCATCATCGGCCCCAACGGCGCGGGCAAGAGCTCGATGCTCAATTGCATCAACGGCGTCTACCAGCCGCAGCAGGGCACGATCACCTTCCGCGGCAAGAGCTTCCACCACATGAAGAGCCGGCAGGTGGCCGAGATGGGCATCGCCCGCACCTTCCAGAACCTGGCCCTGTTCAAGGGCATGAGCGTGCTCGACAACATCATGACGGGCCGCAACCTGCACATCAAGAGCAACATCTTCCTGCAGGCCCTGCGCATCGGCCCGGCCGAACGCGAGGAGATCCAGCACCGCGAATACGTCGAGAAGATCATCGACTTCCTGGAGATCCAGGCCTTCCGCAAGACCCCGGTGGGGCAGTTGCCTTACGGCTTGCAGAAGCGCGTGGATCTCGGGCGGGCGCTCGCGATGGAACCGCAGGTGCTGCTGCTCGACGAACCCATGGCCGGCATGAACCTGGAAGAGAAGCAGGACATGTGCCGCTTCATCCTGGACGTGAACGACGAGTTCGGCACCACCGTCGTGCTGATCGAGCACGACATGAGCGTGGTGATGGACATCTCCGACCGGGTGGTGGTGCTGGATTACGGCAAGAAGATCGGGGATGGAACGCCGGACGAAGTGCGCAACAACCCCGAAGTCATCAAGGCTTACCTCGGGACCAGTCACTGACCATGGGCTATTTCCTCGAAACACTGCTGGGCGGCCTGATGACGGGCATGCTCTATTCGCTGGTGGCGCTCGGCTTCGTGCTGATCTTCAAGGCCTCCGGCGTCTTCAACTTCGCGCAGGGCGCGATGGTGCTGTTCGCCGCGCTCGCGATGGCGCGCTTCGCCGGCTGGCTGCCCAAGTGGCTGGGCTTCGAGAGCGTCATCCTGGCCAACGTGCTGGCCTTCATCGCGGCCGGCATCATCATGTTCGCGGTGGCCTGGATGATCGAGCGGCTGGTGCTGCGCCACCTGGTCAACCAGGAGGGTGCCACGCTGCTAATGGCGACCCTGGGCATCACCTATTTCCTGGACGGGCTGGGCCAGACGATCTTCGGCAGCGACATCTACAAGATCGACATCGGCATGCCGAAGGAGCCGCTGATCGCACTGGAATCCACCTTCCAGGGCGGTGTGCTGATCAACAAGGAAGACCTGATCGCGGCGGTGATCGCCGCGGCCCTGGTGGCGCTGCTGACGCTGTTCTTCCAGAAGACCAGCACCGGCCGCGCGCTGCGCGCCGTGGCGGACGACCACCAGGCGGCCCAGTCCATCGGCATCCCGCTCAATCGCATCTGGGTCATCGTGTGGTGCGTCGCCGGCGTGGTGGCGCTGGTGGCGGGGATGATCTGGGGCTCCAAGCTCGGCGTGCAGTTCTCGCTGTCGTCGATTGCGCTGCGCGCCCTGCCCGTCGTGATCCTGGGCGGCCTCACGTCGGTGCCCGGCGCCATCATCGGCGGGCTGATCATCGGCGTGGGCGAGAAACTCTCGGAGGTCTACATCGGGCCGATGGTGGGCGGCGGCATCGAGATCTGGTTCGCCTACATGCTGGCGCTGGTGGTGCTCCTGTTCCGGCCGCAGGGCCTGTTCGGTGAAAAGATTATTGACCGGGTCTAAAAATGCTTTACCGCGAAAACGGTCAGTTCAAGACCAGCTACCAGTCCGACCAGCAGATCTTCCCGATCCTGCAGGACCGCGTGGCCGTGCTGGCGATCCTGGCGGTGGCCTTCCTGCTGGTGCCGATGCTGGCGTCGGACTACATGTTCCGCGCCATCCTGATCCCGTTCCTGATCCTCGCCCTCGCGGCCATGGGCGTGAACATCCTGGTCGGCTATTGCGGGCAGATCTCGCTGGGCTCGGGCGCGTTCATGGCGGTCGGGGCCTATGCGGCCTACAACTGCCTGATCCGGGTGGATGGCATCCCGCTGATCCTGGCGATCCTGCTGGGCGGTGTGTTCGCCACGCTGGTCGGCATCGTGTTCGGCATCCCGAGCCTGCGGGTGCGCGGGCTTTACCTGGCGGTGGCGACGCTGGCCGCGCAGTTCTTCTGCGACTGGGCCTTCCTGCGCATCAAGTGGTTCACCAACTACACCTCGTCAGGCTCCGTCTCGGTGTCCAACCTGAACGTGATGGGCTGGGCGATCGACACGCCGGTGGAGAAGTACCTGTTCTGCCTGGGCTTCCTGGCGGTCTTCGGCCTGCTCGCCAAGAACCTGGTGCGCAGCGCGATCGGCCGCGAGTGGATGGCCATCCGCGACATGGATGTGGCCGCCGCCGTGATCGGCATCCGCCCGATGTACGCCAAGCTGAGCGCGTTCGCCGTGAGTTCCTTCATCGTCGGCGTGGCCGGCGCGCTGTGGGGATTCGTGCACCTGGGCGCGTGGGAGCCGGCCGCCTTCTCGGTGGACCGCTCCTTCCAGCTGCTCTTCATGGTCATCATCGGCGGCATGGGCTCCATCATGGGCAGCTTCTTCGGTGCGGCCTTCATCGTGGTGCTGCCGATCTTCCTGAACCAGGCGCTGCCGGCCGTGGGCAGCGCCTTCGGCGTGACCATCTCCACCGCCGGCATCGCCCACACCGAGTTCATGGTCTTCGGCGCGCTGATCGTCTGGTTCCTGATCGTCGAGCCGCACGGTCTGGCGCGGCTCTGGTCCATCGGCAAGCAGAAGCTGCGCCTGTGGCCGTTCCCTCACTGAGGGATACCCCTTGCTCGCAAGTCCCGATGCAGCGCGCCCGAATGTTTCGTCCACTGACAACGCTTCCCACTTTCACAAGGAGACAGGCATGAAATTCCGCAATCTGGTTCTCGTCGCGGCCACCGTGGCAGCGGCGGCGACGTCGGGCATCTCGACGAGCGCCTACGCGCAGGCGAAGGAGCAATTCTTCCCCGTGCTGGTCTACCGCACGGGCGCCTACGCCCCCAACGGCGTCCCGTTCGCGAACGGCTACGTCGACTACCTCAAGTACGTCAACGCCAAGGGCGGCATCAACGGCGTCAAGGTGTCGTTCGAGGAATGCGAGACCGGCTACGCCACCGACCGCGGCGTCGAATGCTATGAGCGCCTGAAGGGCAAGAACGGCGGTGCCACGGTGTTCCAGCCGCTGTCCACCGGCATCACCTTCGCCCTGACCGAAAAGGCGCCGGGCGACAAGATTCCGCTGATCACCGCCGGTTACGGCCGCAGTGAAAGCACCGACGGCAACGTGTTCAAGTGGAACTTCCCGCTGACCGGGACCTACTGGGACGCCGCCGACATCCTGCTGCAGCACGTGGCCAAGAAGGAAGGCGGCTGGGACAAGCTGAAGGGCAAGAAGGTCGCGCTGGTCTACCACGACAGCCCGTACGGCAAGGAGCCGATCCCCCTGCTGGTGGAACGTTCCAAGATGCACGGCTTCGAACTGCAGCAACTGCCCGTCGCCCATCCGGGCGTCGAGCAGAAAGCCACCTGGCAGCAGATCCGCGGCAGCCGTCCCGACTATGTGTTCCTGTGGGGCTGGGGCGTCATGAACTCCACGGCGCTGAAGGACGCGGTGGCCACCGGCTATCCGCGCGACAAGATGTACGGCGTGTGGTGGGCGGGCGCGGAGCCGGACGTGAAGGACGTCGGCGATGGCGCCAGGGGCTACAACGCCCTGGCGTTGCAACATGGCGCGGAGCCCAACTCCAAGATCGTCAAGGACGTGCTGGAGCTGGTGCATGCGAAGGGCCAGGGCACGGGTCCGAAGGAGGAAGTGGGCCAGGTGCTGTACATGCGTGGCCTGATGGCGGCCATGCTTGCCGTCGAAGGCGTGAAGCGGGCGCAGGAGCGCTACGGCAAGGGCAAGTGGATGAGCGCGGAGCAGGCTCGTTGGGGTTATGAAAACCTGGCGCTCGACCAGAAGAAGCTGGATGCGCTGGGCTTCTCCGGCGTCGCACGCCCGATCAGCACCTCGTGCGCCGACCATCGCGGCGCCACCTGGGCCCGCGTCCACACCTGGGACGGCAAGAAGTGGAACTTCACCTCCGACTGGTACGAAAGCGACGCAGCCGTGATCAAGCCCATGATCAAGGCCGCCGCCGACAAGTACGCCGCCGAGAAGAAGCTGGAGCGCCGCACCGCCGCGGATTGCCAGACCTGATCGACTGCGTCGATCGTCTGGCAATTGCCAGACCGAATTGACGGCACCCTCTCCTGCCCCTCCCGCCAAGCGGGAGGGGACGCGGCTCTCGCGAGCCGCCAATCGAAAGGCCTGCGCCTTTCGATTGGTCAACACCCACATCTATGGACCCCAAGAAAATCGTACTCAACGTCAGTGGCATCGAGGTCATCTACAACCACGTGATCCTGGTCCTGAAAGGCGTGTCGCTGCAGGTGCCCGAGCAGGGCATCGTGGCGCTGCTCGGTGGCAATGGCGCGGGCAAGACCACCACCCTGCGCGCGGTGTCGAACCTGCTGCAGGGCGAGCGCGGCCAGGTCACCAAGGGCTCGATCGAGCTGCGCGGCGAGCGCATCGAGAACCTGACGCCGGCCGACCTGGTGCAGCGTGGCGTGGTCCAGGTGATGGAAGGGCGTCACTGCTTCGCCCACCTGACCATCGAGGAAAACTTGCTGACCGGCTCCTACACCCGCAAGAGCAAGGGCGAAATCGCGGCCAACCTGGACAAGGTCTACGCCTATTTCCCGCGCCTGAAGACGCGCCGTACCTCGCAGGCGGCCTACACCTCCGGCGGCGAGCAGCAGATGTGCGCGATCGGCCGCGCGCTGATGGCGCAGCCCAGCATCGTGCTGCTGGACGAACCCTCGATGGGCCTCGCGCCGCAGATCGTGGAGGAGGTCTTCGAGATCGTGAAAGACCTGAACGCCAAGGAGAAGGTGACGTTCCTGCTGGCCGAGCAGAACACCAACATGGCGCTCAAGTATTCCGACTACGGCTACATCATGGAAAGCGGGCGCATCGTCATGGACGGGCCGGCCGCCGAGCTGGCCACCAACGAGGACGTGAAGGAGTTCTACCTGGGTGTCGGCGGCGGCCAGCGCAAGAGCTTCCGCGAAGTGAAGAGCTACAAGCGCCGCAAGCGCTGGTTGGCCTGAGGAGGTAGGGATGAGCGATTTTTTCGATGCGCTGGAAACCCGCGACCCGGCCCAGCGCGAGGCGCAGCTGCTGGCTGCGCTGCCGGCGCAGGTGGCGCATGCGCAGCAGGCTTCGACCGCTTACCGCGAGATCCTGGGCGGCATCGATGCTGACGGCGTGAAGTCGCGCGCCGCGCTCGCCCGGCTGCCGGTCACCCGCAAGCACGACCTCTTCGAGCGCCAGAAGGCCGGCCGCCCGGCCGATCCGTTCGGCGGCTTCTCGACCCTGGTGCGCGGCCCGTCCATGCCCCGCATGTTCGCGTCGCCCGGGCCGATCTACGAACCGGAAGGCACGACACGCGACTACTGGCGCGCTGGCCGCGCGATGTACGCCGCCGGTTTCCGTGCGGGTGACCTGGTGCACAACTGCTTCAGCTACCACATGACGCCCGGGGCCTTCATCATGGAATCCGGCGCGCACGCGTGCGGCTGCACCGTGTTCCCGGCGGGCACCGGCCAGACCGAACAGCAGCTGCAGGTGATCGCCGAACTCCGGCCGCAGGCCTATGTGGGCACCCCGAGTTTCCTGCGCATCCTGGTGGAGAAGGCCGCGGAACTCGATGCCGACATCCGCAGCTTGCGCAAGGGCATGGTCGGTGGCGAAGCCTTTCCGCCCAGCCTGCGCGACTGGTTCCTGGAGCGGGGTCTCGACGTGTTCCAGAGCTACGCGACAGCGGACCTGGGCTTGATCGCCTATGAGACCAGTGCCCGGCAAGGCATGGTGGTCGATGAAGGGGTGCTGGTCGAGATCGTACGACCGGGCACCGGCGACCCCGTGGCGGAGGGGGAGGTCGGCGAAGTCGTGGTCACGACGCTCAACCCCGCTTATCCGCTGGTGCGCTTCGGGACCGGCGATCTCTCCGCGGTGCTCGCAGGGGTCGACCCGACGGGGCGCACCAACACGCGCATCAAGGGCTGGCTCGGCCGCGCCGACCAGACCACCAAGATCCGGGGCATGTTCGTCCACCCCAGCCAGGTGGCGGACATCACGCGCCGCTTCCCGGAGGTGCTGAAGGCTCGGCTGGTGGTCAGCGGCGAGATGGCCAACGACATGATGACGCTCAAGGTCGAAGCCGCCGAGCATCCCCAGGGGCTCGACGCGCGCATCGGCGAGGCGATCCGGGACGTGACCAAGCTGCGCGGGACCGTCGAGCTGCTCCAGCCCGGCAGCCTGCCCAATGACGGCAAGGTCATCGAGGACGCCCGCAGCTATAAATGACGGCTCGGGTGGTGCCCGCTCAGGGCTTTCCCGGACCTTCCGCTAAGTAATTCCCGCGATAGCGGAGCGTCGCGCGCTGCCTATCATCGAGCGGTTCAATCCAAGGAGCCCTCCATGAAAATTCTGAGCAAGACGCTCGTCCCGCTCGCCCTGCTGGCCACCGCCGTGGGCGCGCATGCCCAGGACTTCCCCGCCAGCGGCAAGACCATCACCATCGTCGTGCCTTTCGCCGCCGGCGGCCCGACCGACCGCGTGGCGCGTGACCTCGCCGAGGCCATGCGCAAGCCGATGGGCGGCGCGACCATCGTGGTGGACAACGCCGCCGGCGCCGGCGGCTCGATCGGCGCCAACAAGGTCGCGAAGGCCCAGGCCGACGGCTACACGCTGCTGCTGCATCACATCGGCATGGCCACCATGCCCACGCTGGTCCGAAACATCCCGTTCAAGGTCGAAACCGATTTCGAATACGTCGGCCTCGTCAACGACGTGCCGATGACGGTCATCTCCAAGCCCACGCTGCCCGCCGGCAACTATCGTGAACTCGTGGCCTGGATCAACCAGAACAAGGGCAAGATCAACCTGGGCAACGCCGGCGTGGGTTCCGCGTCGCACCTGTGCGGCATGCTGTTCCAGCAGGCCATGTCCGTGGACATGACGGCCGTGCCGTACAAGGGCACCGGCCCGGCCATGACCGACCTGATCGGCGGCCAGATCGACCTCATGTGCGACCAGACGACCAACACCACCGGCCAGATCGAGGCCAAGAAGGTGAAGGCTTTCGCCGTCACGTCCACGAAGCGCCTGACCACGCCTGCCCTCAAGGACCTGCCGACGATGCAGGAGATGGGCGTCAAGGACTTCAGTGTCAGCATCTTCCACGGCCTGTACGCACCCAAGGGCACACCGGCGCCGGTGCTCAAGCGGCTGAACGACGCGATGCAGGCTGCTCTCAAGGACCCCGACTTCATCAAGAAGCAGGAAGGCCTCGGCGCGGTCGTCGTGACCGACAACCGCATGCAGCCCGCCGGGCACAAGGCCTTCGTTGCCGCCGAGATCGCCAAGTGGAGCCCGGTCATCAAGGCCGCCGGCGTCTACGTCGATTGATCGCGGATCGAACGTATTGCTGAAAGGCCGCCCTCGGGCGGCCTTTTTTCCGCCCGCATATGCCGCTCCTGCGCATCGTCGACTCAGTGACCGAACTCGGCCCGCACGACGCGGGCTGCATCGCCGTGACCGGCTCCCACGGCGGCGTCAGTTCAGCGCGCTTCGCGCAGGCCGCGCGGCCGCTGTTGTGCGTGTTCAACGACGCCGGCGTAGGCCGTGAAGCCGCCGGTGTCGCGGGGCTCGCGCTGCTGCAGGCGCAAGGCATCGCCGCCTGCGCCGTTCTGCACAGCAGCGCGCGCATCGGCGACGCCCACAGCACCTTGAACGATGGCATCATCGGCCACGCCAATGCCCTGGCCGCATCGCTCGGCGTGCAGGCCGGCCAACGCTGTGCAGCAGCTGTCGCCACGGTGCAGAACCCATCCCAGGAGACCGAATGACCCACCCATCCCTGATCACCCGCCGCCGCGCGGCCGCCGCCCTGGCGCTGCTGGGCGGCGCCTTGGCCGCCGGCCCCGTGCTGGCCCAGGGCGCCTGGCCGAGCAAGCCGGTGCGCATCGTCGTGCCCTTCGCGCCCGGCGGCACCACCGACATCCTGGCGCGCTCCCTGGCGCCCGAACTCTCCAAGGCCTTCGGCCAGTCCTTCGTGGTGGAGAACCGCGCGGGCGCGGGTGGCAACATCGGTGCCGACATCGTCGCCAAGTCCGCCCCCGATGGCTACACGCTCCTGATGGGCACCGTCGGCACCCACGGCATCAACAAGTCGCTCTACAGCAAGATGCCGTACGACCCGCAGAAGGATTTCGTGCCGATTTCACTGGTGGCGGGCGTGCCCAACGTGATGGTCCTGAACAGCGAGAAAGCAGCCGCGCGCGGCATCCACACGGTGGCCGACTTCATCAAATACGCCAAGGCCAATCCGGCGAAGCTGAACATGGCCTCGAGTGGCAACGGCACCTCGATCCACCTGGCCGGGGAACTGTTCAAGAGCATGGCTGGCGTCTACATGACGCACTTCCCCTATACCGGCTCCGGCCCGGCGTTGCTGGGCATGCTGTCGGGCGACATGGATGTGATGTTCGACAACCTGCCTTCCGCGATGCCGCACATCAAGGCGGGCAAGCTGAAGGCACTGGCCGTCACGAGCGGCCAGCGCTCCGGCGCCTTGCCGGACACCCCGACGGTGGAGCAGGCCGGCGGCCTCAAGGGCTTCGAAGCGAGCTCGTGGTTCGGGTTGCTCGCCCCCACCGGCACGCCGCAGGACATCGTCAATCGCGTGCAGCAGGAAACCGCGAAGGCGCTGGCGACCCCGGCAATGAAGGAGCGGCTGCTGGCCCAGGGCGCCATCCCCAGCGGCAACACCCCGGCGGAGTTCGCGAAGCTGATCGACGCGGAGATCAAGAAGTGGGCGCCGGTGGTGAAGGCGTCGGGCGCCAAGATCGACTAACTGGCCGCGAAGCGGCCTTCGATCGGCTCACACTCCCCAGACGATGTCTTCGTTGGCCTTTTGCGCGCGGCGGAGCATGTCGATGAAGGGCAGCGCGCGCTGACGCAGCGAGACGCTGTCGGCGCGCGCCGGCACCTCGCCCTTGGCCTTCGCCTCTTCGGCGGCCTTCTTCTGCTCGGCCTCCTCGCTGGCGATCGCCGCTTCCAGCGCGGCCACAGCCTGCGCGATCTCGCCGGGCAGGATGATCCCCTTCGGCCCGGGATCCTTGCCGATGGCTTCGAGCACGCGGCGCCCGTTCGGCTCCAGCATGATGAGGTCGCCGGCCGCCTTGGATTTGAATTTGTAGAGCATGGTCAACGATACATGTATTGGCGCCGGAAAGGATAGGCGGATCGGGCGCCTGTGTGCGTCGAAAGGATCTGGTGCAGCGCGATCCAGCCCTGCTCGAAGCACATGGCGCACCCGGAAAGGTAGAGCCGGTAGGCGCGGAGCACGGTTTCGGCGTCCTGTTCCCCATGGGTGGCCGCCAGCGCCGCGCGGGCCTCGTCGAGCCGCGCCTCCAGGGCGTCGGACCAGGCCCAGAGCGTGCGCGCATAGTGCGGCCGCAGGTTTTCCGTGTCCACCATCTCGAGGCCGGCCGCGGCCGTCTCGCGCAGCACGTGGCTCACGTGCAGCAACTCCCCACCGGGGAAGATGTACTTGGAAATGAATTCCCCCATGCCCGCGCCCAGTTCGCCGGGCTCGGTGCCGCCGGCCGTGATGCCGTGGTTCATGACCAGGCCCCCAGGCTTCAGCAGCGCGTGGACCTTGCGGAAGTAGGCCGGCATGTTGGCCTGCCCCACGTGTTCGAACATGCCGACCGAGGCAATCTTGTCGAAAGGCTCGGACTCGTCGAGGTCGCGGTAGTCCTGCAGCCGCACCTGCACGCGGCCTTGCAGGCCCTCGTCCTCGATCAGCCGCTGCACATGCCCGTGCTGGTTGCGTGACAGGGTGATGCCGGTGGCCGTGACGCCGTAGTGCTCGGCCGCCCACAGGAGCAGGCCACCCCAGCCCGCGCCGATGTCCAGGAAGCGATCGCCGGGTTGCAGCATCAGCTTGCGGCAGATCAGGTCCAGCTTGGCCTCCTGGGCTGCGGCCAGGGTCATGGTGTCCTCAGCGAAATAGGCGCAGGAATAGACGCGCCGGGGGTCGAGCCAGAGCGCATAGAAGGCATCGGACACGTCGTAGTGGAAGCGGACCTGCTGCGCGTCACGCTCGGGCGTGTGCGAGGCCAGCGAGCGCGTCCTGCGCAGCACCTGCGTCCACCAGCTGGTGTCGCTCGCCACCGGGCTGCCCGGCAGCAGGCCTGCGGCGGCCGCCATCACGTCGCGCATGCGGCCCTCGATCTGCAGGCGGCGCTCGACATAGTCCTCGGCGATGCGGCCGATCTGGCCGGCGGCCAGGGTGGCGAGTCCGGACCAGTCGCTGAAGAGGACACGCACGGCTGCGTTGGCGGCGCCCACCAGTTCGCCGCCGGGCAGGCGCAGGGCCACCGCCACCGGCAGGGCGGCCAGCTGCGATTCGAGCTTGCGCACCAGGGCTTGCATCCAAAATTCTTGCGGCTGGCCGCGTACCGCGGCTGTAGGACGACATCGCTACCTCAGCCGCCGGCCGGTGGACGCCGGGTTGACAGCATTTGATTCAGGCCTAAACTATTTAGATCCCAGGAACCAAGGATCCCCGATGGACATGGAAGCGCGCGCCCACAGCGAGCACCCCGAGGCCCTGCGCCTGTGGCTGCGCCTGCTCACCTGCACCCAGCTCGTGGAGAAGCAGGTACGCAGCCGGTTGCGCGAGCGTTTCGACACGACGCTGCCCCGCTTCGACCTGATGGCGCAGCTCGAACGTTCACCGGCCGGCCTGAAGATGAACGAACTGTCGCGCCGCATGATGGTCACCGGCGGCAACGTCACCGGCATCACCGACCAGCTCGTCGCCGAGAGCCTGGTGGAGCGGGTCGATGTCGAGGGTGACCGGCGCGCCTACCGGGTTCGCCTCACGCCGAAAGGGCGCAAGCAGTTCCATGAGATGGCCCGGCAGCACGAAGACTGGATCGTCGAGGCCTTCGCCAGCCTGAGCGAAAAGGACATCGCCACGCTGCATCGCCTGCTCGGCAAGGTGAAAGACCACGCCGGCGGGCACCAGGAGGCGGTGGCATGACGGCGCAGGCCACGGACGTGCCTTCCGCGCAGGTGGATCGCTTCGTTCATGAGCGATTGCCGGCTCCGGGCGATTGGCCGCGGATGGTTTACGAGCGGCCCGAACTTCGCATTGTCGGCGCGTGCAACCTGGTGGGCGAGTTGCTGGACAAGGCGCCCGCGAAGGGCTGGGGCGAGCGTCCCTTGCTGCGATCGGCGCGCATCGTGCTCAGCTATGCCGACGTCCGCGAGCGCGTGGACCGCATCTGCCGCGTGCTGGTCGACGACCTGGGCATGGTGCCGGGGCATCGCGTGCTGCTGCGCGGGGGCAACTCCATTGGCATGGCCCTGGCCTGGCTGGCCGTCGTCAAGGCCGGCGGCATCGCGGTGGCCACCATGCCGCTGCTGCGCGCGCGCGAACTCGGCGACATCATCGACAAGGCCCAGCCCGCGCTGGCGCTCTGCGATGCGAAGCTGCTGGAGGAACTGGAACTCGCCCGGCGGGATCGCCCGGTCCTGCGCGACGTGATCGTTTTCAACTCTCCCGACGCCCCTGGTTCGCTGGCTGTGCGGGCCGCCGCCAAGGAAGGCGGCTTCGAGGCCTGCCCGACCTCCGCCGACGACATCGCCCTGCTGGCCTTCACGTCGGGCACGACCGGCAAGCCGAAGGCCGCGGTGCACACCCACCGCGACGTGCTCGCCGCCTGCGAGGCCTGGCCGCGCCACGTGTTGCGGGCCACGCCGGACGACATCGTGGTCGGCTCACCCCCCCTCGCCTTCACGTTCGGCCTCGGCGGCATGCTGCTGTTCCCCATGTGGGCCGGCGCCTCCGTGTATTTCCCCGAAGCGCCTTACACCCCTGAATCGCTGGTGCGCACGATCAACGAGGTCGGCGCGACCATCTGCTACACCGCGCCCACTTTCTACCGCCAGGCGGCGGCCTTCGCGCGCCAACACGGCATCGGGCGGCTGCGCCTGAGCGTGAGCGCGGGCGAAGGCCTGCCGGATGCGACGCGCCAGTTGTGGAAAGAGGCCAGCGGCCTCGAGATGCTCGACGGGATCGGTGCGACCGAGATGTTCCACATCTTCATCTCGTCCGCGCCCGATGCGGTGAAGCGCGGCGCGATCGGCACGGTGGTGCCCGGCTACACGGCGCGGGTGGTGGACGACGAAGGGCGTGAAGTTCCGCGCGGGACCATCGGCTCGCTGGCCGTCATCGGCCCGACCGGGTGCAAGTACCTGGACGACGCGCGCCAGGCGAACTACGTCAAGGACGGGTGGAACTACCCCGGCGACGCGTTCCTGCAGGACGCCGACGGCTATTTCTTCTACCAGGCGCGGGCCGACGACATGATCATCACGGCCGGCTACAACGTGGGCGGCCCGGAGGTGGAGGACGCGCTGCTGAAGCATCCGGCGGTGGCCGAATGCGGCGTGATCGGGCAGCCCGACGACGAGCGCGGCATGATCGTGAAAGCCTTCTGCGTGCTGAAGCCCGGCCACGCCGGTGATGCTGCCATGGTCAAGGCTTTGCAGGAACACGTGAAGGCGACCATCGCGCCCTTCAAGTACCCGCGCGAAATCGAGTTCGTGGCCGCGCTCCCGCGCACCGAGACCGGCAAGCTGCAGCGCTTCAAGCTGCGGCAGCCGGGCTAGCGGGCTGGAATTACTTCGGCGGCAGCTCGGCCGCCGCTTCCGATGTTTCCCGGACGATCTTCCAGCGGCCATCGATCAGCCGCCAGACGAGCGTCTTGCGCACCTTGTCCTGGTAGCTGGCGGAACGGTAGACCTGCACGAACGACGTCGTAGTGCGGTCCTTGTCCGGCGCGATCGTCACGCCTTCCAGGGCGATGCTCACACCCGAAGCGCGGCCGATGATGTCGCGGCGCTGCTTTTCCCAGGCGTCGCGCGTGCCGCGCGGGGGCACGAAGTCGGGGGCGTAGGACTGCAGGTAGGTCGCGATGTCCTGGCTGGCCCAGGCAGCGCGCCAGGCCTCCAGTGCGTTGCGCACCGCCTGGTCGGTGGCGGCCGGCGCAACCGGCGCCGGCACTGGCGCTGCCTGCGCAGTGACGGCGGCGGGAGCGCTGGGTGCTGCCGTGGCGGCTCCCGGCCCGGCCGGCCCCGTGGCGGGGCCCAGCGGCATCGGCATGCGAGCCGCCTGCTGCAACGCGCGCGCGACCAGGGCATTTTTGTCCACCGCGTACACGGTGACCGGTTCGGCCGGGCACTGCTGCGCGGCGTCGGCCCCGGCGGTCCAGGCGCGGATCTCTTCGTCCATCGCCGTATCCAGCCTCGCCAGTTGCAGCGCGGGCAGCAGCGTGCCGATGCCTGCCTGGGTGCGGACGTAGGCGATGTTCAGGTCCTGCTGGGCGTTGACGACCGCGCGCCGCGACTGGAACCGCTCATTCTCGGTGTCCAGCAGGTCCAGCAGCGAACGCTGGCCGATCTGGAACTGCAGGCGGTAAGCGGTGAGCGCCTTGCTCAGCGCGCCTTCGTGCGCCTTGAGGTATTCGAGCTGCTCGTGCAGCTTCACGATGTCGTTGTAGGCGATCGTCGTGGTCTGGCGGGTGTCGCGGCAGGTCTTGTCGCGGACATCCTTGGCGATGTTCAGCTGCTCGGCGAACTGGCGCTCGCGCGCGCGATCGGCAAAGCCGTTGAACAGGTTCCAGTTCATCACGATCTCTGCGACCGTCGCATTGGAGTTGCCCGCGACGCCCTCGAGGTTGCGCCCCTGGTCGCGCTTCACCCGGAAATCGAAGCGGGGCTGGTAGGCACTGTCGCGCGTCTCGAGCGCCGCCTGGCCGGCACGGACGTTCTCGATGGCGGCCAGCACGAAGGGGTTGAGCTCGTGCGTCTTCGCGAGCGCCGTCGCGGGGTCGGTCGGCAGCCCCTGGGCGAGGTAAGCCGGCACGGGCATCTCACGGGAGGGCAAACGCCCGACGATCCGCTGGAAGCGCGCCGTCGTGTCATGGAGGTTCGAGGTTTCGATCAGCAGGTTGGCCTCGGCCAGGGCCAGGCGGCCGGTGATCTGCTCCAGGTCGACCGCACGCGCCACCCGCGCCTTGACCCGGTCATCCGTCTGCGTGTAGACCGTGCGGTGCTCGATGAAGTTTTCCTCGGCGAGCTGCACCAGTTCGCGGTAGCGCAGCACGTCGAAGTAGGCCCGTGCCGCTTCCAGGGCGATGCCTTCGGACGTGCCGATCAGCTCGAAGACACGCACGCGGGTCGCGTGGTCGAGGCGGCGCACCTCGCGGATCGTGGCCAGCCCGTCGTACAGCAGTTGCGTCAGGGACAGCGTCGCCCAACTGCGGCTGTAGCGGCCGTCGACCTCCGAACGCCGCTCCGGCCCCGTGGACGCCGACAGGTCCACCCTGGGGTACAGGCCGCCCTTGGCGGCGTCGCGCTCTCCTTCGGCGGACTTCACGGTGTGCCAGCGGGCCAGCACCTCCGGGTTCTTCAGCACCGCCATCTGGGCGGCCTCGCGCAAGGTCAGCGGTTGCTCGTTCAGTGCGCTGGCGATCGCCGGCGCGGCGCGTTGGGCAGGCGCCGCCGCGGGTGTCTGGGCCGGGGCGACGCCCAGCACCATCGAGCCGCAAACCAGCAATGCCAGCGCCCGTTTGCTGCGGGAGCGGCTGCCCGTCCTGGACGGGTGGAGAACTGTTTCTTCGTGCATGTCGTCGTATTCCACTTTTTTCTGATCCGCACACTCGCCGGGTCGGGCGGCCGCCCGCGCCCCGGCACTCTCTGACCCGCGGGCCCTCAATCCGTCAACAGCTTTCCGCGCGTCAGCAGGTCCTGGATGATCTGAAGGTCGGTGTTGGCACCGACGAGGTCCACGCCCTGCAGCACGATGGTCTGCACCTCGCGCGTGCTGCTGTATGAGGCGGAGAACTCACCCACCGAGCTGATGTGGACGCGAGTGTTGCCGCCCGACACCGAGAAATGGATGAAGTCGTCGAGGTTGCCGCCCGTGCCGCCGCCATTGCTCTCCCCGACCAGGATGTCGCGCAGGTCGAGGATGTCGCCGCCGGCACCGCCATTGGCGTTGTTGAAGCTCGTGATGGTGTCCACCGCCGGGAACCCCTTGTTCCCCCGGTCGCCCAGCTCCCAGATGAAGACGTCGGAGATGCCATCGGCGGCACCACCGAAGAGGGTGTCATTGCCGGTACCCCCGTACAGCGTGTCGGCGCCGGCACCGCCATCGAGGGTGTCGTTGTCCGCATCGCCGTAAAGCACGTCGGTGCCGTTGCCGCCGTTCAGCGTGTCGTTGCCTTCGTCACCGCGCAGCTGGTCGTTGCCATCGTCGCCGTTCACCACGTCGGTCCCTGCGCCGCCAAACAGCCGGTCGGCTTCGTTACCGCCATTGAGCGTGTCGTTGCCGTCGTCGCCACGCACCAGGTCGTAACCCGCGCCGCCGCTGAGCGTGTCGTTGCCGGCGCCACCGCCGATGTAGTCGTTGAGGACGCCCCCGGTGAGCGTGTCGTTGCCGGTTCCGCCTGCCTGCTGGTCGCTGACGGTCTGGAGTGTCAGGTTGGCGCTCGAGAGGTCTGGCGTGAGGTCATCGTCACGCAGTGTGTAACTGATGACCTCGGGGGCATAGGCCGTTCCGCCCCCGGCCGAACCTGTGATGCTGCGGTACGAGATGCTTCCAATGCGTGCGTCGGCCCCGTTGTTCGCCTCGATTTCGATGCGCCCGATGTTGCTGAACTCTGCCGGAACCTGGAACGGCGTCTCGTTCGGCGTGGAGATCTGGCCGAGCAGGTTGCCGCTGATGTCGTACACCGAATAGGTGAGCGCATCCGTGCCGCCGAGGTTGCTGGCCGCGTCTGTCACGTCGATGACGACGTTCTGGACGCCGCTCGGATGCTGCAAACGCGCGAATGTGATGACCAGCGTTTCCAGGTCATCCAGGTCATTGCCGCCACCGCCGCCGGCCACGCCCGCGCCGTTCGCGTTGTAGTTCACCGTGGAGTCGGGCGCACCCGTCAGGTTGCCGAGTCGGGTGTACCCTTCAATCGTCACGCCCGTGCCGGCCCCGGGTGCGGCGGTCAGTGCGAGCGTCGTCGCGGCGGCCGCCGGAGGTGCCGCCGACTGCGCCGCGGGTGGCGTGAACTGGTAATAGCCGTCCCGGTCGAAGATCAGTCCTTCCGTCGCCCGTGTCACGTTGACGCCGTTGATGCGGAAGTTGTCGCCGGTGCCGGCGGTGAAGGCGAGATACTGGAAAGCCGTCTCCGTTTCGATGGTGATCGTCTGGGCGACCACCAGGCCTCCGGACAAAGCGCCGGTGTAGATGCCGCTCGCAACCCAGGCGCCCGCGGCGTCGTAGGCGTGCCATTGCATGACCTCGCCGTTGCCCAGGTCGGTCAGCGTGACCTGGGTGGCCCGGCTGCTCGCGTTGAGGTTCAGCAGCAGGTGCTCGCTCTCCTCGATACGATCCGCATTGTTGCTGCTGCCGGACTGTTCCACGCCGACGCCGTCGTTGTTGTTGCCTGCGTTGGCTCCGCGGTAGCGCACCGCGCCCGTGAGTGTGCCTCCAATTGCCGTCGCGCTCAGGCCCGACACCGCGGATCCGGCCGTCACGAATGGGTGCGGGGGGGTTGTGTTGGTACCCGCATCAGCATCGTCGTAAGCCGTCACCACGATGTTCTGCGCATTGAAGTCCGCCTGCTCCACACCGTCATCCACCCCCGGCGCGGGCGCGACCACCTTGTTGGCCACCGGCGCCACGGGCAACCAGGTCAGCCGGCCGGCGGCATCCACGCTGTAGAAGCCGCCAGCCGCGCCCGGGTTGGCCGCCATGGCCCGCACCGTCGTCAAGTCGAAGACCTGGCCGCGGAAGGTGATGGAGACGACGTCGGCGCCGTCGATGATGGAGTCCTTGGAGACCGACGCAGCGGCGAAATCGCCGACGATCTCGGTCACGCCGCCATCGGTGCCGATGCCGTTGATGACGTTGCCCGAAAACACGCTCTGTTTCGCCGACAAGGTGTCGTAGTCTGACCGCGCGATGGGAGCACCGTCGATCACCTGCAGGGTCTGCGAGGCCACGGCCGTGTCGCCGTCCGCATCCACCACCTGGAAGCCGAGGTCGAACGTTTCGCCTTCGACGGCGAGCACGCCGGTGTAGTAGGTATAGGCGCCCGTGCTGAAATCGAAGATCAGGTTGCCGCGCGTGAAGCCTTGCGCGCTGTCCAGGGTCAGCACGCTGCTCGCGAGCGGAAAGCCGCTGATCCAGGGCGCGGGCGTCGACGGGTCGATCGAGATCGAGTTCGTGCCGTTGAACAGGAAGCGAACCAGGGTGTCCACTGCCGTCCCGACGTCGGCGCTGTCGAGCATGAGTTCCAGGTAGCCGATGTAACCCCCGTCGCCGCCGAACGTCACGTTGCTGGCGCCGCCGGTGCCGCCCACGCTGCCGCTGTAGGCGGTGGGCACCGTGGCCAGCAGGGTCTCTTCGAGCCGGTTCAGGTCGGGGACGATGATCGCGGCGTCCTCGAGACCGTCCTGGTTGGAATCCACGGTGTGGACGCGATCGAGGTAGCTGGTATTGGGAATGCCATTCCCCAGGCCGACCGCGAAGGATCTGAAGCCGGTGCCATCCGTGTCGTCGGCCTCACCCAGGTACGCCGCGATCGCGGTGTCCAGTGTCACATCGGTCGTGCTCGGAACGCCGTCCGACAGGAAGTAAGCCACGCGCGAGATCGTGGAGCTCGGCGGCGCCGCAGGGAAGGCGCTCGTGAACGCCCCGCGCATGGCATCGAGTGCGTTGTCGTACTCGGTTCCGCCGCCGGCCGTGAAGGCGTTGATGGCGGCGATCAGCGTGTCCTTGCTGGTGTAGGCGACTCCGCCGTTCAGGATCGTGGCGGTCGTGGAGAACGAGCCGAGCTTGACGGCCACCTGGCTGCCTTGGGCGAAGTACTCTTCCACCAGGGCAATCATGGCGGCCTTTGCCAGCGCCAGTCGATTCGATTCGACGGCGTTGCCGTTGTCATCGACGAGACGCACTTCCCCCAGGCCGCTTGCAGTCATGCTGCCGGAGACGTCGAGCATCAGGACGATCTCGTAGGCGGCGGCATCGGCCTGCGCGATCTGCGTGCTGGAATTGGTGGCCAGCGGAGCGTCGTCGACGACGTTGATCGACAGGGTCGCGGACGACGTGGTGTCCGGGGCCGGCGCCGTGTCGGTGATCGTGTAGGTGAAGCTGAGGACGTCGTTGCTGCCCTCGGTCGTGCGGCCCGTCAGCGTGTAGACGTAGTCACCGGCCACGTGGCCGCCCCCCGCCACCGACCACACCTGCAAGGTGCCGACCGCGTCGGTCAGGGTATACACACCGCCGGCGAACGTGGCGCCCGTGACGCCCGTGATGGTCGTCGTCCCGTTGATGCCGTCATTGCTCAGCAGGTTGCCGGTGGCGACAGCCGGCGTCGCCACTCCGCCCGGGGAAGAACCCGTGGCGACCCCCGCTTCGTAGACGGTACCCGTGTCCGGCAAGGCCGCGACGCCCAGCGACGTATCGACCGTCAGCGTGGTGGCCGAGAGCGATCCGTCATCGTCCGAAACGGTGTAGTTGAAGACCACCGGGTTGATCGGCGGGAAGGCCTGGATGCCGTTCAGCGAATACGCGTCGCCCGCGCCCGCGCTAAGGACGATGTACTGGAACGCGGTGTTGGTCTGGATCTGGCCGGTGGTGGTGGCACTGAACAGGCCCTGGCTGACCAGGCCGCCGGCTGCGTTGAACGCGTACCAGACGGCGTCCTCCCCTGCGCCCAGGGCGTCGAACGTCAGCGTGGTGTTCCTGCTGGGCGTGTCCAGGTTGAGGATCAGGTAGTCGTCGGGCTGGATGCGGAATGCATCTGTGTTCCCGGTGCCGCCGCCGGTTTCGACCCCGATGCCGAGAGCGGTCACGGTGGTCACCACGCCGGCGGTTCCGGCGGCCGTGTTCAGTCCTGATGTCGGCAACGCTCCGACCCAGGGTGTCGTGCCATCCAGTGCCTTCACCTGAAGGGCGGTTCCTCCGAGGTCGGTCTCCCACTGGGCTGCCGTCCGGTTGGCCGCCACCGTGCGCACGGCCACGGGCGCGGCCGCCGTGGATTGGTAGGAATACGCGCCATCCTGCGAGATGGTCAGCACGCCCGTGCTGGTCGTGAAGACCTGGCTCGTGGCGAGAGTCCCGGTGGTGGAAATCAACGTCGCACCGGAAACGAAGGACACAGTGGTGAGGACGGACAGCGGATCGGATGCCGCGATGTCGGCGGTCGCGCCGCCCGCACCCGTGATCACGTTGCCGGTGATGGTCGTGCCCCGGACCACACTGTCCGCATCGGCGACGGCCGTCGGGCCGGTGTCGGTGATGGTGATGCTGACCGTCGTCCATGCTGTGGCGGTCAGGGAACCGTCGCTGACCCGGTAGACAAAGGTGTCGATGTTGGAGGCCGGCGGCGGGAGGTGGTCCTGGTGCGGCGGCGCCGTGTAGGTGAACGTGCCGTCGGTGTTCATCACGACCGTTCCACCCAGGGTCGTGGTGACGGAACTGGAGCCGTTCACGAAGACCGGGGTGGTTCCATCCGTCGAGAACTGGACGACCGTCAGGGACGCGGGTGCCGTCACGTCGTCGGTGTCGTTGGTGCGCACCGATGCGAGAACGGTCGTGGTGCCTTCCACCGCGGTGCGCGCGTCGGCGACGCCAACCGGTGCATCGTTGACGGCGGCGACGTTGACGGTGGTCGTGGCCGTGTTGCTGTTGGCCGTGCCGTCGTTGACCACGACGGTGATCGTGCGCGGCGTCGTGCTCGGGTTCTCGCTGGTGCTGGAGTAACGCACCTGCTGGATGGCCGTCTGGTAGCTCGCCAGGGTTGCCGAGCCGGTCAGCGTGACGGTGATGGTGCCCACCCCCGCGACGATGCTGGAGGAGATGCCGGCCGGCAGCACGCCGAACACGGACATGACGTCCAGCGCCACCGCGTTCGTCAGCGTGATGGTCGCGCTGGCGATGTTGGTGTTGTCGGGATCCACGATCGAGATGTCGGTGTCCGCGACGGCGACACCGGGGCCGTTTTCCGTGTAGCTCGTCGTGAAGTTGTTGCCGGCGGCGCCACTGGAGTTGTTCGCGTCCAGGTCCAGCGTCGGCGCATCGTTCAAGGGCGTGACGCTGATCGTGGCCACCGCCGTGTTGCTGTTGCCCGTGCCGTCGTTGACCACCACGTTGATCACCCGCGCCGTGTTGCCCGGGTTGTCTCCGCTGTTGGCAAACCGCACCTGCTCGATCGCCGTCTCGTAGCTCGCCAGCGTGGCCGAGCCGCTCAGGGTCAGCACGTTGCCCACCAGGTTCGCGACGATGCCCGCGGGCAGCAAGCCCAGCACCGACAGCACGTCTCCGGCCACCGCGTTGGTCAGCGTGATCACCGCGCTCACCACGTTGGC
>NZ_VOBQ01000025.1 GCF_007833165.1 Caenimonas sedimenti | reverse complement strand
TGGTCTTCAAGGTTGAACGAGTAGAACAGCCGATCCTGCGCTCCGCCTTGGCTTCCCATCATCGTCAGCACCCCCGCATTTGGTTCGCGCAAATCTAGGCGGCACCGGAGAGTTTTTCAACAGAATCAGCTGAAAACGGCCGGGCCCTGCACCGTGGAGATCGGATTCCCGGGCCTGCCGCCCGTGACCGCCTACCGCTTCTCCTTCAACCCCGCCGTCGAGGCGTGCCGCAGCGGCTGGGTGGCCCCGGTGGAGACGCCGCCGCCGGGCGCCTCGCTGGAAAGCGCGGGCATCAGCCTCAAGCCCTACGCGCTGCCCGTGTCGATGCCCGTGCTGCACGAGCTGGCGCCGGTGGCGCCGACCGTCGCCGGCAACCCGAGGGGCAGGACGCGCTTCCGCGTCGCCTCCGGCAAATGGCCGAGGGGCTTGCGGCTCGATCCGGACACCGGCGTCATCTCCGGCGTCCCGCTGGACGCGGCCAACTTCGTGGACGGCTTCATCGCCATGACGGTGGATGGCTACAGCGGCGAGTCACAGGTTCCGTATTCGGTCCACTTCCACCCGGTGTTCCTCAAGTTGTATGTCAACTCGAGGGGCGGCGACCACCTGTTCAACCGGCCCGTTGGCACGCCGTTGCCCGCCGGCTTGCACTACTTCATCGACGACGGCGCAGGGGGCCACGGCAAGCTCGCCCCCTCGGTGGTCGCCACGTTCTCGGCGGAGGGCCACCTTCCCGCCGGGGTCACGCTGAGCCCGACAGGCGCGTTGCAGGGCACTCCCACCACCGCAGGCAGCGGCGGCTTCAAAGTCCATGTCGACATCGTCTTCCAGCAGGATTTCGCCGTGCGCCAGACCCTGAACATGTCCTACCAGATCTACTGATGATGGACCTGCGTGCATTGCTCCGCCGCGCTGCCGCGGTCCTGCTCCTGGGGCTGGCCGCCGGATGCGGCGGGGGATCGCCCGCCGTCCAGGCCCTCGCCCAGGCACTCAAGGCCCAGCCCGTGTCGGCGGCGGACCGCGCGCTGACCGGCACCTGGTGGAATCCGTTCGAGCCGGGCACCGGGTTCTTCTTCGAGGCGCAGGGAGGGCTGGCCGTCGCCACTTTCTACGTGTTCGAAGCGGAGGGGCGCGCGGTCTGGTACAGCGGTGTCGGCAACATGACCAGCACGGCTGCCGGGCAGGAGTTCCGCGGCACCTTGCAGCGCCACGTCGGTGGGCAGGCGGGAACCTCCCGCACGCCAAAGACGCCGGCCGCGTCGGCGTTCGCGGATGTCGCCATCCTGTTCAGCGCCGCCGGGGCCGCGCGCGTCCAGCTGCCGGGGCGCAGCTACACGGCCTACCGCTTCGCGTTGTCGGCGGCGCAGCTGCCCAGCCAGCCCGAAGGGCAGCGATCGGCGGTGCAGCCGGAAACCGGCATCTACTGGAACCCCGCCGAGAGCGGCCGCGGCTACACCATCGAAATGCTCAACGGCATCGCCAACGTCGGCGTCTTCCACTACGACAGCAGCGGCCAGCCGGTCTGGAACCTGGTCTCGGCCGGCCTTCCGGTGAACGCCACGGCGCTCGGCGATTTCGCCGCCTACCGCGGCGGCCAGACGCTGGCCGGTGCGTACACGGCGCCGGACCGGCTGGCGGACAGTTCCAGATTCGAGTTGCGCGTGCTCACGGCATGCACCGCCCAGATCGCCTTTCCGGGCCTGCCACCGGTGGACGTGCAGCGCTTCTCCTTCAATCCGGCGGTGGATGCCTGCGGAGGCTCCACCGGCCCGCCGCCGCCGCCCGATCCGGGGGTCGCCGGCGTCAGCTTCCAGGCTTATGCGCCCGCGACCTTGTCCATTGCCTCGCCCGTCGTCGCGCTGCCCGCGGTGACCGGCATTGTCGGCAAGGCGACGCAGTACCGGGTCGCTTCCGGCTCGCTGCCCCCCGGCCTGTGGGTCGATGCGACCACCGGGGTGATCTCGGGCTACGTTGCCCAGCCGGGCACCTACTCCGGTGAGGTCGGCTTGCAGGTCACCGGCCTGGCCGGCGAGGCGCGGGCGCGTTTCTCCTTCCACGTCCACGGGGTCACGATCACCGGCCCGACCCGCGTCACGGCGCAGGTCGGCGAGCCCTTCGTCACCGAGCTGCGGTACACGGTGCTCGACGCCCTCACGGGCCAGCCCGTGGTCCCGGGGCCTGGCTTCGGCGCCTTCTTCAGTGCCCCGTCGCGCTCGGACGGTGCCATTGCCTCCCTGGGGGGCGGCCTGTACGTCGACTCCGGCAACGGGCGCGTGCTCGGCACGCCGCGCTCGGCCTTCAGCGGGACGACGCCGCTCATCGCCACCTTCGGCGGGCCGTCCGGGGAAATCTACAAGGTGACGTTCCAGGTGGAAACGCACATCGCGCCCGCCCTCACCGAGCCGCCACCGGGTTCACGCTACCTGGACTTCGTCGAGGTCGAACTGGTGGGTTCGGCCAGCCTGGGCGGTGCCGTCGAAGCCGGGAGCGCACCGCCAGCCAGCTTCCAGTTCCGCGCCACCGGGAACCTGTCCCTGCTAGAGGGCGGCCAGTTGGCGATCGTCGTGGAGGACCCGCAGGGGCTTTATCAGCCCGGGCTGGCCCAGGTCTCCATCGACGAGTCGAGCGCGACGGCCACGGTGACGCTGCAACCCAAGCCATTCGCCGCGGCGGGGCGGGTGCAGGGTTACCTGCGCTTCTTCGCGTGCCTGGACAGCCGCTGCACCCTGCTGCTGAAGCCGACGCCGATCGTCGTGCGCTACGACTACACGGTGCATTGAGCCGCTTGACCCTGGAGACGCTCCAGGCTTTCCAATGCGGGCATGAACACCACTCCCCAGGCGCGCCGCGCCGTTTACGGGCGGCTGCTGCGCAGCTACGCGGAGCTGCCCGCCCACCGCGAACATGACGAGGCGCGCTGGACCGTGCTCATGGCGGCGCACGTGGTCGGCCAAGCCGACCTGGGGCTGCATGTCGACAGCCACTTGCGGATGCTGCGGCTGGCTTGGGACCAGGGCGACCCGCGGGAAGCGGCGGGGCAGCTGCTGCGCCTGGCCCTCGTCCCGCTGGGGCATGCGCTGGGCCGCCTGCCCGCCGGCAACATCGGCCGCGCCACCGTGCCGGCCTTGCGTCCCATGGTCCCGCCGCCCGCGGTGCAGGCACTGATCGCCCGTCACGCAGGCTCCAGCTAGAGCTTCTCCAGCGCGACCGGGCTGACCCCTTGCAGCGCGGTTTCGCTGGCATGCCGCTGTGCCTCGTCATCGCATGGTGTGTACACGCGAACGGGCTCGGTCTTGCCTTTCACGATGACGTCAGCCAGAGCCCGCAGACCGATGTCCGCCGGCAACTGCGCTGCCGTCGCCTGCGACAGCAGGATGCCGGTGCCGAAGGCCTTGTTCGCGCCTTCCAGCCGCGCCGCCAGGTTCACCGCATCCCCGATGGCGGTGTACGAGAAGCGGCTGGCCGAACCCACGTTACCGATCACCGCGGTGCCGGTGTGGATGCCGATCCGCATGCCGATCGCCGGCAGGCCGCGGGCCTGCAGGTCGGCCACGAGTTGCTGCATCGCCTGCTGCATCTCGATGGCCGCGCGCACGGCATGCTCGGCGTGCTGTGCATCGTCCAGCGGCGCGCCCCAGAACGCCATGATCGCGTCGCCGATGAACTTGTCGAGCGTGCCCTGGTACTTGTGGACGATGGGCGTCATGGCATTGAAGTACGCAGTCAGCACCTCCACCGTCTGCTGCGCGCTGAGCCGCTCCGACAGGCCGGTGAAGTTGGCGAGGTCGGTGAACATCAGCGTCACTTCGCGCGACTCGCCGCCCAGCCGCAGCAGCTCCGGCTGTTCCACCAGGCGCGCCACCACCGGCGCCGGCACGTACTGCGCGAACATGCCGCGCACCCGCAGGGCGCGCTGGCGCGTCGCCAGGTACGAAGCCACGGTCGTGGCGCCGTACAGGGCCACCAGCGCCGCGACCGGGAACAGCGGCGGCAGCCAGCGCTGCGCGCCGAAGAACAGCGCGTACGACGCCACCAGAACCACGAGCACGCAGGCGAGCGCCAGCAGGGCGGTCGCGCCCGGGTCCAGCCGGCGGCCCGCGACGAACAGCAGCGAGCCGAAAGCCGCCAGCAGCGCGTAACCCCAGCCGGCGCCCAGCTGGTGCAGCCCACCTCCGGAGAGTCGGTTCTCGAGCATCGTCGCCTGGATCTCGACGCCGGGAAACAGGCGGTCGCCGCTGTTCGCCACCGCCAGTGGGGAGTTGTACATGTCCGAGCGCGAGGCCTGGAGTTCCGTGGCGCTGCGGGTCGAGCGGCCGACCAGCACGAGCTTGCCGCGGAAGAAGCCCGGCGGCAGCAAGCCGGGTTCGAGAGCCTGGTAGTAGGAGCGCGTGTCGATGGTGCCGCGCGGGCCGAGGTACTGGATCAGGGCCGGAACGGCACTCCGCGGCGCTGGGGGCGTGGGCGCGAGGCGCGCCAGTTGTTCGGACAGGCTGCCTTCGGCGTTGGATTGGCGCCGCACCACGTAGTCGTCGTCCGGCCGCACGCTGATGTCGCCCGCGACGGCGCCGGCCGCCAGCAGTTCCGGCAGGGGCGGAACCTGCGTCCACAGCGATGCATTGGCATGCACGATGAGTTCCTGGGTGGACGCGAGCACCACCCGTCCCGCGGTCGCGATGGAACGCGCGAACGCATGGTCCTGCTCCGGCTGGCTCGGTTCGGCGAAGACGATGTCGAAGCCGACGGCCGCCGCGCCGTCCGCGCGCGCGCGCTCCAGCACCTTGCCGTGCAGGCTGCGCGGGAAGGGCCACTGCACCCGCAGTTCCTGGAACGTGGGTTCGTCGATGGCCAGGATGACGATGGGTTGCCGGCTGACGCCGGGCGCGGCCCACGAGGTGAACAAATCGAAGATCTTGCCCTCGACCGCGTCCCAGGTCCGGCTGTACGAGAGCGCGAACACCAGGGCCACGGCCAGCAGGCCGGCGGCCGGGACGGCCGCGGCCCGGCGCCAGCTAGAAGCGGTAGCGCGCATCGATCACGTAGCGCCGGACCTGGCGTTCGGACCGGTTGCCGAACAGGTTCAGCGCGCCGGCGCCGATCACCCAGTGCTTGTCGGCGCTTTCCCAGAAGCCGGCGAGGTCCACACCCCAGCCGGAAGGCCGCACGGTCAGGTTGGCGGTGTCCTCGAAGCGGCGCGAGCGGAAGACGGCGCGCGCGCTGAAGTAGATGCGTTCGGCGCTGGCCCACGTGCCGCCGACCACGGCGGTGTGGCGCGGCAGCCAGGGGAACTGGCGGTCCGGGATTTCGGCATTGGTCAGTGTGTCCTCGGTGACGCTGTCCGAGTGGTGGTACGCGTAGCGCGCATAGCCGGACCACTGTTTGGTGAACATGTGGTTGAGGCCGAACGTCGCCGCGCTCACGTGCCCGCGCTGCACGATCGGGTCGCCCTCCAGCAGGCTCAGGGTCGAGAGGTTCACCAATTGCGCGTTGCGCATCTCCTCCAGGAACAACAGGCTGGGCGTGCGCAGGTCGACGCCGACGGCGGTGGGGTTGCGCACTTGCGTGTGTTCCAACCGGCCCAGCGCGAAGGTCCGGTCGCCGAGTGCCAGCGCCGCCTGCACCACGCCGCGCTTCGATTGCCCGCCGGCCTCGAGGTACCGGTCTTCCACCGGCAGGCCAGCGGTGTCCACGCTGGCCAGCGTGCTGGTCGCCAGCGGCCGCAGGAAGTGCTGGTAGGCCGCGCGCACGGTCAGGCCGCTGTGCGGCTGCCAGACCAGGCCGACGCGCGGCGCGACCACCCGCTCGGTGTCGTCGCGGTCGGCCAGGGTGCGGTTCAGGAATTCCAGGTTGATCAGGGCCGCGGCGTTCTGGCCATGCACGCGGTGCCGGATCCAGTGCGCCGCCAGGGCGCCGTCGAAACGCAACGGGCTGGTGGCGGCCTGCTGCCAGGCCAGCGTGAGCCCGTTGTAGCGCCGGTCGACGTCGTTGCGGCCGGTGAAGACCAGCGTGTCGCCCACCAGCACCCCCTCGATCTCGCCGAAGATCGGACCCGCGCCGGCGACCTGGTTGAACTGCCGCTCCTTGACGTGTTCGATGGTGCCCCAGACGCGGTCCCCGTTGTCCAGGTCCATCGTGTGGCGCAGCTGCAGGTCGGAGAAACGCTTCTGCGGGATCGACGCCAGGCCCAGCACGCCGACCAGCGGCGGGACGGGGAACTGCGTCGGGTAGCGCGCGACTTCGTTGAAGTCGGTGCTGTGGCCCAGCTTGGCCCACGTCTGGCTGGTGGGCGACCAGCGGTACGAGGCACCGAGCGCCGCCTGCCGCACGCGGTTGTCCAGCGTGGTCGGCGCGCCGGCGTCATCCAGGAAGAACACCTGGTTGCGGCCGCGCAGCGACAGGTCGATGTCATTGGCATAGAAGAACAGGCCGAGGTTCGCCGTGGGCTGCGCGCCGAGGCCGATGGTGCCGACCTGGATGCGCGCGTCGGCTCGGCCCGAGCTGTCGTAGAAGGCCGGCACCCCGAAGGTGCCGACATCGATCGGCAGGCGCGTCGCCACGCCGGTCTGCGCCTTCACAAAGTAGGCGATGGGGACATGCGTGTTGACCAGTCCGTTGAAGGTGACGGAGGGCGCGGCCAGCCGGAAGTGCTCGCGGTCCAGCGTGATGCCCACCGCGCCGTGGTGGCCCGGCCGCTGCAGAAGCGGTGAGAAGCGCTGGCTGCCGCCGAAAGCCAGCGGGTCGGCCAGGAAGCCCTGGAACAGCTCCGAATTCTTATTGAACTCGCCCGGGTAGCGGTCGGCCAGGAACAGGTGGCTGCCGCCCCAGTACGGGTGGTAGGACTGCTGGGCGAGTTCCAGCGCCCAGTCCTCCATGCCGAAGAAAGCCAGCGAGGCGCCGAAGTTCGCGCGGCCTTGCTGGTCGTTCGCCAGCTGGTTGAGCGACTTCAGGTACGGCATGCGCTGCACCGCGGCCCGCGAGGCTTGCACGGCGTCGCCCGCGCGGAACAGGTCGGTGTGGATCTGCGCCAGGAACAAATGCGGCAGCGGGTCCTTGTCGTCCAGCAGCGCGGCTTGCTCGAGCGTGGCTACCGCGTCGCTGTGGCGCCCCAGCTGGTAGTACGCGACGGCGGTGTAGGTCTTGGCGCGCGCGTAGCGGGGCTCCATCACGCCGGCCCGCAGGAAGGCGTCGAGCGCGGCGTCGGGGCGGCCCTGCTTCAGGCGCAGGAGGCCTTGGCCGGTGAGCGCGACGTAGTCCGACGGGTTGGCGGCCAGCGCTTCGCTGAAAGCCTGTTCGGCGGCGGGAATGTCATTGCGGAACGCCTCCAGCGTGCCGAGTTCGCCGCGGTAGCCGGGCCCCTGCGGATTCAGTTCGAGCGCGCGCAGCAAGCTGGCCCGCGCGGGCACGCTGTCTTCGCGCTCGGTGTGCGCGCTGCCCAGGCCGAACCAGCCGCGGTCGTCCTGCGGCGCCAGTTCGGTCGCGCGCCCGTAGGCGCGCAGGGTGCCGGGGGCGTCGCCCTGCCGGCGCGCCAACGCGCCGCGCGAGAGCCAGAGCGGCGCCGGGTCATCGGCGCGCGGCTCCCCCAGCGTGCGCGCGCTTTCGTCGAGGCGATCGCCCAACAGTTGGGCGCGCGCGAGTTCCGCGCGGAGCACCGGATGGCCGGGGAAGCGGGCCAGGCCGGACGTCAGGGTGGCGATGGACTGCCCACTTTCGCCATCGACAAGTTGCCGCTCGGCGCGCGCCAACAGATCCGCGAGCGCCGGCTCCAGGCCGCGGAAGCGCTCGGGCTCCGCCTTCAGCGCGTTGACCCACTGGATGCGGTCGCGCGGCTGCGACAGCAGGATCTTCACCGGCGCCTTGCCGACTTCGGCGACCGCGGCCTCGTTGCGCCCGACGATCACCTCGCCCTGCGGATTGCTCAGCGTGACCTCGCCCGACAGCACGGTGAGCAGCGTCTTGCCGTCGGCGTCCACCTGGATGTCCCAGTCGGTGCCGCGGATGCCCGCGGTGGCGGCGGGCGTCTGGAAGTTGAGCGGGACGCCCGGCGGCCGGCGGGTCTGCGCCCAGGCGCGGCCGGCTTCGAGCGACAGTGTCGTGGACGCTTGCGCCCCGGCGGCGACCGCCTTCACCTGCAGCACGGTGTTGGCGTGCAGCCGGATCTGCGTCTCGTCGGCGAACAGGATCGCCATGCGTGCGGCATCGCGGGTGCGCACGTAGTCGCCGTTCGCCAGCGGCTGCGCCATGCGCGCGGGCCGCCAGTCGGGCGCGGCGGCGGCCTTCTGTTCCCCCGCCCCCTGCAGGTTGACGATTTCGGCGGCCGCGCCGGCCGGCACGGCCGCCGTGGCGCCAGTGGACGCGACGGCCAGGCTGGCCGCGGCGATGCAATGCAATGCGAAACGATGCACGTCGGAACGCGTGTTCATGCCCTGTGGACTCCTCGCCGGGTCGCGGCGCGCCGGGGATGGTAAACGCGACCGGCGCGCCCGCGCGCGTCCTCAGCTCAAGTGCTTGCCAACTATGCCCGCCAATTCGAACATCGTGACCTGGTCCTTGCCGAAGACGGGCTTCAACTTGCCGTCCGCGTTGATCGCGCGCTTGTTCGTGGCGTCCTGCAAACCGTTGGCCTTGATGTAGTCCCAAAGCTTCTTGATCACCTCGGTCCGCGCGACCGGCTCGCTGCCGATCACGGCGGCGAGTGCGGCGCTGGGCGTCAGCCCCGGTCCGGTCTTGCGCGGCGCTTTCGGCGCGGCCGCCTTCTTGGCCGGGGCCTTCTTCGCCGCCGGCGCCTTCTTGGCCGCGGTCTTGCCGGCAACCGCCTTCGCCGCCTTCGCGGTGGCCTTGTACGGCGTGCCCGGCTCCTTGGCCGTCTTCGCGGGCGCGCCCTTGCGCGGCGGGAACTTGGAGGTGCGCGGCTCGAACTCGAAATTCACCTTGCCGGCCTCGGCGTCCCACGCCAGGTAGGCCTTGAACGGCCGGCGCGTGCGCATCGAGACGAACTTGTCGAGCAGGTCGGTCTTGCCGGTGGCGAGCAGTTTGGACATCTGCTCGCGCTCCACCGGCTGCTGCAGGATGATCTTGCCGCTGCGGAAGTCGCAGGTGGGCGTGGGGTGGCCGGCGGTGGGCACGGCGCGCTCGCACACGTAGTTGCTGCCCCACTCGTAGACTCTGGCACCGCATTTGGGGCAGGGGCCCAGCGGTTCTTGCGCGCTCAGGTCGATGATCTCGCCGGTGGTCGCGGGGTCTTCCTCGTTGCCGAAGTCGAACTCCAGCTTCCAGTTCTTCTCCTCCTCGTCGAACTTCAGGGCGAGTTCGGCGGTGAAGGGCCAGCCGGCCTTGGAGCGGAAGCCCTGCAGGGGGCCGATGCGCTTGTTGGTGAGGAAGTCCTCGACCTCGTCGAGTTCGAAGGCGCGTCCGGCGGGGATCTTGGTGAACGAAAAACCGCAGGGCTCCTGGCCCTTCTTGCCGACGCAGTTGTAGCGGCGGTAGGTCTCCATCACCGTGCCGCCGCAATTGGGGCAAGGCGTCTTCAGCGTCGCGTAGTCGCCAGGCACCGTGTCGCGGTCGTACTCCTTCGCCTTCTTGACGATGCGCTCCGTCATCTCGGCGATTTCCTGCATGAAGGTGTCGCGCGACAGCTTGCCGTGCTCCATCTGCGCCAGCTTGTATTCCCACTCGCCCGTGAGCTCGGGCTTGGAGAGCTCCTCCACGCCCAGGCCGCGCAGCAGCGTCATCAGCTGGAACGCCTTGGCGGTCGGGATCAGCTCGCGGCCTTCGCGCAGCATGTACTTCTCGTTGATCAGGCCTTCGATGGTGGCGGCGCGCGTGGCGGGCGTGCCCAGGCCCTTCTCCTGCATCGCTTCGCGCAGTTCGTCATCTTCAATGAACTTGCCGGCGCCTTCCATCGCGCCCAGCAGCGTCGCTTCGCTGTAGCGCGCCGGCGGCCGGGTCTTCAGGCCCTTGGGCTCCACCGTCTCGCTGCGGACCATCTCGCCGGGCTTCACCGGCACCAGGTTCTGGCCCTTGTCGCCTTCCTTGGCATCGGCCACTTCCTCGGCCGCCTCCTTGCCGTAGATCGCGAGCCAGCCGGGCTTCACCAGCACCTTGCCTTCGGTCTTGAAGTGGTGACCCACGGCCTGGCTGATGCGCGTCGTGACGGTGTATTCGGCGCTTGGGAAGAAGACCGCCAGGAAGCGCCGCACGACCAGGTCGTACAGCTTCTGCTCGGCTTCCGACAGGCCGCTCGGCGCCTGCAGCGTCGGGATGATCGCGAAGTGGTCGCTGACCTTGGTGTCGTCGAAGATGCGCTTGATCGGCTTGACGTAGCCGCCGTCCACCGCCTGCTTGGCAAACGGCGCCAGGTGCTTCATGCCGCTGTCGGCGAGCATGCCCATGGTGTCGTGCACGACCTTCACGTAGTCCATCGGCAGGTGGCGCGAATCGGTCCGGGGATAGGTCAGGGCCTTGTGGCGTTCGTACAGCGACTGCGCGAGCGCCAGCGTGGTCTTGGCCGAATAGCCGAAGCGGCCGTTCGCCTCGCGCTGCAGCGAGGTCAGGTCGAACAGCCCGGGCGCGGCCTGCGTGGTGGGCTTCGATTCCTCGGTGACGGTGGCGGCCTTGCCGCGCACGGCATCGGCGATGGCGCGCGCATCCTTCTCGTTCCAGAGGCGGTCGGCCCGCTTCTCGGCGTCCTCCGGATCCTTCTTCCAGTTGGGGTCGAACCACTTGCCGGGGTATTCGCCGGCCTCGGCCAGGAAAGACGCGTGCACCTCCCAGTAGTCGCGGCTGATGAACTTGCGGATCTGCTCCTCGCGCTCCACCACGATGGCCAGCGTCGGCGTCTGCACGCGGCCGACGGTGGTGAGGAAGAAGCCACCGTCACGCGAATTGAACGCCGTCATGGCGCGCGTGCCGTTGATGCCGACCAGCCAGTCGGCCTCGGAGCGGGAGCGCGCGGCATGCGCCAGGCCCAGCATCTGCTTGTCGGTCCGCAGCTTGTCGAAGCCGTCGCGGATCGCCTGGGGCGTCATCGACTGCAGCCACAGGCGCTTGACGGGCTTGCCCAGGCTGGCCGCCTTGGCGCCGGGCTTGTCCTTGCCGGTGGCCGCGAACTGCTCGATCAGCCGGAAGATCAGCTCGCCCTCGCGCCCCGCGTCGCAGGCGTTCACCAGCTCGGTCACGTCCTTGCGCTTGGCGAGCTTGACCACGGCGTTCAGGCGCGACTTGGTCTTGTCGACGGGCTTCAGGTCGAAGTACGGCGGGATCACGGGCAGGTGGGCGAAGCTCCACTTGCCGCGCTTCACGTCGAATTCCTCGGGCGCGTGGATCTCCACCAGGTGGCCCACGGCGCTCGTCACGATGTACTTCTCGCTCTCGAAATACTCATCGTGCTTGTCGAACTTGCCCGCGACCGGCGTGAGGGCGCGGACGATGTCCTGCGCCACGGAAGGCTTCTCGGCAATCACCAGTGTTTTCGACATCTACAATCCATCCTTTTCTCGCGCGTACGCGCACGCACACGCGCGCGCACATGTGATTTCAAGTTAACACAGGTTTTTTGCCGCCGATGCCCGCCAGCCCCGACAACCCCCCCAAGCCCTCCAGCCGCAGAATCCAGGTCCGCAAGTCGGGCGTTCATGGCAAGGGCGTCTTCGCCGTGCAGGACATCCCCGAAGGGGCGCGGCTCATCGAATATGTGGGCGAAATCATCAGCTGGAAGGAGGCGCAGCGGCGCCACCCCTGGAACCCGGAAGACCCGAACCATACCTTCTACTTCCATGTGGACGAGAAGCGGGTCATCGATGCCGCTCACGGCGGCAACGCTTCCCGCTGGATCAACCACTCCTGCAACCCGAACTGCGAAGCCGACGAGGACGAGGGCCGGATCTTCATCAAGTCGCTGCGCAACATCGAGGCCGGCGAAGAGCTGAACTACGACTACGGCCTCATCATCGATGAGCCGTACACCAAGGCGCTGAAGGCGGAGTATCCCTGCTGGTGCGGCAGCAAGAACTGCCGGGGGACGCTGCTGGCGCCCAAGGACAAGCCGAAAAAGCGCAAGTCCAAGGGCAAGGGCAAATCCAAGCGCAAGTCGAAAAAGTAGGCCGCCATGCAGCGCTGGCCGGCCGAAGCGATCTGGGAGGCCGTGGCCCCCCAGCTTCCCGGTTTCACGGTGGAAGTGCTGCCCAGCATCGACTCGACCAATTCCGAACTGATGCGGCGCGCGCGCGACGGCCGCACCGACCCCGTGCTTCTCGTGGCCGAGTCGCAGACTGCCGGCCGCGGCCGGCTGGGGCGCAGCTGGGCCAGCGAACCCGGCGCCTCGCTGACGTTCTCGCTGGGCCTGCCGCTGGCCCCACCCGACTGGTCCGGCCTGTCGCTGGCCGTGGGAGTGGCCGTGGCCGAGAGCCTGCACCCCGGCATCCAGCTGAAGTGGCCGAACGACCTGTGGGTGCATGACCGCAAGCTGGGCGGCATCCTGATCGAGACCGCGAGTTCCGGCGGCGGCGAAGGCGCCCGCTTCGCCGTGATCGGGATCGGGCTGAACGTCGCCCCGCGGGACGCCGCCGGCCTCTCGACCCCCGCCGCCAGCCTGCGCGCCCTGGAGCCCATGTGCGATGCCGGCGCGGCGCTGTTGCGGCTGGCGCCGCCGCTGGTCACGGCCATCCAGTCCTTCGAACAGTTCGGCTTCGCGCCGTTCCAGGCCCGGTTCCAGGCGCGCGACGCGCTGCGCGACCGCGCCGTGGCACTCAGCGACGGCACCAGCGGCACCGCGCACGGCGTGGATGAGGCCGGGGCCCTGCTGGTGCATACTGCGACCGGCATGCAAGCCATCCGCAGTTCCGAAGTGAGCGTGCGCCCCCGCAACTGACGTCCTATGCTGCGCCTGATCGTCCTGCTCCTGCTGCTGGCCAACGGCGGCTACTACGCCTGGTCGCAAGGCCACCTGCTCCCATGGGGCGTCGGGCCGGCGCAGCAGTCGGAGCCCCAGCGCGTCACGCAGCAGGTGCGCCCGGAGGCCTTGAACCTGCTCCAGCCCGACGAGCTCAAGCGCATGGAAAACCTGGCCGCGACCTCGCCGCGTCCACCCGATTGCCTGCAGGCGGGCCCGCTGGACGATGCCCGCATCGGGCCGCTGCGTACCGTCCTGGAAAGCTGGCCGACCACCACCTGGCTGCTCGACACGGTGGTCGAGCCGCCCCGCTGGATCGTCTACATGGGCCGCTATTCGGGCGTGGAGCAGCTGGCGCGCAAGCGGGCCGAACTGCGCCAGCTGGGCGTGTCCTTCGAGGCCCTGGCCAACCCCGAGCTGGAGCCCGGCCTCTCGCTCGGCGGCTTCGCGACGCAGGCCCAGGCGAACCAGTTGCTCGAAACGCTGGCCGAGCGCGGCGTGCGCACCGCGCGCGTGGTGCAGGAAAGGCCGGAGCAGCGCGGCCAGCGCCTGCTGCTGCCCGCCGTCGACGACAACCTGCGTCCGCGCCTTGACGAATTGAAGACCGTGCTGAGCGGCAAGCCCCTGCGGTCCTGCCGCTGATTCCCTGGAGACATCGATGACCGTCAAGCTCTATTTCGCCCCCGGCGCCTGCTCCTTCGTGCCGCACGCGCTGCTGGAGATGGCCGAGGTGCCGTTCGAGCCGGCGCTGGTGAAGCTGCACAAGGGCGAGAACCTCACCGCCGAATACAAGGCGGTCAATCCGCGCGGCCAGGTGCCGGTGCTGGTGGACGGCAACGACACCATCACGCAGATCCTGGCCATCGTCCACCACCTGGACAGCCGCTTTCCGGAGCAACATTTCCTGCCCACCGATGCGATGGACCGGACGCGGGTGCTGGAGACGCTCGCCTGGATGAACAACACGGTGCACCCGACCTTCACGCACGTGTTCATGCCGCACAAGTTCGCCACCACGCCGGAAGGGCAGGCCGACATCAAGGCGAACAACGCGAAGCTGTATGCCGAGATGCTGGCGGAGATCGACGCCATCGCGCTGGGTGCCGCCGAACTCGGCGAGCCCTTCATGGCGGGCCAGCATTTCGGGCCCGTCGACGCCTACTCGCTGGTGCTGCTGCGCTGGGGCGGCTTCGCCGGCATCGACCCCACCAGCTACCGCTCGCTGTGGGCGCATGTCCAGCGCATTGCGGAACTGCCGGGCGTGGCCCGCGCCATCGAGCGCGAGCGCCTGCAGCTGAACCTCTACAAGGCGGCCTGAGCGGCCTCCGCTTCGGTCTGCACGGTGGTCGCCACCGCGAAGCGCACGCTCACCCGCATGCCCGGCGGCGTCTGGCCCGGATGGGCGTCCTCCAGCGTGATCTCGGCCTGGTGCTGCCGCGCGATCTCGCGCACGATCGGCAGGCCCAGGCCGGAGCCATCGACGTTCGTGCCCAGGGTGCGGTAGAACGGCTGGAAGACCAGTTCGCGCTCGCTCTCCGGGATGCCGGGGCCCGAATCCTCCACCTGCAGCACCAGCACGCCGCCGAACGGGTCGGCCAGCACCCGGGCCGTCACGACACCCGGCTTGTCGCTGCTGGACGGCGTGTAGATGATCGCGTTGTCCAGCAGGTTGCGGATCATCTCCTTCAGCAAGGTGGGGTTGCCCTGGACCGTGACGCCCGGCGCGCCCGGCTGCGCGCCGTCGAAGCCGAGGTCCAGCTGCTTGTCCATGGCGCGCGGCACGGAGTCCTGCACGGCTTCCATCGTCAGCGCCGCCAGGTCGCAGGATTGGCGCACGATGGCCTTGCCGCTGCTCTCGGCACGCGCCAGCGCCAGCAGCTGGTTGACGGTGTGCGTGGCGCGGATGCTGGAGCGGCCGATCTGCTTGAGCGATTGCTTGAGCTCCTCGGCATTGAACTGCTCGCGCTGCGCCAGGTCGGCCTGCATGCGCAGTCCCGCGAGCGGCGTCTTCAGCTGATGCGCGGCGTCGGCCAGGAAGCGCTTCTGCGTGGCGATCGAATCCTTCAGGCGCGTGAGCAGGTCGTTCACCGACGACACCAGCGGCGCCACCTCCAGCGGGACCACCTTTTCGTCGAGCGGGCTCAGGTCGTCCGGCTTGCGCGCGCGGATGCGCTCCTCCAGTTCCGACAACGGCTTGATCCCGCGCACCAGCGCCAGCCAGACCAGCAGCACGGCCAGCGGCAGGATGACGAGCTGCGGCAGCATCACGCCCTTGATGATTTCCGTGGCGAGCACGGAACGCTTCTCGCGCGTTTCCGCCACCTGCACCAAGGCCGGCACGGCGCCGGGCAGGTCGAGCTTGACCCAGGTGTAGGCGATGCGGACGTCGAGACTGCGCATCTCGTCGTCGCGCAATCGGGTTTCGCCGGGGATGACGCGCTCGTCGTCAGGCGGCAGCGGGAAGTCACGCTCGCCGGAGAGGAGCTCGCCCTTGGCGCCGAGTACCTGGTAGTAGACGTGGTCGGAATCGTCGGCGCGCAGGATCTCGCGTGCGGGCTGCGGCAGGTTGAACGAGGCTTTCTGTCCCTGCACGGTGACCAGCTGGGCCAGCGCCTGGACGTTGTACTCGAGCGCGCGGTCGAACGGCTTGCCGGCGATGCTCTGCGCGACCAGCCAGGTCAGCGCCAGGCTGACCGGCCACAGCAGCAGCAGCGGCGTGAGCATCCAGTCGAGGATTTCCCCGAACAACGAGCGTTGCTCACGCTGGAAGATTTTCATGCGGTCCGGGTTATGGGATCTTCTCCAGACAGTAGCCGAGGCCGCGCACGGTGGCAATGCGAATCGGCCCTTTCTCGATCTTCTTGCGCAGGCGGTGGATGTACACCTCGATCGCGTTGTTGCTGACCTCCTCGCCCCATTCGCACAGGCGCTCTACCAGCTGGTCCTTGCTGACCAGGCGGCCGGCGCGCTGCAGCAGCACCTCCAGCAGGCCGAGCTCGCGCGCGGACAGTTCGACCATCTTGCCGTCGATGGTGGCGACGCGGCCGGCCTGGTCGTACACCAGCGGGCCGTGCTTGATGGTGCTGCTCGTGCCGCCCATGCCCCGGCGGGTGAGCGCGCGCACGCGCGCCTCCAGCTCCTGCAGGCTGAACGGCTTGGCCATGTAGTCGTCGGCGCCCAGGTCCAGGCCCTTCACGCGCTCCTCGATGGCGTCGGCGGCGGTCAGGATCAGCACCGGCATGTTGGAGCCGCGCCCGCGCAATTTGCGCAGGACCTCGAGACCATGCATCTTGGGCAGGCCGAGGTCGAGGATCAGCAGGTCGAACTCGTTGTTCGTCATCAGCGCCGCGTCGGCTTCGGTGCCGCTCGCGACGTGGTCGACGGCCGCGCCTGCGGCCCGCAGGCTGCGCAGCAGTCCATCGGCCAGCACCTGGTCGTCTTCGGCAATGAGGATCCGCATGATTTGTCTCCAATGGCGCGCCTTCCTGGCCGGGCGCGTTTGCTCAAATTCTAGGCGCGTGGTCCTGCGCGGGCCTGACGCACGTCAACTGCCGTTCCCCCCAGCATAGGCCTCCAGGCCCAGGGCCACCACCGTGGCGACGTCCTTTCCCACTTCGGTCCGGAATTCGGCCTCGGCCTGCGCCACCGCGTCGCGGAAGGCCTGCAGCCAGGCCAGGCCGGTGGGCGTGAACTTCACCAGGCGCGCCCGCGCGTCCCGGCCGTCGGCTTCGCGGGTCACCAGCCCCCAGGCCTCGCACTGGTCCACCAGGTCGCCCATGGCCTGCTTGCTCATGCCGGCGCTGGCCGCCAGCTCGGTGAGGCGCGACCCCTGCAGGGCGAGGTGCCGCGTGATGTGGATGTGGGCCGCGGTGATCTGCGCGCGCGCCGCGAGGTTCGCCAGCGCCAGGGGCACTTCGACGTTGTGGGCCATCAGGTGCAGCACCCGCTCGTCGAAGCGCCGCATGGCGTGGCCGAGCAGGCGGCCAAGGTGGGTGAGGCGCCAGCCGTCATCCGCAGTCATGGCCAGATGGTAAGGCAAACTGACGAAAAAACTTGTTTACGGAAAGCAAGCTCGCTCGTTACATTACTGGGCATGCATCCAGCCTGTGCTTAAAGCCAGACGGTGCGAACCACACAACCCATTGATTCACAAGGAGAAACTGGCATGGACGTCCAAGTCAAAGGCACCAAGATCGCGGTCGACAGCGAGAAGTCCAAGGCGCTGCAGGCCGCCCTGGCCCAGATCGACAAGCAGTTCGGCAAGGGCACCATCATGCGGCTGGGCGAGGGCGAGAAGCTGGAGGACATCCAGGTCGTCTCCACCGGTTCGCTGGGCCTGGACATCGCGCTGGGCGTCGGTGGCCTGCCGCGGGGACGCGTCATTGAAATCTACGGCCCGGAATCGTCCGGCAAGACCACGCTCACGCTGCAGGTCATCGCCGAGATGCAGCGCCAGGCCGGCCAGTGCGCCTTCATCGACGCCGAACACGCGCTCGACGTGCAGTACGCGCAGAAGCTGGGCGTGAACCTGTCCGACCTGCTGATCAGCCAGCCCGACACCGGTGAGCAGGCGCTCGAGATCTGCGACAGCCTGGTGCGCTCCGGCGCGGTCGACCTGATCGTCATCGACTCCGTGGCGGCGCTCACGCCCAAGGCGGAAATCGAAGGCGAAATGGGCGACTCGCTGCCCGGCCTGCAGGCCCGCCTGATGAGCCAGGCGCTGCGCAAGCTCACGGCCACGATCAAGAAGACCAACTGCATGGTCATCTTCATCAACCAGATCCGCATGAAGATCGGCGTGATGTTCGGCAGCCCCGAGACCACCACCGGCGGCAACGCGCTGAAGTTCTACGCCTCGGTGCGCCTGGACATCCGCCGCACCGGCACCATCAAGAAGGGCGAGGAGGCCATCGGCAACGAGACCAAGGTCAAGGTGGTCAAGAACAAGGTGTCGCCGCCCTTCAAGACGGCGGAATTCGACATCCTGTTCGGCGAAGGCATCAGCCGCGAGGGCGAGATCATCGACATGGGCGTGACCCAGGGCGTGCTGGAGAAGTCCGGCGCCTGGTATGCCTACAACGGCGAGAAGATCGGCCAGGGCCGCGACAACGCGCGCGAATTCCTGCGCGAGAACCCCGAGCTCGCCCGCGAGATCGAGAACAAGGTGCGTGACGAGCTGGGCATCCCGCTGCTGCCGTCCGACGTCGAAGAGGCGCCGGTGAAAGAGGCCAAGGAAGCCAAGCCGGGCAAGTAGGCATGGCGTTCGGCCAGCTGTCGCTCAAGGGCCGCGCGCTGAAGCTGCTGGCCGTCCGCGAGTATTCGCGCAGCGAACTCGAGCGTAAGCTGGCGCAGCACGAAACCGAGCCGGGCCAGCTGAAGCAGGCGCTGGACGAACTGCTCGCCAAGGGCTTCCTCGACGAGCAGCGGGTGGTCGATTCCCTGGTGCACCGGCGCGCGGGCAAGCTGGGCGCCGGGCGCATCCGCCACGAGCTGCAGGCCAAGGGGGTCGATGCGGCCAGGGTGGCCGAGGCCGTCGCCGCCCTGAAGCTTTCGGAAGTGGAGCGCGCGCGTGAGGTCTGGCGCAGGAAGTTCGGGGTGGTGCCGGCCAATGCCGCCGAACGCGGCAGGCAGGCCCGCTTCCTCGCGGCGCGTGGCTTCGGCGGGGAGGCGATCCGCCGGGCGCTCAGCGAGCCGGACGAATCCGGCTAGGGTGACGGCCTGGCCGCCGCGCGGGCCTGTGCCTGCAAGGTCTCGAAGCGCATCGTGTGGCCCGCCCGGACCTGCGTGAAGCGCGTCCGCGGCGGCACGGCGCGGGCCGTGAGATCCACCGGGAGCCGGCGCGGCTCCTCGTAGCGGATGCCGGCCGCGCCCAGCAGCGTGGGCGCCACGTCCATGTGCATCACCGGCGCGCGCTGGTTGTCCGCCAGCGTCTTCCACTTGGCCCCATGCGCGGCACGCCAGCCGGCGTTGGCCCAGGCGATTCCCGGAACGATCGTGTCCCAAAGCGTCGGGACCCGCAGCGCGTGGTGCTGCAACCCCCGGGCGTCGTCGAACAGGTTTTCGCCATGGTCCGGGGTGTAGAAGAGAAAGGCCTCGCCAGGCTGCGCCTGCAGCCGCTGCGCGACCTCCCGCAGGAAGCGCATCGATTCGTCGATGGCATTGTCGTAGTCGTTCCAGAGTGCTTCGCCGGAGTGGGCGGGCCCGGCGACCGGAAAGGGCGCTTGTGGTCCCACGTACCGATCGCGGTAGGGCGCATGCGCGTTGTACGCGTGCAGGACGATCAGCTTGCGCGGCTCGGGCCGCGCCAAGGCGGCATCCAGCAGGGGCAGCAGGGCGGCGCGATCCAGTTTCGGCGCGGGATCGTAGACCTGGTTGCGAGCGTCGGGCCAGGCGATCGCACGCTCCTGCACAGCCAGCCAGAAGGTTTCGAATCCCACCTCCTCGAAAGCCTTCAGCAGCGTCGCATCGCGCGGCACGCGATCCCGGCTGCCGGGCAGGGCGCGCGACACCAGCAATGGCACCGACGTGTGCGTGCTGCTGGAGCCGGCCAGCATGTCGCAGAACAGCAAGGCGCCCGCCGGCGGCGCGGTCACCAGCGGCAGGCCGCCGCATCCGGGGATGCGATCACTTCGCACGCTTTCGCCGATGACGAGGATGTAGGTTTCCGCCGCCGCGGGCGGCTGCTCGCGCCGAGCTTCCCAGGAGGCGGTTCGTGGCCTCGGACTGGCACGGAAATCAGGAGCATCCGGCAGGGCGATGCCACTGTCCCCGGCCTGGCCTTCCAGCACCGCGCCCGCCAGCGCGGCCGGCCAGGCCTCGCGCCAGCTGTGCGCAGGCAGCGCGACGGCCAGCACCGCGCCTGTCACCAGCACCGCGGCAAGCTGCTTGCGGCGTGGTCCGGGCCCCGGCGGGCGGCGCCACAGCAACGCGATGAGCGCGCACAGCGCGAGCCCGGTGGCGGCGAGCGCGAGCCGGTACGGGGCCAGCGCCGCCTGGACCTCGCCGGCCCGGAAGGTGTACCAGACGGCCACCAATTCGAGCACGTTGGCCCCACGCAGCGCATCCGCCGCCACGACCGCGATGCCAGCCCAGAGGAGCGGGAACGTCACGACCAGGAACAGGCGGCGCGGCAGTGCCGTCCATAGCAGGGCGGCCATCCAGCATCCGACGGCGGCCAGCTGCCATTCCGGCGCGTGCCAGGTGTTGGCGAGCGATGCGACGGTGAGGTTCGGCAGGAGAAGCAGGCCCAGCCAGATGGCAAGCAGGACGCGGTGAAGAGCCGTCATGACGCAGCGGGCGCCCGGCCCTCAGAAGGAGAACAGGTCGGGCCAGAAGTACAGCTTGCGGCCGTACTTGAACTCCGTGATCATGTTGTAGTCGGTCACTTCCTCGAAGCGGCGGCCGGCCGCGTTCTGCGCCAGGTCCACCGTCAGGAACGGGATGCGCATGAAGACGTCGATCGCGGCAGACCCCGGCGTGAAGAACGGCTGGCCGTCCAGCCGGAGGTTGGCATAGACCTCGCGCGTGCGTGGCGCATCCTTGCGCGGGCGGAAATCGAAATCCGCGGCATAGACGAAGTTGCGGTACCGGTAGGCGTGCGGAAACACGCGCGCAGCGGTCAGGAAGGCATCGCCGGAACTGGTCGCGTTGAAGGTGAGCACGGCACCCGGCGCCATGTGCGACCGGATCAGCCGCAGGAACTCGGACGACAGCAGCAGCGACGCGTTCGACCGCCAGTGCAGCGTCGTGTTCATGATCACCATGTCGTACTTGCGCTCGGGCCGGTGGCGCAGCCAGCGCCGCGCGTCGTCGATGACGACATTCACGCGCGGGTCGCGCATGGCGGCGGCTTGCGCCGGATACGCCTGCGCGGCCTGGACGTAGCCCGGGTTGATCTCGACGACGTCGATCGTCTCGACGCCGGGAAACTCGCGCACGATGGCCAGCCAGGTCCCGATGGACAGGCCGACCATCAGGACCCGCTTCGGTTCCGGGTGCAGGGCGGCCATCAGCAGCGGCCTTTCGAGGCCGTTGGTATTGCGCTGCGGGTCCAGGTTGGTCCGCCCGTCGTAGACGTTGCCACCGTAGACCACGTCGTCCCCCAGCTCGCCGGGAAAGATCGTGACGATGCCGTGCCGGTTCTCGACCACCGTCTTGGGCACGGGCTGTTTGGGGGTGAGGCTGCGCACCAGCCGGTGGGGCTCCAGCGACTGGGCGGCGATGGCCATGGAGCCCGCCAGCAGGGCCGCCACGCCCACCAGCACGGCCCGTTGCTGGCGCACGGCCAGCGCCAGCGCGGCCGCGGCGGCGGCTTGCGCGGCGCCCAGGAGCAGGAAGCACTGCTGGACGCTCAGGGTGTCCAGCAGCACGTACCCAGTGACCAGCGGACCGAGTGCCGCGCCCGAAACGTTGGCTGTGTAGACCAGCGCGAATCGCTGGCCCTGGCGATCGGCGAAATGCCGCGTGCCCAGGTGGTGCGCGATCGGAAACACGAAGGACAGGATGGCGGACGCCAGGCCGATCACGAAGATGTCGACGAGCGGGTTCTGCACGTGCGCGGAGGTGAGCGCGCCGAACAGGGCCGGCAGGAGCGGCGACAGCGCCGCCGAAACCAGCAGCGCGGCGAGGCTCCAGCGCCACAACTGGGCGTCGGTGGTGGCACGGCGGCAGGCCCGCGCCCCCAGAGACGCGCCGAGCGCGATTCCCAGCAGGTAGGCCGCGAGCACGAAGCCGAAGGCGACGGGAGTGGATGACTTGGTGAAGCCGTAGAGGCGCACCCACAGGATCTCGAGGCTGAGGCTGGCGAAGCCGCAGGCAAAGGAAAGCAGCGCCGGATGGTTCATGGGCCCGTTCCGGCGCGCACCAGCCGGGCGGCGAGCAGGGTGCATGCGATGACCATGAAATTGCCGACGGCCGCCGCCGTGACGACTTGCGGCAGTTCCCACATCGGGAACAGATAGAACGGCACCAGCCCGGCCCCGGTCGCCGCGCCCAGCGTGTTGATGAAGTAGAGCGTGCCGACCGAAACGCCGATGTTGGCGCGGCGCTCGTCGAACGCCATCGTCAGCAGCGGCAGCGTCATGCCCATGAGGATGGTCGGCGCGAGCAGGAACACGAAGCAGGCGGCGACGCTCGCGCCGGCGCCGCTGGACGCGGGCGCCAGCGTGTCCACCAGCCAGGGCAGGAAGGCCAGGCTCGCGAGCCCATAGGCGCCGATCGAAAGTTCGATCAGCGCGTACAGCCGCAGCCGCTGGCGCGGGAAGGTGTCCGCCAGCCAGCCGCCCAGCATCCCGCCGACCCCGATGCCCAGCATGAAGACCGACACGATGATGGTGATGGAGTCGATGTCGACGCCGATGTACCCGTACAGCGCGCGCTGCCAGCCGACCTGGTAGATGAGCGCGCTGGCGCCGGAGACGAAGAAGCCGAGGAGGAGCAGCGTGTCGGCGGCAGGAGACGTGCGCAGCGCGGACGGACCGGGAACGGCAGGTTGCATGTGTGGACGGCTCGGCAGCGGCTCAGAGCCCCAGCATCAGCTTGAGGTTCTGCACCGCGGCGCCGCTCGCGCCCTTGCCCAGGTTGTCCAGCCGCGCGACCAGCACGGCGTGGTGATAGTCCATGTTGCTGTAGACGCGCAGTTCCATCTTGTTGCTGTCGTTCAAGGCCTGCGGCTCGAGCTTGCCGTCGTCCGTCGGCGGCTCCACGCTCACCCACTCGCTGCCTGCATAGTGCTTGGCCAGCGCAGCCTGCAGGTCGGCCGGGGCTGGCTGGCCCGGCAGGGTGTCCAGGTGCAGCGGCAGCTGCACCAGCATGCCCTGGCGGAAGTTGCCGACGGCGGGGATGAAGATCGGCCGGCGCGTGAGCCCGGTGTACTTCATGATCTCCGGCAGGTGCTTGTGCTTCAGCCCCAGCGCATAGACCTCGTAGGCCGGCGCCGTGCCCGCTTCGTAGGCTTCGATCATGCCGCGGCCGCCGCCGCTGAAACCGCTCACGGACGGGAGGGCGAGCGGCGTGTCCGCGGGCAGCAGGCCGGCGTCGACGAGCGGCCGGATCAGGGCGATCGCGCCGGTCGCATAGCAGCCGGGGTTGCTGACGCGCGGCGCCCGCGCGATGGCTTCGCGCTGGCCGGGGGCGAGCTCGGCGAAGCCGAACACCCAGCCCTCGGCAACCCGGTGGGCCGTCGAGGCGTCGATGATGCGCGGCGCCTTGCCGCCCGCCTTCGCGATGTCGTCGACCATGGCCGCCGATTCGCGGGCCGCGTCGTCATGCAGGCAGAAGATCACGAGGTCCACGCCGGCCATGAGCTCGCGCTTGGCGGCCGGATCCTTGCGCCGCTCCGGCGCGATGCTCACGAGTTCGACCTGCGGCATCCCGGCCAGGCGCTCCCGGATCTGCAGCCCGGTGGTGCCGGCTTCGCCATCGATGAAGACCTTGGCCATCCTTCTTTTCCCGTGATTGAAACGTGCGTCCCCCACTGTAAGGCAGGCGGAAAGTTGGTGCGTTGCACCATGATACAGTCGAAGGCTGCATCCCCTGCTGCCGCGGTCGACACGCGTCTTTTCGCCAGCGTTCGCCAGCGCCCCCGAATCCCGATCTCGAGAGACCAAGCTCATGAAGATTCACGAGTACCAAGGCAAGGACATCTTGCGCAACTTCGGCATCCCCGTCCCGCGCGGCATCCCGGCCTTCACGGTCCAGGAAGCGGTGGAGGCGGCCCAGAAGCTTGGCGGCCCGGTCTGGGTCGTGAAAGCGCAGATCCACGCGGGCGGCCGCGGCAAGGGTGGTGGCGTCAAGCTGGCCCGCTCGATCGACGACGTGAAGAAGCTGGCCGGCGAAATCCTCGGCATGCAGCTGGTCACGCACCAGACCGGCCCCGAAGGCCAGAAGGTCCGCCGCCTGTTCATCGAGGACGGCGCCGACATCAAGAAGGAATATTACGTGTCCGCGGTCACGGACCGGGCCTCGCAGAAGGTCGCCTTCATGGCGTCGAGCGAAGGCGGCATGGACATCGAGCAGGTCGCGCACGACACGCCCGAAAAGATCATCAAGGTCTTCGCCGACCCGATCGCCGGCCTGACCGACGCGCAGGCGAAAGAGCTGGCCGACGGCATCGGCGTGCCGGCCGCGTCCACGCCCCAGGCCGTGGACGTGCTGAAGAAGCTCTACAAGGTGTACATGGACACCGATGCCTCGCTGGTCGAGATCAATCCGCTGATCCTCGAAGGCAACGGCAACATCAAGGCGCTGGACGCCAAGTTCAACTTCGACAGCAACGCGCTGTTCCGCCACCCCGACATCGTGGCGCTGCGCGACCTCGACGAAGAGGACGCCGCGGAGGTGGAAGCCAGCAAGTTCGACCTGGCCTACATCTCGCTCGACGGCAACATCGGCTGCCTGGTGAACGGCGCCGGCCTGGCCATGGCGACCATGGACACCATCAAGCTGTTCGGCGCGGAGCCGGCCAACTTCCTGGACGTCGGCGGCGGTGCGACCCCCGAGAAGGTGACCGAGGCCTTCAAGATCATGCTGAAGAACAAGAAGGTGAAGGCGATCCTGGTCAACATCTTCGGCGGCATCATGAAGTGCGACACCATCGCCACCGGCGTCATCACCGCCTGCAAGGCCGTGAACCTGAGCGTGCCGCTGGTGGTGCGCATGAAGGGCACCAACGAGGAGCTCGGCAAGAAGATGCTGGCCGAGAGCGGCCTGCCCATCATCAGTGCCGACACGATGGCGGAAGCGGCCCAGAAGGTTGTCGCCGCGGTTAAAGCTGCTGCCTGAGGAACACACATGTCCATCTACATCAACAAAGACACGCGCGTCATCACCCAGGGCATCACCGGCAAGACCGGCCAGTTCCACACCGAGAAGTGCCAGGAATACGCCAACGGCAAGAACTGCTTCGTGGCCGGCGTGAACCCCAAGAAGGCCGGCGAGAAGATCTTCGACATCCCGATCTATGCTTCGGTCAAGGACGCCAAGAAGGAAACCGGCGCCAACGTTTCGGTGATCTACGTGCCGCCCGCCGGCGCCGCCGCCGCGATCTGGGAAGCGGTCGAGGCCGACCTCGACCTCGCGATCTGCATCACCGAAGGCATCCCGGTGCGCGACATGCTCGAAGTGCGCAACAAGATGAAGGCCAAGGAAGCCGCCGGCGGCAAGAAGACGCTGCTGCTGGGCCCCAACTGCCCCGGCCTGATCACGCCCGACGAGATCAAGATCGGCATCATGCCCGGCCACATCCACCGCAAGGGCCGCATCGGCGTGGTGTCGCGATCCGGCACGCTCACCTATGAAGCCGTGGCCCAGCTCACCGAGATCGGCCTCGGCCAGTCCAGCGCGGTCGGCATCGGCGGTGACCCGATCAACGGCCTGAAGCACATCGACGTGATGAAGGCGTTCAACGACGACCCCGAGACCGATGCCGTCATCATGATCGGCGAGATCGGCGGCCCGGACGAGGCGGAAGCCGCCCGCTGGTGCAAGGACCACATGAAGAAGCCGATCGTCGGCTTCATCGCCGGCGTGACGGCGCCCCCCGGCAAGCGCATGGGCCACGCCGGCGCGCTGATCTCCGGCGGCGCCGACACGGCCGACGCCAAGCTGGCCATCATGGAAGAGTGCGGCTTCAAGGTCACCCGCAACCCGTCGGAAATGGCCAAGCTGCTGAAGGCATTGCTGTAAGCGGCAGCACGATACGAGTTAGCCACAACACGAAGCCGGTTGTCCTGAAGGACAATCGGCTTTCGCTTTTTCCACGCAAGAACAACGAGGCACCGCATGGCAGAGTTCATGACCACCGCTTTCTGGGTCGCAGTGGGCCAGATCATCCTGATCGACATCCTGCTGGGCGGGGACAACGCGGTGGTGATCGCGTTGGCCTGCCGCGGCCTGCCGCCCAAGCAGCGCAAGCTCGGCATCATCTACGGCACCATGGGCGCGATCATCCTGCGGGTGGTCCTGATCGCCTTCGCGCTCGCGCTGCTGGCGATCCCCTACCTCAAGCTGGTCGGCGGCGTGCTGCTGGTCTGGATCGGGGTCAAGCTGCTGATGCCGCACGATGACGACGACCACTCGAACATCAGCGCCAACGACAAGCTCTGGGGCGCGGTGAAGACCGTCATCGTGGCCGACCTGGTGATGAGCGTCGACAACGTGCTGGCCATCGCCGGCGCCGCGCAAGGCGCGGGCCAGGCCCACCAGTTGCCCCTGGTGATCTTCGGCCTGCTGGTGAGCATCCCCATCATCGTGGCCGGCAGCCAGATCGTGCTGAAGCTGATGGACCGCTTCCCCATCATCATCACGCTGGGCGCGATGCTGCTCGGATGGATCGCGGGGCAGATGATCTACACCGACCCGGGCCTGAAGGACTGGCTGCCCGCCAGCAAGACCTGGGAATACGCCATGGCCGCCGGCGGCGCGCTGCTGGTGCTCGCGCTCGGCAAGCTGTTGCAGGCGCGCAAGAAGCCGGAAGCCGCAGCCTGAGCGCCGCCCGGCCGCCGCGAGCGTGCCGGGTGGATTTGCAACAATCCGTAGTCGGAAGGTGACAAAGTCTCTTGCCCGTGACTGTGCCGTCTGATAACGTCGCCAGCAGGAGCCCTGCGCCCTGTTGGCGGCGTTGCGGGAGTGGTTGGCTGTGGGTTTCCACAGTGTCTGGCGGTTCGGACAAGGGGCGGGCAAGTGAGCACATCATCATCCGCTAAGCGCGGGAAGTTCTGGCGCAGCGACTGGTTCGTGGGCGTCCTGGTGGTGCTGGCCGTCGTCATCCTCAACCTCGGCACCGACTTCATCGGCACCCTCGAGCGCCGCTACTACGACTTCGCCGCCACCAGCGGCAACCGCCAGCCCTCCGACCGCATCGCCATCATCGCCATCGACGACCAGAGCATCGCCAACATCGGGCGCTGGCCCTGGTCCCGCGACGTCCATGCGCAGATGATCGACATGCTCGCCGCCGCGAAGGCGAAAACGGTCGTCTACAACGCGTTCTTCTTCGAGCCCCAGACCGACCGCGGCCTGGTCTACATCCGCAAGATCAAGGAAACGCTGGGCCTGGGCGCTCCCGCCGCGCCCGCGGCGGCCCCTTCGGCGCTGGACCCCGCCGCGCCGGCGGCCGCGGCTCCGGCGCCCGCGCCGCAGGATCCCGTGTCCAAGCTCATCGCCGAGGCCGAACAGGCCCTCGACACCGACGGCAAGCTCGCCGCCAGCATGACCAAGGCGGGCAACGTGCTGGTGCCCTCCTATTTCGTGCTGGGCGAACCGCAGGGCAAGGCCGACAAGCCCCTGCCGGCCTTTGCCCTGAAAAGCGCGATCGACGAGAACAACGGTTTTTCGGTGCTGGCCGTGTCGACGACGCAGCCGATCGACTCGATCGGCAACGCCGCCGCCGGCATCGGGCACCTGAACCAGCTCAACGACGTCGACGGCGCGGTCCGCACCGAGCCGATGCTGGTCAACTATTACGGCAAGGCCGTTCCCTCGATGGCCCTGATGGCGGCGGCCCAGAGCCTGAATCTTTCGCCCAAGGACATCCGGCTGAACACGGGCGAGTCGGTGCAGATCGGCAAGCTGCGCGTGAAGACCGATGAATCCGCCCGCATGCTGCCGCAGTTCTACAAGGGCACGGGCGCCAAGCCGGCCTTCGCGGTGGATTCCTTCTACGACGTGCTCTCCGGAAAGATCCCGGCCGCGAAGTACGCCAACAAGATCGTGATCATCGGTCCCACCGCGGCCGGCGTCGGTGTGCAGTTCCCTGCCCCCGGCTATGCGGCGCTGACACCGGTGGAGATGATCGCGCACATCACTTCCAGCATCCTCGGCGAGCACTTCCTGGTCCAGCCCGGCTGGGGCCGCTGGGCGGCGCTCGGCGCGTTCCTGCTGGTGGCGGGCTACCTGATCGGGCTGCTGCCGCGGCTGTCCGCCGGCATGTCCGGCGCCATCACCGCCGCACTCTTCATCGTGCTGCTGGGGGCCGAATACGGCTTGCTGGCCGGCGCGTCGACCTGGTTGCCACTGGTCTACCCGGCGATGCTGCTCGTGATCGGGCACCTCGCGCTCACGACCAAGCGCTTCCTGGTCACCGAGGCCGGCAAGCTGAAGTCGGACGCGGAATCCGCCGAGACGAACCGCATGATGGGCCTGGCGGAGCAGGGCCAGGGCCGGCTCGACCAGGCCTTCGACCGCTTCCGCCGCGTGCCCATGGGCGACGAGGTGATGGGCAACCTCTACAACCTCGCGCTGGACTTCGAGCGCAAGCGGCAGTTCAACAAGGCGCAGGCCGTGTACGAGCACATGGCCGCCTTCAACCCGAAGTACAAGGACCTCGAAGCCAAGCTCAATCGCGCGAAGAACCTCTCCGAGACGGTCATCCTCGGCGGCGGCGGCGGCCATCCGGGCGGCACCATGCTGCTCGATGGCGGCGGCGTCGAGAAGCCGATGCTGGGCCGCTACCAGGTCGAGAAGGAGCTCGGCAAGGGCGCGATGGGCGTGGTCTACCTGGGCAAGGACCCGAAGATCGGCCGTGTCGTGGCCATCAAGACCATGGCCCTGTCGAACGAGTTCGAAGGCGAGGAGCTGAACGACGCGCGCGAACGCTTCTTCCGCGAGGCCGAGACGGCGGGCCGGCTGCAGCACCAGAACATCGTGACCATCTTCGACGCGGGCGAGGAACACGAGCTGGCCTACATCGCCATGGAATTCCTGAAGGGCAAGGACCTGGTCGACCAGTGCAAGGACGGCCACCTGCTGCCGATCCCGCGGGTGCTCTCGATCGTCGCCCGCGTCGCCGAGGCGCTCGCCTATGCGCACCGGCAGAACGTCGTGCACCGCGACATCAAGCCGGCCAACATCATGTACGAGCCGGAAAGCGACGTGGTGAAGGTCACCGACTTCGGCATCGCGCGCATCACCGACTCCAGCAAGACCAAGACGGGCCTGGTGCTGGGCACGCCCAGCTTCATGTCGCCCGAGCAGATCGCGGGCAAGAAGGTCGATGGCCGCTCGGACCTCTATTCGCTGGGCGTGATGCTGTTCCAGATGCTCACGGGCGTGCTGCCGTTCCGCGGCGATTCGATGGCGGAGCTGATGTACAAGATCGCCAACGAGGAGGCGCCCGACATCCGCCTGATCCGCAAGGACGTGTCGCCGCAGCTGGCGGAGATCGTCGCCTTCTCGCTCGCCAAGAAGTCCGAGGCCCGCTACCAGGACGGCGACACGTTCGCGGCCGCGCTGAAGCAGGTGATCAACGACATGACGGGCGGTGCCACCGCGCCGATGCGCGCAGCCGCGCCGGCTGCGGCTCCCCAGGCGGCGCGCCCCGCACCGGCGGTGTCCGCCGTCGCCGCGGCAACGGGCGCCGCCGAGAAGACCGCGGCCTTCCAGCGGCCGCCGCCCGGCGCGGCCGCCGCGCAGGCGGAGAAGACCCTCGTCATGGCGCCCGGGGCCGCGCCGGCGGCCGGCGCGGGCGTGAATTTCGAAGCCACGCAGCCGGCCTCGGCCGCGCGCGGCTTCGCGGCCACGGTGCCCGCGGGCAACGCGCAGTTCGCCGCCACGGTACCCGCTGGCAACGCCCCGGGCTTCGCGGCGACGGTGCCTTCCGGCCCCGGCAGCGGTCCCGCATTCGCGGCCACCCAGCCTGCCTCGGCCGCGCCCGGCTATGATGCGGCCCAGAAACAAGGGGGGGCCGGTCAAGGTCCCCAGTTCGACAAGACCTCCGTGATGACAAAGCCCGCGGCGCCCGGTGCGCCCGGTGCCGGCGGCGGAAAGACCGACCAGGAGCCTTGATCCGGCAACCATGAACTACGAGTTTTGCATTCGCACCGATCCGGGTCTGGCGCGCGAGAACAACGAGGATTCGGTGACGTTCGATGAGCCCACGCGGCTCGGCATCCTGGCCGACGGCATGGGGGGCTACAACGCCGGCGAGATCGCCAGCGGCATGGCCACCACCTTCATCAAGTCCGAGCTGGGACGCTGGCTGGCGCAGGCCGGCCGGCACGCGAACGGCCGCGAGGTGCGCCGCGCCATGGAGATCTGCGTCGACAACGCGAACCGCTCGATCTTCAATGCCGCGAACTCGAACCCGCAATACAGCGGCATGGGCACGACCCTGGTGCTCGGCGTGTTCCAGGACGGCCGGGTGATGCTGGGGCACATCGGGGATTCGCGCTGCTACCGCCTGCGCGCGGGCAAGCTGGAGCGGGTCACCAAGGACCACTCGTTGCTGCAGGAGCAGATGGACGCCGGGCTCATCACCGCGGCGCAGGCCGCGACCTCCACCAACAAGAACCTGGTGACGCGCGCCCTCGGCGTCGAGGATGCGGTGCTGCTCGAGGTCAACGAACACAAGGTCGAACCGGGCGATCTCTACATGATGTGTTCCGACGGGTTGTCGGACATGCTGGAAGACGACGCCATCGAGAAGTTGATGCTGGTCGAGGAGACTCTCGACCAGAAGGTGGCGCATTTGATCGATGCCGCGAACGCCAACGGCGGGCGCGACAACATCTCCGTCCTGCTTGCATTGGCATCGACGGGCTCCAAAAAACGGGGCCTGATTTCGCGATTGCTGGGACAATAGTCTTTGGTATTAGAAGAGCCGTGTTGAATTCATCAGACAGGAGTGGGCCATGCCGAAAATGATCGTCTCGATCGACGGTGTAGTCATCAAGGAAGTGCAGTTGACAAAAGACCGGACGACACTGGGTCGCCGGCCGTACAACGACATCGTGATCGACAACCTCGCGGTCAGCGGCGAGCACGCCGTGCTGCAACTCACCGGCAACGAGGTTTACCTCGAAGACCTCAACAGCACGAACGGCACGTACGTCAACGGCAAGGCTGTGAAGAAGCAGTTGTTGCAGAATAACGACACTGTCGAGATCGGCAAGTACAAGATCAAGTTCATCAACGAGGCGCCCGGCGTCACGTTCGAGAAGACGATGATCATGAAGGCCGGCTCCGTGCCTCCGATCCCCAAACCGGCGGCGCCCGCCGGCGGCGCGCCCCAACCCGCGACGGCCGGCGCCAGTGCCGTCGCCGGCGCCGCGCCCGCCGAGGTCGCGGCCGCGCTCAACGCCAGCATCAAGGTGCTGTCCGGCGCCGCGGCCGGCCGCGAGGTGCCCCTGGTGAAGGTGGTCACGACGATCGGCAAGCCCGGCGTCGCCGTGGCGGCCATCACCAAGCGGTCGAACGGCTTCGTGGTCGCGCACGTCGAGGGCGCGAACAAGCCCACCCTGAACGGCGCCGCCATCGGCCCCGAGCCGGTGACCCTGAAGAACGGCGACATGCTGGAGCTCGCGGGCACCCAGATGCAATTCGTGCAAGCGGCCTGACGGCCGCCGCGCACGCGCTGTCCGCCCGCACGCCGAGAAACCGGGCCCATGGGCTTGCTGATCAAACACTGGCCCCGCATCGGCATCACGCTGATTCCGCTGGTCTTCGCGCTGCTGCACGCCACCGGCGTACTGCCGATCGGGGTGCTGCAGCGGCTGGACGACATCATCTACGACGCGCGGCTGCGGGCGACGATGCCCAAGACGCTGGACGAACGCATCGTCGTGATCGACATCGACGAGAAGAGCCTGGCCGAGGTCGGGCGCTGGCCCTGGGGGCGCAACCGCCTGGCCGGGCTGGTCGACGAGGTCTTCAACCGGCAGAAGGCCGCGCTGCTGGGCTTCGACGTGGTGTTCGCCGAGCCCGACCAGAGTTCCGGCCTGGCGCGGCTGGATGAACTGTCGAAGGGGGAGCTGAAGGATGCTCCCGCGTTCACCGAGCGGCTCGCGCAGCTGCGCGGCACGCTCGACTACGACAGCATGTTCGCCCGCTCGCTGGAGCAGCGGCCGGTGGTCATGGGCTACTACTTCACCAGCGACCGCGAGGGCCGCACGAACGGCATGCTCCCGGCCCCGGTCATGACCAGGGAGGCCATGCAGGGCCGCCCCATCGCGTTCACCAGCTGGAACGGGTTCGGCTCCAACATCGAGCAGGTCGCGAAGGCGGCGCCGGTCGCCGGGTACTTCAACTCCATCACCGACGGCGACGGCGTGGTCCGCTCGATTCCCCTGGTGGCGGAATACAAGGGCAACTATTACGAATCGCTCTCGCTGTCGATGTTCCGCATGCTCGCGGGGCAGCCGCAGGTGCAGCCTGGCTTCCCCAGGGACCGCTTCATCGGGCGCGGCTACACCGGGCTCGAGAGCATCATCCTGCGCCAGGGCGACAAGTCGCTGGCCGTCCCGGTGGACAGCCGGGTGGCGGCGCTCGTCCCCTATCGTGGCCCGGGTGGGGTCGGGGGGCAGTCATTCCGGTACATCTCGGCCGCCGACGTCCTCGCGAAACGCCTGCCCGAGGGCAGCCTGAAGGGCAAGATCATCCTGCTGGGCACCACGGCGCCCGGCCTGCTCGACCTGCGCGTGACGCCCGTCGGGGAAACCTATCCCGGGGTGGAGGTCCACGCCAATGTCATCTCGGGGCTGCTCGACGACAAGCTGTTCGTGAAGCCCGATTACGCCATGGGCTACGAGGTGGTCGTGCTGCTGTTCGCGGGCCTGCTGCTCGCTTTCGCCCTCCCCATCCTCTCGGCCACCCGGGCCGTCGCGGTCAGCGTGCTGATGGTCATCCTGCTCGTGGTGCAGAACTTCTACCTGTTCCAGACCCAGGGCCTGGTGATGCCGCTCGCATCCGCCCTCATCATGGCGATCACCGCCTTCGCGCTCAACATGAGCTATGGCTACTTCGTCGAGAGCCGCAGCAAGCGCGAACTGGCCAACCTGTTCGGCACCTACGTCCCGCCCGAACTGGTGGACGAGATGGTGAAGGCGCCCGAGAACTACAGCATGGCGGCCAGCAACAAGGAGCTGACCGTGATGTTCTGCGACATGCGCGGCTTCACGAAGATGTCGGAGCGGATGGAGCCGACCAAGCTGCAGGAATTGCTGAATTCCGTGTTCAGCCGGCTGACCGACCTGATCCGGTCCAACCGGGGCACCATCGACAAATACATGGGCGACTGCGTGATGGCGTTCTGGGGGGCGCCGGTGGACACGCCGAACCACGCGCAGCTGGCCGTCAAGTCGGCGATGGAAATGGCCAATGCGGTGCGCAAGATCAACGAGGAGCATCGCGCTCAGGGTATACCCGAGATCGGCGTCGGCATCGGGTTGAACACGGGAATGATGTGCGTCGGTGACATGGGTTCGCACATCCGCCGCAGCTACACCGTGATCGGCGATTCGGTGAACCTGGGCTCCCGGCTGGAAGGCCTCTCCAAGGCGTACGGGGTGGACATCGTGGTCAGCGAAAGCTGCCGCCGGGCCGCCCCGGACTTCGCCTGGCAGGAGCTGGATCGCGTGCGGGTGAAGGGCAAGGAGCAGGCCGTGGCGATCTTCTGGCCCGTCGCGCCCTCCGACCGCGTCGAAAAAGGCACCGTGGAGGAGCTCAAGACCTGGGCCGCCTTCCTGAAGTCGTACCGCGCCCAGGACTGGGACCAGTGCGACTTGCACATGCTCAATCTCCAGCGCATGAATGCAAAAAAATACCTTTACGAGGTGTACTCCGAACGTGTAGCCTCGATGAGGTTGCTGCCGTTCGATCCCGCGTGGGACGGCGCCACCAATTTCGAGACCAAGTGACTGAGGGGCGTTGAATGAGGGTGCGCGTGCTGGGCTGCTCCGGTGCGATCGCAAAGGACTGCAAGACCACGTCCTTTCTGATCGACGGCGACCTTCTGGTCGACGCGGGCACCGGCGTGGGCGATCTCACCCTCGAAGAGATGAAGGGCATCAAGCATGTCCTGCTCACCCACTCCCACCTGGATCACGTCGCCGCGCTTCCGTTAATGGTCGACGCGATCGCCTCCACGCTCACCGCCCCGATCAAGATCTCCGCCCTGCCCGGCACGTTGCAGGCACTCAAGCAGCACGTGTTCAACAACGTGATCTGGCCGGACTTCAGCCGCATCCCGACACCGCAGGCGCCCTTCATCACGTTCCACGAGATCCAGGTCGGCCAGACGCTGCACCTGAACGGCAAGCACATCGAGGTCCTGCCGGCCGTGCACACCGTGCCGGCCTGCGGCTATGCCGTCACCGCCGGCGGGGGCTGCTGGGTGTTCACCGGCGACACCGAGCGCAACCCGGCTTTCTGGCGCCGCATCAACCAGATGAACGTCGCCGCGCTGGTGATCGAAACCGCTTTTTCCAACCGCGAGAAGGAACTTGCCAAGCGCAGCCTGCACCTGTCTCCGAACGCCCTGGCCGAGGAGCTGGACTGCATCGACAAGAGCAAGCGCTTCCCGATCTTCATCACCCACACCAAGCCCGCGGAAACCGAGCTGATCATGACGGAGATCCAGAAGTTCGACCAGACGCAGCCGTTCGGTCCGAACGTGGTCCATGACATCCGCTGGTTGCGCGCAGGGCAGGAGTTCGAGCTATGAATGCAGTACTGAAGACGAAAGACACCGAACAGGCCTTCATCGATTCGCAGCAGCTGCCGCCGGACAAGCGCGGCATCTCGTTCGAGGCCCTGTTCTTCCGCCAGCTGACGCAGGTGACGACGCGGATCCACGAGACCGAGAACGTCGACCAGATCATGCTCGAGGTGAGCGCGGACATCTGCAAGCTGTTCAACGCGGACCGTCTCACGCTGTACGCGGTCAGCGAGGACCGCACCTCCATCGTCTCCAAGGTCAAGACCGGGCTGAACACCAGCCGCGACCTGAAGCTGCCGATCAGCCCGCAGAGCATCGCGGGCTACGTCGCGATGGCCAAGCAGGTGGTGAACATCGCCGACGTCTACGACGACGACGCGTTGAAGCGCATCCACCCGCAGCTCGCCTTCCTGAAGGAAGTCGACAAGCGCTCCGGCTACCGCACCAAGCAGATGCTGGTGGTGCCGATCCTCGACGGCGACGTGCTGCACGGGGTCATCCAGGTCATCAACAACAAGAGCGACCAGCCGTTCGGCGAACTCGAGATGGAGGGCGCGGCGCAGCTGACCAAGACGCTCGCCACCGCCATCCGCCAGCGGGTGGAGAAGGCCAGTGACGGCGCGCGCCGCAAGGCCACCAAGTACGACGGGCTGATCGCCGATGGCGTGATGACGTACGACGAACTGGCCAAGGCCGTGCAGAAGGCCCGCGAGGATGCCAAGCCCGTCGAGCACGTGCTGATGGCGGACTACTCGATCCGCCCCGCGCAGATCGGCCCGTCGCTGTCCAAGTTCTTCGGTGTCCCCTACGAAGCGTTCAACCCCGGCCGCATCCGGGTCGAGACGCTCCAGGGCGCGCTCAAGCGCGATTTCATCCAGGAGCAGGGCTGGATCCCGCTCGAGGAAGGCATCGAAGGCCTGATCGTGATGTGCCTGGACCCGGAGGCGGTGCGCAACTCCAAGATCGTCCCGCAGGTGTTCTCGCGCAACAGCCGCTTCCTGTACAAGGTGACGACGCAGACCGAGTTCGAGGAGACGGTCGCGCAGCTGTACGGCGCCCCCGGCGACAGCGGCCAGTCGGTCGAGTCGATGCTGGCCGAACTGAGCGAGGACGACGGCCCGGCCGACGATTCCGGCAACCTCGAGTCCGCCGCCGCCGACAACGAACTGGTGAAGTTCGTCAACAAGATCATCATCGACGCGTACAACATGCGCGCGTCGGACATCCACATCGAGCCGCTGCCCGGCAAGGCCAAGACCGGCATCCGGTTCCGCATCGACGGCGGCCTCATGCCTTACGTCGAAGTGCCGGCCCACTTCCGGTCCGCATTGACCACGCGCCTGAAGATCATGTGCGACCTCGACATCTCCGAGAAGCGCAAGCCGCAGGACGGCAAGATCAAGTTCAAGAAATACGGCCCGCTCGACATCGAACTGCGGGTGGCGACCATCCCCTCCGCCGGCGGCGTCGAAGACGTCGTGATGCGTATCCTGGCCGCCGGCGAGCCCATCCCCATGGACAAGCTGGGCCTGTCGCCCCACAACAAGGAACGCCTCGAGAAGACCGTCACCAAGCCCTACGGCCTATTCTACGTCTGCGGTCCCACGGGCTCCGGCAAGACGACCACGCTGCACTCGGTGCTGAAGTTCCTGAACACGCCGGACACCAAGATCTGGACGGCCGAAGACCCGGTGGAAATCACCCAGCGTGGCCTGCGCCAGGTGCAGGTGAACAAGAAAGCGGGCATTGACTTCGCCCTGGTCATGCGGGCCTTCCTGCGGGCCGACCCGGACATCATCATGGTCGGCGAATCGCGCGACAAGGAAACCGTGTCGATGGGCGTCGAAGCCTCGCTCACGGGCCACCTGGTGTTCTCGACGCTGCACACGAACTCGGCGCCGGAGTCCATCACGCGTCTGCTCGACATGGGCATGGACCCGTTCAACTTCGCCGACGCCCTGCTGGGCATCCTGGCGCAGCGGCTGGCCAAACGCCTGTGCGACTGCAAGGAGGTCTACCTGCCGGAGCAGGAGGAGATCAAGACCTTCATCGCCGAATACGTCGAAGACCTGCGCCACACGCCGGCCTGGAAGGCCGACTACGCCGGCGAGGCCAAGAAGCTGTACGAAGGCTGGGTCCAGATGTACGGCGAGAACGGCCGGCTGAAGTTCTACAAGTCGGTCGGCTGCGACAAGTGCAACAAGACCGGCTACAAGGGCCGGGTCGGCCTGCACGAGCTGCTGATCGGCGACGACCCGACCAAGAAGCTCATTCAGGAGCGCGCCCGCGTGGCCGACCTGTTCGTGTCCGCCATCGCGGGGGGCATGCGCACCCTGAAGATGGACGGCATGGAAAAGGTCATGGCCGGCCTGACCGACCTGAAGCAGGTCCGCTCGGTCTGCATCAAGTAGCCCGCCGACAATTTTTGTCAGCGGGTTCGCCAAACGGTGTCAGCCTGCCGGGCTTGAACCGGGGCCAGTGTGTCAACAAGTTCACATTTTGGCCCTGGCACACGGTTTGCAATATTCGATCGCTTCTTCAACACACACTGGAGGTTCCATGAAGCGTCAACTGCAAAAGGGCTTTACCCTCATCGAACTGATGATCGTCGTTGCGATCATCGGTATTCTGGCCGCCGTGGCCCTGCCTGCGTACCAGGACTACACCAAGCGGGCCAAGATGTCCGAAGTGGTGCTGGCCGCGTCGGCTTGCCGCACGACCATCACCGAAGTGTTCCAGTCCGGTTCCGTCACGTCGATCTCCGCCGGCGGCTGGGGCTGCGAGCAGACCACCCAGGCGAGCAAGTACGTCAAGAGCGTGAACACCGACGGCGCGGGCATCATCACCGTCACGGCCACGGGCTTCAACGACAGCGCCATCGACGACATGACCGTCACGCTGACGCCGTACCACGACGCCACCACCGTCAAGAACCCGGCGACGGCCAACCACATGGGCTCCCCGGTCTACAAGTGGATCTGCGGCCCCGGCACGATGCCCGCCAAGTTCCTGCCCGGCTCCTGCCGCGGTGGCTGATAGGCGCCTCGACGCCTTGCCAAAAAGGGGCCTTCGGGCCCCTTTTTTTGTGGAATGCCGACTCGGCCGTTGCGCCTAAACTCCTCCCGTGGAACTCACCATCCTGATGCCCTGCCTCAACGAGGCCAAAACCGTCCAGGACTGCGTCCGGTCGGCCCGCGCCTACCTGGAGCGGGCGGCCATCGATGGCGAGGTCCTGGTGTCCGACAACGGCTCGACGGACGGATCGCAGGCGCTGGCGGAGGCTGCCGGCGCCCGCGTCGTCCACGCGCCGCAGCGCGGCTACGGCGCCGCCCTGATGGCCGGCATCGAAGGCGCCCGGGGAACCTACGTGATCATGGGCGACGCCGACTGCAGCTACGATTTCTCCCGGCTGGATGCTTTCGTCGAACGCCTGCGGGCCGGCGCCGACCTGGTGATGGGAAACCGCTTCCGCGGCGGCATCGAGGAAGGTGCCATGCCCTTCCTCCACCGGTACCTGGGCAACCCCGTCCTGAGCTTCATCGGCAGGCTGTTCTTCCGCGTGCCGATCGGTGATTTCCATTGCGGCCTGCGCGGCTTCCGGCGCGACGCGATCCAGCGCCTCTCGCTGGTCACTCCCGGCATGGAATTCGCCAGCGAGATGGTGGCGAAAGCCGCCCTGGTCGATCTTCGGATCGAGGAGGTCCCGACGACGCTTCGTCCCGACGAGCGCGGCCGCCCGCCCCACCTGCGGACCTGGCGCGACGGTTGGCGGCACCTGCGCTTCCTGATGCTGTTCTGCCCGCGCTGGCTGTTCCTCTACCCCGGCCTGTTCCTGCTGGCGGTCGGTCTCACGGGTTTCCTGGCGCTGCTGGCCGGACCCATCCAGACCAGCGTTCTCGGGCTCGACATCCATTCGATGCTCTATATGGCCGGGGCCACGATCCTCGGCATGCAACTGGTCCAACTGGCGTTCCTCACCAAGTGGATGGGCGTCCTCGCCAGGGTTGTTCCGACGCCGCGCTGGCTGGACCGTTCGCGCGGCTTCGTGAGCATCGAACTGGGCCTGATCCTCGGTCTCCTGCTCGTGGCGGCCGGCTTCGCGAGTTCGCTGGCCCTGGTCTTCGAATGGCGCGGCACGGGCTTCGGCCGGCTGGATCCGCGCGAGCACATGCGCTGGGCGATTCCCGCCGTGACCCTGATGGTCGTCGGGATGCAGGCCGCGGCGGGCTCCCTGTTTGCCGGCGCCCTGCGTGCCATGTGGACGTCACGCGGCCTCGCACCATGAGCACCGTTGCGCGTGGGCGCCACGCGGACATCGCTGAAGCAGCCGCCATCACCCTCGCGGCCTGGGCCGCGTTCTGCGCGATTGTCCTGCTGCGCGGCGAGATGGGACTCAGCTGGGACGCGCTCAACCACCACATCTACCTGGGCTGGACGGCGGCGCAGAACCGCTTCGACCTGGACGTCCTGCCCGCGTCCTACCAGACCTACCAGTTTCCCTATCTGTACTGGCCGGTGTACGCGCTCGCCGCCGGCAACGCCTCGGGCGTCGGTGCCGGGCTGGCGCTGGCCACGCTCCACGTCGCGGCGGTTCCGCCGCTCTGGTTGCTGGCGCGGCTTTGCATTTCCGAAGGGGGCTGGTGGGGCGTGGGCCTGCGCGCGGCGGCGGTGGTCCTGGCCTTCGTTTCCGGGCTGGTCCTGACCTTCTTCGATTCGACCGCCAATGACCTGCTGGCGTCCGTCCCGGTGCTGTGGGCCGTCGTGCTGTCCATGGGGGAGGCCGCACCCTCGCGCACCAGGGTGATGGTCGCCGGCCTGCTCGGCGGGCTGGCAGTCGCCTGCAAACTGAGCAATGGTCCCCTGGTCCTGCTGCTGGCTTTCCTGTGGGCCGTGGCGCCGGGCACCGCCCGGGTCCGCGCGGAGCGCCTCGTGGCCGGCTGCCTGGCCATCGGCGTCGGCTTCGTTCTCAGCTACGGCTATTGGGGTTGGCTGCTCTGGCGTCACTTCGGCAACCCGTTCTTCCCCTTCCTCGACGCTTCGTTCGAGCCGGTTCGCGCGATGCTGGGCTGGCAACCATGATCCGTTTCATGCCGGACACGTGGTTCGAGGCCGTCATGCGTCCGATCGCAATGGCGGCACCGAACGGCCACGTCTACGTGGAGATCATGGCACCTGACCTGCGGTTCGCCTTCGCGATCGGGCTCGCCGCGATGCTGCTGCTCAGCCTGCGACGGCGCCCGCCGCTGAACCGGCCCACGCGCACGCTGCTCGCGCTGGTTGCCCTGGCTTTCGTCCCCTGGTTGCTCACCAGCGGGAACGGCCGCTATTTCATCCCCTACCTGCTCATCGCCGGCCCCTTGTGCATCGCGCTCGCGTGGGCGCTTCCCGGCACCAAAGCCATCCGGGGCGCCGCGATCGGCCTGATGCTGGGGCTGCAGGTCTTTGTCGTGCTGTACGCCACCAACCCCTGGCGCAGCTGGAGCCTCACCCATTGGCAAGAAGCGCCCTACTTCGACGTCGCGATACCCGCCGACGTCCGGGCGGCGCCCGCCACCTTCGTGACGATCACCAGCATCTCCTATTCGCTCGTGTACCCGTTGTTCCATCCGCAATCGCACTGGATCAACATCTCGAGCATGATCGCGGACACCGCCCGGTCCATCGAGGCCCGGCGCGCGCATGCCCTGTTCGCCGGCACCCGCCCGCTCTACCTCCTGGTGCCGTCCCAACCCATGCACATGGCGAGCGGCAACGTCCCCAATGCGGAACTGCAGGACGTCATCGACCTCCGGCTGAATTCACACCGGCTTGCGCTCGACCGCAGCCAGCCGTGCCGCCTGATGCTCTCGCGCCGCCTCGCCATGGAAGCCTACGGCGACCTGGCCAAGGCCAAGCCGGAGCGGGTGGCGCAACTCGGATTCTGGCTGTGCCCCCTGCGTTACCCGGCCGAGCGCAAGACGGCGCCGCCGGCGCCGGCCACGTTCGACGCGGTCTTCCGCAAGCTGGAGCAGGCCTGCCCGCGCTTCTTCCCGCCGGGCGCGGAGACCGTTCCGTTCGGGGCGGGCGCCATGCGCAACTACAGCGGCGCCGACATGAAGGTGTTGGTCGCCGACGATGGCATGGTGTACTACAAGTACTGGCGGGCCCTGAACTTCGAGCCGGTCGGTTCCATCGCCGAGGTGACCTCCGACAACTTCAAGATGGACTGCTCCAACATGCGGGGCCGTTCGGGTCTTCCGTGGGAGCGCGCGATATGAAGGCCCTGGCCCTGGCCGTGGCGGGATGGGCATGAAGCTGCTGCGCAAAGCCGTCGGCGGCTTGGGGCGTGCTCTGCTGGGTTGGCCGGGCGCGCGCGAATGCGTGGTGTGCGGCAAGCGCCTCGCCCGGTTCCTGCCTTACATGTCGAGCGGCCTGCGGCCCTTCCGGCTGCCCGGTCTCATGCAGGCGCTCGAGGTGGTCGGCAGCGACATCGCGCATTTCAGCTGCCCGCACTGCCTTTCGCACGATCGCGAGCGCCACCTGGTGCTCTACCTTCGCGCCGCGGGCTTCCTGGAACGGCTCGCCCATTGGCACATCCTGCACATGGCGCCGGAGCCGCACCTCGCGCGCCTCATCGCCGAAAGGCAGCCGGCGCGCTATGTTCGCGGTGACATCGCGCCTTCCTCCGCGGAGATCGAGCGCATCGACCTGCAGCAGATCCCGTATCTAGAGGCCAGCTTCGACCTCGCCATCGTCAATCACGTCATGGAGCACGTGGGCGACGATGCCGCCGCATTGCGCGAGCTGGCGCGGGTCCTGAAGCCCGGCGGCTACGCCATCCTGCAGACACCCTACTCGCCCATGCTCGAATCCACCTTCGAGGACCCCGGCATCCGCGCACCCGAGGCCCGGCTGCAGGCCTACGGCCAGGAGGATCACGTCCGCCTGTACGGGCGTGACATCTTCCGCCGCTTCGCGGCCGTGGGGCTGGTCGACCACACCGCAGCCCACGAGCAGGTGCTGCCGGGAGTCGACCCCGCACGGTACGGTGTCAACGCGCGCGAACCGTTCATCCTCTTTCGCAAACCGGAGGCGCGATGAAACTGGCGCGGCCCCGCGTCAGCGTCTGCATCGCGACCTACAACCAGGCTCCCTTCATCGCCGACTCCGTGCTCAGCGTCCTCGCGCAGGACGATGCCGGCGTCGAGGTGCTCGTCGGCGACGACGGCTCCTCGGATGGGACCCGGGAAATCGTGGCGGCGTTGGCCGATCGATTTCCGGGGCGCTTCCTGCCCGTCCTGCGGACCGGCAACATCGGTGGCACCGAGAACTACCAGGACCTGGTGCGACGCGCCACGGGCGACTTCATCGCGCATCTCGACGGTGACGATGCATGGCTGCCCGGCAAGCTGCGCGCCCAGGTCGACTTCCTTCTGGCGCATGCAGACTGCCCGGCGGTCTACACCAACGCGGTGGCCCTCGACGCCGCCGGCCGCCTGCTCGGGCCCTTCACGAATGCGCACCCCGCCCGGATGCCGCTCGGCTACGTGGCCGCCCGGGGCAACTACCTCATGCACAGCTCGATGATGTACCGCGCCGCTCACCGGGAAGTCTTCACGGCGCCGCCGCCACCGGTGATCGACTATGCGATCCACCTGGCCTTCGCGCGGCTCGGCCCGCTCGGTTTCATCGACCGTGCGCTGGCGGTCTACCGCGTCGGCACGCCGACCTCCACGGTGCGAACTCGCTACGAGTTCGTGCAGCAACTTCTTTGGGCCGCATTGCGGGAAGCGGGGGCGCACCTCGACGCGCCCTTGCGCAGGGAGGCCGCCACGCACTTCTTCGCCGAGGTGCTGGTCGCGCGTGTGCAGGGCAAGGCTGGCCCGAACCCGGCACTGGACCAGGAACTGGCGCAGGCGGCTGGTTGTTCAAAGGCCGTACTGATGGCCCGCGCGGGCCCGGTCCTGGCGCGGCTTGGCGCGGCAGCCATCCAGCGCTACGCCTGGCGCGCCGCCGGGCTGCCGGAGCGGCTGGCGGTGCACGCCCGCGTCTAGGCCGCCGGCCGCGCGCACACGTGGTAGATGCTGGAGCAGAGGTCCGGGTAGGTGTGGCCCAGCTCGTAGCAGCCGTCGAGATAGGCGTCGGAGATGACGCCGGCCTTCAGCGCGGCATCGATCTGGAAATTCGCCAGCCCCTTGAAGAAGAGGCCCCCATGCCACACGCTGCGCAGGCCGGCCGCGCGGATGTCCGCGTGCAGGGTGTCGAGCGAATAGGTCACGCGATGGCCATGGGCGAGTTCCGCCGGCGTCACGGCGGCTGCGTGCGTGATCAGCCCCATCTTCACGGCGATCTGGCGCGACCCCGCATGCGCGTTGGGCGTCGCCACGAACAGGCGGCCGCCGGGGGCCAGCCAGCCGCCGATCCGCGCCAGCATGGCGGCCCGCTCGTCCAGGTGCTCCAGCGTGTGGATCAGGAAGATGTTGGCGTAGGCCCGCGACGGGGTGAATTCCTCGAAGCGGGCGTGCGTGAATTGCGCCCGGCCCTGCGTGGCCTCGCGCGCCTGCGTGATGCATTCGGCGGAGGCCTCCACGACATCGACGTCGGTGAAGCGCTCGCACAGCAGCCGCGTGAAGTGCCCGTGGTAGCAACCCAGTTCCAGTGCCGGGCCATCCATCGCCAACGGCCCGAAGGCCCGCATCATGTAGCGGTGCATCCGGTAGTCGAAATCGTACGCGTAGCGGTGCTCCGGGTGGTCGCGCGCCTCGGTGTCGTAGTCACGTTCCATGTCAGTCGTCCTGTCCCCGCTGGTAGTGCCGTCGGGCGACCGGCACATAATAATCGTCGAGGGAAGCCGGCACCCGGGCGTTGTAGCCCACCAGTTGGCGCAGGAACGGCTCGCGCAAAGCCTCGTGGTCGTCGCCCAGCAACCTGGGGTAGTCGAGCTGCTGCTTGAAAAAGGGGCTCGTGAGCGTGATGGTCAGCGCACGGCGCGGTGCCGCCGTGGTGTTGTGCCCGGCGGCATGCCAGATCCGGGAGTCGAAGAAAAGGATGGAGCCCCGGGTGCCGGTCGCGCGTTCGGCGCCGGCCAGGAACTCGGCCTGCTCCGGCTTCTGCGCGCGCCCCTGTGAACCGCTCAGGATCCAGGTCGCGCCGTTCTCCGGCGTGAAATCATCCAGCATCACCAGCAGATTCAGCATGAAGCGGCGCGCGGTGCTCGAGAAGCGGATGTCGCGGTGCACCTGGTGGACGTACGCCGCCGTGTCCTTCTCGTTGATCACCCCGCCGTAGGAATTCAGGATGTACTTGCCCTCGAAGAACCAGTCGAGCTCGGCCGAGAAGTGCTCGAGCGTGCGCAGGAGATCGATGAACTCGGGACCATCGCCGAGCAGGTGATGCAAGGTGCCGTCGTTGCTCCCCTCGACACCGTTGCGGGCCCGGATGCGGTCGCGGCGGGCGAGCGCGGGGGCCAATTGCTCGCACACCGCATCGAGCACACCCGGTGCAATCGCATCGCGCGCGACCCACCAGCCCTTGTCCTGCATGGCCGCGGCAAAGCCGGCCGGTCCGGTTGGAGCATTCATTGAGGCTTAGGGTAGCCGACCCTCGTCCTGGCTGTAAAGAGGAGGACTTTCCAGCCGCCGCCCCATGCCGGACACGGCCCCCGCGGCGCCGCACATGAGGCTGCAGGCCAGTGCGACGGCGGTGGCCGCGGCCATGCGCCCGGCGTCCGGCGGGATCGCCCATGCCGCCGCGGCGCCCATCGCGAGGGGCAATGCGATCGGCCGCAGGATGTCCTGCACGAGCCATGCTTCGTGCACGCCGGGCGCGAAGCGGCGATGCACGATCGGCGTCCAGAGCAGGAAGAACGCGGCGTTCGCCCCGGCCCAGACCCACGCCGTGCCCATGGCACCGTGCACGGTGGCGGCGTACAGGATCGCCGGAACCAGGACGGCGGCGAACAAGGCGTTGCCCCACACATGCAGGCGGAGGTCGCCGCGCGCGTATTGCAGATAGTAGGGAAAGACCGTCAACGTGAGAAAGCCGTTGCCCGCCGCGTAGAGCGCGAGTACCGCCGCGTAGTCCCTGGCGAAGGACCGGTCCCCGGTCCAGGCCCACAACACCGGCTCCGCCAGGAACACCAGGCCCAGGGCGGGGGGCATGCCGAACACCATCACGAGGCGCGTGGTGCGCCGGTACAACGCGGTGATCTCGCCTTCCTGCCCGGATGCGGCGAGCTGCGTGAGCCGCGGCAGGATCGCCTGCGAGACCGCGGCGCTCAGCAGGCTCGCCGCCGATGCCGCGGTCACGGCGGCCGTGAAGTAGCCGTATTCCGCGAGCGGCATGGTTGCCGACAGCACCAGCTTGTCGGCCTGGGTCACGACCACCCAGACGATGGTGGCGAAAGCGATGCCGGCCGAGAATCGCAGGGCCGGCCCCAGGACTGGCCAGTCGGGCCGCACGGGCCGGCTCCTGTCAGCCGGCGCAAGCCGCAGGGCCGTGATGGTCAGGACCGCGAGTTCGGCCACGGAGACCACGGCCTGGAACACGAAGAAGCCGATCACCGAGGCGTCCATCCACCACAGGACCGGCAGCACGCCCACGAAACGCAGGCTGACCACCGCGGCGTTGAAGACGTTCAGCCAGACCTGGCGCTCCATCCCCATGATGACGCCGCGGTACAGCCCTGCGATCCAGCGCAGCGCCACCGCGAGCCCCATGGCCTGCAGGGCGGCCCGCACATCCTGCGCCGGCAAGGCGCGCACGTTCAGCCAGGAATTCGCGACCGCCTCGGCGCCCAGCGCAAAAAGGACGGCCAGCAGCGCGCCGGTGAACCAGAACATCCATTCGAAAACCCGCAGCAGGCAGCGGAACCCGTGGCTGTCTCCCGCGCCTCCCGCATGGCGGGCGGCTTCGCGCGCCACCGTGGCCGACAGGCCGAGATCGAGCAGTTGCGCCCAGGCCTGGAGCAAGGCGAAGAAGCCGACCAGCCCGTACGCTTCGCCGGACATCAGCCGGAGGTACACCGGCACCATCACCAGGCCGATCAGGCCCGCATAGGCCTGGCTCGCATAGTTGGCGGCGACGTTGAGCTTGAAAGTGGCGCCGCGGGAGTCAGGCGGCTTCGGGGACATACTCGTCGCGCAAGAGGCCCATCTGCACGACGTCGTGCCATTGGCCCTGCTTGTAGGCCGCCTTGCGGCTCAGGCCCTCCTGGCGGAAACCCACGCGCCGGTACAGCCGCAGCGCCGCCTCGTTGTGCGGCAGGACCGCGAGGCGCAGGCGCTGCAGGTTGAGGTCATCGAAGGCATGGGCGATGGCCAGCCGCGTGGCCTGCGCGCCGCACGAGCGCCCGCGCCACGCGGGCTCGGCGATCCAGATGGCGAACTCGGCTTCCCGATGGACCCAGTGGATGTCCAGCAGGTACACGACACCGATCATGGCGCCGTCCGGCGCGCAGACCGCCAGGCGCACGTTGTTCGCGCGCGCACCCTGGTAACCGTCGAACCAGCGGCTTTCCGCTTCGAGCGACACGAAGCGGAAACCGGCGCCCAGGTTCGCGATCTGCCCGGGATCGTTGCGCCAGCGATTCAGCAGCGGCAGGTCGGCCCGCTCCAGCTCGCGGACGGTGATGGGGGGGCTTTGCATGGCTTGATCCAGGGCTCAAGGGGCGAGCAGCGGCCGCAGCACGGGCAGCAGGCGCCTGGACAGTGTAGCGGCGTCATAGCGCTGGTCCAGGGGCAGCGCCACGAGGCGTTGCGCCAGCGCCATCTCGCGCGCGGGAAGGGGCCGTCCATCGAGCAATTCGGGCCAGTAGCACGGTGTGTAGATGCGCTGGGCCCGCAGCGCGTCGCGAACGCCCGCGCGCGCCGCCAGCAGCGGGTAGCAAAGTGGAACGTCGTCGGCCGTGAGGGACCAGCGCAGCGCGTTGACGCTGTCGAACGCCTGGGCCAGCAAGGCAAAGTTCTCACGGCGCCGCTCTCGCACCCGGCGGCCGTCGGCCGCCTCCAGCAGGCGTTCGGTGAGGGCAGACATCGCGAGGGGCGGGAGCCCGTCGAGGCTCGCCTCGGCGGCCCCGAAGTCGGCGTAGCCGCTTTCGGCCCCTGCCGCGTGGCGCTTCAGCAAATGGGTGCAGCGCGCGAGAGAACCGGCATCCCGCTCGAATTCCGGCAAGGCGACTTGCGGTGCGATGAGGATGCCCCCATCCGGCAGGCCGAGAAACTTGCGCGGCGAGTAGATCGTGGCGAGCACGCTCCTGGTGGGCGCGAACCAGGCCTGCGAATTGTCGAAGACGAGCTGGGTGGGGTCGTATCTCTCCAGCAGCCGCTGCTGCACCGCGCCGAGCAGCCCGAAGTAGTTCACGTGCAGGAGCAATTCGTCCGGCGCCAGGCGCTGCGGCGCGTCGGGCAGGAACTCCGGATCGAGGCCGTAACGCCGGGTCGTGAGGCCGGCCTGCGCCAGGGGCTGCGCCATGCTGTCGCACAGGTAGTGCGGCAGCCACACGGCGGCGGGCCGCACGGCCTGCAGCAGGGCGAGGAACGCGCCGCGGCCGGACTGGAAGCGGCGTCCGCCGGCTGGAAGATGGTCCGGGCCGCCGACACCCAGTTCCAGCGGCAGGTAGCCGCCGATCGCATCCTCCGGGACGGCGCTGGCCATCAGGCCGGCACCCCCGCCTCTGCCATCCTGCGGGCCTCCTGCGGCGAGTTGTGCATGAGGACGTCCAGCATGGAAAGGCCCGGCACGAACGCGGCCGCGAACTGCGGGTACGGCTCGAGCACCGGCTCGACGAAGCGCAGCGCGACACCGGCCGCTTGGAAACGCTCCGCGTCGTACAAGGCCTTGCCGCCCGGAAGGTTCCAGTACGCGGTCGCCTTTTCGTCACGGCACACGCCGAGCACGCGCTCCGGCCCGATCAACCCGGGCTCGCCCTGGCGGCCCGGATCGTCCACCAGCTCCACCGGCAGCGCCAGGTAGCCGGCGACCAGGCGGACACTGGCCTTGGCCATCGCGGACACATGGGGCTGCGCCTCCGGCACCGCTTGCTGCAGCAGGTCGTGCACGGGGGCGAAGTACGGCGCCTTCCGGTAGGCGTGGCGAACCATCTCGAACATCTTGCGGCGCCAGCCGGCATCCTTCGCCACTTCCACCTCGGCGATCGTCCGGGACGGCCCCGCATCACGCACGGGCACCGTCAGGTAGCTCGTCGCGCCGCCCACCAGGACCCGGTTGCGGTTGACCCAGCCGTTCTTGATCCACTGCACCTCGTCGTAGAAGACGAAGCGGTCCACGGCGGCGAGGAGGCTGAAGTAGCCCAGGTACGGAAAGAAGTACGGCTGCATCAGCGCGAGCTTCATGGCGTGCGCTGCTGGCCGCGCACCAGGGCGGCGATGCGCTCCACCTGTTCGAGCGTCAGGTCGGGGTAGATCGGCAGGCACAGCACCTGGTCGGCCACGCGCGCGGCCACCGGCAGGTTGGCGCGCGCGGCGGAGGGCAGGCCCCGGTACATCGGGAAGTCGCTGATCAGCGGGTAGAAGTAGCGCCGGGTGAAGATGCCCTCCGCGCGCAGCTTCGCGTACAGCGCATCGCGCGCGATGCCGTAGGCGGGGCCCACCAGGATCGGGAAATACGCGTCGTTCTGCGTGGCATCGGGCCAGGCTTCGGCGCAGGCGATGCCCGGCACGTCGGCCAGCAGTTCCCGGTAGCGGGCCGCGATCGCCGCGCGCCGCGCCAGCGCCTCGTCCACGCCCTTCAGTTGCAGCAGGCCGAAGGCGGCGCAGATCTCGCTCATCTTGCCGTTGATGCCGGCGGCCACCACGATGGTTTCATCCACGAACCCGAAGTTCTTCAGGTGGTCGATGCGGTGCTTGGTCTTGGCGTCGGGCGCGATGATCGCGCCGCCCTCGAAAGTGTTGAAGACCTTGGTCGCGTGGAAGCTCAGCACCGACAGGTCGCCGTGGCGCAGCACGCTGGCGCCCTTGTGGCGCACGCCGAACGCATGCGCCGCGTCGTAGATCACCTTCAGGTTGTAGTTGTCGGCGATGCGCTCGATCGCCTCGACCTCGCAGGGCCGGCCGTAGACGTGCACCGCGAGGATGGCGGTGGTCTGCGGCGTGATCGCCGCCTCGATCTTCGCCGGGTCGATATTGAACGAGCGCTCGTCGACGTCCACGAAAACGGGCTTCACCCCGTTCCACAGCAGCGAGTGCGCGGTGGCGACGAAGGAGTAGGGCGTGGTGATCACCTCGCCGTTGATGCGCAGTGCCTGCAGCGCCGTCACGAGGCCGATGGTCGCGTTGGTGAACAGGGACAGGTGCGGCACGCCCAGGTGCTCGGACAGCGCCTTCTCCAGCGCCTGGTGGAAGTGGCCGCCGTTCGTGAGGATGCGGCTTTCCCAGATCTGCTCCAGGTAGGGCACGAAGTCCTCGAGGGGCGGCATGTGGGGCCGCGTGACGTAGATCGGCGGGCGCTGGGTCATGGGGCTCTCTTTTCCTTGGGCAGCAGCCCGCGGCCGCTCAGCACGTCCCACAGCACGAGCCCGCGCAGCAGGAACTCGTCGGCCAGCAATTGGCGGTGCCGTCGCGGCACCAGCAGCAGCCGCAGCACGGAGGCGGCGTTGCGGGGGTCGAAGTAACGGTCCATCAGTGTGCGCTGGGCGGGCGAAAGGTTCGCGCCATGGGCGGCGCGGAAATTCTCAAGCTGGTTGTACATGATATGCACCCAGCTGCTGCGGCGGATGAATTGCAGGTTCACGAGGTAGCGGCGCCAGCCGGAGCCGCGGCCCACCACGTTGCCGCCATGCTGCCGGTAGTTGACCGACGGCTCGGGGTCGGCCACCACGGTGCCGAACGCGGACACCACCAGGTAGATCCACCAGTCGTGGAAGTGGATGCGGCTCGCATCGCCCAGCCGCAGCACCAGTTGCACGGCCGCCGGGTTGAGCGCGATGGTGCAGCCCGTCACGATGTTCTCGGCCAGGGCGTTCTCGAAGGAGGGGCCGCGCGGCCAGCCCAGCGTGACCCCGAAGCGGCGCAGCGATTCGTCCACCAGCCACAGGCGCGAGAAATAGAGCGTGGGCCCAGCGCGGCCCTGCAGGGCGCGCGCCGCGCGCTCGATCTTGTCCGGCAGCCACACGTCGTCCTGGTCGGCCAGCATCGCCAGCTCGGCCTCGGGCGGCACGCTCGCGAGCAGCGCGAAGAAGCTGCGGGCGAAGCCGAGGTTCTCGCCGCGCAGCAGCCGGATGCGCGGGTCGGCGGCGGCGAGCGCCTCGACGCGCGCCACCGTGCCGTCGCGCGAGCCGTCGTCGCGCACGATCAGCCAGCCGTCTGGCGGCAGCTGCGCCAGGATGGAGGCCACCTGCTCGTCGACGTAGCGCTCGCCCTGGTAGGTGGACATCACGACGGCGACGCGCATTCGACGGGGCTCCTGGGCTGGGGATGGTGGCCTGCGGGTTTGGGTTACGCTTGCCGCATGCGCCGCACGTTCCCCGCCCGTATTGTGCTTCGTGCTGGGCCTGCGCCCTGCCACCGCGCGCGGCCTGCCCGCTGATCCGCCCATGAATGAACCGAGCCGGCCCTGGCCCGGACCCGTGCGCACGCTTGCGGCCGGCGCGCTGCTGGTCCTGCCCTGGCTGAATCCCTTCGCGCCCGGCCCGTCGCCGGCGGTCGAGCCATGGCTGGTCACCTTCGCCTGCGTCCTCGTGCTGCGCTGGCGCTTCGCCGGCGCGGCGGTCGCGTTCCCCTGGCGGGCCGGGCTGGCGCTGTTCGCCGCATGGGCGGTGCTGCGTTCCGGGGTGACGCTCGACACGGTCGCCTTGGCCGGCGGCTTGCTGCTGATGGTGCTGGCGGCTGGCGTGGCCGTGGAATGGGCGCGTGCCGGGCGCGTGCACTGGATCGCCGGCGCCTGGCTGGCCGCGGCGTTCGCGAGCACGGCGGTCGCCCTGCTGCAGTACTTCGGCGCCGACGCCCTGCTGGCGCCCTGGGTCAGCCTGTCGCCGGCCGGCGAGGCGTATGCCAACCTGCGCCAGCGCAACCAGTTCGCGTCGCTCACCGTGATCGGCACGGCGGCCGCCTGGTGGTTCCTGCGCGAGGGGCGGGGCCGCTGGTTCGCGTGGGCAGCCATCGTCTTGCTCGCGGTGGGCAACGCGGCCACGACCTCGCGCACCGGCCTGCTGCAGCTGGCGCTGCTGGCGGCGCTGGGCGTGCTGTGGCCGGGCCCCGCGCGCCTGAAGGCGGTGCGCGCCGGGGTCGTGGCGTTGGCCAGCTACACCGCGGCGGCCTTGCTGCTGCCGCTGCTCCTGGTGCAGGCGGGCGGCCCGCTGCGCGCGCGCCTGTGGGAGCGGACGGCGGAAATCGCCAGCTGCAGCAGCCGCAGCGTCCTCTGGTCCAACGTCAGCGAACTGGTCGCGCAGCGGCCGTGGCTGGGTTGGGGCTGGGGCGAACTCGATCACGCCCATTTCGTGAATCTCTACGCGGGCGCGCGCTTCTGCGACATCCTCGACAACGCGCACAGCCTGCCGCTGCACGTGGCGGTGGAACTCGGCTTGCCCGCCTTGCTGCTCGCGCTGGTGGCCCTGGGCGTCGCCGTGTGGCGCGCCGCGCCCTGGCGCGAGGCGGATCCGGCGCGCCAGCTGGCCTGGGCGGTGCTGGCCCTGATCGGCATCCACAGCCTGCTCGAATATCCGCTCTGGTACGGCCCTTTCCAGCTCGCGGCCGGCCTGTGCATCGGCCTGCTCTGGCCCGGCCGCCAGCCGGAAGCCGCCCCGCCGGCTCGGACCTGGGCACGCGGCGCCGTCGCCGCCGCGGCCGTGGTCCTGCTCTACGCCCTCTGGGACTACCGCCGCGTGAGCCAGATCTACCTGCCGGCGGAGGAGCGCCTGGCGCCCTGGCGCGACGACACCGCGGACCACGTCGCGCGATCGAGGCTCTTCAGCCAGCAGGCGCGGTTCGCGCTGCTGACCATCGCGCAGCTGTCGCGCGACAACGCGCAGTGGACGCTGGACACCGCCGAGGCGGTCCTGCACTACTCGCCCGAACCCAAGATCGCCGAGAAGGCGATCGAGAGCGCGACGATGCTGGGAGAGGACGACCGCGCCGTGCTGCACCTGGCGCGCTACCGCGCCGCGTTTCCCCAGGCTTATTCGGACTGGGCGTCGCGTAATGGATTGCGGTAGCTGCCCGACTTGCCGCCGTGCTTCTCCAGCAGCTTGACGTCCGTGATGGTCATGCCGCGGTCGATGGCCTTGCACATGTCGTAGATGGTGAGCAGCGCGATCTGCACGGCGGTCAGCGCTTCCATTTCCACGCCGGTCGCGCCGATGGTTTCGACAGTGGCCGTGCAGGCGACGTGCGCCGGCCGGCCGCCGTTCTGCGGATGCACCGCGAAATCGAGTGCCACCCGCGTCAGCGCCAGGGGGTGGCACAAGGGGATCAGGTCCGAAGTCTTCTTGGCCGCCTGGATGCCGGCGATGCGGGCGATGCCCAGTACGTCGCCTTTCTTCGCCGTGCCACCCTGGATCACAGCCAGCGTTGCGGCTAGCATCTCGATTCGCCCGCCCGCCACCGCGACGCGATGGGTGGCGGCCTTGCCGGCCACATCGACCATGTGCGCCTGGCCCTGTGCATCGAAGTGAGTCAAACCGCTCATGGAAGAACCGAGTGTTGCCTTGAACCATCATACGTCGCGCTTCGACTGGCGCGCGCGCGGGCGCGCCGCCGGGATCCACTTCGGCATCAGCCTGGGCGTGGCCGCGGTGGCGGCCCTGCTGGTCTTCGCGCTCTGGTACCCATACCCGTACCGCGAGGTCTCCGGCGGGCGCGAGCTGTTCCTGCTGGTCGTGGCCGTCGATGTGATCCTGGGGCCGCTCATCACGTTCGCGATCTTCAACCGCGCCAAAGGCTGGCCGCACCTGCGCCGTGACCTGGCCGTGGTCGGCCTGCTGCAGCTGGCCGGCCTGGGCTACGGCCTGTGGACGGTCCATCTGGCCCGCCCGGTGCACCTGGTGTTCGAGATCGAACGCTTCCGTGTCGTGCACGCGGTCGACATCCCGGTCGATCTGCTGGACCAGGTGCCGGCCGGCATCGAGGCCATGCCGCTGGGCGGCCCGACGCCGCTGGCCGTGCGGCCATTTCGTAACGAAAAGGAAAAAATGGACGCCACCATGGTCGCGCTGCAGGGCATCGCGCTGGCGGCCCGCCCCGACCTGTGGCAGACCTATGAGGCGGCCAAGCCCGCGATCCTGCAAGCCGCCAAGCCGGTGAGCACGCTCAAGACGCGCTTCCCGGCGCAGGCGGCGGAAGTCGATGCCGTGCTGCAACGCGGGAACCGGAACGCTGCCTCAGCGGTCTACCTGCCTATGATTGCGCGCAAGGCCACCGCCTGGACCGTCCTGCTCGACGCCGGCACGGCCGAGATCATCGGTTTCGTGCCCCTGGACTCGTTTTGAACCACCCACTGCGCGCTTCGCGCGCCGCCCTGCTCGCCGGACTGCTCTGCGTCCTGGGTGCGCCCGCCACCGCCCAGTTGCCCACGCTGGGCGACGGCAGCGACATGTCGAGCGGCGCCGAGCGCAAGCTGGGCGAGAGCATCGCGCGCGAGCTGTACCGCGACCCCGATTACATCGATGACCCGGTGCTCGTGGAATACGTGCAAGGCCTCTGGCAGACGCTGCTGGCGGCCGGGCGCGCCCGCGGTGACGTCACCCCCGAACTCGGCGAGCGCTTCGCCTGGACGGTGCTGCTCGGCAAGGACCGCACCATCAACGCCTTCGCCCTGCCGGGCGGGTGGCTCGGGCTGCACCTGGGCCTGGTAGCCATCACGGCCAACCGCGACGAGCTGGCCTCGGTGCTGGCGCACGAGCTCAGCCACGTGACGCAGCGCCACATCTCGCGGCTGGTGACGCAGCAGAACCGCGCGTCGCCGCTGGTGATGGCGGCGATGATCCTGGGCGCGCTGGCCGCCAGCAAGAACGCCCAGGCGGGCCAGGCCGTGATCGCGGGCAGCCAGGCACTGGCGCAGCAGTCGCAGCTGAACTTCTCGCGCGACATGGAACGCGAGGCCGACCGCATCGGCCTGGGGATCCTCACGCAGGCGGGGTTCGAGCCACAGGGCTTCGTCACCATGTTCGAGAAGCTGCAGCAGGCGGCCCGGTTGAACGACACCGGGACGTTCCCGTACTTGCGCACACACCCCATGAACACCGAGCGCGCCGCCGAAATGCAGTCGCGCCAGCAACTGGCGGGCCGCGCGCCGGTGGCGCCCACCTTCGAGCACGCCATGGCCGCCGGGCGCGCGCGCGTTCTTTCCAACCCCGGCGTCGATGGCCTGCGCGCCTTGATGGCCGAGGGCGACTCGCCCGGGCTGGCCGCGCAGCCGCGGCCGCGCCAGGCCGGCGCCCTGTACGCGGCGGCGCTGGCGGCCTCGAAGCTGCGTGACGCGCCCGCGGCGAGCCGCCTGCTTACGCGGCTGCACGCGCTGGTCGCCCAGGACGCGCCCGCGCAACGCCTCGCCCGCCTGCTCGAAGCCGAAGTGGCGGTGGCGCAGCGCGACGGCGCGCGTGCGCTCAGCCTGCTCGACGCCGAGCCATCACGGCGCCCCGAACTCCTGCTGGCCGCGCAGGCGCGCCAGCTCACGGGCAAGGCGGCGGATTCGGTGGACCGCCTGCAGACCTGGGTGAGCACCCAGCCGCGCGATGCGGCCGCCTGGCAGGCGCTGGCGGCGGCGTATGCGGCGCGTGGGCAGCCGCTGCGCGCCGTGCGCGCCGAAGCCGAGGCGCAGGTGGCGCACCTGGACTACCAGGCCGCGCTCGACCGCTTCAAGGCCGCCCAGGACATGGTGCGCAAGGGCACGGCTGGCGGCGACCACATCGAAGCGTCGATCATCGACACCCGCACCCGGCAGGTGGAGCTACTTCTTCGCGAACAGGCGGTCGAGCGCTGACTCGATGACGATGCCGATCAGCGTGTAGAGCAGCGAGCCCACGAGCGCGCCAACGAAACCGCGCACCTGGAAGGCGTCGAGCAGCCAAGAGGCCAGCCAGAACACCAGGGCGTTGATGACGAACAGGAAGAGCCCGAGCGTCAGCATCGTCACCGGCAGCGTGAGCACCACCAGGATGGGCCGCACCACGATGTTGAGCAGGCCGATGACAAAGGCTGCCAGCAACGCCGAGGTGAAGTTGGGCACCTGCACCCCGCTGTACAGGTAGGCAACGAACAGCAGCGCCGAGGCGCTGAGCAGCCATTTGGCAAGCAGCTTCAGCATGGGCGGGAAGGATAGCACCGGCCTGCCGCCGGGGCGGCCGCGGCCGGAGGGGATCAGTCCAGCGCGAAGACGAGGGCCGCGAGGCCCATGAACGCGCCCGGGGGCAGCAGGCCGGGCCCGGGGGGCGTTTCCTGCTTGGGCCGGCGCACGTCGAGCACGCGCGACGTGCCGTGCTCGGCCATCAGGTCGCGCGTGAGATCCGGCAGCGGCCCGCGCGCGAGCACGGGCGTGACGTCGTCGCCGCGCGCCCGCAGGCCCGGCACGATCTGGTCGAACAGCTTGTCGGCCCATCTGGAGCGCCAGTTCTCGCGCGCCGAGTGGCTGACCCATTTGCTGATGCGATGGGTCATGCGCGGCGCGCAGGCCACCAGCACCCAGTGCGTGCCGGCCCCGTCGGCGGCCGGCAGCAGCTGCCGGGCGTAGGCGGGATCGTCCAGATACACGATGACCTTCTGCATGCGTTCTCCTGCGCTCAGGGGGCGGCTTCGGGCGCCGGCCGTGCGGCGCGCATCCGCCCGGCCCACCAGCCCGCGGCCAGCACGCCAGCCACGCAAGCCGCGTAAGTGCCCCAGCGCGCCAGCGTGTGCACAGTCTGGGGCGGATCGAACACCGCGTCCAGCAGGGGTTCTCCGATGATCATTTTGGCTGCAGTGAAAGCGAGCACGGCCGCGCCGGCCTGGATGATGAGGGGGAAGCGGTCCACCAGTTTCAGCACGACGTTGCTGCCGAACACGACGATGGGCACGCTGATCAGCAGGCCGAGGATCACCAGGTCCATGGCGCCATGCGAGGCGCCCGCGACGGCCAGGACGTTGTCCACGCCCATCAGCGCGTCCGCGACCACGATGGTCTTCATTGCGCCCCAGAAGGTCGTGGCGGCCGGGCCATGGTCGTCGTTGCCGCCTTCATCGGCCAGCAGCTTGTACGCGACCCACAGCAGGCCAAGGCCGCCGACCAGCATCAGCCCGGGGATCTTCAGCAGCCAAACCACGCCCAGCGTCATGACGGACCGCACGGCGATGGCGCCCACGGTGCCCCAGAGCACTGCCTTCTTGCGCAGCGGCGGCGGCAGGTTGCGCGCGGCCAGCGCGATGACGATGGCGTTGTCGCCGGCCAGCACCAGGTCGATGAGGATGATGGCCAGCAGGGCGGACCACCAGGCGGAAGAGAGGAATTCCATGCGAAAGCTCCGGGTTCAAGTCGTGGCAAGACCCGGGCGCAGGCAGAACAAAGCGGGGGTGGCGAGGAGGCCGGCGCTTCGATCCGAGCCCACGCCGGGCCCGTCTCGAAGGTCTTGCTCGGCACTGGCCGCTGATGGACCGGTGCCCGGCGAGCCGGAAGCCAAAAGGCTTCGTATTGACGGCAGGCCGCAATCAGGGAGCTACTCCCCTTCGCGAGTGGATTAGACCACAGCCGCCGCCAGCCTGCCAGTGGAAACCACGTATATCATGCCCCTCCCCCCGCCAAGCGCATGGCTGAAAGCATCCCCCGCCCCGTGGCCGGAATCCACATCACCGACATCGAAGCCGCCATCAATTTCTGGCGGGAACGCAAGCCCTCGCCCGACGGCGTGACGCTGGCGCCGGAGCTGCGCGCGCTCGCCGAGGTGTATGCGCTGATGGTCTTCTATCGCGAAGACGAGGCGGAAGAGAAGGGCTTCCCGCCGGCTGCCTACGCCGCGTGGAAAGCCTGGTACGACACCCAGCCCGACACGCCGTGCATCGCCATCTGCTCCACCAGCCAGGGCGACCCGGAGTGCAAGGGCTGCGGCCGCAGCTTCGAAGAGGTCCAGCACTGGACCGAGATGAGTCCGGCCGAGAAGCGCCATGTCTGGCGTCGCATCACGCTGGAAGGCGACGCCTGGCGGTTCAACCGCTACGCGGAGCGGGCGGGCGGGGACGGCAACGGCGGCACCAGCGAGGGGTCGACCTGATGCGCCGCCTGACCCAGGCGCCCAATCTCGCGATCGCGGCGCTCTGGGTCGACACCTTGCAGGAGGCCGGCATCGATGCGTCGGTGCAGCGGCAGTTTCTGTCGGGTGCGGCGGGGGAGTTACCGCCCGACCAGTGCCTGCCGGAGATCTGGCTGCGGCATGACGAGCAGGAGGCGCGGGCCCGGGCGTTGCTGGATGATTTGAAGAATGTGCCGCAGCGGCGCTGGCAGTGTGCGTGTGGAGAGTTGGTGGAGGGTGGGTTTGAGTCGTGCTGGAAGTGTGGGTTGCCGATGCCTTGACTCCGTCTGTCATCCCAGCGAAGGCTGGGATCCAGGGGATAGAGGGCTGTCATTCCTGCTGAGGGCAAGGCCGTGGGGTCAAAGGCCGTCATCCCCGCGAAGGCGGGGATCCAGAGCTCCCGGACTTCCTTTCCCCGATGTTCGGCCTGGGCCGGTCCGGCAGAACTCACGCGCGATCTGCTGATCGCTCCGTTCAGACAACTGCCGGAAGCATGATGACGATGCGCGCTACGCGCGCTCCGGCCCCAGACCGAACATCGCAGCCGCCCGAGAAATCGCCGGGGGCGGGTGGGGGAGGGGGCGAAGGAGGTGAGGTTGCGTCATTCGAAAAGTTGTCGCGACGAGCGACGGGCCGCTGCAAAATGGCCAGATGCAGACACTTGAGAAATGGCTAGATGTGGACGCCATATCTAGTCACAAAGTCCATGAATGGCTGGTTGTGTCCATGGATGGCCATTTTTCTCGCCGTCTGCATTACGTTAGAGGGCAGTCATGAAGTTGGGGCGTCCGGAGCAGTTTCACGACAAGTTTGCGCTCCGCATGCGCAGCATCGAACGCTCAATTGCGCAGTACCAGTTCTCGGCAGCCGCGCTACGCAAGCCGTTTGAATCGACGCTTGATGAGCACACGGCGCTCCTCCTCAAAGGCTTTGGAAACGACGTGAATCTGCTTGCCGCAATTCGTGAACTGCTCTTTCCGAGCCGTGAGTTGCTCGACGCGTATCTCGGGCGGATCGCCGCGTCTACCGCCTCGAGCGGGACGCAAACCGCTCGTGATCTCGTGCCGTTCTTGAAGCGACTTCTCGCCGGAGACTACGACAAGATGAAGCAGCCGATCTTTGACTTTCTCAAGATGAACGCCTCCTACGTGTTTCATATCAGGAAGTTTAGGAATCAGATCAAAACTGATCCTTCAAGTGCAGAATTCAATTTCAACACAGACCATTTTGAAATGCGGATGTCGCTTCCGGTGAAGGCAGAAGACGAAGCTATCCTGCCGCATCTGGAGATCGCCAATTTGGACGAGGCTCTTCGCAACCGCCGATATATGTCCACGTTGAACCTCGATGTGTACTTTCCAGAGATGTTGCAGTTCTGGCGCGCCTTTCAGTCGGTGTATCAGGAGAGCTATGCCCTCTAACAGGTCGTTCGACGCGGACACGAAACGGCATTGCGCCGCGAGCCGTGCGCGGGAGCATACGTCTCGCGGCGCAATGCCACTTCGCGCCGGTCAACTCCAGCATTAAAGCTCACAGGAACCTATGTCACGCGCCTCAGCCGCCTTCGAAAAGTCCATTGAGGACGCCTCAACGCTCCTGGCTCACTTTGACAGTGTGCACAAGTGCTCGCCAGAGAACGCGGAAGTCTTGAAGCGCGCAGGCCTGGTCATGGCCCTCACCGCTTGGGAGACCTATGTCGAAGACCGGGTACTGGAGGCCGTTCAGGCGCGTCTGCGGGTCCTAGAGGGGAGTCCTGTTGGAAAGTTCGTATCTGGCAAGCTTGAGGAGGAACTCAAGCGGTTTCACAATCCGACAGCGGAAAAGACCAAGCGACTCTTCACCGACTACTTGGAAGTCGATGTCACCGCTGGATGGAAGTGGCTGAACTACGAACCCGCGAGCGCTCGGAAAACGCTGGATGACTTCATCTCCAAGCGCGGGGACGCCGTGCATCGAGCGAAGGCAATGAATGGAGGTTCACCTGCGCCCCACTTGGTAAAGCGTGAAGACCTAGACAAGGCGATACGATTCCTCAAGGCCTTGGTGGTCGCAACGGACAAGGTGTTGGCGGAGCCGTGAGCTGTCACAAGCGAGTGGACACGGACGCGGAGCTTGCCTCACTTTGATGGACACCTTGACCTAACAGAGGAGTTGAGGCCGGCAAGCCCACGCGCTTGGACCCTCCTTGGCCCATCTTCCACTCGCCCCCGGCGATTTCTGGGCGGCTGCGATGTTCGGTCTGGGGCCGGAGCGCGCGTAGCGCGCATCGTCATCATGCTTCCGGCAGTTGTCTGAACGGAGCGATCAGCAGATCGCGCAGTGAGTTCTGTCGGACCGGTCCCAGGCCGAACATCGCAGCGAAGCTGGAGCGAGCCGGAGGCGTAGCGCAAGCCGCCACAGTATGAGCCGGGGGTGGGTGGGGGAGGGGGCGAAGGAGGCTACGCGCGGTAGAGCGGGAAAGGTCGCGAGGTGCCACGCGGGGATGGATCCCGGGTCAAGCCCGGGATGACTGGATGTGGGGGGTGACGGCCTCTACCCCCTGGATCCCAGCCTTCGCTGGGATGACAGCCAAAATCACTTCCACCGCACCGGCTCCAGATTGATATGCCGCGTCGCATCCGCCAGCATCAACTGCCCCTCCTGCACCGTCGCCTGCAACTGCATGCTGCGTTGCGCCAGCAGCGCAATCTCCTGCGAAGGAATGGTCGGAATGCGCCACACCTGCAGGTTGTGCAGGCGCGTCAGCTTGTTCTCGATCCCGCGCCACCACACCTCGGCCGCATGGTGGAAGCAATACACCGCCACCTGGTCCGCCTTGCGGCACGCCTTGCTGATCGCGCTGTCATCCGGCTGCCCCACTTCGATCCAGCGCCGCGTCTGCCCCGTGAAGTCGCGCAACGACACATCGGGATCCTCCGGGTCGGACAAGCCGGCGCCAAAGGCCAGCGTGCCATCCCCATTGCACACCGTGTCGAGTTCATGCGCATGCAGCGCCAACGCCGCCAGCCGCACCATCATGCGTTCGTCGGTTTCGCTGGGATGGCGCGCGAGCGTGAGCGCGTGGTCGGCGTAGTAGGCGTGGTCGATGTCGGCGACCGCGAGCTGCGCCTTGAAGATGGTGGACTTGAGGGCCAAGAGCTTCTGACCTAAGCGCGCTTGGCGAGTTCAGCTGCCTTGCCGATGTAGCTGCCAGGCGTCATCGCCAGCAAGCGATCCTTCTCTCCCTGCGGGATCTCCAGCGACGAGATCAGCGCATGCAGATCAGCAGCCGCCACGGTCTTGCCGCGCGTCACTTCTTTCAGCTTCTCATACGCGCCCTGCACGCCATAGCGGCGCATCACGGTCTGGATCGGTTCGGCCAGCACTTCCCACGAGTGGTCCAGGTCGGCTTCGATCGCTTCGGCGTTCAGCTCCAGCTTGCCCAGGCCGATGCCCAGCGAGTGATAGGCCAGCACCGCGTAGCCGAGCGCCACGCCCATGTTGCGCAGCACGGTGGAATCGGTCAAATCGCGCTGCCAGCGCGAGACCGGCAGCTTTTCCGACAGGTGCTTCAGCACCGCATTGGCCAGCCCGAGGTTGCCTTCGGCGTTCTCGAAGTCGATCGGGTTCACCTTGTGCGGCATGGTGGACGACCCGATCTCGCCGTCGCGCAGCCGCTGCTTGAAGTAGCCGAGGCTGATGTAGCCCCAGGCGTCACGGCTGAAATCGATGAGGATGGTGTTGCACCGCGCCACCGCGTCGAACAGCTCCGCCATGTAGTCGTGCGGCTCGATCTGGATGCTGTAGGGCTGGAAGGTGAGGCCCAGGCCCAGCGGCTCGTGGCTCTCCACCACCTTGCGGCTGAAGGCTTCCCAGTCGAAGTCGGGCCAGGCCGCGAGGTGGGCGTTGTAGTTGCCGACGGCGCCGTTCATCTTGCCGAGCAGCTGCACGGCGGCGATCTTTTCGCGCGCCGCCGCCAGTCGCACGACGACGTTGGCGAGTTCCTTGCCCACCGTGGTGGGGCTGGCGGTCTGGCCGTGCGTGCGGCTGAGCATGGGCACCGCGGCATGCGCATGGGCCATGTCGCGCAGCCGCGCAATGACGGCGTCCAGCGCCGGCAGCAGCACGAGTTCCCGCGCGCCTTTCAGCTGCAGGGCATGGCTGGTGTTGTTGATGTCTTCGCTGGTGCAGGCGAAGTGCACGAACTCGCTGGCCGCCTTCAATTCAGGCCGGGCCTCGAAACGTGACTTGATCCAGTACTCCACCGCTTTCACATCGTGGTTGGTGGTCTTCTCGATGTCCTTGATCGCGGCCGCGTCGGCCTCCGAGAAATTCTTGACCAGCCCAAGCAGGTAAGTGCGCGCACCCGGCGAAAGCGGCCTGAATTCGGAGAATCCGGCGTCCGACAGGGCGATGAACCAGCAGATCTCGACCTGCACGCGCTTGTGCATGTAGCCCTGTTCGCTCATCAGCGGGCGCAGCGGGGCCAGCCGGTTCGCGTAGCGCCCGTCGAGCGGCGACAGCGCGGAAATGGGGGAAAGTGCCATGCCGGGATTGTAGGCGGCGCCTTCCGTCGGCTCGCCGTGCGCGCGTGTCGCGACAGCACGACAGCGCTGCAAAAAGCTTCCCCTAGAATGAATCGTCCCCTGAAGAACTCGAAGAGCGAACCCATGAAGTTGATCGGCGCCATCACCAGTCCCTACGTCCGCAAGGTGCGCGTCGTCATGGCCGAGAAGAAGCTCGACTACCAGTTCGTCGAGGAAGACGTGTGGTCCGCCGACACCACCATCATGCAATCCAACCCGCTCGGCAAGGTGCCTTGCCTGGTGATGGAAGGCGGCGAGGCCCTGTTCGATTCGCGCGTGATCGTCGAATACCTGGACACGCTGTCGCCCGTGGGCAAGCTCATTCCCGCGGTCGGCCGCGAGCGCGCCGAGGTGAAGACCTGGGAGGCGCTGGCCGACGGCGTGCTGGACGCGCTGATCCTGGCCCGCCTGGAAGCCAACTGGAGCGGGCGCACCAAGGCGCAGCGCAGCCAGGCCTGGATCGACCGGCAGCTCGCCAAGACGCACGCCAGCCTGAAGGCCATGAGCCAGGGCCTGGGCGAAAAGCCGTTCTGCGCGGGCATCTACTTGAGCCTGGGCGACATCGCGGTGGGCTGCGCGCTGGGCTACCTCGATTTCCGTTTCCCCGAGATCGACTGGCGCCCGGAGCACCCGAACCTGGCGAAGCTGCACGAGAAACTGATGCAGCGCCCCAGCTTCGCGGACAGCATGCCACGTTGAGCGCGCGGGCGGCGCCCGCGCTGGGCATCGATTTCGGCACCTCCAATTCCGCCGCCGGCACGGTCGATGCGCGGGGCGTCGCGCGCCTGTTGCCGCTGGAAGGCGAGTTCACCACGCTGCCCACGGCGGTCTTCTTCAACGCCGAAGACAAGACCGTGCACTTCGGCCGCGATGCGATGAGCCTCTACCTCGCCGGGACCGACGGCCGGCTGATGCGCTCGCTCAAGAGCCTGCTCGGCAGCGCCCTGATGCAGGAGCACACGGCCGTCGGCTGGGGCGAGCAGCGCTACCAGGACATCGTGGCTCGCTTCCTGGGTGAGCTCGCCGAGCGCGCTCGTGCCAGCGTGCCCGGCCTTGGTCAACGCGTGGTGCTGGGCCGGCCGGTGCACTTCGTCGACGATGCGCCGGAGCGTGACCGCAAGGCGCAGCAGGGGCTGGAACAAGCCGCACTGGCGGCCGGCTTCCGGGAAGTCGCGTTTGAGCTGGAGCCCATCGCGGCCGCCTTCGACTACGAGCGGCGGCTCGCGCAGGAGGCCGTCGCGCTGATCGTCGACGTCGGCGGCGGCACCTCGGACTTCTCCGTGGTGCGGCTCGGCCCGGACCGCGTGCGCCACGCGGATCGCAGCGCCGACATTCTCGCCACCGCGGGCGTGCACATCGGCGGCACCGATTTCGACCGCAAGCTGAATGTGGCGCGCGTGATGCCGCTGCTCGGGTTCGGGCACGTCGGCCCCAGCGGGCGCGAAGTCCCGAATGCCATCTTCCTGGACCTCGCCACCTGGCACCTGATCAACTTCCAGTACGCGCCGCGCGTGGTGAGCCGCATCCAGGCCTTGCGTCCCGACTACAGCGATTTGCAGCTGCACGATCGCCTGATGGAAGTGCTGCGGCAACGCCAGGGCCACCGGCTGGCCAGTGAGGTGGAGCAGGCCAAGATCGAATGCTCGATGCACGGCGCAGCGGCGCGCATCGCGCTGGAGGAGATCGAGGCCGGCCTGGCCGCGTCGCTCACGCCGCAACAGATGGGCGCCGAGTTGGACGAGCTGCTCGCGAAAGTCGTGGCCTGCGCGCAGGAATGCGTACGCCGCGCGGGGGCGCAGATCGATGTGATCTACCTGACCGGAGGATCGTCGGCGCTGCGGACCCTGCAGGAGCGCCTCGGCGCGCAGATGCCGGGGGTGCCGCTGGTGCAAGGCGACCTGTTCGGCGGCGTCGCGGCGGGCCTGGCCTATGCCGCGCTCAATTCGCGAGCGCGAGCGCCAGGTAAGGGTTGACCGCTTCGCCACGGCCCCAGAGTTTCGCCCAACGGCTTCCGCTCTCCACGTACTGGACCGCGAAGTGCAGGTGGGGCGCGTGGTCCGGTGCGTTGCCGGTGGCGCCCACGTAGCCGATGACCTCGCCGCGGCGGACCAGTTGCCCGTCATGCAGGCCCTCGGCGTAGCCCGCGAGGTGCGCGTAGTAGTAGAGAAAGCGCCCGCTGGCATCCGTCTGGTAGACGGAAAGCCCCCCGCCGCGGTTGCTCGAGATCTTGGTGACCTGGCCATCGTCGGCGGCAAGCACGGGCGTCCCCCACGGCGCCATGATGTCGATGGCCCGGTGCGCCCGACCCTTGCCGCGTCCTTCGTCGAACGTGTCCTTCAGGCGCGAACGGGGAATGCCCTGGACTGGCACGACCAGTTGCCGCGCGGCCAGGATTTCTTCGGCCGAAGGCGTCTGCTTCGCGACGGCAGGAGCGGGCGCGGGTGCCTTGGTCGCGGGCGGCGGGGCCGCTGCCGGCGCCTGGACCACGGTCACCGCCGGCGCCCGCAGCCCGTCCATCGACGAATGCGAGAACGCCATCACCGCGAGCAGGAACGCGAGGAAGTAGCCCATGCTGCACCTTCGCGCGGATGGGGTCGCGGCCGCGTCGGGATGGCTGGACAGTGAGCGTCAGCGGTTGGCTCAGCGGCCGTGGGCCGCCCTCCGACGCTTCAGCTCGCCGCGCGGCGCTTCAGCAGGCGCATCAGCGCCCCGAGCACGGGCAGCTTCTCGTACACCTCTTCCGCTGCATCCCACCAGTCGCGGTGCAGCGTGATGCGCCCATCGGCGGCGAAACGCAGTTGCGAGCCGCCGCGCACCACGAACGTCTGCCGGGGGCGAAACGAGCGGAAGCGGAAGCTGAAGTCCCACACCAGGAAGCATTGGCCGGCATCGAGGATGCACTCCGTCACATCGAAACGGGGCGCATGCAGGGTCTCGAACATGTGCGCGAACACGCGCTGGACGGCGGGCAGGCCGGCCACGTCATTGAACGGGTCCTTGAACCGCGCGTCGTCCATGTAGAAATCCCCGAGGCGCAGGACGTCGGCCGGCTGCAGTGCCTCGAACAGCGCCACGACGCGTTCCACCGCGGCTGCGGTTTCGTCGCGGTTCACAGACCGGTCCCCCGTCGCACCAGCCCGGAGTACAGGCGGAACGGCAACTGCCGCAGCAGCTTGAGGCCCAGCGTGAACCGGCGCGGGAAATGGATCTCGAAACGGCCGCGTTCCCAGCCGCGCACGATGTGCGCGGCGGCTTGGCCGGCCGTCATCAGTCCCGGCATCCGGAACTCGTTCTGCGCGGTGAGCGGCGTTTCGACGAAGCCCGGGTTGACCACGCTCACGCCGACCCCTTCGTCGCGCAAGTCCATGTGCAGCGTCTCGGCCAGTTGGATCAACGCGGCCTTGGTGGGCCCGTACGCCAGCGCATTCGGCAGCGCGCGGTAGCCCGCCACGCTGGCCGCCAGGCTCAGGTGGCCGCCGCGCGCCAGCAGCGCGGGCAGCATCGCGTCGAGGACGTGCAGGGCGCCGTGGTAGTTCACTTCCATGTGCTTGCGCATCTGCGCCAGGTCGAAGGCGGTCGCGCGTTGCGGCTGGTAGGTTCCCGCGCAGTAGAACACCAGGTCGACCGGCCCGGACTGAAGCAGGGTCTCCACCCCCGCGCGCACCTGCGCGGCATCGCAGACGTCGAGCGGCAAGGCCACGGCCCCAGGGTGTTGCGCGGTGAACTCCCGCAGCGCCTCCCCGCTGCGCGCGGAGAGCACCACCGAGGCGCCGCGCTGGTGCAGCAAGGCGGCCGTGGCCCGACCGATGCCGCTGGAGGCGCCGACCACCCACACCCGCCGGCCGCGCCAGCTGGTGATGGGCGCGTTGAGCGGCGCGATCCAGGCTGCCATCAGGGCCGCCGGGTGAACGACAAGGTCACCTCACCCAGGTGAATGCCAAACTTGCTCATGGCCGTGCGATTGAGCAGGACGCGATCGCTCATGAGGTACATCCAGTCGTCCATCTGCACGTGCCAGGTGCGGCCGTCCACCGGCAGCGCCAGCGTGTAGTTCCAGCGCAGGGCGTTGCCGCGCGCCTGGCCCACGGCTTCGCCGACCACGTCGTCGGCCTGGCCGGTGTAGCGGCCGTCCGGCAGCTTGCGCACGCGCCAGACGCGGCGCTGCCTGGTCCCGTCGGAATAGGTGAAGTCCTCGTCGAGCACGCCTTGGTCGCCCTGCCACGTGCAGTCCATGACGACGGTGAAGCGTTTGACGACGCGCCCGCTGCGGTCGGTGAAGATGCCCCAGCCGTCCACGCGGCCGTTGAAGTAGGCACGCAGGTCCAGCGCGGGTTGTTCGGCGGCGTAGTCCGACACTTCGGGCGCGGCGCAGCCTGCCAGCAGCAGCGCACCCGCGCCCAGCAGCATCCGTCGTTTCATTCGGCGGTCTCCTTGTGGATCAAGAGCAGGTAGAGGAGCGCCGCGGCCGCGAGCTTCAGAACGCAGGGCAGCACGCAATAGGCCAGCGTCAAGGCGTCCAGGGCTTCCGGGTCGCGGCTGCCCGGCGTGTAGCCCGCCAGCGCGAGCAGCGGCAGGGCCAGGCCGGCCGCCAATGCGAGGTTCAATTTCGTCGCGAAGTTCCACCAGCCGAAGTAGGCGCCTTCGGCGCGGCCGCCGTCACCTGCCGCCGCGATGACACCGGCGAGCAAGGCGCCCGGCAGCGCCAGGTCGGTGCCGAGCGCGGCCCCTGCGGCGATGCAGATGGCGAGAAACGCCCAGGTGTCCCCGGCCCCCAGCTGGCTGGCACCGGCGAAGGCGGCGATCGCCAGCAGGATCCCGGCCAGCCAGGCACGTGCCAGCCCGAAGCGCGGCACCGCGGCCACCCAGAGCGGGATGGCGATGGCGGCGCTGAGAAAGTAGCTGCCCAGGAACAGCGGTTCCATGGCGGCGGGAGCCTGCAGCCGGTCCTGCACGAAGAACAGCACCAGCGTGGCAGGAACCGCGCTGGCGATGCCGTTCAGCACGAACACGGCGAGCAACCGCCGGAACGGCGCGCGCGCGAACGGCGTGCGCCAATCGGCGCCGCTCGCGCCGGCTGCGGTGCGTGGCCGCGGCCCCGATTGCCACGCCCAGCAGGCGAGCGCGAGCAGCACGCCCAGCGCGGCGGCCGAGGCGGCGAGCCCCGCCAGCAGCGGCAGCAGCGAGGCCAGCAGCACGCCGGCCAGCCCGCAGCCTTCGCGCCAGGCCACCACCCGGCTGCGCTGTGCCGCGTCGCCCCCCAGCATGGCGCCCCAGGACTGGTGCGCGATGCTGAGCGCGCTGTACGCCAGGTAGGTCCAGGCCAGCGCGAAGGCCGCCCAGGCCAGCAACGCTGTCGTGCCGCGCACCGGCGGAAAGAACAGCAGCGCGAATCCGAGCGCCAGGAATGCCGCTGCCACCCACCCGAAGCGCAGGACTGCCGCGGGCGTGCGCGCGAACAGGCGATCCGCGACGCGGCCGAGCCAGGGATCGAGAAACGCGTCGAACAGGCGTGCCACGAGCAACACCACGCCCAACGCCGCGAGCGGCACGCCGAATGCGCGGGCATAGTGGTTCGGCAACAGCACGTACAGCGGCAGCGCCACGAACGCCAGCGGCAGGCCCAGCAGCCCGTAGCGCCAGCCATCGGCCGTGGTGAAGCGCGCCGCCGCGCCGGTCATGGGGGCGTGCCGGCCAGCAGCGCTTGCCGCAGCTTCGGTTCGGAGGTGGTGGGCGCGAGCCAGATGCCGAAGAAAAGGCGGGCGAAGCGCGCGTCCAGGATCTCCCCGGCCCAAGTCCCGTTGATGGCGAAAGCCGCGCCGCGCCCCGGGCGGTGCAGCCCCAGGATGCGGTCGCCGGGCTGCACGTCCGGCAGCAGCTGCTGCAGCGCGGCCTGCCAGCGCTGCGCGTCTTCGGGCGCGATGGGGCCGGCGCGCCGCATCTCGTCGAGCGAGCGGCGCGCGATGTCCGGGCCCGTGAAGGCGCGCAGGTAGGCGAGCTCCAGCGCGAACGGCGACCGCTCGAAGGCGGCCTGGCTGAAACCGCTCCCCACCCAAAGGCGCGCGTCGTAGGCCTGGAAGCCGAACCAGGTGAGCCGGCCCGTGCCGGCCGGGCGCAGGCCCGGCTCCAGGGCGAACAGGTCGTTGGCCGAGGCGGCGGCGGCGCCCGCCAGCAGGCACGCGGCAAGCAGGCCGCGCGCGCTGCGGCGCGCCAGCGCGGCGCTCAAGCGCGCTGCAGCGTGTACTGCACCACGTCGACGTCGCGCTGGCGGAAGGCCGCCTCGCAATACGCCAGGTAGAACTCCCATAGCCGGATGAACCTTTCGTCGAAGCCCAGGGCCAGCACCGCGCCGCGTTGCGCCAGGAAGCGTTCGCGCCAATGCGCGAGCGTGGCGGCGTAGTCGAGGCCGAACGCGAATTCGTCCACCACCGTCAGGCCAGCCGCCGCGGCCGCCCGCCGGAACTCGGCGGGGCAGGGCAGGCAGCCACCCGGGAAGATGTACTGCTGGATGAAGTCGGTGGAGCGCACGTAGCGCGGCCACAGCGCATCGTCGATCACGATGCTCTGCACGCAAGCGCGGCCGCCCGGCTTGAGCAGGCGCGCCACGGTCGCGAAGTACTGGGGCCAGTATTCCCGGCCCACCGCCTCCACCATCTCGATCGAGCAGATGGCGTCGAAGGGAGCGTCGCCGATGTCGCGGTAGTCCTGCAGCCGCAGGTCCGCCGCCGGGACGCGCTCGCGCGCGAAGGCGAGTTGCTCGGTGGAAAGCGTGACGCCGGTCACGTCGGCGCCGAACTCCACCGCCGCCATCTCGGCGAGCGCGCCCCAGCCGCAGCCGATTTCCAGCACCCGCGCGCCGGGCCGGACTTGTGCCGCCTGCAGCGCCCGGCGCACCTTCGCGTGCTGGGCCTGCACCATCGTCCGGCCGGCATCGCCCTCGAAAAGGGCCGACGAATAGTTCATCGTCTCGTCGAGCCACAGCCGGTAGAACGCGTTGCCGAGGTCGTAGTGCGCGTGGATGTTCTTGCGGCTGCCGGCGCGGCTGTTGCGCTGCACCAGGTGCTTCAGGCGGTAGGCGAGCCGGCCCCACCACGTGCCGTACACCACGTCTTCGAGGGCCTGCCGGTTGCGCACCAGCAGCGCCAGCAGCCCGGGCAGGTCCGGCGTGGTCCAGTCGCCGGCGACGTAGCTCTCCGCGAAGCCGATGTCGCCGCTCGCCAGCGCCTGCGTGAAGGGCTTCCAGTTGGCCAGGTGCAGACTGGCGTGCGGCTCGCCGTGGCCGAAGCGCGCCGCCTGGCCGTCCGGGAATTCCACGAACAGGCAGCCGTGGCGCAGCTGCTCCAGCAGCTTCAGGGCGGCGTGGGCGGTGGCGGGCGCGCGCGCCTTCCACCCCAGCCCGCCGGCGGTTGTCGTGGTCATGCCGTCGTCACCTTGTCAAGAATGCCTGGGGCGGGCTGGGCTTGCGGATGAACTGCACCCGCTTGACCCACAGCTTCAGCGCCTGCCAATGGATGCGCGCGACCACGCCCAGCGTCAGCAAGGGATGGCGCCACAGCGCTGCACGCAGCGCGGCGGCCGTGGCCGGCGCCAGCGTGCCGCTCACGCTGGTCTGCAACAGCGCGCCGGCGCCGTCGTCGTAGTCGATGCGGGCCACCGTGCGGGCGCGGTCGGGGGCCAGCAGGAAGCGAAAGCGGTAGTGCCCGCGCACCTCGCAGAACGGGGACACGTGGAAGACCTTGCGCGCTTCGAGTTCACGGCCCCAGGCCGGCGCGTCGAGCAGGTAGCAGTGGCGCTCCCCGAAGGTGTTGTTCACTTCGACCACGATGGCGCGCAGCGACCCGTCGCCGCGATGGCAATACCAGAAGCTCACCGGCTTGAACGTGTGCCCGAGCACGCGCGGATAGCAATGGAGCCAGGCTTCGCCGTCGGCGTCGCTGATGCCGGCCCCGCGCAAGGTGTCGTCCAGCCAGGCCAAGGCGTCGGGTCGCCCGTCGCCGTGGTCGCGGTCGTGGAAGCTCAGGAGGGCCGGGCGGTTGCGGGCGAGCGCGCCGCTGCCTCCGGTGCGCATCTGCCGCATCGGCAGCAACAGGAAGAAGGTCGGGTAGGCGAAGGCATTGCGCGCGGGCCGCAGCCGCGTGTGGCGGACTTCGCCAGTGCCGACCTGCGGGCCGATCACGCGCGGAACTCCAGCGAGGCATTCTCGCGCTCGAGCGTGCTGCTCAAGAGCAGCGAGCGCGCCGCGGCGTAACCGGATTGCAGGCCGTCCTCGTGGAAGCCGTAGCCCGTCCAGGCGCCGCAGAACCAGGTGCGCCGCTTGCCCTGGATCGAAGGCAGCAGGTCTTGCGCGCGGATCGCGGCTTCGTCGAAGACCGGGTGCGCGTACTCGTATTCGCCCATCACGTACTTACGCTCGATCGCGCGTGCCGGATTCAGCGAGACGATGACCGGGCGCTGCCAGGGCAGCGGCTGCAGCCGGTTCAAGAGATAGTGCAGGCACACGCGGCTGGATCCGTCGCCCGCTGCGTGCTCGTAGTTCCAGGCGGCCCAGGCGCGCTTGCGCTGCGGCAGCACCCGCGTGTCGGTGTGCAGCACGGCCAGGTTCGACTGGTAGCGGATGGCGTGCAGGCATTCGCTTTCGCGCGTGTCGGCGTCTTTCAGCAGCGCGAGCGACTGGTCCGCATGCGTGGCCAGGATGACGTGGTCGAACTCCTCGCGGCCGCCGGCCGTCCGGATTTCAACGCCGGCCTCGCGGCGCCGCACGGAAAGCACCGGCGTGTCCAGGCGCTTGTCGGGCAGTTCCTCGACGATGCGATGCACGTAGTGGCGCGCACCGCCCGTGACCGTCCACCAGCGCGGCCGCCCCAGCACCTGCAACAGGCCGTGGTTGTGGCAGAAGCGGATCAGCGTGCTCACCGGAAAGCGCAGCATCTGGTCGGTGGGGCAGCTCCAGATGCAGCCGATCATGGGCAGCAGGTACCAGTCGCGGAATTCGGCCGAGAAGCCCTGGCCGTCCAGGAACTGACCGAGCGGCTGCATCAGATCGTCTTCGGCGTCCGCATCCGCGATGCGCGTGGCCAGCCGGTTGAAGCGCATCAATTCGCGCAACATGCCCCAGAAGGCGGGCCGCAGCAGGTTGCGCGGCTGGCTGAAGACGGAGGCCAGGTTGCTGCCGCTCCACTCGAGCGCGCCTTCCGGGAACGCGCCCGGCACCTGCACCGAGAACGACATGTCCGACGGCGCGGTGTCCACCCCCAGCTCATCGAACAACGCGATCAGGCCCGGGTAGGTGCGCTCGTTGAACACCAGGAAGCCCGTGTCCACGCCATGCGTGACGGGGCGGCCGGTGGCGTCCGGCAGGGTGAGATCGACGGTGTGGGTGTGGCCGCCGAAGTAATCGGCGGCTTCGAACAGCGTGACTTGCGCGTGGTCGCGCAGGCGATGCGCGGCGGCCAGGCCGGAGATGCCGGCACCGACGATGGCGACCTTCATGGCCGCCACCGTCCGCGAAGAGAAAAGTGCTGCGAAGCGCCCCGGTGCGAAGGAGGGAGGGAGGGAGGAGGAGAAGAGTCGCCTCGGGATTGCATCCGGGCTGGTTCAGCCTGGAAGACTTCGCAGCAGCAAAAACTGTGTCGTGGGTGTGTCCTGCCTCTTGCACGGTGGGACACCCGTCGAGCGCGCCGGGTTCCCTGGCCCGCGCAGGCGGGGAGGTAAATTTTTGTGAATCGCGCGCGGACGCGCGCCGTGGGCGGGCGGACTGGCATGCCGGGACCTCAACGCCGCGCGAGCTGCTGTTCGACCGCGCGCACGAACGCGGTGTCGTCCGGCGCCGTCATGCTGCCGTAGTTCGCGACGACAGTGCCGTCGCGCGCGATCAGGTACTTGTGGAAATTCCAGAGCGGTGCGCGGCCGCTGCGTTCCGCCAGCTGCTTGAAGAAGGGGTTGGCATCCGCGCCGCGGACCGCGGTCTTCGCGAACATCGGGAATTTCACGCCGAAGGTGTTCTCGCAGAAGTCCGCGATCTCCTTGTTGCTCTTGGATTCCTGCGCGAAGTCATTGGACGGGAAGCCCAGCACCACCAGACCGGCGCCCTTGTGGCGCGCGTGCAGGCGCTCCAGGCCCTCGTATTGGGGCGTGAACCCGCAGAAGCTCGCGGTGTTGACCACCACGAGGACGCGGCCGGCGTACTGGCACAGGTTCTGCGGTTTCTCGTCCTGCAGGCGCGCGAAGCTGTGCTGCAGGATGGCCGGGCAGGCCGGCTCCGCCGCCCGCACGGGCGCGGAGACCAGCATGGTCAAGCATGTGACCAGGACAAAATACGCGAATCTCGACATTTCGACGCCATAATGGCTCAGTTTGCCAGTTTTGTCCAGGACAAAATAATTCATGCTAGTCTTCTCCAACGGTCTCCAGACCCATACGCAGGCCGCGCGCTTTTGGACTCAGCCTTGAATTCCGCCTCTTCCGAGCCCGCTGGCGTCCCGATCGCCGCTGTCGAACGCGACACGGGCTTGTCCAAGGACACGCTGCGCATCTGGGAGCGCCGGTATGGCTTCCCGCAGCCGCTGCGCGGGCCGGTGGGCGAACGCGCCTACCCGGCCGACCAGGTGCTCCGCCTGCGGTTGATCAAGCGCCTGCTCGACGCCGGCCACCGCCCGGGACGGCTGATGGCACTGGACGAGGCGGCCCTCCAGGCGCTCGCGCAGGCTGAGGCGGCGCCGCGCGAAGGACAAGCCGCGTCCGCCACGGGATTGGGGCGCTTCGGCGAGCCGCTGGAGACCCACGACGGGCCGGCGTTGCGCCGCATGCTGCAGCAGGACCTGCTGGCCGGCGGCCTCGAAGCGTTCGTCACGCAGCGGATCGCCGACCTCAATGTCGCCGTCGGCGAAGCCTGGCAGGCCGGCCGGCTCACGGTCGCCCAGGAACACGTGTACACCGAATGCGTGCACCTGGTGCTGCGGCAGGCCCTCGGCCGCCTGCCCGACCCGGCCGCCGATGCGCCGCGGGTCCTGCTGGCGACACTTCCCCAGGAGCCCCACGGGCTGGGCCTGCTGATGGCGGAGGCCATGCTCAGCCTGCATGGCTGCCGCTGCGTGTCGCTGGGCACGCAGGTGCCGTTGGGCGACATCGTGACGGCGGCGCGCTCGACGAAAGCCGGCATCGTCGGCCTCAGTTTCACCGGCAGCTTCCGGCCGCAGCTGGCCGCGGCGGCGCTTGGTGAGCTGCGGTCGCGCCTGCCCGCCACGGTGGCCCTCTGGGCCGGCGGCAGCAGCCTGGCCTTGAAGCGGCGGCTGCCGCAGGGGGTGGACGCGGTGCACGCCGTCGCGGACATCCCCCGGCTCCTGGCGGGACGCGGGCACCCGTCCGACACCGGGGCGCCGTAAAATCGAGGCCAGAAGAAGCAGAAAGGCCCGCCCATGCTGTATCCCGAATTGTTCAAGCAGCTCGAGTCCGTCCGCTGGGACATGGACAAGGACATCCCATGGGACCGGTTCGACCGCACGCTGCTGTCGGACGAACAGGCCCAGACGGTCAAGATGAACGCCATCACCGAGTGGTCGGCCCTGCCGGCGACCGAGATGTTCCTGCGCGACAACAAGAACGACAGCGACTTCTCGGCCTTCATGTCGATCTGGTTCTTCGAGGAGCAGAAGCACTCCCTGGTGCTGATCGAGTACCTGCGCCGCTTCCGTCCCGAGCTGATGCCCACCGAACAGGAGCTGCACGAGGTCCGCTTCGAGTTCGAGCCGGCGCCCGCGCTCGAGACGCTGATGCTGCACTTCTGCGGCGAGATCCGCTTGAACCACTGGTACCGCCGCGCCGCCGAATGGCACAGCGAGCCGGTGATCAAGCACATCTACACGACCCTGTCGCAGGACGAGGCGCGGCACGGCGGCGCCTACCTGCGCTACATGAAGCGCGCCATCAACAACTTCGGCAACGAGGCCAAGGCGGCGTTCGCCAAGGTGGGCGTGCTGATGGCGAGCGCGCGCCGCACGGCGCAGGCCCTGCACCCGACCAACCTGCACGTGAACAAGGCGCTGTTCCCGCGCGACACCATCCAGTCGCGCCTGCCCAACCCGGAATGGCTGGAGCACTGGCTGGACCAGCAGATCAATTTCGACCAGGCCTGGGAGGGGAAGGTCGTCGAGCGCATCCTGCACAACATGAGCCTGCTGATGGACCGCAGCTTCAAGAGCGTCCAGGAACTCAATCGCTACCGCAAGGAACTGCAGGCCAGCCTGGTCCTGCCCGGCACCGGGGCGCCGAAGCCCGGCGCGGCCTGAAGCACGCGTGGGCGAACCCGCGTTCCTGGCCAAGATCGTCGCGCGCGACCAGGCGGCCGCGGCCGTGGCGGCGCTGCCGGGCCCGGTGGTTTTCACCAACGGTGTCTTCGACGTCCTGCACCGCGGCCACGTGACCTACCTCGCCGAGGCGCGCGCGCTCGGCGCCTCGCTCGTGGTGGCCCTGAACACCGACGCCTCGGCGCGCCGGCTCGGCAAGGGGCCGGACCGGCCGCTGAACGGCGAGGCCGAACGCGCCATCGTCATCGCGGCGCTGGAATCCGTGAACCTTGTCACCTGGTTCGACGAAGACACGCCGGTGGCGTTGCTCGCCGAACTGCGCCCGCAGGTGTACGTGAAGGGAGGGGATTACGATATGCGGATGCTCGAGGAAACGCGGGTCATCGAAGCGCAGGGCGGCCGCGCCCTGGCAATCCCGTTCGTCGAGGGCTATTCCACGACCGCGCTGGTGCAGCGCATCCGCCGTTTCGCCGACAAGGGCGACAAGGAGTAAGGCATGCTTGAACTCTTCACCTCCATCAACGCCACCTTCAAGCGCGAATGGAGCATCAACGACGTCGCCCGGCTGGTGCGCCGCCACGAGCGCTTCCGGATGCTCAGCGAAGCGGACGCCGTCGTGCTCGTGCAGCACATGCACCCGATGCGACTGGAAGCGGGCAAGGTGCTGTTTCGCGAAGGCCGCAGCGACGAGAGCCAGAACTTCATGGCGATCATCCTCGACGGGGAGGCCAAGGCCGAGACCGAGGGGCAGGGCCTGGGCGCGCCCGTGCAGCTGGGCATCCTGAAGGAAGGCGACCTGGTCGGCGAGCAGGGCATCATCCACGAAACACCACGCTCGGCCACAGTCACCGCGCGCACCGACCTGATGCTCGCGTCGATCGACTCCGCGCGCTTCGACAAGCTGGTCAAGGCCAAGCCGGCGCTCGGCTGCACCATCCTCATCTCGATGTTGCGCACCGTGACCACGCGGCTGTGGGAAGCCAACCAGCGCACGCACGTGTTGGAAGACAGCAACCGAAAGCTGAAGAAGGAGCTCGACCTGGAGATTTCATCGCGGCCCAAGGCGGTCTTCCTGGACGCCAAGCCGCTCGAGCTCACTTCCTCCTTCTTCGACCCCCCGCCGGAGCCGACGGAGCCGCCCCAAAAGCTCTAGGAAGCAAGGTAATCGGCATTGACGCCGCCCCGCCGGGTGGCGAACATCGGGCATGGCCCTCTTCTTCCGCAAAGCTGAACGCGAATGGAGCCACCGCGACGTGGCCTACCTGGTGCGTTCGCACGAACTCTTCGCGATGTTGAACCAGACCGAGGGCGTGGCCCTGGTCGAACACATGCGGCCGCAGAAGGTGAAAGCCGGGGCGGTGCTGTTCCACGAAGGCCAGAAGAACGCCAGCTTCATGGCGCTCATCCTCGAGGGCGAGGCCACCGTCGAAACCCAGGGCTCGGGCCACGGCGAGTCGATCATGCTGAAGGTGCTCGGCGAGGGCGACCTGATCGGCGAGCAGGGCATCCTCGACAACGGCGCGCGTTCGGCCACGGTCACGGCCGCCACCGACATGGGCCTGGCCACGCTGAGCCAGACGCAGTTCAACCGCCTCGCCAAGGAATCGCCGGCGCTGGGCTGCAAGATGCTGCTGTCGATCCTGCGCACGGTCAGCCAGCGGCTGCGCGACTCCAACAAGCGCATGCACATGCTGTCGCAGCTCAATCGCACGATGGGCGAAGAACTGGAGCAGGTCTCCACGCCCAACGTGAAGGACCGGGTCTACATCTCGGACATCGTGCCGCACTCGGCGCCCAAGCGCACCGGCGAAGCCCTCGAGCTGCCGGACAGCACGGTGCCGGCCGACAGCACGCGGTCCCGCCGGGCCTGAGCCGTCGCGCCTAGTCCGGCCGCGTCGCGGCGGCCGCGACCGCGGGCGGCGGCGCCTTGGGCTGGCGCCGCAACTTGCCCGCCATCCGCTGGATGAAGTGCTCCAGGTCGTCCAGGTACAGGAAGACCACCGGCACCACCAGCAGCGACAACAGCGTCGACGTCACCAACCCCCCGATCACCGCGATCGACATCGGCGAGCGGAAGCTCGGGTCGGCCGTGCCGAAGCCGATGGCGATGGGCAGCATGCCGGCCGCCATGGCGATGGTGGTCATGACGATGGGCCGCGCGCGCTTGTGGCAGGCATCCAGCAGCGCGTCGAAACGCGACATGCCCTGGTCACGCCGCGCGACGATCGCGTATTCCACCAGCAGGATCGAGTTCTTGGTCGCGATCCCCATCAGCATGATCAGGCCGATCAGTGACGGCATCGAGAAGCTCTTCTGCGCGATCAGCAGGCCCACGAAGGCACCGCCCAGCGACAGCGGCAGCGCGCTCAGGATGGTCACCGGGTGCAGGAAGTCCTTGAACAGCAGCACCAGCACGATGTAGATGCACAGGACGCCGGTGAGCATGGCCAGCCCGAAGCTGGCGAAGAGTTCGCCCATCACCTCGGCGTCGCCCACTTCCACCACCTTCACGCCCGGCGGCAGGTTCTTGATCGAAGGCAGTTGCTGCACCGCCGCCGCCACGTCGCCCAGCGGCAGGCCCGACAGCTCGATCTCGAAGTTGATGTTGCGCGAGCGGTCGTAACGGTCGATCACCGCCGGCCCGCCCGTGAGTTCCAGCGTGGCCACCTGGCCCAGCATCACCGGGCCGCGGGTGCCGGGGACGGCCAGGCGCTCCAGCACGCGCAAGTCCTTGCGGGCCTCCTCGTCCAGCTTCACGACGATGGGCACCTGGCGCTGCGAGAGGTTCAGCTTGGGCAGGTTGGTGTCGTAGTCGCCGGCCGTCGCGATGCGCAGGGTCTCGCCGATGGCCGCACTGGTCACGCCCAGGTCGGCGGCGCGTGCGAAGTCGGGCCGCACCGCGATCTCGGGGCGGATCAGGCTGGCGGTGGATGCCACCTGGCCCAGGCCGGGGATGGTGCGCAAGTCCTTCTCGACGGCGAGCGCCGCGGTCTGCAGCGCCTGCGGGTCCTCGCCGGTGAGCACCAGGATGTATTTCTCGCCCGAACCACCGAGGCCGACCTTGCTGCGCACGCCGGGCAGCGGCTCCAGCGCCGTGCGGATCTTGTTCTCGATGCCCTGCTTGCGCGGCCGGTCGCCACGATCCGTGAGCAGGACCGTCAGCGTGGCCTTGCGCGCCTCGGCCGCGCCGGAGGGCGCGAAGGGGTCGGTGCCGGCGCTGCCCGCGCCGATGGTGGTGTACACGCTCTTCACGTGCTCCACCTTCATCAGGGCCAGGCGGGCCTGTTCGGCGATGGCACGGGTCTGCGCCAGCGTGGAGCCGGGCGGCAGTTCCAGGTACACCTGGGTCTGCGAGTTGTCGTCCGGCGGGATGAAGCCCGTGGGCAGCAGCGGGATCAGCGCGACAGAGCCGAAGAAGAACAGCGTCGCCAGCACCATGGTCTTCACGCGGTGCTTCATGCTCCAGTTCACCATGCGCATGTAGACCTTCATCCAGCCGGCGTCCTCGTGCTTCTTGTCCACGATGGGCTTGAGCATGTAGGCGGCCATCATCGGCGTCAGCACGCGCGCGACCAGGAGCGAGGCCGCGACGGCGAGCGATGCCGTCCAGCCGAACTGCTTGAAGAACTTGCCGGCCACGCCGCTCATGAACGCGGTGGGCAGGAACACGGCGATCAGCGTGAACGTGGTGGCGATCACCGCCAGCCCGATCTCGTCGGCCGCCTCCATCGCCGCCTGGTAGGGCGTCTTGCCCATGCGCAGGTGACGCACGATGTTCTCCACCTCCACGATGGCGTCGTCCACCAGGATGCCCACCACCAGCGACAGCGCCAGCAGCGTGATCACGTTGACCGAGAACCCCAGCAGGTACATGCCGATGAAGGCGGGGATCACGGACATCGGCAGCGCGATGGCCGAGACGAACGTGGCACGCCAGTCGCGCAGGAACAGCCAGACGACCAGCACGGCGAGGATGGCGCCTTCGTACAGCAGGTGCAGCGAGCCGTCGTATTCCTCTTCCACCGGTGTCACGAAGTCGAAGGCCTGGGTGAGCTCGATGTCCGGGTGCGCCGCCTTCAGTTCCTCCAGCGCCTTGCGGACCGCGGCGCCCACGGCCACTTCGCTCTCGCCCTTGCTGCGGGCCACCTCGAAGCCGACCACCGGTTTGCCGTTGAGCAGCGCTGCGGCGCGCGGCTCGGCGATGGTGTCGCTGATCACCGCAACGTCGTCCAGCTTGATGCTGCGCCCCCCGGCAATCGCGATCTCGAGCAGCCCGATCTCGCGCGCGCTCTTCACAGTGGCGAGCGTGCGCACCGGCTGTTCTCCGCCGCCCACGTCGGTGCGGCCGCCCGCGCTCTCGGTCTGCACCAGGCGCAGCTGGCGCGAGATGTCGGCAGCGGTCGCGCCCAGGGCCTGCAGGCGGGCCGGATCGACCGCGACCCGGATCTCGCGGCTGACGCCGCCGACCCGGTTGACGGCGCCGACGCCGCGCACCGCCAGCAGCTTGCGGGAGATCTCGTTGTCGACGAACCAGGACAGCGCCTCCTCGTCCATGCGCTTCGACGCGACGGTGAAGGCCAGCACCGGCTGGCCGGCCAGCTCCAGCTTCGTGACGATGGGGTCGCGCAGGTCCGATGGCAGGTCCGCACGGACGCGTGCAACCGCGGAGCGCACGTCGTCCACGGCTTCCTGCGTCGGCTTCTCCAGCCGGAATTCCGCCGTGATGGTGACGACGCCGTCCTGCACCTTGGTGTAGATGTGCTTGAGCCCCTGGACCGTGGCGATGGAGTTCTCGAGCTTGCGCGCGACGTCGGTCTCCAGCTGCGCCGGCGCCGCGCCCGGCAGCGAGGCCGTCACGTTGATGGTGGGCAGGTCGATGTCGGGGAAGTTCTGCACCTTCATCAGGTTGAAGGAGATCAGGCCGCCGAAGGTGAGCAGCACGAACAGCATCACCGCCGGGATGGGGTTCTTGATCGACCAGGACGAGACGTTCATCATGGCGGGCTACTTCCGGGCGGAGGCGGGGGCCGAGGCAGCGGCCGATGCGGCGGGCGACGCCGGCGCGGAAGCGGACCCCGCAGGCGTCACCGTGCCTGCCGCCGGTGCGCCGGCCGCGACGACGCGCACCAGGTCGCCGTCGTTCAGGAAGCCGCCGCCGCTGGCCACCAGCCGCATGTCGGCTGTCAGGCCGGACTGGACCTCGACGCGGTCGCCGGCAATGCGGCCGGTCTGGATCTTCACCTGGCTCACCCGGTTGTCCGGATTCACGCGGAACACGTAGTTGAAGCCTTCGCGCACCACCACCGATTGCTGCGGGATGGTCAGGGCCGGCTGCGCGCCCAGGTCGAATTCGCCGCGGGCGAACATGCCGGCGCGTGCGCTGCCGGACGCGCCACCGGGCAACGGGCTGACGTCCACGTAAACCAGCGCGGTGCGGTTCTGCGCATCCACCGTGGGGCCGATCGTGCGCACGCGCCCGGCCAGGCGCGCACCGCTGGCGGCGGTGACGATGGCCGTGGTGCCGGTGGTGATGCGGCCCAGTTCCGCCGACGTGACCTCGGCGCGCCATTCGAGCCGGCCCTTGCGGATCAGGCGGAACAGTTCGGTGCCGTTGCCGACCACGGCGCCCACGGTGGCCGTGCGGGCCGAGATCACGCCGTCGTCGGGCGCGCGCACGGCGCTCTGGTTCAGGCGGACCTGCTGCGCGTTCAGCAGCGCGCGCGCCGCCTCCACGCGGGCCTGCGCCGTCTTTTCGGCGGTGAGGTACTGGTTGATCTGCGAAGCGCTCATCGCGCCGGTGGTCTGCAAGGTGCGCGCGCGGGCCGCGTTGTTGGCGGCCTCCGCGGCGTTCGCTTCGGCTTCCGCCAGGCTCGCCTGGGCCTGCGCACTTTCGGCGCGCAGCGTGTCGGTGGCGAAGCGCGCCAGCACCTGGCCCTGCTGCACGCGATCGCCCACGTTCACCAGCACCTCGGCCAGGCGCAGGCCGGCGGTCTCGGCGCCCACGCTGGCCTCCTGCCAGGCGGCCAGGTTGCCGTTGGCGGCCAGCGTCACCGGCAGCATGCTTTGCTGCGGCGTGGTGAGCGACACCGTGAGCGCGGGCTTGGCCGTGGCGGCCTTCTTTTCCTCGGGGGCCTTGTCGCCACAACCGGCCAGCAGCAAGGCCAGGACGGCGAGGGACAGGCGGGCGGCATGGGTCACGTTTCTCATCCTCATTCTTCTTGTTGGGTGCATTGGCTTGGCGCGCGCGGGCGCGGGGTCAGCGTGGCGCCGCCGCGATGGCTTCGGGACGCGCCCAGCCGCCGCCCACGGCACGGTACAGCGCGATCCAGGCGGCGATGCGCTCACGCTGCAGGTTCACCAGCGCCAACTCGGCGGCGAGCGCGACCCGGCGCTGGTCTTCCATCTCGATCAGGCTGCCCAGGCCGCTGCGGTAGCGCGCCTCGCTGGCGCTGAACGAGGCGCGGTAGCCTTCGACGGCGGTGCGCGCATCCTGGCTGCGGTCGCGCGCGCTTTCCAGCACCACCAGCGCCTCCTCGACTTCACGCACGGCCTGGCGGACGCGCGCGGTGTAGAGCGCCACCGCCTCCTCGTAGCGGGCCGTGGCGGCGTCTTCATTCGCCGCGCGCCGGCCGCCGTCGAAGATCGGCATGGTCATGGCCAGCGGGCCGATCGACCAGGTCTCCATGCTGTTGGTGCTGCCGCCAGCACGGAGGGCCAGCCGGCCCACCTGGCCGGAGAGCGTGAGGCGCGGCAGCCGGTCCGCGCGCGCCGTGCCGACGTCGGCACTGGCCGCGGCCACCTCCCGCTCGGACTGGTACACGTCCGGCCGTTGCACCAGCAGCTGCGCCGGCAGGGGTGCCAGTGCGACCAGCGCGAACTCGGTCGGCTCCGCCCAGGCCACGTCCAGCTTCTGCCGCAGCTGCGGCTCCGGCAGTCCGCTGAGCGCGACCAGCCCCTTGATCTCGATCTCGCATTGCGCGCGCTGTTGGGTGACGCGCGCCGACGCCTCGGCGGCGCTCGCCCGGGCCAGTGCCGAGACGGCCGGCGCGGTGAAGCCGGCCTCGGCGCTCAAGGCCGTCAGCCGCGCGGTCTCGGCACGCGACCGCGCGTCGTTGGTCACCACGCCGAGCTGGCGCTCGCAGGTGCGCAGGTTGAGATAGCTGTTGGCGGTTTCCGCCGCGACGGCGACGCGCGCCGCGTGCCAGCCGGCGCGTTCGCTGTCCAGCCGGGCCTGTGCGGCGTCTGCCGCCGCACGGTTGCCGCCGAACAGGTCGATTTCCCAGGCGGTCTGCAGGCCGCCCTGCAAGGTGGTCGCCAGCGGCGCGCCGGCTTGGGCGTTGCCCCGCGTCGCCGCCGCGGTGGCGTCCAACGTGGGCAGCAGCGCGGCGCCCGCCGCGACGCGCGAGGCGCGCGCCTGGGCGATGCGCGAGCCGGCGCTGGCGACGGTCGGGCTCACCGTCTGCGCGGCTTCGATCAGGTCGATCAGCAAGGGGTCGTTGAACTGCTGCCACCACTGCTTCAGGTCGGTCAGCGTGCCGCCGTGCGGCAGCGGCGCGTACCACTGGGGCGGGGCCGTGGCGGCCACCGATTCGGGCGGCCGGGCGACGGCGGCGCAACCGGCCAGCCAGAGCGTGGCGGCGGCCGCCGCCGAGAGGGCGAACAGGCGCGAACGAGTCGTCATGGATTCCTTCCCGGGTTGGGCACGTTGCGCGGTCGCCGGCCCTGGCCTTCTGGGACGGGTCCGCGGCGCGCAACCCGCAAGCCTACCACCGGGTTCGGCCGGATTCTGGGCGATGGTTACCGACAGAAACCAGTACGGGACGTGTGTATGCCTGTACGTCATGTCATCCCGGGCTCGACCCGGGATCCATCGTTGCCTTGCACCACGCCGCCTTTCCCGCTCCACCTCCCGTACCCTCCTTCGCCCCCTCCCCCACCCGCCCCCGGCTCATGCTGTGGCGGCTTGCGCTCCGCCTTCGGCTCGCTCCAGCTTCGCTGCGATGTACGGCCTGGGGCCGGTCCGGCAGAACTTATATGGACGCCTCCCGTGTGGCAAGCGGGTATTGGAAGTTTTGACTTGGCGGGTTCATTGCGGACTTATATCCGGCCTGTGCTCTTGCAGACCTGGGGTCTGCGGCTGGCCCTGATGGTCAT